>NZ_JAQQCQ010000014.1:0-231431 GCF_046030355.1 Paraburkholderia caffeinilytica
CGCCCCGGTCTCTTGTTTAAACCACTGCCTTCGCAGCCGAACAGGCTGCGAAGGCACGGCGCAGTACACGCCGCGGTCTACATTGCTATACCCGGTACCAGCAGGAACACCCGCTCCCTCGCGCGATTAAAATAACGAAACCGCGCATGGCAGGCCACCGGTCCTGCATCTCATAGCGCGACACTCCACGCGCCCCGCCATGAACGACGATCAACTCCTCCGCTATTCCCGCCACATCCTCGTCGACGAAATCGGCATCGAGGCGCAGCAGCGCTTTATCGACGCGCACGCGATCATCGTCGGCGCGGGTGGCTTGGGTTCGCCGGCAGCCATGTATCTGGCGGCGGCGGGCGTCGGCCGTCTGACGCTGGTCGATGCGGATACGGTCGACCTGACCAATCTGCAGCGGCAGATTTTGCATGTGAGCGCGTCGGTCGGGCGCAAGAAGGTGGAGTCCGGGCGCGATGCGATCGCCCAGATCAACCCCGAGGTGGTGGTGAATGCGGTCGCCGAACGTGTCGACGATGCATGGCTCGATCGCGAGGTACCGCATGCCACGGTCGTTCTCGATTGCACGGATAACTTCGCGACACGCCACGCGATCAACCGCGCCTGCGTGAAGCATGGTGTGCCGCTGGTCTCTGGCGCGGCCTTGCGTTTTGACGGCCAGATCAGCACCTTCGATTTTCGTGACGCAGCGTCGCCCTGCTACGCGTGCGTGTTCCCGGAAGATCAACCGTTCGAGGAAATCGCGTGTTCGACGATGGGCGTGTTCGCGCCTACGGTCGGCATCATCGGTTCGATGCAAGCGGCTGAAGCGCTAAAAGTGATCGGCGGAATCGGAACGCCGCTAACGGGGCGGCTCACGATGCTCGATTCGCTGCGCATGGAATGGAACACGATGCGCATTGCGCGTCAGCCGGATTGCCCGGTATGCGGGCAACGGCATCGGGGCTGAGCCTGAGTTGGACGCTGGAGCAAAACGCTGAATGAGAAACGCCGCACATGTGCGGCGTTTCTCATTCATTTAAACCCGATCCGGGCTTTCAGTTTTCAAGCCAACACCACACGCTTGAGCGCCGCCTGCACTTCTTCCGGTTCGAACGAAGCCAACACGTCGGCCACCGGCTTCTCGAGCGTCTTCAGATGCGAGCGCAGAACTTCCTGCTTGACCACCAGCAACTGGCTCGGATGCATCGAAAACTCGGTGAGCCCCATGCCGAGCAACAGACGCGTCAACGCCGGATCGCCCGCCATCTCGCCGCATACCGACACCGGCACACCCGCCCGTTTCGCCTCGCGCAGCGTGAAGGCGATCAGATGCAGCACCGCCGGATGCAACGGGTCGTACAGATGCGCGACCGAGTTATCCGCGCGATCGATCGCCAGCGTGTACTGGATCAGATCGTTGGTGCCGATCGACAGGAAATCGAGCCGCTTGAGAAACAGCGGCAACGCAATCGCGGCGGCCGGAATCTCGATCATCGCGCCGACCTGCACGTTCGGATCGTAAGCAATGCCAGCATCGTCCAGCTGACGCTTCGCCTCGCGAATCAGATCGAGCGTCTGATCGATCTCCTGCGCATGCGCGAGCATGGGAATCAGAATCTTCACCTTGCCGAACGCCGACGCGCGGAGAATCGCGCGCAGTTGCGTCAGGAACATCTGCGGCTCCGAGAGGCTCCAGCGAATCGCTCTCAGCCCCAAGGCGGGGTTCGGTGCGGTTTCGTAGCCGTCGCCACCACTCATCGAATCGAGCGGCTTGTCGGCGCCGACGTCGATCGTACGGATCGTCACCGGCAAGCCGTTCATCAACTCGACCGCGCGACGATAGGCCGCAAACTGCTCCTCCTCTTCCGGCAACTGGTGCTTGTGATTCATGAACAGGAACTCAGTGCGGAACAAGCCCACACCGGTCGCGCCCGAATCGACCGCCGCGCGCGCGTCTTCCGGCAACTCGATATTCGCGCACAGTTCGATGCGGGTGCCGCAGAGCGTTTGCGTGGGCGAAAACTTCAGCCGCTGCAGCTTGCGCTGCTCCAGCGCTTTTTCGCTCTGACGGTACGAGTATTCTTCCAGCACGATCGGCGCCGGATCGACGATCACAATGCCATGATCGCCGTCGACAATGATCAGGTCGTCCTGCCGGATTAGCGCGCTCGCATGCTGCACACCGACCGCGGCCGGAATGCCGAGGCTGCGCGCAACAATCGCCGTATGTGAAGTCCGTCCGCCAAGATCGGTGACGAAACCCTGAAACGTTTGCGTCTTGAATTGCATCATGTCGGCCGGCGCGATGTCGTGCGCGACCACGATCATCTCGTCGCAGGTACCGTGCACGCCGTCCACCAGGGCTCCGGAAGCACCCGCGAGCGCCTTCAGCACGCGCTCCACCACCTGCTCGATATCGGCTTTGCGTTCGCGCAGGTATTCGTCTTCGATATCGTCGAAATGGCGCGACAGGCGCTCGAGCTGTTCGGTCAGCGCCCACTCCACGTTGTAACGGCGTGTGCGAATCAGGTCGATGGTTTCCTGCACGAGCATCGCATCGTTCAGGATCATTGAATGAACGTTGATGAACGCGCCCATTTCGCTCGGCGCGTCTGCCGCGAGATCGGCGCGCAGCGTGTCGAGCTCGTGATGCACATGTTGCTGGGCCGTGCGAAAGCGCTCGATCTCGCCCTCGATCTGGGCGGGTTCGATCAGATAGTGGTCTACGTCAAGTGCAGCCGGGGCGATCAGATAAGCCCGCCCGATGGCGATACCGCGTGACACGGGAATTCCATGCAGCGTGAAGGACACGCGCACCTCCTCTAGTTGTGTGATGCCGCGGCAAACCGCTGCAATGCTCTCAGACACTCTTCGCCATTATAAATTCCGAACCCTTTGTCGATACGTTAGGGCTGTGTGCAGCGCAGCACGAAATACCGTAATCGACCACAACAATGCGCCTTCATCCACTTTGCGCGCGAGCAATATGCACCTCCGTACACCGTCGGCCCGGTCGGCTTACGTGCTCTCCCAGCGCTCATGCGCCAATTGTCGCGCGCTAAAAAAAATGCCGCGGACAGCCGCGGCATTTTGCTTCAGACAAGCGGAATGCGCGAATTCACTGACCCTCGCCAAATTTATCGGCAATCAGTTTCAACAATGCGTCCATCGCGTCTTTTTCGTCGGCGCCTTCCGTTTCGATCAGCACCGTGCTGCCTATCCCCGCGGCCAGCATCATCACACCCATGATGCTTTTGGCATTGATACGGCGGCCATTGCGGCTCATCCAGATTTCCGCCTGGTAGTTGCCCGCAAGTTGCGTCAACTTGGCCGACGCGCGCGCGTGCAGCCCCAGCTTGTTCACAATAGTCGTTTCCTGTTGCAGCATGTGATGGTCCGAAGCGCGGGTAAGTGTTGTGGTGAAAGGTGAAACTGCAAACCAGCTGCGATCGGATCACAACCCGATCGCAACCGTTTAAAGCCGTGAAATCCGTTTACAACCCGGTCGACCCGGCTTTTTGCGTCAGGTCGGCCTCAGCCGGCAACGCGGGCAAACAGTCAGCGGCGGCGGCCTCTGGCGGCAAAGCGGGCAAACAGTCGCCGGACTCAGCGGGCGGCGCAACCGGCGCCGGCGTGGCGGGCCCGATTGCGTGCACGCCCTTGGTGGCCCCGGCGAGCGCTTTGTCGACCAGCGTATCGAGCGGTGTCGCGCGATAACAGACGGCGCGCACCAGCATCGGCAGATTGACGCCGCATAGCACGCGGACATTCGGCACCGAAGCGAGCCGCCCGGCGATATTCGCCGGTGTGGCGCCGAACATGTCGGTGAGCACGAGTGCGCCGTTTTCTTCCTTGAGCCGCTCGATTTCCGAATGCGCGAACGCGACCTGCTGTGCCGGATCACAATCCGGCGATACGTCGATCACGCCGATGCGAGCCGGCAAGCCACCATAGATGTGCGAAATACAATCGCGCAACGCGGTGGCGAACGGAGCGTGCGCAATGATCAGAATGCCTGCCATGTCAGCCTTACTGCAAAAGAACGGCCCCGAACCGTGGACCGGGACGAAGCCCGGTTCCTAAGCGCCCTCGACTGGCCGCGGGTCGTGAGGGCCGGAACGCATCACCTGACGAGCGGCCCGCGGCGCCTGATATCACTACAGTACGCGGCGGGGCGGGAAACAGCTCGTTCACAGTCCGCAATCCATGCCAGTGGCGCCTGACAGACACCTTCCAGTCGGCTTGGCGCGGGAGAGCGGGCATTGTATCAGGCTCATTTTCACGCCAAAGCCGGTGTTTTGCTTGATGCGGATTTACTACACAGTTTGGGGGCCATGCCGGCCATTCAAGGGCTGCGCCTCAAGCTGCCGCGCGCTCCAATGCGTCGATGAACATTGCGGCGACGTCGAAGCCGGTCTGATCCATGATCTCGCGGAAACACGTCGGGCTCGTCACGTTTACTTCGGTGAGCCAGTCGCCGATCGCATCGAGCCCGACCAGCAGCAGCCCGCGCGCGGCGAGCACCGGCGCGAGCGTCTCGGCGATCTTGAGATCGTGCTCGGTGAGCGGGCGCGCCACGCCCAGTCCACCCGCCGCAAGATTGCCGCGCACTTCATTACCCTGAGGAATCCGCGCGAGCGAAAACGGCACCGCTTCGCCGCCGATCAGCAGAATGCGCTTGTCACCCTCCTTGATCTCGGGGATGAACTTTTGCGCCATCACCGAGCGCGCGCCGTCGTGGCTCAGCATCTCGATGATCGAGCCGAGATTCATACCGTCGGCCTTCACGCGGAACACACCCATGCCGCCCATGCCGTCGAGCGGCTTCAGGATCACGTCGCCATGTTCTTCATGGAAGGCGCGCAAACGGGTGGCGTCGCGCGTCACCAACGTCGGCGTGACGAACTGCGCGAACTCGCCGATCGCCAGCTTTTCCGAATGATCGCGAATCGCCTGCGGCTTGTTGAAAATGCGCGCGCCGCCGCGCTCGGCCATTTCCAGCAACCACGTCGACGTCACATATTCCATGTCGAACGGCGGGTCTTTGCGCATCACGACCGCGCTGAAACGCTTCAGCGACTTCGGCGTGGCCGCTTCGGCGGCGTACCAGGTCTCGCGATGCAGGTCCGTCACGTCGCCGGTAATCGCAAAGCGCTGCACGTTCGCCTCGACATCGCCGCCGGTCCACGCCAGATGCTTCGGCTCGCAGGTATAGAGCGTATGACCACGGCGCGCGGCTTCGGCCATCATTGCGTAGGTGGAGTCTTTGTAGATCTTGAACTGCGTGAGCGGATCGGCGATGAAAAGAATGTCCATGAGGATTCCGGTGCGCCCTTAGGGCTTGGCATTGATCGTCAATATAGTCGCTGAAAATGACGATGGCGGCACGCGTGCCGCCATCGACCACCTCGCGAGACTTAAACCTGAATGGCTTCCGGATCGGTCTTTTCCAGTTCGACCGATGCGGCCAGCAGCCCGAGCCGCGCCACCACGCCGTACATATAGAAGCGGTTCGGCACCGCCGCGCCGGGCTTGGCGTGCGCATCCGGCAACGCCGTATGCTCGAAGCCGAGCGGCACGAAATGCATGCCGGGCGCGTTCAGATTCTGATCGCGTTCGCGGCTGCCGTGCACGCGGTAGAAGCCGCCCACCACGTAGCGGTCGATCATGTACACGACCGGCTCTGCGACTTCTTCCCCGATCCGCTCGAAGGTGTACACCCCTTCCTGCACGATCACGTCATGCACTTCCAGGCCGTCTTTGGTGGCCGCCATCTTGGCGCGCTCGCGCTTGGTGAGCGCGGCCACTTCCGACGCGTCGTGCACGGTCATCACGCCCATGCCATACGTGCCCGCATCCGACTTGATGACGACATACGGTTTCTCGGAGATCCCGTACTCGCGATACTTCTTGGCGATCTTCTTCAAGACACCGTCGATCGCATCCGCCAGCGCTTCCTCACCCGTGCGCTCCTGGAAATCGACGCCTTCGACATGCGCGAAGTACGGATTGATCATCCACGGATCGATTTCGACCATCTTCGCGAACTTTTTCGCGACGTCGTCATAGCAGGAGAAATGCGTCGATTTGCGGCGAACGGCCCAGCCGGCATGTAGCGGCGGCAGCAGATACTGCTCGTGCAGATTTTCCAGCACGGGCGGAATGCCGCCTGACAGGTCATTGTTCAGCAGAATCGAACACGGGTCGAAATTCTTCAGGCCGAGGCGCCGCTGCGAACGCTCGAGCGGTTCGAGCACGAGCTTCTGGCCGTCGGACAGCGCGATCGTGACCGGCCCGACGATGCTTTCGTCGAGCGTGCCGAAGCGCACGTTCAAGCCGGCCTGACGCATGATCGCGGCCAGACGGGCAACGTTCTCGAGATAAAACGCATTGCGCGTATGGCGCTCGGGGATCACCAGCAGATTCTTCGCGTCCGGGCAGATCTTTTCGATCGACGCCATAGCGGCCTGCACGGCGAGCGGCAGCACTTCCTGCGGCAGATTGTTGAATGCGCCGGGGAACAGATTGGTGTCGACCGGCGCGAGCTTGAAGCCCGCGTTACGCAGGTCGACCGAACAGTAGAACGGCGGCGTGTGCTCCTGCCATTCGAGCCGGAACCAGCGTTCGATGGCGGGGGTAGCGTCGAGGATCTTCCGCTCGAGGTCGAGCAGCGGGCCGTTTAACGCCGTAACTAGGTGCGGAACCATTGATCACTCGCAGACTGGAGAAAAAAGATTGTAGAGCAAATGCTTTGTCCATTTGGGGACGCTTTCTCCATTCGCAAGCCAATGCGAATGCATTCTCGCTATCGCCATGATAGGCAGGGAAAACTGCTGTTACCAAGATAGCCAGCAAGAAAAAAGCCCGCCATAAAGGCGGGCCAAAGTCGCTGCGCTTGATTCGAGATTCGCAAGCCTTGGAACTTGCGAGGGAATCCTTATTCCACGTGTTCGCCGTGCAGGCTCACGTCCAGACCTTCGCGCTCCTCTTCTTCCGTCACGCGCAGGCCCATCACCATGTCGATGATCTTCAGCAGGATGTAGCTCACCACGCCGCTGTAGACCAGCGTCGTCAGCACGCCCTTGGCTTGCAGAATCACGCTGCCGTCCGCGCCGCCGATGTCCTTGACCGCGAACACGCCGGTCAGCAGCGCACCCACGATACCGCCGATGCAGTGCACGCCGAACGCGTCGAGCGAGTCGTCGTAACCGAGCTTGTGCTTGAGCCACGTGGCCGACCAGAAGCAGATCACGCCTGCCGCGATGCCGATCACCAGCGAACCCGCCATACCGACGAAGCCCGAAGCCGGCGTAATCGCCACCAGACCTGCCACGGCGCCCGACACGATACCGAGTACCGACGGCTTACCCTTGGTGGCCCATTCAGCGAACATCCATGCGAGTGCTGCTGCTGCGGTTGCCACCTGGGTTGCGAACATCGCGAAACCGGCACGGCCGTCTGCCGCCACCGCCGAACCCGCGTTGAAACCGAACCAGCCGACCCACAGCATGGCGCCACCGATCAGCGTGAGCGTCAGGTTGTGCGGCGCCATGGCTTCCTTGCCGTAGCCGACGCGCTTGCCGAGCACCAGCGCGCAGACCAGCGCGGCGATACCGGCGTTGATGTGCACCACCGTGCCGCCTGCGAAGTCGAGGATGCCCGCGCTAGCCAGCCAGCCGGTCGGTTCCCAGACCATGTGCGCGATCGGCGAGTAGACGATGATCGACCACAGCGTCATGAACACCAGCATCGCCGAGAACTTCATGCGGTCGGCAAAGGCACCCGTGATCAGCGCCGGGGTGATGATCGCGAACGTCATCTGATAGACGACGTAGACCGTTTCCGGGATCGTCGGCGCGAGGTGGCTGACGGTCAGCGTCGTGGCCTTGTCGCCCTTGATGTAGTTCATGCCCGCCATGAAGAAGCGCGAGAAGCCGCCAATGAACGAGTTGCCCGGCGTGAAGGCGAGGCTGTAGCCCACCACCACCCAGATGATCGACACGAGGCAGGTGATTGCGAAGCTTTGCATCAGGATCGCGAGCACGCTCTTCTTGCGGACCATGCCGCCGTAGAACAGCGCCAGGCCCGGGATCGTCATGAACAGCACGAGCGCGGTGGAGGTCAGCATCCAGGCGGTGTCGCCCGAATTGATCTTCGACGAATCGACCGAGAACGGCGCGGTCGGTGCAGCAGGCGCGGCGTCCGATGCGGCCGGCGCAGCGGCGGCGGCGCTGGCAGCCGGTGCGGCGGACGCATCAGCGGCCGGTGCCGAAGCCGCGGCGGCAGCAGGCGCTGCCGAGGCGTCAGGCGCCGGCGCGCTCGCCGTCGTATCGGAAGCAGCGGCCGAGGCGGCTGCGGGGGCGGAAGCGTCGTCCGCGAGGGCGGCGCCGATACCGCCCGCGAGCAGCGAACCGGCCATCAGCATGGACATCAATAATTTGCGCATCTTCGTTTCCTCTTGTCGCTATCTGTGTCGTGTGTCGCTATCTTGTGGTTTTACAGAGCGTCCGCGCCGGTCTCCCCGGTGCGAATCCGGATCACCTGCTCGATCGGCGTGACAAAAATCTTGCCGTCGCCGATCTTGCCGGTGCGTGCCGCGCGTTCGAGCGCCTCGATCGCCTGGTCGACGATGTCGTCCGAGACCGCAGCCTCGATCTTCACCTTCGGCAGGAAATCGACGACGTATTCAGCGCCCCGATACAGTTCCGTGTGGCCCTTCTGGCGACCGAAGCCTTTCACTTCCGTCACCGTGATGCCTGAGACGCCGATGGCCGACAAGGCTTCGCGCGCCTCATCCAGCTTGAACGGCTTGATGATTGCGGTAATGAGTTTCATGACATCCCTCGCTAAGTTGCGTAACCCGTTGCGTAACCCTGTTTGCTTACCTGTAACCCGTTCGCGTGGTCTCGTTCCGTTGCCGGTAAAAAGCACCCGGCAGTGCGCGCGGGGCAGTAACAGCAACTCGCATGCCATGTTGTGTCAGACTTCGCCTGGGGCACGCTGCAAAAGGGGCGCAGGCGCCCCTGGCTGGATGGCCAACGTTGACGGGGCACGGTGGCGCGGCGTATGGATCGTTGCTAGAGTGTTCGAAGGCTTTTAACGTTTGAGCGCGCACCAAACGGGCTCATGCGGCAGCAGCAGGCAACAGGTCATGCACCAAGGCAGCCCATTCGACGTGACAAAGCACAGACGTAACGAAACATGCACATTTTTTGTGCATTAAGGGGAACACCATGAAACAACCGAACGATGTCTTTAACGATTTTCAGGCCCGCATGAGCGAGCTGTTCAAGAACTCGCCGGCCAAAGATGTCGAACGCAACGTGAAAGCCATGCTGTCGCAAGGCTTTTCCAAGCTCGACCTGGTCACGCGTGAGGAATTCGATACGCAGACTCAGGTGCTGGTGCGCACCCGTGCGCGCCTCGAGGAACTGGAGCGCCGCGTCGCCGAGCTCGAACAGAAGCTGCCGGTCACAACGCCTACACCCTGAAGCTTTGCTCGCAGCGCTTTAGCTGCGCAGTGCTGCACATCACTGGCAAGCGAGCCGTGACGTCATCAGCGTTTTAGGGGACTCGCGCGCGCCTCGGCGCGCCGTCCGACGGGAGAAAACATGTCGCTTGCCGTGGTGCGCAGTCGCGCGCCGGCCTCTGGCCGCGCGCCCGAAGTAACCGTCGAGGTTCACCTCGCGAACGGATTACCCTCTTTTTCGATCGTCGGCCTTCCGGATCTGGAAGTGCGCGAAAGCCGCGAGCGCGTGCGCGCGGCGCTGCAGAACTGCAGCTTCGATTTCCCCGTGCGGCGCATCACCGTCAATCTCGCGCCTGCGGATTTGCCCAAAGAGTCCGGCCGCTTCGATCTGCCGATCGCCTTAGGCATTCTGGCCGCGAGCGGGCAGATTCCAGCCGAGTCCCTGCTGCACCGCGAATTCGCCGGCGAACTGTCATTGACGGGCGCGTTACGGCCGATGCGCGGGGCTTTCGCGATGGCCTGCGGGACGGCCCGCAGCGGTGCTTCTCAGGGTGGACTGGGGAGCGTGTCTGTTTCTACTGGTGTTACTTCAGCCACACCGGCAACGCCCGTGACGTCCGCTCAATCTACCCCGCAGCTTTATCTGCCCGCGGCGAGCGCGGCCGAGGCGGCGCTTGTGCCGGGTGTCGATGTTTATGGCGCCACCGATCTGCCATCGCTGTGCGCGCATTTGGCCGGAGCGCCCGACGCTCGCCTCTACCCCGTAGCGGCGCCCGACCTCAGCGAGACCGCGCCCGCCGCCGTTGCCGACATGACCGACGTGATCGGCCAGCGCGGCGCGCGCCGCGCGCTTGAAGTCGCCGCAGCCGGTGGACACCACGTCTTGCTGATCGGGCCGCCTGGCGCAGGCAAATCGATGCTCGCCGCTCGCCTGCCAGGCCTGCTCCCGCCCATGACCGACGACGAGGCACTCAGCTCGGCAGCACTGCTGTCCGCTAGCCGCGCCGGCTTTACGCCCTCGCAATGGCGGCAACGGCCATTTCGCGCGCCGCATCATTCGTCGAGCGCACCGGCGCTGGTCGGCGGACGCAATCCGCCGCAACCCGGCGAAATCACCCTGGCGCATCTGGGTGTGCTGTTTCTCGATGAGCCGGACGGTTCGCTTTTTGGGTCGTCTTTATCAAATGGCCAGCTCATCGCTGCAGCCGGGCGGCCGAGTCGCATCCCTCGGAAAAAGTCCGTTGACAATCGTCAAATCGTCGTATGTTGACAACACCAGTTAGCAAGCTGCGCCGACACTCGCGAAAGAGCGCTAACGCTTCTAGAAGCGACCTATGAACCCCCACCGTTAAACAGTTAATAATAATTATTGACATACGGATTCAATAGTTATTATTTATTTTAGATAAAATTTTGCGACAAGCTCCGGTGCATGACTCTGTAGCACTCGTGCCCTGCCCGTATGCCAAAACCTAAGGATTCCTAAGTCTAGATACGATAATCGCGGACCCGTATTCCACTTCCGAATTGACAACGTTGCTCTGCTGGTTCCTGCAACTGACCACCTTTAGATTTTTGAGAAAACCTCTAAAATTTTAGCTATCGAACTTAAATTTTAAATAGTTAAAATCTTTTTAGATTGGATTTCGATTTGGCGAATCAACTGGCTGAGGGGAGGCGACGAAGTTAGAAAGGGACATTGCGTCCCGAATGTAAACGCCATGAAAACGAAAGCGGAAATCCACTCACCAGCAATTATTCGCGATGTTTCCCTGCTCGGGCAACGCCTTCCGCGCGACCTACCGGGACACGTGCGTGAAAAAATCGTGAGCACTTGTGAGAACCTTCGCCAGAAGTCCTATCGCGAATACGGCAGTCGTTTGGTGACAACGTTCTCCTGCTATCTGGCGGTAACCGGAGATGCTATATCTGACCATCTCCCAGACCACAAAAACTCCGTCGTGTGGTTACGCCTCATCGGCGCCCTCAACTCCGCCACGTTCGTCGAGTTACCTGCACAGACCCGTTACCTGTATTCGCGGGTTGCTATCGAAGTCGGGAGAGAGCTTTGGCCCGAAGAAGGAGCTTTCCACAACATCACAATATCGTCACTCGCGCCGACTCCATCGATAAAAGCGCTGGTGAAGAAATTTGAAGCAATCAAGCTCAATGATGAGCAAGTACTGTTGTGGCGCGGCTGGCCACTTGAGGATGCCGGCGGTCACATACGCTGGCTTCCGTTGCACTCAGTAGCCATTCGGCACGGGATGCCATTCGCCAGCAAGCTCTACGAAATCATTGCCAATTACTGGTCGGGTAGCCGGCGTCAAAAAATTGGCGCGTTGGCGCTGTTCATAGAGGCGTTGGCTACCTTTCCTGACCTAACGACGGAATGCCTTCGTAACCGAGAAACCGTGCGTCCATTCTGGCAGAAGTTTTGGGATTTCTACACAGAAAAACGAAGTGAGACTTGCAGACAAACAACGGTTATCAATGACTGGACGCGCGAATGGACACAGTTCGTTCGAGGTGTTCTCGAAGGAAGCGGGTTATTCGCATATTGCGTTGGACAATTCCCCGGTCCGGACAGTGACAGCGACAATCGAAATCCAAAGTCCTTAGAGAACCTGTTATGCGCTCTGCCCACAGAGCGTTTGAGCGACGAGGAAGCACTTAAATTTTTGAGCATCAAAATACCGGAGGCGCTCGAATGCGTAAAGGCGTGGGCCCAAAAAAAGACGTCAGAAATAATGGGCCGGCGAAGGTCCCGCAAACGAGCCGCACTTACCGGACAAATTCGTGTGCTTGGGAACTCGAGGAAACTGGTCAGTCGGGACAATCCCGACCACTATGCGAATGCCTGCGCCACATTCGAACACCACGGATTCCTGACGAGAAATGAGATGAAAAGTCTGTTCGTTCTATATCCGGCCGACTTAGGGTTGGTTGCAGAGGAACTAGGCTTACCCACTACTACGTCCTTGCTCCCCCACGCTGCTTTGCTAGTTGCCGAGCATTCTGAGTTGACGCCGTCGATGCTTGAAAATCTCGAGCTTTGGAACGAGCGAGGAAAGCTGACCGGCCTATCACGTCAACAGCAGGGTCTCTACTACCTCAGAGCCCCCAAATTTCGGTCAGGCAAAAGGACAGGATATAAGACCATCCTTCTGAATCGCCGGTCACTTCGCATCATTCGCGAGATTCTTGTACTGACTCGTGAAATTCGCGACTACCTGCGCGTACGACACCGTCCCGATTGGCGCAAGCTATTCATCACTTGCGGAGAAGCATTCTCACCCCCAACGGCGGTCGGCCGCTTCAGCACCTTGACATCCTCGGGTGAATACACCGCAAAGCTGGTCCAAGAGTTTTCGAAAACTCTGCGCATCCCCACCGCTTCGGCAGCCGAGTTCGTTCGCCGTTTCAGCCTGCGCTCCGTTCGCTCGACCAAGGCCCTATGTGTTTTTCTCAACACGCATAGCGAGGCGGAAATGGCCAAGGCACTTGGACAGACCGGTGTGAGAAACGACGTCCTCGAGCGTTACCTCCCCCCCACTCTCAGGATGTTCTTCCGTGAGCGATGGATTCGAATATTTCACTCATATCAAATCATATCGACAATGAGAGGGAGCCCGCACCTGCTACCGGCGACCGGCTTCAAGAACGTAGCGGAAGTAGACGCGTTCATGCTGAAGCACGCTTTTCCCACGGTCAGCACTTTCGCATCAAGCATGCGCCCCCCTGAAGAACCGGCTCGCCGACAACAGGCCCGCGTTGTGTTCAATGCAAGCCCAGACGTCTTAAGACTGATGGCAAGCCTGGAACTTGCGAGCAAGCAGAATCGGCCTGTCAGTAACGTCGTGTACGAGTACTGGAGCGACGTGTCTCATGCGGTCCTTTCTTATCTTGGGGAGCGCATTGGACTGCAGCCGTCCATCGACCGAGCGCTGCAAGCCGCTCGTGAAACCGCAGACGTACAACTGGTTGCAAACATGCTATGAACGACGGCCTTAAGAGTATAGCGGCAGAGCCTTGGTCAGATAGGTTCCTATTAGAGATACGCGACGCGGCCAGCTGGTTGCAGTCTCCTTTTAACTCGCCTGTGCTCAAGGCGGATTTCGGTAAAGGTCAAACTCTCCTCGTTGACTTCCGAATTGACGTGGGCGGACAAGGACAGCTCGTCGACTCGCGCCACAGGGTACTTTTCGAAGATATTCAGTACTTCATCCTTTTACAGACGCATCCTTGCGTCAGAGGTCGCGGATATCTGTCACCGGAAACTCAGCGTCTGCACGTCATCCGTGGCCTTCACGTCGTCGACCACTTCCTGCTCAACTCCAATAGCACGAAGCTAGCGCAATATGGATTTCGGGGCGTCGTTTCACATGAATTGAAGTCGATGCTTGCTGAGCGGGCATGCAACCCTGACGTAGAAGAGTCAGTCTATCGATGGAAGACATTTCTGGCAAAGACGTTGAGGGAGAAAGGTGCGACCCTGACTCAGGCAGATATCACGGGCGTCTCTGCTTCTCACCCTGAAATTCTCGATGTCCCAATTCACGAGAACGATTGGTCTCTTGACCTTGAGCTCAAAGAGCTTCAGCGAGCCAGAATCTGGCTTCTCCTTAACAAAGGCTACGTTAAACCACACAAGGTCGACTATCGCCTTTCGCCATCCGGCTCGTTCCTTTCAAAACTGATTTATCGCGACACTCTATGGGGCAGTAATCCACAGGTTTCACGAACGGCCTTCGAAGAACTTTGTGTCTCCCCAAAGGAGAATACGTACCGAGAATACGACGAAGTTCCCGTTAAGCCCGGTTCGCTAGACGAAGCATGTTCGCGCAAACACTTCGAGAAGTATCGGAGTACGTTGGTTTCATTCCAACACTTGTCACGTCTAGACCGCGGTATCCCAGAGTCATCGCTGGTTGGATTATCGACCTTCGATATCGAGGCTGCCCAGCGATTGAAAGCAGACTGCACCATCGGTATCGCGCCATTCGACTATGTGCAGAATGTCGTGAGACAAGCAATTGATTTCTATTTCGCACGCAACGCTACCCTGTTCACATGCTGCGCCAATGTACTCAGGGCGGCCAGACAGGCTGGCGTTTCTGCCAAAAAATTCTTCTCCTCCAGGTCCATCCAACCATACCTAACGAGGAACGGGTGGCGTCTTGGCATTCGTTTCTGGTCGTTGGCTTATCAGATGAGCTTCATCGAGAGCAATCCGAACCGGAATGAAACTCACCTGCCCAAGCAGGACTACTTCGACAGGCTGCGCCGGAATGAGGGTCTGCTGGAGATGATGAGGGTGTTGTATGGTGCCATGCAACTCATTGTCGGATGGTTGATGGCACTTCGCGTTGGCGAAATGATTGACCTGAACGCCTTATCTCTAAGCGACAACAACAGATGGCTTGCGGTGCAAACCCGAAAAAGCGGGCCCGGCAAGTTTCGGCGAACCGACCAGATTCCGGCACCAGCATTAGTCGCGCGGATAGTGCGTCGGCTTATTGCATTCAGGAAGATGCTTTCCGCATGCGGTGTAACGATACATGAATCACTATTCGCGGTGCCCACCTTGGACGGAGACCGTCTCACAATGGCTTATTCGGCGTACAACGCGCGAATCGATTGCTTCATCGACTACATTGAAGCACCCGTGACTGAATCCGGATTACGCTATTACATCCGTCAACATCAACTACGGAAGAATTTTGCCTTATGGTTCTATGCCGAGGCGCCGTTCGAAACGACGGATACTCTGCAGTGGTTCCTTCGACAGAGCGACTCTGAGCAAACGGAACACTATCTCAAAGCCAACTTCTCCGGCCAGGTTCTCCGAACGCTGCAATCAACAGCGGCAACGTTGATGGTGAGGGATGGGAGAAAAGAAGCCGACGACTTGGCGGCAATCGCACTGCGAAGATTTGGCGCCGACCGCCATAGCGTAATGGATGAACGCGGATTTGCGGAGTACACGCGATACGTAGAGAAGCTTCGTCAAGAGGGTTCACTTATCTTCAACGTCCATCACATGTGTGATTCAGACCAAAAGAGTCATGTGGTTTCGCTAGTAGTATTTGACCATGAAGAAGAGGATGTCGATGATGAATCCGTTAGCTCTTAAACAAGTAACGGCGCGCGAGACATTGTTAAAAGACGTTGCAAAAGAGCCCGCACTGTTCGCACATGACACTGTCGTGAGCGTCGCTATCCAGACTCAGGGAAATCTCGCAAAACTAAAGTACCCCGCGCGAGAAATCTTACCCATGTCTTTGAATACGCTCAAAGCGCATGCGAACGACTGGCAATTGCAAGGATGGCAGGAGCTCGATGAACTACGCCTGCACGCATTCGAAAAGGTCATCTCCACGCGCGCCGCGGACAATAGTCCGAAACCCGGAACCAAGGCCGACCTCGAGCAGCGCGTCGACAATCTCACCAAAGAGCGCGACGATGCATTGGAGGACCTGGCGCTTCTCACGGCCGCTTACCATCGTACGATGCAAAATGCCCGCTCCTATGCCAAAGGGTCCAAGAGGCCGGACCTAATTCAGAGGTGCGCAGACGATGAGGTCGAGCTGCGCGCGATGACTGCTATCCTTCATACCCGGCTTGGAGGCAAGAGATGAAATTTGAGCGAATAAACGGAGAACCATTACTCGTTCTAGCTTCACAACTGCACAGCCATGCTCGCGACGACTTCAAATTCTTCAGCCACTTTCTGGGAATGGAGCCGGAGTTAGTGGCAGCAGCCCGGTTTCCGTTGGCAAGGTGGCCGAACGGGCATTGGTGCATGGAAGTAAATCTCTTTATGACAGAGTGCTTCAAAAAGGGATTCTCACTTCGTGGCTCACAGGGCGGAACGCTCGGCACATACTGCTCCTACCTCGCTCCGCTTATCCGCTATGTGAACAGCAACATGGACGGGTTTGCCAAAATGACCGATTCACACTTTGCTCTCGCCGTCCGACAGCTCAGAGTGAAGGTAGCAAGAGGAGAAGACTTCAGTCCAAAAAATAAGGTGACATCGACGGTAAAAATCGCGTCGGTCTGGCTGGACTTCCTCGTATTCGTGGGCGACTACTATGCAACTCCAAGCTTCGTGTCTAAAGAAGGAACAATTAGAGCCTACCGCATACGCAAGTCACACCGATTGCCTAACGGAAGAACCATCGAAACATATGCGTGGAACCACTGGTCTTTCCCAACGGAGGAAGACCTGGAGCATGTACGGCTCCCGATAGACGATAAAACTCTTCTCGCGCTGCGTACTGCGGCCGACGATGTGTCGCGCAACACTTCCGAGTCCGCGTACATCCATTCACGCAGGCTCGTCATGTTCGCACTCTTTGATGAAGTTGGGCTCCGCAGAATGGAGTCTGCTACGAAACTGACACGACGTAATGTAGTTGAAGCTCTCGAAGCGCGTGACAAAGCACGTGCATCCGGCGAGCATCAGGTACCCATGCTCTCGTTTGACACAGTTAAGCATACGCGCTCCCCGCACAGAGAGGTCCCTGTCAGTCCGATATTGCTAGATTTCCTAGAGGAATATCTGGTTTCGAGCCGTCGCAGGCTGAGGCATATAGGCGTTCGAGTTCGTCTAGATACCCCCCTGCTGTTCAACGCGAAAACCGGGGAAGCACTACGCCCGAACACCATCACTCAGGAATTTGCGCAACTTGCTAAGCGAGCCGGCATAAAGGTCCCCGCAAGCCCACACCTGATGAGGCATCGATACATCACGAATGCCCTCGTTCGACTCATCATTGCCCATAACGTCAACACGAAGTCAGATTTCCAAAAGCTTATCCTCGACGACACAGATTTCAAACGAAAGGTTAAAGAGGTGACCGGCCACGCCTCAGTTGCCGGTTTAGAGCCGTATCTGACGCTTGCCTTTGATATTGTCGGAAAGCTTGATATGACGGTCGAGCGCGCACGCATACTGGCTGCACTCGACGCCTTGCATAGGGCGGTCGAGGACCATGATTCTTGCGTCAAACGGGGGGTTGATGCATCAGGCGCCAAGGCGCGCCTTGCGGAAGCGTCGATTGCGATTGACAGCATGTACCGCCATTCCGACCTGTATCCCGACTCGCCGACGGTCTAGTACCGGAGCCTATCGATTGTTGCGGGGGCATCGCGCATTCGGCGCAGGTCTGCTCATGCAACCAGCGGCCTCGACATCAACCCAAGTCAGAGCCCCGCACCTCAGCCTCCGCAAGCCGTGAAATCCGTCCCGCTCGGAAATGGATGGCGCGACATATTAACGTCTGGAACACGATGCGCATCGATTGCAATAAAAGTCGCCGATGCCATGGTGCGCGCAACCGCGCCGACCAGACTTTACAACGCAGACACAGTAATTTGCCACAATCCCATTACCGTTCTCGCCGTAGACGCTTGACTGGGGCAGCCGTTGACCCTCGCGACTCGTCCCACCGACCTCGCAGTTTGTCCTTCCCGACGAAGCTCACGCAGGCCGCCACACGGCCCCTTCACGACTGTCGCTTTGGGACACAGGCCGCCCGGACTTTACCTAGTTGCGCTCATGTGCCTGAACTACGTCTTCGGCGCCGAACAAATCGAGTTCAAGCATCGTGTCGAGCACGTCGAGAATCCGTGTCCGACGTGTTGGATTTCTCTCTGACCCCGCGTATTCGCGGCTCAGAAGCGCTCGAACCTGCTGAAGGTCTGTCGCGCGTCTGCTCTTTCGGTCCAACTTGCGGGCATTTTTAACGACCTGCTCGGCTACCCTGACGACAATCTCGCTGACATCGCCGGTCGCCCGCTCCAATCCATACAAAAGTGAGAACGCACCGTGTTGCAACGAGGTCGACGCAATGTACGCCAGGGCCAAAGGGGCGATTCTGTGGAAGCTTACAGGCGCCACATTTCGAAACGCCTCGCTAGCGCTCTCATGAACATCTGCATCTGTAGATTCAAAAAATTCCGTTAGTTTCTTAAGTGCTCGCTCGGTCAGTTCGCCGTCTTTTATCGCATGCGTGGCGCAAGTTGCACCGAGACGAGCGTAGTCGGCACTGGTCCGCATCAATACATCGGCCTCCGTGATGTACTCGTCAAAGTAAAAGCTCGCATGAATGATGTGCCATGCTCCCAGAGCCCGCAAATCTGCCTCCTCAGAGGCCAACATTGCGTCAACAAGATAGCGCCCCGATTGGACAACGTTACGAAGCAGATATGCGACGACATGAGTCGCTTCATTGGTGGCCAGTACATGCACGCTTGAAGGGAGCAACTTTGCGCCCGAACTCGACGGTCGTTTCACCAATTCCTTCAACAATTCAGCGCTTTGATACTTATCATCCTGAATCAGCGGTTTGATGCAAGAGACGAGCACGACTCGGACACTGGCGTCTTCCTCCCGAAGGACGCGACTCTGCAGCAGGTCCCATACTTTTGGCAGCTTGCCGTTTACATGCCATTGCACCGCGCTGAGGGTACGGAGCGCTTGCCCTCGCTGCCCACTCAACGCTTCTAAGTAGAGTCGTTCGCTACGAGCCATCAACCGCTGAATTGTTATCGGGCCGTCCTTTTCCTCGGGCGTTTCTCTCTTCATATCATGCAACGTACCGTTCTCCGCATACCAGTAGAGAATCTCAAATACGTCAGCTTCGAGCGCAAACGTCGGATGTTTTTCTATTACCCCTGCGATTGCCTCTCCGAAGTGCTGCCCTGGCCGAGAATGGGCATTTCGAATCGCGTCGAGGACGAGCCGTTTGGTTGTCCGCGCCGATTGCATACTGCCCAACCTCTTCCACCGGAGCTTTCCTTGTACTCGTTTGTGTGAGGATGTTTTGTGTCGGCGACGCTGCGGACAGCGCATCCCGTAACGCCGGTTGCTCTCATCTTTAATACTGGCTGCAGCAATACCCGTCAGGATACTTTGTATATAGACTGTCGGATACTCATTCGGGATTTTTGGTACCAAGGCAGCAAAACGCGCGGGTTGTTGCTCCGCCACATGAGACAGCTGACTGGCCAGATGAAATGGAGCGGAGTCTATGGGAAGGCGTGCGTTGCTTTGTGATTTCGCACGATAAGTATCGAAGGCGTTGAGCCAATCGTCGTCCCCCATTTTCTGCACGGCCGATTGGCTGATAGGCGAGCCAACGGTGTGTACCCGCAACGCCTCCGGCTTGGAAACGGTTCTCCCGACGAACTTCCGGCGCAGTTCGTCTAGCCTTTGCCGCGCTCCAACTGAGAGGTTTTCTTCTCCGAGCATTTCGAGGACCGTCCATACTTCCTCCCCCGAGAGGCTGAGTAGGGAAAGTGCATATTGCCTCTTGTCGCCGCCCCAGTAGAAGTGCGTCGCGGCCAACGCCGAAGAAGCGGCATCAAGCTCCGGCTGATGTCCGAGAATTCTCTCCTCTACTTCCGACCATTGCGCGCTATCGAGATGAGGTCTAGTCGCATGCGCAGCATTCGCGAACGAAGCTGCTGACGCGTTGCTCCATCCTGCCTCAAACAGGCGCTTCTGTTTGAGAAGAGGCAGTAACATAACACCCAATGCGCGACCGTTAGCTGCGATTGTCTCAAGATGAAGATGAAGAATCGCGATGTGGATTGCCGGGTTCAATCGGTTCAGGTATTCGATGGCCTTCGTCACATCATCTCGGGCCAGCGTTTGAAGCGACCTTCGGAAGAGCGCTAGGAATTTATCGTCGGACAAGTACTGCTCGCCGAACTGACGGTAGTAAAAAGTCGCGTCTGACTTCCTTGAATCGAGTCGCGTGGACACGCAGTCGACCGTCCTGCGTAACGCTTCGAGTGTGGCGGACAGAAATGCATCGGGATTCCTGGTCGCCAATTTTTCCAACGCTTCGATGTCGAATCGAATTTCTCGTTCGAGAAAGGGATGGTCATCTGGATGCCGTGCAAACCAGGCGTCAAAGTACGTCTTGATGGCGAAGACAACAAAGTCAGTGTCGGTGTTACCCAAGGAGTCAAGCAACGGAGCAGACCGGTATCTGTTTTCCGCGACAAGCAAATAATCGGGTATCGCGTGTACTGCCTTTCGGCCCAGCTCCAGCAACTGTGGAGCGATGGTTGTTCCTCGCAGCGACGTGAGCCACTCGAGAAAGCGCTCAGTTCGACGTGCGTCAGCGTTCAGCCAGTCATCCAATAATTCGGCAACTTCCGCCGGTCGGGTCTGAGCTGTCTTTGTCAGAAGCCACAGGACCATGTCCAACCGCTCATCGGTACCTTCCATCAGAACTGTTTTGAAGAAGTCAGACCCGGTGAAGAACAGGTCGAACCAGCCGACGCTACCAAGCAACACAGCCCGAAATAGAGGATTTAGATATTCCGGGGAATCGTCCAGACTCAACGCTATCGTTAGCTCTTCGAAACTCGGGTCCCTTATCGAGCCTAACCATTGGGCAACAGCTAGCTTAATATGGAATCTGACCCGCGCGTTCTCCAGCAGCATCCGAATCTCGTCCAGATACCGAACGTAATCATCCTGACGAAGCACTTCCAGAATCTGACGGACCTGCGTTCTGCGGAACAGATGTTGCTCGCCCCTTAGCAGCAAATCGACAAGTGTCTCCGAGCCATTCTGAAAGTGACGCGCGAACAAGAAATCAAAGAAACTCTCGTGGAAGAAGTTTGCGTTGTTCCCGGTGATTGCAATGAGGTTTGCAGAAGCTAGGATGTCTGCAGCGCCGTCGAACTCATTGAGGGTGGACAACGGAGCCTGCAAGGTCTGGTTCTGGCTCATCCTTTGCGCGAGTCGCTGCAGTGCGGCTTCGACGCTCCATGCCGGATTCGCAATCCTCGCAATATCCCGCTTCGCTTTCTGCGTCAGTTTTCGGAACAGGTCGGTGCGACTGATAGCCAGGTCTTCGTCGCATCCGACCTCTAGAAACAATGAAAGATTCAGCGGTGAGGACAGCAGGACTTTCTGTGACGGCGAGAACCGACTAGCGGCGATACCTTTTGCTCGTAAGACTGGTTCGACATCCTTTTCCCAAACAAGCGGTGGAACATCGATACGTCGAACGATGAAGTCGTCGCCCATTGCCCTGAGGCGCTCATCGGTTTCTATATCGAACGAGCGGCACACGCAAACAACCCGTACCGAAGGAAGATGATTGGCATCGTGGACCATTCTTAAGAGATGCTGCTTAAGGTTGGGGTCGCGTCCAGAGACTTCACTCACCGCATCAATTTGGTCAATTATCAAAACAGCTGTCGAAGACTCGGAGATACGCTGTAATGTCACGACAGGGGACTCGCGTTCTCCGGTCAGGTTTTCGCCAATATCCTCTGGGCGTTGTCCCATATGGGCGTCTGCTCTGAACGCCAGATGCGTTATCTGACGCGTGCGCAACTCGTCGATAAGAAGGCGAATAACCCCGGACTTGCCACTACCTGCCGTTCCCGTCACTAGGATTGTTTTTGCTCCGCCGGGGGCCGATAGCTCCTCGGCCGCGTCCAAGGCTTCCTGACGAACTATGCGCGACGCAGCCGGAAATGTCGGATAGCTGGAAAGGTACTGATTTGTCGCTGTCGCCAGCCGCTCCTTTACCGTTGGGTCCAAATCCCAGGCCCGGATGGGAATTCCGGCGCGTGGAAGTTCGTCCCGAACGCTTTCAATTGTGAGCGTACGATTCATCCTCTGCTCCAAATAGTCACGGAGCAACGCGAATATCTCCTTGGTGTGAGCAGCGACACAGATTCGTCCGTGGGACTCTATCGCCTCCTCAATGGCCTGCTCGCTTTCTATCCGAAATGCTGACCTGCGCAGCCATTCGAGAGCCTGGTCATCGCTCACATCCCAACATTCGACCAAGTCGTTGAACGCCTTGGTCAGGACGCTGCTTAACGATGAACGGAACTGCTCGAGCGAAGATATGCGGAATGCACGTTCAGCTAGGTCCCGCAGAGTGTGCGCAGCGTCTTGCGAAACGAAGTGACACGTGTCGAAATCGGTGGTCTTAAATTTAGCCTTGAAGGACCCCAGCACCCCTTCGCTTCGTAACCGGCCGACAGTCCAGTTCCCACTAGTCGTGGAAATCTTGGCTTGATGCCACTGGGTATTACCGTCGACGACGACTGAGAACTCAAAGCCGGCAAATTCGTCACCGATACCCTCGAAGTGCAAATTAGTTGCGCGCCCGAGAATAACGTCAATCAGCTTACGAACCAACCATTTCGCTTCGTAGCGGTTACCGAGCTTGTCCGCAATTCCACCTGGTATCATTTTCTTTGGTTCTAACTTAGGTAACGAGTGAAGTCTGGGCCGGACCATCGTCCGCGAGCCGAGTGGGTAACCGGAGTTCGTCAAATATACAATGGTCTACGCGTCTTAGGTCGTGGGACGCCCCCAGGCGAGCAACCGCGGGAACGCAATACCCTCTGGCAGCAAGAAGTAAGAGTAAGTCGGCGTCGCGCGGTACCTCGCTCAAGTAAGTGCCCGGTCTGCCGTTATCGTATGCGGGGCAATCACAAAGAGAGAACAATGGCGCAGGAGTACAACGCAGAAATCGGCCGCGCGCTTGGCTGGGACTTGGCGTATCACGGCTGGGAGCCGAAAGAAGACGCACCCGCTGATGTCATTGAAGGGCGCACCGCAGGCAAAGCTCACTTTGGCGGTAAGCGCAAGCACCCGACGCGCTTTGAGCGTAAGTGGCTGCAACTGCGTCAGAACGCCCTCCGACGAGGCCGAGTCGTTCACGAGGCCGTCACTCCTGCATACATTGAGTTCATTGATTACCCGACATGCCCGGTGACGCTGGTCGAATTGACCCATGGTACCGGCGAAGATACCGACTGGTCCGTGGACCGTGTGAACAATGACGCCGCTTATGCTGACGGCAACCTCATTGTCATGAGCACGCGAGCAAACAAAGCCAAGGGAAACAAAAGTTTCCTTGAACTATCGTCGCTTGTGGCTGACGGCGAGTCGCTACCCGGTCTCTCCAATAGGGAAACGGTGCGTTTGCGCTGTTTGATGGAAGGTCCATGCGGAATCGCGGAGACTGGGGAGCGTAGGAATGTGCTCTGGACTCTATCTGCCGGGGAAGCACCCGCACCAACTATCATAGTCTTCAACATATCCTGTTGATGGCGACAAGCGTGGCCTCGTCTTCGCGCAACGTTGTCTTTCGCAAGCCGGTGGCTCTCGCGCATACCGACAGTCGCCAAAGCGCGAATCTTTTACAAGTGGCGTTCGAGAAGTTAAAAATCCGCCTCAGGACAGCCCAGTATCCGTACGACGCGTGCGGGGACGAAGATTTTCAGACGATATTGAAGCGATGGGTCGAAACTATCCCGAGCAGCCGGAAAGCAGAATTCGACACGGAGCTTGAATCGCTCACGGGCGGCCGCCTCATTTCTAATGAGACTGTTCGAAGCTGGTCGTTGGATACTAGGGGACGATACGCCGTCTGATGGCGTTGCGTCACCACTCGATGTTGGCGCTACCGCAATCATCCTTGCGTTCAAGCCGCCCGCCAGCGACAGGCGCAGACTACGACACCAATTTGGACGACGGGTCCCGGTGCGGATTGGTGAGAGCTATTGAATGAGCAACGTGATTTTCATACCGTGGATTGGCTCCAAGTACGAGGCAGAGGGGTTTCGTGGATTGCGGGTGCTTGTCGTTGCAGAGTCCCACTATGGAAACAGACGAAGCGAGCGGCCAACAGCAACGCCCGAACTCGTGAAGGCACTGGGTCAACGGCTCAAACATCCGGACGCAACTGCGCGACTGCGGAAGCATCCGCACTTTGCGCGAATCGTCACCGCGGTGAGCGGTGCAGCGAGCGCATCGGTATTCACGACGCAGGAGCGGGCGGACTTTTGGGAGCGCGTTTGCTATTACAACTTCCTTCAGGAGTTCGTGCCTGCTGCGCGCGTCGCTCCACCGGCTGAATCATGGAGCGCTGGCAAAGCGGCGTTCATTGATGTGCTCGCGACTCTGCGGCCAGATGTTGTCATTGCTTTCAGTAAGCGCCTCGGCCGAACTTTGATACCGCTGTGTGACGAGGTGCCCTTGGCAAGGGTGCGCCATCCCTCGACTGGCTTTGCCTACGTGAAGTGGAACCCGGTTATTGCGGAAGCCCTGGATGAAGCAGGTGCTCGGCGCCGTTCGTCGAATGCCGGCGTTCTCGCCTTAACTGAGAGCGCGATTTACCGGGCATGGTACGAGGCGTCGGCGAACGCGAGGCCTGCTCATGGCCCTCACCTGCCACCAGAACAGCTCGCTGATGTCCATTCTCGATGGGCTTGCGAGATGGTGGCAGCAAGGGAAGGTGCCATGACGCTTGTCTAGCCCACCCGTCTGCTAAATTAGAGCGTTCAACCTTCCCCTCTATTGTGGAGTCGTCGACAACGAACTCGAAGCGGACATCGCCTTGCCGGGATTATTCGCCAAGTTCGCAGCAATAGGTGATGAACTCGGGTCAATCCTTAGGTTTCTCAGTTGGTCGACGTTGCTCGACTCGGCGGTCGCCGATGCGACTGCCGGCTCGGAACCGGACTTCAAGGCTAGCAGGTTGGGATAGAAGGTCAGGGCAAGGGTGAGCACAATCGTCGCGAATGCTGCGGCAATGAGCGCTTTTTGAGCGCGATGAACCCAACGCGCCTTTTCACTGCTGACGCGACTCACGGAAGCGTTGGCCTGCAACAATTTCTCGAGTAGGAAATCGAGAAGCTCAGTTTCTGCGACGCAAAAGTTATCGGTTGTAGTCTTCGTTATTAAATTTTTGTACTTTGGCTCCGTCTCGGCGCCGCTGGCCGGCAGTTCCGAATCGCGCGCATACATCGCATATAGCGCCATTAGAACGCTGCACCCCAAGGTCAGCGTGATTGCAACCAACATGAATTGGGCAATAAGGCTGGGCTCACTGAGCCTGGATACAAAACCCAAGTCTGCCGCAAGTAGCGCACCCGCAATTGTCGTCGTCGCCTGGCCCTTTCGGTCGGCCGTGTCAAACACGTCGCATTGGACTTTGTATTCTTTCTCCGCCCGCTCGATTGCCGAACGGCGGGCGGAGTTGTGCAGGTCCGAGAGGTCTGTGCTCAATTTATTTCTCACCGATTTGAAATGTGCCGCCTAACGATGGGGCTGATAGCAAGTGAAACAAGCGTATGATGGACCGGACCCGGCTAATGAGGACATCAAATGAGCGATGCGAGCTGCCGAGCTTGAGCCGCATTCACCGAGCCTACATATCCGAGAATCCCCTCTTGCTGGTGCTCGTTTGTCGACGCCAGTAGGGCCTCAAGGAACTCGCGCTGCCTCTCGGCAGTGATGACCAGCGAGTTTTGGGATAGCTCGATGTTAAATGCGTTGATGGCCGGTGCCGGGCCCTCCTGCTTCGTCGGATTAAGCCGAAACCCGGATTTGTCAGCGGCTGCCTCGGCGTTGCGAAGAATGTCTTCCGCAGAAGCATCCGTGCACATCGAGATTATGATGTCGTCGACATACACGCTGACAGCGATGTCTTTGCAACGCGAAAGGTGCTTTATGTAATTCCCGAGTGCGCTTTTATGAAAGCAAAGGGCCGCCAAAATCATCGATTGCACAAATCCATAAGGCAAGATGAATCTGCGCTCGGTCATGTTAGGCCGTATGACGGTGGACGCGCTGGCAATGTCACGCGCCTCACTATAGCTGTATAGGCCCTTCAGGCATCGTGTGACCCGGGTTCGGTTGACGCTGCCAAAGAAATCCTGAATATCTAGGTGGATAAAGCTGGCGTGATGCATGTGCGCCTTGAGAGCTGCTACGTGACCACCTTTCTTCAAATGAAAGAAATAGCTAGGTGGTTTCCAGCGGCCTTGAATGTCGGATTTTATGTCTTGGCCAATTTTGACCGTTTCTTCGGTTGGGACAAACACCCACTTGCCGGGTTTTATCTCAAACTTGGACGTCCACCTTGGTTCCATACTGTTTGTAATTATTGGTCAAGTACTTGAGAGCAATCTCTGCCAGTCGAACTAATTCGATGGCGAGAGTCATGCCCGCAAGAACTAGACGCTGAGTGAAAGTAAATTTTTCCATTTCAGCTTCTCCATTCAATCCCGGCTTGTCTAGCGCAAAAACGCATGACCTACAATTAACTAGATATGACATCATGAAATACATAGATTCCGGAATGCTATATCGCGATATCACATAGTGACGGAATGGAGGATAGGCGGCCCACAATGTGCCTATCGCCGGGAACGTGCACGTTATCAAGTCTCATCGAACTGTGCAACCTAAGCGTGGCCGCTAGCCGTCAGTAGGTGCGATGGCGTCGGGAAGGCCGGCGAAACGCTTTGCGATGTGAGTGAGCGGAAACTTGCGGCAGAATACATTGTTGGCGGCGGTTGGTGTTTCCGTTGTCACTATTGCGATGCCATTTGTGGGGGAGGTACCGATGAGCGAGTCGGCGTCCGGTTTCCCAATCCAACGAACTGCCCGCAGAAGGCCCCTCGCTTCACCAATTCAGACGTCGTCCACTGCGCGCAGACTTGCGTTCGTGGGAGCAACGGCAGTTTGGGCGTTCGGAAGCGATTTCGGGTATCTGCGCGGCGTCGGCTTAGTCACGGAAGGGCGAGGATAGCGGCAATCTGAACCGGCTCCGTTCCGAGGTCACTTTCTTTCGGCCGTAATATACTTCCCGAAAATGACGGCGATGACCGAATGAGTCAACCCGCATAATCATAAGACGCGAGAGATTGAGACCATGGGCCGGAAGGCGAAAAAATCGGGTTCTGGCGCGGGCACGCTGGTTGTGGCCATTGTCATGGCCATCATATTTGCCCCGAAGGACGAGTGGACCGTGTTCCTCGTCTTTGTGCTCGGCTGCGTGCTTGTGGCTATCTTCGGCAAGAAGAAGGAACAAGGACCTGCTACCAGCAGCAACCATCCGCCTTCTGCCGTACCACACGGCCCTAGCTCAAGCTCCGCGATGCCGCCCACTCACCTCGGCCCTCGCGTTCGGTCCGATGACGGATTCTTGACTGTTTGCCGGGCGCATGCCGCGAACCGTAAATCCCGAGGGCTAGGTCGGACGCCTTTTAACTTGGGTTATCCAAGCTATCTCGCATTCCGGACTCGAACAGACCAGCGACGCAGATTCGTTCTAGTCGCCGTTTTTTAGCGTTCCTGATAACTAGGATTAACCGGGGAAGACCTTGTCGGTCATCAAAGAAGAATATCAAAGTCTCGCCCCCCAGGGCGAGTCCCTTTCAGACATTGTCGTTCTAGCGCAGGCTTGGAAGAAGTCGCACACTTATATCCGCCGCCACAACTGGTATGCAGATGTCCTCGAACTGGATAGTTCTACGGTCGACCTTGAAAGCCGGCTCGGACAATGGGCAAACGATGTCATCCAGCCATACTTTTTGCCTACCGAGCTTCTCCTCGTCCCAGCCCCGAAGAACAAGCGGTGGGAATTCAGGCGACGTCCGGGCTTCCCTGCAGCAGCCGATTTTCTAAACTTCAATCTCGACGATTTAGGCTCGGAGCCGTCTTTCGACGATTGGACCCCAAGCCCAGACGAAAAGAGCTCGCCTCTTGACCCGACCTCGCAGGAGCAAAAATTACGCCCACTGGCCCATGTGTCAATCCGCGACCAAACGCTAGCTACCGCCGTGATGATGTGCCTAGCTGAAGTTGTCGAAGGGGCGCAGGGTGACCCGAGCGAGAAGGACGTAATGAAGGCACGCGAGGCAGGTGTCGCGAGCTATGGCAACCGACTGCAGTGTCGCTGGATAGAGAAACCCGATGGCTCCAAACGAGCTCACTTTTCGTGGGGTAACAGTCGTACATACCGACAGTACTTCGACGATTACCGCAACTTTCTCGCTCGCCCCCGCCGCGTTTGCGCGGAACTATCGTCCCGGACAATAGGGCGTAAGGAGCTATTTGTTGTTTCACTCGATATCAAATCGTTCTTCGATTGCATCGACAGAACCGCGTTGCTCCGCGAACTCTTCCGGCTAGAGACCGCATACCAACTAAGTCAAGGGCTAAACACGCGCTCAACGTCGGACCAGCTTTTCTGGGACCGAACCTCCCGTATTTTCAGTTGGCGTTGGCGCGACAGTGACAATCAAGCCGCCGGGCTGATATATGAGCAGGGTGCAAAAATGCTGAAGTTGGGCCTTCCGCAAGGATTGGTCGCTTCGGGGTTCTTTGCAAATGCGTACCTCTTGGGTTTTGACGCAGACCTTCGGAAGTTTTGCAGCGATGGGTTTGAAATCGCAGAGGATACGAAGGTACTGGATTACTGTCGATATGTGGACGACCTGCGTATCGTTGTGGAAGCGCCGTCCTCGTCTAATTCCACCAAGAGCGAGCGCACGCTTCAGTTGGTCAAGGATTTTGTTAGCCGCCTTTTACGAGACCACTGCATCCGCCTAGGAGCGCCAGAGGCACTCCTGCTTTCGGACAAGAAATGCACCATTACGCCGTATCGGTCTATCTCAGCGCAGAGTAACGTGTCCACATTAATGGAGGTATTGAACGCCGAGCTAAGCGGCACGTTCGACCTTGAGTCGCTCACTCAAACCGCCGGAGGCCTAGAGGGGTTGCTGTGGATGTCAGACCAAATTGAGGATACCGGTCCTCCAAAGCTATCAAGGCTTGCTCTCGCAAGTATTGCCGTCCCTAACACTGACGTTCGAGACGACACTGTAAAACGCTTCGTCGCCACAAGACTAGCTCAACTGATGCGCCATCGGTTAGCGATGACGGACACCTCGGCGCCGTCAGAAGCAGACACGTCCCTATCCGAGGGTGTAAGCAATGGCATCGCTCTTTCGCATGAGTTCGAGCAAACTGCACGGAAACTCATAAAATGTTGGGCAGACAATCCCTCACTCGCATTACTTCTCCGATGCGGACTTGACCTTTTCCCGCATCCCAAGTTGCTCGCGCCAGTCATAGAGGCATTAACATCAAAGCTCCCAGCTACCTTGGAGTTCCTTACCGAAGAGCAAGTAAAACAGGTGCGGACGGCCGAGTATGTCGCGGCTGACTTATTGCGAGCCGGAGCCGTCGAGACAGGGTACCGCGAAGCAGAGGAATACCCCGAGTCAATTGACATCGACGGATATCGGGAAGACTTAGGTTCATTCGCACGTCGAATCCTTTTGGAATATGACAACGCTCCCTGGTACCTAGTTCAGCAGGCGCGCCTGTTTCTGTGTTCTATTGCCGACCTTTCCCTAGCTCCGAAAAGCGCCCCCCCTGGGCTGCAGGATACGTACGCTACACTTCAGCAAGCAATGCTCTATCAATCTGCCCAGTCGGCGGGATTGCTTCAAGTGCTGCCCTTCGCTCTCGTAGCACAACAATTAAACCCCAATCCACGACGGTTCGGGGTTTGGCTGACAGAGTGCCTTCGTCTGACAAAAAGCGAAGAGGAGCAAGCAAGAGCCGTAATGACCGTGGCTCTGAACCGACCAGATTTGGTTTTAGAAGCGCTCACTTCACGGGCTATCAAAACGACTGGATGGAAGAAATTCGTCCCAACCGCGCTTTTAGAAACGAGCCGCAGAGAAACCAAGCAAAGCAAGACGAAGAGTGGCGAACGTACCCTCTTGCGCTGCATGCTAGACGACGAAAATGTCTTCGGCCAAGAAAACGGGCTACTTGTCCTAGCCCGCGCGTTGCTACTCGTTCCCAATGTTCAGGAGCGCTTGTCAAGTGGCCTCAGTGCAAGCGAAATCACAGTTCTTTGCAATGATTGGTCCCGAATCCAGTCGATTCCGGAGAGTGCGGACTATCTCACCGTCCGCTTGCACAGCGCCAAGGAAATCTCGAACCCTCTATATGCAACTCCGCAATGGGTTGAAGCGGATAAAGCATGGCTTTATGGACTCGGTCGCGTCCTTCGCGCGGCATTGACGGGTGAATTCGACTTTACGAGCCGAAGATACCTCGTTACGGAAGAAGGCGGCAGGTATGCCGGTCTCCGAAGCACGTGGTTCAAGCGGCGGTTCGGCATGTTGAACTCAGGCCATGGACTACTCGACGAGCCTGCCCCCCTCTCGCCCTGGCTTTCCGGCCTCCTATCGACGTTACTTCAATGGCCAGGCGTCGAATTCAAAGCTAACGGCGCAGCGGCGGCAGCCGCCGCCAATACGCCGACCGAGTTGCTCGCTCTGATTGAGCGGAGAATAGACGAGCAGAGAGTGCTGTATGGCTCGCGCTGCAAAACACCGATGTACGTTGTACCTGTAGCGGATGGTGAGGCGCCGCTCCAAGACCGACCATTACGCATTGCAGTCGTGCAGCCGCTCCGTCCGAGACATGAGGATTTTGACGTCAAGGACCCAACGCACTGGACGCCTCGCCTGCTCAAAGAGCACCGCCGACACCTCGCCGAGGTTTGTAGGCTTGCCCAACAGCAGCTTCGCGCCTGGGCCTCGGCCCAACCCATTACCGATAAGACCGAAGAAGGACCGATAGTCGATGTCATCCTTTTCCCGGAGCTTGCAGTACACCCCGAGCACGTGGCATTGCTTCGACGGCTATCTGACAAGCTGCGGGCGAATATCTTCGCCGGTCTCACATTCATACATTCTGCGAAGGTTGGGGGTCCGATAAACCAAGGGCTCTGGCTGCTCCGAAACGAACCCCCCGGACACGGACGAAACATTCAATACGTGTGGCAAGGCAAGAAACACCCGATGAAGCTGGAGCGCCTCATGGGCGTGAGGTCCTACCGCCCACACATAACGCTTGTAGAACTTCCTATAGGTATCAAGTCGTCAACCCGGATAGCGGCGGCCATTTGCTATGACGCGACAGACTTGGACCTAGTAGCGGACCTGCGAGATAAGTCTGATGTTTTCCTTGTCGCCGCATTAAATCAAGATGTTCAGACGTTTGATAACATGGTGGCCGCTTTGCATTTTCACATGTACCAACCCGTCATCCTTGCAAACTCTGGCGAGTTCGGCGGCTCTACTGCGCAAGTGCCGCTTCCCAAGCATGAGCGCCTCGTCGCCCATGTGCATGGGAACAATCAAATAGCGGTGAGCGTCTTCGAAATCGACCCCGCCCCCTTCAAGACGACAGCGGTACCGAAAACTGTTAAGGAGCTAAAAGCACCCCCAGCTGGTTATACGGGGCGTCCCGGCTAGCGGGGGAGAATGAGCGCATGTCGCTCGCGAGGCAGCGCAAACGCAGGTCGTCTCGGCCAGACGCAGAATACTGATGTCAGGCCGTCGCAAAGAGCCATAGGGCGGCCAACGTGTCGACGGAAAACTCATGAGCATAAAGCAGATTATCGTCATCGATTGTCCGCAATGCGAAGTCCGCATAAAATCCGAGGCGACCACATGGGTTGGCGATGCAGAGGAGCATGCGTACGTCCTAGTCGAATGCCCCTCGTGTCACCAAGCTCTATTTGGCGCGACGTCCGTCTTCAGGGACGAATACGGTAACTGGGGATGGGATACCGCTGAGCGCCTATGGCCCGCCCCCGCAGTGGCCGCCCTTGGACCGTCGGTGCCGGCGGCCGCACGACGTGACGTCAGCGCAGCGCAGAAGTGTTTCAACCACGGAATTTACCCCGCAGCAGCCGTGATGTGTGGGCGTGCGCTTGAGCGACTCATCAAGGAAAAGACCGGGAAATCACAGATGCTTGCCAAGGGTCTAGCCGACCTGAAGTTGCAAGGTGTAATTGATGAACGCCTTCGTGAATGGGCTGATGCCTTGCGTGTCGAGCGGAATATCGGAGCACATGCATCCGATACCGAGACGACGAAGGAAGATGCGCAAGACATTATCGACTTTACGGTGGCAATCTTCGACTATGTCTACACGCTCGCAGAAAAATACGACAAGTACCTACGCCGTAAGTCACCTAACGAATAATCGGGCAGTCGTGCCGCAAGCGTGCGTGCCTTGACGGCACATCGCAAACGGATGACCACAACAGTAAAAAAGACACAATTTCGCAGGCAGAGCAGGAATGAAAATCAAAATCGAATGGACCACGCCGGTTACGCTCAGGAAGGACCCCGCCCTCATCTATAGTACTGCCGTGGTCGAAGACATCGTCGACGCCCCGGGCGTGTATGTATTTGCTCGCAGGTACGGAGACAGCATCACACCACTATACATCGGCAAGGCATCCAACCTAAGAAGCCGAATCAAGCAGCAGCTAAATAACCTCAAGCTGATGCGACAAGTCCAGAGTTGGAACAAAAATGGGGCCCGCGTGCTCCTGCTTGGTTATCTGCAGACTCACGGCTCACAGGATGAAGGTAAAGTCCTGGATATCGCCGAACGAGCTTTGATTGAGCACGGGCTTGCTGAGGGTCACCCGCTGGTTAATGTTCAAGGCACTCGCAAACCAGTACACACCTTAAGCTTCAGTGGTGGCAGGCTTTCCGAACAGGTTGCACCACGAGAAATGTTTTTGAAAGCATAGCGCGTCAACAACAACATACCCACGCCGCCGAGCGCGGCATTGCTCGAAACGGGGAAAAGATGGCAGAAACCAAGGTAAATGTGCACACCCCGACGCTCGTCGGCCTGTGTTCATCCAAATCGTTGCGGATGCCCGTTTTTCAGCGCCCATACGGATGGCCGCCTGAGAAAGCGGTCGAATATTTTCGGGATTTCCTTACCAACACCGCGGCAAACAATCTGTTTGGCTCGGTTTTTGGCTACTCACAACGGGCGTGGCTTCGTTCACCCCGCGACGCGGGCGAGAACGAACTATACGTGACTGACGGCCAACATCGTTTGGTTACCTCGGCAGTTGCGGCGATTGCCTTGCTCGCCGAACGTGAAAGCCGTCTTACTGTCGCCGAAACGTTGGATTCGATTAGCCCGGACACGGCGTATGCACTCGAACAGTTGCGCAACAGCGCTGAGCTCAACGACTTGCTAAAGATTGCTGCGACCAATCTCGAGTTCATGGTCGATTCTGACGGCCGCACCGCCTCCGTGCATGACTTTCTTGTGCAAACCGATGGCGCGCTCGCTCAGTTGCACGCCCAAATCGAGAGTACTCGCCGCCCCTTGTCAGAAGCGAAGGCGCGTGTGACTGGTCGCCGTCGGTCCCCAATCTACTTCAGACTGCTGCAGAAGCACGCTGCACAGGGGCTAACGCCGGAAGAGTCTGTCGATTTCGAGAGACATGCAGCACTCGCCAAACAAATTCAGGATGAACGCGACATCCTTGATGTCCTGTCGCGTCACACATCCGCCGAAATTGCGCGGCTCGAAACCGAAGTTAGAGCGCTGTCCGATATTCCACTGTACGCGGCATACGTTGGCTTAAAGACTTTTCTTCATGCCGCGCCGACGGCACAGCTATCCGCACTGCTGACAAATTTCTCACGTCGACAGAAAAGTTTCGCAGTCGCGCTCCTTATTCTCGAGCCGAGCATCAGCGAAGTCGACGATATTGCGGTCATGGATGACGAAGCAGCTGAAATTTTCGCCCAAATCAACGGCCAGACCAAACCGCTCACACCGGGTGAGCTGCTGAATTCCCTGTTCCGCAGTTTCAAGGGCTTCCATGGCGATAAGCCAAGCGAAATCGTCGACCACTTGAATAACAGCGAACTGTTCGCGCTCGACGGAGAACGCATCGTTGACTATCTGGCTAGATACGTCACCACCAACGGCAACACCAAGACATCTCAGTGGGTGCGCCAGCTGCTTGCCAATGTGCGTGCGGTAGGCGGCGCCACAGCGACGCAGGCCCGTCAAACGGTCATAGCGGGACTGCACGCGCTAGAAGGCTTCGAGAAGCACCTGCTCGATAACGCAAATACAACGATGGCAGCCTATGCGCATCTCTACAAGGCTCACGCCCGCGCACCTTTTGTCTCGTCCCTATGGGTCATGGTGGCGCGTATCTGGGAAGCTGCTCAGAAAAGCGACCATCCTCTCGCAAAGAATACCGTCGTCCAAGACCTGTATCGGGTCATTTTGCTTTTACGTCTCGCGAGCATAAATAATCGCAGCACGGTTAATCTGACGCGCGACTTGGCCAACAAGAAGTCACTGGAAGAAGTGTTCATCTATATTGCCAACGGCCTTGGGTACGGACGCGACAAGCCATCAATAACGCCCGAAATGGTTGAACACGTCCGGCGTGAAATTCGCGAGGTTCTGGTCACCGGAGAGTTCGGCTTGAGTCAGCATCGCAATTTTGCACGTGTACTGCTCGCGACGGCTGATTTCGAGGCGAGCAGTCTGCGTGTGTCGTTCCAACAACTCTTCCAGTATCAGTTTGAGCACGTCTTGCCGCAATCGTTGAAGACGCTGCAGCTCAATCTTGAAACTGAAGACGATACATCTGACGTCCGGCAAGCGCAAAGTTCAATTGTCGCAATGTTAGAACTACCCGAGACAGAGCGCGCATCGCTCATCAATCGATTGGGTAATGGCGCGTTGCTTGAGCAGGCGGCCAACATCTCGCTTGGAAATATCTCGCCCTACGAAAAACTGCTCGCCATCGACGCGAAGGGATTGCACAACGGCTACTGGCCGTCACACCTGCAGGCTCTGCGCGACTCGCGTGGCATTATTGGCAAAGAAGAAATCGTTTCGCGTACGGAAGCGCTGTCTGACCAAATTTTGGAATTCCTGTTCAACATGAGCTTCCTTCGCGAGGTTATCGCACTCGCAGCCTAAGAGCGTGCGGCGCAGTCGGCTTGCAACCCCTCGTCGGTGGTGATTTCATGTGATTTCCGATTACCCAGTTGGGAATTGCCCAAACAAACGTTTCCGTGAAATTCGTCGCTCAAGTGTTTCGGAAGTCTTGCTTCGGGAAAACGTCGAATGCTGGAGGTCGACCGATGCTATTAGGCTGAAAGCCCCACTGGCATCGGCCTGTGCATGCTGGCTTTAAGCGCTCATTTACTGCGCTACTTCTGGGACAGCGGTAGCGTCAGTTGTTGCCGTAGCCTTTTTAACGACAGACACTTTATCCACCGCAGCTTGCTTTGCAAGCGGCGCCGGGGCCTTCTGCGCTGCGACGACTTTCTTTGCCACTGCCTTCTTGGCAACAACACCGCTCTTGCGGGCAGTCATCGGCATGCTCGCGTTGCTGACAGCGCCAGCTTCCGACGAAGCCATTGCCGGCCCAGCATCAACTAAAAACTTCGTCCGGTCTTTGGCACCAGCCAGCCACCCGGGCGCCCGTCCACGCCCACTCCAGGTCGCGCCGCTCTCGGGGTCACGGTAAAGCGCCGGCTGCGGTCCTTTGTGTTGCCCCTTACCACCGGTCGCGCCAACAGCTTTCGATGCCTTCTTTGTCGCAGCCTTCGCCTTGCTCACAACACCGGCCGTCGCCGCGCCAGTCGCTTCGGCACCACCTGCAATCAGAAATTTGCTGCGGTCCTTGACGTTAGCAAGCCAAGCCGGAGCGCGACCGCGGCCGCTCCATGTCGCGCCTGATTTGGGGGCCTGATGCATCGCCGGCTGCGGACCGCGGACATAAGCTCCCGCCGACTTCGCCTCCTTGGCAGGCAGCGGCTTCACTGCGGCCGCACCCGCATCGACCAAGTATTTGTCGCGGTTCTTAGCAGCCGCAATCCATTGTGGCGCGCGCCCGTGCCCAGACCACGTTGCGCCGCTTTTCGGGTCCCGGTATTTGGCGACAGACGTAGCGGGCTTCGCGGCGGTCTTTGCCGTCGCGTGTTTCGCGCGCTGCTTGCCGCCAGCGGGCGCGCCAATGTCAGCGGCGGTTATGCCGTGTTTTGCCATCAACTCGCGAATCTTTTCGATAACGCCCGACGATTGCTTTGCAATCAGCGCATCCGCTTGGGCCTTCAATTTATCCATCTTCGCTTGGATTGCTTCCAAAGTCGTTGCCATCGAGTAACCTCCTTATGAACGTGGCCGCAATATGCCACGGTCGCGTTAGAAAGCGCTAGTACAGTGACTGGAGCGGCTTATCAGGAAAAATCACACGACTGCGTCATCGCACTCCACGCCCTCAATGTTGTCCGTTCAAGGCTTGCCCTTGCCGCGAACATTACTTGGTGGTTCCGTTCGTCGACCAGTTCAAGACGCGGGTTGCGCTGCTTGCCCTCTTTGTCGGCTCGATGTGGGCGACGTTCTTTCTGTCGGTTTCAATGCCTTTCCTGCACCTAAACCGTCACGGTGTTGTCCCGCGCACGCTGGGCGGCCTGCGGGGCATCCCGTTCGCGCCGTGGCTGCATGCCGGGCTCTGGCATATCGCGGCCAATACGGGCGGCTTGCTCGTGCTCGGCTGGCTCGCGATGTGGCCGCGCATCACCAACTTCTGGCAGGCGACGGTCGGCGGCCTTACGACGGTCAGTCGCAACTTCCGCTGAAAAGTGAGGAGTTTTTGCTTCACTAGGTTAGCAAAAGTACAAACCTTGCTAGCCCATAGCGAAGCAGAATGGCCGTTCGACGCGTCGAAACTCTGACACGAGAGCCAGTTGATTGGTATTGAAGCGCGCGCCCGAACCAGCGGATAGAAATCCAAAATTGGCTGGATAGTGGGCGCAAGGCATTCCCTGTCCAATGAGGTCATTCGATAGCCCACGTCGCAGGTGCGACAAGGATGACCCCACATGAATGACACGACCTCGACTAAAGATTGGAGCCAGTTCGTCGGCAGCTGCCTCGACTTCCGTCCGGCGGAAGGCGTCTACCGCATCGCTCGCGAGATGTTCACGGAGCCCGAGTTGTTCGCCCTCGAGATGGAACACATCTTCGAGAAGAACTGGATTTACGCCTGCCATGAGAGCGAAATTCCGAACAACAACGACTTCCTGACGATGCGCGCCGGTCGTCAGCCGCTCATCATCTCGCGAGATGGGAACGGCAGTCTGAACGCAATGGTCAATGCCTGCCAGCACCGCGGTGCGACGCTCACCCGCATGACCAAGGGAAATCAGACGACGTTCACCTGCCCGTTCCACGCATGGTGCTACAAGAATGACGGTCGCCTCATCAAGGTCAAGGCACCGGGTGAGTATTGTGAGGACTTCGACAAGAACCAACGGGGCCTCAAAAAAGCGCGAGTATCGAGCTATAAAGGCTTTGTGTTCGTCAGCCTCGATGTGGAAGCGACCAACAGGCTCGAAGACTACTTGGGGGACGCACGCATCTTCTTCGACATGATGGTTGCCCAGTCGTCGACGGGCGAACTCGAGGTTCTGCCTGGTCGCTCGACGTACACGTTCGACGGGAACTGGAAGCTCCAGAACGAGAATGGCCTCGATGGCTATCACGTCAGCACAGTCCACTACAACTACGTCGCGACGGTCCAGCATAGACAGGAGACCAACTCCAAGAACGGCGAAGCGGCGAATGGCACTCTCGATTACAGCAAGCTCGGTGCCGGCGATGCAGAGACCGACGACGGCTGGTTCGCTTTCAAGAACGGTCACAGCGTATTGTTCAGCGATATGCCGAACCCGGAGGTGCGCCCCGGCTACGACACCGTTATGCCCCGTCTCGTCGAGGCATACGGTCAGGAAAAGGCTGAATGGATGATGCATCGGCTTCGAAACCTGAACGTCTATCCGAGCCTGTTCTTCATGGACCAAATCAGCTCGCAATTGCGTATCGTTCGGCCGCTCGCTTGGAACAAGACCGAAATCATCAGCCAATGTATCGGCGTAAGGGGCGAGTCGGCGAAAGACCGCGAAAGCCGCATCCGGCAGTTCGAAGACTTCTTCAACGTCTCCGGCCTGGGCACGCCCGACGACCTGTCCGAGTTCAGAGAGCAGCAGCGCGGCTTCCAAGCTCGACTTGAGCGTTGGAGCGACATCTCCCGCGGCCATCACAAGTGGGAAACGAATGGCACGACCAGCACCGAGCTGCTCGGAATCTCGCCCGCGTTGACCGGCACCGAGATGACGCATGAAGGCCTGTACGTCAATCAACATAGCGCGTGGCGGGATGCACTGCTGAATGGCCTCGCCAAATCGTCGAACAAAGAGGGAGAGTAACCATGAGCGTGCTGCGAGAATCAGTCGAGGATTTCCTGTACCGCAAGGCCGAGCTCTGCGACCGTCAGCAGTGGGACGAGTATCTCGAACTGTTCGACCCGACGAGCGTTTTTCACGTTCCTCAATGGGACTCCGAGCATTTGTATACGGTGGACCCGAAGCAAGGCATGTCCCTCATCTACTATGCGGACCGCTCGGGTCTCGAGGACCGCGTCTATCGAATCAGGACCGGTAAATCGGCTGCGTCTACCCCGCTGCCTCGGACGATGCACCAAATCACCAACGTCCGAGTCACTGAACTCTCGGCGACGACCGTCCAGGCAGGTACCAACTGGTCCACGTTCCACACTAGGCATGGCGAAACTGGCTATTTCTACGGTCACGCTACCTACGAACTGCGCCGCATCGACGATACCTGGCGTATCTCGAGCAAGCATGCCCTTCTGCTTAACGACAGGATTAACGAAGTCCTCGACTTCTACCATCTGTAACTGGGGAGCAACGACCATGATGCATAAGGTCGCGTTGAACTTTGCAGACGGCAAGTCCGTCTTTTTCAACATTCGGGAGAACGAGGTCCTGCTGGACGCCGCGCTCAAAAATGGTGTCAAGATTCCCTTGGACTGTCGCGAGGGCGTCTGTGGGACCTGCCAAGGTCTATGTGAAAGCGGCGTCTACTCTCAAGACTACGTTGATGAAGAAACGCTGAGCCCAGATGACTTGAAGCAGCGCAAGATTCTTTCGTGCCAAACGCGCGTGAAGTCTGACGCGTCGTTCTACTTCGACTTCGATTCCACTCTTCTCGAAGGCAAGGGGACGTCTTCGATTTCCGGACGTGTCAAGAAGGTCGAGCTTGTGTCGCCGACGACCGCCATCTTGCACCTCGACGCAAGTGGACATGCTGAACAACTCGACTTCCATCCGGGACAGTATGCTCGCCTGAAGGTACCTGACACTGAGGAGTGGCGGTCGTATTCGTTTTCCAATTGCCCCAACGCACAGAACCAGCTGCAGTTTCTCATTCGGCTGCTCGAAAACGGCGCCATGAGCAACTATCTGCGCGACCGCTGCAAAGTTGGCCAGACAGTCGAAATGGAAGCACCGTTCGGCGCCTTTTATATGCGCCACGTCGAACGCCCACTCGTCATGGCGGCCGGCGGCACGGGCCTCTCGGCATTCCTCGGAATGCTCGACCAGTTAGCGAAACATGGCGGAGCCTCAAAGCCCATTCGACTGTACTACGGTGTCACTAACGCTGCGGACCTGTGTGAAGTGGACCGTCTGCGCAAATACGCAGAATCGATTGGCCAGTACCATCTCGAAATCGTTGTGATGCGTCCGGACGCAGGCTGGACTGGTCGGACCGGCGTCATCCCCGAGCATTTTGACCGGGCTTTCCTGGCAGCTAACGAGTTCGATATGTATGTCTGCGGGCCTCCGCCGATGGTAGAAGCCATCAAGACCTGGCTTGTAGATGCGAATATCACAGGCTATCGACTCTTCTATGAGAAGTTTGCTGAGAGCAACACTCGATAGTGAATTCCTGCGAGGGCGGCACCCGTCGGCAACGTTGGCGAACACACCGGCTCGCAACTAGACGGCAGACCCGCCCGATGGTCGCCGCTCCTCAGACACATCCCGCTTTACTGGCGAGTAGCTGCCGGCCTCGTTTCAACGTATCCGACGGTGACTCGCCGAACATCTCTTTGTATTCAATCGAGAAGCGTCCCAGGTGCGTGATGCCCCAGCCCATAGCGGTTGCAGACACGCTTTGTACCTGTTTGCTGGAGCTGAGTTCATCGCGCACCGATTTGAGGCGATACTTTCGCAAGTAGCCCATGGGCGGGCATCCAAGATGCCGCTTGAAGCCTTCGAATAGCTTGGGCCGGAGCACGCCCGCTGCGCGCTCAATATCGTTCAAGGTGATTGGGTCCCGTGCATTCTCGTGAACGAAATCGCGAGCCTTTGTGACGTAGTGAGGCGTCGCACGCTCCAGTGCCTTCGAAAGGCTGTCCGAGTAATTGTTGGGTTGCGATAAGAGTAACGTCTTCAGTAGCGTTATCTCGAACTCGCTCGACATGTACAACCTGACCAGCTCCGGGCTTGCTCGCTCCAATTCCCCAATTAGAAACTTCACCATGCGCCACCAAGATGCCTGGTCACCCATTGTCGCGTCCATCTCAGGATGAAAGACAATGGGCGCGTCGGCGGAGCGTCGCAGCATAGTTTCGAGCACGTGGTGGATTGCGCTTCGTGAAATTGCTACATGCACTTTCCGGCAGTTGCCTGAAATCTCCAGGTCCTGACTGTCGTCAGGGCTCACAATCAGCCCGTGGTTTTGGTCGGACAGCCAGTGCTTGCCGCGCGGGCTGAGTTCTTGATGCCCGACCACAGGTAGGCTGAGACTGTAGCGAGATAGCGGCTCTTCCTTTCGCACTGCGACTGTCACATCTGTCCCATACTCGACGTATCCGAGCATCGTAGACATCGTCCCGAAAACCGCTCCGGACTGGTGGAAGTGCAGACCCTTGGGTCGCATCGCCCGAAGCGAGTGAGGGCCGCAGATGGCTGCCATCCAGTCACGCGCACCATTCAAATCGTCGTGAGCCGCGCAGAGCTCCCGATTGGTGCCTGTTATGCTCGTGTGCATATGATGCCGCCTAATGGAAATCGCGCACCTGCGTCAGTACGCCTGGTGCGCGGCAAGTTGCAAGGCCGTCCATGAATTCTTTCGAGTTCAGGGCAACTCTTGCCCCACGTCGAAGATAGCAGAGAAAATTCAGAACCGGTGGGCAATACCGGCCGTAAGCGCAAGCTGGTGATTCGTAGCCGACGGGCTCATGTATCCGATTTGAGCGACGGCTGGCTTACCCAACGAATTCGTTCCGGCCGCCTGTTCCCAGGCAGCAAGAACGTACAAATCGGTCCGCTTACTCAACGCATAGTCGCCGCCCAGCGAGACTTGGTGGTAATGCGAAGTGCCTAGGTTTCCGACGCTCGAAACCCACGCATAGTCGTAAGCAGCGCCCACGTAAAATAAGGGAGTGACGTGATGTTGGATGCTAACCTCTGCATTGTTCACATGAACGCTTCCTTGAAGGTGCAGCGAATTCGGCCCGGATTGACTGGTGTTGCCAAGTCCTTCGAATGCAGTTCGCGTGAATACAGCGCCGAATTGCTCGGCGCCCATTGTGTACGTCATGCCGACGGCGACTTCTTCGAGCGTGTTCGCTGACGCAAAGCCCGCAATGATGGGAGCATTCTGCGCCGATGTGGCTGACCCGGCCGAACCTAGATTATTGCCAGTGACGCCGCTCGAACTCGGGTTGATTCCATATGCAGAGATATTTGGATTGCGCGCGTTGAGGTAGCTCACGGCTGCCTGCAGGCCGGAAACGTTGTAACGAAGTCCTCCGCTGACTACCGAGTTTTGCGAAACCGAACCCGGTACTCCCCCGAGGCCAACGAGCGCACCAAAACTCAGTCCATGAAAATCAGGGCTCTGGTACTTGACCGAGTTGTTCGCGCGCCGGATGTTCAGAAGCCCGTCCACGTTTCCCGGATGCGTCGAGAATTCGCCGCCGAACGTCGTCACTGCGGAGAGAGCGCCGACGTATTCCGTGGTGAATTCGTACTGGCGCCCTGCCGAGAGTGTGCCGAGCTTGTTTGATTTCAAGCCGACCCACGCTTGCCGTCCAAACTCAGCGCCTCCTTGTGCAAACGCTCCGTTTGCCATTGAGAAGCCATTTTCAAGGTTGAAAATGGCCTCAAGCCCGCCACCGAGGTCTTCTTTACCACGGAGACCCCAACGACTTCCCATCTTGCCCGCGTTTAGGCCGTCGGCTACGTAAACCTGCCGGTGCCCGACCGGAACACCGTTCGCACCAACCGACGTCTGTGTGTTCGATGAATAGTTAATGCCGATGTCGACGACCCCATATAGGGTGACTGCAGATTGTGCGTGACTCTGAGCTGCGACCGCGAGTGCGACAGCAGCGACTGCCGCTCGAATCGGAGTGAGATACGTTTGCATGTTCGTACGCCTTGAAGTTATTTGCGGTTTGCGAGGTGTTTAGACAGGTTCCTTGAACTTGGCGTCGGCGTCGTACGGCAATTGATGCACGCCGGTATCGTCGACAACGAACGACATCAGGTCATCGCCGATGACAAACGGACCGTCGTAGTGCTCCGCGATTCGGCTGCGCAACTCGTCCATGCTCGCGCGAGGAATGCCGTAGCGGCTGTAGAGCGAAATGTGCGCGAGGACAGCAAGTTTCGGCCGTGATTCGCTGAAAATCTTCGCGGTCGTGTCCGGATTCGCAAGATAGCTGTAGAAGTGGTTCGCGTAGGCCATGTCACGCTTTTCAAGCTCGCGGCTCGCAATGGCGACGCTTTGAACCATCAGGTCTGCACCCCTCGCATTTTTGGTCAAATTCTCGGAGTACGAGCAGTCGTCCGTAATGACGACCGAGTGACCTTGATACTCAACGCGGTAACCATAGTCCGGCTGGGTTACGCCATGGGGAATCAGAAACGCACTCACCTTGACACCGTCTTTCTCGTACACCAAGCCAGGATGCGTGGTGTGGGCTTCGATAGAAATCGCGCCAGGGTTGGTTTCGTGAGCGAGCAGACGCAGTCGATTGTTATCCTTCAACATCAGCTGCAAACCAGCGGCGACGTTATCGATGCCAACCGGGCCGTACATGATGAACGGCCTGGTCCGTCGTCCGTCGTCGGTGGGGTGCGGCGCCGAAGCGTAGAGGTCCGTCAGCCCGGTGACGTGGTCCGAGTTCATCAGGCTGATGAATACCGCGTCGACATCCCGCAATGGCACTTTGGCTTGGTGGAGCCGCATCGCCACGCCGCGGCCCGCGTCGAAGAGAAGCTTCTGGCCGCCAGCCTCGACCAGCATGCTGATACCGAAGCGGTTGATGTTGAGGATAGGGGTGCCAGTTCCGAGCAGGGTGACCTTGATGGATTGGCCAAAGGCCGACGTCGCTGCCGCAGCGGTCAGGACCAGCGCCGCTGCGAGTTTCGCTACTTTATTCATGTAGTTTTCCTACGTTGTGTCAGGGGGATGACGAGAATCTACCGGTCGCTGAAATCCGTAAAAATACTCAATTTTTATCGGGGGATAACGAGCCGTTATGCACGCCCAAAAAGCCGAGGACGCGACGCGCCGGCCGTTGCTTGCCGGCGTCGTTTTCACGTTGCTCTGAAGTCGGGCCCACCATTGCGGCCTCAAGGTCAAGATGTCGTGCGCGCCTCGTCCCCGAGCATGGAGACCTGCAATCGACGTTCGCGCTCATGCGAAGCGGACTTGCTGTGGTTAATCGCAAGGACGGCCAGCGACGCAATCAATCCGGTGCTAGAAATCAGAATGAAATTGGCCTGCATCGTGAAATTCTGCTCGACGAAGAAGCCGATAAGCAGCGGCGAAAGCATCGCGCCCAGTCGCCCCATTCCAAGCATCCAACCCACCCCGGTCGCTCGTGTAGCGTTCGGATAGAATTGACCTGCGTACGCGCAGCCAACAATCTGCGTGCCGATAGTCGATGCGCCCGCGAGCGCGACGAAAACGTAGAGCAGCCCTTGGCTCAACCCCAACCCCAGTACCGAAATCGACAGCGCAGCCACGAGATACATCGAAGCTAATACGTACTTGATGTGCAGCTTGTCGGCTAACCAGCCTCCACCGATTGCGCCAACGATACCTCCGGCATTCAGCACAATAATGAATGTGAGAGCAGAGCCGAGGCTGTATCCCGCACTCGCCATCATCTTGGCAAGCCACGAACTCAGCGCGTACACCATGAAGAGACACATGAAGCACTGGACCCAGAGCATGACGCTACTGAGTGCCTTTCCCCCTGAGAAGAGGCTCGGCACTGAGGCCACTTTGCTGCTCTTTTGTGTCTGAGCCGAGAGCTCAATCTCGGCCGACGCGACTTCTGCGTCTGGAGCAACGCGTCGCAGAATAGCCTTTAGTTCAAGCCCTTTCTCCTGCTTCCAAAGGAACAAAGCCGACTCGGGCATTGCTGCGAATAGAAGCGGGAGCAGGAGGAGCGGCACGCCAGCGGCGAAGAAGAGATAGGACCACCCGTACTCAGCCATCACGCCCTTGCCAAGGCTAGCTGCCAAAACTCCCCCAACGGAATACCCGCTAAACATAAGCGTGACGAGTAAGCTTCGCACCCTCTTCGGGGAATACTCCGTCATCTGCGCGATGACGTTAGGCATCACGCCGCCGATGCCAATCCCTGCCAGGAACCGGGCCACAACAAACTGCGTCGGAGACGTGCTCGCGCCGGCCACCGCCGTGAAGAGGCTAAACAATGCAACGAAGAGCACGATGGAGCGACGCCGGCCGAAGCGCGTGGCTAGGGCACCACTCGATAGATTGCCGAGCATCATGCCAACCAAGGCGCTGCTGACCATTACTCCGGCAAACGTAGGTGTCAGGTGCATCTGCTCCATGATTTTCGGCAGAGCGATGCCCACCACCGCGAGGTCATACCCGTCGAAGACGATGATGAGAGCGCACCATAGAAGAAGCTTGAGGTGAAATGAATTAAATCTCGCGTCATCGATGACGTTTTCGGCAACTATCTTCATGTTTGCTTTTCTGTGTGGGGCGTGGGGAAGTCCGCCGCAGCGTGCAATCGCCTGCGGCGTCCGTGGCTACCTGGAAGGAGAAAGTAGCTTCGACTGTTTAGTTGATGGGCTCGAGCTGACGCTGCGCGGGTTGATAGGGCGTACGCACGACGCCGTTCGATGACACGACAAAGCGCATCAGGTCTTGGCCGACGACAAACTTGCCGTCGTAGTTCTTGCTGATACGCTCAACGATTTCCTGGTCGGTAGCTCGCGCAATGTTCCCGCGGCTATAGAGAGAGATGTGGGAAAGGACCGCATCGCGCGGTCGTGCTTCGCCGAGGATTCGTGAGACCATTTCGGGATTGGCGAGATAGTCGTAGAAGTGCTTCACGTACGCCGGGTAGGCGGCCTCGAGTTCACGACTTCCGACGGAAACGCAGTGAACAAGCAAGTCGGTGCCCTTCGCGTTGGACACCAAGTTCGGCGCGTAGGTCGTGTCGCCGGAAAGGACGACTGACCGGCCGGCGTAGTCGATGCGATACCCGTACGCCGGATGAACGTGACCGTGGTCTACGAGAAATGCTCGGACGACGACACCGTCCTTTTCGTAGACCACGCCACCGTTTGCGGCAATCGCATGGGCGTTAATCGAAGTCGCCTCGTGGTCGACTTCCTTGCCGCCTTCCCGAATCCGATTGTTCTCGACGAACATGGTCTGAATGCCGCTCGCAACGGAATCGATTCCCTCGGGGCCATACAGCTCCAGCGGCTTGGTCCGACGCCCGTCGTCCGTCGGCAACGGCGCGCTGGCGTAGATGTCGGGAAGTCCCGTCAGATGGTCTGAATGCAGGTGGGTGATGAAAACCGCATCGAGGTCGCGCAGGGGCATCGAGATTTGATGAAGACGAATGGCTGCGCCGCGCCCCGCGTCGAAAAGAAGCTTCTGCTTGCCGGCTTCAACGAGAGTGCTCATGCCGAAGCGGTTGACGTTCAGGATGGGGGTACCGGTGCCCAGCAGAGTAACGGCAATCTCGCCTTCCGCGGCATGTGCCAGCGGCGCAGCGAGGAGGCTCAGACAGGTGGCCAGCGATGCGGCCAAGGTTTTTATCAACGTGGCTGTTCGCATAATTAGACGTATAAAATGGTTGGGTCGGTTCGTCCGGACCTTACTGTCGCGAGCGGTTCGAACGGTTGGTATCCGCGAGCGCTGTGCGTCTCAGCTCATCGCTGCTGATAGCGGGATGTAAGAAATTTAGCGCGCACCAGTGAACATAAAAATACTGAATGCTCATCAGGTGATAACAGCAGGTTATTGGGGTACACATGAACGAACGACACCTCATCGCTCGGCTGAGAATCAAGCATCTTGAAATGCTTCTGGTGCTGGCAGAGGAGCGCAGTGTCCACAAAGCAGCGCAAAAGTTGCAGATGAGTCAGCCCGGGGCAAGCAAGATGCTTCAGGAGCTCGAGGCGTTGTTTGAAGCCCCATTGTTTGTGCGAGACGCGAGCGGGCTTGAACCGACTGCGGTCGGCGAACGCCTTATTGACCGCGCGCGGATTATGTTGGGAGAAGTGCGCCTCATGAAGGCTGACACCGACGAAGCCGCATTCGGAGTGACGGGACGGGTCCGCGTTGGTATGGCGGCTGTCGCGGCAACGACGCTCCTAAGTACCGTCGTCCACAGCATGCGGAACGAGGCGCCTCGTGTGACAGTCGAACTTCAGGAAGGGTCCATAACCTGGCTTATTGAAGCCTTGCTCAACGGTGTCGTCGACTGTGTGCTCGCGCGCCTGTCAGAACACACGTCATCGCCGAAGCTGACGCGCGAGAGTCTTTACGACGAACGAGTTGCGACTGTTGCCAGAGTTGCCCATCCAATCCTTGATGCACCGGTAGCTTCGGCCAAGGAGCTCGCGAACGTAGATTGGATATTGCCTGCCCGCGGCGCGCCGATGCGAGAGTCGATAAACCAATTCTTTGCCGCTCATCGTTTGCTGATGCCACAACCAGTTGTCGAGTCCGTCAGCGTGGTGGCAAATCTGTCCATCGTTCAAAACTCAGACCTGCTTTGCTTTTTCCCTCTCCCAGTGGCGGAAGAGTTCGACCGTTTGACGGCAGTCAAGATTGTTCGAACGGATTTGAATCTGGTGATGCCGCCCGTCGGCTTGGTCACAAGAAGCCAGTCACCCTTGTCGCTCGCAACGCAGCTCTTCGTGAAACTGACCAAAGAAGCCGTCGCAAGCAGCGACAGATGGAAGCTGGATTAGCGGCCGAGGACAATTCCAGCACACGGGGCAGCGACGGGACAGCGCTGCCGTGAGCATTAGATTGTCCGGTGTGCCAAATCGTATGCTTAGTGTCCGACGCTGGGAATTTCCGAACGGTTGCGGAACATGGCTGGGCAGGGGACGCAGATAGTCCCCTGTGCTGCCATTCATAACTGGGCCTCGAGCAGTTTAAGTGTGATGGCCGCAGTGCCTTCTAAGCCAACACCATGCGCTGAGTTCGTATTCGATTCTCGAGGATTTATCCGAATGAGCCTCTGGTAACTTCGGCGCAACCAGAAACTCCGGCGTGTATTACGCAAACGGTACGGTAGAGGGTATGTACGGAAGAGCGTTCGTTGCAATGTTGTATGCGCCTGGAACAGGGATGGTCTTGATAACGGCCAATGAGGTCGTATCAAGCACAATGACCTGTCCATTACCCGGGTCTGCGACGTATACTGTTTTCCCATCCGGGGATAGCGCAATCCCTTCAGCGGTCGAACCGCTTGGCAGCTGCATCGTCCCATTCAGCGCGTTCGTGGCTGCATTAACAATCAAGACCCTGCCATATTGCCCAAGGAAAATGCTTTTCCCATCAGCCGTCACAGCAATACTATCGATGTCAAGATTGTCGAATTGAGTCGCGGGCTGTGCGACATATGAGTTCGCGTTGACGACCGAAAAATTACCAGCGAGCCCGCCAGCATATGCAATCGGCTGCGAAGGCGACGCTGCGACGGCGTAATAGGCGTACGGAACCGTCACAGATGCCAAAGTCGCAAGAGTTGTTGTATCGAATACCAAAAGAACCGTTGTACTCGTGTCAACCAGGAAAAGCTTTTTGCCGTCCGCACTTAGAGCCAAGAATGGAAGTCCGTTCTGCTGCGCCGGCAATGCCACATATTGCACGACGGCTTTGCTTCCGATGTCGATGATGCTGAGATGAGGCGGTGTGCCACCTAGTCCAAACGTGATGTAAGTGGTCTTCCCATCAACGGACAGAGCGAGGCTGAACGCGTAAGCGCCTATCTGTATCGGGGAATCGATATTTGTCGCCGTGTTGATAACGTGAATGACTCCAGCCGTATCCCCCGCCTCTAATACCACAGCGCGAGAGCCGTCGGAAGAGACCGCAACACTCGTTGTGTCGTTTGTAGCCGGGATACTGGCCATAACAGTGGTGGTCGCGCTATCAATCGCATATATGGCATTCGGACTTGATACAGAAGATACATAGAAAAGTGCTGCTTGCGCCGAAGACGAAGCCATGAATGAAGTCACGACTGCCACGAGAAGACATCTGCACAGCGCATTTCCTATTCTCCGACTTAGCGGGTCCTTGACGTCTCCCTTTCATGTTGATTGCAGACTTTTCTCTGCCGCGCAGGTAGTTGGCGCCGCGTGAGAGGATATTAGGAGACGCCATCGGCGCGTTCTGCGCCTAATGCTACCTGTCCGTGCGGTACCGAACACTTCGATAAGCCAGGCCCTCGAGTGCCTTTCCTGACTCGAGGTTCCACGCATCGACAATGAAATAACGAAGCGCTTAATCCGCGAATCTCTGTGCATTCGACATGGAATTTCGTGGGATGGCGAGTCTGCGTTGCGTCACGGCTTGCTGACATGAAGCAACTTAAATCCGACGCCTGTCTTATAAACTCGAGGAGTCTGGCGCTGTTCTCTGGCAATGGGCGTGCGTGCCGGTGAACGGTCAAGTTCCTTTACTGCAGAACTCGAATCGGCGACCGGAGGCCGCGGCCTCCCAATCAAAGCAGAGTGCATCTCCACAGCAGCGGCAGTCCAGGCGGCGCGTCTGCACACATCCGTCGACCACGAGTCTGGTAGTCGGAACCGAACTGCGCAGTGCTTTATCATCTTTGCAAGCTGTGTTGGACACGCTGCACATCCTTGACGGCGACCAGCGATAGATATGTCTGTCCGGATTGGGTAACGTGACAATGACCGCTTGACCTGCGCCGAACCGCGGTCACGGCGGTGATTCGCGGAGCTGCGAAAAGCCAACGTCCTCATCTTCCAACTTGCACACAGCTTAGGTCCGGCCGAACGACGTACTTGAACCACAACCGCTTCCGCACAAGACTCGGTCTTGTGGCGTTGTGACACGACTCTCCTTGACTTCCCCTGCAAAAACACTATCACTGACCTGTGCTGCAACCGGACATGTCAAATGCCTTCCGGACGGAGTCGACGAGCAAGTCCATCTGTGCCTGTCCGTGCCGCGCAGTACATACGCATGTCTACGGACCACCAGGAATACTCCCCCGTCTTCCAAAGACAAGCTATCGCGGCGTATGCCGTTGCCCATCACATCCGCATTGTCAGTGTGTACGAAGACGCTGGCATAAGTGGCTTAACGTTGCGAGAGCGTCCTGCACTCATCCAGCTGTTGTTGGACGTTGATAACCCGAAGCGCAAGTTCACCACGGTGCTTGTGTACGACGTCAGTCGCTGGGGCCGTTTTCAGGACGTTGACGAGGCCGCATTCTATGAATATGCCTGCCGGCGTGCAGGAGTCAATGTTGTATATGTTGCGGAGCCTTTTGAGAACGACGGAAGTCCAGCAACGTCAATATTAAAGGCGCTAAAACGGGCGATGGCCGCAGAGTTCAGTCGCGAGATGTCCCGCAAGGTTTTCCTGGGGCACTGTCTCAATGTCGAACGAGGCTTTCATACCGGTGGTCCACCAGGCTACGGATTACGCCGCATCCTTCTCGACGCTGACCATCACGCCCGACACCCCCTCGACAGGTACGAATACAAAAGTGTTCAGACCGACCGCGTCATCATCGCCCCGGCCCCCGGTGCCGAAGCGGCAGTGGTTCGAAAGATTTTTGAATGGTACGCGACGCAACCAGTCACCGCGGCTGCCATAGCAAGGCGCCTAAACGATTTCGGAATTCACAACGGCTTCGGTCGAGTGTGGCAGGCGCAAAACATTCTGAACATCCTCCGCAACGAAATGTACATCGGCACGAATGTCTACAGTCGCACCACCTCCAAACTGGCCGGTCCATGGGCGCGGGTTCCAGAAAAGGATTGGATTCGTGTCCCGGGAGCGTTTGAGCCGGTCGTCGACAAGCACATCTTCACCGCTGTTCAGCAAAAAATGGAACGAGCCCGGCGTAGGCCCACGAGGGATGAGATTACCGCCGGTCTACACAAAGTCATCAAACGAGCAGGCAAGCTCAACCAGGTAACACTGAGGCACTACCGCAGCGCGCCATCTGTCGAGCAGATAATGCGCGAGTTTGGAGGCATGAACGAGGCATACAAGGCCATAGGTTACGTACCGAACCTCGACCCAGCCCGCTCTGAGAATCGTTCGGTCGAACGCCGGATGGAAAAGCGGGTCGCCAACGTGACCATCGAAGTTCTGCAAAGTCTGGGTCACGAGGTGCGATACGAAAAGCACACGGATACGATGTGTGTCGACGGCTCGTTGAGACTGAAGCTCGTTGTTCGCAGTCCGTGGCTTATAGGCGGCAGCATTCCCTACTGGGTCGCACGTTGGCCAAACTGTTTCCCCATCGATTTCCTTATATATGGCCGCATAGAGCGCGCGCGTTCGGAGCTCCTCGACTTCCATATCTTCCCGCGTGGAAGCCTCGTTCCCGGGGCGTACACGGTAATCTACCGGCACGGCCAGGCACATTTCAAAGCGTATCAGCATTCAAATCTGACACGCTTGCTTGACATCGCTGAGAGCGTCCCCCTGGTAACACTGGTAAGCACGACATCCTGTGGGAGAGCCCCTTGATACGCCCGCGTCGACCAGGCATCGGTCCCTCTGGAATTAAGCCAAATCTGCTCAAGCAAGATGGCAAATCAAACCGAGCAGAGCTTCGACCTGAACGTCGTCGTGCCGGTGGACGCGCGACACCGGAGACGAAGGCCAAAGAGGTCCTCATGCTGGAGCGTGCGCGCCAGCAAACTACAATCAGACATATGAGGGCGACATGCGGCGAGGCGACCCTGACGACAAAGGTCCTGCTGGAGCTGCTGTCGGACCCAGCCTTCGTGGCGCTGTTACGCGCCGAGGGGTTCACCTCAATACCGAAGCTCCTTCATCAACGGCTCGTGGAGCAACACTGATGACCCAAGCTCAACCTGCAAGGTTCATACGTCGCTCAAGCACTGTCCGCGGCGGGTGCGAAAAGCCGTCCGAAATCTGTGCGGAGGCGTTCGCGCTGGTTGCCGGGAAAACGCTTCCGAAACGGACAGTCGCGGCCCTCGCGAGGATGACTCCGGCGCGTCAGGTGGCAGCTGTCCAGACTATGACCGCAGTAGACAATCTCTGCGGAGATTTCGCTCGGGCCCTGCTGGCAGCGACGCCATCCAGTGAGAGGGTCGATGATGCACGGGGACGACAGTCTCACCCTGATTACGCTGGCCGACTGGCCAGGATGGAACGGGGACTTGTTCAAATGCAACTCGAAGCCACAGAGCTGCGCTCGCATTACGACGGAGACCTGTTTCATCTGGCACTTGCCGCCAGTTATGTGCGGGGCTGGATGCGGAATGAAGTGGTTACAACCTGGCTTTCCTCGCACCATCCGGAGTTCGCCGTCGTACTTGAGCGTCTGGCGAAGGCCGCGGACTCTGCAATTGAGCCAGCGCGCTCCATGAAGCTCCCATACTCGCCGGCTGCCCGTCCCGCAGTGTCGCGCAAAGGCAAAGCAGGAAGACACCCAACGACAGGCATCCAGACCCGTTAAAACCACCGCGTACCAGCAAGGTGGGTCAAACAGTGCTGGTAGATGGTCCGCGCCATTTCTGAACGAAAATCGAGCCTCAGATTCTCACAGAACAGCGTGGTAATCATCTGCCGCGAAAAAACGGGCAATCGTGCCGTCTCCAACTGTCGGGCCAGTTCCAGAGCGCGACTCGACAGCATGACCCGTTGCATGACATCAGCGCCGCCACCATTGGTCTTTAGCCACAAGGTCGTGGACTCCACGACGTGGCCATGTGACAGCCATTCGCCAGTCAGTTGCTTCGCGAGCAGGTGAGAGGAGACAAGATAGGCAAGCAGTTCGGCTCGCGCCCGGAGGTCGAGGTTGAGTGGATTCTTCACGCTTTGACGCAATCAGTGGACCCAATGAAGATGATACAGCGGTCATGGCCAGCGGCAGCATTTCTGGTGGTGGCTGATTCGAAGCGGCAGCAAAGGACAAGGAATCCGGTCCATCCGATTCCGGGCATCTCGACTTAGGACACGCAACGAACATGTCCTGTGCTGGATGTGTGCGGAATTCCAGAACCACGTTCACGTGTTTCTCCTTCTGCAAAATCTCAATCTTCCAGTCAGATTCAGCTTCATGTCTGTAACCACATACGCGGCAGACGCATTGGGGCATGACCGGCGCGCGAATTTTCTTTTAGCGTTCTCGCGGGGCACTGGCGGGTCTTGCGGTTGAGGCCCCAACTGAAACGCCGGAATGCGGCATCTATCTTCCTTGACTTGGGCTACCACAGGCCTATCACTAATTACCGCGTCAGACGGGAGATGGAAATGCCGCAAGCGGATGGAACATTGACGTCCCTTGCTGGCAGGCTCGCAGCGCAGTATGTACGGATGTCTACGGACTACCAGCAGTACTCAACTGAAAACCAGAAACTGGCCATCGCTGAGTTCGCCGCAATACAGGGAATATCCATCATCGCCACCTACGAGGACACAGGAAAAAGCGGTGTGACACTTAAAGGCAGACCTGCTCTGCTTCAGCTACTTCAGGATGCACAGGCTCCTGGACATGCCTTCAGTCTGGTGCTTGTGTATGACGTCAGCCGTTGGGGCCGCTTTCAGGACACCGATGAGAGTGCACACTACGAATACCTGTGCCGACAGGCTGGCGTACAGGTTGTGTATTGTGCAGAAATCTTCTCGTACGACGGTGGCGCAGCGGCGATGTTGATGAAAACGCTCAAGCGCGCGATGGCCGGAGAATACAGTCGTGAGTTATCCCGCAAGGTTTTCATCGGCCAATACAAACTTGCTGAGCGAGGTTTCTGGCAAGGTGCGGCTCCGGGATATGGCCTGCAGCGCGTACTGGTCGACTCCGATGGGAATGTCAAAGGTCCTTTGCACCATCGGGAGCACAAAAGCATCCAGACAGACAGAGTTATCGTGACGCCCGGTGATGAACATGAAGTCGCGCTTGTTCGCCGCATTTACGACTGGTACGTTTGTCAGGGAGTGGGGTGCAAGCGTATCGCGGGCCGGCTAAACGCATTCGGAATGTGCAATGCTTACGGTCGTCCGTGGAATCCACAGAACATCACCGGAATTTTGAGTGGCGAAAAATATGTCGGGACCAATGTCTACGCCAGGACATCCAGGAAGCTCAATGCCAACTGGCATAGGAATCCCCCCTCCGAGTGGGCTCGTTCGGAGGGCGCATTTCCACCTCTCGTTGACCACGCAACGTTCGAGGCCGCTGAGAGAATCCGGACGAACCGAACACAAAACCTCAGCGACGACGAGATTCTGAAAAGATTGGGCGAGTTCGTGCGCTCCTCTGATGTAGTGAACGCCAAGGAAATCGACCGGGCCCGGGCACTTCCCGCAGGAAAGACGTATTCCGTACGATTCGGCTGCATCAAGAACGCGTACGCGCTGGTCGGATACGAGCCAAGCTATCACATGGGGGGGCCTGAAGTCTTCCGGGCATCCCGAGCCGCCCAGCAGGAGTGCATTGGGAAGACTACCGCTGCCCTGACGGCTCAGGGCCATCGCGTGGAAATTTCCGCGGACGAAACTACCATACGGGTAGACGATGAACTGGTCATCAGATTCGCCGTTCGTCCGATTCTTCATTACGACCGCCGTGGCCCGCGCTGGAGAGTGCGCTGGCCAACCTACTCGTCGCCCGACCTTCTCGTCGTATTGAGGTTGGACTCCGCGTTTGAAACTCCAATCGATTTTTATATTTTTCCTCGGGGCAGTCTGGTGCCCGGTTACGATTTCTCGCTGTCCATCCGCAGCGGCAGTAGCGAACCTTTCGAAATGTTCCGGTTCCCCGACGAGAGGATTGTGCTTGAACTGACAGCGCGGACTCGCATGGAGGCATTCGATGGAAACCAATCCCCTCATTCCAATCGCAGACATCCAGATTCACCAGATTCGGGTACTTAATCCCCGGACCCGCAGCAGGCGTCAAAAGCAGGCACTTATTGATAGCATTGCGGCGGTGGGATTAAAGAAACCGATAACCGTAAGCCGTCGGATGGCCTCCGACGATACGGCTGTGTTTGACCTGGTTTGCGGCCAGGGACGACTCGAAGCGGTGCAGGCTCTCGGTCATGACACCATCCCCGCACATGTTGTCGACAGTGCCGAAGATGAGTGTCTCGTCATGAGCCTCGTCGAAAATATCGCGAGACGGAATCATTCCACTCTGGAGTTACTCAGGGACATTCAGAGCCTCAGGACAGGCGGATACACGGACAGCCTCATTGCCGGGAAGGTAGGCTTGTCCGTTGCTTATCTGGAAAGCCTGATGTTTCTCCTCGACCGCGGGGAAGAGCGGCTTATAACAGCCGTCGAGGCCGGGAGCATCCCCATAGCTATCGCGATGCAAATCGCGCGCGCCGATGACACAGAGGTGCAATCTGCACTGGTTGAAGCCTACGAAGATGGAACGTTGAAAGGGCGACAACTTGCGGTAGTCCGTAAGCTGCTTGACCGCCGTGGAAGGTCAGGAGGCAAGCTGCTGCCTGTTTTCAAGGGCCCCAGCGCTCCCCGGTCCCGCGAACTGGCTCCCGAGCAGTTACGTCGTCTGTATATGCGCGAGAGCGACCGGCAAAGAGTGCTTGCAAAGAAAGTCGAGGTTACTCATGCGCAGTTGCTGTTCATTGTTCATGCCCTTCGTCAGCTGATGCGCGAAGAAGGTTTCATCGGCCTTCTCGAACAGGAGGGACTCACAACACTCCCACGCGTGCTCGACCAGCGTATCAGGGCGGAGGCACAATCATGGTCCAGTTGACCGGGCAGCCCCTCAAGGCAGCATTTGAGCGCCAGCCGACAATGTTGCGGCTGGATGCATTGGTTTCATCACGGCCCCTGCCCCACAATGTCATATCGAGTAGGAAGTTCCTGCAGATTCTGGCTTCCGTCGCTACCGTTGGTCTTGTCGAAGCAGTTATTGTCGCGCGCATCGCAGACGACGAAGGCAAGTTCCGGATTCTCGATGGTAGGTTGCGAGTGGAAGCTGTTCGTCGCCTGAATTTCACAGAAGTCTTGTGTCTTGTCGCGACTGACGATGAAGCGTATACGTACAACAAGCATATAAGCCGGCTGACTTCGGCGCAGGACGCACGCATGATTGCCAAGGCAATAGAACGTGGCGTCCCACGGGAGCGGATTGCCCTGGTACTGGGAATCGACATCGGTACGGTCAAGCGCCGGGCGCAGCTGCTGGACGGGATATCCGGCGAGGCCGCAGCCCTGCTCGCAGACAAGGCATGTCCGGCGACGACCTTCAATACCCTGAAGCGAATGAAGCCGCTGCGGCAGTTGCAGGCGGTGGAGCTTATGTGTGGCCAGGGAAACTTCACTTCAGCTTTCGCGCGTGCCATCGTGGCTGCGACGCCACCAGACCAACTCGAACAGAGTCCCGGTACCCGCAAAAAATCGGAAAACGAGGTGATGACGCAGCTCGGCAAACTCGAACGGGAACTGGCTACGCTTCAGGCCACCGTGGCTCAAACTGATGAGAGGTACGGCATTGAGCACCTGCATCTCACGGTATCGGCTGCGTATGTCGCAACGCTTGTAAGCAATGAGCATGTGTCTTGCTGGCTGAACGAGCGGCATCCCGACTTTGCTGCGCAGTTCGAGACTATCAGCAAGGAAGCGCGCAACGCCCGTTCAGCATCCAACTCGAGCGGCCCAAGGTCCAAGAGTTTCCGACGCGTTGGTGGAGATACTGCTCAACCACCTCGCTAAACCGGATTGCGCCGAAGGTGAACGTGAGGCGCAATCGCGTTATCGCGTTGTGGGCCAGCGGCCACGCAGCCAGCCGATGCTCGTAGTATGGACAGTCCCTGTCATCAAGAATCGCATACTGCGTCGCCATGTCTGACGCATCAGGGTTGAGCCAGGCATCTATGCTTTCCGGCTTAATAGGAATAATGCGCCGGTCGTGTCTCGCCGCCACGACCTCCAGCGGCTCGTCGGTTACCGAACTTGACGGTGGTGTGAACGGATATTCTTTTACATCGGTTACTAGAGTCAGCGGTAGCTCAATGTTGCATCGTCCGGGACACTTCTTCGAATACGGCGGCCGCAGCCGCATGAAGTCGCGGCAGTGCGTCGCGCACTGCGTGAGGCTCGTCCCTGACGCCAATGGCACCGGCAGCGTCAATCATGTCCACACATGCGGCCATAGCCCGCGAACAACCCTCATCAATTACACGACCCGCCTCGAACCGCTCAGCGGTCGACTTTGGTTCACCTTTTCCCGTCTGATGCCCTCCGTCCTTTGAACGATGCAGTCGGGATAAGCCATTTTGCCCATCCGCCCAAAGTCTGCATAAAAATGACCGCTTACCTGGAACCGCTTCAAAGCATCCTTACAGAAACTGAGCGCCTCCAACGATACCTTTGAAAAAACCTTCTCAGAATACATGACCACGAGGGAGGAAGAAAACTAGGAAGTCGACGGGTCCGGCCACTGCCGTTGCCTCTAACGGTCCCATGCGCTTTGCTCTCATTGCAGATTTTTGAACAGCTGCCCACGCAAGGTCGACGCTATCTGCTCCAGGATATCGGGCAGCAAAACTTGCGCATCGAGTGGTCCTACGACGGAATATCCTGAGCCCGCATCGCCTTCGATGATAACGACCGCAGCGCACCGGGCACCCGTTGCCTGCCGAACGTCATTACATTCTCCATCGAACTGGCCTGCTTCGCCGCCGCCTTTCACAACTTTCGCGCCCGCCTTTTCCATCATGTCAGCCCCTCAGAGTGGTGAATAGCTCAGGGGCATTCTATGCCGGCAGCGTGGTGTCCCGATTCATGGGAACGAGGGCTCCAGTCTTACTGCAGGCGGATGGGAGCAGCACTTAGCCAAAATGCCGTTGTTACTCGAAAAGGTGCTCGTGCCGGCGGTCAGCAGAAGTTCCGGCTCGCAGTAATCAAGTCACCAAGCAGGTGCGACATGTCGACAAGCCGTTGCGCGACGAGGTGGCGAACTTCACCCTGACATTGCCAGGTTCCGTACAGCGTCTCGGACGATTGCGCCGCAAGGTGTAGAGGCCGAAGCGATGAAGCCTGTGCGTATTGCGTCCAAAAAATCAGCGCACTGCAGCTACCTGCACGGAGAATTTGCTCCGCCGACCAGAGTGCATCCGCGGTCTTCTGCGCCTTGATGCGCAGCACCTGCTCGATGGAGAGACCGATGTAGCTCACGCCCAGCCCATCAGGGGTATGCGGCGGCTGAACGAATGCAACCGGCCGTTTACCGGCCGCACTGAGCGCGGGGCGTAACAATCGGAGTTCACCTACACCGGCTTGCTGCACCAGCAGGTCGACGAGCACGCCGACCGGCCAGCCACCGCCGGGCAACTCTGCAGACAGCGCCGGGTAGCCCGTTTCCACGACGCGCCCACGGCCGCGTGCGAGCTGCGACGCCCGCCACAAGGACGGATGTATCTCTTCGGCCGGAACGGTAGCGGTGGACATAGCGCACGAGAAAACCTGTATATTTATACAGTATCGTACACGCAAATTCGTAGACGTGAACTGTCACTTTTATTTGGGAAAAGGGCCGCGCAACATACCTTGCTCGGCCTCATATCTCGCTTCTATTGCTCATAGGAGGTTTTTCGTGAGAGCAGATGAATGGGTTCGGGAGGCTGAACGCGAATCGAAGCTCGTCGATGCCTTATTCAAGGCGCGTCACCTGATTTCGATGCACAACGGCATGACCGTGAGGTGTGACGGCGAGGAGTGGCTGCTCGATTTCGGCGAGGAGCTGAAGATGATTGACGCTACGTTGAAGACAGCTGGAATCAACACCCAACGCTTTTAGCGGTAGCGAATCGCCGGGAAGTCGCCAGCGGAATGACTGTGACGTTGCACGTCCGTCGGTTAGCATCGCGGGGACCCGGAGCCGCGACGTCTGGCCCCTTGTGAATTGCCGCCGCGACTTTGTCTGCTTGCATAGACAGCTCCCGCAGGGCGCCGCTTATTGCCGACGACTTCTTGTAACATTCTCGCCTTGACCAATCCTCGCCCAGGCGGCGCATCAGCAGACAGGCATCGAATGGATATTTTTTACTACTGGCAGAAGTTTGAGCAAAATCTCAAGAACGGCGACGTCGGTTATTTTGGCTCCAACAATCCGAAAATCGTGCAACTCGCAGAGCGATTGCCGAAGCGCATCTGGGTGTTCAAAACGCCGAAGGGGATGAAGGGGTCTATCCAGGTGCTCGGTTCCCTGCTTGTCAGTGAAGAACCGCGTGTGGCTGTGGCTACCGATTATCCCAACGTAATCCACTGTGACCCGTTTTCGCCCGAATCCGTGATTTTCACAGACTCCGATAGCCACGAGCGCATCTCGGAGGTCTCAGCCTACTTCCAGTATCGATTCCATACTGCGTTCAGTGCCAACTTCAATGGCGATGCGGGGGTACAAGCTATGGAATCGAACGTCGTGCGCGGGCTCGAGCAGATGGTTGCAGGGTGGAATCGATGCCAGATGCTGGCGCGCGTTAAGGACCGTAAGAAGGTCCAACCAATCAATCCGTTTGCGCACCAATCGCACTGACCAAGGGTTTGGTGCTACATCACGCGCTCTAGGTAAGGTCTCGGCTGCAGATGACTGAACCGAACTGCGAGTAAGGAGAAGCTGTGAAGAAAATTGGACTTGCTTTACTGGTGGCCGCCGCCGCGCCGAGTGCGTTCGCCGTTGGGACGTACACGGAAGTTTGGAATCCGCCGGAGGCACGTGCGACCACGCCTCGGCACGTCAGGGCTGCGCACAAGTTCGCGAGTCATCGTCATGCGGTTCCGCGTGCGGTAAAAGTGCATGCGCGGCGCGCGCTGATGCCAGCGCCGAAACTCGTGGCGCACGAACGCCACATGCAAGAAGTCGCCCCAGCGAACGAGCCAGACATGTCGGAGATTCCGCACCAGCTAACACCCGAGGGCAATGTCCTTCGCGTGAGCTCGCGCGGGGCATCGGCAAGGGTCCGGCGCTGATGGGCTCAGAGCGCTATAACGGGTACAGCGTTTGGGGTCATGCGATTCTGCAGCAGGTAGATATTCTTCAGCAAGAAAGGTACGCCGCGAGCGGTACGATTACCCAGACCGGCAAGCTGGTCGAGACGTCAGGCGTTCTTGGCTATTTTGATACTGACGAGCAAGCGCTACAGGCGGGACTTGACTGGGCACGAGCATGGGTTGATGTCCACGGTTAGTGCACCCGGATGTCCAAGTGGGACAGCATATTGACATGCCGTCGCGGCGGAAATATAAGTTCGCTAGCTAAAGATGTCTTTAAGTTCTTTCTTCGAATGAGAAGCTTGCTCTGACGTCAAAGCCATCGATTGGATGGCAGTCTTTTTACACGGCAGAGGGTGGTCTGAGGAACACGTAAAAAGAGTCTTTTTCCTAAAGGGTCTTTTTCAAACCACGAAACGTCTGAGCAGGCGCGAGCATCGTTTACGTCAATAGAAGGCCCTGCGGCTATCGCTGGAGTACGCATGTGCTGCGGACAATGGTAAGGTTCGTGCCGCCGTTTCGGGGAAGCACGGGTCCGGCCCCCAACGTGAAGTTGTTTGCCCATATCACAACACAGCGCATGCCAAGCACTTTTCACTGGCTAATCGAAAGCAATTCCACCGTTCTTTAGCTTAGCGGAAAGCCACCCCCAAAGGTCTTTCGCAAGAAATCGGCGAACAGTGTTACCGCGCGAGGTACATGTGCCCCATATGGACGGACGACATGCAGTCGTGACGCAAATGTTCCGACCGGACGCCAATTTGGCAGCAGCACCTTTAACTTGCCAGACTGCAATGCCGCTTGCGCACTGAAGTCTGGTAATAGAGCGATACCCAGGTGTTCAAGTGCCGCATCGCGCAACACCTCGCTGTTATTGGCGGAAACCGGACCATTTACCGTCACGCTAACGCGCGATAGCTCTGCACGCCGACCAATCTTCTCAAACGACCATACACCTGAGCCCAACGTACGCGGATAGAAGAGGCAAGCATGCTGCGCGAGCTCCGAGGGCGTTTCGGGTATACCGCGTCGTTCAAGGTAAGTCTTAGAGCCAACAATCACCGAGCGCGTCTCACAGAGCTTCCAAGCCACATGGGTTTCAGGCACATGGGCACTGTGCCGAATGGCTAGGTCGAAGCCTTCACTGGCAATCGAGGTCAGTCGGTCCGATAATTCGATTTCAACACGCACCTCTGGATTTGCCCGCGCAAACTCGGCGAGTTGGGGAACGAGCTGTTGTCGTGCAAATGCGACTGGCGCAGTAACGCGGACGGTACCGTTCGCAACTTCGGACATTTCTTTCACGCTCGCGAAGCTTGCCGCGATGTGCTCGAACTGCGCGCGAGTGTCCTCTACGAGGCGCTTTCCCGCTTCCGTGAAACGCACGCTGCGCGTCGTCCGCTGCACCAGCGCTACGCCGGCTACACGCTCTAGTTCCGCGATACGCTGACTCATGGCCGCCTTGCTTACGCCGAGGCGAGTCGCTGCGGCCGTGTAACTGCCCTGCGACGCCAGCACATTGAGCCAATGCAGATTCGTCCAAAGCGCTTCAGCTTTCTGCGTGTCCATGAGGTACTCCTTGCCTTTAACGACCAATCATTATCCTGTGCGTTGCCACTGCGCACTGCGGTTGCCTTGGATAGCACAAGGCCGACACTAAAAAATTTGGTAAGTATGAACGCGAGAAGAAAGCAAACGCCGCTACACAGGGGAACTCCCTGCACAGCGGCATCACCGCCTTATGGCGACATCAGCTGATTGCTCCGACACTGGACGCGATTTACTTGGCCACAGGCATTGTGAATTCAGCACCCTTTTCGGTGCTTTCAGGCCAGCGTTGCATAATCGACTTCTGTTTCGTGTAGAAGCGCACGCCTTCTTCGCCGTACGCGTGCATGTCGCCGAACAGGCTGCGCTTCCAGCCGCCGAAGCCGTGCCACGCCATCGGCACCGGAAGAGGCACGTTGATGCCGACCATGCCCACTTCGATTTGGCGACCGAACTCACGCGCCACGTTGCCATCACGTGTGAAGCAAGCAACGCCGTTACCGAACTCGTGGTCGTTGATAAGCTGGACGGCCTCCGAAAAGTCCTGCACGCGCACGCAGGCAAGCACCGGCCCGAAGATTTCCTCCTTGTAGATACGCATCTCGGGCGTCACGTTGTCGAACAGCGTACCACCCGTGAAGAAACCATTTTCATGGCCAGCCACCTTGAGGCCGCGTCCATCCACAACGAGTACCGCACCCTCTTCGACACCGGTGTTGATATACCCCTCGATACGGTCACGCGCTTCGCGTGTGACGATAGGTCCCATTTCCGCGTCGGCTTCCATACCGTTCTTAATGACCAGTTGCCGTGTGCGCTCCGCAAGGCGCGGAACAATCTTGTCCGCAACATCGCCTACCAGCACAGCAACGGAAATCGCCATGCAGCGCTCCCCGGCAGAGCCATACCCTGCGCCGATTAGCGCGTCCACAGTCTGGTCAACGTCAGCGTCGGGCATCACAACCATGTGGTTCTTTGCACCACCCAGTGCCTGCACGCGCTTGCCGTGCTTCGCGCCGGTTTCATAGATGTAGTTTGCAATCGGCGTCGAGCCGACAAAGCTCACAGCCTTCACATCTCGGTGTGAGATGAGCGCGTCCACAACCACCTTATCGCCTTGCACGACGTTGAACACGCCATCGGGCAATCCAGCTTCTTTGAGAAGGCGCGCCATGAAGAGTGATGCTGACGGGTCGCGCTCGCTGGGCTTCAGGATGAACGTGCAACCAGCAGCGATTGCGACCGGGTACATCCAGCACGGCACCATGCAGGGGAAGTTGAACGGTGTAATGCCCGCCACCACGCCGAGAGGTTGGCGTACGGTCCAGTTGTCCATGCCGGTCGAGACTTGTTCCGTATAGTCACCCTTGAGCAATTGCGGAATGCCGCAGGCGAACTCGATTACGTCAATTCCACGCGCCACTTCGCCTTGTGCGTCGGCGAACACTTTGCCGTGCTCCGCTGTGATGATTGCCGCGAGTTCTTCCTTATGGCGGTTCATCAGTTCGAGGAACCGAAGCATGACGCGTGCGCGGCGAATCGGTGGCGTGTCGCGCCACTTCGGAAACGCTGCCTTGGCACTCGCGACGGCAACGTCCACGTCGGCCGCTTCGCCCAACAGAAGGCGGCGCGCGACTGCGCCAGTCGCGGGGTTGAACACGGGTTGAGCGCGGTCGCCAGTTCCGCGCTCGGTCTTGCCACCAATGAAGTGCACCACATCCGCGGAATCGGTATAGGCCTGCATGTCATCTCCTCATGAGTCGGTTAATGACAGCAGTGTAAAGAGACGATTCACGCGCGAAAAGGCACGATGGCTGAATTGTTTGTTTTGATTTTCGAACAATCACCAGCATCATATGGAAACTATGCAGCAACAACCGTGCGCTCTCGTCTGCACTACTTCATCACTAGGAATGCGAATAGAGGATAGCCCTAGCTCCGTTTTGGGACCTCTCACCTAAGCGACGCGGGTACCATAAATCGATTGAAGCTGCCTTCTTTGCACTCGACCGCTCGCTCCCGATACATTCAATCGAACCAAACTAATATGGGCGCTCCACGACATGTGCAGCACTGCGAGCTCTCCAAGCCAAAAAAGCTGACGCGAAGTGAAGCCGACTTGCGCCAACTCGTCACGCTACCTCTACGTTTCCGCTGATGCCACAATATTAAAAGCGGAGCCGCCGAGTGCCTAAGCTGAAGATGTCGAAAAAACGGAGGAAAACATGCGACTAGCGCACGTAGCTTTGTGGACGCGCGACATCATTGGTGCCGCCGACTTCTGGCAGCGCTATTTCAATGCCGAAGTCGGGCCACTTTATCGAAGCGCACGCCGCCCCGGCTTTACATCTTGCTTCGTCCGCCTAGCGCTGGACCAGTTTCAGATTGAGCTAATGAGCGCGCCGTGGGTTGAGGAAAAATCGACGGATGAGCGCCTCGGCTGGAACCATATTGCCATTTCTCTTGGTGACGTCAACGCAGTCGACGTCCTGGCGGAGCGTTGCAGAACAGATGGAATCCTGTTGTCGGCACCCAGGCTCACCGGTGACGGCTACTACGAGGCGGTGATAGTGGCCCCAGATGGCACGCGAGTCGAAGTCACCAGCTGAGAGCGAAAGGCTCGAGCGCCGATGCATGAGCAAAATAGGGCTGCAACGCCCAAATCATTGGAACGACACGACCATTCATCGACCCAATGTCCCTTCTAGTAGAACCAGGTATTCGCATAACGGCCCGCGAAATTGATAATATCGGCGGACCCTCGTCAGGGTAACCCCGTAAACAGACGCCAGACCTTCGCACACTGACGCACCAAGTGCGTCGCTTTGCTGCATCACGGGTACGCATGCGAACTATCGGCCCTCAATTTTGACAACGTACACTGCATTCGACTTGTGACGCATAGCCGCGCCAGCTCCCCGAACACAGATTTTGCCCTGACAAGGCACCCCCAGCTTGGATGCTTGATGAGGGATGGAATTGTCCACTATGTAGCATCCCAATCGCGCGAGGCGGGTCAGACAGACCAGCGTGTAACACGCGCTTCTCTGGTTTCCCCGATACGCTACGCGACTTTCAAGGCGACCACCTCCGCCTTACCAAACCGCGAACGTCGCACCACACGAAGACCCATTGAAACGCGGTACTTACTGCGCAAGAAAATCTAAGTCGGCTAATCCTATGCTCAGAATATTTCCAATAACACCGAGTTTGGCGCCCACATATCTATGCCACGCTGCTGCTGGCGCGCGTGATGAAACATATAAATCATTGAGAAGCACTGCGAGGAGGTCTTGAGGACATGGAAAGTATCGTAACCCGCGTAGCACACGAAGCGATGCGGTCCACAAACCAATCTGCCGACGCCGAATATTCGACGAGCCTGAACCGCGCACTGAGTGTTAATGACCTCATCGCGTACGGCATGGTCTACATGTTGCCCATCTCGCCGTTTGCCATGTACGGCATCATCGCGAGCGTCGGCAATGGCATGGTGCCGTTGATTTACATCCTTAGCGTGGTCGCTATGGGCTTTACAGCGCGCAGTTATCAGGTGCTGAGTAAGGAGTTTCCGAATGCAGGCTCGGCGTACACGTACGCACGGCACGGCATCGGCGAAGCGGCGGGCTTCTTTGCGGGCTGGCTACTGTTCCTGGACTACATCATCAGCCCTGGCCTGCTGGCAATCATCAGCGCCGCGGCGATGCATAGCTTCATTCCAGAAGTTCCGCGTTGGGCATGGATTCTCGGGTTCATCGGAATCGGGACGTTTCTCAACCTCGTTGGTGTCTCGGTTACAGCCAAAACGAACCGTGTCTTCCTCGTCATCATGATGGCGGTGCTCGTCGTCGTTCTCGGTGCGGGTCTCTACGCCCTCTATACAGGGAAGGGCAACGGAGGGCTGACCCTCGGTGCTATCTACAACCCACACACCTTTACTTGGGCCGCAGCAGGCAGCGGTATCCTCGTCGCCTCACTGAACTTCCTGGGCTTTGACGCCATCACGACCCTTGGTGAGGAAGTACGCCCTCAGCAGAAGCACCTACTCGGCTTTGCTGGAATGGCAACACTGGGGATTATGGCGGTTCTTTTCGTTGTGCAAACTTGGGTCGCCGCTGACCTCGCGCCCGGCACACATATTCTCTCTCCCGACACCGCGTTCTATGACATCTCGCAATACGCTGGAGGTAACTGGCTGTTCGGGCTCACGTCCATCGGCACCGCTCTCGCGTTTGGCATTCCTTGTACGATTGTCTCGCAGCTGGCCATTGCGCGAATCATTTATGCCATGGGCCGAGACCGCCAACTGCCCCACGTGTTCGCACGTGTGAGCACCAAGAGTCAGCAACCCTATGTTGCCAACCTCTTTGTGGCTGGGGTGTCGCTTGTCGTTTCTCTCGCATTCCAGGACCATCTCGACGAGCTCGCACTCTTCCAGAACTTCGGTGCACTGTCGGCATTCATGCTCGTCAACGTATCCCTGATTGGATACTTCTGGTTCAAGAAGGGCTCACGCGATATCCTCTCGCACATGGCTCTGCCTCTCATCGGTCTGGCCATCATCGTAGCCCTTATGTCCGCTATGCGACTGGCAACGTTGCAAATGGGCATGACGTGGCTGGCGCTTGGCCTCGTCTACTTCCTCGTCATGCGATATGCTTTGGGTCGCAAAGTCGCTATCGAAGTCTAACTCGTCCGATGCGAGCGGCGGGCTACTCAAACGGGGCGGTCGCCACACGACCGAACAAAGACCATCTGCCGGCGGCACGGCAATGGCCAGCGCTAAGTCCGGGGTGATTGACAATCCTCCGGACTTCTTGATTTTCTGCCAACAAACGCCGGACGACGAGTATCGCCTCAGCCGATAGCAGCATAGACAGCGTCACGAACATCTTGAGGAAAACGCCCTCCGACACCCTCCCACGTTGTGTTGGTCAACGACACGACCGTAAGCCCGTTTGTGGGGTCGAAAAACCAGTTGTGTCCGTACACTCCGCCCCACCCTACTGTTCCGACACGTTGCGGGGTCTTCATCACGGAAGGGTCCGTTAGCACAGCGCCCATATAACCAAAGCCCCACCCATCGCATTGCGCTCGCAGGCCTGCTCCGACGTGGGCAGCAGACATCAGGAGCGATAGTTCCGCTTTAATGAACCCTGCGCCGTCCTTTCGTACCACCTCGAGGACCTTCAGGATGTCCGACGCGGCCCCTACCATCCCCGCGCCACCCGATGGAAATTCTCCAACCGTATGGACACGCTGCGGAGAGAACCGGATTGCGCTTACACCTTCAGGCGGCACAACCTCTGCCGGCTCGGGCATCACCATCAACTGTCCCGTGCTATCGGCGTATGGAACCGCAAGCGCCGATTCTGATTGCACATAAAATGCCAGAGAGTCCAATCCAAGCGGGCCGGATATCAGCTCGTCGATGGCGTCCGATAGTGCGCATCCCGTCGCGCGCTCGATGATTGCACCAACGACATCAGTTGCAAGGGAGTATCGCCACGCGGTTCCCGGCTCGAATTGAAGCTTCGCTGTCGCCAACCTTCGGAGATTTTCCTCGAGGCTCAGGCCAGAGCAGTCGAGTCCATCAGAGATGCCCAGTTGCTCATATTCCGACCCAGTCGGCTCCTGAAAACGGTAGCTGAGCCCAGATGAGTGCGAAAGCAGATGATGCAGAGTAATTTCCGGCACACGTCCATCGGTGAGCGATGGTCGAAAATATGGTAACCAACGTTTGATTGGTTCGTGCAGGCTGAGAGCCCCGAGGTCTACGAGCTTCATCGTTGCGAGGCTAACGACTGGTTTCGTCACGGATGCCAGTCGGAAGCATGTTCCGATGTGTATCGGTATCGCAAGAGCTCTATTTGCAAAGCCGGCTGCCTCCTGGGCAATGACCTCGCCATCCCTCGCAACCAAAACCACACCGCCTGCGATGCGCGCCTGATTGACGGCTAGAGTCAACGCAGCACGCACACGTCGGCCGACTTCACTCTCGAGTCGCCCTTCTTCGCTCATTCACGTTCTCCTGCGTTGATATTAACTAGTGGAACGAATCCGACATCCGCCGATGCGAACCCTCGCGCGCAATTGCGCGTCCGCGAACTCGATTGCAGCATCCAGACAGACTACAATTAAGCAACGCTTTGAAACGTCGCGGCCGCAGTGATTTACTCCCGCTCCGGCTCTCAACGCCTCGCTCTCAGGCTCAAAAAATTATGGATTTAGTCGAACGCTATCTTCAGTTTGCTGGCTCGACCCTTGACGAAACTGGCCAAATTGGCGTCCGGTATTTCAGGCAGCCAATCGACATTGCGCAGAAGGCAGACGCCAGCCCTGTCACGGTTGCGGACATCGAAATTGAAGCAATGATTCGTGACCGGATTGCGCAAGCCTATCCATCGCACGGCATACTTGGAGAGGAGCAGGACTCCGTCAATCCATCGGCAGAGCTTTGCTGGGTGATTGACCCTATCGACGGCACAAAAAGCTTTATCAGTGGCATGCCTCTCTGGGGCACCCTTATCGCCCTGCTGAAGGACTCGCGTCCCGTTTTCGGCATCATCGATGTCCCAGCGCTTGGCGAGCGCTACGTCAGCACGTTAGGACGCGGAACAGAGCGCAATGGGCAGTCAATCAGAACGAGCAACTGCGATGAGCTTCGCGCTTGCAACATGTTCGCAACCTCGCCGGACATGTTCAGTGCCACGGAATTCCAGGTGTTTGACTCACTGAGCCGCCGGGCGCGATTCAGAAGATTCGGCGGCGATTGCTATACGTACGCCATGCTCGCGGCCGGGAAAATCGATGCTGTCATCGAAGCGGGTCTAAAACCTTACGACTACCTTCCCGTCGCACCGATTGTGACCGGAGCCGGAGGCTTTATGACTGATTGGAACGGCAAACCGTTGACGCCATCAAGTGACGGCCGTGTCATCGCCGCCGCAACCCCGGAGCTGCATCGTGCTCTGCTGGAAGAAACGGTTAAGCTCCAGCAGACAGAGATTAAATTCGCCGCCTCGTGAAGGCATTCACGTTCAGAGCCACAACCGCCGACCCGCGCTTTTTCACTCTGCGAGCGTCGCTCCCGAGTGTGTTCTAAGCGCGTGCACCGGTCGCGTCGCAACCGGTGCACAACTCACTCGTTCGCGTTGAGCCTACGTCTCAGCGAAACGCGCACCGATTCCCTATTACTTGGCCGTCGCAGTCGAGACGGGAGCAGCCTTGCCGTAGGGAACGTCGATGTTGCCAAGGCGACGCAGGCGGATGTTAGCCTGCTCCGCATGACCGGAGAAGCCCTCAAGAATGCACAGGCGCGAGCAGTACTCGCCCACGAGCACGGATGCTTCATCGGTGAGGATGCGCTGATACGTGCAGGTCTTCAGGAACTTGCCTACCCACAGGCCGCCAGTGAAGCGCGCGGCGCGTGACGTCGGCAGCGTGTGGTTCGTGCCGATGACCTTGTCTCCATACGCGACGTTCGTGCGGGCGCCGAGGAACAGCGCGCCGTAGTTGCGCAGACGGTTCAGAAAGAAGTCCGGGGCGCGCGTCATCACTTGCACGTGCTCCGACGCGACGCGGTCCGATTCGCGAATCACTTCTTCATCGTTTTCGCAAATGATGACTTCGCCGTAGCCTTCCCACGCCTTGCGAGCAATTTCGGCGGTATCGAGTTGGTTCAGCAAGCGCCCAACTTCCAGGAGCGTCTTTTCGCCAAGTTCCTTCGACGTAGTGATGAGCACTGCCGGCGAGGTCGGGCCGTGTTCGGCTTGGCCAAGCAGGTCGGTCGCGACAAGCTCGGCATCCACCGAGTCATCCGCAATAATCAGGGTTTCGGTCGGACCCGCGACCAGGTCGATACCAACCTGACCGTACAACTGGCGCTTCGCTTCAGCGACATAGGCGTTACCCGGACCGACGATGACGTCCACTTGCGGAAACTCGCCGATGCCCAGCGCCATTGCGGTCACGGCTTGCACGCCGCCGATGCAGTAAATCTCATCGGCACCGGCAAGATGGATTGCAGCGATAACCGGCGCGCTCGGGCGGCCTTCGAAGGGGGGCGACGTTGCGATAACGTGACTCACACCGGCGACCTTCGCCGTTACGATTCCCATATGCGCCGACGCAACCAGCGGATACTTGCCGCTCGGGATGTAGCAGCCGACCGTCTCGACGGGGACATTTTTGTGACCAAGAATTACTCCCGGCAGCGTTTCAACTTCGATATCACGCATGGACGACAGTTGATGGCGCGCAAAGTTGCGAACCTGCTCTTGTGCGAACTTGATATCCGTGATTTCTTGCTCGGTCAACTCCGCAAGGCAAGCATCGATTTGCTCTTGCGTGAGGCGAAACTGCGTGGGATTCCACTTGTCGAACTTCGAAGAATATTCACGCAGCGCTTCGTTCCCGCGCGCCGAGATGTCGGTAATCATTTCTTCGACAATGCGACGGACCTGCTTGGTGTCAGCTTCGCCAGTGGGTTGCGTGGTAGCCGACTTCAGATAAAACGACATGATTGCCCCTTATGATGCAACTCAGAAATTGAGTGGATTTCTTCAACGATAAAATTCGTGCGTAGCTGGGACTCTGTATGTAGAGTCCAAAAGTATTTCGTGGGAAAGCGCGTCACTTTTGAAGCGCACAGCCAGTATCGGTGGAGAAAAACGCCAACTCAATTTCGCGAGATACCTCCAAGATGACGCACTGTGACGCTATCTTGGATTGCGCGACATCCACGTTCATTGCGGGAAAAAACTCTTGCATCTCTAATTGCAATGGCGTTCGTTCATCGGTGAGTTGGCAAAATCAGTTACCGTGAAAAATGAGTCGAGGACCACTATTGGCGTGCGGGAAGTCGAACGAGTTCATTGAGTTGGTAAAGATAGACGCCCACACCCGCACGCCATCTCAAATGTGGAGACGAAAGCAAACTATCTTTCGGACTATGCGAACAGGACTGACGGCGCAGAGGCTTGTTACGCGACGTGAAACTGCAAATCCCCCTGTCGAACAGCCGCGTCGGTCTCCTTCCGCGCAATCATCACCTCGACCAACGCGGGTCCAGTGCTATCGAGCGCACGTCGGAATGCCCCCTCCAGCTGCGAAGCATGCTCGACACGCCACGCATCAAGGCCAAAGCTTCTTGCGATTTCCGCAAATGCCAAAGAGTAAGGGCGTCCATCCGGCAAGGAAAATTCGCCAATGCTCGGCCGTACGCCGAGCGAACCCACCGCACCGGATACAAACTCTGGCCCACTTTGATTGAAGACTACGAAAACCACAGGAATGCAATGCATGACGCTGACCGCCATTTCCTGCATCGATTGGAGAAAATCGCTGTCTTCAACCACGCATACGACTTGCCTCGCAGGCATCGCGAGCTTTGCGCCTATGGCAGCAGGAACAGCCCAACCACCGGCGACCGATACTCCCGGAGAAAGGAAGGTGCGGGGAACATAGACCGGGAAATGCTCCCGCGCAATGTCAGCAATGGCGCCCGACCCGACAACCGCAATGGCATCGCGGTACAGCACTTTACGAAGTTCGAGAAAGGGGCGAGGCGCGCGAATAAAGGTTTCGTGCGCCCCAGACTTGCTGGCGACTGCACTCCGGCACTGCTCACGCAGCTCGCGCATGAGTTCAATGAATGCCTGTCGACGGGCGGCTGTAGCTCGCTTCGGCTTTCCGTTCAGCGCGGACTTGAGGTCGACTAACGCGCTTTTCGCATCCGCGACGACGCCAACCTCGACGGAACAGTGCTTCCCGATTTCGTCCCGCTCGACGTCAATTTGAATCAGCTTTTTCCCTGCCAGCTCGTGTCCGCTGCACCCGTCTCCTTTAGCATTGGATAAGTCCGATAGACGGCTGCCCACCGCAACAACGACATCGGCCTTGCGCAGGAGCGCAGTTCCGCAGGAACTTCCCATCGAGCCCACAGACCCGGCATTCAGGTCATGGTCGTGAGGAATCACTCCAATACCGTTGCCCGCGACCAGCACAGGTACCGAAAGAGCCTCAGCCAATGCGATAAGCTCGGATGTAGCATCGGCAGCCACAACTCCCCCACCTGCGAGAAGGACAGGACGCTCTGCGCTGGCAAGAACACTAGCCGCCTGCTCAATGAGCCCCGGGCCCCCTCGCAACCTCTCTTGCGCGAGTCGGTTCTGGGGCGATTCAGAGGTCACATGGTCCGTGTGCTGCTGAATATCTACAGGGACTTCGAGATGGACCGGACCAGGCGTGGCCCCCAACACGCTGCTGAAAGCACGATGCATTGTCTGAGGCAATTCGGAGAAAACGCGCACCTTCAACGAATGCTTCAGGCTGCCTGACACAGAATCTGTGCCCCAGCCCGTGCAGGGCAGTGTGGAACCAGCCAAGACTGCGCTCGCGTCGTCACTCACCAAGTCTCCCGTGACGAGAAGCACCCCGCAGGAATCAGACAAGCAGTTGGAAAGGGCCGCTGCGGCGGTAAAGATTCCAGTTTTGGCAGGAAGAACAACGGCCATCGCGGTGCCACATGCGCGGAAGTAACCGTCCGCCATGTGCACAGCGCTCTGCTCGTTCACGACCCTGATGAAGGGAATACCGGCCCCTTGCACATTAAGACCCTCGAGAACCGCGCTGTTTCCGTAGCCGGGCACACCAGCGACATATTGCACTCCGTATGCGCGCAACTCCCTCGCGATGACCTGCCCGCCTGTTAACTTCACTCGACACTCCCGATATTTTGAAGCGTGAAAGGTGGCCTCGCATTGAGGCTAGCCTCTCGTGTACCAGTATTGGTGGTAAAAAAATGCAACTCAATTTCGCACTCGGCTGATTTCCGACGCACTCCGACGCACTGAGTGCCCCGTTAGCGTCCGACACCCTCTAACCCGCCACCGCACAGCCCCTGCCTGAGGACCTCGCGCAACCTTGACGGCCGCAAGGTTCCCTTGCGTCACTCAACCTCGTACGGCGCCGCTCAAAGAAAAGCCACCCTTGAAAAATCGCGACATCACGAAGTAGAGAACGATGACTGGCATCGAGTACAGAATGGAGAAAGCCGCAATCTGTCCATACCGAATCGTTGCGGAGCCAATGAAGCTGTAAATCGCAATGGGCGCGGGTTGGCTCGACTGGTCCGCAATCAACACAATTGGAATGAGAAAGTTGCCCCAAGCATTCACGAAGCTGAAAATGGCTGCAGATGCAATGCCAGGCATGGCCAGCGGAATGATGACTGAGCGAAGGATGCGAAAGGTACCAGCCTGCTCCATGCATGCCGCTTCTTCAAGGTCACGCGGAATCGCATCGATTGTGTTCTTGATGAGATAGATGGCGAACGGGAGCGAGGTGACGCCCAGCAGTACCGCTGTCGGCACCATGGAGAGCATGTCGTATTTCGCGAACATTTTGTAGACGGGCACGATGAGAATCGTGACAGGTACGCCTGAGAGAAAAAGGATGCCCAGCAGAATTGGCCCCTTCCATGGAATGCGATGGCGTGAGAACGAGTACGCAGCCAAGATTCCTGCTCCCGTTGAAACTACTGATGCTATCGTCGAGACAATTACGCTATTCCAAAGCGCTTGCGCATTCCCCTGCGCCAACGCGTCCACGAAATTGTCCAGCGTCAGCGTAGGCATCTGAATCTGCCAACCGGCGTGCTTGTCGACAGCACCCACCACAAGCCACAAGACAGGGATAACGAAGTACGCGCCGATGAGCAACAAAATGATGTTGGCGAAAAGTTTGCCAGACACCGGCTCGGCGCGGCGCTTGGCGCGCCCCGCGGGACGCGCGGAGTCTCCCGCCATCTTCTGAGCAGTCAATTCCATTTTGTGTTCCTTCATGATGCTTGTTCTCTAAGTTAGGCGGCAAGGGCCTTCCGCTTGCTCTTTCGAATCTGCCCCGGACGATATTGACGGGCGATGAGCACGAAAGCCAATCCCAGTGCTGAAGAGAGCAGCACAATGACGTTGCCAAGAAGCGCGCTGTAACCCAGCCGATGGAACTTGAAGCCCTGCAGATACGAGTAGATAGGCAGGATGTTGGTCTGGTTGTTGGGGCCGCCGCCGGTCATCAAATAGACGAGCGTAAAATTCGCGAACGTCAAAAGAGTCATCAGGAGCGCCGACATCAAGATGGTCGGCTTGAGCATCGGCAGCGTCAGGCGGAACAATCGCTGGGCGGCATTCGCGTTTTCAAGAATCGCCGCCTCGACCATCTCAGTCGGAATGCTCCGCAGCGCCGCAGAGAACATAATCATTGACAGGCCTGCGAGCGACCAGACATTTGCAACAGAGACAACCAACATCGGGTAGGTGTAAAGCAGGTCATGATTTACGTCACCCAAAAGGCGCGGAAATGTCCCTCCGCTCGTCGTAGCTGCGTACCAGATGACCGCAATCGTAATAGGTGGGAGGTTCCACGCGAGAATAGCCAGCCCAGACACCGCTTTACCAAGCGCGCCGCTTGCCTTTTGTATTAGGAGTGCCATCGCAAGCCCCAGGATGGTCGAGCCGAACGCTCCTGAGCCCACAACAAAGACCACCGTTTGCCAGAGCGAGCTCGTGAAAACATCATCACTCAGAAGCGTCTGGACATTTTGCAGTCCGGTGAACCAGTAGTTGACAGCGTGCGGCCCGATGAGCTGCAGGTTGGTAAATCCCAGGTAGATTGCGTAGAGGATGGGAAGCGCTAACAGCGAAAGCAAAAGTATGGCTGCGGGCGCCAGCAATACAAGGCTCACTGGACGAAACGTGGTCTGATTCATTTGAAAACTCTCCAGAACTTGCGCTGGCCGCCCGCGAGAAGCAGCCAGCGAACCGCACCGACTATCGCGCGGCCATCAACTTGTCGTTACCAAGCTGGTTCGACAGTTCGCTCTTCATCATGCGGACGGCATCATCCACGCTCATCTTCGGCTTCAGCACGAGGGCCTCGGTCGCAGCTTCGAACGCGTGCGCCCAGACCGGATAGTCCGGGTCGGCCGGCACGCTCTTCGCTACCGCGAGCAGCTTGCCGAATTGCTCCTGATACGGCGGCGCAAGTTCGGTGTACTGCTTGTCCGTCCAGTAGCTCTTCTGCGCCGGAACAAAGCCAGTCCAGTTCGCACCATCGATGGCGTGTTGGTTTCCGACAATCAACTGAACGAGTTGCCACGCGAGGTCAGGATGGGCGGTCTTCTTGTAGATGGAGACGTCCCAACCGCCAAACGCGCTGGCATAGCCCACGCCACCGCCCGAGACAGTCGGCAGCGGCGCGAAACCGACTGACTTCGCGGCTTCCGGCCAGCACGGTGAACACATAGACTTGCTCCAGGCGGCCGGGACGTAGTTGCCTACCAAGGCAATACCAATGTGGTGCTTCGGGAACTCGGGCGTTGCGAGCGCCGGCGAGTTTGCGTTCAGAATCAGCGAAGACGGTGCGAGTAGCCCTTCAGCCGAAGCTTGGCGGTAAAAGTTCAGGACTTCGCGAATTCCCTTGGTATCCACGGCCCACTTGCCAGACGCGTCCTTAATCGTCGGGTCACTCGATGCCATCAAAAGGTTGGCTGCCCCCAAAACCAGCGCCGAAGTGCCACCGGCGGGCCCCGTAATCGCCCACAACGGCCAAACCCCCGGGTCGCTCTTTTTAATCTTGCGTGCCGCATCAAACACGTCTTGCCAGTTTTTGGGCTTCCAGTCAGTTGGAAGGCCGGCCTTCGCAAAGACTTGACGGTCGTAGAGCAATCCCGACGTGTTGACGCCTTGGCTGACACCGATGACATCCTTCCCCGCAGTGGATTCCTGCTTGACCGCGTCCGGCACATCCTTCCACCAAGGGGCATTTGCGACGTATTGGTTGAGCGGCAAGAGATAGCCGCTCGCGGCCCACTGCGCCATCTCCTGGGCTGGCAATTGCGCGACATCAGGGGCGGCGCCCGAGTTGCCATAGGACATACTGACCTTGGTCACAATGTCGTCAAAGCCACCGGGAATCGGAACGAGCTGAACCGTGACACCAGGATGGGACTTTTCGAAATCAACCTTGATGTCGCCCCAGAACTTCTTCGTGAGCTCCGGGGTAACCATCACGTACTCGGACCCGTAAGCGAGTTTAAGTACGGTATCTGCATGGGCAACGTTGCAAAGCAACGAACCAGCGGACAACATCGCTGAAGCCACTGCGACCAACTTCTTACTGCTGCGAGCAAAACAACGCATTGCTGGACTCCTAGTGTCTAATGTTGAAATCAACCTACGCTTCCACCCCGCATTAGTGCCGGAGGCTCTTACCGGTATTCGCGTCGAAGTAATGAAGGTCAGCAGGGTCGAAAACGAGGTCCACCCGCTCGCCGAGTGCCACAGGCGAGAAGCTGGGGAATCTCGCATCAACCACTGTCCCGTTAATCGCAACACGCACGAAGTTCTCCGACCCGGTCGTCTCAATTGCCTCGACGACACCGGATGTCCGAACATCGCATCGTGCGGGAGCATCCTTGACCCAATGGATGTCGTCTGGACGGATGCCAATCTCGATTTTTGAAGGCATGGAGCCGTTGAATTCAGAGCGTTGAGCCGGAGGAAGGCGGAACTTCGCGCCGAGGGCGTGACAGTCAGCATCTGCGGACGCGAGGCTGATTTCGCTGGGCGCGATGTTCATCCGCGGAGAACCGATGAACGTTGCAACGTATCGGTCCACGGGGCGTCGGTAGAGGCGTTCCGGCGTATCAACTTGGAGGAGCCTGCCCCCAGAGAACACCGCAATGCGGTGACCCATTGACATCGCCTCAACCTGGTCGTGCGTGACGTAAACCATCGTGGTGCCGAGACGGCGCTGCAAGTCAGAGATTTCACTGCGCATGTGAGTGCGCAATGCCGCATCGAGGTTTGAGAGTGGCTCATCAAGCAAGAAGAGGCGCGGCTCGCGAATCATCGCGCGGCCGAGCGCAACACGCTGCCGTTGGCCACCGGAGAGCTCAGCGGGACTGCGCGAGAGAAGGTTGTCGAGTTTCAACATCGAAGCGACCTCACGGATGCGCTTCTCGATATCCTTGGGGTTTGACTTGCGCACCTCCATCCCAAACGCGAGGTTCTTGTAAATCGACATGTGCGGGTAAAGCGCGTAGCTTTGGAATACCATGGCAATGTCGCGCCGACCGGGAGGCAGGGCGGTCACATCCTTGTTCCCAATTGAGATTCGACCGTCCGTGAGGTCCTCAAGTCCGGCCAACATGCGAAGGGTCGTTGATTTACCGCAACCCGATGGTCCGACGAAAACGAGAAATTCTCCGTCCTCGACGTCCAGGTTGAGGTCCGATACGACGTTGGTTTCGCCGAACGTCTTGTAGACGTGCTCGAATTTTATCGATGCCATTGCGCTGGTCCCGCTTAACAGAGTGGAATGATGCGAACGTCGCCCTCGTGCACTTACAACGGGAGGTCTCGTGAAGGCCTATGCACTGGGAAGCGGTTCAATGTGAACGCAGTTTCAGCATCCAAAATGCTGGTCTCAATTTCGCAACCAAGCCAAACCTGACGCAAACTGACGCAAAGAGTTTTGGAGATTGCTGCAGCATTGCTCGAACTTGCTTTCATCTCCGCTGGACAAGCCCGCCTGGAACCGGCGGTCCCTTTCAAGCCGCTCTCCCCGTACCCCGAAGCTCTGCAGGTAAAGTGCGAATAGGACTAACCCGTACACAACGCCTTGAGCCTCTTCTCGAAATGGACCCAGTTGGTTTCCGCCCGAAAATCCCACCCAGGTACGAACGGAATATAGGCAATGACTGAGCGAGCCAAGGTTGAGCACAGGCCGGGGCATCAGGGCTCGTCCACCCTGTCGGCGCTCGACATACGCATTAGAAGGCTCAGAAGCAGGGTCTCATATTGCGTCGCTTGCTAAGGTGTCGTCCCGACGAAGAACTGCTGTCAAGCTCCTAGCAGGTGATGTGTCGATGCGCTTCGAGCGGTCGGCGCGAAGGTGTGCGCTCGTCCATTCGTGCTTCACGCGGGCTGCCTGCGGCGACCTATAGGGACTTGAATCGAGCACAGAGACCGCGTAAGGCATGATGGCCTCGGTGTCTGCCACCGCTGCAAATTCGACTTCGCGCAACTCGCCAGAAAAAAGGCGCAGGGCCTAAGCCCTGCGCCAAGAGGCTCGCAGGGGCCTCACGCATGGAGAACTGACGCTCGCGTCGACGAGTCGTTCCGGGATAACAATCAGGCAGCAGTGTTACTCAGCGGCAATTCAATAGCCGTGGTTGCACTTCTCGTCTTTCTGTCCTGCTTAATCATTCGACTCGCCTTCTCGGCAATCATCACCGTCGGGGAGTTGGTGTTTCCGGAGGTAATCGTCGGCATATTCGATGCGTCAACAACGCGTAGTCCGTCCACCCCGAAGACACGCAGGCGCGAGTCGACAACAGCGCCCACCTCGCCCTTTCGTCCCATCCGACAGGTTCCCACCGGGTGAAAAATCGTCGTACCAATATTTCCCGCGGCGCGAACAAGCTCCTCGTCAGTTCGGTATTGTTCCCCGGGAAGTATCTCTTGGGGCTCGTACTTCTCGAGGGCGTGAGCAGAGACGATACGACGCGTGTACTTGAGCGCATTCACGGCGACTGACTTGTCGAACTCGGTAGACAGATAGTTTGGGGCAATGGTGGGTGTGACCGACGCATCGGGCGATTTGATGTGAATCGTGCCTCGCGATGTCGGTCGCAACTGGCAAACCGATGCCGTGAAAGCGTCGAACGCGTGCAACGGTTCGCCGAATTTTTCGAGGGAAAGCGGTTGGACGTGATACTGGATATCCGGGCGCGCGCTCGGACCGTCCGTCCCGGAGTTTGCGAACACGCCGAGTTGTGACGGAGCCATCGCCATCGGACCGCTGCGCTTGATGAGATACTCCATGCCAATCGCGAGCTTTCCCCACCAGTTTGCGCTAAGCGTATTGAGAGTCTTCGCCCCAGAGACACGATAAGCCATGCGCAGTTGCAGATGGTCTTGCAGGTTCTCCCCAACTCCCGCAAGATTGCTCACAACATCAATACCAAAACGTTTGAGCAGCGTTGCGTTGCCCACCCCAGACAGCTCCAGGAGCTTCGGCGAATTGACCGCCCCTGCGCTGACGACGACTTCAAGATTTGCCTTCGCGCTCAGGTCCTCACCATTGACCTGGAAATGTACGCCGTTACAGCGTTTGCCGTCGAACGTCAGACGCTGCGTCATAGCCCCGGTTATGACGGTCAGGTTGGGTCGCTTCATCGCAGGGCGCAGAAACGCCTTGGACGCGTTCCAGCGGACTCCGCTCTTCTGGTTCACATCAAAATAGCCAACGCCAGAGTTGTTGCCACGGTTGAAGTCTTCAGTAAAAGGGATGCCAGTTTCTTGCGCAGCAAGTGCAAATTCTTCAAGAATTTCCCACTTCAGACGCTGCTTCTCAACACGCCACGGTCCACCTTTACCGTGTGCGTCACTAGCACTGCCGTGATAGTCCTCGCTATCTCGAAAGATTGGCAGGACAGACTCCCAGTTCCACGTCGAATCTCCAGTCAGTTTGGCCCAGTCGTCATAGTCCTCGCGCTGCCCTCTCATGTAAATCATGCCGTTGATAGACGAACAGCCACCAAGAACACGCCCGCGTGGATAAGACAGCGCGCGACCGTTGAGTCCGGCTTCCGCTTCCGTCTTCATGCACCAATCAGTGCGCGGGTTACCGATGCAGTAGAGGTAACCAACCGGTACGTGTATCCAGTGATAATCATCGGCACCACCTGCCTCAAGCAGCAAGACTGAGACGTCAGTGTCCTCGGACAACCGACTCGCAAGGACACACCCGGCCGTTCCAGCACCAACGATAATGTAGTCGTAACTACCTACGGAGCGTCTCGCCTCCCTATCTCCGACCTTTCCTGCCTGCATCACGTCTCCTGATTGCATCTGCGAGCCCAGGACAAGAGCAAACTGGTCCTCTCTACGCCTGCTTCCGTTGTCAGCTAGCGCCTGACTCGATAACTTCGCAAACCTCCCTACGGGTCAGCTCACATTGAGCGACAGTGGGACGATTCGCGTCTTCGACAATGTTGCAGTCAAACATCCTCCGTTTCCATTCCGCGGTCCTTCGCATAGCTTCGCGACGCAATGCTTCCTAGTGACGCACATCCTGCGTCAGCATGCGAAGCCATTTTTCAATCCTGCGAAATTGAGCCCGGATTTATGGCTGCCAACACTGCTTGTCACGCAACGAGCGTTGAACGCTGTGTTGCGTTGCTATTTGCAAGACCATCCGCCGTATCGAAGTGGAACCAATAACATTCTCAGACAACAGGAATCAGACATGAAGAAACTTACCGCGCTGGCCGCTGCATGCGGGCTCGCATTCTGTCTCAATGCGCATGCCGACAATAGCGTCACGCTCTACGGGATTCTGGATGCAGGTATCGGCTATATCCACAACAGCGGAGGGCAGAGTTCCCAGTGGAAGATGTCGACCGGAAATGTTTCGGAGAACGAGTGGGGTCTGCGCGGGACAGAGGACTTGGGAGGGGGACTGAGTGCAAACTTTGATGTCGAAAACGGATTCGATATCGCCTCAGGGCAGTTGCATCAGAACGGTCGTTTGTTTGGCCGCCAAGCGTGGGTTGGTCTCACGGCGCCATCATGGGGTGCCGTGACCCTTGGTCGCCAATACGACCCCATTTCTGACCTTCTTCAACCCCTCACAGCGGACTCATTTACCGGAATCTTTGCAACGCCAGGCGACGTCGACAACTACGACAGCAGCGCCCGGTTCGACAATGCAATTAAGTGGGTGAGCCCGGTTTGGAGTGGAGTAACTCTCGAGGCGATGTATGCCTTTGGTGGTGTTGCTGGCACCACCGGCTCCGGTCAGGTCTATTCTGGCGCAGCCGCGTATACTCACGGCCCGTTCTCGATTGCAGCTGGCTACATTCATATCGATAACGGCAACGCCACCCTGTCTTCGCGCGGCACATCGGCATCAGATTCGTTGTTCAATAGTGCGGTCAATGCTGCTTACGCGTCCACTCAGTCTATCGACATCGCGCGTATCGGCGGTCAATATGTAATTGACCAAGTGACAGTTGGAGCAGCTTACAGCTTCTCCAAATACGCGCCAGACGGAAGCTCTACGTTCACGGAATCACAAAAGTTCCAAAACGGCTCGGTCTTCGCGACCTGGCAAGTTACTCCGACATTCCAAACGACGGTCAGTTACAACTACACGAAATCGACCGGAGATTCCTCTGCCACATATCATCAGGTCGCTGCCGGCGTTGACTATTTCCTCAGCAAACGAACCGACCTTTATGCAGTTGCGGCATATCAGCATGCTAGCGGCCAAAACGGTGCCGGCGCAGCTCAAGCAGTAATCGGCTCTTACGATGTAAATTCCGGCGCTAGCTCTCAGGTCCTCGTCGTTGCCGGTATCCGTCAACGCTTCTGACAAACCTTGCGATTGCCACATGTGGTGTCATCATATGTGGCTATTCAATTTCTCGTATGTGAAGCAGTACATATCGTTTTTAGGCTGGCGTTGTCGTCAGGTAGCATTCGTGGACTATTGCGACAGACTGGGGCGCGAAGCCTTTCTTCGCGAACCTCACTTTGGCCTTCGCTGTCACATTGGCTGTCAAGCTAGTTCGGTGCCGGTCGCTCAAATCTCACGATTCACACTACACAGGAACGCGAGTCGATGACATCCTGCAGTTTCACTAATTCCTGCCCATCCGTAACCGGCTGGCAGCAACATGCGACCAGAGCCGCGTTCTTCGCGGCCGGCTTTGCCGTTGCTGCATGGGCGCCGCTGGTTCCATTCGTCAAGAACAGACTCGCAATCGACGAGGCGACACTAGGCTACCTCCTTCTTTGCCTCGGCGTCGGGTCAATCCTCGCAATGCTCAGTTCTGGAAATATCATTTCCAGGTTCGGATGTAAGCGCGTCATGAATCTGTCGATGGTGGTTGCTGCGGCAATGCTCAGTCTGCTTGGCACAGTGGATGGGCTCTACCAGACAGCCTTGGTGCTCGCAATATTCGGCGGCGCAATCGGAACGATGGACGTTGCAATGAACGCCCACGCTGTCGCTGTCGAACGACGCACGGGTCGGCGCATGATGTCGGGATTCCACGCGCTCTACAGCGTCGGTGGCCTCGCGGGCTCGGGCGGGGCAGCAGCAGCTCTATCAGCCGGCGTAACGCCGGCCACCACCGCTATCGCCGCAGCATCTGCCCTCATCATTGCACTCGCCATTTTCGGGCGACATTTCCTGAGCGAGAAGAACCAAATGCAAGGCTTGTCACTTGTTCTGCCGCGAGGGAGCGTCCTGCTGCTCGGTAGCATGTGCCTCATGCTGCTGCTCGTCGAAGGCGCGATGCTCGATTGGAGCGCTCTGCTCCTCTCCGGCTCCAAGGCAATGCCCGCATCGCATGCCGGTATTGGTTATGCGGTCTTTGCAGGCACCATGACGGCGATGAGACTCACGGGCGACTGGACCGCAGCAAAGCTGGGGGCGCGCCGCGTGGTACGCGCGGGAAGCGCACTCGGCGCCGCAGGTGTCGCATTAGCAGTCCTCGCGCCCGGCCCGGGCCTCACCATTTTCGGCTTCGCGCTTATGGGCGTTGGCTGTGCGAATGTGGTCCCGATACTCTACTCGGCGGCAGGAGCCAGCAAGTCCATGTCAGCTGAACATGCCATCGCGGCGACGGCAACGCTTGGATATGCAGGCACCTTGACCGGACCTGCTGCCATAGGCTTCATAGCTCATGGAGTCGGCCTGCCTGCTGCCTTCGGGCTCTTGGCCGCGCTGCTCGTAACCGTTTGCCTCGTATCAAATATTGTTCCCAAACACGAGCAGACTGACGCACTCGATTGACGGCAACGACGCACCTTTGCAGGGTGAGAGCGCTGCTAGCATAACCACTAGGCCGTCCTGCGTCACTTTGCGTCAGTTTCGACGTGGTTGCGAAATTGAGCGGAAGTTATTGGACGCAAATACTTGCGACATCTGCTCAAGCCGCGTTTGACTGACGCAGTCCTCGGCGCACTAACCCCAAATATCCAGAGTGACCATGCAAAGAAATCACGACGTTATCGTAATCGGCAGCGGAGTGGGAGGTGGCACAGTAGCTCGCCGCTTGGCCGAGAACGGGATTAACGTTCTGGTGCTCGAGCGCGGCGACTGGGTTCCCCGCGAAGCCGATAACTGGAGTGTCTCGTCCGTCTTCCACGAAAAGAAGTACACGGCCCACGACAGTTGGCTCGACGGCGAAGGCAGAGCATTCCGTCCGAACATCTACTACAACGTCGGTGGATGCACGAAGTTCTATGGTGGTAGTCTGATTCGCTTTCGCGAGAAGGATTTTGGCGTCCTCGAGCACGAAGAGGGGATTTCTCCAGCATGGCCTATCAGCTACGCCGATATCGAGCCGTACTACTGCGAGGCCGAATCCATCTTTGATGTCCACGGTGACGACAATGGAGACCCCAGCGCACCATGGCGCAGCCGCCCTTACCCGTCTCCAAAGCTAGTTTCGGAACCCTTGGTCCAGCGTATGGCCGACAGAATGCGTCATCTCGGGGCAAGTACCTCCGCACTCCCAGAAGGCATTGATTTCGGCCCCGGCGGGAAATGCATTCGCTGCAGAACGTGCGACGGATTTCCCTGCAAGCTAGGCGCGAAGAGCGATGCTGAGACGGCGTTGATTCAACCGGCTCTTGCGACAGGCCGCGTGGAGCTCGCTACGAATTGCTACGTCGAACGGCTTCTGCTTTCAGCGGACGGGAAGCGAGTTGATGGCGTCGAAGTGAAGCGCAACGGACAAGTCGAAATCCTGCAAGCGGATGTTGTGGTGGTCGCGTGCGGTGCCATCAACAGCACGGCGCTACTGCTCCGTTCGGCGTGCGACTCAGCTCCTGACGGTGTCGCAAACGGCTCCGGTGTTGTAGGCCGCAACTATATGGCTCACAACCAGACGGCTCTGATGGGTCTTGCGTTCGAAGAGAACGATACAGTCTTCCAAAAGACTCTTGCGCTGAACCAATACTATTTCGGTGACGCGGATTATCGCTTCCCTCTCGGGCACGCGCAGATGCTTGGGAAGCTTCAGGGCGGCATGCTTTCGGCGAATGTGCCGTTTCTGCCAAAGGCTGTGGGCTCGACCATGGCCCGCCATAGCATGGACTGGATTGCGTTCTCAGAAGACCTGCCCGACCCCGAGAACCGCGTCGTTCTGCGCGACGGCAAGATTCAGCTCGGAATCAAGCGAAACAACCTCAAGCCGCACCATCGCCTCGTCAAGAAATTGACGTCGTTGCTGAAAAAGTCTGGATATCCCATCGTTCTGGTAAAGCCACTGATTCGTCATTCAACATCGCACCAATGCGGCACCGTCAAGTTCGGCGTCGACCCGACAACGAGTGCTATCGACCCGTACTGCCGGAGCCATCAACACGAGAACCTCTTCGTGATTGATGCCTCATTCATGCCATCTTCCGCAGCGGTTAATCCCGCGCTGACCATCGTAGCGCAGGCGCTGCGTGCGACTGACCACATGCTGAAAAGGGACTTCGGGACGCCCTCACAGCACTCTGCTTGACACGTGTGACCCAGGACTGCGGTGAGCACACTAGCCAGGCCTTGTTTAGCCGATAAATAGAAAACGTAAACCGTGTCGCGGAAACGCGCGCATTTGAATCAAATTGCCATGCAAAGGAGCGATTCAATGGCTGAAAAGAAGGAAATGACCGGCGGTCAAATCGTCGTCGAGTATCTTATCCGGGAAAAGGTGCCTTACACGTTCGGCATCCCCGGTCACGGCAACACAGCGCTGCTCGACGCGTTTGTTGACCGCCAGAAGGAAATCACCCTCGTCCCGGCAATGCACGAGCAGGGGGCCTCGCACATGGCCGACGGCTACTATCGCGCGACCGGCCAAATCGCGGCAGTGTGTTCGTCGATTGGCCCCGGTGCCACAAACACCCTCACAGGCGTTGCAACTGCGTTCGCTGATTCGTTTCCGCAACTGCTGATTACCGGCGGCGTGCACACGTACATGACCGGCAAGGGCGTGCTGCAGGAAATCGACCGTCCGCACGGCGACAACTTTCCGCGCATGGCTGAACCCGTCGTCAAGCGCTGGTGGCAGCCGAGCCGGGTTGAGCAGATTCCTAGCGTGATGACGCAAGCGTTCAACGTCATGCTCGAAGGCCGTCGTGGGCCCGCACTTATCAACCTGCCGCAAGACCTGCAGGCTGATTCGGCAATGGTTGAACTGCCGCCGCCGCAAACCCATCGCGCGCACGGCCGCCTTCATGGCGACCCCGTTGATATCAGCAAGGCCGCGAAGCTTCTGCTTTCCGCCGAACGCCCGGTCATCCTCGCCGGTGGCGGCGTGATTGCAGCCGAAGCGACTGAACTCCTCGTTGCTATCGCTGAATACGTTGGCGCAGCGGTCACGACTTCGTTCATGGGCAAGGGCTCCATCACTGAAGACCACCCGTTGTACGCTTGGCCCTGCGGTGACCTCGGTTCCATCCCGGGCAATGCGATGACGCGCGAAGCCGACGTCATCCTGTCGGTCGGGTGCCGTTTTAGTGACCGTATCACGTCGTCGTACCGCCCGGGCGTTACGTTCGACATTCCGAAGACCAAGCTAATCCAGGTTGACATCGATGGCTTTGAAATCGGCAAGAACTACCCGGCCGAAGTGGGTATCGTCGGCGACGCAAAGGCAATCCTCTCCGCCCTGCTCGACGAAATGCGCGACCTCGCAAAACCACGCGATTACCAGAACGCTCCGCAGTTCAAGCGCCTTCAAACACTCAAGTCCGAATGGCTTGAGCATCTGCGTCCGCTGCGCGAATGCAATCACTCGCCGATGACGGTCTCGCAAGTTCTGTTTGAAGCTCGCAAGGTCCTGCCGCGCAACACCATCGTCGTCACCGATTCGAGCAACCCGCAGAACCAGGTGTTCAACGAGTTCCCAGTCTACGGCGCGAAGCAGCACATCACGCCCGGGGGCTTCTCGGGCATTGGTTTCGCGCTGCCTGCAGCGATTGGTGCAAAGCTCGGCGCACCGAACCAGCCGGTGGTCGCAGTCTGCGGTGACGGTGCTTTCCTGCAAACGGGTCAAGAACTGGCAACGGCTGTGATGATGGGCATCCCTGCGGTGTTCCTCATCATCAACAACGGCGGCTGGGGGGCCATCCGTAACCTGCAACTCAATATGTTCGGTGAAGACCGTGAAATTATCACGGGCTTCAAGACGCCGGACGGCTCACCGTGGTCGGCGCATATCGCGAATTTCGCGAAGTCGCTGGGTGCAGAAGGCGAACGCGTAGAGGACCCGCGTCAAATCGGCGCTGCCCTGCAACGCGCGATTCAGTCAGGCAAGCCGTATGTTGTCGAAGCGATTTGTTCGATTGAGCGGCCGTACAGCAACATGCATCCGACTGGCTGGTGGGACATCACCGTTCCGGCTTACCTCGGCGACCTCCGCGACAAGTACGTCGAAGGGCGCGGCTTCTAAGAGCTCGAGCATCAACTGATGAGCAAAGGTGCGGGACGGGCCACGCCGTTTCGCACCGCTCACTCCTGAATGCGCAGCCCCGCATCGAGATGCTAAACCTTCACGCTCGTACCTGAAATATCCGCAAACGACTTGAGATTGTTGGGTCGTACGCCGCTGCCGTACCACGTGGTTCTTTGACACGCCGAACCGCGTCATTGCCGGCCCGCGTGACAGCGTCAAATAGCAAGCTTCATCAATTGCGCCGGCTTGGCCGAGAGTTCGTCGCGTGCACGTCATGCGCTACAAGACAGGCTGACTAAGGTCCGCGCGGGACTTATCACGTGCCGCCTGCGTCGTTGCCTTGCTAGCTCCTTGAATTCCTACTGCTGGGGACTGAAATGAATCGTCGACTACGACTTGGGATGGTGGGCGGTGGCCAAGGCGGCTACATTGGATGGGTACATCGACTCGCCGCACGGCTGGACGACTGTTACGAGTTCGTCGCAGGAGCGCTGTCGTCGGATGATAAAAGAGCACAAGAGAGCGGCCGCGCCCTGTTCCTCGACCCGTCGCGCATTTATACGGACTTCCGCGAGATGGCCGCGGCGGAAGCTCAACGTCCTGACGGTATCGATGTGGTCGCTATAGTGACCCCGAATCATCTACACGCTCCGGTCGCGAAGGCATTCCTGGAGGCAGGCATCCACGTAATGTGTGACAAGCCACTCGCGCTATCGTTGGCCGAGGCCATTGAAATACGCGACCTGGCTCAATATAAAGATAAGCTGCTCGGCGTGACGTATACCTACTCGGGATATCCGATGGTGCGCCACGCGAAGGAACTCGTAGCGGCAGGAGAATTGGGCAAAGTCCGATTCATCGCCGTGGAGTATGTTCAGGACTGGCTGACGGAGCCCGTTGAACTGCAGGGAAACAGACAAGCCGAATGGCGCACGGACCCGAGCCGTACCGGCGCAGGTGGTTGCCTGGGCGATATCGGCACCCATGCGTATCATCTGGCGAGCTTCGTGACCGGAATGCTTCCCGACGAATTGTCGGCTGACGTCGCCTCCATGGTCGCAGGGCGCAGGGTGGATGACCATGTGCAAGCGACGCTCTTTTACCAATCTGGCGCGCGCGGCAACCTCATCGCCAGCCAGATTGCCGCCGGTGAAGGAAACGCGCTGCGCTTGCGCGTATATGGGACCAAGGGCTCAATCGCCTTCGACCAGGAACATCCCGACTTCCTCTGGCACACTCCGCTTAACGGAAACACTATGCGGCTTACAAAGGGGCGAGCCCATAGCCCTGCTGCAGACCATGCTGCACGCTTTCCTGCTGGCCATCCTGAGGGCTTCTTCGAGGCATTCGCCCAGCTTTACCGCGACGCGGCGCTTCAAATCGCGGCCAAGCTCGAGAACAGCCCGATTCCGGTCAGCAGCACCCTCCTCACGGACGTCAATGACGGTGTCGAGGGCATGCGTTTCGTCGAAGCTGCGCTCCGCAGCCATGCAGGCGGTGGTTCGAGAGTCACTATCCGCTGAAGGCCCTCAGATACGACCGAACAATTCCTTGTTGCTACCCCGTTTTTAAATGAGCACCTTGCGGTGCTCAGTATGATTGGGTATGTTGGGGTGCGAACGCTGCACGCCACCGTGAAGGCGTCCCCTCCCACATTAGATTGCCACTAAGTTTATGGACCGACCGCAAGACCGCACCAATCTCCAAAAGAACCTTGTGCTACTGGTCGAGTCATGTAGCTCAGTTGCCGGTCTATGCCGTAGCCTCGACATTAACCGGCAACAGTTCAACAAGTACCTCGCCGGCCAGCACGCCCCTTCGCACAAAGTGCTTCAGAAGATATCGCGCCACTTCATGATGGAGGTTCCTGACCTTTACCGTCAGCCCGCCGACTTCAAGCAGTTCTATGAAGGTTTCGAGAGCGAACTACCGATGGGACTTCGCTCGTCCTCACAATTCGCCAACTTTTTACCGTTTGCGAAAGCGTCGGTCGAGCCTCTGCGCGATTATTTAGGCGTTTACTACCGCTACCATAACTCGTCAATCTATAAAGGGCGGATTCTTCGGTCGGTTACATGCCTTTACGAGGCTGAGTCGACAATCCAGCACGTCACTGTCGAGCGCTTTCCGCTGCTGGACGGCAGCGGAAAGACGGGTTACTCCTTCACGTACTATGGATTCTGTTTCCTGATTGGGGACCGAATATTCATGGTTGACTTTGAAGGTCAGCAGCAAAACGAGCTCACCTTCTCGATATTGACTCCCCAGCACCGTCGGCCTATCCGTTTCTTGTATGGCCTGGTCTCCGGCGTAGCCTCATCCTCCTATCGCCAACCGTTTTCGACCAGACTCGCGTTCGGTTTCTGCGATAAGGGAAAAATCAAGAAGAAGCATCTGCACAACGCGACGGTTCTTTTGCCTAGTGATTCATCGCTGCCATTAGAAGTCCGCGAATACATGGCCGGTGACAATTCGACAATCATTTGGGGTGGCGAGGGTTAAGCGCTCGTCGCTCCGGCAGGCTTGCTAGCTCCTTCGATTTGCTCGCAAGCCGACAACTGAAGTGTCAGGATGGGCTACCGTAGACTCCGTAGTATCGGCAAAAGTGGAAGTCCCACCCCCCTGATGCTCGTCGGGGCGCCAGGACCAGAGCCAAATGGCCACCACCGAAAGAAACAGACCCACGATAAGTACCACAGCGACTGCGCCGAGCGCGGTGTCCGGTACAAGCTGCCTGAACAACTCATAGAGCGACAAGTTACCAGCAAGGGGCAAGGCATCCATCTATCTTCTCCCGGGGCGCGAAATTGCAGCAAGGTGACAAGAAGTCTCCCCCGCTGAAAATCACCAATCAACTTCGCAATCTGTCGCAAACATGCGCTAAACGACGCGGCGAGCATGTTCACAGATACCCCGTCGCCTAAGTTCCACCAACCCGAACGTCCTGCGCCAGTATGCGTCACTCCCGGACCACGTTGCGAAGTTGCGGCTGAAGTTTTGAAGTCAAATACTCTTTGTTAGCGACGGCCCACCGGTAAAACAGTATATCCGCGCGGCCGCGACGCCAAAACAGTACTATCCTCATATGAGACATAAGACGTGAGACGGCTTCTCATTGCTGCAGCGGTGCTTACCTTGACTGCATATCTGACGCGCACCTATCCCATGGGTGTTGCAGCGGGCACCCCTAAACGGTTTGGCCTCGAAATCGGGAAGCTCGAAGGGTAAACCGCAGCGGCGCTCAGTTGCGCCGTGCGGCGGAGACCCTCGCTCAATATGGACGTAGAAAATGAAACTCAAAGACACTCATCACGAGCAGATTCATGTGCTCGCGCCCCTTCGTGGCTCACGCGGATAGCGACTATCACCTAAAGCGCCCAACACTCGCGCTGTTGCACTCGCGCTGTTGACAAGATGACATCATCTTCATGCAAGGCTTGAATGAAATGAACGGTAAAGACACGAATTTGCTCGCGGCCTTCTGGACGATTGCAGGCGACACGCACCCCAATGACTCAGAATGGATTAGCCCAGACAGCCTCCAAATGCGAGCTGAGGCCGCATCCAAAGCTGGCTGGAAGGGGATTGGCCTAAGCCTGGACGATTGCCGCTACAGCGTGCAGAAGTACGGTCCCCCGGGAGTGCAACACATTCTCACGGACAACGGCCTGGAGTTCTTCGAACTCGAAATCTTGATGGACTGGTACACGACCGATGGCCGTCGCGAAGCATCTGACCGCGCACGCAGAGAATTCCTTGAATTCGGTAGCGAGCTAGGGATGTGCAATCTGAAGGTCGGAGTGAGCCACCTTGACCTGACTCCCACGAACCACAACCAGATGGCCGATGAGTTCGCAAAGCTCTGCGAAGACTTCGGTACCATTAACGCGACGGTTGGCCTTGAATTCATGCCGTTTTGCAAGGTCGCGAGTCTCGCAGACGCACTGCCCATCGTACGGGGCGCTAACCAGGAAAACGGTGGCCTCATCATTGATATCTGGCACGTGGTCCGCAGCGGCACTACCTATGAAGATGTTGCCGCGGTCCCGGCCAATCTTATCAAGGGCATTGAACTCAACGACGCTAACGCAAGCGCAATTGGCACACTGATGAATGACTCGACGTATCACCGGAAGGCTTGCGGTGAGGGAGAGTTTAACTGCCCATCCTTCATCAACGCCGCCAAAAAAGCTGGATTCCATCAGAATTACTGGGGAGTGGAGATTCTCTCCGACTTCCTTCGGAAAGCGCCCGTCGATGTGCGTGCCAAGCACGTCTTCGACACGACCATCGCTCAGTTCAATCCGGTTTGACCCACACGCGTCAGGCGCGATGCACGTTCACGCCACCTTCATCGTGAACACACACTCTGCGTAAATCAATCAAGCCCGTATGTTGTTTCCACGGGCTTCTGCACTTGCGTCAACTGAAGACGAGCGTTTCCAGTTGCCGCTTCATATCCTTCACCACGGCATAGCTGTTGCCTTGCTGTTGCTTTTTGCAGAAGGTCTCACTGCACCACCAGCCGTTGAAGCCCGTCGACTTCACAGCATCTGTCCAATCTCTCAGGTTCAACACACCGCTTCCCGTCGGCACATCTCGCAAAACCGTCTCTACCGGTATGCCACCTAGATACGGCAAGGAGTCGCATACGTGCACACCATAAATGTGTTCGCGCTCAACTTTCGAAAGCTGTTCCGGCGTTGCTCCCGATGTGTAGCAATGCCAGAAGTCGATAACCAGCTTCAGGTTTTCGCGACCGACTAGCCGCACAACTTCAACCTGCTCTTCAATGGAGTTGAGGGGAGCCCATGAGAGTGCTTCAAGGTAGACCGTCAAGCCGTACTCACGCGCGCGGTCAGCGATTTCCGTCAAATTCTTCACGGTCAGCTTCACTTGGTCGTCGTGGCGGTGCTGAAGAAGCCCGGTGTAACGATTAGAATAGCCCTTCTCGCTGAAGTCCATGACCGCCTGGACGTCCAACGGCCCAGAGACAATCTGCACTCCTTTGGCTCCGATGGCATGCGCCAAAATGAAAAGCTCATCCGCTTCCCGAAAGAGCTCCTTCCCGGCGCGGCCTTGCCGCTCGATGTCGACAAGAGCCCCAATCCCGTGGATGACAAAGCCGTCAAGCTCGTTTCGCAGGTCATCAACCGAATAGCCCGCATCGAGATATCTTCGCGCTTTGTCCTGCGATATCTCCACCGCCGAGTAACTTGCGCTTCGCGCGATATCAAGTTCCATAACCAACGTGGAATGCTTCGCGCCAGTCGTATTGAAGGTGATACGGTTTTTATCGAGGAACACCTTTGACTCCAATAATTTCGGCGGCTCGGTGTGGCACACCAATCTACGCTGGTCCGACTATCCGTGGTACTCGGTCAGCATCAACGTTGGACTGGAAAGGCTCCTTCCGCGGATGATGTCTGCTGCCTTCTCCCCAATCATTGTGCAAGCGGCGTTCGTGTTGCCCGACGGAATCTGGGGCATCACTGACGCATCTGCCACTCGAAGATTCTCAATCCCTTGAACTTGTAGTTCAGGGTCAACCACACTGAGTGCGTCGCTGCCCATTCGACACGTCCCGACAGGGTGAAGCGCCGCGCGCGCGTTCTTGCGAAGGTATTCGCCGAGCTCCGAGCGACTCTCGAACTGCTTACCGGGATAATGCTCGCGTTCGATGTATGGTCGTATCGCCGGTTGACTCATGATTTCCCGGCCGATAAGAAACCCTTCAGTCAGCCTGTCAACATCGTGTTGCTCCACCATATAGTTGGGCACAATCCGTGGCGGGTCCCCTGGGTCCGCACTGCGCAGCAACACCTCTCCCCGCGAATGCGGTTGCACATGTTCGAAATTCAGCGTGCACCCGGCCCCCCCCGGAACACTTTCAGTGCCTTCTTCAACACCCGCGCCCACAATAAAGAAATACTGCAGGTCAGGCGGCAGGTCGGTTTGCGTCCCTCGACAGAAAGCGCCCCCCTCAATGAGATTGGACGCGATGGGACCACTGCGCGCGACTGCATATTGAAGTGCGGCCCAAGCTTTCCAGTGCAGCTTTTTAAACTTGTCATAGCTGTCCGAGCCCGCCTTCATCTGATAAACGAGTGACATTTCGAGGTGGTCCTGAAGATTCCTGCCAACACCAGGAAGGTCGGCATGCACCTTGATGTCATGCCGTTCCAGCAGCGTGGCGTGGCCAATGCCAGAGAGCATCAGGAGTTTGGGCGTATTGATAGTCCCCGACGAAACGATGACCTCGCTATCCGCAAAGGCCTGCTTCCTCTCACCTGCAATGGCATATTCGACACCGACAGCCCGTTGCTTATCCACCAGAATTTTGAGCACCTTCGCCCCGACCAACACAGTAAGGTTTCCCCGCCTCTCCGCCGGCCGCAGGTAGGCACTCGCCGAGCTTGAGCGCAGACCATCCTTGACCGCGACCTGATATAGCCCACAGCCATCTTGCACACCTCCGTTGAAGTCAGGGACATACTGAAGCCCGGATTGTTGGCAAGCTTGCAGCCACTTTCGTGTTAGCGGATGGACACTCGCTGGGAAGCTGATACCGATGGGACCATCTGTGCCGTGGTGTTCGTTTGCGAAATCTGCATTGCTCTCCGCGCGTCGGAAGTATGGGAGAACGTCGCGGAACGCCCAGCCGCGAGCACCGGCGGCTTGCCAACTATCGTAGTCTTGCGGGTTGCCCCGCACATACACCATGCCATTGACAGAGCTACCGCCACCAAGGACGCTCGCCTGCACCATGGTGTCGTACTCTTCACGCTCGTAGCCGACTGCAGGCTCCCAACGGTAACGCTTAAGTAGCTCGCCCTGCGCAGTCTTGTAGTACGTGCCAGGGAATCGAATATACGGGCTTGAGTCCCTGGGACCCTCCTCAAACAGAATGACCGTCACCGATGGGTCTTCCGAAAGACGCGACGCGACGATGCAGCCTGTAGTTCCCCCACCCACGACCAAATAGGTTGCTGTCGTTGAACGAAGCTTGTTCATCTTGTATTTCGAGAATAGTGAAAAGACAGCTTCGCGGCATGACTCGCGTTGCGTCTATGAGATAGAGCCTCTTCGAACGCTCGCCCAGTGGCGCCAGAAACTCGACTAACCAACCGCAGACGGATTTCGGTCGATATGAACAAGTATTTTCGACCAAATATCCGCGTTCAATTTCGCAGTTCCGCTGTTAGCGACGCACAGTGACGCATATGTGCTGAGCCCGCCGGCTAGCCATCCGACTGACAATGGCAGCGCGTCACTTAGCTTCAGCAACTCACGAGAGTGCGAAATTGACCAAAAAATTTTGAACGAAGACGCTAAGCCTCTGGTCTCGAACCTGTCGAGAACGTCTTGGATTAGACCGGCGCATGATGGGGCACATCGTGGAGTACTGCCGCTAATGGCCTTCGATACGCCATCTACGGCTGCCCCAAGATTTAACAGAGGATGGAAATCTCAAGCCCTTCACTTCGCACGCACGCATGCATCCAATTGACATGTTCGCCTTGGTGGATTCTGCGCTGCCAGCACAATGGATTGGTTTTGTTGCACTTGGCGCAGTGGCGATTTTGACTGCTATCAGCATTGCTTTTGTTCTCACCGAAATCAGAAGCACGCGCAAAACTAGGTAGTTGACTATGTGGGGCCAAATGCGTTGATGTATTTATGTCTTGATAAGCTATGGTCACGGCACCGAGGCCTGATACTAAGCCTAACTCACAGAATGTCGCTCTAACGAGCGTCTCACGGCGAGCGGCGATTGAATGTAAAGCTGAGGATGAGATGCTTGCAATGAGAGGACGTCCCCGTTTTTTTGCCGAGGGGCGGCTACCGACCTTCACCCTGATGTCGCAGGGTCGAGGTATTGCGTGCGCGGTAACTCGCGATGCGCTGGAACGACATTTTCTGTTTCGACGGGAATCCGATGACGCAACGCTTGTCTCGGCTTTCGAACGCGGACTCAGAAGAATACTGGAGGTGGCCGACAGGAAAAGTCGGGCATTGCAGGGTGCTCGCATTCTCGTGACGGCCGCAGACCTCGGAACGGCATGAGGTGCATAATGGTACGTGGCCAAAAGCCGCAAATCACGGTGAAACCGCGTTGAGGTTCGGGAGCAGCTCGCATGGAAGTGAACGTTTTTTTTCACTCCCTGAGCAGGTCGTCTTCAATCTGAGTGCGAAGTACTGCGTCCTCGCCGCATCTCGTTTCGCCTTATAGCTGCGTGCCGAATTCTCGTCGATGACGGTCTCGCCGTCTTTACCAACACTTCCCCGCAGTTCGCTGCGTTGAAGGAGTCGGAGCACATGTGCTCGACTGACGAATATGACGTGTGCTACCTCGTCTACCGTCCCACCAGACCTCCGATACGGCGCTTCCTGAGATGCGCGACGACGAGGCAACGCCAGCAGCAGCTAGCTCTCGCGCAACACGAGCAGCACGGCGATGCACAAGCGAGCCTTCGTGCAGTTGGCTGTTACCAAGCCAGCAAGACACGCAGCCGTTGCATAAGCCAGTCCGTTTCAACGCGCGCCGTCCACCCTTTGCGTTCAATTGCTCTCCTCATGCGGTTTAGGGTAACGTCGCGCGAATGCTGAGGATGCTTCGCCGCGTCTTCAAGGGTCTTTCGAATAAGCTGCTGCGCGAGGTCTTCGCACATGTCCCACCTGACCCATCGCTCCTCCGCGGTCAGGCCGACGATAAGCCTGCCGTCAATCCATCTGCCCGCAAGTTTTGGCTGCGTTCCTGACAGCAAGGCGGGTGTGGGGTCCCAAGGAAAACCGTCAGGTACCTGCGAGGTCAACCGTTCATCGCGATGGCACCTCTCAGCGTCGCGCATCAGTTCGGCGACACTAATGTCTTCATCTAGCCGGTCCCATCTAAGACCAGCACCGGACGCAGAAATGCGGAAATCGCATCGTTGCTCAGGGGTTGCCACCCATAACTTCGAAAACCTCCGCAAAGGAATTCGCAGTATGCCTCCGTGTTTCAGAAAGACATTCAGACTATCGTCTTCCACATTTACTTTGATTGCTATCGGTCGAATGCGACTTATCATGGTACCGCTCTTTAGCGGCGAGCGCTTTGCGCGACGAGATGGGTGATAACTCGCTTCGCAACGTCCACAAAGCTCCTCGCTTTGCCGGTCGGGACCGTTTCTGATTGCAAAGCGGTGCCTGGAGCAGCGACGATTCGAATCTGAACGTACTCACCGACGACCGCGATTTGCACGCACGCTTCAGGTGTCGCTTTGTCATCCCCGACCGCTTGACGTTCAACGAAAAGGCTAAATGTGCGAGCGTCTGGGTACGGACCTAGCGGCCATTCGTAGCCATGCACATGCAGTGCCGTAGACGCGCTGTCCCACATTGGCTTCCTTGGGTCCACGTCGGCCGCAGCCGTGTAAAGCGGGTCAACGCCTTTTGGTTCAGCCTCGTGACTTCCGTTGTACATTCTGACGGAAGTGCGCGACCACTCCGCAGCCCACGCCGCGGCCATTCGACTTACTAACTTGAATCCCTCTTTGTTCTTCAGCACTTCGAGCGGGCTTCGCTCACCAAGGCTTTCACGCGGAGAAGTTAGAAAGTCCAGCCGTGCGTCCGACGGCGCTGTCGCAATGACCCGGCAAATTTCGGATACGCTTCCTCGCTGATTTGCCGGAACTGCTAGGGAAGCGGCGAAATACTTCACGCCGTCCACTTCAAGCATGAAAACACTGTCGTCTGAGAGAAGCGCGGCAAGCCTTTGCGGGGTTAGGCTGCCGCGTCTGCAAAATTCCGCTTTTGAAATCAAGTCCCCGTTTGCAATCATCTCGCGCCGAGAGGTCAACGCCTGCTGCCACAAATTCGCGCGCAGGATATCCTCGCTAACATCTTCGCCCGCTTCCAGATAAGCCTCTAGAACAATATGCTCAATACGCGCGATGACTTCATCTGGCAAGTATCCAACCTTGATGCGGTCCGTCGCCGCCAGCTGGAAGTTGTTTGCAGCAATTTTGCGCACAAGCGCGGACGCAACGAACTGCGCGAGGTCGAACTCCGCGTCAATGCGCCGCATCGCAATGTCCCAACCGCTATCAGCCACGAGCTACTCCAGACGCAGAAGGCAAAATGGGCATTTCTCGTATCTTCACGGTTGCGGCTCCTTAGGCATCCGCTTGCTGCTTCGCTCGTAAGTGACAGTCCTGCTACCCAGCGAAATGCGTCGCGAAATACGACGTCGCCCTGTATCCGCTATTGCAAGCATAGGTACCTGGGTGGTTTTTCCTGCGTTGTAGTCCCGAGCGAGCTGGCCGTAGCCGACATCTATGTCTAGCTTGCGAAAAGCTTCTGCCGCGATTTCCTCAAACGTCGCTGCCGGTGCAGGTTCGCCGGTGAATTTGTTAAGTCGTGTCTTGGCGTAAATTCCGAGCCCGACTCGTACCAGCCGCTTGGTCTTAACCAGCTTGGACAAGACTCGGCTAAGTTGCGCCGGGCTCCCAAGAGCGGCAAGCTCCGAACGCAGAATCACAACGCTGTGCCGCCTAGCAATTGAACGAGTCACTCGGTCCTTGAGTTTCACCGCGATTGTTCTCAATTCGTATCGTTGACCGCCAGTGCCCCCGAGGTCGGCAACTGTCCCATACCAGCATGTATGGCACGGCGCACCGCGCATTCAGCATCAGCCACCTCAGATTCCAATGTGTGAGCCCGATAGAGACGAGGCAACGCATAGCTTTATTGCCTGTCTCCGCGACGCATGCGCTGCATCAAGTCCGCGACCGCAGGATGGTGTTCCCTGCTTGCAAGGTGAAGTAGGACGGCGAGGCCAATCTCGGTAGGTGAGTGAGACGGGTCGACGCGCATGCGTGCGATTTTTACCAATGACTGGCCAGTAGCAACAGCCTCACCTCGAATTCGCCCCGATGTGTCGATAGATACGGTGAAGCGCGCGGCCGCATCTTGCACTTGCCTACATTCGCGTTCGACGAAGACAGTAATATTCGTTACGCGGGCGCGCTTTGCGCGTGCTGCCGGCTCAAGACGCGCAACCGCATTTTCGTCAGACACGAGCTGCGCGCTTTCGTATCTCGCCAGGGCATGGTATGCGTCGACCCAAATGTCGGTGCCACCGCCATGCTGAACGCAACGTCCGTATAGAACCTGAGCCCATTGCAAGTTAGACCCAAATTGCCCTGTGTACACTCCAATTACGATGCCCTCGTCCTGTCGAAATATCGTGTTCTCAATCGCATAAACTGCCATCACTATTCCCGCTGATACATGGCAGCCAGTTTTGCTTGCAGTTCCGCTAGCACCACTGGCGCGCTAATTCCTAAGACCTCATGTGTTCGTATCAGCTTCTCCCGACACCATGTTGGCCAGTGCAGGTAATCGTCATCAATAGCCAACCAATCATTCGGCCTGCGGCGCAAGACGTCTGCCCAGACTTGCATTCCCCGTGGCGCTTGCCGAAACAAGTCCACGTCCATTGCTTCGTGATACGTCGCACCTATGACTCGAGCTCGCAATTCTGGCGGCAATTTGCGCGCGACCCTCACAACGCTTTTGTAAACGCGTACCCACGACGTCGACAACACGATTCGAAGGTCTGGATACGGCAACAACACCTTTTCAAGTACTCCTACGTTCTCGAACAGTTTGTGACCGGTGGGCGATTCGATGTACGGCCCTCTACCAGGGCGCAGATGGACATTTTCAGGATGCAACACCCCGTCAAAGTCCAAGTACAGGATGAATCCGCCCGTTGCCGCCGGTGGGGGCACAGCGGGCGGTGGTGCTGACAAGTCGTTCATCTGCCCATCTTTGTGTTGTCGTACAGCCCGACTTCTTGCGAAATACGCGCTAGCTCGCGAAGCGCCCTGCGTGCAATTCTCTGCGGCTTGCGTCGGTAAGCTTCTGCTTTTGTCCGAGGCACGAACCTACGACCGCGGCGCACTGTTACTGGCCGCAAAGTGTGTTTCCGCAACAGCTTTTTGACCACGTACACCCGCGACACGAAAAGCAGCCGTGCCAACTCGGCAATTGACATCAGGTCGTGACTTTTGGCGGTAGCCATTCATGAAATCCTGCCTCTCTCCGGTCCAAGTTTGTGGAGTTTTCGGGTTCTTTGGCTGCTCCGCTGGCAAGCAGCAGTCACATCTTCGATTTCGATGTTTCCATCCCGAGGCCGTGTGCCAACAACTAGAAGCGGACTCCGTCGTCGCCGTGGATAGCTCTGACGAGCCCTAGGTCGGTCGGCGAAGCGCTTCAGAAACTCAAATACATCTTTTACGACGTATTTTAGTCTTTTACGCTCTGTACGCAAGAGGCTTTTGACGGAAAACTCTGTCCTTCTTAGAATTTTCTAAAAAATTGCATGTTGTTAAGGAAGGCTTTTGGTCTCTCGATTAGCTCTGAACGCAAGGCGCGAAATTTGACGCAGGCGCAACTAGCTGAGCTGGCCGACGTCCACCTGTCCGCCCTGAGCGCACTCGAGCGGGGCTTACGACCTGCCAGTCTGGATACCTTGGAGACTGTTTCGCAGGCGCTTGGCGTTCCGCTTTCAATCCTGTTCCGGCGAGCGGAAGACCTGCAACAAACAAACCCTGACCGATAGATGGACTGGCCGCAGCGTCGCCTTGGCAAAGTGTTCAGAGACTCAATTGCGCTTTTTTTAGACGAGATACAGACGAGGGCCTGTCAAGTTAAGCCCAGGCGTCACCGATGATTTTTACGCGGACGGCGTTCGCGAAGGCCACGATGTGATTGATGAACGGCGTCTGACTTGTTCGACAGTCAAAGAGGTGGATTGGCAAGCCAAGCTTCGACGACATCTTGACGCCAACGAAGAAGCTCGCGGTCAGATAGAACCGCACGGGGTGGCAGCAGCCAAGGGCGGTGTCTTGCTCGCAGGATGATTGTGCGCAGAGATAGGCCGAGGATGTCGGCAAGTTCGCTGGAGTCAAGGTAGCGGTACGGCGTAGAGGTGGAGGCTGATTTCATTCAGCCTGTAGACAGCCGACTTTAGCAGCCTATGGCTTCAACGCATGACCATCTTATGTAGGTCCTGCGTTTGCCTCTCTGGTGCCCGCACGCATGCCATGAAAGCAATTTGATAAATTTGTAACGTGGATGGCCGCCGTTTCACATCATGAAATGATGTGTAAACCTTGAAAACCATCAGTCCTCGCTGCGCGAGGATTGACAACGGCACAAACCAAAAAAGCTAACTGCCGGAATTCGACCGCCATGTGCTGGAGACCTTGCGCGAGCCCCTCGAGGCCGGCCGCATCACCATCTCGCGCGCCGCGCTGCAGGCGGATTTTCCAGCTGCCTGCCAGTTGATCGCCGCAATGAACCCGTGCCCCTGCGGATGGCGCGGCGACCCCAACGGTCGCTGCCGCTGCACGCCGGAAATCGCGGCGCGTTATCTGCGCAAGCTGTCCGGGCCGCTGCTCGACCGGATCGACATCCAGATCGAGATTCCTGCGCTCACGCCGGCGGAGTTGTCCGCACGTTCCACCGTCGCCGGTGAATCCAGCGCTTCCATCGCACTGCGGGTGAATGCCGCCCGCGGACGGCAACTGGCAAGGCAAGGCAAAACCAATCGGGAGTTGGGCGGACGGGAAGTGGACGAGGTCTGCCGCCTCGACGCCGCCGGTGAAGCTTTGCTGCGCCAGGCCGGCGAGCGCTTCGGCTGGTCGGCGCGTGCTTACTACCGGGTTCTGAAGGTGGCGCGGACCATCGCCGACCTCGCCGGCACCGCCATGCCGAGCGTCGCGCAGATCGGTGAAGCCATTCAATATCGGCGGGCTTTTGGGTCGGTATAAGGCGAAAAATCGGCTGTCAAGACTTGACTTATGCACATGCGCGCGTTCCAGACAGATCTGGAAACATCTGAAAGGCACACGCAAGCATGCATTCCAAAGGCATTGATTCAATTGAACTTTTTTGACTGATCCGAGCGGACTGAATCTGACAGAATGCCCACGGGATGGGCATCTCCGGCAAAAAATGCGAAGTTCTCAACAGAGTTATCCACAGGACCTGTGAGTAATCGGAAAACTTCAACGTAAACCGGGAATTAGCGCGCGATGCTACGAAGAAACTTTCACTGTGCACTGCAAGCTGTCGCGCGCGGAAGCGGCTAAAACTACCGGCTCAATACAGCTGGAACGACGAAAAAAACTGGTCGACCTGCTCCTGCTGCAAGGGCTTCGACGCAATGATCGCGGCCTGATACACGTGGCGGCCACGCGCCACCAGTCGCGCGTAGACGGTGCGCGTCTCGTGTGCCGAGCCGGCCTCACCGCTCAGCTTCATTTCCAGACCCGGCACCTTACCGCCGGCGGCGAGCGGGATTTGCACCGCGTGCGTGTCAGGCGCGGCGCCGACGTTACGGGCGAGGCCCGTGCGCAGGAATTCGAGGGCGGCACGCTGCGTCGCTTCGTCGTCGCTCGGCAGCATCACGGTGCCGACCGCGAACACGGCGTTGCCGGCTTCGGCTGTCTGCATCGTCATCTGCATAGGCTTACCGTCGATCTGGACCGCGCGCTGGTCGTTGTCCGGCTTCGCCGGCAGGTCGACCGTGTAGCCGTTGTCGTTATTCATGATGGTGCGCCAATCGAAAGTCGGCGAACACGCGGCCAACGCACCGCCCAACGCCAGCGCACAGGCCACCGTGCGGAACCCCGCAAGCGCTCGCTGCCAGCGAGACGCGGCGCCGGCCGGGCGGCCGTCCGCCTGGGTGACATTGACGTATGAAGAACGGATAACTGGACGGCCAAACGGGACTATCGAAATTCGGGCGAAGAAGCGAAAAGCGGTTCGGAGCATGGGGACAGAAGATCGGGCGGCCAGGAACGTAAAGTCTTATTATCGCTTCCCGGGCGGCCCGCTGCCGTGCAGCCGGAATGGGGCTACAATAGCGACGCTCGGCCGCAGCGGATTTAATCGTCCAGAAGCCGGTCCAAACGCAGTCCCAAAGCAGTCCCAAGCCAACGCACTGTCCCGCGCGCTCCGCGCGACTTTCGAGGTTCCGTTCATGAGCTCCACCCCGTCCACCGCCGCACGGCGCGCGAATCCGCTTCGCATCATCATCATTGCCGTCGTGGCTGTCGCGATTGCGATTGCCGGCTATTTCGCGTTCGCCGGCCAGCAGCGCGTGCCCGATGCGACCTTTACGTTGCTGTCGGGCCAGAAAGTCTCGACCGCCGACCTGAAAGGCAAGGTCTACCTGGTCAACTTCTGGGCGACCAGTTGCGACACCTGCATGAAGGAAATGCCGCAGATGGTCCAGACCTATAACCGCTTCAAAGGCAAAGGCCTCGAATTCGTCGCCGTCGCGATGAACTACGACGCGCCGATGTACGTGGCCAACTACACGCAAACCCGCCAGTTGCCGTTCAAGGTGGCCATGGACGACGGCTCGGCCGCCAAGCAGTTCGGCAACGTCCAGCTCACGCCGACCACCTTCCTGGTCGACAAGGACGGCAAGATTCTGAAGCGCTACGTCGGCGAGCCGCAATTCGCGGAACTCGACCAGTTGCTGGAAAAAGCGCTGAACGCGGCCTGATTGCCGCCTGGTGTGAGCTTGGTGGTGTCCTGCTTGCCACCTCGCTGGAACCTGATTGCACGAAAGTCTGAAGTAAAACCCTCTGCTCCAAACACGCCGGCGGCGAGGTCCGACCTCCTCGCCGCCGGTGCTTCAAATCCTCACCGTTCCCCTTCCCCTTTGGCCGCGAGGCCATATCGCTTGATCTTCTCGTAAAGCGTCGCCTTTCCTAGCTGCAGCTTGTCCGCCGCAACCGCGACGACCCCGCCGGCCTGCTCCAACGCCTCCGCGATCACCGCCCGCTCGAATTGCTCGACCCGCTCCTTCAACGGATGCGTCGCGGCGTCGTCGGCGGCGAGAGACATGACGGGGTCGTCGGCCACGCCGAGCACGAAGCGGTCGGCGGCATTGCGCAGTTCGCGCACATTCCCTGGCCATTCCCGTTGCATCAGGCTGGCACGCTGCCGGTCGGTGAGAATCGGCGCCGAGCGCTGATAGCGCACCGCCGCATCCAGCAGAAAGTGTTCGAAGAGCGGCACGATGTCCTCACGGCGCTCGCCCAACGGCGGCAGCGCGATCGTCACCACGTTCAGCCGGTATAGCAAATCGCGACGGAACGAGCCGTCCGCGACATGCTCGGCCATGTCGCCCTTCGCGGCGGCCACCACGCGGCAATTCACGCGAATCGGCTGATTCGAGCCGAGTCGTTCCAACACACCGTCCTGCAACACGCGCAGCAACTTGACCTGCAACGCGAGCGGCATGCTCTCGATTTCGTCGAGAAACAGCGTGCCGCCCGAAGCATGTTCGAGCTTGCCGATCCGGCGTTTCGCCGCGCCGGTGAATGCGCCGGGTTCATAGCCAAACATTTCCGACTCGAACATCGGTTCCGGCAGCGCGCCGCAATTCACCGCGATAAACGGTTTGTCACGGCGGGGCGACAGTTCATGCAGACTGCGCGCGATCAGCTCCTTGCCCGCACCGGTGTCGCCGTTGATCAGCACCGATGCGTCGGTCGGCGCGATATTCGCGATCAGCCGCCGCACCTGCTCGATCGCCGGACTACGGCCGATGATGCGCGGCGCCACCGTGTTCTGCCCAGCCAGTTCACGACGCAGCGCAAGGTTCTCGAGCACCAGCTTGCGACGTTCCAGCGCACGTCGCACGGTTTCGATCAGCCGTTCGGATGCGAAGGGCTTTTCAATGAAGTCGTACGCGCCGTCACGCATCGCCTGCACGGCCATTGAGATATCGCCATGGCCCGTGACCAGAATCACCGGTACGTCCGGCGCGCGCTCGTGGCACTGCGCGAGCAGTTCGAGCCCGCTCGCGCCAGGCAAGCGAATATCGCTGACAACCACCCCTGAGAAATCCGCGCTGATCATCTTCGCCGCGGATTCCGCCGATGCATGGCCGACCACCTCGAAGCCCGCCAGTTGCAGGCTCTGCACGCTAGCGCGCCGCACCAGTTCGTCGTCTTCGATATACAGCACCTGCAAGCCGTCGTTCAGCATGTTGTTCTCGTCTGATTCAGGAGCCCGTGGTGAGCGGGTCCGATGCGTGGCTCGTCTGCACGCGCGCGCGGCGCAGCGTCAACACGAATAATGCACCGCCGTCCGGCGCATTGCGCGCCACCAGTGTGCCACCGCAGTCACGCGCAATCGACGATGAAATCGCAAGGCCGAGCCCCAGCCCCTGACCCATTTCCTTCGTCGTGAAGAACGGTTCGAACAGACGCGGCAGCACGTCGTCGGGAATGCCCGGGCCGTTGTCGCGCACGGCGAACGACACGTTCGACTCGGCGGCTTCGATCTCGATCGAAATGCGCGGCGGCGTCATCCCCGCGGTGGCGTCGAGCGCGTTACCGAGCAGATTGATCAACACCTGTTCGAGCCGCAGATCGTCGCAATTGGCAACCAGATCGGAGAAATCGTCGGCGAGATTCAGCGGCGTGCGCGCACCGGTGCCGGCATCGAGCAAGGCGAACTCGACGTCGACGCCTTGCAGGCGCTTTTGCAGCAGCGCGATGACATTACGCAGCGCTCGCATGACCGGCGCTCGCGCACTGCGCGGCCGCGCGCGGCCGACAAACAACTTCAACTGATTAGTGATCTTGCCCATGCGCTCGGTGAGCGCCGCGATCGCTTCGAGATTTTCGCGCGCCGAGGCCTGGTCGCCGCGTTCGAGCAGCACGCGTGTGTTGTCCGAGAAACCGCGCAGCGCCGCAAGCGGCTGATTCAATTCATGCGTGATGCCCGCCGCCATCTGCCCCAGCGCGGCGAGCTTACTGGCCTGAATCAGTTCGTCGTGCGCGGCGCGCAATTCCTGCTCGGCGCGCGTTCGCTCGGCGACTTCCTTCTGCAACTGTTCGTTCGCCTGCGAGAGATCCGCGGTGCGCTCGGCCACTCGCTGGTTCAATTCCGCGTAGGCCTTTTGCAGCAGCGAACGGCTGCGCATCACTTCGCGCACCCGGGCACGGCGCATTCGCCAGTAGAACGCGAACAATACCAGCGATACGTAGCCGAAACCGGTCACGATGGTCGCCTTGCGCGCGTCGGCGTCGACCGGACCGACGGGCGACAGCGTGATCAGATGCCAGTCCGGCTCGCCCATGCCGCGCCGTGACGCCAGATAGCGCGGCGCATAGCGGCCGCCGCCGATGCGCACGATCTGCGCATTGCCTTCGAGCGTGCGCTCGATCGACACAGGCAGCGGCGCGATCGGTTGCTGCGCATATTGGCGCGCCTGGTAGATCGAGTCGGCGACTCGCCCCGACAACGGCCGGATCGTGTGATATTTCCACGCCGGCATCGACGACAGAAAGATCACGCCGTGATCGTCGGCGACAACCAGGGGCTCGGATGCATCCGCACCCTGAAACCATTCGAGATCGAGTTTGACGACCGCCACGCCGACGATCTTGCCGTCACGCCGCACCGGTTGCGAGATGTAGTAACCGGGCGCCTGCGAAATCGTGCCGATGCCGAAGAAGCGGCCGACGCCGCCCTTCACCGCATCGAGAAAATACGGCCGGAATTGATAACCCGCGCCGATGAAGCTGCCCGGCCCGCGCCAGTTGCTCGCGGCGACGCAATAGCCGTCGAGCGGAATGATGTAGGTGACCGTTGCCCGCGCGTGGCGGTTGAGGTCGTCGAGATAGAGATTGGCGCGCTCGACGTTGGCAGGGCTGGGATTGACCAGCACGTCTTGCACAATGGGATGTTCGGCCAGCAGATAGGGCAACGATTCGTAGCGCTCGAGCGTGCTTTTCAGCGCGCTGGTCGTGCGATCGACCCGGACCGCGGCGTTGCGCCGCAAATTGTCGATCCCGCTCTGCCACGCGATGCTGTATGTGAGCCCGCACGCCACCACGAGCCCGGCGACGAGCGCGAAGAGGATCAGCAGGCGGCGCGTCACGTTGGCAATTTCCGATCGGTGAGGATCGGATATTGTGGCATAAGGCGCCGCGCCGTCGGCGTATGCTTCGTCGGCCGACGGCGCGGGGTCCGGGCTCGCGGCCGCCGCTTTCATGGGTGGGCGTCCGCGGCCGAAGTCGTACTCGAGACGGTTGCCAGGCTTAAGCCCCGGCCGGCTCTTTGACCGCCACCTGCCCCCGCAACGCGGCGTTCAGCTTGTTGCGGTCCAGCTCCTTTTCCCATGCCGACACCACCACCGTCGCGACACCGTTGCCGACGATGTTCGTCAGCGCGCGGCATTCGCTCATGAAGCGGTCGATACCGAGAATCAGCACCATGCCCGACAGCGGGATGGTCGGCACCACCGCGAGCGTGGCAGCCAGCGTGATGAAGCCTGCGCCCGTCACACCGCTCGCGCCCTTCGACGTCAGCATCGTCACCGCCAGCAACGTGAGCTGCTGTGTCCACGTGAGGTCGATGTTGGTGGCTTGAGCGATGAACAGCACGGCCATCGTCATATAGATGTTGGTGCCGTCGAGGTTGAACGAGTAACCGGTCGGCACCACGAGGCCCACCACCGAGCGCGAGCAACCCAGCTTTTCGAGCTTCAGCATCAGTTGCGGCAGCGCGGCTTCCGACGAGCTCGTGCCGAGCACGATCAGCATCTCTTCCTTGATGTAGCCGACAAAGCGGAAAATGTTGAAGCCCACCGCACGCGCGATGATGCCGAGCACGACCACCACGAATACGACCGACGTCAGATAGAACGTGCCGATCAGCTTGAGCATAGGCAGCAGCGAACCGATGCCGTACTTGCCGATCGTGAACGCCATCGCGCCGAATGCGCCGATCGGCGCCAGCTTCGTGATGATGCGCACGATGCCGAACAACACGTGCGAAAGCCCGTCGATGAAGTTCGTGACGACCTTGCCCTTCTCACCGGCCGTGGCCAGCACCGCGCCGAACAGCAACGCGATCAGCAGGATCTGCAGGATTTCGCCTTGTGCGAAAGCCGACGAGAGCGTGTCCGGAATGATGTGCATCAGGAAGTCGACCGTGGTCTGGCCGTGCGCCTTCGCGGCATACGACGCGACCGCCTTGCCGTCGAGCGTGGCCGGATCGATGTTGAAACCGACGCCCGGCTTCAGCACGTGCGTGGCGATCAGACCAAGCACCAGCGCGAACGACGAGACGATTTCGAAGTACAGCAGCGCCTTGCCGCCGACGCGTCCGACCTTCTTCATGTCCTCCATGCCGGCGATACCGGTCACCACCGTACAGAAGATGATCGGCCCGATCACCATCTTGATCAGTTTGATGAAACCGTCGCCGAGCGGCTTCATGTCGACGGCGAAGTCCGGCGAATAATGGCCGAGCGCGATGCCGATGATGATCGCCACGATCACCTGGACGTACAGCACTTTGTGGATAGGTTTCTTCACGATGTTTCCTGCGATATGGGTGAGCTCAAGGCCTGCCACGCTGCGCATCATGCGAACGAATAGTCGTCACGCCTGTGCACGGCATTAGGCCGCGACAAGACGACGAATTCAGAAATACCGGGAGGGGAAATCAGACATCGTTGTCTCCTTGCTTTAGTTGTCGGACCGTTGCGGCCGCGTGATCTAAATTGCAAGGTCGATGCCAGCTTGATGCACGGCGAATCGCCTTGATTTTTATAGGTTTTTTAGCGTGTTACAGCACGCCCTGTCCGGGATTCCGGAAATCCGGACGAGGGGTGTCGGGAAACCCGGAATCCGCACAGGCAGAGAATCCGGGAAAACCCGGAGAGCCTTTTGGGCTGGGGCTTTCGCTCATTCCAGCAGAAACTGCCCGGCCCGCGCGTGGGAAGTTCGCACGCGTCAGCAGACAACGCTCAGCGGTGAGCGGTAAGCGCTGCCCACACCCACGTCAGGCACTAATGTTCGGTCTATGCACCGCCCTCTTCCAGTACCAACAAGTTCTCGTGCGAGAAACCCAGCGATACCGGTTGGCCCCGTTCGGGCAAGCCGCGATTCGGGTCGTTGAACACATCGAGTGAAATCACCGCGTCTTTCACACGGGTTCTGATACGCACCACCGCGCCGAGGAAATTCACTTCTTCGACGGTTGCATTCAGCGTGTTGCGGCCCGGCACGGCCGGCTCGAGCACAATGGCTTCGGGCCGCAGCGCGAGCATGCGTTTCTTGCCCGCGTCGTCCGCCGGCAATTCTTGCGTGGTGGTCAGTTCCTGACCGTCCACGGCCATCTTGCCGGTCTTCGGGTCGATCACCTGCCCCGCCAGGATGTTCAGCGTGCCGACGAACGACGCGACAAAGCGCGTGCGCGGATAGTTGTAGATCTCCGAAGGCGTGCCAACCTGTTCGACACGCCCTTCGTTCATCACCACGATGCGGTCCGAAATAGACAGCGCCTCTTCCTGATCGTGCGTCACGAAAATCGACGTGATACCCAACTCGCGCTGCAACGCCCGAATGTCCTGCCGCAACGAAATGCGGATTTTCGCGTCGAGCGCCGACAGCGGTTCGTCGAGCAACAGCACCTGCGGCTTGCTGGCGAGCGCGCGCGCCAACGCCACGCGCTGCTGCTGGCCACCCGACAATTGCCACGGATAGCGTTCGCCGAGATGCGGCAGCTTGATCAGCTGCAACATCTCCTCGACGCGCTTCTTGATCTCCGCCTGCGGACGGTGCGTGATCTTCAGCCCGAAGCCGATGTTATCGGCCACCGTCATGTTCGGAAACAGCGCGTACGACTGAAACACCATGCCGACCTTGCGCTGCCGCGTGCGCAGGTGCGTCACGTCCTTGTTATCCAGCCGGATGACGCCACGTGTCGGCGTTTCGAAGCCGGCGATCATCCGCAGCACCGTGGTCTTGCCACAGCCGGATGGTCCAAGAAACGTGATGAATTCGCCGCGCTCGATCTTCATGTCGAAGTGATGCAGCGCCGTGTTCGCCCCGAAGGACTTATGCAGATTTTCGATCTCGAGGAATGCCATGATTCACTGCCTTAGTCGATCAAATGAGTCCGTCAAACTTTCTGGCCGCTAAGCGCGCGGGCCGAGCCGAATACCTGAATCAAACCCATCGACGCCCACGTAATCACGAACGCGATGATCGCAAGCGCCGATGGTTCATACGCGCGGTTCGCGCCGATCAATTGCAGATACGGGCCGAACGCGGGGCGGTCGAGCAGACTCGCCAGCGTGAACTCGCCGATCACCACGGCAAAGGTGAGAAACGCGCCGGACAGAATGCCCGAGCGGATATTCGGGAAGATCACCTTGAACAGAATCGTCGGCCAGTTCGCGCCGAGACATTCGGCGGCTTCGGTCAGCGAGCGCACGTCGACCGCGCGCAAACCGGCGTCGACCGCGCGGTACATGTACGGCAGCGAGAGCGTGACGTAACCGAATACCAGCAGCAGGTCGGTCGCGCGTTCATTGGCCGTGAGCGGCAGAATCGAACTGCTGTTATAGATGCGCAGATAACCGAACACGATCACGATCGCCGGCACCACCAGCGGCAACAGCGTGATGAATTCGACGACCGGCCGCAGCTTCGGCAGCCGCAACTGCACGTAGTACGCGGTCGGCACCACCAGCAAAACGCCGACAATGATCGTCAGCACGGCCATCAGGATCGAATAGCCGAACGAAGCCTGAAACCGCGGATCGCTCAACACGACGCTATACGCTTCGAAGCTGTACACACCGCGCTTCATGCGCAGGCTGAATTCGAAGGTGGCGAGCAACGGAATCAGAAAGTACAGCGAACCGACAATCATTGCGGTCCACGCACCCACACGCGACTGGCTTTTCATCGACGCCCCCTTTCAGCGCGTGAACGCAGCCAGATGTAGCCGCCATTCGACAGGCCCGTCACGAGCACCATGCCGAGCGCGAGCGCGTAGCCGAGGTTCTGGTTGTGCATCACGTCGCCGCGAATCTGCGCGTACAGCAGGATCGTGACGATGTTCAGCGAACTGCCGGTCAGCGCGTAAGCCGTGGCAACCGCGCCGAACGAATTGGCGAACAGCAACAGCGTCGCGCCGAGCACGCTCGGCCAGAGCACCGGCAACGCTACGTGGCGCCAATATTGAAAAGCTGTGCCGCCGAGGCAGTCGCAGGCTTCGCGCCATTCGCGTTTCAAGCCGTCGAGCGCGGGCGTGATGATCAGCACCATCAACGGAATCTGGAAGTACAGGTAGGTCAGCGTCAACCCGGAGAAGCTCAGAACACTGAAGCCCGTCGAGTACAGATTGAGGCCGAGGTACTTCTTCAACAATACGGTCACGAGACCGACACGCCCAAGCGTACAGATAAACGCGAACGCAAGCGGCACGCCGGCAAAATTCGAGGCGACGCCGGAGAACGTCATCAACGTTGGACGAATCCAGCCGGGCAATTTGCCTTGCACCGCAGCCCACGCGAGCAGCGAGCCGATCAACGCGCCGCCGAACGCGGAAGCGGCGCTCACCTTGAAGCTGATCCAGTAGGCGTCCAGCACCGTGGGCTGGAGCAGATCACGGAAATTGCCAAGCGTGAAGTGGCCTTGCGAATCCTGAAACGCACCGACCATCAGAAAGCCGGTCGGCAGAATCAGGAACAACAGGGCGAAGGTGAAAAACGGCACCACGCCGATCCAGGCGAGAAATTGCGACGCGCGGCCCGGACCGTTGACGCGAGGCGTTGGCGTGGGCACAGGCGGAACCAGCAATTCCGGCTGCACCGATCCAGCATCCGATGAAGCGCTCATAACTCACCCTTAGGCAATCTGGCTAACGCGTGGCGCGCCGCTCTCGTGGAGCGGCGCGCTACCTTTGAAACTGCGCGTTGCGGTTAGAAACGGCGGCGTGTGCGGCATGCCATAGATCGCCGCCGCACTGCCGCCGCAACCGCGTGCGCCGCGACGATTACTTGACGTTCGCGCCGACCGTTTCGTCCCAATGCTTCGTGATGGTGTCCTTATAGGCGTCCTGTTGGGACAGCGTCGGGAACACCACATTCTTGTACGACGACGGCGGCGGCAGCTTGTCAAGCAGCGCTTGAGGAACCTTCTTGCCCGCCACCAGTTCGTTATAGCGCATCGGATGGCAATAGCCGGTCAGCCAGCCGATCTGGCCTTCGTCGGAATACAGGTATTCCATCCACAGCTTGGCGGCGTTCGGATGCGGTGCGTAGGCGCTGATCGCCTGAACGTACACACCGGCGACCACGCCCGTCTTCGGAATCACCACCTGCACCTTCGGATTGCCCTTCAGCGTATCGCGGTCGGCCAGCGCGTTGTAGTCCCAACGCACGACGATCGGCGTGGTGCCTTGCGCGAGCGATGCGGCCTTGCCGATCACCGGCACGAAGTTGCCGTTCTTGTTCAGGTCGGCGAAATACTTGAGGCCGGCCTTGTCGGCCTTGCTCACATCACCCTTGCTTTGCGACAGGCCCGCGGCGAACACGGCCTGGATTGCCTGATTGGCCGTACGCGGATCACCGGCCAGCGAGACGGCGTTCTTATAGTCTGACTTGAGCAGATCGCTCCAGTCGGACGGCACCTTGTCGATCATGTCGGCGTTCACTTCAAACGACAGCACGCCGTAGTAATCGCCATACCAATAGCCATCGGCATCTTTCGACTCTTTGGGAATCGAGTTCCACGAAGCGACCTTGTACGGCTGCAGCAAACCCTCGGCCTTCGCGGTCGGACCGAACGACAGACCCACGTCGATCACGTCAGGCGCCTGCGGACCCTTGTTGCCCTTGTTCGCCTTGATGGCTTCGACTTCGTCGCCCGAACCCGCATCCGGATTCAGTTCGTTGATCTTGATGCCGTACTTCTTCTGAAAGCCGGCGACCAGTTCACCGTAGTTGCACCAGTCGTGCGGCAATGCGATCACGGTGAGTTGGCCTTCCTGCTTGGCGGCTGCGATCAACGCGTCGAGCGGCGCGGCCGAAGCGCTGCTTACGCCAGCTGCGGCGACACCCGCGGCGGCCGACATCGAAAGTAAACGAGCTAACGCTGTGCGCTTCATAGTCTTCCCCATCCTCTGCCGAAATTGCTACGTTTGGAAAATTTCTAATTTCTGGCTCCAGGGGTGCACGCCTGTGCAAGCTCGCACTCGCGCACCCGCGCCATGCTCAGTCTGGCTTAGCTTGGATTCGCCGACGCCGACAACATGTCGTGTTCCAGTCTGTCGATGCGATCTGTACAAATCATGTCGACGCCCCATTGCGCGAGCAGCGTGGCCCGCTCGGGATCGTTCACCGTGTAGGCCAGCACGCGCAGTCCGGCCGCCTTGATCTCGGCGACCAACCGCTCGGTCAGGTACCGATGGCTTGCGTGCAACGACACGCAGTCCAGTTCCCGCACGATGCGCAGCCAGTCATCCGGCACCTCTTCGAACAGCATGCCGCGCCGTAGTGAGGGCGCGGCATCACGCGCCGCTGCGAGCGCCTCGAATGAAAACGATGACAGCAGCGGCGGCGTCTGCCCTTGCCACAAAGTCAGGGCGCCGCTTGCAACCAGGCGCCCGGTGATGTCGTCACGCCCGGGGCAGGGTTTGATTTCGATGTTCGCGGCAATGCCATCTCGTGCGCAGCGTCCGGCGGCCTCAGCAAGCGTCGGCAGGCGCGTACCGGCGAACTGCGGCCCGAGCCAGGCGCCGGCATCGAGCGCAACCAGTTGATTCCACGTGTGTTCAGCAGCGGCGCCATAGCCGTTGGTGGTGCGCTCCAACGTGTCGTCGTGCAACAGAAACAGCTGGTTGTCGGCGGAGAGCTTGGCGTCGAACTCGACCATGCGGTAACCGTAGCGCACGCATGCGTCGAAACCGGCCAACGTGTTCTCCGGCGCCAACGTGCCGCCGCAGCGATGCGCAACCAGCCTCGGATAGGGCCAGTCTGCGGATAAGGTGCGATCAATCCCGTTTCCCACGTCTCGTTACCTTCCAGATAGAGCGGGTTAAATATGCTCTCGACACGTTCTCGACTGCCACTGCCGTCATGCCACCATTGCGCCCTGCAGCCTCAACGCGTGAGCCCCGCGCGTAGTATCGCGCCATTGGGCGACACTGCGATAGCTGGCCGCACGGCCAACGCCGTACCCGCCGCAGTTCTATGGTCAGGATGCCGAACCGTGCCGCTTCTTTCCGCTTCCTGGCAGCGCCGCACGCAGCAGCGAATGATTCAGACGGCAGATCCCAAGGTTCATTATGGCGACGACATGAGTCGATTAAATTGCCAAAAAACGCCGCAAAATGCTCGAAATCGGACATTTCAATTCCTTTTCGAACATTTGATGTTCGAAACAGGCGCCGCGCTTCGATCTGCGAAGGCTAAGGTGAAATACACAAACTTGCAAGCTGCCAAAAAAATACAACACAATTCGGCTAAAGTAGTACGCTTGTCATTGTCCGGACACACATCCATGCCCACGATGGCACTATTAAAACAAGCCGTGTGAACGCGCATTCGCATCCAAGGAAAAATGCATGTGGCAGGAAGACCGTCATCAAAGAATTCGTGCGTTGCTGTCCACACTTCAGCGTGTGTCGACCGAACGGATCATGGCCGACCTTGGGGTATCGCGCGAAACGGTGCGGCGCGATCTGCTCGACCTGGAGGCCCTCGGTGAATTACGGCGCGTGCATGGCGGCGCGATCAAACCCGCCGACGAGGCGCCGATCGCCGAGCGCGCCCATATGCGCGTCAAATCCAAAACGGCGATTGCCAAGGCAGCCACTGGTCTGATCGCAAGCGGCCAGACACTTTTCATCGACGCGGGCACGACCACCGCGGCGCTCGCTGAAGAGCTGGCGAAACTGGCGAACCTGACGATCGTCACCAATTCCATCGACGTCGCGCTGAAAATGCGCGCCGTGGATCAAACGGAAGCGGCCAACGAAGTGATTCTGCTCGGCGGCTCGATCAGCGATCGTGCCATGGCGACCACTGGCGCCACCACGGTGCTCGACATCCAGCGCTATCGTGCGGATATAGCCCTGCTCTCGCCGGTCGGCATCGATCATCGGCATGGCGCGACCAACTACGATCACGCTGAAACCGAAGTGGCGCGCGCCATGGTAGCCAACGCGGACCGCGTGGTGATCCTCGCCGACTACAGCAAGATCGGTCAGCGCAGCCGGATTTCGTACTGTCCGGTCGATCAGATCGACGTGCTGGTCACCAACAAAAAGGCGGCCGAAGCCGCCGACTTTGCTGCGCTGAAAAAGAAGTTGGAAGAGATTGTTCTGGCTTAGGACACCGGCATGTTCTGGACGTCGCTCGAATGCTTTGTGAGAGCGGCACAAGCGGCTTTGGTACGGTCACTAGCGTAGCTGGCGCTAGTAAGCGACGCGCGCGACCAACACCGGCGAGCCGCTCATTCCTTCACATGCATGGTGTCGAGCGCGCGCTTGCGCAAGCGCGTATCGTGCAGCGCGCCGGCCGCGTCGAGCACCGGATAGGCCGTCGAACAGAACAGTGAATTAAGCCGCTTCATGTCGCTGATCAGATCCAGATGCAACGCACTGGTCTCGATGCTACGCAAGGTTTGCCCGGCGAGCCGGTCCAGATGCTTGTACGAGTACGCGCGCTCAAGATCGCGAAAGCGCTCCTTCTCCGCCAGCAGTCGCTCGGCGCAACGCAGATCGTTATTCAGAAACACCGACAGGCCAAGCTGCAGATTGCTGACCAGCCGCGCCTGCAGGTCGTCCAGTTCGCCCAGCCCCTCCTCTGAAAACGACAGCCGGTGCGCGATCTTCTTCTCCTCGATATCGCGGACGATCCGCTCGATGATGTCGCCCGCATGCTCCAGGTTGATCGTCAGCGAGATGATGTCGGTCCAGCGGCGGCTGTCGGCCTCGTCGAGTTGCTCGCGGGAGATGAGCGTCAGATAGGTTTTGACCGCGGCGTAGAGTTCGTCCACGTCGTCGTCCATACGGACCGTTTCGCGCGCCTTCTCGAGGCTGTTGTCATGGATCAGGCCCGCCACGTTATCAAGCATGGTGCGCACGATGTCGCCAATGCGCAGCACCTCGCGTGCCGCGTGCGCGAGCGCTAGCGTGGGTGTAGACAGCGCGGCGGCATCCAGGTGCAGCGGCCGCAGCTCGCCGTTGGGCAGAGGCCGGTCCGGCAGCACTCGCGTGCAGATGCGCGCCACCTGATCGATCAGCGAAAGACAGGCGCAGCAACGCAGCGTGTTATAGATCACGTGAAAGCCAACCACGGCTTCGCGTGGATTCGCGATCAGCACCGGTAGCCCGCGCACAAGCAAGGGCGCGAACGGCAGGATCAGCAACGCACCGGCCAGCTTGAATGCCAGACTGCCCAAGGCCAGACGCCGCGCCGCCGCATTTTGCGCGAGCGTGCCCATCAGCGCCAGCAGGCCGCTGCCGAGATTCGCACCGATCACGAGACACAGCGCCACCTTCAGCGAAATCACACCGGACGAGGCAAGCGTCGCTGTCAGCAGAACCGCCGCGAGACTCGAATAGGACAGCATGGCAAAGGCCGCGCCGACCAGTGCGTCGAGCATGGTGTCGCCGGTCAGCGCGCCGAACATCACGCGTACACCGGCGCCTTGCATCATCGGCTGAGCCGCTTCGACGATCAGGTGCAGCGCTAGCAGGATCAAGCCGAGCCCGATCAGCGTACGGCCGACCTGGCCGAGGCGCGTTTGCTTGCGCGACAGAAAGAGCGGCACGCCGAACAGGATCAGGATCGGCGACAGCCAGGACAGATCGAGCGTGAGCAACCGCGCCATCAGTGCCGTGCCGACGTCGGCGCCGAGCATGATGGCGAGGCCGCTGGTGAGCGGCAGAAGACCTTGCGCAGCGAACGACGTGACGATCACCGCCGTCGCATTGCTGCTTTGCACCAGGCTCGTGACGCCGACGCCCGAAAGGAAGGCACGCCAGCGGCTGCTGGTGCTGCGCCCGAGGACGCTGCGCAGATCGGCGCCGAGCACGCGCAGGATACCGGTACGTACGATGTGCGAGCCCCACACGAGGAGCGCCACACCAGCCAGAAGGTTAAGAAGAATCAACATAAGGCACTGCGCATCCGTTCCACTGCCATGACCCGAACCGCATGCCACACGAACCGGCACCCGGGGTGTTTATGACAGTAGTGTTGCACATTTTTGCCTTATTGTAATTTTGTGCATTTAAATATACGCTCGTGCCAAACTGTGGATTGCTGTGTACCGGCTCATCGTCCGGACTGCAATTCGCTCGATCACTTAGTTTGCCCACTTCACCACAAGGACTCTGGATGAGCCGCAACCTTGCGCTGTTCGACCTGGACCATACGCTGCTGCCGCTCGATAGCGATCAGGCGTGGGCCCACTTCATCGCCGAATTGGGCATAGAAGGCGCTGCGCAGCACGCGGAAGAAATCGACGACTACTACCGGCAGTATGTGGCCGGCACGCTCGATATGACCGCTTACCTGAACTACACATTGGCGCCGCTGGCTCGCCACTCGCGCGAGCAGCTCGACGCGTGGCATGCACAGTTCATGGAGGACGTGATTGCGCCGTCCATCCTGCCGGCCGCGCGGGCACTCGTGCAGCGTCACATCGAAGCGGGCGACCTGTGCTGCATCGTCACCGCCACCAACGTGTTCATTACGAAGCCGATCGGCAAGGCGCTCGGTTTCGACCATCTGCTGGGGATCGATCTCGGCACCGAAGGCGGGGATCCTTCGGCGCGCTTTACCGGAAACGCCGTCGGCGTACCGACCTTCCGGGAAGGCAAGATCACGCGAACCGAGAGCTGGCTGGCGTCGCTCGGCCATCGTCTGCAGGATTTTCCGCAGAGCTGGTTCTATAGCGATTCAATCAACGACGTGCCGTTGCTCGAGCGCGTCACCGATCCGGTTGCGACCAATCCCGACCCGCGTCTGCGCGCCATTGCCGCGGAACGCGGCTGGCCAGTGATTGAATTATTTGCTTGAGACTGTTGTTCGGGCCGGCGGTTATACACGCCCCTTCCACGGCACCAGCCGCCGCTCCAGCGCACGCATGCCGAGATCGAACAGCCACGCGATCAGCCCGATCAGCACGATGCCCATCACCACCACATCGGTACGCAGAAAGCTCGATGCATTGAGCACCATCTGACCGAGGCCGGCAGTGGCCGCGACCATCTCGGCGGCAACCAGGGTGGTCCAGCCAAAGCCAATGGCAATCCGCAAGCCGGTCAGGATCTCGGGCAACGCCGCCGGCAGGACCACATAGCGCACGATCTGCGCGAAGCGGCCACCCAGCGAGTACGCCGCATGAATCTGCTCGATGGTCGCACTGCGCACACCGGCGCGCGCCGCCATGGCGATCGGTGCGAAACAGGCGAGATAGATCACGACGATCTTCGCCGTCTCGTCGATGCCGAACCAGATCACCACTAGCGGCAGATATGCAAGCGGTGGCAGCGGCCGGTAGAACTCCAGCGGCGGATCGAGCAAGCCGCGCGCAACCCGGCTCACGCCCATCAGGATGCCGACCGGCACGGCCGTGACCGCAGCCAGCGCGAACGCGCCGAACACGCGCAGCGCGCTCCATGCGAGATGTTCGGAGAGCGGCAAGCCGCCCTGAATGCGCCCGTGCCAGGCATCCAGAAACGCGGCCCAAACGGCCTCGGGCGTCGGCAGAAAGAGCGGAGGCAGCCAGTGCAGATGCGTGGCGAGCCACCAGAGCGCCGCGAGTGTCGTGACTGAGCCCGCGCTCAGCGCCGCAGTCGGGCCTTCGCCCGGCAAGCGCCAGCCGCGCACCGGTCGTGCTTTGCGCTGCGGCGGCTCGTTTGTCTGGGTCAGAGGCACGGCGGCGCTCAACGATTCACGTGAAGCCGTCACGACAGCACCTCTTCCTGGTTGTGCTCATTTCGTTCGTGCAAACGGCGCACCAGCCGTTCGCGCCATTCAATGAACTCCGGCGACGACTTCACCGCCCGTGCGTCGCGTGTTTCGAGAAAGTGCCGCGCGAACGGCAGGTCGTAGCTCTCGGCGATACGGCCCGGCCCCGGCGTCATCACGACGAGGCGAGTCGCCAGAAACAGCGCCTCCTCCACGCTATGCGTAATGAAGAACACTGTCTTGCGTGTACGGCCCCAGACGTCGAGCACGAGCTCCTGCATCGACTCGCGCGTCATCGCGTCGAGCGCGCCCATCGGCTCGTCCATCAGCAGCACTTGAGGATCGCTTGCCAGCGCGCGTGCAATGCCCACGCGCTGCTGCATGCCGCCCGACAACGCGTAAACCCGCGAGCGCGCATGTTTCTCGAGCCCAACCAGCGCCAGCATCTCCAGCGCGATGCGCTCGCGTTGCGCCTTCGGCACACGCTGAAAACGCAAGCCGAGCGCAACATTGTCGAGCACGTCGAGCCAGGGCATCAGCGCGTACTTCTGAAACACGACACCGCGATCCGCGCCTGGCCCAAGCACGGGTTCGCCGTTCAGGCGCACCTCGCCTTCGGTCGGCTGAATGAAACCGGCGATGCAATTCAGCAAGGTCGTCTTGCCGCAACCGGACGCACCCAGCGCGACGACGAACTCACCCGGTTCGATATGCAGATCGACGTCAGCGAGCGCGATGTGCGGCGCCGTGCCACGTGCGCCTTCGTAGGTGACCTGCAGCCGCCGGATTTCAAGACCGCTCATCGCCGTGCCTCATAGTGCTGATGCTGATACTGATGAATAGCCACGCTCACACGTTACTGCGCCGCGCGCTGCACGAACTGCGGATCGACGCCAGTCGAGTAGTCGGCCAACACGTTTTGAATCGTGCCTTGCGTCTTCAGGAACGCAGCGGTCGCGGCGAGCGATTTAGCCGCGCCGGACTGCGCACCGCCCCCAAGCCATGCATTCGAGGCCTGCTGGGCCGGCGTCGGGAATGCATACAACGCGAGGCTCGCCGGCACTTCCTGCGCGGTGGCGCCGGACTCCTTTGCAACCGCCTCGACTTGCGGCGACGTCGCGGTCCATGCCGACGTGTGATCGCGATAGCTCGCATCGGTCGCGGCCAGCACCTTCACGAAGCGCGCGACAAACTCGGCATTCTGGCTAGCGAACTTGCGGTCGACGACAAAGCCGTCGAAAGTCGCCTTGCCCGTTTGCTGCGCAACCTGACCCGATGTGATCAGCACCTTGCCGTTCTTCTTCACCTTCGCCAGTACCGGGTCCCAGATGTAAGTCGCGTCGATGTCGCCACGCTCCCACGCCGCCGCGACCTCAGGCGGGCGCAGATTGACGATCTTTACATCAGACGGATTCACACCGGCGCTCTGCAGCGCAACCAGCGTATGAAAGTGCGAGGTCGACACGAACGGCACGCCAATCTTCTTGCCCTTCAGACCCGCGACGCTGGTGACGTTGGAACCGTCTCGCGCGACCAGTGCTTCGGCGTCGTTGATGTTGTCCAGAATCCAGAACAGCGAAATATCGACGCCTTGCGACAGGCCGGCGGCGATCGGACTCGACCCCGCTTCGCCGAGTTGCACCGAGCCGGAAGCCAGCGCGCGGATGACGTCAGCGCCGCTGCCGAGCTTGCGATAGGTGACCTTGTAGCCCGTGGCTTTCTCGACCTCGCCGGTGGCCTGCGCATAGCGCCACGGCACGACCATGTCCTGATACGCGATCACGACTTCTTTGGTCTCGGCGTGTGCAACGGAGGAAAACGGCGCGGCGAGCGCGAACAGCGTAGCGAACGCGGCGAGCGGACGGAGGAAGCGGTTCATCGAGAAGCCCCTTTAGCGTATGTTGTCTGGGAGGCTTTCGACTATAGGGAGTTTGCCCACGGGCGGTTCTAATTAATCCGCGATTGCTAATGACGTTGTTCGAGCATTGCTTTTCACGTTGAGTTGGATCGGTGTGACTGTTTTGATCAGCAGCGGATCGGTTCAAGCGGATGTTGGCGGATTGGAATGTCCTAATGCAAGCTGGCCATTCGGCGGATTGTCGTGCTTCTGCGACAGCGGCATGATCAGCGGGTTACTTTCAATTCGCATTCCTATGGTCGATTTTCTTATCCGCTTGAGCTGGTTGTTCTTCAATGTGGCCGTGCCTGTATTTGCGCCGGTTGCATTGCTTCCTCTGTTGAATTTTTCGCGCTACTACCGGCACGCGGCGCGAGGTATTACGCGGCGATCCATTCAGGACGGCCAGCTTTTCTGGGTCGTCATTTCGATGTGTGCGAGCGCGTGCTACGAGATTGGTAGTGCTTTGAGCGAAGCGTCGACGCACAGCACGTTAGTGCTCATGTTGGCCGCACTTCTCTGGCATGTGCTCTTCATCGTCGCAGCGTCAGTCCTGGTATGCCTGGGTGCGGCTGACGCAGCGGTTCGTCCAGCGCGTCACGCGGGAGAACAGGAGCGGGATAGTTGGCTGATGTGGTTCTCGATGCTCATAACCGTTGCCATAGCAGTCTCTTTTTCCGCATCTCATTATTCGTTTACCTAACTAAATTCAATGCTCTGAGCTATACTTTTCTCCTTAGTCTCAAGGAAATCCAACATGCCCAACTTGATCGACCGCCTCATCGAAGACCGCGCACTGCGCCACCGCTTCATCCTCTTTCTTTACCCGTTCACGATCATCGGCACAATAATATCCGTTACTTGCAGTCTGCTCGCGCGTCATTACCGCTAGGCAACGCAGGCAGATCACAAAGCGGAACTGCTGAACCGCTCACTCCCGCGCCCCAAAAAACAAAGCCCGCAACACGTGCGGGCTTTGCATTTTCAAACTGACAACACACTGAACCGTTAGACCACTCCGGCTCCATGCGCCTGCAGATCAGCGTGGTAGCTCGAGCGAACCATCGCGCCCACCGCGGCGTGCGTGAAGCCCATCTTGTACGCTTCTTCTTCGTACATCTTGAAGGTGTCCGGATGCACATACGAGCGCACCGGCAGATGGTGTTCCGACGGTTGCAGATACTGGCCAATCGTCAGCATGTCCACGTCGTGCTCGCGCAGATCGCGCATCACCTGCAGAATTTCTTCTTCGGTTTCGCCAAGGCCGACCATCAGGCCCGACTTGGTCGCAACGTCCGGATGCAGCGCCTTGAAGTCCTTCAACAGCTTCAGCGAGTGCGCATAGTCCGAACCGGGGCGCGCTTCCTTGTACAGACGCGGTACCGTTTCGAGATTGTGGTTCATCACATCAGGCGGGGCGGCGTTCAGAATGCCGATTGCGCGATCCAGACGGCCGCGGAAGTCCGGCGTCAGAATTTCGATGCGTGTTTCCGGCGAAAGCTCACGCGTCTGACGGATACATTCTACGAAGTGAGCTGCACCGCCGTCGCGCAAATCGTCACGGTCAACGCTAGTGATCACCACGTACTTCAGCTTCAGCGCGGCGATGGTGCGCGCCAGATTGCCCGGTTCATCCACGTCGAGCGGATCGGGGCGGCCGTGGCCAACGTCGCAGAACGGGCAGCGGCGCGTGCACTTGTCGCCCATGATCATGAACGTCGCGGTGCCCTTGCCGAAGCATTCGCCGATATTCGGGCAACTTGCCTCTTCGCACACCGTGTGCAGGTTGTGCTCGCGCAGAATCTGCTTGATTTCGTAGAAGCGCGAATTACCGGTGGCCGCTTTGACGCGGATCCAGTCCGGCTTCTTCAGCTTTTCGATCGGGATGATCTTGATCGGGATGCGGGCGGTTTTGGCTTGCGCTTTCTGCTTCGCGGTGGCGTCGTAGGCAGCGGCGGAGGCCGGCACGGCGTCGGGAGCGGGAGAAGCGGCGAGGTTCGCGGTAACGTCAGTCATTCGTTCGGTCCAGTCAGGCGGTGAGAGCACCGGCCTGCGGTTGGGCGACGGCCGCGGGACTGCCGTCGAGGTTTGCGGTGAGGCATGCTGCAAAGGTACGAGCCACGTCGTCCCAGCCGGCGGCAACGCCCAGCGTTGCCATATCGACTGTTTCGAGCCCCGCGTAGCCGCATGGGTTGATGGCCAGGAACGGCCGCAGATCCATATTCACATTCAGGCTCGCGCCGTGATAGCTGCAGCCGTTGCGGATTTTCAACCCCAGCGCGGCGATCTTGGCGCCGGCGTGCAACCCGGCGTCCGGCCCGGGCGCCACGTAGATACCCGGGGCGCCCGCCTTGCGTTCTCCGGCGAGATTATACGCCGCGAGGGTGTCGATCACGGCCTGCTCGATCCGCGTAACCATCTCACGCACCATCAGCTTGCGTCGGCGCAAGTCCAGCAGCAGGTAGGCAACCACCTGTCCGGGTCCGTGATACGTGATCTGTCCGCCCCGGTCGACTTTGACGAGCGGAATGCCACTGTCGGCGGCCAGCAGATGCGCCGGATCGCCGGCCTGACCTAGCGTGAAGACGGGGGGGTGTTCGACCAGCCAGATCTCGTCGGGTGTATCGGCGGTACGCGCGTCGGTGAACGTACGCATCGCTTCGAAACTGGCTTCGTAGGGTTCGTTGCGGAGCCAGCGCAGCGTAAGCGGCGCCGGGGCGAGCAAGGGAGATGGGGAAACCGGGGTGGCGCACATGATCCCGACAGTTTACCGAAATCTGGCAATCGCCGCCGGAACTGGCTTGGCCAAGGTGCGGCGGCGCCCTGCGGATCCATGTTGGACGTGTTGTTTCGTACAGCGTCGCGCCAGTCAGGCCGTCCTTCCCATGCCACTGGCTCTTCCCGGCGGCAACGCTCATTTCTTGCACGCGTCATTCAACTGCGGTGCGCCGCAGCCCTGTGGCGCAACCAGCGCTCATACCCAACATATTCACACCGTGCGCCAGCCCCCACGCAGGCGGGCCGCCAGCCGTTCGCCGACCCGCGCGAGCCAGTTCAGCGCACGCTCATCGCAGCGCGTGGGCACCGAAAACGCGACTTTCGCATGCGTGCTGCCCTCGGCGCTCAACCACAGCCGTTCGCCGCGCCGCAACCGCAGCGTGTGGCCGTGCTGCAGCCAGTAGTCTTCCGTGTCGTCGCTGCGCGTGACCCACACCGCGCCGCCGTGCACGACCAGCTTGGTGCTGCGCGCCACCTTCATAGGAATGGTTTCGCCGTTGCGAATTTCAAAAGCGATACTAGAGGAAATTTCTCGCATGATGCCCTCGCCAAAATTCGTTTCATGGCTACAATCGTAGGCGTAGCAAGGGTTTACGCAAAACGATCTATTTTCACCTCTTTGTGAGAAATATTGCGATGGACCTCCGGCAATTGCCCCCGCTAAATGCCATCAAGGCGTTCGAAGCCGCTGCCCGCCACGAGAGTTTTTCGCGCGCCGCCGACGAACTGTTCGTCACGCACGGCGCCGTCAGTCACCAGATCCGCGCGCTGGAGGCGGAGTTAGGCATCACGCTGTTCGCTCGCGACGGCAAGCGCGTACGGCTCACGGATACGGGCCGCCGCTATGCCACGCGCGTGCGCACCGCGCTGATGGCGCTTGCCGACGCCACCCGTGAGGTCCGCGCCGGCGACCGCGAGCGGCGTCTTGTCGTGTCCATGCTGTCCTCGTTTGCGGCGCGCTGGGTGACGCCTCGCATCGGCAGCTTTATCGAGGCGCACCCACAGTGGGACCTCGAACTGCTGTCCACCAACGCGCTAACGGACTTCGCACGTGACGACGTCGACGTGGCGATCCGCTTCGGCTACGGCAAATATTCGGGGCTGCATGCGGAGTTGCTGCTGGAGGAGATCTTCTTTCCGGCGTGTGCGCCGAATTTCAACGGCGGCAAGCTGCCGCAAACACCGGCCGATCTCGCCAAGGTCCAGCTGCTGCGCTCGGACGACGAACTCTGGCGCCCATGGTTCGACGCCGCCGGCCTCACCGACTGGCAAGAACCGAAGCGCGGCGTGTTGTATCAGGATTCGTCGAATCTGCTGCAAGCGGCCATCGACGGCCAGGGGGTCGCGCTCACACGCCGTTCGCTGGCGATGCACGAGATTGCGGCAGGCCGCCTTGTGCGGCTATTCGACGTGGACGGACCGAGCCCGTGGCAGTACTACTTCATCTGCCCGCCGCAAATGCTCGAAACCGCACGCGTCAAGGCATTCCGCGACTGGGTATTCGAAGAGGTAGGACGGTTCAAGCAGCTTTTCGAGCGCGCTTGCGAGGCCGGGCCTGCAGCAAGCGCCAATCTGGCGGCGAACGCATTGCGCGTCACGCCGTAACACGAGGCATCGTTGGAGCGGTTTGCAGTGCAGGCGCCAAAGTCGAAGTCGGCGCCCGCTCGAACCCCGCTTTAAAGTACAACCTTCACCATCGGATGGCCAGTGAGCGCGCGATAGATATCGTCGAGCTGCGCCTGGCTCGTCGCACGCACGGTAACCGTCAAACCTGTGTAATTGCCGCCGCTGGACGGCCGCGTTTCCACGCGCGCGGGGTCGACTTCGCTATCGAACTGCCGAACCACCGTGACGATCGTCTCGGCGAACTCGGGATGCGACTTGCCCATGATCTTGATGGGAAAATCGCACGGAAACTCAAGCAATGATTCTTTCGCGGGATTCACTTTCTACTCCTTGCTGCGCTTCTTGCGCTTCCTTGGCCTTGGCACGCTGATAGGCCGCGTACAACGCCGCAAACACCGCGCCCGGCTTGCCGTCACCAACCGGCTGATCGTCGAGTTGCGTGACCGGCAACACTTCCTTGGTGGCGGAACTGGCCAGAATCTCGTCGGCGGCACGCAGTTCGGCTTCGGCGATCTCGCGCGCTTCGAAGCGGATGCCGCATTCGCTCGTCAGCTCCTCGATCAGGCTATAGCGAATCCCTTCGAGAATCTTGTGGCTGCGCGGCGGCGCATACAACACGCCGTCCTTCACCATCCAGATATTCGAAGACGACCCTTCGGTCAGCATGCCGTCGCGAAACTGGATCGTCTCGAACGCGTCATTTTCGGCCGCGTACTGGGCCATCAGAACATTGCCGAGCAGCGATACCGATTTGATGTCGCAATTGAGCCAGCGGCGATCTTCAGCGGTAACGCAGCGCACGCCCTGCGCGCGCTGCGCAGCGTCCGGCAGGTTCAGCGGCGTGACCATCACGAACACAGTCGGCTGAATACCAGCCGGGAACGCGTGACCGCGCTTCGCGACGCCCCGCGTGATCTGAACGTAGGCAATCGCGTCCTGATCCGCGCGCAGGCCGGCGTCCGCTTCATTGGCCGCGACCACGCGATCGATCAGCTCGCGCCAGCCGGCGTCGTCGAACGGATTGACGATACCGATCTTGTCCAGCGAACGCGCGAGTCGCGCCAGATGATGCCTGAAGCGAAACGCCGTACGGCCGCTCCCATGCGGATACAACGGCGCGACTTCGTAAATTCCGTCGCCGAAAATAAAGCCGCGGTCGAGAACCGGCACACGCGCTTCGGACAAGGGCACCAGCTCGCCGTTCAGATAAACGATCGGGTCGAGCGAAACATCGGAAACAGCGGTCATCGCAATCGGGCTCTTACTTCTTCTTGTTGAACATCAGCATCAGCGAATCCCACACGCGGCCCACTACGCCGGCTTGCGGCACAGCCTGCAACGCGACGATCGGGAATTGCGCCAGCACCTTGCCGTCGGCCACGAGCTTCGCCGTGCCGACCTGCTGACCGTTCGCGATCGGTGCGATCAGCGGATCGATCTGCTCGATCTGCGGCTTCACCTTGTCGCCCATGCCCTTCGGCACGGTGATGTACTGATCGCCCTTCACGCCGATCTGCACGGTGTCCTGCGCCCCCTTGTAGACGCGCGGCGTGCCCACCACCTGGTTCGCCTTGTACAGACGCACCGTGTCATACGCGGTGTAGCCGTAGTTCAGCATCTTCAGGCTGTCCTGCACGCGGTCGTGTTCCTTGACCTCGCCCATCATCACCGAGACGAGACGGCGCGAGCCGTCGGTCGTGCCCGGCAGCGAACGCTTCGCGCTGGCGATCAGGCAATAGCCGGCGGCTTGCGTGTGACCGGTCTTCAGGCCGTCCACCGTCGGGTCGATCCACAGCAGACGGTTGCGGTTCGGCTGCTTGATCTTGTTGTACGTGAATTCCTTGACCGAGAAGATGTTGTAGTAGTCGGGGAAGTCACGAATCAGACGCGCCGACAGGATCGCGAGGTCGCCCGCCGTCGTGTAGTGCTGCGGGTCGGGCATGCCGTTCACGTCGGCGAAATGGGTGTTCTTCATGCCGAGCTTCTGCGCTTCGGTGTTCATCATGTTGACGAACTGCGACTCGCTGCCGCCCACCAGTTCGGCCAGCGCGATCGCCGCGTCGTTACCCGACTGGATGATCATGCCGTACACCAGATCGTGCACGGTCACCGGCTTGTTCGCCTCGATGAACATGCGCGATTCGTCCGTGCGCACGCGGCGTACCGCTTCGCTCGGCATCACCGTCTGGTCCATCGTGATCTTCTTCGTCTGCAGTGCTTCGAAGACGAGGTACGCGGTCATCAGCTTGGTCAGCGAGGCCGGTTCGACGCGTTCGTCGGCATTGCCCGAGGCGAGCACCTGATTGCTGGTGGCGTCGACGAGCACCCAGGAGCGCGCGTTCACCGCGGGCGGCGGCACCTGCGCGAACGCCGTGCTGGCAACCAGCGTGGCCGGCAGGACGAGGCCGAGGGTGACGGCGCGGCTAAGCGTAGAGGGAACGAAAGAAGAAACTGATGGGAATGACGTGCGGCCGGAGGTGGAGAAACGCATAGGGTCGATTCGTGCGGAAAAATACATCGCGCGCAGGGCGCACAGATTGGAGGAGCCGGTCGGCGAGCGTCAGGCCGTAAAAACGGCGCGGCGCCCGTTGGACTTCCGGCGACGCGATCGGTTCGCGCAGCACGCCTCGCATCCGGCACCGCTGCGCGCGCAAATCAGCTACGCGTCGCGCGAACTGCCGGGTGGGCCCGGGTGGGCAGTGCTGCGCCCAAAAAAGAGCGCCCATTATACGCGCGCTATCCTGGTATCTCTGATCAAAGGGCGGCGATTAATTTGCGTTTGCACGTACCTGTACCCCGGAAAACACGCGCGGAGCACACCGCGCGTGCCCCATCAACGCCACGCGTCGACGATGATCCGCTTCAGGACGTGCAGCTTGCGATGCAGAAAATGCTCTGCCCCCGGAATCACGACGACCGGCAATTCCTGCGGCCGCGCCCAGTCGTAAACCGACTGAATGGGAACGGTATCGTCGGTTTCGCCGTGAATCACCAGCGTGTTTTCCGGCACGGGTGCGACTTCCCAACGGCTCGCCGCGGTGCCGACGAATACGATCCGCTCGATCGCCTGGCCTTCTTCGCGCAGCTTCGCGGCCACGTGTGACAGCACAAACGTGCCGAACGAAAAACCCGCCAGTACGAGGGGCAGATCGCCCTGCCCTGCTTGCGCGCGCATGTGATCGAGCACGGCGCGCAGATCATCGCGCTCGCCGATACCGGCGTCATGTTCGCCCTGCGTTTCGCCCACGCCCCGGAAATTCGACCGGTACGTCACGTAGTTCAACTGCACGAGCGTGCGTGCGAGCGTCTGCGCGACCTTGTTGTCCATCGTGCCGCCGAACAGCGGATGCGGGTGTGCGACCAGCGCGATGCCGCGCGGCGCGGCGCCGTTCTCGCGCATTGCGTCGGGCAGATCCAGCGCGACCTCGATCTTGCCGACCGGGCCGTCGATCAGATATTTCTTCGTATGGGTATTCATGGCGAGGCTTATTGATCGATTTTCAGACGCTCGACGATTTTGCCGTTCACAAGGTGCGAATCGACGATTTCATCGATGTCGCTCTCGTCGACATAGGTGTACCAGACACCTTCCGGATACACGACGAGCGCCGGGCCGAGTTCGCAACGTTCGAGACAGCCGGCCTTGTTGATACGCACCTGACCGGGACCGGCAAGGCCGAGTTGTTTCACGCGTTTCTTCGCGTGTTCCTGCATCGCCTGCGCGTTGCAATTCGCGCAACTCGGGCGCTCCGCGCCGGGATCGCGTTGATTGAGACAGAAGAAGACGTGGTACTTGTAGAAGGAATCCATGATGTCCAGGGACGAGGCTGTAAAAGTGGGGATGGCGCTTGAAGCGCCGCGGCGCGCCTGTTGTGCGGACGATTATAACGAGCGGGGCTGGCGGTCGCTGAACGGCGGTCGCAAGGCGGCTCGCGGGCCGGCTGGGTTGGCGGCGCGCCTTGTGGCCTACACCCTGAGTGTGATGCGGCACGATGCGACTCGTTCAACTGCACGCATGCGTCGCCCGTGCTTCACACCCACGTCACGCGTGCTTTATACCCGCTTCATGCGCGCTTCACGCGCCGCTTGAGCCACGCCTGTTCGACGAGATAGGCGAGCCACACCAGCGCCGCATACGGCCAGACCCATGCGATCCAGTGCGCGAGACCGTTGAAGTGCAGATACCGCCCCTGGCGCCAGTCGGCCAGAACGGCATCGAAATACGGATTGACCGGCAGCAGATTGACGAACACCAGCGCAACCGTGAGCGCGCAAGCCGCGAGTGCCGCGCGCGACCTGCGCCGCAAGCGCAACGCCAGCAGTGCCGCGACGCTGCCGCACATGAGGCCCGCCATCGCGCCGGGCGTCGCCCAGTCGAATGCAAGGCCGGATTGAGATTGCAGAAAGGTGGCGCCCGCCTTGACGCACAAGGTCGTGACGATAAACACGATCAACAGGCGCACGAGCGGCGCATGGCGGCGCACCGGCAGCGAAGCCAGGGCGAGTGCGGCGAACAGATTGAGCGTGGTGATGACGGCTTCCCAGGCGTCGTCCGGCAGCCAGGCGGCCACCAGTGCCGGCCACGCGCCGACGTGCCAGGCCGGCGGCGTCCATGCGAGCAACGCGTCTTGCGTCGTCGAATCAAAACGCAGCCACAACTCGCGCGGCCAGTTGCCGAGGCCGAAGAGGCGAGGCGCGGGGTACATCGTCGCAAACGGCCACAAGGCAACGAGACACGCGAGCGCCGCCGTGTCGCGCTCGAACCAGAGAAGTCGCACACGACGCAGCAAGCCGCGATCGAGCAACGCGCCAGTAGCCGGCGACATGATCGCCGCGCCGAGCAGCGCGCCAAGTGCATTGGCGGCGAGGTCGAGGTTGGAGGCGACCCGCGTCGGCAGATAGGTTTGTACTGCTTCCATCACGCCCGATAGCAACCCACCGAGCACGAAAGCCAACGCGACCGCCAGCGTGCCGCGCCAGCGCGGATACACCGCGAGCACCACCAGCGCGCCGAACGGCATATAGCCGAGCACGTTCGTGACGACGTCGAACGCCGTCAGGTACTGCGGCATGGGGTCGGACAGATAGGCAAACGGAGCGAGGCCGAGCGAACGCCAGCCGGAAAACGGATACCACGAACCGTAGACGATCAGCGCCGCGTACAGCCCCAGCGCCTGCCGGGCGAGCGCCGAAGGACGGCGCTGCCAGGGTTTGACGCTCATGCAGCGCTCCGTTGCGTGCGCTGCATGCCGGTCATTGCGCGGCGACCAGCGCCTGCACGCCAAGCCACGCGGCAATCTGCGCGACGAGGTCGTCGCTGGCCGCGGCGAGCGCCTGCGCGCCACCGGCGGCGTCCGCCGAACTGGACGGCGCGCGCGCGATAAAAGTACGCTGGCCGATCACCTTGCCGCCTTGCACCAGCGTGGCGCGCGCGGTGACCGCGGCGTGGCTTTCCGACTGGCTATCGAAAACCTGTTCGAACTCACTCAGATCGACCTTCAGGACCGGAGCGCGCACGCCGTCGGCTCCGGTCAGCACGGTGCCACGCGAACTGAGCGCACCGCGCAGACGCTGGGTCAGCAGTTGCGACGGCGCCATGGTCCAGTGGCTATTCGCATACGACGCCGTCTGCTGCGCGTCGGCGTAGCTGAGCCGGTAAATCAGCTTGTCGGACTCGAGGTTGTCGGGCGCGGTGACGTCGAGCACCTTCACAGCCGGCAGCGTGCCAGCCGAGGCCGCCGGATTGGGCGGCCCGAGGTCGTAGCGGATGTTCGAGATCGCTGCGGGGTTACCGGCACAGCCTGCAGCCAGCAGGCCGAACGCGAGCAGCATGGCAAGCGCTGCGCTCGAGGACAGCAATCGGTGGGTCAAGCGTGACATGACAATCTTCCTTTCTTCAAACCTTCAAACTATTTAGCAACGGGCGCTGCAGCACGCGCGGCGGGCCATGAGAAACCGGCCTCGCCAGGCCCCGGCGCCGCGTTCGGCGCACCGAACAGCACGCTGCGCGGATTGGTGCTGAACATGTCGGCAGCACGGTCCACTGAACGGGCCGCGGAGCGCACGTCTTCGGCAAGCGAATTGACGCGCGGCAGCGTCTCGTAGCCGACGCGCGCCGACAACTCCTGTATCGAGCTATCCATCGACACCAGCGCGTCACCCGCCTGCTGCGCCGCCGTCCCGACCTTGTTCAGGTTGGTCTCGAACGGGCCGTCCGGGCGGTTCAGACTGGTGATCAACTGATTGGTCGATGCCAGCGTGCGGTCCAGTTCGTTGATCGTGGCGGGCAGCTTGCCGGTAATCGGCGCGATCTGCTGGGTCAGCGTGGCGACGCCGTCGGCGGCCTTCTGAATGCTCGCCGCCGTGCCTTCCAACTGGTCAACCATTTCCGGCGACAACAGATTGTCGACGTCGTCGGTGACTTTTTCGAGTTTGCGCAGCAAGACGTCGCCGCGCTGCTGCAACTGATCGAGCAAACCCGGACGCATCGGCAATTGCGCTACATCTTTCACCGACGACGCGAGCGGCGTCGGATCGCGCCCGTTGTCATCCAGCTGGATGAAGGCGATACCCGTCACGCCCTGGAAGCCCAGGCTGCCGAAGGTGGAATGCGTAATCGGCGCGTGCGTGTCGACGAGGATGCGGATCAGGATTTGCCCAGGATGATCCCGATCGAATTTGATCGACTGCACCTTGCCGACGTCGAGCCCGCGATAGCGCACCGCCGCGTCGGTATAGAGCCCCGTGACGTTGGTGCGCGCGATCAGATCGTACGGCACCCGCACGGAACGATCGACGTTGAACAAAAAAGCCGCCACTGCGATTGCAACCAGCAGGACCACGGTGAAGAGCCCTGCCCAGAAGGCATGTGATTTATTTTCCATTGTCAGGTTCCCTGGTTCACAGCGGCAATTCGGACGACGCCGATTCGAGCGCCGCGCGCGGCAGCTTCGCACGGCGCTCCGGCGGCAGCGCCTGCAGCGCGCGACGCCCGCGCAGGCCGAGGAAATATTCGCGGATAAACGGATGATCGACGCCCGCCGCCTCTTCGACCGGCGCGGCGACCAGCACCTTGCGATCCGCCAGCACGGCGACGCGGGTGGACAACGCGATCATCGTGTCCAGATCGTGCGTGACCATCACCACCGTCAGGCCGAGCGCGCGATGCAGCGCGGAGATCAGTTCGACGAATTCGTCCGACGCCTGCGGATCGAGGCCGGCAGTCGGTTCGTCGAGAAACAGCAACTCGGGTTCGAGCGCGATGGCGCGCGCGATGCCCACGCGCTTGATCATGCCGCCCGAAAGCGCCGACGGCATCTTCGACGCATGCTTGCACGGCAGGCCGACCATCTCGAGCTTGAGCATCACGATGTCGCGCAGCAGATCGTCGGGCACCTTGCCGAGTTCGCGCAACGGCTGCGCGATGTTGTCGAACACCGAGAGCGACGAGAACAGCGCGCCGCGCTGAAACAGCATCCCTGAGCGGCTGCGCATGAGCAGCGCGTCTTCAGGCGAAATGGTGGCAATGTCCTGACCAAACAGCTTGATCGTGCCGGAAGACGGTTTTTCGAGCCCGAGAATCTGCCGCACCAGCGTGGTCTTGCCCGACCCCGAGCCACCGACGATCGAGACGATCTCGCCGCGCCGCACATCGAAATTCAGATGCTGATGCACGATGTTGCGGCCGTAGCGCTTGGTGATGTCGATCACCTCGATCACCGGCTCCGCAATCTCGGGCATCGGCTGGCCGCGCACGGCCTGGGTGAGTGGCGCGATCATCCTAGCCCCACGTTCTGGAAGAGGATCGCGAACACCGCGTCCGCGAGAATCACGATGGTGATGGAGGTCACCACCGAGGTCGTCGTGCCTTCGCCGAGGCTTTGCGAATTGGCCTTGATACGGAAGCCGAAATGACAGCCGACGATCGCGATCAGCATGCCGAACGCGACGCCCTTGCCCAGACCGATCCACAGATTGGCGACCGGCACGACGCTCGGCAATGCGCGCGCGAAGTAGCTCATGTCGATGCCGAGCACGATCTTCGCGGCGAGCGCGCCGCCGGTCAACGCGATGATGTTGGTCCACATCACGAGGAGCGGCATGGCCACGCCAAGCGCGACCACGCGCGGCAGGATCAGCCGCAGCCCGTGCGGAATGCCCATCACGCGCATCGCGTCGAGTTCTTCGGTGACACGCATCACGCCGATCTGCGCGGTAATCGCCGAGCCGGAGCGCCCCGCCACCAGAATCGCCGACAGCACCGGCCCCAGTTCGCGAATCACCGACAGCCCAAGAATATTGACGATGTACTGATTCGCGCCAAAAAGCCGCAATTGCTGCGCCGACAAATAGCTCAGCACGATGCCGATCAGGAACGCGACCAGTGCGGTGATCGGCAACGCCTTGGTACCGGCGTTATAGATGTTGGCGGAGATTTCGGTCCACGGCGTGATTTTCGGTTTGCGCAGGATCGCGAAGATATCGAGCACGACCTGCCCGAGCATGCCGAATCCGCCGTACAGGTGCTCGAAAAACGAGAAGATCGCGAGGCCCAGCCGGGTGAACGGGTCGAACTTGACCACCGGCTCGGCCTTCTCACGCACCGTGTCGAGCAGTGCGATGCGTTCGAAAATATCGCGTTGCGTATCGGTGAGCGTGGTGTCCACGGGCATCTTGTGGCCCCACACGCGCCATAGCGCCTGACCGCCGACATGATCCATCCGGTCGATGCGCGACAGATCCCACTGGCGGATGCCTTCAGCGCCGGCCAGCGAGCGCAACAAAGGAATCACATGACCGGTGGCCTTGTCGCGCGCGAGGGCGAGCGCCGTCCACTGGCCCGAAAGCCGGACGATCTTGCCTTGGCTGCCGGCCGCGACTTCAAGGCCGGGCGGAGTGTCGTAGTTCAAGGATCGCTGGAATCTGGTTATCGGATTAGGGGCCATTGTAACGAAGGCGCGGCCGTTGAACCGTCCTCACGGGCTCACAGCGTTCGCTGTCGCTACAATATGAGGCATGAACGCTTCCAAGACCCCACCCCAAGCCGCTGCGGCTTCCGACTGGCGTATCGACCGCGAGCGCGCCGTCGCGCTATTCGGTCCGCACGCGCATGACTGGCCGATCGAAATCGTCGAGGAAACCGGCTCGACCAACGCCGACCTGATGACGCGCGTCAAGGCATTGCCGCGCAAAGCCGGCGCGCTGCCGCGGCCGATCGTGCGGGTCGCGTATCTGCAAACGGCGGGGCGCGGCCGCCGTGGCCGTCCCTGGTATGCGGAACCGGGTAATGCGCTGCTGTTTTCGGTGGCGTGTGTGCTGCCGCGCCCGCTCGAAGGGCTCGCGGGCCTGAGTCTCGCGGTAGGCGTGGCGCTGGTCGACGGACTGCGCTCGTTGCCGGTCGCAGGGCCGGGACAGATCGCGCTGAAGTGGCCCAACGACGTCCTGCTCGAGGGCGACAAACTGGCCGGCATCCTGATCGAGACCGCATGGAGCACGGACAACGCAAGCGCCGTGGTGATCGGTATCGGCACTAATGTGAAGGGCGCGGACGAGCTCGCCGCCAAGGTCGGCGCGCTCAACGCGGACGTGCCGGCGCAAGCGCGCGGCACCACGCCGACCGCACTGCAACGCGCGCTGCCGAATGCGAACCTCACCGATACGCTGGCGGCGGAACTGAACGCACTCGAACCCGCGCTACAGCGCTTCGGCGCAGATGGCTTCGCGCCGTTCCAGGCGCGCTGGAACGCGGTGCACGCCTACGCAGGCCGGGAAGTCGTGCTGCTGGAGCAAGGTAAAGAGCTGGCGCGCGGCGTGGCGGCAGGCGTCGACGAACGCGGGCAACTGCTGCTCAACACAGCGGCCGGGCGGCTGACCGTCGCGACCGGTGACGTCTCGCTGCGTCTGGCCGACGGTGCGGCATGACGAGCGGCGCGCCTTATCTGTTGATCGACGCGGGCAATAGTCGCATCAAGTGGGCACTGGTGCAGCCGGACGGTGTACAGGTCGCGGCCGGCGCGCTCGCGCACGGCGGCGCCGATGAACCTGACTGGTCGAATTTGCCGACGCCGGGCGGCGCATGGTTGTCGAACGTCGCGGGCGAAAATGTCGCGGCACGGATTGCCGCACGACTCGACGCCCACTGGCCCCACCTGCCGCGTACGACGATCCGCGCCTGCGCGCAGCAATGCGGCGTGACCAATAGCTACACAACGCCGCAGGCACTCGGCAGCGATCGCTGGGCTGGCCTGATTGGGGCGCACGCGGCGTTTCCCGGCGAGAACCTGCTTATCGCGACGTTCGGCACGGCGACCACGCTTGAGGCACTGCGTGCGGACGGTTGCTTTGTCGGCGGTCTGATTGCGCCGGGTTGGACCCTGATGATGCGTTCGCTCGGCGAGCACACGGCGCAACTGCCTACACTCGACGCTCACGCCGCGCGCGGCTTGCTCGATGCGGACACCCCGTCTGACGGCGAGCGCCGCGGCCCGTTCTTCGCAACCGATACGCCACGCTCGTTGTCGGCCGGATGCACGTTGGCGCAAGCTGGGCTGATCGAGCGCATGTGGCGTGACTTGCAGGACGAATGGCAGGTGCCGGTACGCCTGGTGGTAAGCGGCGGCGCCGTGGACGAAGTGACAAGTGCGTTAAAAGTGCCGCATACTCGCCACGATTCGCTGGTGCTATCGGGGCTTGCTCTGATTGCTGCCGAACGCGCGATGGAGCGCGACGCCTGAGCCACGGCCTTTCGGAGAAAAGCGGGATAGCGTTGGAATAGCGGTGACTGAACCTATGGACGGGGAATACTAAAGATGCTGCGCTGGCTGATCGCCATATTGTTTCTTGCCAACATGCTGGCATTCGTCGCGATGCGTGGTGTATTCGGCCCGACACCCACAGCCGGCGGCCGCGAGCCGAACCACCTGAACCGCCAGCTCCATGCGGAGTGGCTGAAGGTGCAACCCGTCACAGCAGCTGAAGCCGCCGACCAGCCAGTCGTTGGTGGCCCGGCGCCAGCGGCGCCGATAGCGGCATCGGCGCTGCCGCAGTAAAGATCACCCTTGCGCGCGAACCTTCTTCAATAACGCGGTGGTCGAGCGCTCATGCTCGAAGGGAATCGCCAATGCCTTGCCGCCCCAGCCCCGCACAATGGCCGACTCCGGCAAAACATCCATGTCGTAGTCGCCGCCTTTGACGAGCACATCCGGCCGCAGCGCCGAAATCAGCTCTACGGGCGTCTTCTCGCCAAAGCAAACCACGTAGTCGACGCTCTCCAGCGCCGCCAGCAAGGCCATCCGATCAGCTTCGTTATTGATCGGCCGGTCATCGCCTTTGCCTAGCATGCGCACCGAAGCATCGCTATTGACGCCGACAATGAGGCAGGCGCCGAGCGCTTTAGCGTCGGCGAGATAAGTCACATGCCCGCGATGCAGGATGTCGAACACCCCGTTGGTAAACACAACCGGCGCCGGCATCGAAGCACGGAGCGTCACCAGCGCGTCGCGCGTAAAAATCTTGCGTTCAAAAGTGGCGGCCATGACGGAGTCGCAAAGAAAAAAGAAATGCCGCCACGATACACGCCGGGCGGCATGAAGCAAAACGGCCCGGCAAGCTCACGCCTGCCGGGCCGTTCCTGAAACGTTACAACCGCAAACCTGAACCCATCAAGCCGGCTGTTCAGCCGATTTCTGATCGGCCTGCAAGCGTGCGACGACTTCCTTGCGATAGCGGTTCAATTCCTGCGCCGTGTTGAAGGTGCGCTCGAACAGAATGGACAGGTTGTGCAGAATCCGCTCCACCACCTTCTTTTCCCAGCCGTCGTCAAAACGGATCTGTTCGTCGAGCCAGCGTTCGAGCCATTCCGGATCCGGCAAACGCGATTGAATCGTGTCGCGCGGGAACAGCGCCTGGTTCACGTGAAGGTTGGTCGGATGCAGCGGCTTTTCCGTGCGGCGCGCCGAGGCCATCAGGACGCCGATCTTGGCGAACGCAGCACGCGCGATGTCGCCGGTTTGCACCATTGCTTTTTTCATGTAGCGCAGATACGCGCCGCCATGACGCGCTTCGTCGCGCGAAATGGTTTCGTAGATGGCCTTGATGACCGGCTCGGTGTGCCATTCGGCAGCACGGCGATACCAGTGATTCAGGCGGATTTCGCCGCAGAAGTGCAGCATCAGCGTTTCGAGCGGCGGCGCCGGATCGAATTCGAAGCGCACGGCGTGCAGCTCTTCTTCGGTCGGGCACATTTCCGGCTTGAAGCGGCGCAGATATTCCATCAGCACCAGCGAATGCTTCTGTTCTTCGAAGAACCACACGCTCATGAATGCGGAAAAATCGCTGTCGTGATGGTTGTCACGGAGGAACATTTCCGTGGCGGGCAACGCCGACCATTCGGTGATCGCATTCATCTTGATCGTCGCGGCCTGCTCGTCGGTCAATAGCGATGCATCGAACTTGTCCCAGGGAATGTCTTTCTCCATGTCCCATCGAACGGATTCGAGCGATTTATAAAGTTCCGGATAAAGCATGGTGTTCATAGTCCCACCCCTGTTCTGCGCATACTGTCTGTGTCTGTCACTACTACGTGTAGCACTTTTGCTGAAGACGAACGAAACGCACTGTTTTGTGCGCCGTTTATCGGCCAAGCATTCAATTTTACGCGGTAATCGGCTGCCTAGATGCACCGGGCAGCAAAGAAGTCCGGCGTTTGCGCGGCGCCGTTAACCAGAAGTTACGCGCTGCGCGGCCAACCGTGGGTGAGGGATACCCTATGCCTGAGGTCGAGCCAGTCTGCGATGAATCCGCACCGTCCAGCCCTGCGCCGGTGGTACCGGCGGCGAGTGAAGCAGGCGAGGCTGGATTGGTTGTTTTCAGCGCACGCCCAAAAGCCAAATGAAGCTTACACAATGATAGCACGCTGACTTTACGGTTCCCGTGCCCTGGCAGACGCAATTCCGGCGGCTAATTGACTTCTCTCAATAAATGCCCCGATTCGCGGAGTGTGGCCGACGATCGGGGTCAAACCCATGACAGGCGGTGAATTTACTTCGGTTGCACCACCGGCCGGTCGGACTTTGCGCTGTCGTTGCGTGGATCACGCGTAGCCCGCTTCGTTCTTGCCGCTAGACAGATTTTTTCGTCGCTCGCGGAGCGGCGCTCGCACTGCCTGCGCGCTTCGCGGACGTCGAAGTCGACGTCGCTGCCCGTTTCGCCGCCGGCCGTTTGGCTGCGGTCCCGGCGTCCGCGACGCTCCCCTCGGGCGCGTCATCCGCATTGCCTGCCGATGCCGAAGCACTCGTCGCGCCTTCTTCTGGCGAGTCCGTTGCCGACCCATCCGCTGTGGCGGCTGCCGTGGCTGCCTGCGTCATCGCAAACTGGGCGATCTGATTGAACTGCGATTGCAGCAGATTCCACCAGGCCGAGGCGTCGAACGGAGGTGTCCCGGCGGCCTCGCCTTCTTCAGTTGCCGGCTCAGGTGCGGCCGATGGGCTTGCACTAGTCGAACCCGAAGAAGCCTCCGGATGCGGCCAGCCGGTCGGCGAAGGACTCGGCGCGGCAGCCGGCTGCGCCATCGACGACTGCGCGAACGCACCGAACGCACGCAACGTAGCGAGCGTGGCGCGCTGCACTTCGAGCGCCTGAATGGCGGACTGCAGCATGTTCAGATTCAGCTTGAGCCACTGCTCGACCGCGCGCATGTCGGTGATGCGCTTATCGAGTTCTTCGACGTTGGTCAGTGGCGCCATCATGTCGGACATCATCGACAGTGACGGCCCAAGGCTGCTGCCGGGCTGCGCGCCTGAAAACGCCGAGCCAAACGGCGAGAGACGCATCATGCCCCACATCTGTTCGAGCACTTCGGCGGGCGGAAAACCGGGAAAGCCCGGAAAGGGCGGCGTGGTGCCAGGTGTAGCGGTCATGCTTGTCGCCTCGCTGCATAAAGGGAAGGAATAGCGCCGTCCCGCGCGCGTCTAGTCTAATTCGATCATACCGCGCGTGGCGCTGCGAACCGCGCTTAGTTTGGGCTGTGGTTTGCCCCGCTCACGCTGCGCCTCACGGTACCGGTTGGCGGGGCTTTGCGCGATACAAGCCGGGCCGCAGTTTCAGGAATGCCCATCACCCGACGTGCCGCCGCCAGGCGTCTGCCGTGTGTGCTTCGGCTGCCCGCTCCACGGGTCCGCGCCGCCAAAATCCGGCGCGCGCCGCTCGCGCAGCGAGTTCACGCCTTCGCGCACATCCGGCCCGGCGAAACCCATGAATTCCAGTGCCAGCGACGTATCGAACGCCGGCCCCGCCGAACGCAGCCAGTTGTTCAGCGCGTACTTGGTCCAACGAATTGCCGTTTGCGATCCGTTGGCCAGCTTCTGTGCGACTTCGAATGCTTTGGGCCGCAGATCGTTTTCGTCGACGGCGAGTGACACGAGGCCAATCCGTTCCGCCTCCTCGCCGCTCACCGGCTCGCACAGCAGCAGGTAATACTTCGCCTTCGCCATGCCGCACAGGAGCGGCCAGACGATGGCCGCGTGATCGCCGGCGGCCACGCCCAAACGCGTATGACCGTCGATAATGCGCGCCGACTTCGTCGCAATCGAGATATCGGCGAGCAGCCCGGCCACGAGCCCCGCGCCGACCGCCGGACCGTGCATCGCCGAGACGATCGGCTTGCTGCAATTGATCACGTTGTAGACCAGATCACGCGCCTCGCGCCACACGCGGGCGCGGACGTCGAAATCGGTCGCCATGTCTTCGACCAGTTGCAGATCGCCACCGGCCGAAAAGCCCTTGCCCTCGCCACGAATGATCGCGACACGCGTTTCGGGATCCCGATCGATGTCGCGCCAGATTTCGGCGAGTTCGAAGTGCATTCGTGCGTTAGCGGTGGCCAGCCCGCTTCTGTTCGCGCCCTCGCCGCTCATCACGACTTCGAGCACGCCATGCGGATGGCGGTGCAATTGCAGCGACTGGTAGTGCGCATAAAACGCGTCGTTACTGTGTGGTGCCTGAGACATGATGAGCAATCCGTCTATCGGTGTAGCTGTTGAAACCATCGCCTTAGGCGCATATTCCGCCCATTCGGCTGGTTCGCGCCGTGTCAGCGCGAACCTCGCACAACTCAATGCGGCTGATAAACCCACTTCGCATTCTGGATTTCGACCATCACGCGCGCCCGTTGATCGAGTCCGAGGTGATCCGCAGCGCTCATGTTGACCACGCCGTTGGTGTCCGCGAGACCCCGTGTCGCTTCCAGCGCATCGCGCAACGCCCGGCGAAATTCCGGCGTGCCGGGCGCGGCCGCCTTAAGCGCGATCGGCACCGCGTTGCTGAGCAGCATGCCGGCGTCCCACGTGTACGAGCCGAACGCCGACACGCTGCCCGGCCCGCGCAAGGCTTCGAAGCGCGCGATGTAGTCGAGCGCGAGACGTTTGGCCGGATGGTCAGCCGGCAATTGCGCAGCGACCAGCACCGGGCTCGCCGGCAGGAACGTGCCGTTGCAATCGGCGCCGCACACCCGCAGGAAGTCGTTATTGCCGACCCCGTGATTGTGATAGATCAGCCCTTTGTAGCCGCGTTCCCTGAGCGTCTTCGGCGGCAGCGCGGCGGGCGTGCCGGCCGCGCCGACCACCACGGCATCCGGATGGGTCGCGAGAATCTTCAGAATCTGGCCGGTCACGCTCGGATCCGTGCGATTGAAGCGCTCGCTCGCCACCATGTTGATGTGATGCAATTGCGCGAACTTCGCGACTTCGGCGTAGAAGGTTTCGCCGAGCGCATCGGCCTGGCCGATGAACGCGATCGTTTTGACGCCGTGCCCACTGGCGTGCTCGGCGATCGCCGAGGCCATCATCGCGTCCGTCTGCGGGGTCTTGAATACCCAGTGGCGCTTCGCATCCACCGGTTCGATGATTTTCGCCGACGAGGCCAGCGAGATCATGGGGGTTTCGCCATCGGCAACCACATCGATCATGGCGAGCGAATTCGGCGTGATCGACGAGCCGATGATTGCGTCGACGTGATTCTCGGAAATCAGCTTCTTGGTGTCCTGCACGGCCTGCGTGGTGTCAGACGCGTCGTCGAGCACGATGTATTCGACGCTCTGGCCACCGATCTGTTTGGGCAGCAGCGTGGCGGTATCGCGCGCGGGAATGCCGAGCGACGCGGCCGGCCCGGTCAGCGACAACACGAGGCCGATCTTCACCTGCGCAAGGGCGAAGGCGGGTAGCGCGGCACACAGCGCGGCGGCAAGACGGGCAAGTCCGCGCCGCGATGGTGTTGCGCATACGCTCGCTGTGCGAGTGCCCGTGGTTCTTCGTTCGGTGGCTTTAAATCGTGGCATGCTGTCTCCTCACCTCGGTTTTTCGTTTTGATGTATTGCCGATGTGCTGCTTGTGTGTTGCTTATGTGTTGCTTGTGCCCTGCTCACATGCTGCTTCGCGCTGATTTTGCGTTGACTTCGGTTTTGCGTTGACTTCGCGATCGACGCACAGCCGTTATCCCGAGGCCGCCGCCGCGCCAGTCAGTGTAGCGGCGTGCCGTGGCTGTGGCATCGGGCGAAACCCTTTCGTAGGCTTAGAAGCGCCCGCACACGCGCCCCCGATGCCGCGTGCCGCACAAAGCCGGCGCTTCAACCTGGCGCCTCAATCCAGCGGTGCGATGCCCTGATCGATCGAACCGAAAATCGACTTGCCCGCTTCGTCGAACATCTCGATCCTCACGGTATCGCCGAACTTCATGAACTCGGTTTGCGGCGCGCCGTGCTCGATGGTCTCGAGACAGCGTTTTTCAGCGATACAGCAATAGCCGCGCTTCGCGTCCTTGTTCGACACCGTACCTGAGCCAACAAGCGCGCCGGCGCGCAGGTTGCGCGTTTTCGCCGCGTGCGAAATCAGTTGGCCGAAGTGGAACACCATGTCGGTGCCGGCGTCCGGCTGGCCGACCTTCTTGTTGTTCCAGTGGACGATCATCGGCCGGTGCAGGCGCCCTTCGCGCCAGCTCTCGCCGAGTTCATCGGGCGTCACGGCGACCGGGGCGAACGACGTGGCCGGCTTGCTCTGGAAAAAACCGAAGCCCTTCGCGAGTTCGGCGGGGATCAGATTGCGCAGCGAGACGTCGTTGACCAAAGTCACCAGACGGACGCTCCTGAGCGCCTGGTCGGGCGTGGCGCCCATCGGCACGTCTGTGGTGATCACCGCGACTTCCGCTTCGAAGTCGATGCCGAATTCCTCGGATGCGCACAGCACATCGTCTTTCGGGCCGATAAAGTCGTCGCTGCCGCCCTGATACATCAGCGGATCGGTCCAGAATTCCGGCGGCATTTCCGCGCCACGCGCGCGGCGCACCAGTTCAACATGGTTCACGTACGACGACCCGTCGGCCCATTGGAACGCGCGCGGCAGCGGCGCCATGCATTCCTTGGCGTCGAACGGGAAGGTGTTGCGCGCGCGGCCCTGATTGAGCGCGTCGTACAGGTCTTGCAGTTGCGGCGCGTAGAAGGCCCAGTCGTCGAGCACGCGCTGCATGGTAGGCGCGATCGCGTCGGCGACGGCCGCGGTGTGCAGGTCGCGGGACACAACGATCAGTTGACCGTCGCGCGTGCCGTCCTTCAGCGTGGCAAGTTTCATAGGGGAGTGAACCGTTAGTGACGATAGAGGGAATCTATTCTACGATGGTGAATCGGCTCGACCCAAGCGCCGTTGCGCGGCGGCAGTTTGCGCCACATGGCCGGACGGCGATGGGGTCTACCCTGACCCGCCGCTATCACTTTCTTTAAAACGCGCTTGAAGCGCCTCGCTCATGCCTCCAATTGCCCGCTCCGGCGCGATCCGTACCGACTCCGCTGAACCGCTCGAAATGACCGAAGTGCCCGAATCCGACGACGAAAGCGTCGAAACCGGCGAGGAAAAGCTGCGCTCCGGCATTCAGTCGATCGAAGTCGGCTTCAGATTGCTCGAAGTGTTGACCCACGAGCCACGCGCGATGATGCTGCGCGACCTGGCGCAGCGTGCCGGCATGAGTCCGGCGAAAGCGCACCGCTATCTGGTGAGTTTTCTGCGCCTCGGCGTGGTGGCGCAGGATCCGCTGTCGGGCCGCTACGAACTGGGCGGCTTCGCGTTGCAATTGGGGCTCGCGCGGCTTGCCCGCGTCGACGGCGTGAAGCTCGCGCGCATTGCGCTCGCCGAACTGCGCGACCGGCTCGATCTGACGGTGGGCATCGCGGTGTGGGGCAACCAGGGGCCGACGATGGTCCACTGGATGGAATCGAGTCATCCGGCCAAGGCATCGCTCAAGCTCGGCGACGTGATGCCGCTGCTCAGTTCCGCCACCGGCCTGCTGTTTGCCGCCTATCTGCCGTCGAGCAAGACCGCCGCGATGCTGGAGCGCGAACTGGCCGATTCGCGCCGCGCGTCGCACATGGGCGGGCCGCGTACGCGGGATGAGGTCGAGCGGGTGCTGGCGGACGTGCGGCAGCACGAAGCAGCGCGTGTGGAAGGCATGTTGCTGCCGACCATTCACGCGTTCTGCATGCCGGTCTTCGACTCGACGGGCGATCTTGCGCTGGGCCTGGTCGCGCTCGGTCACGAAGGTGCGTTCGATATCCGTTGGGGCGGCGAGATCGATACGGCGCTGCGTGAATGTGCGCAAAAGCTTTCGTATGAGCTCGGGTATAGTGCGACGCCACGTTGACGCGACGCCTATCCCGTTACCGCCCGCACGTTCGAATCCATGTCCTCACCTTCCGCCACACGCCGCGCTGATCGAACGCCGCCCGTCGGGCCGCGCGCCGGTTTGCGGGTGGGGCGATGGCTTGCGGTTCTTCTGGCGGTGGTCATCCTGCACTGGATTGCGGCGCAATGGGTCGAGCGCAACCGCGCGACGCTGAATCCATCAGACAACGCGCATGTTCCGGTGCAGGTTGCGCTGCTGAAGCCCGAGCGTATCGAGCGCAAACCCGCCGCCGACGCGCAGCAGGCTGCAGCACCCGCTGCAGCGCATAAGGCCGTCGCGAGCAAGCCGCGCGAACACGTGCTGACGGCGACGCAACCGGCAAAGCAGGCACCCGCGGTCGTGGCCGCATCGGATGCCACGGCGAGTGCATCGGCTGCAGCGAGTCACCCCGATGCCAATGCCAATGCGGGCGCAACCGCCGCCGGCACGGCCAGTGCTCCCACCGCTGCGAGCGCGCCTCAGGCTTCAACGGGCGTGAAATTCTCCGTTCCGCCGTCCGGGGAGCTGCAATACGACACGTTCTACAACGGCGTGCGCAACCAGCCCGGCACCATCCACTGGACCAGCAATGCACAGAGCTACGAGATGGTCGTCTCCGTGCCGCTGCCGTTCGTCGGTACGTTCGTGTATTCGAGCCATGGCCGCATCGACGCATTCGGTCTCGCGCCGGATCAATATGTCGAAAAGCGCGGCCGTCGTCCGGAAGACGTGGCGATCTTCAATCGCAGCGACAAAAAGATCGTCTTCACGCGGACTCCGGCCACGCTGCCGCTGCCCGACGGCGCGCAAGACCGTTTCAGCATGGTGATGCAACTTGCCAGCCTGGTGCGCGGCGACCCTGCCGCCTATAAGCCGGGCGTGACGCGGCAATTCTTCGTGGTTGATAACGACAGCGGCGAGAACTGGCCCGTCGAAACAATCGGCGACGAAACCATCCGCACCGCGCAGGGCTACCTCGAGACGCGACACTTCAAACGCTTGCCTCGCCATGACGGCGATTTGCGCCGCATCGACGTATGGCTCGCGCCATCGCTTGGCTGGCTGCCCGCGCGAATCCTGCAGACCGAGCCGAACGGCACGCAATTCGAACTGGTGTGGCGCGGCAAGCTCAATGCAGACGGTAGCGATCCGGCCGACAGCGTGGACGGTACGAATGGCTCAAGGGGTTCTAATGGCGTTGACGGCTCGAGTGGCTCTGGTGGCACCAATAGCATTGGCAATGCATCGCCTGACAATCCGGCAAACCCGTCACCCCCCAATACACCCTCAACCGCCCCCTCGGTCGATTCGACTGTGCCCGGCAACACGCCCGAAAAACCCTGAATCCGAGTAGGGTCTCGCACAGATCGCTGAAACTTCCGCGACGGGACACACTCGCACAATGAGCTGCACCGTTCGCGCGACCGCCCCATAGGTATAGTGAAGGCGGAAGACGCGCGCGCAAACGGCTCTTTCCACTGCGCCCCTTCAAGGAGCCCGCATGCAAGTGAAAATCAACGGTATCGAGACGCGCTATGTTCTGAGCAATGAGGGCGGCGGCCCATGGTTGACGTTCATTCACCAGCTCGGCGGCGATCTGTCGGTTTGGGACCAGCTCGCCGGCTATTTCCGCGACAACTACACCGTGTTGCGCTATGACCTGCGCGGCCACGGCAAGACCGCGGTATCGAGCGAACCGTTCAGCGTCGCCGATCTGTCCCGCGATCTCGCCGCGCTGCTCGACGCGGTCGGCGCACCCACCACGCACCTTGTCGGCATGTCGATGGGCGGCATGATCGCGCAGCAATTCGCGCTGGACCACCCGTCGCGCGTCGACACGCTGACGATTGCCGACACCACGAGCGGCACGCCGCCCGAAGGCCGCGCAATATGGGACCAACGCGCGGCGGTGGCGCGCACGGAAGGTTTGGCATCGCTCGTGCCCGCGACACTGAGCCGCTGGCTGACGCCCGATTTTCAGGCCGCGCATCCGGAAGCAGTCGAGCCGATCCGGGAGGTGCTGAGCCATACGTTGCCAGAAGGCTACGCCATGGCGTGCGAAGCCCTGCGCGATTTCGATCTACGCGGTAAGCTGGGAACAATACGTTGCCCAACGTTGGCCGTGGGAGGCCGCCATGACACGGGCACGCCACCTGCTGCTACGCAGGCAATAGCAGACGCCATCCAAGGCGCGCAGTTCGAACTGCTCGAGGCCGCTCATCTTGCGCCCATCGAGCAATCTCACCGTTTTGCTGCACTGCTTGAAACGTTTCTTGGAAAGCCGGTCTAACCGGTAGGTTCGGAACTTCACAAGCGTCAATCCGGACCCACCCCTTGAATTCCACACCACAAGCTCCACCTATGGCGCAGGAATGGCCAAGAGCCAACGGAAATAAGGAGTGTCGCCATGCAAATGATCTATAACAGCCCCAACTATTGTGTCGTCGAGTTTCCGCCGCAGGAAGGCCCGCTGGCCATGAAATCAGGCGGCTACGAAATCGTCGACAAGAACATGCAGCGCGAAATCTACATTGATGGTGCAATGGCAGCGCGTTTCCGCGAGCATGTGCAGAAACTGATCGAAGAGGAGCCGTCGCTGGATGAAGTAGACGAATTCCTCGGGCAGTTCGACAGCCTGATGCATCAACCGGTGATTCTTCACTAACCGAAGGGTTTGACTTAACGGTTTGGCGACATCCATCGACCGCGCCGACCGGCTTAGCCGGCGGCCTTTACAAGTCGGTCAGCAGACGTAACGCGGCCCAGCAGGCTTTCACCTGACTGGGCCGTTTTGTTTCCTCTGTCGTTTCCCCCGTCGCTTCGACTTTTGTTTCCCCTGTCGTTTCCTCTGTTTGTTTCCGCTGCGGCCACAGCCCCGGCCACCGTTGCCGTGGCACGCGCATCCGCCTGCCGGGCCCGCGCCCGGCGGAACCGCCCCACTGCGGCTACAATGACAGGTTTCCCGAAAAAGCCGGCGCAAGCCCTTGTCCGCCATGAACCAGCCTGCTCAATCCGCCTCGCCAGTCCGTCCCGACGCCGCCTACACGCGTGGCGCGGCGCTGCCCGCGCTGCTCAAGTCGCGCATCCTGATTCTGGACGGCGCAATGGGCACGATGATCCAGCGCTACAAGCTCGACGAAGCCCGCTATCGCGGCGAGCGCTTCAAGGACTACGGGCGCGACATCAAGGGCAACAACGAGTTGCTGTCGATCACGCAGCCGCAGATCATCGGCGAGATTCACGAGCAGTATCTCGCGGCGGGCGCGGACATCATCGAGACCAACACGTTCGGCGCGACCATGGTGGCGCAGGCCGACTACGGCATGGAAGACCTCGCCATCGAGATGAATCTCGAATCGGCGAAGCTGGCGCGCGCTGCCTGCAACAAGTACTCGACGCCCGACAAGCCGCGTTTCGTCGCCGGTGCGATCGGACCCACGCCGAAGACGGCCAGCATTTCCCCTGACGTGAACGATCCGGGCGCGCGCAACGTGACGTTCGACGAACTGCGCGCGGCGTACTACGAGCAGGCGAAGGCCTTGCTCGACGGCGGCTGCGACCTGTTCCTCGTCGAAACGATTTTCGACACACTCAATGCCAAGGCCGCGCTGTTCGCGCTGGACGAGCTGTTCGAAGACACCGGCGAGCGTCTGCCGATCATGATTTCGGGCACCGTCACGGATGCATCGGGCCGGATTCTCTCGGGACAAACCGTCGAGGCTTTCTGGAACTCGCTGCGTCACGCCAAGCCGCTCACCTTCGGTTTGAACTGCGCGCTGGGCGCGGCGCTGATGCGCCCGTACATCGCCGAACTGGCGAAGCTGTGCGACACCTATGTGTCGTGCTATCCAAACGCCGGTTTGCCGAACCCGATGAGCGATACGGGCTTTGACGAATTGCCGGCGGATACGTCGGGATTGCTGAAGGAGTTCGCGCAGGCCGGCCTCGTGAATATCGCCGGCGGCTGCTGCGGCACGACGCCGGAGCATATTGCGGCGATTGCTCAAACGTTGGCTGGCGTGAAACCCCGCGTGTGGGCAAACTATCGGGAAACCGATACTGAAACGGCTTGATCGTGGCGCTCACCTGAACGGGAATCGATCGATGGCTGGCGTCACCAAACTGACGATTAAGGGTTTCAAATCAATACGTGAGTTGCGCGACTTTGAGTTGCGTGATCTCAACGTGTTGATTGGCGCCAATGGCGCGGGAAAGTCGAACTTTATCGGGCTGTTTCGGATGCTCGCGGAGATTTTTGCAGGTCGACTGCAGTTGTATGTGCAGCAGCAAGGTGGGCCGGATGCGCTGATGCATTTTTCGCGAAAGGCAACAGATGCGATTCATGTCGAACTGGCGTTCGGCGAGCTCGATAGCTACATGTTTGAACTGGTCCCTACGAACGATAATCGGCTAGTCATCTTGCGCGAGCAAGTTGGATTCTCGGACCAAAGCCGTCTACCCAAACTAGGGTGGAGTTCGGGCGGCGGCCCTGAGTCCGCCTTGAGCAACACGAACAGTCCGATTCATAACGTCGACCTTACCTCCGTCCTTGAGGGCACCCGCGTCTATCATTTCCACGACACCGGCGAAAAAGCCAAAGTCAAGCAACCTCACGCGCTCAACGACACGTTGCGCCTCAAGGCAGACGGCGCGAATCTCGCCGCTTATCTGCATATGCTCAAAATCGAGCATTCAGACAGCTACCGCCAGATCGTCGACACAGTCCGCCTCGTTGCGCCGTTCTTCGACGACTTCGTGTTTCGCTCCGATTCAGCCTCGAAGATCCAACTCGAATGGACCGAACGCGGCGACCCGGACACGCCGTTTACGGCTCACGCGCTGTCCGACGGGACGCTGCGCTTCATTTGCCTGAGTACGCTGCTGCTGCAGCCGTGGGATCGGATGCCTGCAACGATCCTGATCGACGAGCCGGAGCTTGGCCTGCACCCCTACGCCATCAACCTGCTTGCCGACCTGCTTAAACGCGCATCCGAACAAAAGCAGTTGATTGTCTCGACGCAATCGGTGGAACTGCTGAACCGAATGGAACCTGAGGATGTGATCGTAGTGGACCGCAAAGACAACGCGTCGACGTTCCACCGCCTCGATGCAACGCAATTGCACGACTGGCTCGACGACTACTCTCTGGGCGACCTCTGGAAGCAGAATGTCCTGGGCGGGAGGCCAGCGTGATGGTCGAGTTGATCGTGGTCGGCGAAGGCCAGACAGAGGAAACGTTCGTCCGCGACGTGCTGGCGCCCGCACTCAGCGCGAACCGGATTTACGCAAGCGCGCGGCTGATCAACACGTCCCGTGAACAGCGCGGTGGCGCGCTCAGTCTTGAGCGTGTCCGCAAGTTCATCGGCCACACCTTGCGCCAGCGCGTCGATACCTATGTCACGACCTTGATCGACCTGTACGGTCTCGATACGACGTTTCGCGGCGTGACTGGCAGCAAGGGCCAAGCGCCAGCCGCCCGTGCCGCACGTATCGAACATCTGCTGCACGAGGATGTCATCGCCTTCGCACAATGCCGACCGGAGCGTTTCATCCCGCACGTACAGCCCCACGAGTTCGAGTCGCTGCTGTTTTCGGACGTTTCGAAACTATGCGAAGTCGAACCCGGCTGGCAGCAACAAAGCGAGCCGCTCGTCGCGGCACGTGCTGCGGTCGACGATCCTGAATGGATCAACGATTCGCCGCACACTGCGCCGTCGAAGCGGCTCGAACAGTTACATCCGCGCTATCGCAAAGTCCGCCACGGTCCGGTTGCCGCCGCTCGCATTGGCCTCGACAGAATTCGCGCGCAATGCCCGCATTTCCGTCAGTGGTACGACCGCATTGCGGCGCTGCCCGCCATGCACGCGCAACGTTCCAACATCGAATACACGAGCTAACGCCATGACCGATCACACCATGCGCCTTTCCGGCCTCGAGCCGTTCAACGTCACGTCCGGGACGCTCTTCATCAACGTGGGTGAGCGCACCAACGTGACCGGCTCGAAGGCGTTCGCGCGAATGATCCTGAACGACCAGTTCGACGACGCGATCGCGGTCGCGCGGCAGCAGGTCGAAAACGGCGCGCAGATCATCGACGTCAACATGGACGAGGCAATGCTCGATTCGAAAGCGGCAATGGTCCGCTTCATGAATCTGATCGCGTCGGAGCCGGACATTGCACGTGTGCCGATCATGATCGACTCGTCGAAGTGGGACGTGATCGAAGCCGGCCTGAAATGCGTGCAAGGCAAGGCGATTGTCAATTCGATCTCGCTGAAGGAAGGTGAAGAAGCGTTCCGTCATCACGCGAACCTGATCCGCCGCTACGGCGCAGCCGCGGTCGTGATGGCCTTCGACGAACAAGGCCAGGCCGATACGTTCGAACGCAAGACGCAGATCTGCAAGCGCTCCTACGATTTCCTCGTGAACGAAGTCGGCTTCCCGCCGGAAGACATCATCTTCGATCCGAACATTTTCGCGATTGCGACCGGCATCGAAGAACACAACAACTACGCCGTCGACTTCATCAACGCCACGCGCTGGATCAAGGAAAACCTGCCGTACGCGAAAATCAGCGGTGGTGTGTCGAACGTGTCGTTCTCGTTCCGCGGCAACGATCCGGTGCGCGAGGCGATTCACACCGTGTTCCTCTATCACGCGATTCAGGCGGGGATGGACATGGGCATCGTCAACGCGGGTCAGCTCGGCGTGTATGCCGATCTCGATCCGGAGTTGCGCGAGCGTGTTGAAGACGTCGTGCTGAACCGCCGTGAAGACGGCACCGATCGTCTGCTGGAAATCGCCGACAAGTTCAAGACCGGCGCCGCGAAGAAGGAAGAGAACCTCGAGTGGCGCAATCAGCCCGTCGAGAAGCGTCTGTCACATGCATTGGTGCACGGCATCACCAACTTCATCGTCGAAGATACCGAGGAAGTGCGCGCCAAGATCGCCGCAGCCGGCGGCCGGCCGATCAACGTGATCGAAGGCCCGCTGATGGACGGCATGAATATCGTCGGCGACCTGTTCGGTCAGGGCAAGATGTTTCTGCCGCAGGTCGTGAAGTCGGCGCGCGTGATGAAGCAGGCGGTCGCGCATCTGATCCCGTACATCGAAGAAGAAAAGAAGCTGATGGCCGAAGCCGGCGCCGACGTGCGCGCGAAAGGCAAGATCGTCATCGCCACGGTCAAGGGCGACGTGCACGATATCGGCAAGAACATCGTTTCGGTGGTGCTTCAGTGCAATAACTTCGAAGTGGTCAACATGGGCGTGATGGTGTCGTGCAACGACATTCTCGCCAAGGCGAAGGTCGAGGGCGCGGACATCATCGGCTTGTCCGGCCTGATTACGCCGAGCCTCGAAGAAATGGCCTACGTCGCTTCGGAAATGCAGCGCGACGACTACTTCCGCGTGAAGAAGATCCCGCTGCTGATCGGCGGCGCGACCACCTCGCGCGTACACACTGCCGTGAAGATCGCACCGCATTACGAAGGCCCGGTGGTCTACGTGCCGGACGCGTCGCGCTCGGTTTCCGTGGCCTCGAGCCTGCTGTCCGATGAAGGCGCGGCGAAATACGTCGACGAGCTGAAGGCCGACTACGACCGCATCCGCGATCAGCACGCCAACAAGAAAGCCCTGCCGATGGTCACGCTCGCCGAGGCCCGCGCGAACAAGACCAAGATCGATTGGGCCGGCTACCAGCCGGTCAAGCCGAAGTTCATCGGCCGTCGCGTGTTCAAGAACTTCGATCTGAACGAACTGGCGAACTACATCGACTGGGGGCCGTTCTTCCAGACCTGGGATCTGGCGGGTCCGTATCCGGCGATCCTGAACGACGAGATCGTCGGCGAATCGGCCCGCCGCGTGTTCTCGGACGGCAAGTCGATGCTCGCGCGCCTGATCCAGGGCCGCTGGCTGCAGGCCAACGGCGTGATCGCGCTGCTGCCGGCCAACACGGTGAACGACGACGACATCGAAATCTACACCGACGAATCGCGCTCGGAAGTGGCGCTGACGTGGCGCAACCTGCGCCAGCAAAGCGTGCGGCCGGTGGTGGACGGCGTGATGCGGCCGAACCGCTCGCTGGCCGACTTCATCGCGCCGAAGGATTCGGGCGTGGCCGACTACATCGGCATGTTCGCGGTCACGGCGGGTCTGGGCGTGGACGTGAAGGAAAAACAGTTCGAAAAAGACCACGACGACTACAGCGCGATCATGCTCAAGGCGCTCGCCGACCGCTTCGCGGAAGCCTTCGCTGAAGGACTGCACGCCCGCGTGCGGCGCGACCTGTGGGGATATGCGAACGCCGAAACCCTCTCCAACGAAGACCTGATCGCGGAAAAGTACCACGGTATCCGCCCGGCGCCGGGCTACCCGGCCTGCCCGGATCACCTTGTGAAACGCGACATGTTCGACGTGCTGCAAGCCACTGAAATCGGCATGAGCGTCACCGAATCGCTGGCCATGCTGCCGGCGGCCAGCGTCTCCGGCTTCTATCTGGCGCACCCGGACAGCACCTATTTCTCGGTCGGCAAGATCGGCCAGGACCAGCTGGAAGACTACGCAAAACGCATGTCGTTGTCGAAAACAGACGCTGAGCGAGCCTTGGCGCCTTTGCTGTAAGCCTTGCGGGGCGGGAAACCCACTATATTGGGCACGCTAGGCTGAATATTTGCGGCAGTGTAATTTTCGGCTTTGTAGACTGAAACGGCATCAACCCGCCAGACGCGGCCAAAACGCGTCGGCTTATCAAATTGCAATCGTCAACGGAGAAAATCGTATGAAGAAGCTGACGCTGTTATTGACTGCTGTTTCGCTCGCCGCAGGCGCCTCGGTGGCGCTGGCCCAGCCTGCTGCCCCTGCCGCTTCCAGCTCGGTCAGTTCGTATTCGCCGCCTACGCAAAAGCACGTCAAGAAGCCCAAGAAGCAAAAAGCAAAGAAGGGTGCGTCGGCACCGGCAGCTGCCCCGGCAGACGCCGCCAGCCAGTAAGCAGGTTTGGCAAAGGGGCCGCAAAGCCCTGTGAAAGACAAAGAGCCCGCTGATGTGGGCTCTTTTCATTGACACGTCGTGGCCTGCGCCGCGAGAGGCGGCGAACGCCACCGCCGGCGGACCGCTAGCGGGATTAGAGACCCCAGACGATATCCGCGTTTTCCTTCTGCGCGGCGCGCAGCATGTCGAGGAACGGATACGCGCGCTGGGCGAGTCCCGGCGGGATCTCATGATGGTCGTGGCCGTCTTCACCTTCGTGGAAATGGCCGTCGTGCTCGGCACGTTCCTGTTTGTCGACGCTGATCGCCGATTCGAGTTTCGTGATCGCGACGCTCAGTTCGTCGTGGGTGATGACACCTCGCTCACCCAGCCGCTTGCCGACGATGCCAACCAGGTACTGAGCGAGGTTCTCCAGCATCATCACGTCCGGCGCGGCCCGGCATTTGAAAGTAATCAGCATGACTGTTCCCTTTTCGTTATGTTGGATCGACGCGTGGGCGACTCGACATCCGCCGCCGGCGCGCGTTACGTTGGCACGCCGATGAGGCACGGCGACCACGGCCCTTGGTGGGCATCTCATTGAACATATTAGCACCTGCTAAAATCCGTCTGGACGGAAAAGCGCGCCGCAATGCGCCGCGCGCGGCATGGCGAAGGTGGCGTGGCTGGGCCGGTTGGCCGCAATCCCGCCTGCTGCCGCACCAGGCCGCCGCAGCAAGCATCTGGGCCTGTCGCCGCGCACGCGCTAACCGCGTTGCACGCAACGTGCCTGATGACGCCGCGGTGGACGCCCCGGCGCGTCCCGGCCGGTGCACCGCCGCTTTCCACGCTTCTGACGAATCGGCTGCGCCTCGCGCGCGGCCGCCGCTTCTTCCGCATCACCGGATTGCCTCACTGGACTCGCAACAAGCATGCTGCCTGCACATAAACATACCCTCGAAACCCTGCTCGCCGACACGGTGAAGCAGGTTGCTGACGCAACCCAAGGCGCGAGCGAAGCCGCCTTCGTCTCGCCCACGATCACGCTGGAGCGTCCCAAGGTCGCCGCCCACGGCGACGTCGCCTGCAATGTGGCAATGCAACTCGCCAAGCCGCTGCGCGCCAATCCGCGCCAGTTGGCGCAACAGATCGTCGACGCGCTGCTCGCGCAGCCGCAAGCCAAGGGCCTCGTGGAAGCCGCCGAAGTGGCCGGCCCCGGCTTCATCAACCTGCGCCTCGCGGCCGCCGCCAAGCAGGCGGTGATCGCCGCCGTGTTCGCTGAAAAGACCGCCTTCGGCCGTTCGCAGCGCGACGCCGGCAAGCATGTGCTGATCGAGTTCGTCTCGGCCAACCCCACCGGCCCGCTGCACGTCGGCCACGGCCGCCAGGCTGCGCTCGGCGACGCGCTCTCGAACGTGCTGGCCTCGCAAGGCTGGGATGTGCATCGCGAGTTCTATTACAACGACGCCGGCGTGCAGATCCACACACTGGCCGTGTCGACGCAGGCGCGTGCCCGCGGCATTGCGCCCGGCGACGAAGGCTGGCCGGCCTCGGCGTACAACGGCGAGTACATTGCCGACATCGCGAAAGACTATCTGAGCGGGGCCACCGTGGCCGCCAGCGACGGCGAGCCCGTCACAGGCGCGGGCGACGTCGAAGACCTCGACGCGATCCGCCGCTTCGCGGTCGCCTACCTGCGCCGCGAACAGGACATGGACTTGCAGGCCTTCGGCGTGAAGTTCGACCAGTACTACCTGGAGTCGTCGCTGTACACGGAAGGCCGGGTCGAGAAGACCGTCGAGGCGCTGATCGCCGCCGGCAAGACCTACGAACAGGAAGGCGCGCTGTGGCTGCGCACCACCGACGACGGCGACGACAAAGACCGCGTGATGCGCAAGACCGACGGCACCTATACGTATTTCGTGCCGGACGTCGCCTACCACGTCGCCAAGTGGGAGCGTGGCTTCACCAAGGTCATCAACGTCCAGGGCTCGGACCACCACGGCACGATCGCGCGCGTGCGCGCCGGCCTGCAAGGTCTCGGCATCGGCATTCCGAAAGGCTATCCCGACTACATCCTGCACAAGATGGTCACGGTGATGCGCAACGGCGAAGAGGTGAAGATCTCCAAGCGCGCCGGCAGCTATGTGACCGTGCGCGACCTGATCGAATGGTCGGGCGGCGCGACGCCGGGCTCGGAAGCCGCCGTCGACCTGATCGACGAAGAGACGATTCGCCGTGGCCGCGACGCCGTGCGCTTTTTCCTGATTTCGCGCAAGGCGGATACGGAATTCGTGTTCGACATCGACCTGGCGTTGAAACAGAACGACGAAAATCCGGTGCACTACGTGCAGTATGCGCATGCGCGGATCTGCTCGGTCATCGCGGAATGCAAGGCGCGCTACAGCACGGACGAAAGCACGCTGGCCGCCGTGGACGTGTCGCCGCTCACCAGCGAACGCGCCATGGCCTTGCTGAACAAGCTCGCCGAGTTCCCGGACATGCTGCAACACGCGGCCGACGAACTCGCGCCGCACGCGGTCGCGTTCTATCTGCGCGACCTCGCCGGGGAATTCCACTCGTTCTACAATGACAGAGCCGAACGCGTGCTGGTCGACGACGCCGCCGAGCGCAATGCGCGCGTCGCGCTGCTTGCGGCCACGCGTCAGGTGCTGGCCAACGGTCTCGCGACGATCGGCGTCTCCGCTCCCGTCAAGATGTAAGTCCTCCGGCGCAACATGCATGCGGCCGTCGTTATAATCGACGGCCGTTCCAGGATTCTTTTTGCAGGTGATTCAAACGATGGCAAAACCACGCCGCACAACAAAGCAATCGCAATCGAAACAAACCGGGGGCACTTTTCTCGGCATCGTGCTGGGCCTGATCGTCGGTCTCGCGATCGCGGTAGTGGTGGCGCTGTATATCACCCGTGCGCCTACGCCGTTCGTCTCCAAGGTCGCGCCGCCCGCAGCGCCCGACACCGGCGCGAGCCAGGCGCAGCAATACGATCCGAACCGTCCGCTGCAAGGCAAGACGCCCGGCCAGCCGGTGCCGCAAGCCGCGCAACCGGCGCCGCCGAACACCGCACCGGGCCAGACCACCGCGCAGACGCAGTCGGGCATGCTGGAAGAACCGCAGATCGTCGAAGTGCCGCCGTCGAGCGGCAATGCGAACGGCACGGCAGTCGCACCGAAGCCCGCGCAGGATAACGGCACCGGCACGGCCACCGCACCGGTGAAGAAGCCGCAAGGCGCCAGCGCACCGGCCGCCACCGCGGCAGGCTCCGCGCCGAAGGGCACGTCGCCCACCACGGCCGCCAACGCCAAGCCGGGTTCTAGCGCGGCGCCGACAGCGGGTGACGCAAACACGGGCTACTTCCTGCAAGTGGGCGCCTACAAGACCTCGGCCGACGCCGAGCAGCAGCGGGCGCGTCTCGCCTTCCAGGGCTTCGAATCGAAGGTCACGCAGCGCGATGCGGGCGGCGTGACGTATTACCGCGTGCGTATCGGCCCGTTCTCGAAGTTCGAGGACATGAATTCGAGCCGCCAGCGTTTGTCCGACGCGGGCGTGGATACCGCCGTGATCCGCTTTACGAAACAATAAGCAAACAACACACAAACGGCGATTTGCCGGAACGCGCCGCCACCGAACTATCGGCGTGCGGCGCGGGTCACAAACACAACAGACAAGCACAATCGACAAGCATAACGACGACTAGAGCGTCTAACGCCGACATTGAAAACGGTGACGGGCATTTGCGTGGCGCCACCGCTTTACCGCCTACTTGGGTCAACACAACATGAAAAAACTGCTGAGCATTCTGTTCCTCTCGCTGGGCCTGGTTGCCGCCACGGCGCATGCATCGCCGGCCGCGCCGGTTTCCGGCAAGGACTACACCGTGCTGCCCACGCCGCAGCCTACGGACGTGCCGGCCGGCAAGATCGAAGTGACCGAATTCTTCTGGTACGGCTGCCCGCATTGCAACGAATTCAACCCGTACCTCGAAGCATGGGTGAAGAAGCAAGGTCCGGACGTCGTGTTCAAGCGCGTGCCGGTCGCCTTCCGCGACGACTTCATTCCGCACTCGAAGATGTACCACGCACTCGACGCACTCGGCCTCGCCACGCAACTTACGCCGAAGGTTTTCAACGAAATCCACGTCAACAAGAACTACCTGCTGACGCCGGAAGACCAGACCAAGTTCCTCGCGAAGAACGGCGTCGATCCGAAGAAGTACATGGACGCGTACAACTCGTTCTCGACGCAAAGCGCGCTGCAGAAAGACAAGAAGCTGCTGGATGACTACAAGATCGACGGTGTGCCGACGCTCGCCGTGCAAGGCAAGTATGAAACCGGTCCGGCTGCGACCAACAGCCTGCCGGGTACCATCCAGGTACTCGACTATCTGGTGCAGCAAGTCCGCGCCAAGAAGATGTAAAGCCGAGGCGCCGGAATGAGTTCACCCCTGAAGGTTTTCATTACCGGCGCTTCGAGTGGCATCGGCCTCGCGCTCGCCGCCGAATATGCGCGGCGTGGCGCGATTCTCGGCCTGGTTGCCCGCCGCGGCGACGCGCTCGCCGCTTTCCAGCAGTCCCATCCGCAGAATTCCATCTCCACTTATTCCGTCGACGTCCGCGACGCCGAAGCGCTCGCCGAAGCGGCCGCGCAGTTCATCGCGCAGCACGGTTTGCCGGACGTCGTGATCGCCAATGCCGGCATCAGCCGCGGCGCGGTCACCGGGCACGGCGATCTGCGCACGTTCCGTGAAGTGATGGATATCAACTACTTCGGCATGGTCGCGACCTTCGAGCCGTTCGCCGCCGCCATGGTCGCCGCAAAGAAAGGCACGCTGGTCGGGATCGCCAGCGTCGCCGGTGTGCGCGGCTTGCCGGGGTCGGGCGCGTACAGCGCGTCGAAGTCGGCCGCGCTCAAGTATCTGGAAGCATTGCGCGTCGAAATGCGGCCGCTGGGCGTCGGCGTGGTCACCATCGCGCCCGGCTATGTCCGCACGCCGATGACCGAGCACAACCCGTACGGCATGCCGTTCCTGATGGACGCCGACCGCTTCGCGGTGAAGGTCGCCGGGGCGGTCGAGCGTCAAACCGCGTTTGCCGTATTCCCCTGGCAGATGCGCATCGTGGCGATGCTGCTGCACGTGCTGCCGCGCTGGCTCTACGATCTCGCCTTCGAACGCGCGCCGCGCAAACCGCGCGCCGTCACCGAGTAAATCATGCAGCCTCGTGCGGTCGATGCAGCCGGCGTCGCGCACGAAACCGGCGTCGCGAATAGCCGCATCGTCTCGCTGGTGCCGAGCATCACCGAATTGCTGTTCGCTCTGGGGCTCGACAGGCAGATCGTCGGGCGCACCGGTTTTTGCGTGCATCCGCATGACAAAGTGCAGCAGGTACGCAAGGTTGGCGGCACCAAGGCCGTCAATATCGACGCGATTCGCGCGTTACGGCCCACCCATCTGATCGTCAATATCGACGAAAACGAACGCGATACCGTCGAGCAATTGCGGGCGTTCGTGCCGCACATCGTCGTCACGCATCCGCAGACACCGCAGGACAATCTCTCGCTGTACGCGCTGCTGGGCGCGATCTTCGACCGCGTGCCGGAAGCGCAGCGCTTGAGCGAGGCGCTCGAAGCACGTCTGCACGAGGCCGCCGCACAGGTATTTCCGGTGCAAAACGTGCTGTATCTGATCTGGCGCGAACCATGGATGACCGTCGCGCGCGATACCTATATCGCCGCGATGCTGAGACTCGTGAACTGGCAGACGCTGCCTGACGTGGAAGGCGGACCGGCAGGCGCCGCGCGTTACCCCACGCTCGACTTCGATCACGCACCATGGCTTGCCGGCGTCGATCGCATCCTGCTCTCCAGCGAGCCTTATCGCTTTACGCAAACGCATTGCGACGCGCTGAAACGCGATCCTCGCCTGGCGGGCAAACGCATTGAGTTGATCGATGGCGAACGGGTCTCGTGGTACGGCGTGCGCGCGATTGACGGCATCGCTTATCTGCTCGGGCGCGCGGCGGCACCGTAAGCGCCCGCGCCAAGCCGAGGTTACCGGGTAGCGTCGCCCGACGCTCGCATGAACCGAGTGACTACCGCACGCGCCTCGCGGCCGCCCCGGGCGACGCCACCGTGCGAGACCGCCCCCTTGCGCGCCAACGCTCGGACTCCATATGGATATGCAGATTAAATTGTTGTCGCCACAACCACCCTTCGATAAGCTTTCGCGAAGGCCGAGACGTGCATGTACTTGTCGTAGCCAGACCATGCGCCAGCGCCGGAAACGTATCACAATAAAGACGACGGCCAGACCGGTCGCCACCCGTCAACGGAATACAACCACACAACCAGACGCACTGCCTGACTGCGCTTGTTATGGGAGATCCTATGCGCTTCAAACTGCTCGCAGCCGCCGTACTGTTCACGGCGCCCGCGCTCGTGCTCGCCAAACCGCTGACCGTCTGTACCGAGTCGAGCCCCGACGGCTTCGATGTCGTGCAGTTCAATTCGCTCGTCACGACCAATGCGTCGGCCGACGTGATCTTCAATTCGCTGGTCTCGTACGACGAGGCCGCGAAGAAAGTCGTGCCTTCGCTGGCCGACAAATGGGACGTGAGCGCCGACGGCCTCACCTACACGTTCCATCTGCGCCCGAACGTGCAGTTCCAGACCACCGATTACTTCAAGCCCACCCGCGCACTGAACGCCGACGACGTCGTCTTCACGTTCGACCGCATGCTCAACGACAGCAATCCGTGGCACAAGGTGGCGGGCGCGAGCGGCTTCCCGCATGCGCAATCGATGGGCTTGCCGAAGCTCATCAAGTCCATCAGCAAGGTCGACGACAACACCGTCAAATTCGAACTGAACGCGCCGGACGCGACCTTCGTGTCGATCCTGACGATGGGTTTCGCCTCGATCTATTCGGCGGAATACGCCGACCAGTTGCTCAAGGCCGGCAAACAGGTCGACCTGAATGCGAAGCCGATCGGCACCGGTCCGTTCGAATTGAAGAGCTACACCAAAGACGCGGTGATCCGCTACGACGTGAACCCGGCCTACTGGGGCACGAAACCGAAGATCGACCGCCTGATCTACGCGATCACGCCGGACGCCACCGTGCGCGCGCAAAAAGTGAAAGCGGGCGAATGCCAGATCGCGTTATCGCCGAAACCGCAGGATCTCGCCGAGGCGAAGAGCGACAAGTCACTCGCCATCGTGCAGACACCGGCCTTCATGACCGCCTTCGTCGCACTGAACACGCAGAAGAAACCGCTCGACAACCAGAAGGTACGCGCCGCCCTGAACATGGCGTTCGACCGCACCACGTATTTGAAGGCGATCTTCGACAACACCGCGACGCCGGCCGTCAATCCGTATCCGCCTAACACGTGGAGCTACGACAAGGCCGTGAAAGCGTGGCCGTACGATCCGGTGAAGGCGAAGAAGCTGCTCGCGGACGCGGGCTATCCGAACGGCTTCGAAACGACGATCTGGGTGCGTCCGAACGGCAGCGTGCTGAACCCAAATCCGAAGGCCGGCGCCGAACTGCTGCAAGCCGACTTCGCGAAGATCGGCGTGAAGGCGGAAGTGAAGGTGATCGAATGGGGCGAATTGATCAAGCAGGCCAAGCAAGGTCAGCATGACACGCTATTCATGGGCTGGGCCGGCGACAACGGCGATCCGGACAACTATCTGTCACCGCTCTTCAGTTGCAATGCCGTGAAGTCGGGGATCAATTTCGCGCGCTTCTGCGATCAGGATCTGGACAAGCTGATCGCCGACGGCAAAGCGACGCCGGATCAAGCCAAACGTGCGAAGGCTTATGAGCAGGCGCAACAGATCATCCACGATCAGGCGCTGTGGATTCCGCTGGGTTACCCGACCGCAGCGGCCATCACACGTACGAACGTGAGCGGCTATCACGTGAGCCCGTTCGGCCGGCAGAACTTTGGAACGGTGGCGGTGCAGTAAAACTGTGCAGTAGCATGACTGCTTCACCGCTTGCAAAAAAGCCCGGTTGCGAAAGCACCGGGCTTTTTTTATCAGCAGACTCACTCGCTCACGCCGAGAACCGGATCACCCCGTCCGCATCCTGCGTGCGCTTCAACTCACCCGCCAGCCACAGCAGATGCAAGTGCGCCAATGCCTCGCCCATCGCAAATGTCATCTGATGGATGTCGAGTTGGCGCTTGAACATGAGCGGGACGATATCCGCAGCGCTCTGCGGCTTCTCCGCACAGGCCTCCCTCACTTCAGCCAGACGCGCGTCATGATGCTCACGCAGTTGCTGGATACGCGTGCGCACCCCGCGAAACGGCTTGCCATGCGACGGCAACACGAGCGTATCTGCCGGCATCGTCTCGTAGCGGCCGAGCGATTCCAGATACAGCGCGAGCGGCGTGCCCTCCGGTTCCATGTCGAACACCGAGACGTTGGTCGAAATACGCGGCAGCACCATGTCGCCGGAGATCAGCGTGCCCGTCTCTTCGCAATACAGCGCGCAGTGTTCCGGCGAATGGCCGAAGCCCGTCACCACGCGCCAGGTCTTGCCGCCGATCTTCACGCCATCGGCTTCGCGCAGGCGGCGGTACTGCCCCGGAATCGCCGGCACGAGGCTCGAGTAGTAGCTGGTGCGATTGCGCAGTTTCTCGAGCGACACCTCGTCGGTCAAGCCGTGACGCGCGAAGTGCCGCGCCGCGCCCTCACCGCCCGCATTCGAACCGTCGCCGGCGGCCATCACGCGGGCCTGCATGTATTCGCCGAGCGTCATCCACAAGCGCACGTCCCAGCGTTTCTTGTCACCGCCGCTGCAAATCCAGTGCGCAAGGCCGATGTGGTCCGGATGGCAATGCGTGACGATCACACGCAGCACCGGCAGGCCGTCGAGCACGGAGTCGAACACTTTCTCCCAGTTCTCCTTGATCGTGTCCGATGTAATCCCGCAGTCGACTACCGTCCAGCCTTGCTGACCGTCGATCTCATCGCGTAGCAGCCACAGATTGATGTGATCGAGTGCGAACGGCAGCGGCATACGCAGCCAGAACACGCCGGGCGCGACTTCCATCGCGTGGCCCGCTTCGGGCAGGGTGTCGTTGAACGGGTAGTCGAGTTGATGTTCGAGTGCATTCATTGTGGTTGCCTTCCTCCGTCGGCCATCCGGCATGGCGAGGTATGCGATGCCGGACAGCGTGGTTGCGGCCCGGTCGGGACATACCGGTACCGTAGTGCGCCGTAGTTGCGTTTCGATCAAGTTGACGATAACGTAAACGTCGATTCTATCGTTCAATCCGATTTTCTGCCCGGCTACGGGATGCCCCGATGAACACGCAATACACGATCACCGAGCTCGCGCGGGAATTCGACGTCACGCCGCGGGCAATCCGCTTCTACGAAGACCAGGGTTTACTCTCACCCAGCCGCGAGGGTTCGAGCGGCTTGCGGCGCGTCTATTCGGTCCACGACCGAACCCGGCTGAAGCTCACCCTGCGCGGCAAGCGCCTCGGCTTCACGCTGTCGGAAATCCGCGATCTGCTCGACGTCTACGAGTCGCCGACCGACACCGTGCCGCAATTGCACGCCTTCCTTGCCACGGTGGCGCGTCATCGTGACGTACTGGAACGTCAGCTGGAAGATCTGAATGCGACGCTCGAAGACCTCGCGCAATACGAAACTCAGGCGAGAGCCTTGCTGGAGAGCGGCGCACGCGAAACCAGGTCCGCCTGAGCGGAGATCGGCGCGAGGCGCCGCGGGCCCACCCGGACGATACAATCACGCGTGTCTTCACGACATGGGACGAATGCACGGTCGACATGAATCACTTCCCTAAACTGCTGTCGTCACAGATCGGCTTTGACGTCGCCCAGACGATGCTCGAAGGATTCGATCGGCACTACCGGATCTTCCGCGACGCCGCGATCCGTGCCAAAACGCTTTTCGAAGCCGCCGACTGGCATGGCCTGCAAACGCTGGCACGCGAGCGCATTACCTCCTATGATGATCGCGTCGAGGAATGCGTCGAACTGCTCGAAGACGAATACGACGCCGAAAATATCGACGACGAAGTGTGGCAGCAGATCAAGCTCCACTACATCGGCCTCCTGACCACGCACCGCCAGCCCGAGTGCGCGGAGACGTTCTTCAATTCGGTGTGCTGCAAGATCCTGCACCGCTCGTATTTCAACAACGACTTCATTTTCGTGCGCCCGGCGATCTCGACCGAATACATCGAGAACGACGAACCGGCGGCGAAACCGACCTATCGTGCGTATTACCCGGGCAAGGATGGTCTTGCCGCGACGCTCGAGCGCATCGTTACGAACTTCCAGCTGGAACCGCCGTTCGATGATCTGAAACGCGACGTCGAATGCGTGATGCAGACGATCCACGACGCGTTCGGCGTGTTCGACGAAGCGCCCAACTTCCAGATTCACGTGCTTTCGTCGCTGTTTTACCGGAACAAGTCGGCGTATATCATTGGACGGATCATCAACGGCGATTTGTTGCTGCCGTTCGCCGTGCCGCTGCGCCACGTGAAGCCCGGCGTTCTTGCGCTCGATACGGTGCTGCTCAAGCGCGACCAGTTGCTGATCATCTTCAGCTTCTCGCATTCGTACTTCCTGGTGGACATGGAAGTGCCGTCCGCTTACGTCGAATTTCTCGGCACCATCATGCAGGGCAAACCGAAGGCGGAAATCTATACGTCGGTGGGTTTGCAGAAGCAGGGCAAGAATCTGTTCTATCGCGATCTGCTGCACCATCTGAAGCATTCCAGCGACCCGTTCATCATCGCACCCGGCATCAAGGGGCTCGTGATGCTGGTGTTCACGCTGCCGTCGTTTCCGTATGTATTCAAGCTGATCAAAGACCATTTTCCGCCGCCGAAGGAAACCACGCGCGAGCAGATCAAGGGAAAGTATCAGCTCGTCAAACGGCATGACCGTTTGGGCCGCATGGCCGACACGCTCGAATATTCGAGCGTCGCGCTGCCCATTTCGCGGCTCGACGAAGCGCTGCTGCGCGAACTCGAAAAGGAAGTGCCGTCCCTGATCGAATACGACGGCGACAATCTGGTGATTCGTCACATGTATATCGAACGCCGGATGGTGCCGCTCAACCTGTTCCTGCAAAACGGCAGCGACGACGACGTCGAGCACGGCATCAAGGAATACGGCAACGCGATCAAGGAATTGATGCAGGCGAACATCTTCCCCGGCGACATGCTGTACAAGAACTTCGGCGTGACGCGTCATGGCCGCGTCGTGTTCTACGACTACGATGAAATCGAATACCTGACGGAATGCAACGTGCGCGCTGTGCCGGCGCCGCGTAACGAGGAAGACGAAATGTCGGGCGAGCCGTGGTACTCGGTCGGCCCGCACGACATTTTCCCGGAGACATACGGCACGTTTCTGCTCGGCGATCCACGCGTGCGCCGGTCCTTCATGCAGCATCACGCGGACTTCTTCGATCCAGCGCTGTGGCAGCGGCACAAGGATCATCTATTGAAAGGCGAACTGCCCGACTTTTTCCCGTACGACAGCAGCGTGCGCTTCTGCATCCGCTACCCGGAACGATTCGCCGATGCGGCGTCCAGACAAGCGGAGAACCCGGCAGATGAACGCACCGTGCGCGCGGCTTGAATCTCATGCGCCGCACGCATCGTTGAATGCATCGTCCGAACCTTATGCAACGACATCGACCGGTCAATCGGTCGAGCAAACGCCCAGACTCGACATGAACACGAACGCTTCACCTCCTGCCAATCCGCTTGCCCATCTGTTCGACAACAACGACGCGTGGGTGGCCCGCAAGCTGTCCGAAGATCCCGAATACTTCTCGCGCCTCGCGCATCAGCAGACACCCGAATATCTGTGGATCGGCTGTTCCGATTCGCGCGTGCCGGCCAACCAGATCATCGGGCTGCCGCCAGGCGAAGTGTTCGTGCATAGAAATATCGCCAACGTGGTAGTGCATACGGATCTGAACTGCCTGTCGGTGATCCAGTTCGCCGTCGATCTGCTGAAGGTCAAGCACATCATGGTGGTGGGCCACTATGGCTGCTCGGGCGTCGCCGCGGCGCTGCACGGCCGGCGCGTCGGTCTGGCGGACAACTGGTTGCATCACGTGCAGGACGTGCGCAGCAAACACGCCGCGTTGATCGAAGAATGGCCGCTCGGTGAAGCGCGCCACCGGCGGCTGGTCGAACTGAATGCGATCGAGCAGGTCATGAACGTCTGCCGAACCACCATCATCAACGACGCGTGGGCACGCGGCCAGGAACTGACCGTGCATGGCTGGGTATATGGCGTGCATGACGGCAAGGTGCGCGACCTCGGCATGACAATCAACGACCCTGCGGCACTCGATGCAACCTATAAGCGCTGCATCGCGTCCGTATCGGCCGGCGGTACGTACCAGGAAGACAACGATGCGGCGGCCGCCGACGCCGCTCAGCCCGGCGACGTGCCGGCTATCGTCGAAGGTGTGATCAAACAACTTAAGCATGAATGAAACCCGTATGAGTGAGACAAACATGAGCGAGACAAAGTCTGATCCGATCGTGATCGTAGGTGTGGCCCGTACGCCGATGGCGGCATTTCAGGGCGATTTCGCAACGCTAACCGCGCCGCAGCTGGGCTCGGTTGCAATCGAAGCCGCCGTGCAACGCGCCGGCTTGAAACCCGAGCAGATCGACGAAGTGGTGATGGGTTGCGTGCTGCCCGCCGGTCTCGGCCAGGCGCCCGCGCGCCAAGCCGCACTCGGCGCCGGCCTGCCGCTCGCCACCGGCAGCACCACCGTCAACAAGATGTGCGGCTCCGGCATGCGCGCGGCGATGTTCGCACACGACATGCTCGCCGCAGGGTCGGTCGACGTGATCGTCGCGGGCGGCATGGAGAGCATGACGAACGCGCCGTACCTGTTGCCGAAGGCGCGTAACGGCATGCGCATGGGCCACGGCCAGGTAATCGACCACATGTTCTACGACGGTCTCGAAGACGCCTACGAAAAGGGTCGCCTGATGGGCACCTTCGCCGAGGAATGCGCAGCTTCGTTCGACTTCACGCGCGAAGCGCAGGACGCGTTCGCCGTCGAGTCCCTGAATCGTGCGAAGCGCGCGAACGAAGACGGTTCGTTCACCTGGGAGATCGCGCCGGTGAAGGTGGAAAGCCGCAAGGGCGACGTGACCATCGATCACGACGAACAGCCGTTCAAGGCGAACCTCGACAAGATTCCGACACTCAAACCCGCGTTCAGCAAAACCGGCACGGTGACGGCCGCGAACTCGTCGTCGATTTCCGACGGGGCAGCCGCGCTCGTGATGATGCGTGAATCGACCGCAAAGCGTCTCGGCGTCGAGCCGCTCGCTCGCGTGGTTGGCCACTCCACCTTCGCTCAGGAACCTGCGAAGTTCACCACCGCGCCGGTCGGTGCGATTCGAAAGCTGTTCGAGAAGAACGGCTGGCGCGCCGACGAAGTGGATCTGTACGAGGTCAACGAAGCGTTCGCGGTGGTCACGATGGCTGCGATGAAGGAACATCATCTGCCGCACGACAAGGTCAACGTGAACGGCGGCGCCTGCGCACTCGGCCATCCGATTGGCGCATCGGGCGCGCGGATTCTCGTCACGCTGATCGGCGCGTTGAAAAATCGTGGTCTGAAGCGCGGTGTCGCGACGCTGTGCATCGGCGGCGGCGAAGCGACCGCGATGGGCATTGAACTGGTTTGATGCGCGATTACCAGGCGCTTGCAAGTTTGAGGTGATTCGATGAAGACAGTGTTGATCGTCGGTGCATCGCGCGGCATCGGCCAGGAGTTCGTGCGCCAGTACCGGAAGAGCGGCTGGCGCGTGCTCGCCACCGCGCGCGACGGCACCGCGCTCGACGCGCTGAAGGCACTCGGCGCCGAGACCTTCGCACTCGACGTCACCGCGCCCGAAGAAATCGCCGCGCTCGGCTGGAAGCTCGACGGCGAACGGCTCGACGCGGCGGTGCTGGTGTCCGGCGTGTACGGCCCACGCACCGAGGACATCGAGACGATTACCGCGGAAGACTTCGACCACGTCATGCATACCAACGTGCGCGGCCCGATGCAGTTGATGCCGATCCTGCTGCCGCTCGTCGAAGAAGCGGGCGGCGTGTTCGCGGTGATTTCCAGCAAGATGGGCAGCATCGGCGACGCAAGCGGCACGACCGGCTGGCTGTATCGGGCGAGTAAGGCCGCGCTGAACGACGCGCTGAAGATCGCTTCACTCGACGCCGCGCGCGCCACCTGTATTTCGTTGCATCCGGGCTGGGTGCGCACCGACATGGGTGGCGCACAAGCGGCAATCGATCCGGCGCGCAGCGTCACCGGCATGCGTGAAGTGATCGCGCAGGCCGCGGCCGCACACGACGCATTCAACGGCCGCTTCTATCAATACGACGGCACGGCGCTCGACTGGTGAAGAAACAAGTGGGAAGACTAATGAGGAGACCGAGCCATGGTGCTTGACCAGGATCATCTGATGGTCCGCGACGCGGTGCGCACGTTCGTCCGCGAAGCCGTTACGCCGTATGCGGCGCAATGGGACCGCGAGCGCACCTTTCCGAAGGACGTGCATCGCCAGCTCGCCGAACTCGGCGCGTACGGCGTGCTGGTGCCCGAAGCGTACGGCGGCGCCGGCATGGATGCGCTGGCGCTCGCACTGATCCTCGAGGAAATCGCTGCGGGCGACGGTGGCACCTCGACCGCGATCTCCGTCAACAACTGCCCGGTGTGCAGCATTCTGCTGGCCTACGGCAACGACGCGCAGAAACGCGACTGGCTCACGCCGCTCGCACGCGGCGAGATGCTCGGCGCGTTTTGTCTGACCGAACCGCAAGCAGGTTCGGACGCCTCTGCACTGCGCACCACCGCGACACGCGATGGCGACTCGTACGTGTTGAACGGCGTCAAACAGTTCATCACGAGCGGCAAGAACGGCAACGTCGCGATCGTGATGGCCGTGACCGACAAGGCGGCGGGCAAGCGCGGCATCAGCGCGTTTATCGTGCCTACCGATACGAAGGGGTACATCGTTGCGCGAGTCGAAGAAAAGCTCGGTCAGCATTCGTCCGACACCGCGCAGATTATTTTCGAAGATTGCCGCGTGCCGGCCGCGAATCTGATCGGCGCGGAAGGCGAAGGTTATCGGATTGCGCTATCGGGGCTCGAAGGCGGCCGCATCGGTATCGCGGCGCAGAGCGTCGGCATGGCGCGCGCCGCGTTCGAGGCGGCATTGGGCTATGCGAAGGAGCGCGAAAGCTTTGGCCAGCCGCTGTTTTCGCACCAGGCCGTGCAATTCCGCCTCGCCGACATGGCAACCCAACTCGAAGCCGCGCGCCAGTTGATCTGGCACGCGGCTTCGCTGAAAGACGCTGGACAGCCTTGCCTGACGGAAGCCGCAATGGCCAAGCTGTTCGCCTCTGAAGCCGCCGAGCGTATCTGCTCCGCTGCCTTGCAGATTCATGGCGGCTACGGCTATCTGAGCGACTTCCCCGTCGAACGCATCTACCGCGATGTGCGCGTGTGTCAGATCTACGAGGGCACCAGCGACATCCAGAAAATCTTGATCGCGCGCGGTCTTGGCTGAAAGTCTGATGAATAAGCCATTGTTGTCAATGCAACGACCGTCCGACTGCCCATGCGGCGCCGCCGCGCCCGATCAGCGCAGCGGCGCCACACCGCCGCGCTTCGCGCAATGCTGTGGCCGCTATATCGACGGCGGCGAAGCGGCCCCGCGCGCGCTCGAACTGATGCGTTCGCGTTACAGCGCGTATGTTGTCGGCGCAACGAATTATTTGCGTGCGACGTGGGCTCCGCATACCTGCCCAGCCGACCTCGACGCCGACCCTGCGGCACCCGATGCCCCGCGTTGGCTCGGACTGCAGATCAAGGCGTTTGCTGAAGCCGACGCCGATCACGCGACAGTCGAATTCGTCGCACGATACAAAGTAGGCGGCCGCGCCCACCGGCTGCACGAACTGAGCCGCTTCATACGCGGTGAAGACGGACGCTGGCGCTATGTCGACGGTGACGTGAGCGAATAAGCCGCACCTTTCCCATCCTTACGCGCCGCCAACGACGCGGATAGCGCCGTGATCACATATGGCCCTCTAACGAGGGCTTTTTTTCGTGTTGGCTCAACACCACAGCACCTGTGTTTCGACACATTACTTCGTGCAGCCAAACACCGTGCGACAGGCGCTTTGCCGCCTCCCGGCGCGCGAACGCGCCTCTGATCCGCAGGCGGCAATTATTGCGCCGCGGGTTCTCCTTTATTGCACAAAACAAAATTGTCGTGCCAGGATGAGGCCGTAGGTTTGTGACGTCACATTGCGAGAACAGGTCCATACCGATTCCGCAAAATGCGCAGGCGGCTGCCGATAGCCCACCAGCAGGGGGGCAGCGGTGGTTCCGGGCAGCATGTGTGGCGCTCATCATCGGCGCGTGGGGTCGCGTCGGCCGTTTGGGTTCATCCCGTGCGATCTCGATCAGCGTGCGTGCGCTTGGCGCACTACGTACGCGAGCGTGTTTTTGTTTGTCGAAAACGCCGATGAAAGGCAATTGTCAGCGGCGACGTTCGACAGGCAAAGCATCACGGTGTTCAGGCAGGTTTTTGAGGCAGGTGCGTCAATGGTGTTCAGCAAGGTTCTGACGAAGTGTGCGGTGACGTGTGCAACAGCGATGTGCGCTGTCGCACTCGCGCATGCCGAGCCGCTCGCCGACACCCAGGCGGGACCGCTTACTCGCGCCCACGTGCCGCGCATTGCGCTCGATGACGACGTCTATCTGCCCTCCGCCAGCCTCAACGAACAGATCATCCGCGTGCCGGTCGATGCCACCGGTACCGTCACGCTCGAAACCACGATCTACAAACCGGACGGCGCCGGCCCGTTTCCGATGATCGTTTTCAACCACGGCAAAATTCCCGGCGACCCGCGCACGCAGGAGCGCAGCGACCCGCTGCCGTTCGCGCGCGAATTCGTGCGCCGCGGCTACGTGGTGGTGGCCCCGAACCGCCAGGGCTTTGGTCATTCGGACGGCGCATATCAGCAGAACGGTTGCGACGTCGAACGCAACGGCGTCGGCCAGGCCGGCGACGTAGCCGCGACGATCGACTTCATGTCAAAGCAGCCGTATGTGGACGCAACGCACATCGTGGTGGCCGGCACCTCGCACGGCGGCCTCGCGACGATGGCTTACGGCACCGAGGCCGCACCTGGCGTGCGGGCCTTGATCAATTTCTCGGGCGGTTTGCGGCAGGACGCGTGCGCCGACTGGCAGGGCAACCTGACGCGCACATTCGGCGCGTATGGCGAGAAAACGAAGGTACCGTCGCTGTGGCTGTATGGCGATAACGATTCGGTGTGGACAGCGCCGCTGGTGGCCGGCATGTATGCCGCGTACGTCGCACACGGTGCGAGCGCCAGGATGGTGGATTTCGGCAACTACAAGAATGACGCGCATCGGCTCGTGGGCGACCGCGACGGCGTGCATGTGTGGTGGCCCGCGGTCGAGGCGTTCCTCGCTCGGGCGGGGATGCCTACTGGCGTTCAATATCGGGTTGACGATCCTTCTGCGCCGAAGGCGAGCGGTTTTGCTGCTGTCGATGCGGTCGACTCGGTGCCGTTTGTCGACGAAGCCGGACGTAATGGCTATCGCAACTTCTTGCATCAGTATCCTAGCCGGGCTTTTGCTGTGTCGGATACGGGGGCCTGGTCGTGGGCCGAGGGTGGTGATAATCCGATGTCGGTTGCTATTGCTAATTGCCAGAAGCAGAGTTCGGCGCCATGCCGGTTGTATGCGGTGGATAACGCCGTTGTGTGGGGGGCTCAGTCTTCGCAGACGGCGGATTCTGATTCTTCTTCGGCAGGTTCTGCCGGTGATCGGCGGGCTATTGCTAGTCGGAATTAAGGGGTTTGATTTGCCCTTGCGGGGCTTGTTTGCTTGTTTGTGATGTTGGGCTTTTGTTGTTTTCTTCTCTTCTTCTCCCCTTTGCGGTGTTTTTTTCTGTGCGCTTTCGGGAGTGCCTTTTCTTGATTTGTTAGTGGTCTATTAGTGTTGGCCCCTGTGCGGGGCGGCACTTACTTTCTTTGCCGCCGCAAAGAAAGATAAGCAAAGAAAGCGGCTCACACCGCTAACTCTTAAGCGGGTTCCTCGCACAGTTGCGGTAGTGGTGCATCTGGAATCTGTGTTCTCGCACATTCGGCGCGAGTGACAAGGTCGTCATTCTTCCAGCGGCGCTGCGCGCGCCGAAGAGCGCTTCATAAAACCATTAGCTACGTTTCAACGCCCGCGTTTCGCTCAACACCTCCGTTCGCCATCACATATCCTTAGGCACATGCACATGCACATGCACATGCATTGGCATTGGCATTGGCGCAGGCGTAGGCGTAGGCACAGATAGGCATATGTCTACTGCTACTGTCATGAGTCGTTAGTCACGAGTCAAGAGTCAAGAGCGTTGGAACACATTTCGTTCGTGATGAGGGTTGGCTGGATCACTGTAGAGGCGCCGCGCCGAGGCGAAGCCGATGGCTCTCACCGACCTCAACTGGAGCCGTGGGTTTCCCATGCAGACCCATCCGCGACGCACGTAGTGCGGAGTGGGAACTGATGACACCTTTGTCACTAGAGGCTGAAGGTGCGGGGGCACGGATTCCAGATGCACCACTACCCTATGCAAGCCACGGCCCCCGCTTAGCACTAGCGGTTTGAGCCGCTTTCTTTGCTTATCTTTCTTTGCGGCGGCAAAGAAAGTAAGTGCCGCCCCGCACAGGGGCAACGCTAATAGACCACTAACAATTGAAAAAAAAGCCAACACCACAGGCACACAAACAAAAACCCCCAAACAAAAAGAACCCCTCAAAAAAAACCGCCGCAGGCAAAAAACCAACCCTAAACCCCAAATTCCCGCCCACAAGGCGCAACTACTTTGCCGTCGTCAACTCCGCCGATCAGCGACCTTCAGAACGAAACAGAAACCACCTGCATCGAACAGCGCCAAACCCCGGCGCCGCAGGCAAAAACCCAGCCCAAGCCCCTAGTGCACAGCGAGAAAGAAACCGCTAATCTCGACCCCGCACGCCTTTCCAAGGCCGCGCGCAGCGCACAGAAAAACCGCAGCGCGAATGAAAAGGCCCCAAAAAAACCAGCCGTGCAACGAGCAAAAAAGCACCTCGGAGTACCTTTTGGAAAAGTCAGCATCCCCTGAAGACTGGATCACCCGCAGCCTGCGCGCCGTCTGGCACCCCTGCACCCAGATGAAGCACCACGAGCGCCTGCCGCTCATCCCGATCGCACGAGGCCAGGGCGCGTGGCTCTACGATCGCGCGAACAATCGTTATCTGGACGCGATCAGCTCCTGGTGGGTCAACCTGTTCGGCCACGCCAACCCGCGCATCAACGCGGCATTGAAAGATCAACTCGATACGCTTGAACACGCGATGCTGGCCGGTTGCACGCACGAACCGGCCATCGAACTCGCGGAGCGTCTCAATGCGCTCACCAGCCACACGCTCGGCCACGCGTTCTTTGCGTCCGACGGCGCATCCGCCGTCGAAATCGCGCTGAAGATGAGCTTCCACTCGTGGCGCAATCGCGGCTTCGCGGACAAGCAGGAATTCGTCTGCGTCGCCAACAGCTATCACGGCGAAACCGTCGGTGCGCTCGGCGTCACGGATGTCGCGCTCTTCAAGGACGCCTACGATCCGCTCATCCGCAACGCGCACGTCGTCGCATCGCCCGATGCACGCCTCGCGCAATCCGGTGAAAACGCCGCCGACGTCGCACGCCGCGCGCTCGATCAGGTTCGCTCGTTGTTCGACGCACGCGCCACGAAAATCTCCGCGCTGATCGTCGAGCCCCTCGTGCAGTGCGCGGCCGGCATGGCCATGCACGACGCGTCGTATATCGCCGGCTTGCGCGCACTCTGCGACCAATACGGCGTGCATCTGATCGCCGATGAAATCGCCGTCGGCTGCGGACGCACGGGCACCTTCTTCGCGTGCGAGCAGGCCGGTATCTGGCCGGATTTCCTGTGTCTGTCGAAAGGGATCAGCGGCGGGTATCTGCCGCTTTCAATCGTGTTGTCGCGCGATGAAATCTTCGACGCCTTCTATCACGACGACACCGCGCGCGGTTTTCTACACTCGCACTCGTACACCGGCAATCCGCTCGCGTGCCGCGCGGCGCTCGCTACGCTCGATCTGTTCGCAAGCGACAACGTGCTCACCGTCAACGCCCAGAAATCCGCGAAGCTGAAAGCCGCGCTCGCGCCACTCGCCGAACACAAGCAGGTGCGTAATCTGCGTCAATGCGGCACGATCTTCGCATTCGACGCAGTCATCGACGACGCTCAGCAAGCCAAAACATTCTCGCGCCGCTTCTTCGAAAACGCGTTGCAGCGTGAACTGCTGCTGCGCCCGATTTCGACCACGGTGTACCTGATGCCCCCCTACATCCTCGACGACGAAGAACTCGCGCTGCTCGCCTCGCGCACGCGCGAAACCTTCGAAGCAACGCTTGCGGAGACCCGCTAATGCATCTGCTCGACACACTCACCGAAGGTCTCAAGGAGATCGACGAGCGCGGTCTGCGCCGCCGCCGCCGGACCGTTGACACGCCGTGCGCCGCGCATATGACAGTCGACGGCCGTGCGATCATCGGCTTCGCCAGCAACGACTATCTCGGTCTCGCCGCGCATCCGAAACTGATCGCCGCCATCGCTGAAGGTGCAGAGCGCTACGGTGCCGGCAGCGGCGGCTCGCATCTGCTCGGCGGCCACTCGCGCGCCCATGCGCAACTCGAAGACGATCTGGCCGAATTCGTCGGCGGCTTCGTCGACAATGCGCGCGCGCTCTATTTCAGCACCGGCTACATGGCGAATCTCGCGACGCTCACCGCGCTCGCCGGCCGCGGTACGACGCTCTTCTCCGACGCGCTGAATCACGCGTCGCTGATCGATGGCGCGCGCTTGTCTCGCGCCGACGTGCAGATCTATCCGCACTGCGATATGGAAGCCTTGAGCGCGATGCTCGACGCGTCGGATGCCGAAGTCAAAGTCATCGTCTCCGATACGGTATTCAGCATGGACGGCGATATCGCGCCGCTGCCGCGTCTGCTTGAACTCGCGGAACAGCACGGCGCGTGGCTGATCGTCGACGATGCGCACGGTTTCGGCGTGCTCGGTCCGCAAGGCCGTGGCGCGGTTGCAGACGCCGCTTTGCGCTCGCCGAATCTGATTTCGATCGGCACGCTCGGCAAGGCCGCGGGCGTGTCCGGTGCATTCGTCGTCGCGCACGAGACCGTGATCGAATGGCTCGTGCAGCGCGCGCGTCCGTACATCTTCACGACCGCGTCGGTGCCCGCTGCGGCACATGCGGTGTCGGCGAGCCTGCGCATCATCGGCGGCGAAGAGGGCGATGCGCGCCGTGCGCATCTCCAGCAATTGATCGAACGCACGCGCGCGATGCTCAAAGCCACGCCGTGGCTGCCGGTGGATTCGCACACTGCCGTGCAGCCGCTGATCATCGGCGCGAACGATGCCACGCTCGACATCGCGGCCACGCTCGATCGTGCCGGGCTATGGGTGCCGGCCATCCGTCCGCCGACGGTGCCCGCGGGTACGTCGCGGCTGCGCATTTCGCTTTCCGCCGCGCATTCGCAGGCGGATCTGGACCGGCTCGAAGCGGGCCTTCAACAACTCGGAGCGAAGGCGGCATGATCGGTTCGAGTCAAAGCGCGCTGTCCTTATTCGTCACCGGTACCGATACGGAAATCGGCAAGACGTTCGTATCCGCTGCGCTCTTGCGCGGTTTCGTTCGCGAGGGCCTGCAAGCCGCCGCGATGAAGCCGATCGCCGCGGGCGCGTTTGAAGTCGACGGCATGCTGCATAACGAAGACGCCGATCAACTCGATGCCGCGTCGAGCGTCCTGCTGCCGCCTGCGATTCGCACGCCGTATCTATTGAAGGAACCGGCCGCGCCCCACATCGCGGCCGCGCTGGAAAACGTCACGTTCGATATCGACCATATCGTCGATTGTCATGCGCAGGCTTTGAAGCAAGCCGAGATCGTTGTCGTGGAAGGCGTGGGCGGTTTTCGCGTGCCGTTGACCGCGACGCAAGACACCGCCGATCTCGCCGTCGCGCTGAAGCTGCCAGTCGTGCTGGTGGTGGGCATGCGCCTCGGCTGCATCAGCCATGCGCTGCTCACCGCCGAAGCGATCACTGCGCGCGGTCTCACGCTCGCCGGCTGGGTGGCGAATCGCGTCGACCCGGACATGACGTTCCCCGACGAAAACATCGCGTCGATTCGCGAGCATCTTGCGCGTGAACACGACGCTCCGTTGCTCGGCATCGTGCCGCATTTGAGCCCGGCTTCGCCCGAGTTCGCGGCGGATCAACTCGACATCAACCGGCTCCTGCAGACGCTGCGCCACGCGCAGCGCTGAAAACCCATCACATCCATCCATGAGGATTGACGACATGACGCAACTGAACATCGCCCCGGCGCCAGCCGACACGGCCGCATCGAATCACAACGCCAACAACGCTGCGGCAGGCGCCAAGCCGGTGGCCAAGTGGCGCGTCGCCGACCTCGTCGCGTTGTACGAACTGCCGTTCAACGACCTGATGTTCCGCGCGCAGCAAACCCATCGCGAACACTTCGACGCCAACACGGTGCAACTGTCGACGCTGCTGTCGATCAAGACGGGCGGTTGCGAAGAAGACTGCGCGTACTGTCCGCAGTCGGTGCACCACGACACCGGCCTGCAAGCCGACAAGCTGATGCCGGTCGATGAAGTATTGGCCGCCGCCAAGGTCGCGAAAGAAAACGGCGCGACGCGCTTCTGCATGGGTGCAGCGTGGCGCAATCCGAAGGACCGTCACCTCGAGCCGATCAAGGACATGATCCGCGGCGTGAAGGCAATGGGCCTCGAAACCTGCGTGACGCTCGGCATGCTGGAAACACATCAGGCGCAAGGTCTGCGCGAAGCGGGCCTCGACTACTACAACCACAACCTCGATACGTCGCCGGAGTTTTACGGCCAGATCATTTCGACGCGCACGTATCAGGACCGTCTCGACACGCTGGAACGCGTGCGCGATGCGGGCATCAACGTATGCTGCGGCGGGATTGTCGGTTTAGGCGAATCGCGCCGTGAGCGCGCCGGCCTGATCGCGCAACTGGCGAACATGGAGCCGTATCCGGAATCGGTGCCGATCAACAACCTGGTGCAAGTGGAAGGCACGCCGCTGACCGGCACCGAAGCGATCGATCCGTTCGAATTCGTCCGTACGATCGCGATTGCCCGCATCACGATGCCGCGCGCGATGGTGCGTCTGTCGGCAGGCCGTGAACAGATGGATGAAGCGTTGCAGGCGCTGTGTTTCCTCGCCGGCGCGAACTCGATTTTCTACGGCGACCAGTTGCTGACCACCAGCAACCCGCAAGCCGAAGCGGACCGCAAGTTGCTCGAGCGTCTTAGCATTCGGGCGGAAGCGGCACAGCAGATGCCGCTGGACCAGAGCGGTTGCGAGCATGGCTGCGATAAGCACGCTGCGCCGAACTAAAGCGCTATGCGAACCAGGCGTGTGTGATCGGGCATCATCACACACGCATAAAAAAGGCCACCTCGGAAATGAGCGGCACCCTGAATCGTCGGACGGATGTCCAACTTATTTGGGGGTGCCGTTCAGAAACGAGGCGGCCTTTTTACGTCTGACGCAGAGATTTACTTCTTATCCACAATGATCTGATCGAACGTTCCGCCGTCCGAGAAATGGGTCTGCTGCGCTTTCTGCCAGCTACCGAACATTTCTTCGACAGTGAAGGTCTTGATCGGCTTGAACTCGGCCGCATGCTTCGCGAGCACGTTCTTGTCACGCGGACGCAGGTGGTGTTGCGCAATGATTTCCTGCGCCGCCGGCGACCACAGGTAGTCGAGGTACGCCTGCGCTTCCTTGCGCGTGCCGCGCTTGTCGACCACCTTGTCGACGATCGACACCGGCGGCGCAGCCAGCAGGCTCACCGACGGATACACCGCTTCGAAATCGCCCGCGCCCACACCCGTGTCGATCAGCGACACTTCGTTTTCGAACGTCACCAGCACGTCGCCAATACCGCGTTGCGTGAAGGTGGTGGTCGCGCCGCGGCCGCCCGTGTCGAGCACTGGCACATTCTTGAAGATCGCCTTTTCGAAGTCGAGCGCCTGTGCATCGGTGCCGCCGTGTTGCTTGCGATAGCCCCACGCGGCCATATACGCATAGCGGCCGTTACCCGAGGTCTTCGGATTCGCGATCACCACTTGCACGCCGGGCTTGGCGAGATCGTCCCAGTCCTTGATGTGCTTCGGGTTGCCCTTGCGCACGAGGAACACCATCGTCGTGGTGTACGGGGCGCTGTCGTCCGGCAGACGGGCACGCCAGTTGGCGGGCACCAGTTGGCCCTTTTCGGCGAGCAGATCGATGTCGTTCGGCTGGTTCATCGTCACGACGTCAGCCTGCAGGCCTTGTAATACCGACAGCGCCTGCGCGCTCGATGCGCCATGCGACTGGCGAATCGACACGGTCTCACCGCTCTTCTGCTTGCATGCCGTGATGAAGCCGGCGTTGATGTCCTTGTACAACTCGCGTGTCACGTCGTACGACACGTTGAGTAGCGACACGTCCGCGTGCGCCGTCGAGACGCCGCCGAGCGCGAGCGTCATTGCCGTCATGCCGGCTGCCAGCCAGCGTGATGTCCCCGTCTTGCCTGCCATCTTGCCCCCGCCTATCGATGATAAAAACCTGTGGCCGCACAAACGTGCAGCAGGAAGCGGGATTCTAACGGATTGCTTACTGGTTCACTTGCAACACTCAAACGAACGCGTGCTGCGCGACCTCGAACGTCTCCTCGCGAAAGCGCAGCGGCGCCGCGCAATGCACCAGCGTATCGACGAAGTACTTCGCACGCGGCCACGGCCCGAATCCCGCCGCGGTGTTGATGTGACCCGCGTCGCCGAGATTGACGAACGCGCTGCCGAAACGCCGCGCGAGATCGCGCGAACCGGCGAGCGGCATCCATGGGTCGGTTTCGCTGCCGATCAGAATCGACGGCACGCCGAGACGCCGCGCGTCGAATGGTCCGGCGAAGGCGAATTTGTCCGGGCTCGCAGGCGCGACGAACAGCACGCCGACCACATCGTTCGCATACGAGGCCTGCTGCAACGCATGCGCTGTCGCGAGGCAACCGAAGCTGTGCGCGGCCAGCACGAACGGTCCGCGTTCACGCGCGAGCAGGTCGCGCAGTGACTTCGCCCAGACGGCGACGTCCGGGGCATCCCAGTCGGCCTGTTCGACGCGCAGCGAGCGCGCGAATTGTCGTTCGAGCCATGTTTGCCAGTGCGCGCCCTCGCTGCCGTGCAGGCCGGGAACGGTGACGAGCCGCGGCGGCCACGTCGATTTGGTGCATGAAAGCATGTAGTCCCTCGCTGCCGGAATCCGGGAAATGATTGTCCCGCCGGGCGCCGCAAGGGCGAACCAAGTTTTTGTGCTTTGTTTATGGGGCAAATGCGCGGCCCTGTCACTTCGCCCTGCCGCTCCCGGCCGTTGCCGTGGCTCGACGCGAGGCCACGCCGGGCATCTGGCCGAGTCCGGGCGTCAGGCCAAAACCGTACGCCCGTGCGCAAACGCGCGCGATCCGCGTCGAAAAAGTAGAATGAAGCCTATCCAGAAAAGGGGGAGGCTCATGCAGCAAGCGTCGTCTGAAGCACCGCGGGCGTTACAGCCGTACTTTCGGGCCTTTCCCGCCATCCGGCTCGACCACGCACGCGCCTTCCGGACCGTATGAAAATCCTCTTCTACATGCCGCACGCCGACGCCGCCGCGTGGCTTCACGACTTCGCCCGCGCGCTGCCGGAAGCCGAACTGCGCGAATGGCAGACGGGCGATAGCGAACCGGCCGATTTCGCGGTGGTCTGGCGCCCGCCGCGAGAGATGCTGGCCGGCCGCAACGATCTGCGCGCGATCTTCAATCTCGGCGCAGGCGTCGACGCGATTCTCGGGCTCGAACACGAGCAGCCCGGCACGCTGCCGCGCAGTGCCCAGTTGATCAGGCTCGAAGACACCGGCATGGCGCACCAGATGGCCGAGTATGTGACGCATGCGGTGCTGCGCTATCTGCGCCGTTTCGACGAATACCAGGCGCTGCAAAGCGAGCGCCGCTGGCAAGTGCTTGACCCGCATCCACGCGAGACCTTTACGGTCGGCGTGCTCGGTCTCGGCGTACTCGGTACGCACGTGGCGCAGGCAGTCGCGGCGTTCGGCATGCCGGTGCGCGGGTATAGCCGCAGTGCCCGGCAGGTCGACGGCATCACGACCTACGCGGGCGCCGCGCAGTTCGACGCGTTTCTCGACGGCGTGAAAGTGCTGGTGAATCTGCTGCCGCATACGCCGGATACGGGCGACGTGCTGAACCGGCGCACTTTTTCCCGGCTCGCGAGGGGCGCCTATCTGATCAACGTCGCACGCGGCGGGCATCTGGTCGAACCGGATCTGCTTGAAGCGCTCGCAAGCGGACAGCTCGCCGCCGCGACGCTGGACGTGTTCCGCGAAGAACCGTTGCCGCCCGATCATCTGTTCTGGCGGGAGCCACGCATCACGATCACGCCGCACATATCCGCGCTCACGTTACGCGAAGAGAGCGTCGCGCAGGTCGCACGGAAAATGGCGGCGCTGATACGCGGTGAAACGGTGAGCGGCGTGGTCGATATCGAGCGTGGGTATTGAGCGAAAATGTCGAGCATGGGTTTTTCTCACTAATGGGTCAAATTGAAGGAACGCCGCCAGGGGCGGGTTCATTGCATGGGACCAGAGTAAGCGCTAAAGCGCTAACTCCGGTCGACTGCGTTGCATGGGACCAGAGTAAGCGCTAAAGCGCTAACTCTGGTCGACCGCGTTGCATGGGACCGGAGTAAGCGCTAAAGCGCTAACTCCGGTCGACACAGGAGACAGATCATGGCTTTGCCGCAACACGTCAAAATCGTCGAAGTCGGTCCGCGTGACGGACTGCAGAACGAGAAAGAATTCGTCCCCACCGCGATCAAGATCGAGTTGATCAACCGCTTGTCGGCGGCGGGCTTTCGCAATGTCGAAGCCGCGTCGTTCGTGTCGCCGAAATGGGTGCCGCAAATGGCCGACGGCGCCGACGTGATGGCCGGTATCGAGCGCCGCGCCGGCACGATCTACTCGGTGCTGACGCCGAATCTGCGCGGTTTCGAAGGCGCACTCGCCGCGCGCGCGGATGAGATCGTGATCTTCGGCGCCGCCAGCGAAGCGTTCTCGCAGAAGAACATCAATTGCAGCATCGCGGAGAGCATCGACCGATTCGCGCCCGTCGCACAAGCGGCGAAGGATCACGGCCTGCGAATCCGCGGCAGCGTGTCGTGTGCGCTCGGCTGTCCGTATCAAGGCGAAGTGCCGGTGGCGTCCGTGGTCGATGTGGTCGAACGTTTTGCGGCGCTCGGCTGCGACGAAATCGATATCGCGGATACGATCGGTGTCGGCACGCCGAAGCGCACGCGCGAAGTGTTCGAGGCAGTCACCCAGGTGTTTCCGCGCGAACGTCTGTCGGGTCATTTCCACGACACCTACGGCCAGGCGCTCGCGAATATCTACGCGGCGTTGCAGGAAGGCATCGAGATCTATCACGCGTCGGTGGCGGGGCTCGGCGGCTGCCCCTATGCGAAGGGCGCAACCGGCAACGTCGCAACCGAAGACGTGCTGTATCTGATGAACGGCCTCGGCATCGAGACCGGCATCGACCTCGCGCAAGTCGTCGCGATCGGTGATTTCATTTCGACGTCGATCGGCCGGCCCAACGTCTCGCGCGCCGGCAAAGCGTTGCTTGCCAAAGCGCGCAGCGAACAGGCCAGCTGTGTTTGACGCTCGCCATGCATCTGACGATAAATCTGGCCACTCATTTCGCAGCACATTTCGGCCAATCATTCAGGACCTGAAACGATGACGGATCACACTTCCCCCGATTCCGACGATCTCGCCGCATTGCCCGACTCAGCACGCCGCGTCGCCCTGTTGTTGCGCGAACGCGGCCACGCCGGCCGGATCGTGATGCTGCCGGAAACCGGCAAGACATCCGCCGAAGCCGCAGCCGGCCTCGGCTGCTCCGTTGCACAGATCGCCAAGTCGATCCTGTTTCGCCGCCGTGAAGACGATGCGCCGGTGCTGGTCGTGGCGAGCGGCGCGAATCGCGTCGACGAAAAGAAGGTCGCGGCGCAAGTCGGTGAAATCGGCCGTGCGGACGCGAAATTCGTCCGCGAGAAAACAGGTTATGCGATCGGCGGTGTCTGCCCGATTGGCCACGCCACCGAACCCGTCACGCTGATCGATGCCGATCTGCTGGAACTCGACAGCCTGTGGGCCGCCGCAGGTCATCCGCATGCGGTGTTCAATCTGACGGCGCAGGAACTGATTGCGTTGACAGGTGCGCCGACGCTCGACGTGGCGCTGCGCGAGACGGCGTGAAACGATGACAGCGGCCATCGATAACGAAGACGACGAGGCTGCCGTGCCGTCACCGTGCATCAGCGTGTGCAGGATGGATGCGTCGACCGGTTGGTGCGAAGGCTGTTTGCGCACGATCGACGAAATCGCTAACTGGTCCGCGTTCGACGACGACGCCAAACGCGCCGTCTGGGACGCGATCGAGGAACGCCACGCGGCGTTCATGGCGAAGCAGGCAAAGGTGCCGCGATGAACGCCGCGCCGCGCATCGTGACGATCGGCGAGACGTTCAGTTCGACGCTCGCGCTATCGGCGGAATCGGTGAAATCGTTCGCCACGCTCGTCAACGATTTAAACCCCTTGCATCACGACGACGCATACGCCGCGCAAAGCCGCTTCGGCGGCCTGATCGCGTCCGGCACGCAACCGACCGCGCATTTCATGGCGCTGCTGGCAACCTACTTTTCGACGTACGCTCAGCCGCTCGGCCTCGAATTCGACATCAAGCTGAAGAAAGCGGTCCACGCGACCGATACGCTGACGATCACGTGGCGGGTGCGCGATGCCTTCTGGAAGCCGAGTCTGAACGGCGATCTGACGCATCTCGAAGGGACCGTGGTGAATCAGCGCGGCGACACCATGTTGACCGGCACGTCGACAATCCTGGTGATGCCGAAACCCGCTGCGACGGCGGACGCAACCGCGGACACAAAGGCATCATGATCAAGCTACCGGCATCGGTCCGGGTCTTCGAACGCGGCTGGCTATCGTCGAACAACGTGCTGCTGGTCGACGACACGTGTGCCGCACTCGTCGATACCGGCTACGCAACGCACGCCGCGCAGACTGTCGCGCTCGTGCAGCAAGCCCTCGGCGCGCGACCGCTCGATCTGATCGTCAACACGCATTTGCATTCGGATCACTGCGGCGGCAACGCGCTGTTGCAGTCGACGTGGCCGTGCCGCACCGCGATTCCCGCATCCGAAGCCGACGCGGTGCGCGAGTGGGATGAAAGCCGTCTGACGTTTCGCGCCACCGGTCAGACCTGCGAGCGCTTCACCTTCACCGAGACGATCGCACCCGGCGCGCAACTGCGGCTCGGCGCACCCGATTGGCAAGTACTCGGCGCGCCTGGCCACGATCCGCATTCGCTGATCCTGTATTGCCCGGACGAACGCATCCTGATCAGCGCGGACGCGCTGTGGGAAAACGGCTTTGGCGTGATCTTTCCCGAGCTGGAAGGTGAAAGCGGCTTCGCCGAAGAACAGGCGGTGCTCGAAGCCATTGCGAAGCTCGACGTGCGGCTCGTCATTCCCGGCCATGGCGCGCCCTTCACGAACGTCGAGCAGGCGCTGGAACGGGCGTTTTCGCGCGTCGCGTGGCTGCGGGCCGATCCGGCGCGTAATGCGAAGAATGCGTTGAAGGTATTGATCGTGTTCAAGCTGCTCGACGTCCGCGCGATGCGCTTCGAGACCTTATTGCGCATGCTTGACGATGCCGCCGCGATGCGCGCCGCCGCCACCATGCTCAAGCCGCGTGGCGAATGGCCCACATTGGTGCGCGCGATCGTCGAGGAACTGGCGGCCAAAAACGGGCCGTTGGAGATCGATGGCGAGCGCATCGTCGCGCGCCAGGCTTGACGCGTAGGGAGTCTGGCGGCCGGGCCGCTAATGGCGGGTGGCGGGTGGCGGGTGGCGGGTGGCGGGTGGCGGGTGGCGGGTGGCGGGTGGCGGGTGGCGGGTGGCGGATGCTAAGCGGGAAGCGGGAAGCAAAACACCAAAACCGTCGCCACAAAAAGAAAGCCGCTCGACCATCAAGGCGAGCGGCGGAAATTCTGTCGGACGTGATCAGCGTCGGTATGCATGATACGCGTGCCAGTTTTTTGACCGCATCAGTGATTTCCCTACAGAAGCTTGACACCGTCTTTTAAACCCGCATACAGACGACGCGTTACGAAGCTTCGTAGTCTCACGCGCTGGACGCCATGGGTCTGTCTATACGAACAAGGCAGCGCGCCGATTGCTCCGGAATCCGTACTATTTCCGGTTGATTCATCGGCGCCTCAACCTTTCCGTCAGGTCGAGGACAGGCGTTTCTGCGGCACGATCCGCCACCCGAGATTCACGCCGGCGGCCGCGAGCAGAATCAGCACGGCGCCGAGCACCTGAATCCACGCGAGTGTCTGCCCGAATGCAACCCGATCGACGATAATCGCCACCACCGGATAGATGAACGACAACGCGCCGGTCATGGAGGTCGGCAGCTTCTGGATCGCGCCGTAGAGCAGCACGTACATGAGCCCCGTATTGACGATCCCGAGCACGATCAATTCAAGCCACTGTACGCCGCTGGCCGGCAGCGCATCGAAGCGCACGAACGGCGCCAGCATCACGACGCCAAGCGACACCTGGATCAGCGCGATCAAATGGGGCGGTGTCCCCTTCAGGCGCTTCGTGATGATCGACGAGACCGCATACATCGCCGCCGCGCCCACGGCATAAGCGACCCCGACCAGATACTGGCCCGGCACCGCCAACACTGCCGGTTCGACCTTCACCACGAACACGAGGCCGATAAACGCAACCACCAGCCAGGCCACCGTCGACGCGCTGACGCGCTCGCGAAACACCAGCGCGCCGAGCGCGACCAACATGAAAGGCTGCGTGTTGTAGACGGCGGTTGCCATCGAGATCGAGGCGCGCGAATAGGCCGCGAACAGCAACACCCAGTTGATGACGATGGCCGCGCCGCCGAGCAGCGCGAGGCCGAGCATCTTCCACGAAAAGAGCTTGCGCCTGAAGAGGCCGAGCACGGCGCACACAAGCGCCAGCGTCGCGCCGCCGAAGATGCAGCGAAAGAACACCACATTGAACGGGCTCTGCTGCGACGACACCACCAGCCAGCCGATGGTGCCGGACATCAGCATGGCCATGGTCATTTCCGCCGCGCCGCGGCGAATCTCATTTGACGCCATGATCCGATCCTCGAATTGATTCCTGCATGAGAAGCAGTGTAATTAATCCGATTGCCGGAATACAGGGCTAAACTTAAGTCTTCCTGCGAAGGAACCTAATAATCGAAGGCCATCATGACCAAACGCCTTGCTCCCGCTGCACCTGCCACACTCGATGAAACCGATCGCGCGCTGCTCGCCGCGCTAGCGTTGGACGCGCGCCAGCCGGTCAGCGAACTGGCCCGCCTGGTCGGCCTTTCGGCGCCGAGTACGGCGGAGCGCGTTCGCAGGCTCGAAGCGCAAGGCGTGATCGAACGCTTCACCGTGCAGATCGATCCGCGCGCGCTCGGCTTCACGCTGCAGGCCATCGTGCGCGTGAAGCCCTTGCCCGGACAATTGCATCTGGTTGAAGACGTGATCCGACGGATTCCGGAATTTGTCGAATGCGACAAGGTGACGGGCGACGACTGCTTCATCTGCCGTCTGTATCTGCATTCAATCGAACAGCTCGACGAGATTCTGTCGAAGGTGACCGAGCGCGCGGAGACTAGCACCGCCATCGTCAAGTCGACGCCGGTCGCGCGCCGCTTGCCGCCGCTAGGTTGAGCGGAACGCGCGTGACCGCGTCGCTGTGCGCTGGCGTTCAAGCGAAACGATGGCCGCGTCGTCGGTGAACGAAACGGCCGCCGTGTCACGCATGCGCAAGCCGGCGGCCGCATTGCGCAAGGATAAAGTGGCTTACTGCTCGACCGCCTCGAAGAACGACAGCATCTCCGCGACCAGTTCGTCCGACGCCTCTTCGGGAATGTAATGCCCGCACGGCAATGAACGCCCGCTCACGTCCCGTGCGACGTGACGCCATTCCGCCAGCGCGTCGAAGCATTTCTCGATCACGCCCTTGTCGCCCCACAGCACACGCAACGGACAGCCGATCTTGTGGCCGCGCTCGATGTCGGCACGGTCATGCTCGAGGTCGATGCCCGCCGACGCCCGGTAGTCCTCGCACATTGCATGCACGGCGCCGGGTTGCGCCAGCGCGCGGCGATAGGCGTCAAGTGCATCGGGCGCGAACGGCGCGAGACCCGCGTGACGGCTGCCCATCACCGCATCGACATACGCGGCCGGGTTCGCGCCGATCAGCGTCTCCGGCAGCGGCTCCGGCTGGATCAGGAAGAACCAGTGAAAGTAATGCGTCGCGAAGGCACGGTCGGTGGCTTCGTACATTGCGAGCGTCGGCGCGATATCGAGCAGCATCAGGCGCTCGACGGCGTCGGGATGATCGAGCGCCATCCGGTGCGCAACGCGGGCGCCGCGATCATGTGCGCACACGAGGAATCGTTCGAAGCCGAAGTGGCGCATCACAGCGACCTGGTCGGCCGCCATCGCGCGTTTGGAATACGGTGTGTGGTTGGCATCGCTCGGCGGTTTGCCCGAGGCGCCGTAGCCGCGCAGGTCGGTCGCGATGACGGTGAAGTGCTCAGCCAATTGCGCGGCGCACCGCTGCCAGATCAGATGCGACTGCGGATGGCCATGCAGCAACAGAAGGGGTGGCCCTGCCCCGCCCTTCACTCCGAATATATCGACGTCGCCCACGGCGACACGAAAGGGCGTGAAATCCTCGAAGGCCATAGCGGGTCTCTTATCGTTTGGGTGTCAACGCATTGTAGGAGCGCAATGTGTCGATGCGGGGTGGGATAGCCCACGCAAGCATAGAACCTGAACACTCCTTCCAACTGTTCTAAACCGGCATGACGCAGCAGCTTCGCCTATAATCGAACGACCGTTCTTAAATTTTTGGGTGACTCTGGCAGATGCGGGGTGAGATCGCGGCGGCGGCGGCACAATGCCGGTCAGCCTCGGCGCACCCCAGCCCATGTGCCGCTAAACTCACAATCGCCGGGCGCTCTACTCCGCACCGGTCCGCTTATCAGGAGACTCGCACCATGGCCCTACCCGCCGTCCTGCAAAAACTCGCGCTGCCCGTCGTCGCTTCGCCGATGTTCATCGTCAGCTATCCCGAACTCGTGTTGGCTCAATGTAAGGCCGGCATCGTCGGCTCGTTCCCCGCGCTGAATGCTCGCCCGGCCGAACTGCTCGACGAATGGCTCACGCAGATTCAGGCGCAACTCGCCGAACACAAGGCGGCCAATCCCGACGCGATCATCGGACCGATCGCCGTCAACCAGATCGTCCATCAGTCGAATACGCGGCTTGAGCACGACGTGCGGGTATGCGTCGAACACAAGGTGCCGATTTTCATCACCAGCCTGCGCGCACCGGCGCGCGAGATCGTCGACGCGGTGCATAGCTATGGCGGCATCGTGCTGCACGACGTGATCAACCTGCGGCATGCGCAGAAGGCCCTGGAAGCGGGCGTCGATGGGCTGATCCTGGTAGCGTCGGGTGCCGGCGGCCATGCGGGCACGACTTCGCCGTTCGCGCTGGTCGGCGAAGTGCGGCGCATGTTCGACGGCCCGATCGTGCTGTCCGGCTCGATCGCCAATGGCGGCTCGATTCTCGCCGCGCAGGCCATGGGCGCGGACCTCGCCTACATGGGCACGCGTTTCATCGCGACCCAGGAAGCGCACGCGGTCGACAGCTACAAGCAGGCAATCGTCAATTCCACGGCGTCGGACATCATCTACACGAACCTGTTCACCGGCGTGCACGGCAACTACATCCGCGAAAGCATCGTGAACGCTGGGCTCGATCCGGACGCGCTGCCGGAATCGGACAAGACCGCGATGAACTTCGGCAGCGACAAGGCGAAGGCGTGGAAAGACATCTGGGGCGCAGGCCAGGGCGTGGGCCTGATGGACGATGTGCCGAGCGTCGGCGAACTGGTTCAGCGTTTGACGGCGGAATATAACGACGCAAAAGCGCGGCTGGGAATCGCGCGGTAGGTGTCTGGCTAAAACGTTCTGTTGCGGTTCGGGTTCGGGTTCGGGTTCGGGTTCGGGTTCGAGAGTCGCAGCATGTCCGCCATTCACACTGGGCGTGATACGCGGCCTCTTCAGTAGGCCTCGTATCACGCCCAAACTTCACATATTGCGGCGGTACTGCCCGCCTACTTCAAACAACGCGTGCGTGATTTGCCCAAGCGAGCAGACGCGCACGACGTCCATCAGCACCGCGAACACGTTTTCATCATCGATCACCGCGCGCTTCAGGCGCTCGAGCGCCGCGTGTGCGTCGTCACGGTGCCGCGCCTGAAAATCGCGCAGACGCTTCAACTGGCTCTGTTTTTCTTCGTCGGTGGAACGGGCCAGCGCGATCGGTTGCGGCGCTTCGTGCGGATGCGCGCTCAAAAACGTGTTCACACCGACAATCGGATATGAGCCGTCGTGCTTGCGATGCTCGTACAACATCGACTCGTCCTGAATCCGCCCACGCTGATAGCCCGTCTCCATTGCGCCCAGCACGCCGCCCCGCTCAGTGAGCCGATCGAATTCCGCCAGTACCGCTTCTTCCACCAGATCGGTCAGCTCCTCGATCACGAAGCTGCCCTGATTCGGATTCTGATTCTTCGCCAGCCCCCATTCGCGGTTGATGATCAGCTGGATCGCCACCGCGCGGCGCACCGAATCCTCGGTGGGCGTGGTGATCGCTTCGTCGAATGCATTGGTGTGCAGCGAATTGCAGTTGTCGTAGATCGCGATCAGCGCTTGCAGCGTGGTGCGGATATCGTTGAAGTCGATTTCCTGCGCATGCAGGCTGCGGCCCGAGGTTTGCACGTGGTACTTGAGCTTCTGGCTGCGTTCGTTCGCGCCGTAGCGTTCGCGCATTGCAATGGCCCAGATGCGTCGCGCGACACGGCCGAGCACTGTGTACTCTGGGTCCATGCCGTTGGAAAAGAAGAACGACAGATTTGGCGCAAAGTCGTCGATCGACATGCCGCGCGCGAGATAGGCCTCGACATAGGTAAAACCGTTCGCGAGCGTATAGGCCAACTGCGAGATCGGGTTCGCGCCCGCCTCGGCAATATGATAGCCGGAGATCGACACCGAATAGAAATTGCGCACACCGTGATCGACAAAGTACGCCTGAATATCGCCCATGACTTTCAGGCTGAACTCGGTCGCAAAGATGCATGTGTTCTGGCCTTGGTCTTCCTTCAGGATGTCGGCCTGTACGGTGCCGCGCACGTTTTCCAGCGCCGTGCGGCGAGCGGTGGCGAGCTCGTCGGCGGTGGGTTTGCGTCCTTCCTGCTGGAGTTTTTCGTTTAGACGTGCGATCTGCTGGTCGATCGCGACGTTGAAGAACATCGCGAGAATCGTCGGCGCCGGGCCGTTGATCGTCATCGATACCGACGTTTCCGGCGCGCACAGATCGAAGCCGTCGTAGAGCGTTTTCATGTCGTCGAGTGTGGCGACGGAGACGCCCGAGTTGCCTACCTTGCCGTAGATGTCGGGGCGCTCGTCCGGCTCTTCGCCGTAGAGCGTGACCGAATCGAAGGCTGTCGAAAGACGTTTGGCCGGCATGCCTTCGGAGAGCAATTTGAAGCGGCGGTTGGTGCGGAACGGATCGCCTTCGCCCGCGAACATCCGGGTCGGGTCTTCGTTTTCGCGGCGGAACGGAAACACGCCGGCGGTGAACGGAAAGTAGCCCGGGAGATTGTCGAGCATCAACCAGCGCAGGATTTCGCCATGGTCGACGAATTTCGGCAGTGCGACTTTGCTCACCCTGGATCCGGATAGCGTCGTGACGGTGAGCGCAGTGCGAATTTCGCGATCGCGTATGCGAACGATGTGTTCGTCGCCGGAATAGGCGAGCACGGTTTGCGGCCAGATGTCGAGCAGTTGGCGTTCGCGTTCGCCGAGGGCTGCGGTGCGTTGGGCGATGAGCGTTTCGAGTTGGGTTTGAGGCATGTTTGCGGAGTTTGCCGCGACATTTGAGGCTGAGCCTGCAGACGGGGCAACGCCGAAGGGCGTGCCTGTGCCTGTGCCTGTGCCTGTGCCTGTGCCTGTGCCGGTGCCGGTGCCGGTGCCGGTGCCGGTGCCGGTGCCGGTGCCGGTGCCGGTGCCGGCATCAGCTTCGCCGAGCATGCGACGCGCTTCTATAAGTTGCCAGCGCTCACGCGCCACCCGTGCTTGCGCATCAGCACGCTCGCGGTACGCATGAACGGTCTGCGCGACATCCGCCAGATAGCGAACGCGCGCAGGCGGCACGATGGCGTTGCGGCCGCTCGAAAAACGCAGGTTGTCGAGCACCGGCAAACGCCCGCCGCCTGAACGCAGGCCGTGCGTGCGCAGCGCTGCCGCGACATGCTGATACAACGCGGTCACGCCGTCGTCGTTAAAGCGCGAAGCGATCGTGCCGAACACCGGCATTGCGTCTGGCGCCTTCGCGAAATCGCCACGATTGCGCTGCACCTGCTTGGCAACATCGCGCAGTGCGTCCGGTGCACCTTTACGGTCGAACTTATTGATCGCGACGAAGCTGGCGAAGTCGAGCATGTCGATCTTTTCCAGCTGACTTGCCGCGCCGAATTCCGGCGTCATCACGTAGAGCGATTCGTCGACGAGCGGCACGATCGCCGCGTCGCCCTGCCCGATTCCAGACGTCTCGACGATGATCAGATCGAAGCCCGCGGCCTTGCACAGCGTCAGCACGTCTTCCAACGAAGTCGTGATTTCGCTCGATGCGTCACGCGTCGCCATCGAGCGCATATACACGCGCGCGCCGCCGCCCCAATCGCCGATTGCGTTCATGCGGATGCGGTCGCCGAGCAGCGCGCCGCCGGATTTGCGGCGCGACGGATCGATGGCCAGCACGGCGATGGTGAGGGCGTCGCCATAGTCGAGGCGAAACCGGCGGACCAGTTCGTCAGTGAGCGAGGACTTGCCCGCGCCGCCGGTGCCTGTGATGCCGAGAACGGGGATGTCCGCCGCCTCCGCGAGGACCGATAGTATTTCCTGCTCGGCCGATTGGACGCGGCCCGCTTCGTATGCGCTGACTAGTTGCGCAAGGCGGCGGAAGGTGAAGGCGGCAGGGTCTGGTTGTTCGGCGGTGTTGGCGGTGTTGGCAGTCCCGGTGAGCTTGCTAGCGTAGCGAGCCCCACCGGCCTGCCGCGTCTCGCCGGAAAGATCACACTCGTTGGCGTGATCACCACCACGCGTCTCGACGTGCAACGCTGCGCGCGGCTCGAAACGCGGCAGCCCACACGCCGACAGGTCGGCCACCCACCCGCCAACCGGGCTCTCCCGCACGGCGGCAGCGGCACGCGCCACTTCGGCGCAGCGCGTAATCATGTCGTCGATCATGCCTTGCAGGCCGAGTCGCTGGCCGTCATGCGGCGAATAGATCTTCTCGACGCCGTACCGTTCGAGTTCGGCAATTTCTTCAGGGACGATCACGCCTCCGCCGCCGCCGAATACCTTGATGCGCTCGCCGCCACGCGCGCGCAGCAGGTCGACCAGATAGCGGAAGTATTCGTTATGGCCGCCCTGATAGCTGGACACGGCGACGCCGTCAGCGTCTTCGTGCAGCGCGGCGGTGGCCACCTCGTCGACGGAGCGGTTGTGGCCGAGGTGGATCACCTCGACGCCGCTCGCTTGCAGGATGCGCCGCATGATGTTGATCGACGCATCGTGACCGTCGAACAAGGCGGCAGCAGTGACGAAACGCAGGCGCCGGCCCGCGGGCAGCTTGTGGCCACCGGCGCGCTGCGGCGTGGACAGATCGGTCATGTCTCCCCCAGATCGTTACGCGTATGGGTGCTGGCAACCAGTATAGCTAAACGGCCACGAGCGGCCTCGACCGGCCTGGCTGTGAAACTGGACGCGTTGGTGGTGCGGCGGGCCCGGCCGTGCCCGCTTGGCGGGTTGGTTGGTGACCCAAGCCGGCCACACCATCTGTCGGGCCGCCCGACCACCTGAACCCGCCACACCGTCCGTCAAGCCGCCCGACCACCTGAGCCCGCCACACCGTCCGTCAAGCCGCCCGACCACCTGAGCCCGCCACACCGTCTGTCAAGCCGCCCGACCACCTGAACCCACCACACCGTCCGTCGGGCCGCCCGCTCACCTGAGCTAGCCAAACCGTCTGTCGGGCCGCCCGCTCACCTGAGCTAGCCAAACCGTCTGTCGGGCCATCCGACCACCCGATTCAGCCACGCTTCCCGGCTTGCCTACCGCACCGCGAGCGCCTTGATCTGTTCGAGCGAAGGCCACAGCGATTCGTTCGCGAACCGCTCGGCCAGGAAGTCGACAAACGAGCGCACCTTCGCCGACAGATGCCGACGGCTCGCATAGACCACATGGATCGGCAACTCGCGCGGCGGCACGTCGTCTACCAGCAGCGGCACAAGACGCCCCGCGGCCAGATCCTCGCCGATCACCTCGGTGCCGAGCATCGCGATGCCCGCCCCTTGCAGCACGATCACGCGCTGCGCCTCCAGGTGGTTGACGATCAGATTGCCGGACAGACGCACGCGTGGCGAGCCATCGCCGGTCGCGGGCGCAATTTCGAGGGCGGACACGCCTGCATATTGCAGATAGTTGTGGCGCGCCAGATCGGCGACGGTCTTCGGCGTGCCATGCCGGCGCAGATAAGCCGGCGACGCGCATAGCACCAGATGGGCGGTCGCAATCTGCCGCGCGATCAGCGAGGACGACTTCAGCCCGCTCGGCGAAGCCCGGATCGCGACGTCGAAGCCTTCGTCGATCAGTTCGACCACGCGGTCGGACAGAGTCATGTCGACGGTGACCTGCGGATACTGCGCGGCGTAGTCGGCCACCGCGGCCATCACGTGGCTCAAACCGAATGCCGACAGTGACGACACCCGCAGGCGCCCTTGCGGCACGACACTCGCCGCGCCGACCACCTGCTCGGCTTCTTCGAGTTCGGTGAGCACCTGGCTCAAACGCTCGTAGTATTCGCGGCCCGCCTCGGTCGGCGCGACACGGCGCGTGGTGCGGTTCAGCAAACGCGCGCCGAGCTGCTGTTCGAGGTGCATCACATGCTTGCTCGCCATGGCCGCCGACATCTCCATCCGTTCAGCCGCGCCGACAAAACTGCCGACTTCGACCACATGGCGGAACACTTTCATGCTGACGAGGGTATCCATCTCAATCGCTCGCTTCAGGAATCAATCGACGCCATTCTGCCGGGTTTATCAAAAACTGGTCGGCAAATCGGGAATGCAGGCGCAAAAAGGACGCCAGAAGCGGCAAAGCCCACCTTCCGAAGAAGGTGGGCTTTGCAGATGTTGCCCGGCTGGGCACGGACGGTTGGCAGTACGCGGCAGCCGCTCGCAGGCGCCTGCCGCCTTGCCTCCCGACGACGCTTAGAACTTCGCGCGCAGGCCGACGCCGTACGTGTTGCCGCTCGACTGGCTGGTGATCTTGTCGTACATGTAAGCCGCGTAGATATCCGTGCGCTTGGACAGCGGATAGTCATAGCCAACCGCAGCCGTCTGACGGGTCTGATTGAGGCCGCCACCGTCGCGCGAATAGGCGTACGACGCCATCACCGTGCCCGGGCCGGCCGGTACCGACACGCCGCCCTGCCCCGTATTCACGTGCCAGCTCGAAATGGTCTGCTGGTTATACGTGTACATGTACTGGCCATAGAACTTCACGAACTTCAGGTCGTACGAGACGCCGGCTTGCGCCACGCTCTGGCTCTTCAGACCCGGCACGCCCGACGTATCGAAGCTGCCGAGGTCGCCCGGCACGCTGTTGAAGTTCACGTACTGGTACACCGCGGTCGCCGCGAACGGGCCGTGGAAATACAGCACCTGGCCGCTCCACTTCTTCGCGCCGTTCTCGCCCGCCGTATTACCCAGCGCGTACATCGCCGTCGCGGACAGGCCATTGAAGTTCGGCGACGAGTACGACACCGCGTTGCTCCAGCCCGAGTCGCCGGTCACACCCTGATCGGTCGTGTAGGTCGGGAACGTGCCGAGGCCGAGGTACACGTGGGCCACCATCGGCGAGAACACGTACGAGTCGATGAACGGGTTGAACAGAATCGTCGACACGAACAGCGGCGTGGTCAAACGGCCCGCCGTCACCGTACCGTACGGCGATTCGATACCGACATAGGCGTTACGCGAGAACATCGTGTCGCCCGTGAAGCGGCCGTACTGGCCGTTCTGCGCGAGGAAGAAGCCTTCCAGCGCGAAGATCGCCTTGTAGCCGTTACCCAGATCCTCAGCCCCCTTCAAGCCCCAGTACGACGTCGACATACCGCCACCGGACACCTGGACCGCCGTCTTGCCGCCCGGGAATTTCTGCGCACCCACCCATTCGTCGACCTGACCGTAGAGTTGCACGCTCGATTGCGCAAAAGCAGACGATGCACTGGCCAGCAGGGCGGCACACGCGGTTACCTTGAGGGTGGTCTTCAGCGCACTGCTGATGCTTGTTTTCATGGGTTCTCCTGTCTTTGTCAAAAGGGTGTGGCTGTGCGAAAGGGGGAGCTCGCGCGAATGATTGTTGTTGTCCGTTCGATCATCGAGCCAATCTGGGCGGGACCATCTTTGCGGACCATTTTTATGGACAAAAATATCGTGGGTTATTGCGGGTATAGCGATCTGATTAGTTTTGTCACTTATCGGCCTGATAAAGCGGCGTCCCTATACGTCGTCACTGCATCGCCGCGGACGTCGCCGTTCGGCGCAAAGCGTTACTGACATTGCACCCGACTGGGTGATAACGGTTCAGATGACATGCGGATGACGCGCCGCGGCGAAAACGATCAAATTTGACGACGGGAAGCGATTTGCTGCCGAATGTTTTCAAAAAAGTGTGGCGTCGAAACGTCACATTGACAGGGGGTTTTCTGGCGGGTTGCAAAGCGGAATGCCACGGTAAACCGGTTTAAGAACCGGCGAAGCGGATTCGGCGAAGCCTGGGAGGAATTCGGCGAGGCGTGGGAGGGAAATTCGGTGAAGGGGAATTCGGTGAGGCGGGCGGAAAGACGAGGAGCGGTGTTAGACCGCATTGGGCGGCAGCGAGACTCCCGCGCTGCCGTTAGTTACGGTACGGCGACCCTTCCTGCTGACGCGGGTCGTCCCCCTGGCGCTGCATGGCACGCGAGGCGCCGCGCTCTTCGTTGTAGCGGGCAACATCCGCGCGAATCGAACCTGTGCGAACCGGCGCGTTGGGCGGCGGCCGTGGTACCGCTCGCGATTCAGCGCTGACTGGGGTAATAGCGCCGGCGTACTGCATGCCGCCGCGGCTATCGTTAGGATATCCGCCCGATCCGGGAGCCCGACGCATGCCTTGGTTGTAACCGCCAAAGCCATTGACGTAGCTGCCTGTAGCGAAGTTCGCGCCGCCATGCGGCAAGCGCGCGTTGCTGTCGGTCATCGTATTGCGAGCCGGTCTTGAATTGGCTGCGCCGTAGTAATAGCCGCTGTTGCGCGCATCGCCACGCATTGCGTGGCTCCCGGCGGCATGCGAATAACCGCCGCCTCCGCCGCCGTGCGGCATGCCCGGCACTTTTGCATAGGCGAACGAGCACAGCGCAGCGATAACCGCGCCAAACGCCCAGTGCTTCGTTCTCGACAACCCGTCCACCCAATGACTCACACGCCCGAAGACCTGCCTGAAGTCCACCGTTCGAGCTGCGATGGACTTGTTCTGGGACCGGCACGAGCGCTGCGTATCTGTCGCGGCGCGGGGCATCCCGATGGCCTTTGAGCAGTAATTTATGGGTACCGGCAAAGGGTGTCGAGCCAAAAAGTGTTAGGCCTCGACGGCTGTTGTAACACCTTGTTACTGCGACGTTTTTCCGCGACAGAGTCCTTGCGCGAAAGCCCTGAAACAGCTTGGCTGAGCGGCTCTGGCGGGATCGGCCAGGGTACTTGCGTATGATGAATTTCCACTGGAATTTTTCGCCGAATTGTCAAAACGGCAGTGGACCAAACAGAGACGCTCGCCAATACTGGAATTGAGCGTGGGCATCGCAACAGTCGCTGCGAGAGTGATTTGATGCGCGATGCTCATTAATCGATTCGGCAAATGAATTTGCATATTTAATCGATTTTCAACAACAATAGCCGTTTCCCATAGCCTGAAGCGGGCACATGCGCGCCCTGCTTTCCGCATCACCGAATCGAGATTTCGCCATGGCTCGCCCGAAACTGCTTCCCGACAATTTCACCTTGTGCCTCGTGGGCACCGTGATCCTTGCCAGCTTCCTGCCGGTTCATGGACAGGCCGCCGTCGGGTTCAACTGGGTGACGAACATCGCGGTCGGCCTGCTGTTTTTCCTGCACGGCGCCAAGCTCTCACGCGAAGCGATCGTTGCGGGTGCGACGCATTGGCGTTTGCATGTGGTAGTGCTGCTCAGCACGTTCGCGCTGTTTCCGCTGCTCGGCCTCGCGCTGAAGCCGCTCCTTTCGCCACTTGTCACGCCGGCGCTCTACGCGGGGGTCCTCTTCCTCTGCACGCTGCCGTCGACGGTTCAATCGTCGATTGCGTTCACGTCCATTGCCAAAGGCAACGTGCCGGCCGCCGTATGCAGCGCGTCGGCCTCGAGCCTGCTGGGGATCTTCATCACCCCCGCACTCGTCAGCCTCGTCGTCACCAATCAGGCTGCGAGCGGCGGCGCCTCGCCGTGGCATACGGTAGGCAACATCGTTCTGCAACTGCTGGTGCCGTTCGTGGCCGGGCAGTTGCTGCGCCCGCTGATCGGCAAGTGGATCGAGCGCAATCGCGGCGTGCTGAAGTTCGTCGACCAGGGGTCGATCCTGCTGGTGGTGTACGGCGCGTTCAGCGAGGCCGTGGATGAGGGCCTGTGGCACCAGATCCCGCTGTCCGCGCTCGGCGGCCTGCTGTTGATCAGCGTGGTACTGCTCGCGCTCGCGCTGGCCGTGACGATCCTGGTCAGCAAGCGGCTCGGCTTCAACCGCGCCGACCAGATCACGATCATCTTCTGCGGCTCGAAGAAAAGCCTCGCCGCCGGCGTGCCGATGGCCAAGGTGATTTTCGCCTCGCATGCGGTGGGCGCCGTGGTCTTGCCGCTGATGCTGTTCCACCAGATCCAGCTGATGGTGTGCGCCGCGCTCGCGCAGCGCTGGGGGGCTCGCGACACCAGCGGCGAAACCCGCGCGGCTTCGCGCGAGCGGCCCGCCGCCGCTGTCGCGCGCCGTTGAGTACGCGCGCAATGCAAACAGGACATTCATAAGCGCCCTCCCTGAGCGTCATTTGAAGAAAGCCGCCTCGTGCGGCTTTTTTGTTATTTCACGCTCAAACGCGCTTGCTGTCGCCTCAGCCGGATGGCATAGGCAAACTCCTGGCCGCGGCAACACCGCCCTCATCGTGCCCGGAACCGCGACGCACCATCGCAGTGCAACGCTTCACTAAAAGTTCACTTAATTTCATGCAGGATGGGTCGATAAGTCATAGGTCGATCGCTACGCCTAACTGCCATGCAACCTCGTTCGCCCTCCCGATCCGCTACGCCGCGTATCGAGGAGTTGATCGCCCGGCGTGACTTGTCCGCCGTATTCCAGCCAATCGTCGATTTCGACGACGCCGCGATCCTAGGCTACGAAGGTCTGATCCGCGGCCCGGCCGGCACACCGCTCGAAGCGCCGTTCGCCCTGTTTTCGCAGGCGCTCGCCGAGGGTTGTGCGCTCGAACTCGAACAGGCCGCCGCGCGCACCTGCATCGCCGCGTTCGCGAGGCTCGATTTCGACGGCAAGCTGTTTCTCAACTTCAGCGCGGGCGCGATCCGTCAGCTAGCCGAAGCGCACGAGGACACGCTCGCGCTGCTCCGCCATCACGGCGTCGATCCGCGGCGGATCGTGATCGAACTGACCGAGCAAAGCGCGATTCTGGACATCGCCAGCTTCCTGCCGGTGATTTCGGCGCTGCGCACGGCCGGCGCGCAGTTCGCGCTCGACGATTACGGCACCGCGAACGCCAGCATGAATCTCTGGGTGCGGCTGCAGCCGGACGTCGTGAAGATCGACCGCTTCTTCATCCATGGCATTTCCAGCGATTCGCTCAAATTCGAGGCCGTGCGCGCGATGCAGCACTTCGCCAATGCAAGCGGCGCGCGGCTGGTCGCCGAAGGCATCGAAGACGAAGCGGATCTGATCGTGGTGCGCGACATGGGGATCGGCTGCGGGCAGGGGTTTTTCTTCGGCCGGCCGCATGCCCAGCCGGCCAGCAGCGTTACCGACGACGCCCGCGACGCACTGCGCGCCGGCCACATCGCCGTGTTCCCGGAGACCACCCGCACGGGGAGCAGCGCGTCGCCGTCCGGCGGCATGGCGTCGGCGAAAATGATGGTGCATGCGCCCGCGCTGCCGCGCCACGCGACCAACAACGACGTGCTCGAACTGTTCAACCGCCTGCCCGATCTGCACGCGGTGGCGGTGGTCGAACACGACGAGCCGGTTGCGCTCATCAACCGCCGCAGCTTCATGGACCGCTACGCGCTGCCTTACCACCGCGAACTGTTCGGCAAGCGGCCTTGCCTGCAATTTGCAAACGCGTCGCCGGTGATCATCGAGCAGTCGATGACCGTCGAACAGATGGCCAAGCTCCTCGCGAGCGACGACCAGCGTTATCTCGCCGACGGCTTCGTCATCACCGACAGCGACGGCAAATACGCCGGCCTCGGCACCGGCGAGAAACTGGTGCGCGCGGTGACCGAAGTGCGCATCGAAGCCGCACGCTACGCGAACCCGCTGACTTTCCTGCCGGGCAACATCCCGATCAGCTCGCACATTGCCCGCCTGTTGGGCAACGACGCCGGCTTTTACGCGTGCTACGTCGATCTGAACCACTTCAAGCCCTTCAACGACCAGTACGGCTACTGGCAGGGCGACGAAGTGCTGAAATTCGCGGCCGCCGTGCTCGCCGACGTCTGCGACCCGACCCGAGATTTCCTGGGCCACGTCGGCGGCGACGACTTCCTGATCCTGTTCCAGAGCGAGGACTGGCAGGACCGCGTATTGCGCGCGATTCACCTGTTCAACGAAGGCGCGCAGCGCTTCTACGCGCCCGCCGACCGGCTGGCCGGCGGCATTCACGGTGAAGACCGGCGCGGCAATCCGACCTTCTTCGGCTTCGTGACGATGGCGATCGGCTGCGTGCGCGTCGAGTCGGACGGCGGCCCGTCCTTTTACAGCAGTGAGGAAATTGCATCCGTCGCGGCGCTGGCGAAACGGCGCGCGAAGCACGAGACGAGCGGCTTCGTGCTGATCGATGCGGATGAGAGCGTGGCGCTGCTACGTGGACAGGCGGACGTGGCGGTTATGTCTTTCGATTGAGATGCAAGCGTGCCGAGGGCAGCACCAGCACCTTGTTTATCAGTTTTTACTAAACAACATAAATCAGGCCAGCGGCAATGCCTACGGGTATCTCCGGGTACATATCGCTCCCTCCGTAGACTGTTTTAGCCACGTTTTACTATACAATCGGCCGAACCCAAACACCGTGCGGCCGCCATGCTTGCGGCCGCCATCATTCGATGGCCACAACCATCCGCGACGTCGCCCGCGCGGCCAGCGTGTCGATCGGCACCGTCTCACGCGCTCTGAAGAATCAGCCCGGCCTTTCCGAGGCCACCCGCGAACGCGTGGTCGAAGCGGCGCGGCAGCTCGGCTATGACGCCGCTCAACTGCGCCCGCGCATCCGCCGCCTCACCTTTCTGCTGCACCGTCAGCACAACAACTTCGCCGTCAGCCCGTTCTTCTCGCACGTGCTGCACGGCGTGGAAGACGCGTGCCGTGAACGCGGTATCGTCCCCTCCGTACTGACCGCCGGTCCGACCGAAGACGTGATCCAGCAGATGCGCCTGCATGCACCTGATGCGGTGGCGATTGCCGGTTTCGTGGAGCCGGAAACGCTGACCACCCTGGTGGCGATGCAACGCCCGCTCGTACTGATCGACCTGTGGGCGCCCGGCTTGCGCTCGGTGAATCTCGACAACGCCACGGGCGCCACGCTCGCCATGCGGCACCTGTTCGAGCAGCAACGCAAGCGCGTCGCGTTCATCGGCGGCTCGCTTGCGCACTTCAGCATCGCCCAGCGCGCGCTCGGTTACCGGCGCGCGTTTTTCGAAGCGGGCTTGCTGTTCGACCCCTCGCAGGAAGTCACGATCGACGCCGGCCTCGATCCCGACAGCGGCGCCGCGCGCGCGATGCACCAATTGCTCGACGCACCCGGCCCGCGACCTGACGCCGTGTTCGCCTATAACGACGCCGCCGCGCTCGCCGCGCTGCGCGCGTGCCTCGCGCGCGGCATCCGCGTGCCCGAGGACATCGCGATCATCGGCTTCGACGACATTCCCGCCGCAGCTCACGCCACGCCGCCCTTATCGACCATTTCGGTCGACAAGGAGGCGCTCGGCCGGCGCGGCGTCGAGTTGCTGCTTGAAGATGCCCCCGCTGAACTCGAAGTCCGCTTGCCCGTCCATCTCATTGCCCGTGCCAGTACTTTGGTAAAAACGCCATGACGCAATCCGACCCGCTTCACCCCGCGAACGGCGCCATCGCCGCGCCGCCCGTCGACAGCTTCCGCAGCCGCGACTTCCTGCTCGCTCATGTGCAGGACACACTGCGCTTTTACGCGCCGAACGTGCTCGATCCGAGCGGCGGCTTCTTCCACTTCTTCCGCGACGACGGCTCGGTCTACGACAAGACCACGCGGCATCTGGTGAGCACGTGCCGCTACGTCTTCAACTACGCCATGGCGTATCGCCAGTTCGGCGACCCGCAGCATCTCGAATACGCGCGCCACGGCTTACGCTTCCTGCGCGAGGCGCATTGGGACGCCGAGCACGAAGGCTACGACTGGGAGCTCGAGTGGCGCGACGGCCGCAAGCACACGCTCGACGCAACGCGTCACTGCTACGGCCTCGCGTTCGTGCTGCTCGCTTATTCGCATGCGGCGATGGCCGGCATCGAGGAAGCCAAACCGATGATCGGCGCGACCTTCGAGTTGATGGAACATCGCTTCTGGGACGCCGCCGCCGGCCTCTATGCCGATGAAGCCACGCCCGACTGGCGAGTCAGCTCGTACCGCGGCCAGAACGCGAACATGCACACCACCGAGGCGCTGCTGGCCGCACACGAGGCGACCGGACACCTGGTCTATCTCGATCGTGCGGAACGGGTGGCATCCAACATCACGCTGCGTCAGGCGAAGCTCTCGCAGGGCCTCGTGTGGGAACACTTTCACGCGGACTGGTCGGTCGACTGGCATTACAACGAGGAAGACAGCTCGAACATCTTCCGTCCGTGGGGTTTCCAGCCCGGGCACCAAACCGAGTGGGCCAAGCTGCTGCTGATTCTCGAACGCTATCGTCCGTTGCCGTGGCTGCTGCCGCGCGCAATCGAGCTATTCGACGCCGCGATGACACACGCCTGGGACGAAGATCACGGCGGCCTGTACTACGGCTTCGGCCCGGATGGCACCGTGTGCGACCACGACAAGTATTTCTGGGTTCAGGCGGAGACGTTCGCCACTGCGGCGCTGCTCGGCAAGCGCACCGGCAACGAACGCTTCTGGGACTGGTACGACGAGATCTGGCGCTACAGCTGGGCGCATTTCGTCGATCACAAGTATGGCGCGTGGTACCGCATTCTCACATGCGACAACCGCAAGTACAGCGACGAAAAGAGTCCCGCCGGCAAGACCGACTATCACACGATGGGCGCGTGCTATGAGGTGCTGGCGCACGCGCTGCCTGACGGCGCGGCCGCTGCATCCGAATCCGCGGAGTAAGCAAAATGAGCAACTTGAACGCGAACACCGAATTCCCCTTCTTCGTCTCGGCCGGCGACATCCTCACCGATCTCGTGCGGACCGGCGCCTCGCAATGGCTCTCGCGTCCTGGCGGCGCCGGCTGGAACGTCGCGCGCTGCGTGGCGCGGCTCGGTTTGCCGACGGCGTGTGCCGGGTCGCTGGGCGTCGATAATTTCTCCGACGAACTGTGGAACGCGAGCATTGCCGCCGGGCTCGACATGCGCTTCATGCAGCGCGTGGAGCGTCCACCTTTGCTGGCGATCGTTCATCAGACCCATCCGCCGGCCTACTTTTTCATGGGTGAAAACGGCGCCGATCTGGCGTTCGACCCGGCGCGCTTGCCGGCCGGCTGGATCGAACAGGTAAAGTGGGCGCATTTTGGTTGCATCAGCCTGGTGCGTCAGCCGCTTGGCGACACGCTTGCCGCGTTGGCCGCCGAGTTGCGCGCGCGCGGCGTGAAAATCAGTTTCGATCCGAATTACCGGAACCTGATGGAGCACGGCTACGAGCCCACGTTGCGGAAGATGGCCGCGCTGGCCGATCTGATCAAGGTGTCGGACGAAGATTTGCGCATGCTGTTCAAGACGGACGACGAAGCCGGCGCGCTCGCCCAGTTGCGGGCGATGAACCCAGTTGCCACCGTGCTGGTCACGCGGGGGCCAGAGACGTCCATGCTGATCGACGGCGCCGTGGTTGTCGAGGCTCGGCCGCCACGGGTCGAAGTGGTCGATACGGTTGGCGCGGGAGATGCGTCTATCGGCGGTCTGCTGTTCAGCTTGATGACCGCACCGCAACGGGCATGGCCGGAACATCTGGCCTTCTCTCTGGCCGCCGGCGCCGCGGCTTGCCGCCATGCCGGCGCGCATGCCCCTTCTCTGGATGAGGTTGTGGCGCTGCTGTAGTTTTTTTGCCTTGTGCGGCGCGTATCGTTGCAGGCAGGTTGTAGACATCGGTTGCCGCCATCGCGCGCCGCACAGGCGAAAAACCGAAGCTCGATCATCGTGCTAGGATGAAAAAACCCAACCCTTTGGAACCAGGAGCGTCGCCATGGATGACATCACCTACACCAAAGGCATCTACACGGCCACTGCTTCGACAAGAGAAGTACAAAGCGACACGTGGCAAGGCCTGGTGACCCTTTCTCGCGACGACGGCGAAGCAGACACCGACCAGGAAACCACGGTCTACGAGGTCGAAGCCACCTCGTCCACGCCCGAGGAAGCCCTCGAGGAAGCCAAAGCGCTCGCCCACCGCATCCTCGGGGAGATCGAACTCTAGGCAACCCGGCGCCGCGCCCATCGCACTGCGCCACTCTGAATCAACCGGCTGGAGGCGAACATGGCTGAACAGCTCTTCCTCTACGGCGTGTACTCGATTCACGTCCGCCCTCTCGAACTCAACGGCGCACGCTGGGACGCGGAATACGAAATCCGGCATCGCGAGAAAGCCGTCAAGTCGTGGACCACCGTGGGCGGTGACAACGGCTATGCGGACGAAGCCGTCGCGGCAGCGCATCAGCAAGCCGTCGACGATATCGAACACGGGGCCGGCATCCCGAAACCACGGGCCTTTCCGTAGCCCCTGGCAGTCGCGTTTATCGACGGTGTGCGCGAGGCGAGCGCAATCGCAAAATCTCGAATACGCGCACCTGAAGTGCCACCCGCAGGCTCGCCCAAAGCACCGCGCTCGCATCGTCGCGGCATCACCTTCAACGCCTCTGCGGCACGCCGAAGATCACCTTTAGCACGCAAGGCGGCGTGCTACGCTTTGCGCGTTTTCACCTTCACGAGCACGCGATGGCTACCGAACAGTCAGACCGCTTTCCTGCCATCGGCGACACCGAAGCCGAAGCCGAGGCACGAGCGCGAAAACGCCGCCCGCGCGGTAGCCGCGAAATGCGTCTGGACGACCGCGTGGTCATCGCCCACGGTCTGCCCATGCCCTTCTGGCAGGATCTCTATCACCGCGCACTGATGATGCGGTGGCCGATGTTCTTCGCGACGCTCGGTGTTTTGTTCCTGCTGCTCAACACCGTGTTCGCATCGCTCTACATGCTCGGCAAGGCGCCGATTGCGAATCAGTATCCGGCCGGTTTCGGCGGCGCGTTTTTCTTCAGTGTCGAAACGCTCGCCACCGTCGGCTACGGCGACATGCATCCGCAAACCGTCTACGCGCACTGGATCGCGACGCTCGAAATTTTTGTCGGCATGTCCGGCATCGCATTGGCGACGGGGCTGATCTTCGCGCGCTTCTCGCGCCCGCACGCCAAGATCATGTTTGCCCGCTACGCGATCGTGCGGCCCCTCGAGGGCCGCATGACGCTGGTGGTGCGCGCGGCCAACGCACGTCAGAACGTGATCGCCGAAGCGCGTGCGAAGCTGCGCATCATGCGGCTCGAGACCACCGTCGAAGGCTATACGCTGCGCAAGCTCTACGATCTGACGCTGGTGCGCGACCAACATCCCGTGTTCAAGCTGGGCTGGAGCCTGATGCACGTCATCGACGAAAGCAGTCCGCTATTTGGCGAAACGGCGGAAACGCTCAAAGACCGTGACGCCTCGCTTTGGCTGACGCTCGAAGGGGTCGACGAGTCGACCTCGCAGACCATGCAGGCGCGTCACATGTGGCGTTGCGAGCAGATCCGCTGGCAGCACAAATACGTCGACATCATGCGCGAGGAAAACGGCGTGAGTCTCATCGACTATTCGCATTTCGACGAGGTCGTGCCGCTCGACTCGACGCCGATTGCGGCGTCTGTGGCGAAGGCATCCACGCCGTAGCGCAGAGAGGCGCGGCGTTGACCGTCTGGACTGAAAACCAAACCGTAGATCACCCGCGTCGAACCGTATTCACCCACCTGCGGCAAAACGGTCGGCGGGTCTCACGCCAAGGCTGATTTCACCTCGGGTCACGCACCAGGGCTTACCCGAATCCGCTCGCCGCGTGGCAGATCCATCTCAAAACTTCATTAAAACGCGCGACCCGTCGCGCTGTTTCGTTGAACGCCTCACCAAGTAGAAAAAATTCACTCCAATTGGCGCTAAAAAATAGAGTCTCTTTCGCCGCGTCGCCTTTTGTGGCCCCCACCCCACGGCGCGCGGATGCAAAAAAATGGAGACTCACCCATGACCGCTCGCCTGCCCATCGACGGCACGCCCGCTCTCGCCGACTACAAGCTGTCCGATAACCTCACCGCCACGCGCGGCCGAATCTTCCTGACCGGCACGCAGGCGCTGGTGCGCCTTGCGTTGATGCAGCGCGCGGTGGACCGTGCGCACGGCATGAACACCGCCGGCTTCATCAGCGGCTATCGCGGCTCGCCGCTCGGCATGGTCGACCAGCAATTGTGGAAAGCGAAGAAACTGCTCACGGCGAGTGATATTCGCTTTTTGCCGGCGATCAACGAAGAACTCGGCGGCACCGCCGTGCTCGGCACGCAGCGGGTGGAATCGGACCCGGAACGCACCGTCGAAGGCGTATTCGCGATGTGGTACGGCAAAGGCCCCGGCGTGGATCGCGCGGGCGACGCGCTGAAGCACGGCAACGCGTACGGCTCGTCGCCGCACGGTGGCGTGCTGGTGGTGGCGGGCGACGACCACGGCTGCGTGTCGTCGTCGATGCCACATCAGAGCGATTTCGCGCTGATGGCCTGGCACATGCCGGTAGTGAATCCGTCGAACATCGCCGACATGCTCGAGTTCGGCCTGTACGGCTGGGCGCTGTCGCGTTTCTCGGGCGCATGGGTCGGTTATAAGGCGATCTCGGAAACGGTCGAATCCGGTTCGACGGTGGACCTCGATGCGCTGCAAACCGAATGGGCGATGCCCCAAGGTTTCGAGGCACCGGCGGGCGGCCTGCACAATCGCTGGCCCGATCTGCCGAGCCTGACGATCGAATCGCGGATGCACGCGAAGCTCGACGCGGTTCGTCATTTCGCGCGCACCAACAGCATCGATAAATGGATTGCGCCGAGTCCGCATGCGAACGTCGGGATCGTCACGTGCGGCAAGGCCCATCTGGACTTGATGGAAACGCTGCGCCGGCTCGATCTGACGGTGGCCGATCTGGAAGCGGCCGGCGTGCGGATCTACAAGGTCGGCTTGTCGTTCCCGCTGGAAATGACGCGCATCGACGCCTTCGTCTCCGGCTTGTCCGAAGTGCTGGTGATCGAGGAAAAAGGCCCGGTCATCGAGCAGCAGATCAAAGACTATCTGTACAACCGCACGCAAGGCACGCGGCCGATCGTGGTCGGCAAGAACGCCGAAGACGGCACGTTGCTGCTGTCGTCGCTCGGTGAATTGCGGCCTTCGCGCATTCTGCCGGTGTTCGCGAACTGGCTCGCGAAGCACAAGCCGGCGCTGGACCGCCGCGAACGTGTGGTCGATCTGGTGGCGCCGCAAATCCTCTCGAATGCGGCGGATAGCGTGAAGCGTACGCCGTATTTCTGCTCGGGCTGCCCGCACAACACGTCGACCAAAGTGCCTGAAGGGTCGATCGCGCATGCGGGGATCGGCTGCCACTTCATGGCGTCGTGGATGGAACGCGACACCACGGGGCTGATCCAGATGGGCGGTGAAGGCGTCGATTGGGCTTCGCACTCGATGTTCACGAAAACGCGCCACGTGTTCCAGAATCTCGGCGACGGGACCTACTTTCACTCGGGCATTCTCGCGATCCGCCAGGCCGTGGCCGCGAAAGCCACGATCACGTACAAGATTCTCTATAACGACGCCGTCGCGATGACGGGTGGCCAACCGGTCGACGGCAGCATCTCGGTGCCGCAGATCGCGCGTCAGGTGGAAGCCGAAGGCGTATCGCGCTTCGTGGTGGTCAGCGACGAGCCGGAAAAATACGACGGCCACCACGATCTTTTCCCGAAAGGCACGACGTTCCATCACCGCAGCGAAATGGACACGGTGCAGCGCGAGCTTCGCGATACCGACGGCGTGACCGTGCTGATTTATGACCAGACCTGTGCCGCGGAAAAACGGCGTCGCAGGAAAAAAGGCGAGTTTCCCGATCCGGACAAGCGTCTGTTCATCAACGAGGAAGTCTGCGAAGGCTGCGGCGATTGCGGCGTGCAATCGAACTGTCTGTCGGTCGAGCCGGTTGAGACGGCGTTGGGGCGCAAGCGCCGCATCGATCAATCTTCGTGCAATAAAGACTACTCCTGCGTGAACGGTTTTTGCCCGAGCTTCGTCACGGTGGAAGGCGGCAAGCTGAAGAAAGCGGCGGGCGCCGCATTCGATCCGGCCGCGCTCGCCGCACGCGTCGACGCGTTGCCGATTCCCGCGACGCATCTCGATGCCGCGCCGTACGACATTCTGGTGACGGGCGTTGGTGGCACCGGCGTCGTGACGGTCGGCGCATTGATCAGCATGGCCGCGCATCTGGAGGGCAAGAGCGCGTCGGTGCTCGATTTCATGGGCTTCGCGCAAAAGGGCGGCTCGGTACTGTCGTTCGTGCGCTTCGCCGCGCGCGACGAGTGGCTCAATCAAGTGCGAATCGACACGCAACAGGCCGACGTGCTGCTCGCCTGCGACATGGTGGTGGGCGCGAGCGCCGATGCCTTGCAAACGGTACGTCATGGCCGCACGCGCATCGTCGTGAACACGCATGCCATTCCGAACGCGACCTTCGTGCAGAACCCGGACGCGACGCTGCATGCCGATGCGTTGATCGACAAGATGCGTCACGCGGCAGGTGAAGACCGTATGTCGACGTGCGACGCCCAGGCGCTCGCTACACGTTTTCTCGGCGACACCATCGGCGCGAACATTTTGATGCTCGGTTATGCCTGGCAACTCGGTCTCGTGCCGGTGTCGTTCGCCGCGATGATGCGCGCGATCGAATTGAACAACGTTGCGGTGCAGATGAATCAACTGGCGTTTTCGATCGGACGTGTTGCTGCGGAAGACCCCGCTGCGCTGGAATCGCTGTGGCAAGCACGGCATCTCGCGAAGCAGGCGGTGCGCGTCGATACGCTCGACGAACTGATCGCGCATCGCGAGAGCCGTCTACAAACCTACGGTGGCGCGAGCTATGTGAAGCGTTATCGTGCGCTGGTCGATGCCGCGCGCCGTGCCGAAACCGCGGCCGACGCAAAGAGCGAACGCATCACGCGCGCCGTGGCGACGACGTTCTATCGTCTGCTCGCGGTGAAGGACGAATACGAAGTTGCGCGTCTGCATACGGACGCGGCCTTCCGTGAAGCACTGGAAGCGCAATTCGAAGGTGTCGCGGGCAAGGACTTCGGCATCAAGTTCAACCTCGCGCCGCCGACGCTCACGCGTCCTCAACCGGGCGTCAATCCGACCAAGAAGACCTTCGGCCAATGGATGTGGCCGGTGCTCGGCGTGATGGCGAAATTCAGCAGCCTGCGTGGCACGATGCTCGATCCGTTCGGCCGCACGCTCGAACGCAAGATGGAGCGCGAACTCGCCGGCGACTACGAAACCACCTTGCAGCGCGCGTTCTCGAAACTCGACGTGAGCAATCTGGAAGACGTCGCGAAGCTGGCGGATCTGCATGCACGTGTACGCGGTTATGGTCACGTGAAGCTGGCGAATCTGGCGGGCGTGAAGCGCGGCGAGCGCGATCTCGCTACGCGCTTGCAGATCGAAGCGGCGACGAGCGTGTCGGTGAAGAAGTCGCTGGAAGAGGTGAAGGGTGCCGGGCAGTTGCGCGGAATTCCCGTGGTCGTCGCGAAGTAGTTTTTCCGCTAGTGAATGAGAAATGCCGCTTCGAAGTTCAACTTGAAGCGGCATTTTTTTGCCTGATGGATTTGTTACGCGTTGCCTTGGGTCGGGTTGCCGCTGCTCGCGTTGATTTTCTGTCTGCTCGTTTTGCTACGCACAGCGCGTCCAATAGCGCGGGTTATCTTCCCGATGACTCAGCCATGTTTTGCGTCCAGCAGCGCTCGCACCTGTGCGACTTTTGCCGCATCGACCGGCGCGAGACCGTTGCCGCCAACGCGCACGCCCGAACCGAAGTGAACCGCTTGAACTTGCGTCTCGCTCACGAATCCGGCGACCGCATCAACGGTCAAACCCGCCCCTGCCAGGACCGTGCAATGTGAACCGGATGCTTGCCGCACCAGGTCACGCACGATCGACCTGGCCTGCAGTACCGAAGGTTTTCCGCCCGAGGTCAGCACATTCGTCACGGCATCGAAACCGAGCAGCACGTCGAGCGCTTTTTGCAGATCACGCGTTTCGTCGAACGCTCGATGAAAGGTGATGGCCAGGCCATCGGCCGCATCGATTGCGCGCGCGAGGCCTTCGCGGTCGATCTCGCCGTCCGCCGTCAGCATGCCGATCACCACGCCGTTCGCACCCGCCGCCTTGGCGGCACGCACGTCGCGGAGCATCACGGCGTAGTCGTCGGCGTCGTACACGAACGAGCGGCTATGCGGCCGCACGATCACGTTGACGGGTATGCCGGCCGCCGGGACGCCGGCCGACGCGTTGGCCGCAGAACTATTCACTGCGGCCACCACCTTTTCGATCAACCCAAGGCTCGGCGTCAAACCGCCCTCGCCCATCGCGGTGACAAGTTCGAGGCGATTCGCCCCCGCCTGCGCGGCAAGCCGGGCGTCGGCGACGGTCGTGGCAATGACTTCGAGTAGGACTGACATAAGCGCGGCTGTGTGTCGTTGAAAGCGACATGATCGCAGAACCGCCGCACGCCCTCCGAATCCGGACCATGAAGACCGCCGCTCACCCTTTCAATCTGAGCCACCGCTGTCGCCACTCACGCTCTGGTCTAACCGACCCAAGCCGCGACTCGCCACGACCGTGACCGCAACTCACCTTCCCGAGCGACGCCTCCGAACCGCTTATTCTTCGACCCAATCGATATCGCCGCACAGCACACACGTCTGCTCGCCGACGCGTGTCGCCATCGACAGCGTCACGCACGGCAACGCCTCGTTGATCGACAGATACGGACGCGTCACGTGCACGCGTTCCGGCGCGTTGATCGCCGCGCGGAAATACGGACGACGCAGCCAGTTCGCCCCCTGCGCATCGGCAAGCGGCAAAAAGCGCGTCTCATGCGCCGCGCGATCGGCGCGCAGCACGACGTTGCGGCCCGCCTGTTTGCCCTTCGCATCAAGCAGAAAACAGCGTGCGGCATGGTCGAGCGCGAGGAAATTCCAGCACACTTCCTCGAGCGGTTCGCCGGCGGCGAGCCGCTCCGCAGCGCGCTCGAACGCTCGCAGGTACGGCGTGAGACGGCTCGCATTGCGGCGCTCGCGCGCTTCGGCCTGATCGCGATAGCGGTCGGTGACTTCGCTGATGCAGGTCGCGGCGTGCGCGGCGTCGGCGGCCCCTGGATTCGGCCGGCCGAAGAAAAACCCTTGCACGAAGTCTGCATCGCAGGCGAGCGCCATCTGTGCTTCATGTTCGGTTTCGACGCCTTCGATCAGCACGAGCTTGCCCGCTTCGTGCAGCAGCGCCACCAGCCCCGGCAGGATCGTCGCCATATCCGCACGATGCGCGGCGTGCGACAGCATGATGCGGTCGAGCTTCACAATGTCGGGATTCAACTGCCAGATCCGTTCGACGTTGGAATGGCCCGCGCCGAAGTCGTCGAGTGCGATCAGGAAACCACGCTCGCGGAACTGGCGCACGGCGTCGGCGAGACGTTCGAGATCTTCCGCGCGTTGCTCGAGCACTTCGAGCACGATTCGGCGTGGCGGCAGATCGAGCCGCTTGAGGTTGGCCAGCAAGGCGGCGGCGAGATACGGATCGGTGAGCGCGCCGGGATGCACGTTCAGGAACAGCCATTCGCGCTCGGCGCCGAGCACCTTGAAATTCTCCAGATGCAGGGTCTGAGCGAGCCGGTCGACTTGCAGCACGTCGCCCAGACGCGCCGCCTCGCCGAATACGTCGAGCGGCGACACGGGGCGGTCGAGCGCATCGTGCGCGCGCAGCAATCCCTCGTAGCCCACTGCCCGCATATGCGACAGGCTGAAAATGGGTTGAAACACGCTGGTCAACGTCAGCTCGCCATGCTGCGCCGAAAAACGTTCGAGCCCCGACGTCACCTCGACATTGAAGCCGTGCGGCGCGCTGGCCGTTCTTTCCTGTTGCGCAATCGTCATGCAATCCTCTCATGCGAGAGCTGGGCCGGTCCGAACGCGGAAGCGAACAACCTCGGCACCATTTCTCAAAATGTGCGTCATCGATATTCCTTAAGCAAGCTCCATGCGCACGCTGGCGCACATCCGAATGAAATTTGCATGGAAGATTGCACCGGCGGACAAGCCGATGCGCCGCACGTGGGCGCAAGATGCACCGTTAAGGTGCATTGCCTGACCGGGACGCTTACTGCTCGCGCTCGCGGGACCTGCCGGGTTGGCAATGACGTGAGGCAGCGTCGGGCTAAACTTCGGCCTTGTGCTTCATGCGCGCCTCACAACCGATATGCACGGCATCGTCGACGATCGCAGAGGAAGCGCTGCTATCTCTCCAGAAATAGACCCATGGATATTGTCTTTACCGTACTGATTCTTTTGCTCGCCGTCGCCGCTTCCGGCGTCGTTATACGGATACTGCCGCTCGCCTTGCCGCTGCCGCTGGTCCAGATCGCGATCGGCGCGTTGCTCGCATGGCCGAGGCTCGGGCTGCACGTCACCTTCGATCCGGAAATTTTCATGATGCTGTTCATTCCGCCGCTGCTGTTCGCGGATGGATGGAGAATCCCGAAGCGCGAATTGTTCATGGCGCGCCGCTCGATTCTGATGCTCGCGCTCGGCCTGGTTTTCATGACGGTGCTGGCGGTCGGCTATTTCATTCATGCGCTGGTGCCGTCGATCTCGCTGCCGGTCGCGTTCGCCCTTGCCGCGGTGCTGTCTCCAACCGATGCCGTGGCGCTGAGCGGCATCGTCGGCAAGGGCAAAATTTCTGGCCGGCTGATGCATATCCTCGAAGGCGAAGCGTTGATGAACGACGCGTCGGGCCTCGTCGCGTTGAAGTTCGCGATTGCCGCCGCGTTGACAGGCGTGTTTTCGCTGCGCGACGCGTCGATCAGCTTCGTGATCATCGCGGTGGGCGGTCTCGCGACGGGCGCGGCGGTAAGCTGGGCGTTCAGCTTTGTAGCGGCGCGTTTTCTGAGTCTCAACGAGGAAGGCGACCCGGCGCCCGGTGTGGTGATGACGCTGCTGATTCCGTTCGCCGCGTATCTGATCGCTGAGCGCTTCGAGTGGTCGGGCATTCTGGCCGCGGTCTCGGCCGGCATGATGATGAACTACGCGAGCATTGCAAACGCCGGGTCGGTGTCGTCGCGCGTACGCGCGAACAGCACGTGGACGATGATCGAATTCGTCTTCAACGGCATGGTGTTCATTCTGTTGGGACTGCAGTTTCCGCACATTCTTGGCCGCGCGCTGCTCGACGCGCACGAGACCAGCGATGCGGAGGTGGGGCGGCTGATCGGCTACATCGCGGCGGTGGCGGCGGCGCTCTACGCGCTGCGCTTCGTGTGGGTGTGGCTGCTGCGCTGGTTCGCGAGCCGCGGCGCGGCAAAGCACGGCGTGGCGAACGCTGTGCCGGGTCTGCGCACGGTCACGGTGATGACGGTGGCCGGCGTGCGTGGCGCGGTGACGCTGGCGGGTGTGTTGTCGTTGCCTGAGATGTTGCCCGGTGGTGCGCCGCTGCCGGGGCGGGACCTGGCGATTTTCATTGCGTCGGGAGTCATTCTGCTCTCGCTGCTGGTGGCGGTGGTCGCGTTGCCCTTGTTGCTGCGCGGCTGGCGGCGAGGCAAAGATCCGCATGCCGCCGAAGAGGCAATGGCGCGCATGACGGCAGCGCAAGCCGCGATTCGTGCGGTCGACGAGGTGCACGATACGGAGTGCTCGGATCTCGATGAGTCGGCCTCGGCCTACGCGGCGGATGTGACCGCGCGCGTCATGGACATATATCGGCGGCGGCTCGCCACGCTCGAAGAGGAACAGGCGCCACGCGAACTGGCGCGCCGTGCCGATGCGCTGGAGTTCCGGATGAAGCTGGCTGCCATGCGAGCGGAGCGGAAGGCATTGCTCGCGCTGCGCAATAGTCAGGCAATCAATGACGAGACGTTGAACAAGCTGATGCGCGAGGTGGATCTATCGGAGACAGCGCTAACCGTGCGGAAGCGATAGAGGTCGCGGTAGCTGTCACCGTCACGACGCGGCGATGGTCTTTCTCCTGATCGCTCGATCGCTCGATCACAAAGGAAAAAGCCATCGCCCAGGTCAATCAGGCCACCGGCCCCTGCGCCGGCTTCCTTCTCAGGAGCGCGTACAAAATGATCGCGCCAAAGGTCGCGGTACCGATTCCGCCGAGTCCGAACCCACCGAGCTTCAACGAAAAATCCCCCGCGCCCAGCACGAGCGTCACCGCCGCAACGATCAGATTCCGGTTGTCGGAGAAATCGACTTTATTCACGACCCAGATGCGCGCGCCGGTCACGGCAATCAGGCCGAACACGACGATCGACACACCGCCCAGCACCGGCCCCGGAATGGTCTGAATCACCGCGCCGAATTTCGGCGAGAAGCCCAACACCAGCGCAATCACCGCGGCGATCACAAACACCAGCGTCGAGTAAATCTTGGTCACCGCCATCACGCCGATGTTCTCGGCATATGTCGTCACCCCGGTGCCGCCGGCGAAACCGGAAACAATCGTCGCCAGTCCATCGCCGAGAAATGCGCGGCCGACATAACGGTCCAGGTTCTGACCGGTCATCGCGCTGACCGCCTTGATATGCCCGAGGTTTTCAGCAACCAGAATCACGGCGATCGGGGCGAGCAAGGTCATTGCCTGCATGTTGAAAACAGGCGCCGTGAAATGCGGCATGCCGAACCACGCGGCGTTCGCCACAATCGCGAAGTCGATCGGCTTACCCATGCCGAGGCCATTCGTGACGATCGCGTAAATCACGTACGCCATCAGCAAACCGACCAGAATCAGCAAACGCTGCAGCATGCCGCGTGCAAACACCGCGACCGCGCCGACGCATAGCACCGTCACCAGCGCCATCCACGAGTCGAAGTTGCTGCCGCTCACGCCATGCACCGCGATCGGCGCAAGATTCAGCCCGATCACGCAGACGATCGCCCCGGTTACGACCGGCGGCATCAGCGTTTCAATCCAGCGGGTGCCGACCGCCGACACAATCAGGCCAATGATCGCGTACACCACCCCGCACGCAATGATCCCGCCCAACGCCACCGGAATATTCATGTTCGGACCGTGGCCGCCATACCCCGTCACCGCGATCACGAGACCGATGAACGCGAAGCTCGAACCGAGATAGCTCGGTACGCGCCCACCCACGAGCACGAAGAACAGCAGCGTGCCGATCCCCGACATGAAGATGCACAGGTTCGGATCGAAGCCCATCAGCAACGGCGCAAGCACGGTGGAACCGAACATCGCGACAACGTGCTGGATACCCATTGCAAACATCTGCGGCCACGCCAGCCGCTCGTCGGTGCCGACAATGCGGCCTTCGGCAGCGTTCGGCTGGGTGCGCCAGCGTGGGAAATAGGAATCGGCCATGGCGGGGGTTCTCCTCTGTCGGCGTTTTAATGGACGGCGCAGCGAAACTGCGCCGTCTGGGAATTACGCGCGAGTGTACGGAGAGCCACCAGGCCTGGCAAGGGCGGACGAAAACGCGCAGAGAGCGCTACGCGCGCCGCGCATCCAGCGAGAACACCGTCACCGCTGCTTGCAACTGCCTCGCCTGGTCCGCCATCGATGCCGCCGCGGCCGCCGCCTGCTCGACCAGCGCCGCGTTTTGCTGGGTCACGTCGTCCATCTGCGCGACCGCGCGGTTCACTTCTTCGATGCCGGTGCTCTGCTCCTGCGACGCCGACGAGATCTCACCCATGATGTCGGTCACGCGCTTCACCGCATGCGTGACTTCCGCCATCGTCTGACCGGCGCGCTCGGCCAGTTCGGCGCCGCTGCCCACGCGCGCCGTCGAGCTTTCGATCAGTTCCTTGATCTCCTTGGCCGACACCGCGCTGCGCTGCGCGAGCGAACGCACTTCGCCCGCCACCACCGCAAAGCCGCGTCCCTGCTCACCGGCCCGTGCCGCTTCGACGGCTGCGTTCAGCGCAAGAATATTGGTCTGGAACGCGATCCCTTCGATCACCGCGATGATATCGGTCATGCGCTTCGAGCCGGCCGCCAGCTCGCGCATCGTTTCGACCACATCGCCGACCAGGCTGCTGCCACGCGCAGCCACTTCCGACGCGCCATGCGCGACACCGCCCGCCTGCTGCGCGTTCTCGGCATTCATCTTCACCGTCGACGTCAATTCCTGCATGCTCGATGCGGTTTCCTGCAGCGCGGCAGCCTGTTCTTCAGTGCGTTGCGACAGATCGGTGTTGCCCTGCGCGATCTCGCCCGAGGCCATCAGGATCGACTCGCTCGATTCGCTGATGCCCGAGACAATACCGGCCAGCCGCTCACGCATATTGCGCAGCGCGAACAGCATGCTGTCGGTGTCGCCCGCACGAGTATCGACACGCACGCTCAGGTCGCCATCGGCGATGCGGTTGGCGATGTGCATCGCGTAATCGGGCTCGCCGCCGAGCTGGCGCGCGAGGCGTCGCGCAATCACTGTCGCGAGCAGCGTGCCCGCCGCGATCGCGCCCAACACCAGCGCGAGCATGACGATGCGCATGTGCTGATAGTCGGCGCTCGCTTCCTGCTGCGCTTCATTGGCTTGCTGACGGCGATAGTCGATCAATGCCGTGATGCGATCGCGCAGCGCCTCGCTCGCGGCAATCGCGCGGCGCACGAGTTCATTGTTGTCGACACCGGCCGGAATCGGTTCGAGACCGATCTGCTGATGCACGATGCCCTCCCACACAGCCGACTTGCGCAACACTTCGTCGAACATTTCCTGACCCTTGCTGGTTGCAATGGTCGCGCGATACTGGTCGTAGCCGGCGTGCATCTCCTTGAGCGATGCGACGATGCTGTCCTTCAACTTTTGACGGCCGGCGTCGTCCGCGGCGTAGCCGAGATTCGCGGCGGCAAGATCGGAATCGATCTTGTGGCGGTTCGCCTCTTCCATCCAGTAGAGGCCGTTCATATGCTGATCGCCGATCGTGTCGGTAATGGCATGCATCGACGACAGCGTCTTCAGCGAGGTCCCGCCGATCACGACACAGAATCCGATCACGACGGCAAACGCCAGCAGCAGCTTCCTGAATACGGTCATACGGTCGAACCACTTCATCTCACCATCCTTCAAAAGTCCCAGGGACGCTCGCGCCGCTTCGCCATGGCGAATATCTCGCCATTTTTCAGATAAGTGACGACGCTGCCACCTCTTTTACGGCGGCCGTAACAGAGACTTGATGCGATAAATGGTGGACATAACCGCAACAGGATGATGTAAGGAATGCCTGGCATACGGGGCCGGATCGCTACATCAACGTGCTTTGCACGTCGGCACGCTAATTGGGATTTGTCTGATATATAGGGATGAGCCGAACTTTTAGACTTTGTTTGTTGCGTTCACCCCCATGAACGCACGCGATGTTGTTGTAACTCTCCGACTTTCCGCTCACGCTCCCCGGCGTGAGCGGCTTTTTTTTGTCCCTACGTTTCGTTGGCCGGCGCACTCACCAGCGCGTCAACGCGCTTCGTGGACCAGCATGTCTGTGAAATTGCCCGGCCTCATCACTGCGCCGGCGACGCCACGGCAGTCCGCCGATCCGCCCGCGCCGCCGGATAGCAAAGCACGCGGTTGCGGCCAGCGTCTTTGGCCTCGTAGAGCGCCTCATCCGCGGCGTTGACGAGTGCGCGGCTCGTCGCGAATTCATGGCTTCCAGTGCACGCAATGCCGATGCTAATGGTCAGCACGTGGTGCGAACTCGTGACATGGCGAAGTTCGAGCGCCTGAACCGCGGCGCGAATTTTCTCAGCGATGGACGCTGCTCCGGCTTCGTCGGTATCCGGCAGCAGCACCGCGAATTCTTCGCCGCCGTAGCGCGCCGCGGTATCGCCGGGGCGCCGCACGTTTTGCCCGATGCAACGCGCCACGGCGATGAGCGCATCGTCGCCGGCCGAATGGCCGTATAGATCGTTGAAGCCCTTGAACGTGTCGACATCGATTAGCAACATCGACAATGGCCACCCGTTGCGCTGCGCGCGGCGCCACTCCTCTTCCGCATGTTCCTCGAACGTGCGGCGATTGTTGAGGCCGGTCAGCCCGTCGGTGCGCGCGAGCACGCGCAACTCTTCTTCGGCTGCGCGGCGCTGCCGCAATTGCTGCGAGAACAGGACAGCGAGCGCAATGATCACCACGTCGAGCGCCGCGATCAGCGTGCCAATCATCCACGCGCGATGGCGCCACTCTACATAGATATCGCGCGTGGAGAGCGCTACGTCGAGAATCAGCGGATACATATCGATATGGCGGAACGCGTACCAGCGCTCGACGCCGTCGATCGCCGCCGTGCCGAAGAAGTCTCCGCTTGGCTGCTGGAGGAAGCGTGAATAGTTCGAGGTGCCAACCAGGCTCCGGCCGATGATGTTTGAATCGTACGGGCGGCGCATCAGCATCGTGCCGTCGCTCAGCATCAGTGCCATCGAGCCGCCGGCGCCGAGATTCATCCCGGCAAAAAGATGCCTGAAGTAAGTGAGTCGCATCGTGCCGACCACCACGCCGCCGAAACTGCCGTCCGGCCGCGAGATACGACGGCTCAACGCAATACTCACATCCTTGCCGGTCAGCTTGGGTATGAACGGATGGCTCACATACAGACCGACATTGGGAGAGTCGCGCTGAACCTGAAAATAGTCGCGCTCGGCGAGATTGACTGAACGCGGAGGCGTGGATTGCGAATCGAAGACCATGTTGCCGGCGGCGTCGAGGACGAAAATCGACCCCATGTCTTTTGCGCTGGCGGAGCCGTCGAACAGCACCATCTGGCGGATCGCCGGCGGCAGGTCCAGCACGCCGGGTTGTTTCAGGCCGTCGATTACCGCCCGCAGCGACAGATCGTAGATCTCGAGATTGCGCGACACGTCGCGTTCAACCAGCAGCGAGACGTTGAAGACCGAATCCTGCGCGCGCCGCAGCGCATCGTCACGCATCTCTGCCAATACCCACACCGCGATCGCGAGGATCGCGCTGGCCAGCACGATACTGATGGCAATCACGATGTTCGGTCGGCGCGTCACCATGAGCGGTTCATTCGAGCATGCGCGGACCTACGCGCGTGGAGGAATTGGACGCATCCGGAAGGCGCGTCCAGTAAAACCGGTAGCCTACCAGACGCTGGGGCGCGTCGAACGAGGGAAAAAGAAGGTTTTTGGCGGATTAAACGAAATTTTTCGACTGCGTGACATCACGGCGCATAGATACCGGCGCGGCGCCGATGGCCTGCTTCAGATAAAGCACGGGCGTTATATTTAGCGTCCGCGCGCATTTTCGCCCGGCTGGCTGCAGCTCGTAGCCGCCACAGCCAGCCGCGGGTGCTCAGCCGGCGTGCAGATCGAGTTCCGGCTCGGATGCGGGGCGGCTGAGCGCGCGGATATCGGCGACTTCGAGCACCGCGCTGGGCGCACCACGGCGCACGACCGCCAGCATCGCCTGACCGATGTCTTCGGTGCTCAGAATGTAGTTGGGCAACAGCGCGCGCAACGTCGACAGGAACGGCTTGGCCACCGTGTAGAACAACCGGTAGCCGCGGGTCTTGGAACGGGCGCCGTTCAAAGGCTCGATCACGCCGGGGCGGAACAGGTAGACGGCCTTGAACGGCAGCCGTTGGAGCGCATTCTCCGTCCGGCCCTTGACCCGCGCCCACATGCTGCGGCCCTTTTCAGTGCTGTCGGTACCCGCACCGGACACGTAGACAAAAGTCATCTGCGGATTGAGACGCGCAAGCGTCTGCGCCGCGGCCAGCGTCAGATCATAGGTGAGGCGCGCATACTCGGCCTCCCGCATGCCTGCCGACGAGACGCCTAAACAGAAAAAGCACGCGTCGAAGCCCTTCAGCGATGCTTCCACCGTCCGATAGTCCATCAGGTCCGGCTGAATCAGTTCGTTCAGACGCGGATCGAGCTGGCCAGTGCGGGTGCGGCCCACCGTCTGAATCACCTCGACGTCCGGCGCGCGCAGGCATTCGCGCAACACGCCCTGCCCGACCATGCCGGTCGCGCCAAATATCAGAATCTTCATGATGCATGCTCCATGATCGCGCTCGGCCCGTCATAGCCGGCGGGCGTGCTCAGGCTTTCGCCACGGCACCCGGAAAGGCCGGCAGCGCTGTTGGCGCGGAGAAATCGGTGGCGGCACTGACCGCCTGCCACGCCTCGGCGCTCGCAGCGCGCGCCTTCTCGCCTTCGCCGGCGTAATGCAATGCATCACTGCCCAGCAGGAGATGCGCCGGCAACGGAGTGTGATACGCGAGCTGCAGCACCACTTGCGCAACTTTCGCAGGATCGCTGGCTTCATGGCCAACGTACTGGGACAGCATATCCGCGATGGCGCCGACCGACGGCACATAGTCCGGCAGCAACTCCGGCATCGCGCCGCTCGCCTCGGTACCCCACTCCGTTTTCATGCCGCCGGGCTCGAGCGCAATGACGTGGACGCCGAACGGCGCGAGTTCCTGGCTAATCACCTCCGTGAACCCGCCGACCGCCCACTTCGCCGCCTGATAAGCGCTCAAACCCGCGATCCCGATACGACCGCCCACCGATGAGATCTGGATCACGTGACCCGCCCGCTGTTTCCGCAACACCGGAAGCGCCGCGCGCGTGACGTTAACCACACCATAGAAGTTGGTGTCGATCTGCGCACGGAAATCGTCTTCGGTGGTTTGCTCGAACGGCGCAAGGTGACCGAAACCCGCGTTGTTGACGACCACATCGAGCCTGCCGAAAGCATCGACGGCAGCCTGCACAGCCACGCGAGCCGCCGCCGGGTCCGTGACATCCAGCGCAACCGCCCGCACCTGTTCGCCATAGCGTGTCAGCAGATCCGCCAACTGGCGCGGATCGCGCGCTGTAGCAACCACCCGCTCACCGGCACGTAACGCCGCTTCGACAATTTCGCGCCCAAGCCCACGAGCACTTCCCGTAACCAGCCAGACCTTCGACATAGTGCGCTCCTTCCATTTAAAATGAGCAAGCAATCACTCATTAATTAGACAAAAAATTTAGTTCTGGGCAATCGCGTGCCAGAACGCTTCAAAGCCGGCCTTGCGATAACGGTCGGCATTGGCCGGTTCGCGAGCGATGAAATCCATGGTGGTTTCGGCCAGCGCCGCCATGATCGCCGACAGGAAAGCCGGCGGTTGATCGCGTAATGCACCACTCGCCACGCTTGCCTGAATCATTGTGTTGATGTCCGCGAAGGACTCCATGCCGGTTGCACGCGTACAGTCGGTCAGGCGCTCCGACACGGAGAGTTGCGCCATCGCCCGGCGTTTTTGCGGTTGCGCCACGCCCCAGTCGACAAATTTGTTCCACACGTGCTGGGCGCGCTCGCGCACGCTGGCTTGCTTCGGATAGGTCGTCATCATCACTTCGCGCAACTCCGCCTTGATGTCCAGGTAGAGCTGGTTCAGCAATGCGTCCTTATTGTCGAAGTACGTGAACAGCGTTCCTTCCGCCACGCCCGCAACTTTTGCGATGCGCGCGGTGGGCGCGCCCAAACCCTGCTCAGCAATGACCTCAGCGGCAGCTGCAAGGATGGCGTTACGTTTGTCTTCGCTTTTCGGACGGGCCATACGGATTGCTTCGACTACCGGCAATAAATGAGTGATTGCTCAATCATAGCTGGGAGCGTCCCTATGTTCAAGCCATTTTGTTGCTTGATGCTTTCTCGGGCAGTTCAAGAAAATTGAAATGAAAATGTAATACTAATGTTTTCATCACGCGCCTAAATATATTCAAGTCAGCGGCAAATGATGTTTTCTTCGCGCATCGTGTGCAAGCTTAGTAGAGAAATACCCGCTATGCCTTCAGTGCTTGAGAATCCGATCCGATAACCAATAGATGGGATGCCCATTTATGCCTGACATTTGCTGCGTTTGAGCGATACGTCTTATGGAAGGCATGAAGGGTAAACCGCGCGGGGCCGCCGCGATAACCGGCGGCCAGATAGACGCTCCCATGCCCGGACCTGAGAGTCCATTGCGAACGCTTTAACGTTTCGTTATTGGAGAATAAAAAATCGTGGCACTCAACAACCTCACCATCAAGACCAAACTCATTGCCGGTTTCGGCATGTTGTCGCTCATTGTCGTCGCAGTTTCCGGCCTTTCCTTGAAGGCGCTGAGCGATTCGACCGATGGGTTTTCCAACTTCATCCACGGCATCAACGCACGCGCCGATATGGCGGTGCAGGTGCGAACCGCCGTGGACCGCCGAGCGATCGCGGCGCGTAACCTTGTGCTCGTGACCAAACCCCAGGACCTCGACATAGAGAAAGCCGACGTGACGCGCGCGCACGAAGACGTGCAAGCCGATCTGAAAAAGCTGAACGACATGATCGCTAGCGCGACCGATACGTCGGAGAAAGCGCGCAGTCTCGTCGCCGAAATCAACCGGGTCGAAGCGGCTTATGGCCCGGTTGCCCTCAACATCGTCAATCTCGCGCTCACCAACAAGCGGGACGAAGCGATCGTCGAGATGGACGAGCATTGCCGGCCGCTGCTCGCCTCGCTGATTCGTGCGACCGATGCATACGCCGACTACACGCACACGCGGCAGGAACAGTTGGTCAACGAATACACGGAACACTACGAAAACCAGCGCAATCTGCTGATTGCGATCTGCCTTATCGCGCTAGGGCTCGCCGTCGGCGCCTGCGTGGTGATCACGCGCGCAGTGACCGGACCGCTGCGTTTTGCGATCGACGTCGCGCGCACGGTGTCGGAAGGCGATCTGCGCACGCGCATCACGGTCGAGGGCCGCGACGAAACCAGCAAACTGCTGACCGCGCTGCGCGAGATGAATGAACGGCTGACGGTGACCGTCGGACGGGTGCGCGACAGCAGCACCAGCATCGCCGGCGCGGCGCGTCAGATCGCGGCGGGCAATATGGACCTGAGCCAGCGTACCGAGCAGCAGGCGGCGTCGTTGCAGGAAACCGCGTCCAGCATGGAAGAGCTCACCTCCACGGTTAAGCAGAACGCGGACAACGCGCAGCAAGGGAGCATGCTGGCTGCGAATGCGTCGTCAGTGGCGCAGAAGGGTAGCGAGGTGGTCGGTCAGGTCGTGAACACGATGCACGACATCAGCGATAGCTCGACGAAGATCGCCGACATCACGGGCATCATCGAAGGCATTGCGTTCCAGACGAACATCCTCGCGCTGAACGCGGCGGTCGAAGCTGCTCGCGCGGGCGAACAGGGCCGGGGTTTCGCGGTGGTGGCAAGCGAAGTCAGAAGTCTGGCTCAACGCTCCTCGAGCGCCGCCAAGGAGATCAAGGACCTGATCGCCACGTCCGTGGACAAGATCCGCGACGGGTCCGCGCTTGCCGGCGAGGCGGGCAAGACGATGACCGAAGTGACTCAGGCCGTCGCGCGAGTGACGGACATCATGTCCGAAATCGCGGCGGCATCGATCGAGCAAAGCCGTGGGATCGAGCAGGTCAATCTCGCGATCACGCAGATGGATAACGTCACGCAGCAGAACGCGGCTTTGGTGGAAGAGGCGGCGGCGGCTTCGCGGTCGATGGAAGACCAGGGGGAACAGTTGACTGACGCGGTGGCGTTTTTTCAGGTGAAGGATGCGGCGGCTGCGGTAGTGGTCGCTGCGGCTCCGGCTCCGGTTCCGGCTCGGCGGGAGGCGCCGCGGCGCGAGGTGGCGGTTGCGGCTGCTCCTAAGCGCGTTGCACGGGCTACGGCTGTTGCGCCGGTTGCTGCGCTGGCTACGGCGGCTGTAGATGACGGGTGGGATAAGTTCTGAACGGTGTCTGTGCGATGGCGCGTCGCTTACCTTACGGGCGACGCGTTAGCAGAAGCCGCAAGCGATGCTGAACGTGGCAGGCGATACGAGAACTGTAGCGCCAGGTAAAAACCAGCGCTAGAAATGAGAAAACCGGCGCGTAGCCGGTTTTCTCATTGATGCTGAATAGTGCTGAATCCTCTTGGTGGAGAGGAGGAGGATCGAACTCCCGACCTTCGCATTGCGAACGCGACGCTCTCCCAGCTGAGCTACCCCCCCAACGTGCAAACGATTCTAGCACAGGCATTTTGCGTTTTGCCAAGCCCCGGCTGCGGTAAAACCCGGAGGCAAAACAGCGGCAAAACATCACTTCGACGGCGCGCCAGCCAGCACCCAATCGACCACCGTGCGAATGTCCGCATCGCTCATCGATTGATGCGCCGGCATCGGAATCATCCCCCATACGCCGGAGCCGCCGTCCTTCACCTTGCGCGACAATTTTGCCGGCGCTTGCGTATCGCCCTTGTACTTCGCGGCGATCTGCTGGAACGACGGGCCGACCAGTTTGCGGTCTACCGCGTGGCACCCCATGCAGGCATTCGAGTTAGCGACGATCTGACCACGCGGTGCATCGGCCGCACGCGCCGAAGAGGCAAAAGCACCGGCCAGCGCACTCACCGTCAACATCGCGGCAACGAAAGCAACACGCCGCTTCATGGGGCCGTCGCCTTCGGATTGCCCGGATGCACTGCGTTCGAATTGCTGACCGGCGCCGGCGCCTGCTGCTCGAGCGGACGCGAACTCACCGATGAATCGGGAATCGTACCAACGGTCGGCGCACTCGCATCCGGCTCCGAAGCGGCAACCGGTGCGGTCGCCGCCGCAGCGGCAGCCGCCGCGGCTTCCTGCGGCTGGATGTACTGGAACACCTTCACGACCTGCACCACGCCCGGCACCCGGCTCGCGACGTCGGCGCCACGATTGCCTTCGTCCATCGTGACAAGCCCCATCAGATACACCGAGCCGCGTTCGGCCACGACCTTGAAGTTGTTCGCCGAAATGTTCTTCTCGGCGATCAGCGCGGTTTTCACACGCGTTTCGAGGTAAGTGTCATTCGTGCGCGACGAGAACGAGCTGGCCGGCATGATCGCCAGTTCGTTGACGATAGTGTTGACGTTGTTCAAGCCACGCACGATGGTCTCCGCGCGCTGCTTCGAGACGTCTCCCGCCACTTCGCCGGTCAGCAGCACGCGGCGGTTGAACACCGACACGTTGACGTGCGCGTTGTCGGGCAAGTTCTGGCTGATCTGCGACAGCGCCTTCACCTGCAATTCGCGATCCTCGGTCTGCGCGCCGAGCGTGCGCCGGTCGGTCGCCACCAGCGCGCCGCCGCCCGCCGCGCCGGCAACGGCGAGAAAGCAACCCTGCAACGTCGCGGACAGTCCCGCGGCGAACCCGACCACCAGCACGGTTCTCACCAGTGTCTTCTTGACGCGGAATACGCTCATCAACTAGCTCTCCTTCGGAATCAATCTCAGTCTTCGCCCAGCAACATGGCATCAATGCCGTCGCACAGACAATGGATGGTCAGCAAATGCACTTCCTGAATACGCGCGGTGCGATCGGACGGCACACAAATGTGGATATCGGTATCGCTTAGTACGTCCTGCATCCGGCCTCCGCCCTTGCCGGTGAGCGCGACCACGATCATTTCGCGCTCGTGCGCGGCCTCGATCGCGGCCAGCACATTGGCGGAATTGCCGGACGTGGTGATGGCGAGCAGCACGTCGCCCGGCTGGCCGAGGGCCCACACCTGCTTGGAAAAAATCTGCTCGAATGAGTAATCGTTGGCGATGGCGGTGAGCACGGAGGTGTCGGTGGTCAACGCGATCGCCGGCAAGCCCGGGCGCTCACGTTCGAAGCGGCCGATCAGTTCGGCGGCGAAATGTTGTGCGTCGGCCGCAGAGCCGCCGTTGCCGCAAGCCAGAATGCGGCTGCCGTTGGCAAGCGCGGCGAACATCGTGTCGATCGCAGCAGCGATCGGCATCGACAGGATTTCGAGGGCTTCGAGTTTGACTGCCGCACTGTCGCGGAAGTGTTGTTGAATGCGTTCGACTGACATCAAGTCTCTATTTTCTACCGCGAATGGACCGCACTGCGCGGCCGTGTTGTGAAGTCGTATTGCGAAGTCGCGCCGCTCTGATGAACCTTGCCGGCAACCCGGTGCGAGCGCGCAAAATACATCGCGAAATGCGCTGCTTCGTCACCGCTTTCTCTATGCCGGGGTGGTTCACGAGGCCCGCACGCGAGCGCAAGTTTATCGCACTCACGCACGTTCTCCCCGCACTGCATCAGACTTCGTCGGCGCGAAACGCGTCGCGCAGCCACACGAGCCGGCCTGCTTCGAACGCAATCACGTCGAAACGGCACGCGGGCTCATCGTGCGAATACCTGCTGCGGGTTGCCAGGTAATGCCGCGCGGCACGCACGATGCGCTGCTTCTTTTGCCAGCCGATGCTCGCGGCCGCGCCGCCGTAGTGCTGCCGTGCACGCGCGCGAACTTCGACGAACACCAGCGCGCCATCACGGTCGCGCATCACCAGATCGATCTCACCGCCCCGGCACAGCACATTGCGCGCGACGAAACGCAAACGCTGCCGCTGCAAAAACGCCATCGCACGCGCTTCGAAGGCCGCGCCGACGAGTTTGGACCCGGCAGGTCCCGAAAAGTTGTGGCCATTGGCCCGCGCGCTCACTTGCCCACCACCCGGCTCACCCGCCGCTGCGTGGCACAATGGCGGCCTCGTTCCGTCTGTCTGCGTCTTCTGCCTCATGACTCCTCTCTCCGAACTCGCGCAAGGACAGCAGTACCCTGCCGCCGCGCTCTATGTGGTGGCCACGCCGATCGGCAACATCGCGGACGTCACGCTGCGCGCGTTGCATGTGCTCGGACTGGTGGACCGCATCGCCGCCGAAGACACCCGCAACACGGGTCAATTGCTCGCGCGCTACGGTATCTCGAAGCCACTCGTCGCGGTTCATCAGCACAACGAGCGTGCTGCGGCGCTGCGCCTGATCGAACATCTGCAAGCAGGCGAACGCGTGGCCTACGTATCCGATGCGGGCACGCCCGGCATCTCGGATCCCGGTGCGAAGCTCGTCGACGCGGTGCGCGAAGCCGGCTTTCCGGTCATTCCGCTGCCCGGTGCAAGCGCGCTCGCCACCGCGTTGAGCGCGGCCGGCGACTGGGTCGCGACGTTCTCGTTCCTCGGCTTCCTGCCGCCGAAGCCCAAAGCACGCGCTGCGGCACTACAACCGCTCGTGAACCATCCGCACGCAATGGTGTTCTACGAAGCGCCGCACCGGATCGTCGAAACGGTGCAGGCGTTGGCCGACGCATTCGGTGGCGAGCGGAAGTTGCTGATCGCACGGGAATTGACGAAGTTACACGAAGCGCTGCATTGCGGCACCCTGGCCGAAGGGCCAACGTGGCTCGCCGCCGATCCGAACCGGCAGCGCGGTGAGTTCGTTCTGGTGGTGGAAGGCGCGCAGCCGGAAGCCGCGGGCGAACACGATCACGACGCGTTGCTGGGCATCCTGCTGGAAGAGTTGACGGTGAGCAGCGCGGCGAAAATTGCGGCGACCCTCACCGGCGCGTCGCGCAACGCGCTCTACGCGCGCGCGTTGGCGTTGAAGAAAGACGAGGAATAAAGCGGACCAGGATGATGTCCGCCAGCGGCTCAAGCGCGCAGCGCGAGCCAATCTCGCAAGAAATGAGCGGGCAGCATTCAGCTACGGTTGATGAGTAAAAGAAAGGGGCCGCGTGAAGCGGCCCCTTTCTTTTGGCGAACACAGCGCAACCAACAACGCAAGTTAGCGCCGCGTTGTCCGGCCTCACGAGCGCGCCAGAGGCGCGCCCGCGGCCGCTACATTACTTCTCCGCGCCCGAACCCGAGTTCGACGCCAGCGTTTCATTCAGCTCAGCGCGCGCTTCCTGCCGCGTCAATCCTTCAATTTGCACGCGCGCGGTACCGGCATGGCGCATGTCGAGCGCGGCAGCGGCGGCCATCGACAGGTCGATCACGCGGCCACGCGCATACGGGCCACGGTCATTGATGCGGACGACGACCGAGCGCGACGTGGCCGGATTGGTCACGCGAACATACGAGCCGAGCGGCAGCGTACGATGTGCCGCGGTCAGCGCGTGCATGTCGAAACGTTCGCCGTTGGCGGTGCGGCGGCCATGGAAGCCGCGTCCGTACCACGAGGCGCGACCCGTCTGATGAAAGTCCGAAACGCTGGAACTGTCGTCAGTAAGCGGCTGCGCATCGGCCAGCGACGAGCCCTGGGCGGCTGCGCCAGATGCCGGCGCGCTACCGAAAGCTTGTGGGCCGAAAGAGCCTGCCTGCGCATTCTTCGTGCTCAGCGGCGCACCGCTGTCAGACGTGCTGCTCGCGCCCGGAGGCGTGGCACAGCCGGCCAGCACAAAAAAGGCAAAAAGAGTCCCCAGACCACGGGATAACCGAGTTTTCATAAGACGTGCAATCACATTGTCGAGCCGCATCACGCGAAAAGTTGAGCGTGTTGCCTGCGACTCCGGCGGCAATGGACGACAACGCGCCGCGCAGAAAAGCGCAGTACGTCAAAGCCCGCACGCGGCTTACCCAGCCGCTACCGCACGGTTAATTTTCACGTCTGGCGCAACCTGTCCCCGGCAGCCTGACCAGACCCCACATGCCGCCATCGAACGTGGCAAACACGTTCTTGTGCGCGCAACTCAGCGCACAGGAACAGCGGCGTAGGCCCCACCCAGCGTCACGGCATTTAAGTCCGTTGCAGGCGCGCGGCGCCTGGCTGGGTAAGACGTGTGCATCGAAAGCATCGATACGTGATGGCTGCCGACAAAACGCGACAGCCCATACTTGAGTGGCAATCCGCGTGCCCATTTTTGATGGGGACGCATCGCCGTGTGGCATGCACAATTCCTTGTGCATGGAGGGCATTATACCCAAAAGAAAAATTTGGGATGACAAGCGACTGAAAACCTTGATGAATTTTCACTTCTGCTGCAAAAATGAGCAGCCCAAAGCCCGCTCCGGCGGGGCCTCCGCGCCCTCGACGAACGTTGACGAGAGGCCGGTACAATCAACGTTTTTCCAGCGGCGCCGTCATCCATGAAAGTCACCTTGATCCCCGTTACGCCGTTTCAGCAGAACAGCTCGCTGCTCGTTTGCGAGGCGACCGGACGCGCGGCCGTCGTCGATCCGGGCGGCGACCTGGATGTCATCCAGGGTGAGATCGCGCGCCAGAACGTGACGGTCGAAAAAGTATTTCTCACGCATGGCCACATCGATCACTGTGCCGGCGCCAAGACGCTTGCCACGCATTACGGCGTGCCGATCGAAGGCCCGCATCGCGACGAAAGCTTCTGGCTCGACAAGCTGCCGGATCAAAGCACGCGCTTCGGCTTTCCTGCCGCCGAGGCGTTCGAGCCGGACCGTTGGCTGCAAGACGGCGAGACCGTGCAGTTCGGCGACGAAATCCTGGAGGTCTATCACTGCCCCGGCCACACGCCGGGCCACGTGGTGTTCTTCAGCCGCGCGCATCGGCTCGCGCTGGTGGGCGACGTGCTGTTCGCCGGCTCGATCGGCCGCACGGATTTTCCGCGCGGCAATCACGCCGACCTGATACGCGCGATCCGCGAAAAACTCTGGCCGCTCGGCGACGACGTCACCTTCGTTCCGGGCCACGGTCCCACCTCGACGTTCGGCGCGGAGCGTCGCACCAATCCGTATGTCGCCGACGGAGTCAAAGCATGAGCAGCGAAATCTACGTGAGCACCGATGTCGAAGCGGACGGCCCGATTCCCGGTCCGCATTCGATGCTCAGTTTCGCCTCCGCCGCTTACACGGAAGACAAGCGGCTGATCGCCACCTTCTCCGCGAATCTCGAATTGCTCGACGGCGCCAAGCCGCATCCGGTGCAGGAAGCCTGGTGGAAAACGCAGCCGGAAGCATGGGAAGCCTGCCGTAAGGATTTGCAGGATCCGCTGGCCGCGCTGACGGCGTATGTCGAATGGGTCGAGGCGTTGCCGGGCAAGCCGGTGTTCGTGGCGATGCCGGCCGGTTTCGACTTCACCTACATGTTCTGGTACATGATGCGGTTTGTCGGCCGCTGCCCGTTTTCGTGGTCGGCACTCGACATCAAGACGCTGGCATTCGCACTGACCGGACTGCCGTACCGCAAGAACATCAAGCCACGCTTTCCGAAACATTGGTTCGACGAACATCCCCATACGCATGTCGCGCTGGACGACGCAATCGAACAGGGCGCGCTCTTCTGCAACATGCTCAAGGATCTGCGCGCGGTCCAGGCAGCCACGCTGGAGGCAGGCAAAGATGGGGACGGCTCAGGACAAAACGCCGCTGAAGAACCGGCAAATTAGGTAATCTCCCTCCTCGAGGCCGTTTTACATTGCGTTTCGTTTTCGAGACCTCTACCATGCGTTGATAGGGCGACGCCAACGGAGGCGCAGTTGACACTCGATACGTTCTCTCAAAAAATCCTGCGCCTGCTGCAGCTCGACGCACGCCGGTCCGTTCAGGAAATTTCCGACCAGGTCGGCCTGTCGAGCACCCCGTGCTGGCGCCGTATCAAGGATATGGAGCAATCGGGGGTGATCCAGCGCTACACGGCATTGCTGGATCGCGAAAAGCTAGGGCTGCATGTCTGCGCGCTCGCGCATATCCATCTCACGCGCCACACCGAGGGCGGGGTCGAACAGTTCGAGCGGGAAATCGCCACGTGCCCCGAGGTCACCGAGTGCTACAGCACGACCGGCGAATCCGACTACATCCTCAAGATCGTCGCGCCGGACATCAAGGCGTACGACAGCTTTCTGCACGAGCGTATCTTCAAGATTCCCGCCGTCGCGCAAGTGCGCACGAGCGTCGTGCTGCGTGAGATCAAATTCGATACGCAATTGCCGCTGTGAGACTGTGAAGGCATAGAGACGTGAAACCGTCTCACCGTGACGCTGTGCCGCCTTGATTTCAAACCGCGTAGTCGTCACGCGGTAAGGTAAGCAACGGTTTGCGCGCGCCGGATGATTCGGCTTGCGTAACGGCACTCACGTGGCGCCATGCGCTTGCTCAGCCTTGGTACGGGCAATCGCCTCGCCGGGTTCTGTTCCCGTCGAGACGTCGCCTTCGGCCGCCAGTGCGGTCACGCCCTGCAGCACGTTCAGTTTGCGGGCGCCGAGGCGGCGCCTGAGTGCGTCCAGATCGACATGGCCAAGATGTGCCGCAGCGCTTTCAGCAGTGCGCGAATCCGGCGCCGCCAAAACCACTTCGACATCGAGCCCCGTGCTCAGGTAGTGCATATTGACCGACGCGGCCTTCATGCCCCCGCTGGCGAACGCCGCATTGACTTCGGCGACGACCCGCTCGCGGGTCGGCAGATTGACGGGCGGGCGCGCAATCGCGTCGTTCTCCGGGTCGACATGGATTAGCGCGTCAAGCACGCGGTTGTCGGCCAGCACGCGCAAGCGCGCTGATTCCGCGATGTAGTGTCCTTCCGATACCGAAATCAGCGGGTCGACCAGAATGTGCGCGTCGACGAGAGCGAAATCACCCATCTTGCGGGTGCGCAGTTCATGCACGTCGCGTACGCCAGGCGTCGCGAGCAACAGCGCGCGCATGTCGGCGGAGGCGGCTTTGTCGAGCGCGCGGTCGGAAAGATCTTGCAGCGCGTCCCAGCCGAACATCCAGCCCATGCGCGCCACCATGAAACCGACAATCGCCGCAGCGATCGGATCGAGCAGGCGCACGCCTGCAAGGCTGCCGACAATGCCGAGCGCGACCACCAACGACGAGGCGGCATCCGAGCGTGCGTGCCATGCATTCGCAATCAGCAGGGCTGAACGCACGCGTTGCGCTTCGCGCAGCATGTAGCGAAACAGGCTTTCTTTGGAAATCAGCACCAGCATCGCGACCGCAAGCGCGCTCATATGCACGGCGGGGATACTTCGCAAATCGGCAAGACGCGTCCCGGCGCGCCACAACATACCGACGCCAACCACAATCAGCAGCGCACCCAAAAACAATGACGCCACCGTTTCATAGCGGCTGTGTCCGTAATTGTGATCCGCGTCAGGCTCGACGCCGCTATGCCGATTGGCGATTAGCACGACAAAATCGGAAATCAGATCGGCTAACGAATGGATACCATCCGCGACCAGCGCTTGCGAATGAGCAAACACGCCGATGACGATTTGCAGCGCCATCAGCACTGTATTGAGCGCAATACTGACAAAGGTACTTTTGCGCGCAACGCGATGCTTCTCGACGGACTGGACGGCGGCAGTGGAAGGCATCTCTGAAACGAAGTGAAAAGTTCAATGCCTGCATTCTACCCGGCGCATCTCGATATACGCCGGATAAACCCACAAAAAACCTTTTTAAATCAGACGCTTATCTAAACGAAAAGCATTCGCGTTCCAGTTTCATGGAGTGCATGCGACAAAGTGGCATCGCAATTTCCTGTCGGCAATAAAAAACCGCGCCCTTGACGGTACGCGGTTTTTTTCCAGCGACAGCGTGCGCTTTAGCGCTCCGCTGATTGACCGTATTACGATTACTTGATCAGAAACTTCTCGCGATCCAGACCTGCGATCCAGCGCGGCGGTTTGCCACGGCCCGACCACGTGCTGCCGCTATCCGGATCACGATACTTCGGCGCGACGCCTGCACGCGGGCGACCGGCTTTAGCAGCCTTGGCACCACGGCCACCACCGAGTTCAGTCAGCGAAATGCCGTAATCGGCCATTTTCTGCTTGATCTCATTCAGCACTTCTGCATATTCACGCGACTTTGCTTCTTCGATCTGCTTTTCGAGCTTCTCGCGCTGTGCGAGTAGTTCCTTGTAGGAAGACATAGGTTCCCTTGTGGTTTGGATAAATGACTGCCAGTCTTAAGCCGGCTTGCCCTTTGAAGTGATCATGCCTCGGAATTTGATGGCGAGATTAACACAAAATAGAAAGACTACAAAAGCGCCGTCGTAAAATTAATCCCAATCCGTTTCAAAAAATTTCACTCCGGCGCGAGGGGCGCGCAGATTCTTTCAAATAGCTAATTTCGCATTCCGCTGAAAAACAGCGTCGTGCATCAGTCATTATTGAATTAACTATCAAAAAATGAAATTTAAGATGAGAAAATCGCCCCAACATTTCACGCCATGAAAGCTTCAACATGAAACATCGGAACATATTACGCTCCCTACTCCGCCCGGTTATTGCGGCATGAGTGTTTTCCCGAAACGGCAATCAGAACTTAATTAGCGTGGCGCTGCAGGCAATCTTCGAGCGCCGCATGCAAGGTTTCGGTATTGCGTTTCGCATCGTCGAAGACGAAACGGGTGCGGACACCGTCCAGCTTCAAATCGGCGCCATATCGATCGACGCCGAGCAATTGAAGTCCGCTCGCAGCCGACGAATAACCGGCGAAGTGTTCGATTAGCGCGTCTTCTTCATCGAAGCCGAGTGGCGGCAATGGATCGAGTTCGGCACCGCCCAGCCAGCCCATCGCGCCAAAGCCGCCGATGTACCGCAGCCGTTCGAGCTTCATCGCCCAGAACGTGAAATCGCCGAGCACCAGGTACCGTTCCGCGTCCGGGTGATAACGCAGATAACGCCGCACGACTTCCGGGCTCGAGTCGACCGGCTCGAACGTGCCGAGCAAGGTGACGCGCTGGCCGCTCAGCACATCGCCGTCGGGCGCGTCGACGACCAGGAAACCGGCGCGCGGGTCGGCGTGCAGGTTATGTGTATGCTCAGCGAGCCGGCTCACCAGGATCGTCGGACGATGTTGCGGGTCCGGCGCGAACGGCAGCACCGAAGGATAAGGAAAGCCTTCCGGCTGACGCGCGTGAGTGGCGAGCGTACCGATAGCGGCCCTATGCAGCAGATGCAGCGGGGCGTGAGCGGGAATGTTCAAGTGCGTGTTCCTCGATGACTGGATATTGGATCGATCCACTCCAAGCATAAGACAGCGCGCTTCGTTAGAATCGGAATTTCGCTTTCAACGCGCTTTCTTACGCGTTCCCCTCCACGAGACTTCCGTGTCCGACCGCCCCTCCGAATTCGCAGCCCTCCCCGCAGCTCATCGCGATCTCTCAGACACCGCACGGCAGCGCGCCCGTATCGCCACGATGGCGGTGTTCTTCATCGCCGGCATGATGTACGCGTCGTGGGGGGTGCACGTGCCGACTGTGCGCGACCGCTTCCATCTGAACGCGGCAATGCTTTCGTTCGCACTGCTGGCCGTGGCCGGCGGATCGATCGGCGCGATGGCGGCAAATGCTTCGTGGATTGCGCGAGTCGGCACGCGCCGCGCCTGTCTGACGGGAGGTCTGGTGATGTCGGCGTGTGCGGCGCTGATCCTGATCGTGCCGGCTTACTGGATGTTGCTGGTCGTACTGGCCGCCTTCGGCGCGGGCATGGCCACGCTCGATGTCGCGATGAACGCGGAAGCCAGCGCGGTCGAGAAAGCGCTCGGCAAGCCGATCATGTCGGCGCTGCACGGCATGTTCAGCATCGGCGGGATGTTCGGTGCGGCGGTAGGCGGCCTCTTGTTGTCACGCGGCATGGCGCCGGCTGTGCATCTCGCACTGGCCGCGGCGGTCAGTGCGCTGGTGCTGATTGCCGCCTGCCCTTCCGTCCTGCCGCACGTGCCCCACGCCGACCATCCCGACGCCGCCACGCCGCGCGCCAACCGCTGGCGCTCTCCGGCCTTGTGGGCGCTCGGCGCGATGGCGCTGGTTGCGCTAATCGCCGAGGGCGCGATGTACGACTGGGCCACTGTTTACATGCGCGACGTCGTGTTGTCCACGCCGGCCCTCGCAAGCGCGGCCTACGCGGCGTTTTCGGGCGGCATGGCAGCGGCGCGTTTCGCCGGCGATGCCGTGCGCGCCCGCTTCGGCGCACCGCAACTGGTAATGGCGAGCGCGTCGCTTGCCTGCGCGGGGATGGTCGGCGCGCTGCTCCTGCCGAATCCGGTCGCCGCCCTCATCGGTTTCACGCTGATGGGTCTCGGGCTCGCGAACATGATGCCCGTGCTGTTTGCGGCAGCGGCGAGCGTCAAAGGCATTCACGCGGCCGAAGGGCTCGCGCATGTCGCCGGGCTGGCGTACTTCGGGCTGCTGTTCGGGCCGGTGATCATCGGCGCGGTGACGCAGGCGACCAGCTTGCCGATCGGGCTGTCCGTGGTGGCCATCTGTTCGGCGCTGATCGCGATCGCGGGTCCGAAGGTGCTGCGGCGTTTGAAGATCTGACGCAGACGCGCGCTGCTGCTGCGTCGGCGGGCGCCATGCCATATGAAAACCCACGTTTCTTGCGTTACGTTACGCGCGGCCCGGCGCGCTGATGTGTTCCCCGCCACATCGACGGCATCGACACCTTCCGCGCTTCACGAACACGCTCGCAACCTGTTGATCTGTATGGACTTCTTCTTTTCCTTGGTCAGAAAAAAACGAATGGCATAGGCCTTGCAGTTAGCTTCCCGGCAATTTTCAAAATTACGGGGGAGCAGACCATGAATCGCAATTTCAAACTGTCGGCGATCGCCATGTGCGTGACGTCGATGATCTTACTGACCGGATGCGGAAGCACGTTGACCTTGCCCAGCACCAAGGCCGGTGCGGGTAGTGGTTCCGGCGGCGGCTCGGGTAGTGGTTCTGGCGGCGGCTCGGGCGGCGGTTCTGGTTCGGGAGGCGGAACGCCGACGCCGACTCCTACACCGACTCCTACACCGACTCCGACGCCGACTCCTACACCGACGCCGACGCCCACTCCGACACCGACGCCCACTCCGACGCCGACTCCGACTCCGACTCCGACTCCGACTCCGACTCCGACTCCTACCCCGACGCCGACTCCG
>NZ_JAQQCQ010000015.1:0-231406 GCF_046030355.1 Paraburkholderia caffeinilytica
ACCGCCAGACCCACCGCCAGACCCACCGCCAGACCCACCGCCAGACCCACCGCCAGACCCACCGCCACACCCGTGGCACACTTGCTGCTCCACCAAAGTTCCAGGCCTTGGGGAGCGCACGATGGCACACATGATATGGAAGGGCGCGATCAGCTTCGGCCTCGTCCACGTTCCGGTGCAGTTGTATCCGGCGACGCAGTCGGAGAAAGTCGGCTTCAATCTGCTGGACAAGCGCACGATCGATCCGATCGGCTACAAGCAGATCAACAAGCGAACGGGCAAGGAGGTGACGCGCGAGAACATCGTGCGCGGCTTCGAGTACGAAAAGGACAAGTACGTCGTCCTTTCGGACGACGAGATTCGTGCGGCCAATCCCGAGTCGACGCAAACGGTCGATATTCTCGCCTTCATCGACGCACCCGACATCTCGTTTCTCTATCTCGATACGCCATACTTTCTGACGCCGGACCGTAAGGGCGAGAAGGTGTACGCGCTACTGCGCGAAGCAATGAAAGCATCGGGCAAGATCGGCGTGGCGAGCGTCGTGCTGCACAACAAGCAGCATCTCGCGGCACTGATTCCGGTCGGGCCGATGCTGGCGTTGAACACCCTGCGCTGGGTCGCCGAGGTACGCGATTTCGACGAATTCAAACTGCCGCCAGAAGGGATGAAGGCGGCCGGCGTCACCGCGCGCGAACTCGATATGGCGAAAAAGCTGATCAACGACATGAGCGACAAGTGGGATCCCTCGCAGTATCACGACACCTTCCACGACGACATCATGGCGCTGGTCGACCGAAAGATTCGCGCGGGTAAGACCGAGGAAATCACCGAGGTCGAGGCGCCGCACGAATCGCGGCAATCCGCCGATATCCTGGACTTGTCCGACCTGCTCAAGCGCAGCCTCGGCCGGGGCAAGGGTAAGCCGTCGGCGGGTGCGCGCAAGCATGCCGCAGACGATGATGAGGAGGGCGCCGATGCCGAAGCCGAAGCAGCCGCGCCAGCCCGCAAGAAGCCACGTGCGGCGCGCTCGACGGGTACGAGCCGCAGTGGCGGCAAGAGCAGCGGCGCCGGAGCCAAAGCGGCGCCGGCGGCACGTAAACGGCGAGCGGCCGCCTGATCGTTCGCTTGATCGATAACCCGCGCCCGCTCGATCCACGACGAGTTCACTTTCATGAACGACCGACTCGATCTCTACAACCGCAAGCGCCGCTTCGACGACACGCCGGAGCCAGCGGGCACGGCTGCGCGGAAGAAAGCCGGCCGCAGGAGCGCGGCGCGTACATCGGGCGAGGCGTTGTCGTACGTGATCCAGGAGCACGACGCGCGGCGCTTGCATTATGACTTCCGGCTCGAACTGAACGGCACGTTACTGTCGTGGGCGGTGCCCAAGGGGCCGAGCCTCGACCCGTCGGTGAAACGGCTCGCGGTGCATGTCGAAGATCATCCCGTCGAATACGGCTCTTTCGAAGGCGAGATTCCACCTGGCAATTATGGCGCGGGAACCGTGATCGTGTGGGATCGCGGGACGTGGGAGCCGGTCGGCGGCGCAGCGGAGGCGGTCAGATCGTATAAGGCGGGCAAGCTCAAATTCCGGCTCTTTGGCGAAAAACTGCGCGGGGGCTGGACGCTGGTGCGCAGTCATATGCGCGGCAGCGGCGACAAGGAACAATGGCTGTTGATCAAGGAGCGCGACGATGAAGCTCGCGATCAGAACGACTATGACGTCCTGAAGGCGCGCCCAGGCAGCGTCCTGGACGGCGGCAGTGCGCCCGGGAGCAAGCGCGCAGATCCCACAAGGACAAGGACCGCCGCACGCAAGGCCGCGAGCGGGAGTGCACTTAAGACCGGCACAAAGTCCGCCATCAAAGCTACAAAGGCTGCAAACGTCGCTACGGGCAAGGAGACCGCATCGAACGCGAATAGCGTCGGCAAGACTCGCTCAAAAGCCGCCTCATCAAGCCACGCCGATCCGAAGAAAACCGACATCGTATCGACCCGCAGCGCGCAATCGCTGCGCGAGCTTGCCGCATCCCCCGCCATCGAAGGGGCGGTCAAGGCCACGCTGCCCGCCACGTTCAAGCCGCAACTGGCGACGCTCGTCGATGCGGCGCCAGCCGGCGATGAATGGGCATACGAAATCAAGTTCGACGGCTATCGCGTGCTGACCCGTATCGATCGAAAGACAAAGACCGGTGCGGTCACGGTGTTCACGCGTGCAGGCAACGATTGGACCGCGAAGTTTGGCAAGCAGGTGAAGGCGTTCGAACAACTCGACGTCGAAAGCGCCTGGCTCGACGGCGAAGCGGTGGTGCTCGACGAAAATGGCGTACCGGGTTTTCAGGCCTTGCAAAACGCGTTCGATTCGAACCGTCCGCAGGACATCGTCATTTATCTGTTCGACGTGCCGTTTCTGAACGGCTACGACTTGCGCGGCGTGCCGCTCGAACAACGCCGCGCGATTTTGCGCGCGCTATTGGAAGGCGTGGAAGGGCGTGACGACAGCGTGCTGCGTTTCTCCAACGACTTCGCGTTCAGCGCCGACGATTTGCTGAGGAGCGCGTGCGACATGGCGCTCGAAGGCATCATCGGCAAACGGCGCGATAGCGGCTACGTGTCGGGGCGCTCGTCCGCATGGATCAAACTGAAATGCCGGCGCCGCCAGGAGTTCGTGATCGGCGGCTATTCGGAGCCGTCGGGTAGCCGCGCGGCGTTCGGCGCGCTGTTGCTCGGAGTCTATGACAGCAAAGGCAAACTGCACTACGCCGGCCGGGTCGGCACGGGTTTCGACGCGGCGTTGCTGCGCTCGGTCAAAAAGCAACTTGAGGCGCACGCAATCAGCCGCATGCCGTTCGCCGGCGCGCCGCGCGAGCGCAGCCGCACGCCGGTGCATTGGGTCGAACCGGTGCTGGTCTGCGAATGCAATTTCGCAGAATGGACGGACGAGGGCATTGTGCGGCAGGCGTCGTTCGTCAGTCTGCGCAGTGATAAGCCGGCGCGGCAGATCGTCAGGGAAGTCCCCCGCCAAGGAACCGACATGCAAGAGCCAACCGATACCGCTTCCGACACTGGGCCGACGAAGCGCACGACGCGAAAGACCGTCACGAGTCCCTCGCTAGAGTCCGCCCAAAAAGGCACGGTGAAGACGGTCGCGGCGAAGACTTCTTCAGCGAAAACGGCGTCGACAAAAACCACTGCGGCGGAAGCGGCAACAAAGTCGGCAACAAAGCCGCCAGCAGGGAAAGCAGCGACAACCAAGGCGCCGGCAACAAAATCTACCGCGACAAAATCAAAAACCACTGCAACACCAGCCGAGGTCGCCGGTGTCCGCGTTTCCCATCCTGACCGTGTCATCGATAAAAGCACCGGCACCCGCAAAATCGATCTCGTGCGGTACTACGAATCGGTCGCCGACTGGATGCTGCCGCATCTGCAGGACCGGCCGGTGTCGCTGGTGCGCGCGCCCGAGGATATCGGCGGTGAGCTGTTTTTCCAGAAGCACAGCCAGAAGCTATCCATTCCCAACGTCACGCAGCATCCTGGCCTCGACCCCGGCCATCCACCGCTGATTACCGTCGACTCGCTCAAGGCGCTGGTGGGCGCCGCGCAGATGGGCACGATCGAATTTCACACGTGGAATGCCGTGGTGTCGAACATCGAAAAACCCGATCGTATGGTGTTCGATCTCGACCCCGATGCGTCGCTCGCCTGGGCACGGATGATCGAAGCCGCGCAACTGATGCGCTCGCTGCTCGAAGAACTTGGCCTGGTCTCGTTTTGCAAGACGAGCGGCGGCAAGGGGTTCCATGTCGTGGTGCCGCTCGTGAAGCATGCCGGCTGGGACGATGTGAAAGCGTTTTCTCAGGCAGTCGCCCAGCATATGGCGACGACGTTGCCCAAGTATTTCAGCGCGAAGATGGGCGCGCAGAATCGCAAACAGAAAATCTTCGTCGATTACCTGCGCAACAACCGCGGCTCGAGTACGGTGGCCGCGTTTTCGGCGCGCGCGCGACCGGGACTGGGCGTTTCGGTGCCGCTCGCATGGGACGAAGTCGCCTCCACCACGAGTGGCGATCAATGGACCATCGAAAACGTGCACGAACGTCTCGAAGACCTGAAGCACGACCCGTGGGCAGATTACGGGAAGACGCGTCAACGCATCACCGCGGCCATGAAAAAACGTCTGGATGAAGCAGCGTGACGTCGACTCAGTTGGCCTGATTCAATTTAAAAAAGGAGTAAGCCATGAAGACCTCAGCGCAATCGTCAGACGGCGAGAAGCACGTCGATCCGCATGCAAGGAAGTCCCCGGCTTCGCGCGAGGAGGCGTCGGCGCCGCTGCCACATGAAACCGATCAGAACCCGGAATCGCAACACGAGGACGATCCACGCCGTGTCGGCAAGCAGGCGCATCGTGACATCGAGCGCGGGTTGAAGGACACGGATCGTCGCGGCGGTGACGAGTATCAGCAAAAGACGCAGAACGACGGGCACACGGACGTTAACTCTGACGGAAAAACAGGCGGTAGTGGGCGCGGCAAACGCTGATGTTGCGTGCGCGCTGATTCGGCGGGAAACGTCGCGGCGTGTTCATCCAGCGCGTCTACGCTGCAAACGCGTAGCCGTAGCCGTAGCCGTAGCCGTAGCCGTAGCCGTAGCCGAGTTGAGTTGAGTTGGGTTGAGCTGTGAGCCACCACCTTTGCGCTCACCATCTCGCTATGGGTGATTAAACGCGGTAATCCCGCCGGCGTCCAGCTTATCCAGCTTATCCAGCTCATTCAGCTCACTCCGGCTCACTCCGGCTCACTCCGGCTCACTCCGGCTCCGCATCCCAATAAGGCGGATCACCGAAATGCGCAGCAAGGAACTCGACGAACGCGAGCGTCCTTGGCGGCACGAACGCACGGCTCGGATAGACCGCCCAGATCGCCACCTGCTCCGCGAGCGGATAGGCATCGAGCACGCTCACCAATTCGCCGCTGCGCAGATACGACGCCACGTCCCAGGTCGACTTGAGCGCGATGCCGAAGCCGGCCAGCAAGGCGTCGCGTATCACTTCGCCGTTGTCGACGACGAGGCGTCCGCTCACGCGCACCGTGAGCGGTCCGGCGGGCGTCACGAATGCCCAGTCGCGCTGCTCTGACAGGATGATGCATTCGTGCTGCGCAAGGTCCGAAGGATGGTGCGGCATCCCGCGTGCGGCGAGGTAAGCGGGCGCGGCGCACAGCACGCGGCGGTTCACGGCGAGGCGCCGCGCCACCAGCGACGAATCCTTGAGCGCACCGACGCGGATCGCCACGTCGATACCTGCATCGACCAGATCGACCATCTGGTCCGTCAGCCGCAGATCGACGCTCACGCCGGGATAGCGGCGCAGAAATTCGCTGATCACCGGCGAGACGTGTTGCCGCCCGAACGAGGACGGCATCGACACCCGCAAGCGCCCCTGCGGCTCGGCCTGCGCGCGGCCCACGGACGCGCGGGCGGCATCGGCTGCGTCGAGCAGCGTCTGGGCGCGTGTCATGAACACTTCGCCGTCCTGCGTGAGACTGATACGGCGAGTGGTCCGATGCAGTAATCGCGCGCCGAGAAGCCGTTCCAGCTGGGCGATGCGTGAACTCGCCACCGCCGCCGACAGGCCGAATTCGCGGCCGGCCGCCGACACATTGGCAAGCAGGGCGGCCCGCACGAACAGGGCGACGTCGAGTAGATCGAGTCGCTCGCGTTCGCCGGACGAGGGCTTCGCGGCAGAGTCCATGGGGTCGGCAGAATGGCTCATTCTTCTGAAATTCAAAAAGATGTTTCAGTCATTATGATGGTTTTATGAGAATAAGAACCGCCTTAGGATGATGGCAATGCGATCGATTGCCAGATGGCGCCGGGCGCCGTCTGCCACGATCGCCGGTTTCTCAACCTCATCAGAAAGAACAGGAGTTGTGATGAAAGCCGTAGGTCTCTATCGTTACTTGCCGATCGATCAAGCCGAGTCGCTCGTCGACGTCGACATTCCCAAACCCGAAGCCACCGGCCGCGACCTGCTGGTGAAGGTCGAAGCCATCTCGGTCAATCCGGTCGACACCAAGGTGCGCGCCCCGAAAGACACCGTCGAGAAAACGCCACGGGTGCTTGGCTGGGACGCCGCCGGCACGGTGGCGGCGGTCGGCCCGGACGTCACGCTGTTCAAGGTCGGTGATCCGGTGTTCTACGCAGGCAGCATCACGCGGCCGGGTGCGAATAGCGAGTTCCATCTGGTCGATGAGCGCATTGTCGGGCGCAAGCCGGCGTCGCTCGATTTCACGCACGCAGCCGCCTTGCCGCTGACCGCGATCACCGCCTGGGAAGCCTTGTTCGACCGCCTCGGCGTGTCGCCGCAAGGCGCGGATGAGGGGCGCACGGTACTGATCGTCGGTGGCGCGGGCGGGGTGGGTTCGATCGGCATTCAGTTGGCCAAACAACTCGCGAAACTCAACGTGATCGCCACCGCCTCGCGTCCTGAATCGGCGAAATGGGCGACGGAGCTGGGTGCGGATCATATCGTCGACCACTTCGGCGACATGCCTGCGCAGTTGAAAGAGCTTGGCATCGACCAGGTCGACTACGTGCTGATCTTCAACGATACCGACAAGAATTTCCCGGCAGCCGCTGCAGCGATCAAGCCGCAGGGCGGCATCTGCACGATCGTTGAAAACAGCCGGCCGCTGCCGGTCGAACTGTTGAAGGCGAAAAGCGCCGCGTTTCACTGGGAGTTCATGTTCACGCGTTCGATGTTCGGCACGCCGGACATGATCGAGCAGCATAAGCTGCTGACCGAGGTGGCGCGTCTCGTCGATGCCGGCACGTTGCGCACGACGGTCGGTGAGAATCTCGGCACGATCAACGCCGACAATCTGCGCCGTGCGCATCGACTGCTCGAAGCAGGGCGCGCGATTGGCAAGCTGGTGCTGACGGGCTTCTAGACTGCGGGTTTCCGGCGCGCCGGTCACATCGCACGCGCAGAAAACGCCGCAACGCAAGCGGGGTAACACCCGATCCGGATGAGGCGCGCACAGCGCCGCTTGGCGGTAGACTGGTAGGGCATCATGCGAATACAGTTGCGCGTCTCGCGGCTCGTCTGGCCGGGCTTCACGCAGGCAACCCGGTATTGACGAGGCGTCGATCGGGTGCCAGTCAGGCGGTGCATGGGCAGTAGCGCTCGAGCGAGCGCGCAGCGGCACAACAACGAGGTGACAGTATGAGCTCCAGCTTCAAACTCTCCGCCGTTTCAGTTGTCGCTTCTCTCGCGTGCGCGCTCGCGCCCGGCATGTTCGTCACGGCGGCTCACGCGGCCACGCCGATCACGGTGACGTCGCAGTCCGCCCTCGACGGTCCGATCCGCTACACGGTCCGCGTCACGTCGAAACAGTTCGGTAATTCACAGGAAACACGCACGATCCGTTCCGGCGAATCGGACGACTTCACGTGGAAAACCGTGCCGCCGGGCGGTCCTGTGCCCGCTACGGATGGCTGTCCGAATTATGCGTCGCTGCCAACCGATACCAACGGCGCGATGATTCGCCAGACGCAGATCCGTTTTGCGCCGGTTGTCGGCGGCGACGGCACCGCGTCCGTGCAATTGAGCTTCCAGGCGCAGACGCCGCATGGCGTCAAGACGGTGACGAGCGGCGGTAAGACGCTCAAGTGTCCGAACGACGTGACCGTCAGCCAGATTCTGCGTTTTACGATGCCGACCAACGGCAGCACGAAAACGCTGACGCTCAATGACGGCACCGAAGTGGCGGTTACCGCGAAACGTTGAGGCTGGCGGGTGAAATCTGTTTGCTAAACCTGGTCGCTAAGCTTGCTCGATAAGCGCCGAGTTCACGGCGCGTGGCCGATATGACACACCGCTAACGGGCGACGCCAGCCGCGTCGCCCACATGCATGCTGCTTGACGATTCATCAACGCCGCGCTGCGGGCCGCTCCACCAGCCGCGCCGACAGAAACCGGTGCTCCGCCGAGAAGAGCCGCCGATACGTGAGCAGCACGGCGCCCACCGTCCCCAAGGCTGACGACGCCGCGATCAGAAACATGATCACGATCTGATAGCGCACCGCCTGCAACGGCGACTGACCCGCCAGCACCTGCCCGGTCATCATGCCGGGCAAACTCACCACGCCGACCACGGCCATCTGATTCAAGGTGGGCATCATGCCCGCGCGCACCGCCTGGCGCGCCGGCACCTGCGCCGCTTCCCAACGGGTCGCGCCGAGCGCGAGCGCCATATCCACCCGGTCACGCCGCGCGGTCAGTTCCTCGGTCATCCGTTCGATCCCGAGCGACACGCCGGTCAGCGTATTGCCGAGAATCATGCCGAGAATCGGAATCGCATACTGCGGTTCGTACCAGGGGTGAATGCGGATCACGACGAAGAGTCCGACCGCCGCCACCAGCCACGAACTGACCCAGATCGACAGGACACTGTCGGCACGTTGACCCGCATACGTCCGGCTGCCGCGCTGCGCACCCGCGAAGCCGGCGATCAGCGTCATCACGATCATCAAGGGCAGCACCACGAACCAGTGGTCGTAACGAAACACCCAGCCGAGCACGTAGCCGATCGCCAGCAATTGCACGACGGTGCGCACGGCCGCCCACGCGAGCTTGCGTTCGAGATCGAGCTTGAGCGCCACGGATACCACGCCGTTCACCACGATCAGCAACGCGGCGATCGCGACGTCCCAGAGACTCAGGTTTTGCAATGTCATTGACCGAGCTCCTGATGCACGGGCGTCACCGCGGATTCGTCGAGCACCCCGGCGCGCATCGTGAGGTGCCGCGCGCTCATGCGCGCCGCTTGCGCCGGATCGTGCGATACCCAGATCGATGCATGCCGGCCGGGGTCGTCTGCGAACCATGCGTGCACCAAAGCCTCGATCGCATGCGACGACTCCGGGTCAAGGGACGCGGTGGGTTCATCCAGCAACAGCACGTCGGGCGCGAGTTGCAGAACGCGAATCAGCGCGGTGATTTGCGCTTCTCCGCCGGACAGCTCGCTCGCACGCTTGTCGAGAAAATCGTCGCCGCGGCCGGCTTGAGCGGCGAGGCTCGCTGCCCGTGTGCGATCGAAGCGTACGTCGCGGTAGGTCCGCAATTCGAACGGGTAACGCAGGTTGTCTTCGACGCTGCCGTCGAGCAGCGCGGGCCGCTGCCGGATATAGGCGACGTTGCGCCGGTAGCGCGGAATGGCGGCGCGCTCGACCGCCGCGCCGCGCCACAGGATGCATCCGGCATCGAGCGGATCGAGCAGGGCGAGGGCGCGCAGAAACACGCTCTTGCCCGAGCCCGACGGACCGGTGACCGCGACGCGGTCGCCGGCGCACAGGGCGAAGGTGGTCGGTTGCAGCAGCGTTTGCCCGCGCAATGCATCGCGCCGGGCGATGCTGTCGGCGCAGACTAAGGGAACATCTGTCATGGGTGGGATCGCGATGGATTTTTTATGTGGATTCGGAGTCCGGTCGAGACATTTCAAAGACGGTTTCGTTACCGGCCACCTGCGCCTGAACTGTGCGGCATGATAAAAGAACATCTGTCAGACAATACTACCAGGCACGATGTGTGCTGCCCCGATGCACAACGAAGAACGATGGCGGAGCTTCTCAATGGCAGTCTCGAGCACGATTGGACGACGGATAGGAAAAATCATCGCATGGTTGCTGGCGATCATCGTCATTCTGATCGTCGCCCTGGCCATATTCATTCTGACCTTTGACTGGAACCGGGCCCGCCCGTATATCGACGACAAGGTTACGCAGGCGATCGGCCGGCCGTTCGCGATCAACGGCGATCTGAAAGTGGGATGGCGGCATCCGGTCGGCGAGACCGGCTGGCGTGGCTGGGTGCCCTGGCCGCGTTTCTCGGCGGCCAATATCACGGTAGGCAATCCCGACTGGACCCGGCAGCCACACTTCGCAACGCTCGATGAAATCGACTTCGAGGTCAAGGTGTTGCCGCTGCTCGCGCATGACATCGTGATTCCTGCGATCAATCTCGTGAATCCGTCGGTGGACCTGGAACGGTTGCTCGATGGGCGCGACAACTGGACTTTCAAACTGCCGTCTTCGAGCGGGCCTTCCGAATGGCGGCTCGATCTGCACGACATCGCGTTTGCCAAGGGCAATATCGCGCTGTCCGATCAGCAGAAGAAGGTCGAGATGGAGATGGCCATCGACACGCTCGGTCAGCCGATTCCGATCGGCGAGGTAATGAAGCAGCAGGAGGCGGCGTCGCGCAGTGCGTCGGCGGAGGCGGTCGGCAAGGCGGGCGCGAGCAAGCTCACGGCACAGGCTAATGCGCAGGCTGCATCGGAGGCTGCGGCAGCGTCCGCAGCGGCGGCTTCCGGCGCGTCGTCGACGGAAATCGCCGCGTCGGGAGCCACCGCTGCGAATGGCACGTCGGGTGCGCTGGTTGCGGGTGGGGCGAGCGAGGGCGCGAGCGGGGCGGCGGTAGCCTCGGCCTCGAACGCCAGCGGAACCGGCACGGCGAGCGGCGCAAGGCCGGCGATCCCGTCGTACGCGATCGGTTGGACCGTCAAGGGCACCTACAACAAGACGCCGGTGTCCGGCAGCGGCAAGGTGGGCGGCGTGCTGGCGCTACAGGATGCGAACCGCCCGTTTCCGGTGCAGGCCGATGTGAAGGCTGGTGACCTGCGCGTCGGCCTCGTGGGCACGATCACCGATCCGGCGCACCTTGCCGCGGTCGATTTGCGCCTCTGGCTGCAAGGCAACAGCCTGGCGCGGCTGTATCCGCTGACGGGCGTGACCCTGCCCGACACGCCGCCGTATGCGACCGAAGGGCGTCTTGTCGGCCAGTTCAAGGCTGGCGGCAACGTATTCAAGTATGAAAATTTTACAGGCAGGGTGGGCGGCAGCGATCTGAATGGCTCGCTGACCTACACGGCACGTGAGCCGCGTCCGTTGTTGCAGGGCGAGCTGGTGTCGCATCTGCTGCAATTCTCCGACCTGGCGCCGGTCATCGGCGCGGACTCCAACGCCAGCAAGGCCAAGCGTGGCGATGCGACGGCGCAGCCGGGCAACAAGGTCCTGCCGGTCGAAGAATTCCGCACCGACCGCTGGAAAGCAATCGACGCCGACGTGAAATTCACGGGGCGCCGCATCGTCAAGGACACCAGCCTGCCGATCACCGACCTGTACACGCACGTTGTGATGACCGACGGCGTGCTGTCGCTCGAGCCGCTGAAGTTCGGCGTGGCGGGCGGCTCGCTGTCATCGGATATTCATCTGGACGGCAGCGCGACGCCGCTGAAGGGCCGTTTCGCGACGTCGGCGCGGCATCTGAAGCTCAAGCAGTTGTTCCCGAACTTCAAGACGATGCAGAACGCGCTCGGCGAAATCAATGGCGACGCCGCGCTGACCGCGACCGGCAATTCGCCGGCGGCGTTGGCGGCGACTTCGAACGGCGAGGTGAAGGCCTTGGTCACCGACGGCACGGTGAGCCGTCTGCTGATGGAAGCCGCCGGGCTGAACGTGGCGAACGTGGTCTATGAAAAACTGTTCGGCAATCGCGACGTGAAGATCAACTGCGCGGCGGCGGATTTTGTCGCGACGAACGGTGTGCTGGATTCGCGCGTCTTCGCGCTCGATACGGACGACGCCGTCATCGACATCGACGGTAATGTGAATCTGCGTGACGAGTCCATGGACCTTGGCGTGCATCCGCATACCAAGGGGTTCCGGGTGTTTTCGCTGCGCTCGCCGTTGTATGTGAAGGGGACGTTCAAGGATCCGCATGTCGGCGTGAATGCCGCCGCGCTGGCGCTTCGAGGCGGCGCCGCGGTTGGGCTCGGCCTGATCAATCCCTTTGCGGCGCTGATCCCGTTGCTCGCGCCGAGCAATAACAAACCACTGCCGTGCGCGCAGTTGCTCTCCCAGGTTCGTCAGGCGCCCAGTGCGCCACCGCCGGGGGTGAAGCAGCAGCCGAAAACGGCCATTTCTCTGGATGGTGCGCCGGTGAACCAACCTGCCGCCGGCGCTTCCTCGCCGGCCGCGACCGTTAGAAAACCCGCTGTCGTGCCGCCGGCAAGTGCGGCCGAATATAAGGGGAGTTGATGTTTTCCGCTTTGCCCGCGGACTGGTGGCGCTGGCTTTTCGGCGCCAGCCTTTCCTTTATTTTCTTGTGGCTAATCAGTGTTCCTCCCGTGCGGGGAGAACACTGATGGACCAAGCGAACAAGGAAAAGAAAGGACTACCGTAACGAGCGCGGAGCGGCATCTCCCGCCGCATCCTGGCGGCGAACCCCGCGGCGGGCACCGCCAATGCGGGTGGCGCCAAACTCCGTCAGGATCTTGCCGCGGGCCCGGCTGGCAAAGACCAGGAACCCAAACCCGTCGGCTTCATACCAGTACCCGCCGTTCTCGAGCCCGTCGAGGGGCTGTTCCAACGCGTTCGTAATGGATTCGATGCAACGCCGCCGCAGTTCGGCAGGTGCGGGATAAGGTGGCTGGGCGCCACGTACGCTGCACAGAAGAACGTCGAGGCCAGGCAGCACATGGGCATAGAGCACGGGCTCGTCCTGCGCGCGGGCGCGCGCAATTTTGGTGTCGAGCTGACCGAACGGCTTGAAATGCCGTAGTACCGCGAGGAACGACTCATCGCCGTCCACCTTCGCGCGTCTACGCTTTTTCGGGAAGGACATAAAAATTCGCCTGAAAAAGAATTGCAAGAAACGCAGCGTCCTCATGCGACAACTCCCGGCTTCGCGCGCCGCACGTCGATCTTTTATAGCATACGACAAGGCCGGATTCACGATGATTCGGCGTCTACGCCGTCCCACCGCCTCCCGCACGAATCATGCCGAACCGCCTCGCCGCGCGCTTTCGCTTCCCAGCACATCTGTCTCCATCATAGACGCACGCGCTGCCGAAAAAACATCTCCCAGCAATAAAAAAGTCATTTTTATGTGGGCGAGCGCATCTAGCTGCTACGTTGAAATATCTCACATTCACGTCGATAATGGCCCGTCCGGCTGCGCCGCGGCGGGCCCGCCAGTCCCGCATCGCAACGGGCCGTCCGCATGGTGGGCGAGGCGCGTGGTCCGTGATACCCGCCGCGGCTTGAATGACCCTTCGCGACCCTTCGGGCGAACATGAAACTATTCACCAAGGGTCTGCTGCTGATTGCAGTGCCGAGCATGGTCGAGCTGGCGCTTCTGGGCGTCGTCTTCGATACCCAGGAGCAAACAGCGCAGGCCGCGCGGTGGGTCAGCAACAGCAAGCAGATCCTTTATCAGTCGTCGGCTCTGGTCGACCCGCTGCTGCGTCAGGCCGCGCGGATTCGCACGGGCATGGTCGTCGGCGATCCGTCGTTTGTCGACCGCCACACCGTATGGGTCGACATCGGCGACCGGCTTTCGAATCTCGAAACGCTGGTGGCCGATACGCCGCAGCAGGTCGTGCGGGTGCGCAAGATGCAACAGGCAATCGACGCCTATCGCGCGCAGGCCGCCACGGTCTCGCAGGCGCTGCGCGCGGGACATAACCTGAATTCGTTTACCGCGCTGGACACGGGCGCGCTTCCCCAGCAGATCGGGCTGTTTCGCGATCAGCTCGCTGAATTCAGTAGCGAGGCCTCGCGGCTCGACGCCGCTCGCGGCGCGGCTCTGGCGCGGCGCCGCGAACGGCAGCAATACGCGCTGATCGCCGCGGTATTGGGCTCGATGCTGATCTGGGCGGCCACCGCCATGGTGTTTGCGCGCAGCATCGGCCGGCGGCTGGAGGTGCTGACGGGCAATGCCGAGCGTTTGGGCAGCGGGCGGCAGCTTGCCGCGCCGCTGTCCGGCAACGACGAAATTGCCGCGCTGGACGCGGTCCTGCATCAAACGGGTCAACGCCTGCGCGAGGCCGAAGACGAGCAGGCCACGCTGAAAGTGCGGCTCGAAGCGCGGGCGCGCGAACTGGCGGGCGTCAACGAGGAGTTGCGCCAGGAGACGCAAGACAACGAAATGTTCATCTACAGCGTGTCGCACGATCTGCGCTCGCCGCTGGTGAATCTGCAGGGCTTTTCGAAAGAACTGCAGGTGTCGTGCGACGAACTGGACAGCCTCGTCGAGGCGGCGAAACTGCCGGAAGCCGAACATCGGCGGATGGCGCATATCCTTGACGGCGACGTGCGCGAATCGCTGCAATATCTGCGCTCCGCGGTGACGCGGGCGGCGGCGATCATCGACGCGTTACTGCGGATTTCACGCGCCGGGCGGCTCGAATATCAGTGGCAGCGGGTGAGCGTCGGGCGCGCGGTGGGCAAGGTGGTCGATGCGCTGCAAGGCGTCATCAGCCAGCGCGGGACGGTGGTGACCGTGCGCGAGTTGCCGCCCGCGTGGGGCGACCCGGGTGCGATCGAGCAGATTTTCAGCAACCTGATCGGCAACGCGCTCAATTATCTCGACCCGGCGCGCAATGGGCGCATCGAGATCGGCGCGCTGGAGCCGGAACCGGTCGACGAGACGGAGCCGCGCACGTTGCGCACACGCACCTATTATGTGCGTGACAATGGACTCGGAATTCCGGCGGCCTATATGTCGAAGGTGTTCCGGGCGTTTCAGCGTCTGCACGGCGACATCGCGAACGGGGACGGCATCGGCCTCGCCGTGGTGCGACGGATGGTGGAACGGCATGGCGGCCGCGTGTGGGTCGAGTCGGCGGAAGGCGCGGGGTCGACCTTTTTCGTCGTGTTACCAGAACAGCCTGCGCGCAATTGAGCGGCGACAGGCGCCAGGGGAAACGGTGGGAACAGTTAAAAGCACTATGCAAAGACGGATTGTCGGTACGGAGGGCATATGAGTCATGGGGATACGGTCAGCATCGTGCTGATCGAAGATGACGACGGCCACGCCACGCTGGTCGAGCGCAATCTGCGCCGTGCCGGTATTTCGAACGGTTTCGTGCGCTTTCGCGACGGCCAGCAGGCACTCGATTACTTTTTCGGTCCGGCGCCGGCAGACGCCGCGGCCAGCCCTTACCCGCCGCGCGAAGATCTGACGAATTTCGTGGTATTGCTCGATCTGAAAATGCCGCGCGTGGATGGCTTCGAGGTGTTGCGGCGTCTGAAGGATTCGCCGCAGACAGCCGCCGTGCCCGTGATCGTGCTGACCACAACCGACGATCCGCGCGAAATCGCCCGTTGTTATGAACTTGGCTGCAATGTCTATATCACCAAGCCAGTCGAATATGACGCATTCATCGAAGCCGTGCGCCGTCTCGGTTTCTTCCTGCAGGTGGTCAAGCTACCGTCGGGCAATCGGTTGACCGCGCCGTGACGGAAGGTTTATATGAAGGCGCTCCGAAAGCGGCCCATGACAAGATAGCCACACCAGACCTAGCCAGAGAAGATTACGCATGACCGAAGACGTGTCCACGCAGCCCGCCGCGTATGTGCTGGTCGTCGATGACGACGAAGGCATCCTGCGGCTCGCGCGCAAGTCGCTCGAACGCGCCGGCTGCCGGGTCGCAATCTGCTCGCAGGTCGAAGCGGCCCGCGAGCGGCTCGCCGCGGGCGCGCCCGACCTCCTCGTGCTCGACTACCAGCTCAACGGGCCGGAGACCGGGCTCGACTTCTTTCGCCGCCTGCGCGCGGAAGGCGTGCGGATTCCCGCCATCCTCGTGACAGGGTTCACTGACGAATCCCGTGTGATCGAAGCGTTGCGCGCGGGCGTATCCGATGTGGTGCCGAAATCCGGCGACTACCTTGATTACCTGCCCGAGGCGGTGGAACGGGTGCTGTCCCAGGTGCGTTTGCAGAAGGCCTCGGACGAAGCCTTGCTGCTGCGCGATCGCGAACAGCATTACCGCACCTTGTCAGAGGCGTTGCCGCACCTCGTGCTGACCTGCAATGCCGCGGGCGATTGCGATTTCCTTTCGAAACAGTGGTTCGACTACACGGGGCTGGCGGAAAGCAGCTCGTATGGTCTCGCGTGGCTGGATGCGGTGCATCCCGACGATCGCGAAGAGATTCGCCGCACATGGCTCAAGGCGGTCGCGAGCGGTGCCGGCGATTACCGGCACGAACTGCGAATTCGCCGCCACGACGGCGCTTATCGCTGGTTCGACATCCGTGCGGTCGCCATGCGCGACGCTGAGGGTAACGTCAGCAAATGGTTCGGCAGTTGCACGGACATTCATCCGCAGCGCGAGGCGATCGAGGAGCGCGAACGGCTGCTTGCCTCGGAGCAGGCGGCCCGCCAGATCGCTGAAGAAGCCAATCGGGCGAAGGACCGCTTTCTTGCCATGCTGTCGCACGAATTGCGCACGCCGCTTACGCCGGTTCTGGCGGGCGCCAGCGTGCTGGAGATGATCCCGGGTCTGCCCGATCAGGCGCGTGCGAGCGTGCGCATGATTCGCCGTAACGTCGAACTCGAAGCGCGCCTGATCGACGACCTGCTCGATCTCACGCGCGTGGCGAACGGCAAGCTGCGCTTGTCGCTCGAAACCGTGGATGTACACGACGTGATAGACAGCGTGCTCGAACTCTTTCGCAGTGAGATCCAGGTCAAGCAGCAGGACGTGCACGTCGGCAAGCATGCGCAGCACCATTACGTGCTCGCCGACCGCGCGCGGCTTCAACAGATGCTGTGGAACCTGATTCGCAACGCCGCCAAGTTTACGCCGGACGGCGGCCATATCTACGTCCGCACGCACGATGAACGCATGCACGTGCAGATCTCGGTCGAGGATACGGGCATCGGCATCGAGCCCGAGCAGATCGGCAAGCTTTTTAACGCGTTCGAGCAAGGCAACCAGAACATGACGCGGCAATTCGGCGGCTTGGGCCTGGGCCTCGCGATCACGAAGGCACTGACCGATGTGCACGGCGGCACGGTGATCGCCCAGAGTCCAGGCGCGCACTGCGGCGCGACTTTCACGATCACGCTGCCGACCGCCGCTGCGCCGGAGGAGTCGCCGCCTGTTGCTGCGCCTGATGAGGTTCATCATCCCGGCGTACTGACCATTTTGCTGATCGAAGACCACGTGGATACCGCCGAGGTGATGGCGCAGCTGATTCGCAGCCTGGGTCACGACGTGACCACGGTGGGCCGTGTGGACGATGCCTTGGCCGCGACTCAGTCGCAAAAGTTCGATCTGGTGATCAGCGATGTGGGCTTGCCGGACGGCACCGGCCTCGATTTCGTCAAAGCGTTCCGCGAGCATTCGGATGCGCCGGCGGTTGCGTTGACCGGTTTCGGTACTGATGAAGACGTGCGCCGCTGCCTGAGCGCCGGCTTTACGTCGCATCTGACCAAACCTGTCAATTTTGGACAGCTCGAGACGATGATCGAAAGCGCAGTGACGCAGAGGGCGGAGCAGGACGAAGGGGATGAAGGGCGCGGAAAGGACGCGTAATGCGTTCGCCGCGTCGACTGGAGCGCCGGCCGTCATTTGCGTGCGGCATGAAAAAGGCCTGTGGCGATTTTCTCGCAACAGGCCTTATTTATTTGCGCCGGTTAATGGGCGAAAGGGCGGCGCAAATGTTTAACGTGACTTAAGTTAGCTAACCTGCAGGTGACCTGGCGCCAGAGGCTCAACGCGGCGGCGCGTTCTTCAGCGAATCGCGGATTTCCCGCAGCAGCACGACGTCTTCCGGCGTCGGCGGCGGCTCTGCCGGTGCGGCTTCAGCCGGCTTGCGCAGATTGTTAATAAATTTAACCATCAGGAAAATGATGAATGCGAGGATCAGGAAGTTGATGGCCACGGTGATAAACGAGCCATAACCGAACACCGCCACACCTGCCGTCTGCAAGTCTTTATACGATTCGGGGCTGCCTTTGAAGCTGGCGGGAATATCGCCGAGGCGAATGAATTTATTGGAGAAATCGAGGCCGCCGGTGGCAACGCCGACAACCGGCATGATCAGGTCTTTAACAATTGAATTGACGATGGTGGAAAATGCGCCGCCGATAATCACCCCGACGGCGAGATCCATTACGTTGCCTTTGAGGGCAAATTCCTTGAATTCCTTGATCATGCTCATATACGTTCCTCCCAGAAGTGGATGATCGAATCATACCAATCTGAGAAGGATAGGCTAGTCTTTTGGCACCGAAAGAGCGGCCTGGCTTTATTCCGGGAACTGTGACTGGCTATGCCGCGCCCGTTCGATATGCGCGGCAAAACTGACCGGATCGGTATTGGTGCCACACAGCAGCACGCCCACGCGTTTGCCTTGCAACGTTTCACGCAGGGGCCCGAGCAGCGCTGCCGTAGCGGCGGCACAGGCCGGTTCGACGGCTAGCTTCAGTTGTCCGAACAAGGTCAGCATGGCCGCGCGCAACTGGTCGTCCGATACGGTGACCAGTTGATCGATATGACGGCGGCACAACTCGTAGCTGTATTCCTCGGTATGCGGCGAGGCCAATGAATCGGCAATGGTGTGCATGTGACCCATCTTGACCGTGTGATTGGCGGCAAAGCTTTTGCCCATCGCATCCGATCCTTCCGGTTCAACGCCGTATAGGTGCACCCGCGGATTCGCGAGCCGCATGGCGGTGGCCACGCCGGCCGCGAGACCGCCGCCGCCGATCGGCACGATCACCGCTTCGAGATCGGGCGTTTGCGTGGCCCATTCATAGCCGAGCGTGGCCGAGCCCAGCACGGTGCGATAGCCGTTGAACGGATGCACGAAATAACGGCCTTCCTCCGCCTCGATACGGCGCACCAGTTCGAAGGCTTCGGCAATGTTTTCCGCGAAGACGATGTCGGCGTGATATTGCCGGCATAAGGCGACACGTGCCGGATTGGCTGCGCGAAACAGCACGACCTTTGCGCTGATGCCAAGGCGCATTGCCGCGTACGCCACCGCCACCGCATGATTGCCGCCCGATACACAGGTGACGCCCGCGCTGCGTTGCGTTTCGTCGAGCGCGAGCAGATTGGTGAACGCGCCGCGCGCCTTGAAGCTGCCGCCCGCCTGCAGCAACTCGAACTTGAAGTTCACCACCGTGCCTTCCAGCGACGGAAAGTCGAGCCGGTCGAACACCGGCGTGCGCGTGACCCAGGGCGTCAACGCAAAGTGCTGCGTGGCGATGTCGTCGAGAGTAGGGATCGGCTCGCCGTTGATCGTATGGTCGGTGTGCTGCGGCGTGGCGGTTGACATGGCGTAGGCGTGTTTTTCCTCGATAGGATTAAGACTGTTTTTTCAGCGCTCAGTTTCAGTGAGCGTGCGCTTCGACCGACATGCTGTGGATGAATTTTTGCAGGAAGCGCTCGCATGCCACGAGTTGATCCAGCGCGACGAATTCGTTGGCTTTGTGCGCCTGCTGGATGTCGCCGGGGCCGCACACGATGCTCGGAATACCCGCTAGCGAGAACAGCCCCGCTTCGGTGCCATACGCGACCTTACGCTTGTCCTGGTCCGCGGTCAGCGCACGCACGAGTTGCGTGATCGCGGCCTGTTCAGACGAATCGAGCCCTGGCGCCGCGGCGATCTTCGTGATCTCGATGGCCGCGGATGGATGCTCGCGCAACATTTTCGGCAGTAGCGTTTCGCGCGCATATTGGTCGATGCGCGCGAAGATCGGTTCGGGATCGAGCGTGGGCAGATTGCGGAATTCGAACTGGAACTTGCATTCCGCCGGCACGGTATTGATCGCATTCCCGCCGACGATCGTGCTGGTTTGCGCCGTGGTGAAGGGCACGTCGTACAGTTCGTCGAACGGGCCTTGCGCGCGGAACTGATCGGCCATATCGCGGATGTAGCAGATCAGGCGCGCGGCGTATTCGATGGCGTTCAAACCCTTTGGCGTGAGCGACGAATGGGCGGCCTGGCCGCGCACGCAGCACTGATAGGCGTTGATGCCCTTGTGCGCCACGATTGGGCGCATGCTGGTCGGTTCGCCGACAATGCAGCCGTCCGGCTTCACGCCACGCTTCATCAGATCGGCAATCAGGAGCGGTGCGCCGGCACATCCCACTTCCTCGTCGAACGACAACGCGAAATGAATCGGCCTGGCGAGCCGCGTGCGCTGCATTTCGGGCACGAGCGAAAGCGCTGCGCCGATGAAGCCTTTCATGTCGCAGGTGCCGCGGCCGTACAGCTTGTCGCCGCGAATTTCAGGCTTGAACGGATCGCTGTCCCATTGCTGACCGTCGACGGGCACGACGTCGGTATGGCCCGACAGCACGACGCCGCCGTTGGTCTCACCGTCGTGCGCGGGAATCGTTGCGAACAGATTGGCCCATTTGCCGCTTTCGTCGTGAGTGAGCGTGGCTTCGACGCCGACCGCGCGTAATTCGTCGCGCACGGTTTCGATCAGACCGAGATTCGGATTGCGGCTTACCGTGTCCATCGACACGAGGCGGGTCACCCAGGGCAGCGAGGCGGGCGAAGCATTCGATTCGGAGGCGGGCGTTTGCGAGGACTGCGCTGTTTCAGCGACGTGAGACATGACAAGACTCCAGCATTTGAGTCTTTCGATCATACCCAAAAAAAACGTACCCGTATGCTGCGGTACGCGTTTGCGCACCGCAGCATGAACGGAAAACAGCTAGACGTACCCCGCTTTTTATGGGGCAGGCGTGGGTCCCTGCATTTGCACCGGGGCGGGTGCTGGCGTTGACGCCGGGATTGATGCAATAGCGGCGCGCGCGCCAGGCCACGGCGCGACATGCTAGCGCGCAGCAGCCGTGGCCGCCGTGCCGCGGCTCGGCGTGCCGAGCGCGCGCAAGGTTTCTTTCACCGTTGCGACACGCACGGCAAGGTCCGGGCTGCGCGTTTCGATGCGCAGCTTGTCCTGACCCGCGAGCTTGATGTGCTTGTGTTTCTGCACCATCTCGATGATCCGCATCGCGTCGATCGGCGGATTCGGGATGAATTGCAGGCCGATCACGGTTTCGCCCGCATCGATCTTCGAAATGCCCAAGGGCTTCGCCGCCAGCCGCAGGCGATGCGTTTCGACAAGCGCATGCGCTTGCGGCGGCAATTTACCGAAGCGGTCGATCAACTCTTCCTGAATGCTGTCGATCGAATCGTTGTGTTCGCAATTTGCGAGACGCTTGTAGAGCGACAGCCGCTCCTGCACGTCGCCGCAATAGTCCGCCGGCAGAATCGCGGGTGCGTGCAGATTGATCTCGGTGGTCGCCGCGAGCGGCGCGGTGAGGTCCGGCTCCTTGCCTTCCTTGAGCGCTTTCACGGCGTCGTTCAGCATGTCGGTGTACAACTGGAAGCCGATCTCGTGAATCTCACCCGACTGCTTGTCGCCGAGCACTTCACCCGTGCCGCGAATCTCGAGGTCGTGCATCGCGAGATAGAAGCCCGAACCGAGTTCCTCCATCTGCTGGATCGCTTCGAGACGGCGCTGCGCCTGCTTCGTCAGCCCTTGCGGGTCATGCACCAGCAGATAGGAGTACGCCTGGTGATGCGAGCGGCCGACGCGGCCGCGCAGCTGATGCAATTGCGCGAGGCCGAACTTGTCGGCGCGGTGGATCAGGATCGTGTTGGCGCTCGGCACGTCGATCCCGGTTTCGATGATCGTCGTGCACAGCAGAACGTTCGCGCGTTGGGCAACGAAGTCACGCATCACGCGTTCGAGTTCGCGCTCATGCATCTGTCCATGCGCGACGGCGATACGTGCTTCCGGCACGAGCGCTTCCAGCATCTGCCGGCGATTCTCGATGGTTTCGACTTCGTTATGCAGGAAGTACACCTGGCCGCCACGTTTCAGCTCGCGCAGCATCGCTTCGCGAATCACGCTGTCTTCTTCGCGACGCACGAAAGTCTTGATCGCGAGGCGCTTTTGCGGCGCGGTGGCGATTACGGAGAAATCGCGCAGGCCTTCGAGCGCCATGCCGAGCGTACGCGGGATCGGCGTGGCGGTGAGCGTGAGCACGTCGACTTCGGCGCGCAGCGCCTTCAACGCCTCTTTCTGACGCACGCCGAAACGGTGCTCCTCGTCGATGATCACGAGCCCGAGCCGCTTGAACTGCACATCCGACGACAGCAGCTTGTGCGTGCCGATCACGATATCGACCGTGCCTTCGTTGATCTGCTGGATCGCCGCGTTGACTTCCTTGGTCGACTTGAAGCGCGACAGTTCGGCGATGCGCACCGGCCAGTCGGAGAAGCGGTCCGTAAAGGTTTGCGTGTGCTGTTCGGCGAGCAGCGTGGTGGGCGAGAGCAGCGCCACCTGTTTGCCGCCCATCACGGCGATGAATGCCGCGCGCAACGCCACCTCGGTCTTGCCGAAGCCGACGTCGCCGCACACGAGGCGATCCATGGGTTTGCCGCTCGTCATGTCGCCGATCACGGCAGCGATCGCCGCGGCCTGGTCCGGCGTTTCTTCGAAACCGAAGCTCTCGGCGAACTTCACATAGTCTTTGGGTTCGAGCGCGAACGCGTGGCCTTGCCGCAGGGCGCGGCGGGCGTACAGGTTCAGCAACTCAGCGGCGGTGTCGCGAATCTGCTGCGCGGCTTTGCGCTTGGCCTTTTCCCATTGGCCCGAGCCGAGCGAATGCAACGGCGCGCTTTCCGGGTCTGCGCCGCTGTAGCGCGAAATCACGTGCAGTTGCGCGACCGGCACGTAGAGCTTGCTGTCGCCTGCATACTCGAGGTGCAGGAACTCGGTTTCGCCTTCGCCGAGATCCATCGTGACGAGGCCCATATAGCGGCCGATGCCGTGCTGCGAATGCACGACCGGATCGCCGAGCTTCAGCTCGGATAGATCCCGCACCATTGAATCGACGTTGCTCGCCTGTTCCTGGCGGCGGCGTCCCGTGCGGCGCGCGAGCGGACCGTAAAGCTCGGTCTCGGTGATGATCGCGATACCGTCGACGGGCACCGCAAAGCCGTTCGCCAAAGGCGCGACGCCTAGCGAAAAACGTTCGTTGCTGGTGAGCCAGTCCTGGAAGCTGTCGCTCGAGACGGGCCTCAGGTGATTGTCGGCCAGCAGTTGCAACAACGTTTCACGGCGGCCCGCCGATTCCGTGGCGAACAGCACGCGGTTCGGCGTGGTGTCGAGATAGGCGCGCAAGGCCGAGACCGGATCTTCCGCGTGGCGGTCGAGCGCAAGGTCCGGCAGCGGGGTCGACCAGCCGCCGCCTGCATTGGCGGGCAACGCGAGCCGCGCGAACGGCTTGGCGAACGCGAAGAAATCCTCGTCAGAGAGGAACAGGCGCTGCGGCTCCAGAATCGGCCGGTCGCGATCGTGCGACAGGAAGTTGTAGCGTTGTTTGGTGTCGTTGGTGAAGCGCCGGATCGCCGCATCCAGATCGCCGACGAACGCCAGTTGCGCGCCTTCGGGCAGGTAGTGGAACAGCGTTGCCGTTTCTTCGAAGAAGAGCGGCAGATAGTATTCGATGCCCGCCGACGGCACGCCGTTGCCGATGTCCTTATAAATCGACGCGCGGCTCGGATCGCCTTCGAAAGTCTCGCGCCAGCGGCTGCGGAAAGCCGTGCGCGCCGCTTCGTCGAAGGGGAATTCGCGGCCGGGCAGGAGGCGCACGTCCTTCACCGGATAGAGGCTGCGCTGGGTGTCCGGGTCGAATGCGCGGATCGAATCGACCTGGTCGTCGAACAGGTCGATCCGGTACGGCAGGGGCGAACCCATCGGATACAGGTCGAGCAGCGAGCCGCGCACGCAGTATTCGCCGGGACGCACCACCTGGCTCACGTGCTCGTAGCCGGCAAGCGTCAACTGCGCTTTGAGCTTCGCCTCGTCGAGGCGCTCGCCTTGCGAGAAGGAGAACGTGTAGCCCGCCATGAACGAGGCGGGCGGCATTCTGTACAGAGCGGTGGTGGCCGGCACCAGCAGGATGTCGCAGCGGCCTTCGCCGAGATCGTGCAGTGTGGCGAGGCGCTCGGAGACCAGGTCCTGGTGGGGCGAAAAGGTGTCGTAAGGCAGCGTTTCCCAGTCGGGCAGCAAACGCACGCGCGCCTCGGGCGCGAAAAAGCCGATTTCCTGCGCCAGCCGCTGCGCGTCGACGGCGCTTTCGCAGACCACCGCCAATAGCGGCACCTTCTCGCGATAGGCAAGATGGTAGCGGGCGATCAGCAGCGCGTCGGACGAGCCGTGCGTGCCGTCGAAGGCGAAACGCTGGCCGGCCTTGACGAGCGCGACGGGCGGGGAGTACTGCGATGATGCGGCGATGTCTGGCATAGAAGAGAAAAAGCGGCCTCGGGCTCACACGTGATCGGCAAGTTTACGCGTGTCGGGGCGTAGATGCGAAGGACCTATTATAAAATCCGTCCTTTACTTTGACCTCGCGGCCTCCGCATTCGTGACTTCCCGTCTATTTGCCCTGATTCCTTGCGCTGGGACCGGCAGCCGTTCCGGCGCCGCGATGCCCAAACAATATCGCACTGTCGCCGGTCGCGATATGTTGCATTACTCGCTGGCGGCTTTCGACGCCTGCAGCGAGTTCGCGCAAACCCTTGTCGTGATTGCCCCTGACGACCAGCACTTCGACGGCCGCCGCTTCAGCGGCTTGCGTTTCGCCGTGCGCCGCGCCGGCGGCGCCTCGCGCCAGGCGTCGGTGCTGAACGGGCTGCACGCGCTGGCCGAGTTCGGCGCGCATGACGACGACTGGGTGCTGGTGCACGACGCCGCGCGGCCGGGCATTACACCTGGCTTGATCCGCACGCTGATCGGCGCGCTGAAGGACGACGCGGTGGGCGGCATCATGGCCTTGCCGGTAGCGGATACCTTGAAGCGGATCGAGCCGGGCTCATCCGACGGGCGGATTGCCCGCACCGAGGCGCGCGACGGCCTGTGGCAAGCGCAGACGCCGCAGATGTTCCGCATCGGCATGTTGCGCGAGGCGATTTTGCGCGCGCAGGCGGACGGCCACGATTTGACCGACGAAGCGAGCGCGATCGAATGGCTGGGACACGCGCCCAAATTGGTGCAGGGGAGTTTGCGCAACTTCAAGGTCACTTATCCGGAAGACTTCGATCTGGCCGAGGCGATTCTGTGCCGGCCGTCGCCGGCTTCCTGATTGATGGGTCAATCAGATTTTAATCAATGGGCTTGAGGACTTGACGCATATGGATTTCAGAATTGGGCAGGGTTATGACGTGCATGCGCTGGTGCCGGGACGTCCGTTGATTATCGGCGGCGTGACGATTCCTTATGAGCGCGGGCTGCTCGGGCATTCGGACGCGGATGTGCTGTTGCATGCCATTACGGATGCTATTTTCGGCGCGGCCGCAATGGGCGATATTGGGCGTCATTTCTCCGATACGGATGCGAAGTTCGCTGGCGCGGATAGCCGGGTTTTATTGCGGGAGTGTTTTGCCCGCGTTAAAGCCGCCGGGTTTTCCATTGCCAATGTGGATAGCAGCGTGGTTGCTCAGGCGCCCAAGCTCGCGCCGCATATCGAAGGCATGCGGGCTAATATCGCTGCGGACCTTAATCTGCCGGTCGAACGGGTTAATGTTAAGGCCAAGACCAATGAGAAGTTGGGTTATCTCGGGCGAGGCGAGGGCATTGAAGCGCAGGCAGCGGTTTTGTTGATCAAGAGTTGATAGCGGGCTTTGGTTTTAGTTTTGGTTTTGGCGTTTGCGGGGCATTCACCCAAACCATGAGCGCGCAGCGAAAAAAACTTAATCCCGCTGCGCGCGGAAAACCCTCGTTCACCTTCAGCCGCAATACGCGGCTTACAGCGTTGCGCCGCCGATCGGGCGATTGCACGGGCACTCTTCGTCTGTTTGCAGACCGTCGAGAATACGCAGCACTTCTGTTGGATTGCGGCCGACGTTCAGGTTGTTCACCGAAACGTGTTGAATCGTGTTGTCCGGATCGACGATGAACGTTGCGCGCAGCGCCACGCCGGCTTCCTTGTCGCGCACCCCGAGCTGGTCGATCAATTCGCCCTTCACGTCGCCAAACGAGTAATGGTTTAGCCTGCTCAGTTCCTTTTGCTCGCGGCGCCAGGCCAGCTTGACGAATTCGTTGTCTACACTGCCGCCGAGTAACACCGCGTCTCGCTCTTCGAAATCCTTGGCCAGCTTGTCAAACTCGGCGATTTCGGTCGGGCACACGAACGTGAAGTCTTTCGGATAAAAGTAGATGATTTTCCACTTGCCCGGAAACGACTGCTCCGTGATCTCTTCGAACGCGGACACACCATTTTCTTCATGGTTGTTGAAGCCCGGCTTGGCCGCAGTGACGGTGAATGCCTCGACTTTATCGCCAACGGTTTTCATGCAAGAGCTCCTTCGTGAGATGGGAAAGCAGCGTGCTCGACGCTGTCATTTCGTCGTAACAGGTACGTTGCACGTTTTCGAGTATGGTCCTATGAGGTTATCCGCTCAATAGCCGTTGGCTAGCGCCTTGGCGCGATAGGACTCCACGCGGTCGACATAACGCGCCAGCCGGTCAGGCGCCTTTTGCCAGTGGAAACTCGATAGTGACCTCGAGGCCCGGCCCTGGCGTGCGATTGCGCAGGCGCAGCGCGCCGCGATAACGGCCTACCAGCCGCTGCACGATGGCCATGCCGAGACCCGTGCCGTTCGCCTGGGTGCGCGCGGAATTCACGCGATAGAACGGTCGCGTGACAAGCGCCAGTTGGTCCTCTGGAATGCCGGGACCCTCGTCGACCACGGACAATTCGACCCGCGAGTGCGATACCCGCGTTTCCAGAATCACGTGCGGTATGCCGTCGCCGTCGCTCAAACCGTACTTGCGCGCGTTCTCCAGCAGATTGCCGACCACGCGCCGCATATCGGTCTCATCCGCCTCGATCACCGCCGACGGCGCGAGGCGCGTAATCAGCCGCATGCTGTCCTCGCTTTGCATTCGTGCAGCAAGCTCGCCCGCGATCACCGACAGATCGACGGGCTCCGGCACGCGCTGCACCGGACGAGCGTAATCGAGGAATCGGCCGATGATCATGTCCATCTGCTCGATGTCGTCGACCATGGCGTCTTTCGTGGTCTGGTCGGACGGGCTCATTTCGGTTTCGAGCCGCAGCCGCGCGAGCGGCGTGCGCAAATCGTGCGAGATGCCGGCGAGCATCAGCGCACGGTCGGCCTCGAGCTGTTCGAGGTCCTGCACCATCTGGTTGAAACTGCGATTGGTCTCGGCGGCCACGCCCATGCCGCGCTCGGGCAAGGGCTCTGGCGACTGGCCCGAGCCGACCTTGCGCGCGGCCATGGCAAGCCGGGCGAACGGACGGTTCACGAGACTGGTGATGAACGCCGCGCCGAACAACGACAGCGCGAGTGCAAACACCCCCCAGCCGGCCCATTGCAGGCCCGTCGCATTGTCCAGTTGATCGCGGTCGAGCGCCACCCAGTAATCGTCGTCGTCGATCTTGAAGCTGATCCAGACGCCGGGGATGTCGTTCACGCTCTGCGCAATGACCGTGTCGTCGCCGAGGCGGCCGCGAATGTCGTGTTCGATCAGCCGGTTCAGCGACTCGTCCGGCTGGAGTTTGTACTTGTCGGTGGTTTCTCGCGGGTACACGCGCACCCCTTCATTGCTCTCCAGATCCTGCAGCAGGGCGCGCCGCAGGTCGGGATCGGAATAGAGGAGCGCGGTGCGCGTGAGCTTGACGATCGCAACCAGCTGCAAAGCCACGCGCTGGGCGCGCGGCTCGCGTTCGATCACACGGAAGCTCTGGAACCACGCAGCGAGGCTGACTGCGATCAACAGCGCGATCAGCAGAAAGGTCCGCCAGAAAAGGCCGCCGAACGCGAGCGTCAGGAGGCGCCGGTCGATCCGCATGGGCCCTTCTTATTTGAAATCAAAAACGGGAGGCGAGAGCAAACTCAGGCTGCGCCGTCAGGAATGAACACGTAGCCGAGCCCCCAGACGGTCTGAATGAAACGCGGGCTGCCCGGATCAGGTTCGATCAGTTTGCGCAGACGCGAAATCTGCACGTCGAGACTGCGGTCGAACACTTCGTATTCACGGCCGCGCGCCAGTTCCATCAGCTTTTCACGCGACAGCGGCTGACGTGGGTGCCGCGCAAACACCTTCAGTACCGAGAACTCACCCGTGGTCAGCGGAATTTCCTGGCCGGCCTTGGTGAGCGTGCGGGTGGCAAGGTTCAGCGCGAACTCGCCGAACTCGAACACTTCGGTGGTTTCGGACGGTGCGCCAGGCAACTCGGACGGCGATTGACGGCGCAGCACCGCATGAATCCGCGCGACCAGTTCGCGCGGGTTGAACGGCTTGGGCAGATAGTCGTCGGCGCCCATTTCGAGCCCGACGATACGGTCGACGTCTTCACCCTTGGCCGTCAGCATGATGATCGGCGTACGGTCGTTGCTGCCGCGCAAGCGGCGGCAGATCGACAGGCCGTCCTCGCCGGGCAGCATCAGATCGAGCACCAGCAAGTCGAAGCGCTCACGCACCCAGAGCTTGTTCATGGATGGCGCGTTCTCGGCAACGTAGACATTGAAGCCCTGTTCACCGAGGTAGCGGCGCAGCAGATCGCGCAGGCGCGGATCATCGTCGACGACGAGGATTTTCGAAGGGTTTTTGGTTTCCATGGTCGGCATCTTAGCGCGATTAGAAAGTAGCGCGCGGTTGCATCATTTATCGGGTTACAGTCAGTTACAAAATTTACCCGCAGTGTGGCACGACGTAAAGCAGGGGCAGGTAGACTCCTTTACTGAATGCGGCTGTTCGGTGGATACTTCACTCGACTAAAACTCTCGCACCCGGCTCGCTACCGGGGTTTGTATACGCATTTGAGGTAGCCGGTTGCCGCGCCACGAAGGGAACAACATGAAGGGAGGGGTTTGGCCGAATGTGCGCCTAAGCGTAATTGCACTGGCGATAGCCGGTACGCTTACAGGCACACTAGGACCAACGCTCGCCCACGCCCAGCCTTCGGCCGACAGAGCTGCGAGCGAGCACGCGCCGAGACCGCCCAATTCCAAGGCGAGTCGCCACAACCCCAGCGTCACTCCCGATCGTCCCGACCGCCCTGCGTCAGACGCGATGTTGCGCACTGCAGTTCCCCCCGATCTCGATCAACGCCGTCGTGATGGCCATATGACGCCCGACGAACGGCGTCTGTTACGGCAGCACATTGAAGACGCTGTCCGCGAGCTCTATAAGCGCTAGCTATTTCCGTGCCCGCTCCGGGTACGCCGATCGCGCTTTCTCCGCGCGTGAAAGATTTCGTTGCACTTCCCCGGTCAACTTTCCCGTTCCATCTGCCGTTGAGTCGCCAGAGCAGAGCGCGTTTTTTGCATACGCGACTGCCTTTTCGTGACGCCCCGCAACCGGATAACCAATGATGAAATTGCTGACGGGCGGTAATCGTGGGCGCTGGCTTGCTGTCACAGCCACCGCGCTCGCAGCAGTGACGTGGTGTGTGCCGGCGTCGGCCGAGCAGCAAAATACCGCTCTTGCTCCCCACAACAAGCATCGTGCGCCGTCTGCTGCATCCGTCATTTCCGCTGGCGCGCAGGACATCCTCGACGCCGACGACGCGCGTTTCTTCCTGACGCGCGTCGGCTTTGCGCCCGATAGCGGCGAGGTCGCGCAATACGTTGGGCTCACGCGCGAGCAAGCCGTGGACAAGGTGCTGGCGACAGTTCGAACCGAAGCCGTCACGCCGCTGCCGGACTGGGTGCTCGAACCGATCCCGACACGCGACATCCGCAAGACATGGACGGACGATCAGCGTCGCGACGAGCAGCGGCTGCGCGGTCAGCGTTACGAATTATTACGTGCGTGGTGGGTGCGCGAGATGCTGGGCACGCCGTCGCCGCTGACGGAGCGCATGACGCTCTTCTGGCACAACCACTTCACCTCAGGTCAGGACAAGGTCCAGTATCCGCAGCAGATGGCGCAGCAGAACATGCTGTTGCGGCGTGACGCGCTCGGCAACTTCGGCGAGCTGTTGCACGACGTCGCGAAAGATCCGGCGATGCTGCAATACCTCGATGGTGCGAGCAATCGCAAGGGCAAGCCCAATGAAAACTTCGCGCGTGAAGTGATGGAGTTGTTCACGCTCGGCGAAGGGCGCTACACGCAGCGCGACGTATCAGAAGCCGCGCGTGCCTACACGGGGTGGAGCCTCGATCCCGATACTCAGGCGTACGTGTGGCGCGCCAACCAGCATGACGAGGGCGACAAGACCGTGCTCGGTCAAACCGGTCCTTTCGACGGCGATCAGGTTCTCGACATCCTGCTGGCGCGACCGGAAACCGCGACCTTCGTTACGACCAGGCTGTGGCGCGAGTTCGTCTCCGAGACGCCGGACCCCGCTCGCATCGCACCGATCGCTGCGCAGTTTCGCGCGAGTCACTACGATATCAAGGTCGCACTGCACGGCCTTTTCATGAGCGACGCGTTCTGGGACGACGGCGATCGCGGCGTCCTCGTGAAATCGCCGGTTGAGTTCGTGGTCGGCACACTGCGTGCGTTCGACATCGGTTACGACAATACGGCGCCGTTCGCGGCGCAGATCCGCACGCTCGGTGAGAACCTGTTCTACCCGCCGAACGTCAAAGGATGGCCGGGTGGCACGATATGGATCAATAGTTCGACACTGCTTGCGCGTAAGCAATTCGTCGAGCAATTGTTTCGAGCAACGGAAACCGCCCGTCCGCAGCGTATGAACATTCCGACGAGCACCAGGATCGCGGCGAGCGGCGCGCGGGGCGACATGCAGCCGAATCCGCCGATGCAGCGCGCGATGGCGCGCGTCGGCCAGATGGGCCAAGGTGGCGTACGCTTTGACATCGACACTTGGCTTGCGCATTACAACACCACGCCGACGGCGAAGCCGGGGCTGTCGGTGGAGCTTCAATTGCAGCACGCGGTCTTGCCGCTTACGCCGGTCGACGCGATCGAAACCGATTCGACCGCCAGCGCTTATCTGGAGGCGTTGCTGATGGATCCGGCCTATCAGTTGAAGTGAGCAGCGAGGTTATCCGTTGAGGTGAGCGGCTGTAACGGGCGACGGAACCGGGCAGCTCAATTGTTTGACTCAGAGCCGCAGCGCAATTCGGCAACATAAATAAGCGACCCGCCGGCGGCGGCAAGACACGCGCCGTGACAATCGAACGAGGTGCAGGATGAAACGACGCAGCTTTCTCTCGATGAGCGCCGCCGCCGGCGCGACGCTCTGGTTGCCACGCGCGTTCGGTGCGCAGACGGCAGCCGTGGACGTCCCAACGAATCGCGGCTACGGCAACCTCTTGATCCTCGTCGAACTGAAGGGCGGCAATGACGGCTTGAATACCGTGATTCCGTTTGCCGATCCCACCTACTATCAGCTGCGTAAAAACATCGGCATCAAACGCGAGCAGGTGATTCAGCTCGACGAGCGCACCGCGCTGCATCCGTCGTTGCAACCGTTGATGCCGCTTTGGCAGAGCCAGCAACTGGCGATCGTGCAGGGCGTCAGCTACGCGCAGCCGAATCTGTCGCATTTTCGCTCGATCGAGATCTGGGACACCGCGTCGCGTTCGGATCAATATCTGCGCGAAGGCTGGCTGACGCGTGCATTCGCGCAAGTGCCGGTGCCCGCCGGTTTTGCTGCCGACGGCGTAGTGATCGGCAGCGCCGAAATGGGGCCGCTCGCCAACGGCGCACGCGCGATCGCGCTGGTCAATCCGGCGCAGTTCGTCAACGCCTCGCGCCTCGCTACGCCGGTGTCGCTGCACGAGCGTAATCCGGAACTGGCGCATATTCTCGACGTCGAAAACGACATCGTGAAAGCCGCCGATCGTCTGCGTCCCACCCAAGGTCAGGCGCAACTGAAGACGGTGTTTCCCGGCGGCGCATTCGGCGGCTCGATCAAGACGGCGATGCAGGTGCTCGCCGCCAGCGATGCCCCGAAGGACGCCGCCTTGCGAAACAAACCGCAAGGCCAGGCACGCGGCGGACAGGGCGTCGCGGTGATCCGTCTGACGTTGAACGGTTTCGATACGCATCAGAACCAGCCCGGTCAGCAGGCGTCGCTGCTCAAGCAACTGGCCGAAGGATTTGCATCGATGAAATCGGCGCTGGTGGAGCTCGGCCGCTGGGACGAGACGCTGGTGATGACCTATGCCGAGTTCGGCCGGCGCCCGCGTGAGAATCAGAGCAACGGCACCGACCACGGCACCGTGGCGCCGCATTTCGTGATGGGCGGCCGGGTGCGGGGCGGTTTGTATGGCGTGCCGCCGGTGCTGGCGCGGCTCGACGGCAATGGCAACTTGCCGGTCGGCGTCGATTTCCAGCAACTCTACGCGACGGTGCTCGGGCCCTGGTGGGGGCTCGACGCGTCGGCAATCCTTCAGCAGCGGTTCGATCCGCTGCCGTTGCTACGTGTCTGATGGTGGACGGCGCTTCTTTAACGGTTTCCTTGTCAGCATGAGATCTCGTTCGTCGTGTCGCCCGTTTACCGGGCGCGCCACGCGATCCAGAGTTTGCGGATCGGCGTCAACGCGATGCGCTGATGCAGCACGTGATAACCGTCACGTTCGATTTCATCCAGCAGCGCGAGAGCGAGTGCCGCCTGCGCCACCAGCGTACGCTGCGAACGGCGCTCATTTGCGGGCACAGCGGCGAGCGCTGCCTGCAACGCGTCGCGGGCCCGCTTGGTCTCGAAGCGCATCAGATCGGTAAACGCCTCGGAATATTTCCGATTGATCAGATCCGCGGCGGTGACGTTGAAGCGCTGCATTTCGTCGATCGGAATATAGATGCGGCCATGACGCGCATCATTGCCTGTTTCGACGACGAACTGCGCGAGCAGCAACGCCTCACCGAGCGGTGCCGACCAGACCGGCGCCTGCGTGGCGTCTTTCGCCGTCGCGCGCGCGACCAGCGACGCGAACGTGCCGCCGACGCCCTGCACATAGCGCCGCAGATTCGGGTAGTCGAGGTAGCGGGCCTGGTCGAGATCCATTTCGAAACCGGTGAGCAACGCCTGCAACTCGGGATACGCAGCCTGCACGTCGGGCAGATAAGCCGCCAGCGCCTTGGACACCGGATGCGACGGCGAGCCCGAAGCCAGCGCGGCGAGCTCGTTTTGCCACCACGCGAGCTTGGTGCGCCCAATGGCCGGATCGCTGGTTTCCTTGACGGTTTCCTCGAACTCGCGGCGCAGCGCGAACAGCGCGGTCAGGAGCGGTTGGCTTGCCGCGGGCGCTTGCCGAAGCGCATAGTAAATGCTCGATCCGGGCGGGGCCGCTTTCTGCTGGCAGTATTCGTCGAAATTCACAGGATTGGAATGTGGGGAAGGGCAGGCGAAGAGGGCACGTCGTGCGTGCGTTTAGCCAAAAATTGTAGCATCGACGCTGCCTCCGGCCGATACATGAGCAAATGCAGACAAGCGCGAATCAATCGGTTAGAATCTCGCGCTTACGCTTTCGGGCGCGGGTTTTACCGCGTCCGTCGGCATGCAGGACATCGGGCAGAACGCGCAGCGCTTTGCCCGGCTGCGAGGGTGGCGAAATTGGTAGACGCACCAGGTTTAGGTCCTGACGCCCGCAAGGGTGTAGGGGTTCGAGTCCCCTCCCTCGCACCAACCGTATGCAGCAGAGAACCCCGTTAAGTCTTTGGACTGGCGGGGTTTTTTGTTTTTCGTATGTCTGGTGCCAGGCCGCGCGGGCCCGGCCGCGCTCAGGCGCCCGGCGCCGGCGGTTGCGATTCGGCTTGCGTGCCCGGCAACTCGGCTTGCACGGAGCCTTCGAGGAAGCGGCGGGTCGATTCGAACGCCTGCAGCATCGGATCGGGCCACGGTGTTTGCAGCATGACCGCCTGGTGGTTTTCGAATGCCGACGACAACAGTTTTGCCAGCTCAGGCGAGCGCAGATGACGCAACAGCACACTGACGGCGATCGCCGTCGCCTGGCTCGCGCCGGCGGTTTGAAGTTCCGAGGCGGTGAGGGCCGCTACCTGTTTGTTGATGTCCACTGAAACGTCCCTGGATGAAATGGGGGTGATCGAAGGCCCGGTGGCCGGTGCCGAATTTTGACACGGTTGGCGGCTTGCAGTGAACGCGGCCGCGGCGCCAGGCTTGCCAGGCTCGAAGCGTGACGATCGGTTTCAGCGCGGTTAATCTCGCAGTTGATCTCTCGCAGTTAATCTATCAGGCAGCTTGGGCGCATTTCCACCTGCGGATTAATCCAGGGAAAACAGGCAGCGTAAAGTCAGCAAAAAAACGCTATGTATCAGCGAACCAGCGTTGACATGCAGCTTCGCCGGCGCGATGGCTTAAAAGTCGGACTGACGTGGTATTCTGCGCGCCGATTTTCGCCGTATTGCCAGCGTGCTACTTGCGGTTTAAACCGTGCGACAAACGGATCTCGCCACAGAAGACAATAAACGAGGGATGCGATGAGCGTGATATTCGCCGTGATCGGCGCGGTACTCGGGATAGTGGCCGCCGTGTCGAACGATTTCTCGATCAGCTTCGGTGCATTGATGGGCGGGGTGGCCGGTGTTGCGCTCGCACGCCTGCTGAAAAAGAGGTCTCCGGGCACTGCGAACGAACTCGCGTCCAGGGCAGCTGTGGGCGATGGCTTGAGTTCATCCGATAGCTCATCCGGCAGCATACCCAGCAGCCCATCCGGCGGCGAACTATTGGCGCGCGTCGAGAGGCTCGAGCGCGAGATCGTCGTTTTGCGCGGCGAAATCCGCGAGTTGCGGGCGGGCGTCACTGGAGCATCAGCAACCGGAAGCGTGGATGGAGAGCTTTCGACATTCATCTTGCAACCGGCCGGGGGTGAGCCGCGTTCAGATGGGATGCCATCTGCGACGGGGCAGAAGCAGCACCCGGGGGCTGAGGCAACAACGTTGATGCAAACCCCACCGGCGCCACCGTCTCCGCTCGACCCGCCAGCACAGTCAGCACAGTCAGCACAGTCAGCACCGCCCGTACCGCCCGTACCGCCCGCACCGCCGCGCAGCCCCAGTCTCGCCGAACGCCTCTTCAAAAGCGGCCGCGACTGGTTATTCGGCGGCAACACGGTCGTGCGGATCGGCATCATCGTGCTGTTCTTCGGCATTGCGTTCCTGCTCAAATACGCGGCCGACAACAGCTTGCTGCCGATCGAATTCCGCCTCACCGGCGTTGCGCTTGCCGCCACCGCGTTGCTCGGACTCGGCTGGCGCATTGGCGAGCGTCGCGGCGCATACGGGCTGATCCTTCAGGGCGGCGGCGTCGGCACACTCTATCTGACGGTGTTCGCCGCGACCAGGCTGTACCACTTGTTGCCGGCAGCCGCGGCCTTGCCGTTGATGATCGCGATCTGCGGCTTGAGCGCGTTTCTGGCGGTGCGGCAGAACGCGTCGTCGCTGGCCTTCATGGGCAGCGCGGGCGGTTTCCTCGCGCCGGTGCTTCTGTCGACGGGCGGCGGCAGTCACGTGATGCTGTTCAGCTACTACGCGCTGCTCAATGCGGGAATTTTCGCGATCGCGTGGTTCAAGGCGTGGCGGCCTCTGAATCTGCTCGGTTTCGTGTTCACGTTTTCGATCGGCGCGGCATGGGGTGTGACGGCCTACCGGCCCGAGCTGCTGGCCAGCACCGAGCCGTTCCTGATTCTGTTCTTCCTGATGTATGTCGGCATCGCGTTGTTCTACGCGGTGCGCCGCGAGGTCGCGCTCAAGCATTACGTCGACGGTACGCTGGTGTTCGGCACGCCTCTTGTCGTTATCGGTCTGCAAGCGGCGCTGATGAAGGGCACCGAATTCGGTCTCGCGTGGAGCGCGGCGGCGCTGGCGGCGTTTTACCTCGCGATTGCGGGTTGGCTAGCGCGGCGGCTCGCGCGACTCGGCATGATGTTCGAGGCCATGCTCGCGCTGGCCGTGATCTTCGCCACGCTTGCCGTCCCGCTCGCTTTCACCGGACCGACCACGAGCGCGACCTGGGCGATCGAAGGGGCCGCGGTCACCTGGCTCGCCGTGCGTCAACGGCGTCTGGTCGCGTTCGGCTTCGGCTTGCTGATGCAACTGGCAGCGGCGGGCGCATATGGGTTCGACATGTTCGCGCAGACCGATGGCGCGCATGCGTGGCCGATCCTCAACGGCGCGTACATCGCGAGCGTGCTGATCGCGCTCGCCGGCCTCTTCACGGGATGGCGGTTGCATGGGCGCAGCGAGGCGGGCGCGTGGCATGCATGGATGCCGGGGATCGGCCTCGTCGCCAGCGTATGGGGGTTGTCGTGGTGGATCCTGGGCGGCCTCGGCGAAATTCAGGTGTACGCGCAGGCACATCTTGCGTACGACCGCGATCGTTTCGAGACCGCCGTCGTCGCGCTGTTCGCCGTTCTGACAGCGTGGCTCGCGCACGGCGCGAGGCGCAAGCTGCGTTGGCCGCTCGCCGAACTGCCTGCTCTGGCGCTCGTACCGGTTCTCGCGGTGCTGACGTTGAGTCTGTTCATATTGAGCAGGGCGCCGGTCAGCGGTTACGGCTGGCTGGTTTGCGCGGTCGTCGCTGTGTCCACCTACCTGCTGCTATGGCGTCAGCAGCGCGATGTCGGCGATCGTGTGCTCGCGCCGCTGCATACGCTGATGTTCTGGACAGCCGGTGCACTCGTCGCGCTCGAAAGTTATTGGAGCTTGCGCGCCTACGTGCCGGAAGGCGCATGGAGCTGGAGCGCGTGGGCTGATGGTTTCGGCATTCTGCTGCTGTTGGTGGCGGGCGTGGGACACCGTTTGCGCTGGCCGGTCGCGCGCTTCGTAGCGGCCTATCAGATAGGGGCAGCCGCGCCGCTCGCCGCTTTGCTGTGGGCGTGGAGCATCGCGAGTCTGACGAGCGACGGCAGCGCCGCGCCGCTCTTCTGGCTGCCGATCGCGAATCCGCTGGACGTGGCGCAGATTCTGGCGTTCATCGCTTGCGCGGTGTGGTTGCGGCGCCTTCGCGCACTGGGCGTGCACTGGCATTCGCGGGCTTTCGACTATGCGGCGCTCGCGACGCTGTTCCTATGGTTCAACGCCCTGCTGCTGCGCGCACTGCATCACTGGATCGGCGTGCCGTACCGGCTCGACGAGATGTCACATTCGATGCTCGTGCAGGCGTCGGTATCGGTGTTCTGGACAGTCTGCGCATTGGCTATGATGATCTGGGCGACCCGTCGGGCCAGCCGGATATTCTGGATCGTCGGCGGCGGACTGCTTGCGGTGATTGTCGTCAAGCTGTTCCTGTTCGATCTGTCGCACGTGACGGGTATCGAGCGGATCGTGTCGTTCATCGGTATCGGCCTGATGTTGCTGCTAATCGGCTACTTCTCACCGTTGCCGCCCAAAGCGGCAGTTCTGGAAACTGAGCAATGAAGCGTGTCCTGATAGCGACGGGGTGGTGTCTTGCGATCTCGTCCGTGTGGGTGTCGACGGCGGCCGTAGCGGCCGATCGTTTCGCGCAGCGTTTTGCGCTCGAACTCGAAAGCGGCGCCGCTTATTACAGCGTGGTGCTTCCGGCGGCCGTCTACGCTGCCAGCCAGCGCAGCGATCTCGGTGACGTGCGCGTGTTCAATGGTGCCGGCGAACCTGTGCCTTATTCACTCGACGCGCCACGTGAGTCAGCCCGGGCACCGGCCACCATGCGGCCGGTGCGCTGGTTTCCTTTGCCGCCCGCCGCTTCCCGCGGCACCGGTGTGCCGCTCGGCGTAACGATCGCGGCCGACGGGTCGCTGCGCGCAACCGCGGCCCCGCCGGCAAGCGGGCAACATGACACGGATCTGATCGACGTGGGACGCGAGGCGCGGGGGGAGGCTCGGGTCGATGCATTGGTCGTGCATGTGCGCGACGACAATTACCAGGGGCGCGTCAACGTCGAATCCAGTGACGATTTGCGCAACTGGCAACCCGCTGGCGAGGCGCAACTGCTGAAGGTCAGCTACAACGGCAGCACGCTGAGCCAGGACCGCATCGAGCTCAACGGGATGCGCGCGCGTTATCTGCGGCTGCGCTGGCTCGACGGTGCGCCCTATGTCGAATCGATCGATGCTCAGGTGCGAGCGGCAAGCGTCGGCGCGGCACAGCGCGCGGAGACGCAACGGCAATGGCGCGAAGGCATCGTGGCTCATCCGGGGCCGAAGGCCGGCGAGTATTTCTTTGAGACCGGCGGTCCTTATCCCATCGATCGTTTGCGCCTGAATCTCCCGCAGCCCAATACGGTGGCGCCGGCCGTCGTCTATTCGCGTTCGGGTCTGGAGACGGCATGGCGGGAGGTATCGGGCGCGACGCTGTTCCGGTTGCACAACGGCACGGTGGAGCAAAGCAATCCAGCGCTCGAAATGATGCCTGACACGGATCGTCAGTGGCGCGTGGTGGTCGACACGCGCAATGGCGGCTTGGGCAGCGGCACACTGAGCGTCGCTGCAGGCTGGCGTCCGGCGACGCTCACGTTCGTCGCGCGCGGAGTTGCGCCGTTCACGCTGGCGGTGGGGAGTGCGGCCGCGGTGTCGTCGGCGGTGAGCCGGGCGGATCTGCTGATGGGCGCTTCGTCGGTTGCCGTGGCGGCGCGGCTGGGCGAGGCGCTGCCGGTTGGACAGGACGCTAATGCGCCGTCAGCCGGCAACGACCCCGATGCGATGCGGCGCTACATGTTATGGGCCGCGTTGTTGCTGGCTGTCGGTTCGCTCGGTGCGATCGCCTGGCGACTTGCGCGTGGCGCTCGGGTCGACGCTGGAGCCCAGGTTGGCGGTGTAGATGGGGGAGTAACGGCAGGCGGCGTGGGTGGAGTGGGCGATGCTGAGGGATTGGCCAGCGGTGTACCCGGCGGGTCAGGCGCAGCGAATGCTTCGGTGAAGGACGCAGGTACTGCCGATACGGATGGTCAAGACACTGGAAAGCACTGACTTTGGTGCGGAAGTATTTCGGCGTAGAGGATTGCGTTGAACCGGGCGATCGGAACGCGCCGACGTATTGAGCGGCGCGTGCGCCCCCGCCTTCACGCCGTTGCTTACTCCTCGCGCTCCGACATCGTGCAGATGATCTTGTCCAGCGCCTCGCCGAACGCGAGCTTTTCCTGTTCGTCGAGGCAGTCGAACAAATCGCCGTTCCACTTTCGCGCGATCGGCATCACCTTGCGATAGAGCGCACGGCCTTCAGGGGTCAGCGACACCAGCACGACGCGGCCGTCCTGGGCGCTCGGCTCGCGTTTCACGAGTCCCTGTTTGATCAACGCCTCGGCCGCACGGCTTGCCTGGCTCTTGTCGAGGTTGGCGTGCCGTGCCAGTTCCATGATCGAAAACGGTCCGAACGATCCCACCGATGCAATCACCCTTGCTTCAGGCAGTGTCACGCCCAGTTTGTCCTGATAGCGTTCGCTGATGCCACGCTCGGCGAGTTTGTTCAACACATGCAGACGATACGTGAGGAATTGCTCGAGTCCGGCTTTGGCGGAATCCTTCATGGTCTTCCCGTGATGAGTGGAGCGGTCGCGGCGCTGTGATTGTTGCCGCAACCGTTCCGCCGGTCAACGCGCGCCGTATTTCAGACGCGTCAATTGTTCAGCCGCGTCGGCCAGCAAACGCGCCGCGTCGCGAATTGCAACCTCGAGGGTGATCGGCCCCGGTGCCGGCGAGAAGCAGCCACTGAAATATTCGGCGAGGCGCGGCAGCGCCGCGGAGTCGACCGCGCCGGAGAGCAGCGTGGCCGGCACGCCCACTGCCTGCGCATGACGGCACGCGATGAACGGCGCCTTGCCGTGCAGCGTTTGCACGTCCGAACGGCCTTCGCCGGTGATCAGCCAGTTCGCGCCTTCAAGCGCCGCGTCCAGACCGATCTGGCGCGCGACGGTTTCCGCGCCTGGCTCGAATTGCGCGCCCAGCATGTGCAGCGCAAAACCGAGACCGCCGGCCGCGCCCGCGCCGGGCTGATTGCGCGCCGTGCGCCCCAGCGCTGCCTCGAGCAGATCGGCGAAGCGGGCAAGGGCGGCGTCGATCGGCGCAACCTGTTCCGGCTTCACACCCTTTTGTGGCCCGAACACCGCGGTTGCGCCGTGAGCGCCGGTCAGCGGGTTATCCACGTCCGACATGCCGACGAATTGCGTGTCTGCGAGGCGCGCATCCAGTTGCGACACGTCGAGGCGCGCCACGCGCGCGAGTTGTTCGGGCGTGGCGTCGAGTTCCTGGTCTTGCGCGTCGAAAAGTTTTAGACCGAGGCCAGCCAGCAGGCCGGCGCCGCCGTCGTTCGTGCTGCTGCCGCCGAGTGCGACGAAAAAGCGCCGCACGCCGGCATCGAGCAGGGCGCGAATCGCTTCGCCCATGCCGCGCGTGCTGCGCGCCTCGACCGGCACGCCCATGCCGACCGGATCGGTAATGCCGACGATTTCCGCCGTTTCGATGATCGCGCTGCCATCCGCGAGCAAACCGGCGAGGGCCTCGCGCACCGGTCCTGCGGCGCCACGCACGCTCAGCTTGCGGCGTTCGCCGCCGCTCGTGAGCATGGCGTCGAGTGTGCCTTCGCCACCGTCGGCCATCGGACAGATACGCACGCTGGCATCCGGCCGGGCGCGCTGGATGCCGGACGCAATCGCCTGCGCGACCTGTTCCGCGCTGAGCGAACCTTTGAAGGAATCGGGAGCAATGACGACGACAGGCGAGGACGGCAAATTCGGCATGGTGTCTCTGAATGGTTGGAGTCGTTGCGAGGGCGGATGATATGAACAGAGGGAGGCGCAGCCCCGAGCGCGTCCATTAGCTTATCAGCATGGGCGCGCCGACTGAATATGTCGAACGGCATAGCCGGGATCGTCCGCGGGGGGAGTAATCATCAGGGGGAACGCGCGCGGCAAGCGCAGTGCTATCGCCCGCGCGGCCTTTGTGGCGGAAGCCATGCCGGTGGAAGGGTTGGCCATCTCCCCGTAAGCAGCCTGAAAACGGGCAGGGGATGGACGCAAAGCAGACGGCGAACAGCCATCAGACAACCTGCAAACACGTGAAAAACAGCGCGGAAAGCGGGCCGAACACCGATAAAAACGCGCGCAATCATCGAATCCCGGCTAAGCGCGCAAATAGTTTGCTAAAATATTCGGCTCTTTGGACCCAACCGTGCTGCCGGCGGCCTGCAAGCCCGCGGCGCAGGCGCGCAATTGATGCTGAGCGAACTCACGCGACATCGAAAAGCGGCACGGAGAAGATAACTGATTCGCTCGAATAATTTTAGGACGATTGAAGCCATGGCTAACGTTGTTGAAAACCTCGGCAAGCTCGAACGCCGCGTAACGATTTCCCTGCCGAAGGACGCCGTGCAGAAGGAAGTGGACTCGCGTATCCGTCAACTCGCGAAGAATGTGCGCATGCCGGGTTTCCGCCCGGGCAAGGTGCCGCTCAAGATGGTGACGCAACAGTATTCGGGCCAGGTGGAAGCCGAAGTGCTGAGCGACAAGGTCGGCAAGGAATTTTTCGACATCAGCCGCGCCGAAAACCTGCGCGTTGCCGGTCAGCCGAGCTTCGCGCCGAAGGCCGACGCTGCTGAAGGCGACTACGCGTTCGACGCGACGTTCGAGGTGTATCCGGAAGTGAAGCTGGGCGACGTCGCCACGGCTGAAATCGAACGCACCACGACCACCATCAGCGAAGCGGAAATCGACCGCACGCTGGACATCCTGCGCAAGCAGCGCGTGCATTTCCACGCTCGCGGCGAAGCCGGCGAGCACGGCGACGGCGGCGCGGATACGGCGGCAAAAGACGGCGACCGCGTGACGGTCGACTTCGTCGGCAAGATCGACGGTGAAGTGTTCCAGGGCGGCAGCGCTGACGACTTCGCATTCGTGCTGGGCGAAGGCCGCATGCTGCCGGAATTCGAAAAGGCAGCGCTGGGTCTCGTGGTCGGCGCATCGAAGGAATTCGATCTGGCTTTCCCGGCTGACTACCACGGCAAGGACGTTGCTGGTAAGACCGCGCAATTCACGATCACCATGAAGAAGATCGAGTGGCCGCATCTGCCGGAAATCGACGCTGAATTCGCAAAGTCGCTCGGTATCGAAGACGGCGATCTGGTCAAGATGCGCGCTGAGATCAAAGACAATCTCGAGCGCGAAGCGAAGCGCCGTACGCAAGCCATCGTCAAGAATCAGGTGATGGACGCGCTCCTGAAGATCTCGGAACTCGACGTGCCGAGCGCATTGATCGCACAAGATCAGGAACGCCTGGTTGGCATGGCCCGTCAGGACCTCGAGCAGCGTGGCGTGCCGAACGCTGCTGACGCACCGATCCCGGCTGAAATGTTCAAGGAACAGGCTGAGCGTCGCGTCAAGCTGGGCCTCGTGCTGGCCGAGCTGGTCAAGGCCAATGAACTGCAAGCCAAGCCGGAGCAGATTCGTGCCGAAGTCGACGAATTCGCGAAAAGCTACGAAGACCCGAAGGAAGTCGTCCGCTGGTATTATTCCAATCAGCAGCGTCTTGCCGAAATGGAAGCGTATGTCGTTGAAGCCAACGTCGTCGATTTCGTCCTCAGCAAGGCCAAGGTGACGGACAAGGAAGTAAGCTTCGAAGAACTGGCAAGCGCAACGGCGCAAGCGTAAGCGTCGCTGCAACGGCGTGCCGGCTGTCGGAGCGACGGCCCGCACGCCGTTTTTTTTGTGCTGTAAAAGTACGGTGCGTTTTGCATGACGCGTTTTACGCAGCGTCGCACGGCGCGTTCGCACTGATCGTGCACTTGAATACGGGTTCGTCGGCCACACCTGTCTAGCATCTAATATTTAGAATATTTCCAGACAAGGATCCATTGCATGACCTTTCGCGCCCAAATGCTGGACACGTTGACCTCCCAGTCGTCCCGGGATCTCGAAGCGCAGGCGCTCGGACTGGTGCCGATCGTCGTGGAAACGAGCGGCCGGGGCGAGCGCTCGTATGACATCTATTCGCGTCTGCTGAAGGAACGCATCGTGTTCCTGGTCGGCGAAGTAAACGACCAGACGGCTAACCTCGTCGTCGCGCAGATGTTGTTCCTTGAAAGTGAAAACCCGGACAAGGACATCAGCTTCTACATCAACAGCCCGGGTGGTTCGGTTTCGGCCGGGATGGCGATCTACGATACGATGCAGTTCATCAAGCCGGACGTCTCGACGTTGTGCATGGGTCTCGCGGCCAGCATGGGCGCATTCCTGCTGGCGGCGGGTGCGAAGGGCAAGCGCTTTGCGCTGCCGAATTCGCGTGTGATGATTCACCAGCCGCTGGGCGGCGCGCGAGGCCAGGCGTCGGACATCGAAATCCAGGCGCGTGAAATCCTGTACCTGAAGGAACGGCTGAATCATCTGCTCGCGCACCACACCGGCCAGCCGGTCGAGCGTATCGCACGCGACACCGACCGCGACAATTTCATGTCCGGCGACGACGCGCAAGCTTACGGTCTGGTTGACCAGGTGGCGCACAAGCGTCCTTGAATCGGTGCGGTCTTGCCCCAAAACGGGGCGAGGCCGTCATCGGATCGGTTGTGAAATAATCAAGACCCGTCCGAGTGCCTGCGGCAAACGCCGTCACCTTGGCTCAAGCCCTGCCGCGCCCAAACTGCGAGGCCGGGGCAAACGGCGTATCATGTAATCGAGTGTCCGGAGGCTCACACATCTATGGCGGACAAAAAAGGTTCTAACAGCGAGAAGCTGTTGTATTGCTCGTTCTGCGGCAAGAGCCAGCATGAAGTCAAAAAGCTGATTGCCGGCCCGTCGGTGTTCATCTGCGATGAATGTATCGACCTGTGCAATGAAATCATCCGCGATGAGGCTGCAGGCGCGGGCATCGAGGCGGGCTTGTCCAAGTCCGATCTGCCGAGTCCGCAGGAAATCCGTGAAATCCTCGATCAATACGTGATCGGTCAGGAACGCGCGAAGAAGATTCTCGCGGTCGCGGTGTACAACCACTACAAGCGCCTCAAGCACCTCGACAAGAAAGATGAGATCGAGCTGTCCAAGAGCAACATTCTGCTGATCGGTCCGACCGGCTCCGGCAAGACGCTGCTCGCGCAAACGCTCGCGCGCCTTCTGAACGTGCCGTTCGTCATTGCCGATGCAACGACGCTGACGGAAGCGGGCTACGTCGGTGAAGACGTTGAGAACATCATTCAGAAGCTGCTTCAGAATTGCAATTACGAAGTCGACAAGGCCCAGCGCGGTATTGTCTACATCGACGAAATCGACAAGATCAGCCGCAAGTCCGACAACCCGTCGATCACCCGCGATGTGTCGGGCGAAGGCGTGCAACAGGCCTTGCTGAAGCTGGTCGAAGGCACGATGGCGTCGGTGCCGCCGCAGGGTGGCCGTAAGCATCCGAATCAGGACTTCATCCAGGTCGACACCACGAATATTCTGTTCATTTGCGGCGGCGCATTCGACGGCCTCGAGAAGGTCATCGTCGACCGTACCGAAAAGACCGGTATCGGCTTCGGCGCCAGCGTGAAGAGCAAGCAGGACCGCGACGCCGGCGAAGTGCTGCGCGAAGTGGAGCCGGAAGATCTGATCAAGTTCGGTCTCATTCCTGAACTGATCGGCCGTCTGCCGGTGGTGGCGACGCTCGGCAAGCTGGACGAAACGGCGTTGATGAAGATCCTCGTCGAACCGAAGAATGCCTTGGTGAAGCAGTACCACAAGCTGTTCAATATGGAACGCGTCGAGCTGGAGATTCGTCCGGGCGCGCTGCAGGCTGTCGCACGTAAAGCGATCCGTCGCAAGACGGGCGCTCGCGGTCTGCGCTCCATCCTGGAACAGGCGTTGCTTGATGTCATGTACGACTTGCCGCAGATGAAAGGCGTTAGCAAGGTCATCATTGACGACAACGTGATTGACGGCGACGGGAAACCGCTACTGATCTACGAAGACGCGCCGAAAGTGGCGGGTTCGAACTGATCGGCTTTCGGGTTCTGCAAAAAAAGCCGTTCATGGCAACGTGAACGGCTTTTTTCGTTTATCGTGTGGTCAGGATGGTTGTTTTCACTATGGAGTCACTGAACCTTCGGAGTCACTGAACTTTTCCCACACGCGGAGGCTTGCAATCTTTTCTGCTGGCCTCACCTATCGAACGAACTGATTCCACTCATGGGGAAATGAAATGTCAGGAACCCAACTCCTTCCGCCGGAACGCATTACGCTCCCGCTGCTCCCGCTGCGTGACGTAGTCGTCTTCCCGCACATGGTGATTCCGCTCTTCGTAGGCCGCCCGAAGTCGATCAAGGCTCTCGAAGCAGCGATGGAAGGCGGCAAGCACATCATGCTCGTCGCCCAGAAAACGGCTGCGAAAGATGAGCCGACCGAAAAGGACATGTACGAAGTAGGATGTATCGCCAACATCCTGCAAATGCTGAAGCTGCCCGATGGCACCGTCAAGGTGCTCGTGGAAGGCTTGCAGCGCGCGAAAACGCTTTCCATCGAAGAACAGGAAACCCAGTTTTCGTGCGAAGTCATGCCGCTCGAACCCGACCACGCCGACAGCGCTGAAACTGAAGCGCTGCGCCGCGCGATCGTGTCGCAGTTCGACCAGTATGTGAAGTTGAACAAGAAGATCCCGCCGGAAATCCTGACGTCGCTGTCGGGCATCGACGAGGCGGGTCGTCTGGCCGATACGATCGCGGCGCATCTGCCGCTCAAGCTCGACCAGAAACAGCATATCCTCGAGATGTTCCCGGTCATCGAGCGCCTCGAGCATCTGCTCGCGCAGCTCGAAGCTGAGATCGACATCCTGCAGGTCGAAAAGCGCATCCGCGGGCGTGTGAAACGCCAGATGGAAAAGAGTCAGCGCGAGTACTACCTGAACGAACAGGTCAAGGCGATCCAGAAGGAACTGGGCGAAGGCGAAGAAGGTGCGGATCTCGAAGAACTCGAGAAGCGCATCACGGCTGCGCGCATGCCCAAGGAAGCCAAGAAGAAGGCCGACGCTGAACTGAAGAAGCTCAAGCTGATGTCGCCGATGTCGGCTGAGGCGACGGTCGTGCGCAACTACATCGATACGCTGATCGGCTTGCCGTGGCGCAAGAAGAGCAAGGTCAACAACGACCTCTCGAATGCGGAACGCGTGCTCGACGAAGACCACTTCGGTCTCGAGAAGGTGAAGGAACGCATTCTCGAGTATCTCGCGGTTCAGCAACGTGTCGACAAGGTGAAAGCGCCGATCCTGTGCCTCGTTGGGCCTCCGGGTGTCGGTAAGACGTCGCTGGGCCAGTCGATCGCTCGCGCTACGAACCGCAAGTTCGTGCGTATGGCGCTCGGCGGCGTGCGCGACGAAGCCGAGATTCGCGGTCACCGTCGTACGTACATTGGTTCGATGCCCGGCAAGATTCTGCAAAGCCTGACCAAGGTCGGCGTGCGCAATCCGCTCTTCCTGCTCGACGAAGTCGACAAGATGGGTCAGGATTTCCGCGGCGATCCGTCGTCGGCTCTGCTGGAAGTGCTCGATCCGGAACAGAACCATACGTTCGCCGATCACTATGTCGAAGTCGACTTCGATCTGTCGGACGTGATGTTCGTGGCAACGTCGAACTCGCTGAACATTCCGCCGCCGCTGCTCGACCGGATGGAAGTGATCCGTCTGTCGGGTTACACGGAAGACGAGAAGGTCAGCATCGCGCAACGTTATCTTTTGCCCAAGCAGAAGAAGAACAACGGCCTCAAGGATGGCGAGGTCGATGTGACGGAAACCGCGATCCGCGACATCATTCGTTACTACACGCGTGAGGCGGGCGTCCGTTCGCTCGAGCGTGAAATTTCGAAGATCTGCCGCAAGGTCGTGAAGATGCTTCTGCTGAAGAAGGCGGAAGGCGCGGTAACGGTCGACGGCAGCAATATCGACACCTTCCTCGGCGTGCGCAAGTACGACTTCGGTCTGGCCGCGAAGGAAAATCAGGTTGGCCAGGTCACGGGTCTTGCGTGGACGGAAGTGGGCGGCGATCTGCTGACCATCGAAGCCGCGGTGATGCCGGGTAAGGGCAATGTGATCCGCACGGGTTCGCTCGGCGACGTGATGAAGGAATCCGTCGAGGCCGCGCGCTCGGTGGTTCGCTCGCGTTCGCGCCGTCTGGGTATCAAGGACGAAGCGTTCGAGAAGCAGGACATTCACATCCACGTGCCGGAAGGCGCGACGCCGAAGGACGGTCCTTCGGCCGGTATCGCGATGACGACCGCGCTGGTGTCGGTGTTGACCGGTATTCCGGTGCGTGCCGATGTCGCGATGACGGGCGAAATCACATTGCGTGGCGAAGTCCTGCCGATCGGCGGCCTGAAGGAAAAGCTGCTGGCAGCGCATCGCGGCGGTATCAAGCTGGTGCTGATTCCGGAAGAAAACGTCAAGGACTTGACGGAGATTCCGGACAACGTGAAGAACGCCATTGAAATCATGCCGGTCCGCTGGATCGACCGGGTGCTGGAATTGGCGCTCGAACGGGTGCCGCAGGCATTGCCGGAGGAAGAGCCCAAGCCCGCTACGCCTGTCGCGGCGGCTGAGCCGGGCAAAGACGCCGGTACAACGGAAGTCGTGAAGCACTAAGTTAGTCAACGGCGAAAGCTGGTTGATGTATAAAAACCCGCGACCCTGGTCGCGGGTTTTTTATTGCCTGCTAGATGCCGGAAAGTCACGTCTCGAATGCACGCAATCCCACCTTTTGAGCGAAGGACGTTTCCTGTCGTCGACGGGTTGTGCGCGCATCGATCTACGGCAAGATTTGGTGACATAAAGCCCCCTTCAGAACCGTTTAAATCAGGCTCAACCCCGCTTGACACAAGGGTTTCGGCCAATTCTAATGAGTCGGCTCGGCGTTACCCGCCAGCCGCGTGATGCCAGGCGCTACAGAGCGCCGTCACGATTGCCATAAACATTCTCGGGGGTTGGAATGAATAAAACGGAATTGATCGATCACATTGCGCAGCAAGCCGATATTTCGAAGGCCGCGGCAGGCCGTGCACTCGACGCGGTGATCGGCGGGGTCAAAGGTACGTTGAAGAAGGGCGGTTCGGTGACGCTGGTGGGTTTCGGTACGTTTGCCGTGGGCAAGCGCACCGCGCGTACGGGGCGCAATCCGCGCACCGGCGCCGCCATCAAGATCAAGGCAGCGAAGGTTCCTAAATTTAGGCCTGGCAAAGCTCTGAAGGATGCGCTAAACTGATGGGCTTGCTGCTTGAGGAATTGCAGATTCGCTAGAAAGAAGTGCGGCGAATTTTGCGTGACCTGGTGCCACACTAGTTGGTGCGCAAGTTGATCAATCAGGCAGCAAAAGCAGAAGCACACTGAATCTTGAAACGGGTGCTTAGCTCAGTTGGTAGAGCGGCGCCCTTACAAGGCGTAGGTCGGGAGTTCGAGCCTCTCAGCACCCACCATTCCGTTTCACGATTAGCGTCCGGGTAGGTCCGAAGAGATCTGCTGCAGTACTCTGAAACCCGCGTGGCTATTGGCTCCGCGGGTTTTTTATTGCCCGCTGGCTGGGTAGATATGTCCAGTACCGTCCAGCCGAATCCGAACTTTTTTCGTTGTATTTTTTGTTGTATCTTGGGTATTGACCCGTTTGCGACTTCGCGTATACAACAAAAAATGCCCAGAACCTTGTTGCATAAGCTTTCCAGGCTGACGATTGTAAACGCCAAGCCCGGACCGAAACCGTACACACTTTCCGATGGTGGGCGACTCTACATCCTCGTCCAACCTGACGGGACGAAGCTTTGGCGATGGAATTACCTGTTCGCTGGCAAGACCAAAACCATGGCGCTCGGGACTTGGCCCGAGGTTACGGAGAAGGAGGCGCGCGCCGTACACACTGCCGCGCGCGAGCGATTGCGCAAAGGTCTCGATCCCATGCGGGAACGGCGGGAGGCGAAAGCGCAGGCTCGCCTTCGGGCCTCGGCGACGTTTGAGCATGTCGCTACAGACTGGATCCGTGAACAGAAGGCGCACTGGTCGGCAAGCTACCTGGACAAGATCGAACGCCGTTTGAAAAAGAACGCCTTTCCGTGGCTTGCTAATCGCCCCATCGGGGAGATCGCGACACCGGAGTACGTAGCAGTCATTCACCGGGCACGGGATAGGGGCGTCCCCGACACGGCGCGCAGAGTTCGTGAGACATGTAACTGCGTTTTCCGGCACGCCGTCGAGAACGGGCTTATCAAGTCGTCGGAAAACCCCGCAATCGATCCTAAGGTTGGCGGAATCAGAACACCGGCTGTCAAACATTACGCGGCAATTGTGGACCCGGAAGCGTTAGGTCAGTTGATCCGGTCAATACGCTCTTACAAGGGCACGCCGATCGTTCGTACTGCCTTGCAATTCACGCCGCTGGTCTTCCAACGTCCGGGACAGGTAAGAGCGGCCCGATGGGAGCAGTTCGATCTGAATCAAGCGCTGTGGATCTGTCCTGCGGCGATGATGAAGGGAAAGCTGGAACGTAAGGAACGGGGGCCGCCACACCTCGTGCCGTTGTCGCGCCAGGCAGTTGCCATACTCCGGGAACTGCACCCATTAACTGGACCGACCGGATATGTCTTCCCTAGCCGCAAGGCTGGCCTGCCAATGTCCGACGGGACGATCAACGCTGCTTTGCGCACGCTCGGCTACTCTGGACAAGAGATGACCGGTCATGGATTCCGCGCTACGGGCCGAACCTTGATTCGCGAGCGACTTGGTTATGCAAAGGAAGTCGTGGAGCGCCACCTGGCCCACGGTAGTGACGAGGAGCTGGGCGACGCTTACGACAGAGCCCAGTTTTTCTTTCAGCGGCAAAAGATGGTGCAGGATTGGGCTGATTACCTCGATCTCTTGGCGGCCCAGAAATTCCCTGATACCAGTGCAAAGACGCCTACGGCGAATCCAGCGGGTTCTACGGCAAGCGCTGATACCGACTGAATACAGTGCGTAAGACAGAACCATTAGGTGTTGCGTGACCGGGGTGACGCTAATTGTCCCGTCCAGTCGTCCCACATTTGTTGGCGCGGGACACCTCGAGAAGCTTCTCTCTACGATTGCTAACCGGCGATGTTGGGGCGAGGGGGGGCTGCGTGGACTGTATGGTGCCGCGCCGCCCGTGTAGACCTTCGCCACCTAGCTGTCGACGTACCTACCATGATTTGGCCCAGCCCAGATGTTGAGGTCTCTGGTCGTTCGACGGCACGAGCACAGTGGGGATACCTGTTGTCAATGCGGAACGCGGGCGCAGTTGAGTCCGTCCTGCGTGAGCTTGTCCTTCATCTGGGCTAGGAAAAACGCCTTCCTCTTGAGAGTTTTGAATGCGCTGCATCCCTCGTCTACCGAGCGGCCCGCTGCAGGCCGTATAGGCGGAGATCAGCTTGGTGGGCGCTCGGTTTGACGTTGTCCGCGTTATTTGCGCAGGCGAAATAGGACAGTGCTAAGCTAAATCGTTGCTTGTCGTAAAGCGATTTGTTTCAGAAAGCTTTCGAACATGACAAACGTAATATCCGAAATGGGCTTTCTTTGCCCTAAGTGCCGCGTCCCAATGGAAGATGGTTGGGAAGTCCTCGCTGGGGGAGAGGTTCACCGCCTCACTTGCCAGTGCTGCGGCACCGAATTTGACGGTTTGATTGTCGAATGTCTCGCTTGTGGATTCGAAGACTTTGTCACGAGCGTCTCGATAATCGATCCCGAGGCGATCGCCTGCTCTTCGTGTGGTCATCGCAATCGCCCTAGCGGAGCCGATGATGAAGAGTCTTGTTTTTGAGCGTGGGCTGAGTATCGGCGTGGAACATATCGTGCTTAGTTTCTTTAAGACGACGCGTGGGTTCTCTCTCGAACGACGGCTCATTGAAAGGGATCAAACGGCCTACGTCCAAGTTCTTCCGATCGCTGCTTTGCGCGACTTAGACCGATTTTCAGTCGCGGATCCCTATTCCAAAGAACTTGCATCGTTGTACTACGAAGTTCGGCGTCACCTTGTAGAAAATCGCGTGGTCGAATAGCGAGGCGAGCGCGTGGAGGGGTTGAGGGAGGGTGAAGAAATGACTACCCAACAGACGTCCCCTGAGGTAAGTAGGCTCTTCGAAGAACTCATAGTCGCCAAGGACGACTATGAATTAGCAGACTGCATTAGATCACTCGTCACAGCGCTTGGCGGGGAGTCGTATGTTTTCGTTTCGCTGCATCCGGGTGCTACAACGGCTAGCCGCGCCACGCATCGTTTTCTTATCGGCTGCCGCCCTGAATGGTGCCAGATGTATAACGCCAATAAATGGTACATGACCGATCCATTTTTGGAGTATGCGCGAAGCAACACCGCACCGATTACTGGATCGGAGATCGTCGCCGAAACGCAAGGCCAGCGTGAAATGCTCGCAGCGGCAAGCAAAAACGGCTTCAGAAGCGGGATCGTTGTGCCGGTCCATACCAGCACAACAGAACGTATGGGCGTTCTGTACATCGGATCAGACGATAGCCAGGCAGTAGGGGAGAAGAGGCTAACTGCGCAGCGATTGTATTTCAGGGCGCTTGCCATGGAATTGCTCGATTGGTCCATCCGGACGGCGAAACGCGAGGTCCTTGAGGCGCATGGTATTACCGAGATGGATCTGCGCGTAGTGGGTTACCTTAAAAGTGGATTTACCGCCCAGGACATTGCGCGCGAGCTTGACGTCTCGGTCCAGACCGTCTATGGAAACTATAAGAAAATAAAGGATAAGCTTGGCGTTTCGCACATTTCAGAAGCGGTTAAATTCGCGGAAGTGAATGACCTTCTGGCGTAACTCGGGTAGAGCATTTTGGCTCTCACTCACTTTACCGACGGTCGCAGGCGCCTCGTTCTTGGTCGGACGCCCATGGGCATTCGTGGCTGTGATCCTGGTCGTTATTCCTGTACTGGACGCGGCGATCGGGCGCGGCGCCCCGCAATCGGGGCAAGCCACTATGAAGACATATGAAGATCAGGTGCCCTGCTGGTTCGCTCTCACTTGGGCCTTAGCAGTCGCAATCGGTGCGTATCGTGCATCAAGCGCGTCGTGGATGAATCTGATCGGGCTTGCGGTCGCGTGCGGAATGTTAAGCGCGACAGCAATGGCACACCTGCATGAGTTAATGCACCGACAAGCCAGAATATGGCAACAGGTTAGTGACGTAGCCTTCGTCATCGCTGGCTATCCACATTACCGGGTTGCGCACCGATTGCACCATCAACACGTTGGAAATCCGCAGTTTGGCTCGACGGCGTCATTGGGCACGTCGGTCTGGCGTCATGTTGGACGCTCCTATGCGGCGGCTTTGATAGCGTCCTTTTCTCGGCATTCGTACCCATGTGGCAGGGTACCGCGTAGTCTTTTTCGAAATGCACTGTTCTCAATTTCGTTGCTGGGTCTGGCAGTGTTCCTGCAATGGAGGATCGCTCTTTTCTACATCGGATACGCGATTGTCAGCGTGTTTGTCGTTGAGGCCGTCGGGTACATGCAGCATTACGGATTCGATCCGGACCTTTCACGTACCGCCATCACCTCGTGGGACGTCGACTTCTGGTTGTCGAACTGCCTCTTGGTGAACAACGGATTCCACAACGCTCATCATCACGACGGTCAAGTGCCCTATCTGGGTCTCGCTGCGCAGCGAGTCACTCTACCCGGCGGCTACTTTCAGATGCTGTGGTTGACGCTTCTTCCACCGCTTTGGTTTTCGACAATGGACCGGCGAGCAAAGGTGTTACTCAGACGGCGGCGACGTCAGAACGTCGCTCTCTGCAATCAGACGTCGCGCGATATTGGCGAGGTACGTTGAGTCAAGCGTTTCGAGTTTGATCTTGATGGCATGCTCGGTATGCGCATAATTTTTCTTCGTTGAACGAAAGTACGCGGGGTCATAGTAGTCGAGCATGATGCTCTCAAAGAGAACGTCGATGTCGCGGCGTTCAGCCATTTCCACCCATTTCTCCAGCGTCGCTCCGCTAACGAGTGCTTTCAGGTGACTGAGTTGGGCGACCAGACCCACAGGGTCTCTCTCGAAGTGGGGATACTCCCGACGCCACATTGCTATCCTTTGAGGCATTGGAGTCTCGACGGCAAATAGACGTCCGCCATGCATTCTGTGAAACAACGCTGCCGGTAATTGGACGCGACCAATTCGCTTGCTTTCACTTTCAATCCACACCTGATCTGCGAGGTCTAAACGACCTATCTCAGCAAGCAAGAGGCTGTCAAAAAATTTTTGACTTGGCTGCGTGCGGCCCGGAATCGCCCCGATGATTGAGCCGCGGTGGGAGGCAAGAGCCTCCAGATCGATGACCTGTGCGCCAGCCTCCCTTAACGCGAGAAGCAAGCGAGTTTTTCCGCAACCTGTGGGACCAGAAAGCACATTGAGCTGCATGTGCGTAGGGACCTCGTCAAGGGTTTGGCGTACCCAATTTCGATATCCTTTCCAGCCCGTCGGCAGCCGGTCGACCTTGTAGCCGATTGTTTCCAGTGTGTCTGTCCAAAGCTTGCTTCGTTTTCCGCCACGGAAGCAATACACCAGAATTGAAATCCGGCGACTGGTCCGAAAAAACGGAAGTTCGAGGTGCCGAGCGATGTTTTTCAGGGAGTAAGCGACACCGATCTGATACGCGCGCATAGGATCGGTGCGGTGAGTAGTACCGACTTCCGCGTACTCATCGTCGAAGACGACCGGAAGGTTTATGGCCCCCGGCAAATGATCTTCGGCGAATTCGCGCGGGCTTCGCGCGTCGATAATCAAGTCAAACTTTTTCAGAGTATCCAAGTCGTACATGTCCGACTCCAGGTAGCACGGCGCAGCCGAAAAGTCAATGCAAAATGGCGTTACCCCGATGCTAGGAATACCGACCTAAACTCTCCCTTGCTGAGCAGCTAGTAGCGGCAACCCTTGGTTCGAGTCGGTACGGATTTCTGTACTGATCAAGCGTCCGTTGCGGTTTCGCTCCCTAGGTCCACCTACGGCGTTGGGAGTCGGTGCGATGAATATTCTATTTGGAATATAGGCTGGTTTATGCCAGAAGGATGGAAGCTTCAAAGAAGTTTCATCATTGGGCGCGTTGTCGCACGATGCGATAGGCCGCGGAGCCCATCGGTGAGCGCGGTGGCCGATGCGATCATTCTGTGATGGTGCGGAGAGCCGCGTGGGCAAAGGGTGATGCGGCGTAACGTCGCAGGCAATGAGGACGTATCATGGACCACTCACATAATGCATGCCAGTCATCAGGCGCTCGCGAGGGAGCCGTCTCAGCGTCGACCCCCAACATATTGCAGCGGCGCGTTGATCAGGCTGAAGCCGATGTCCGTCGGCTAACGGAGCGATTAAGAGGAAAGGACCGACAGTTAGCCGAGATGGGGAATGCACTCCTGCGCACGGTGGCTTTGCACCATGCGATCGAAGAACGGCAGGAGGAAGAGCTTGAGTCCTTGCGTACGATGGTTCCTGCATGGAAAACCTGCCGTTGCATAAGCGACGGGCCGTCGGAGCATTCCGACGGGATCACGGTTCACCTGCCTTTTATTACCGAAATTCTTTCCGGGATGTTCGATGTCATGCAGACTTTCTGGTCCGGCTACGACGAGAACAATCCGCCCAAATCGTCTGTGGTCGCACATGCGATCGACGAACGATTAAACCTCAGAGCCCAACCCGATGGCGAAGCGTCGCGCAGCGGTCAAACATACGCGTCAGCGATTCGGCCAGACTGGCTCAAGGAAGCTGATAGTCGGCATCACGTGCGGCCGCGAACCTGACGGCACATCCTGACGGTAAGACGGGTTTGCCCGTCGCTTGATCCCATTGCTTGAATGAACCCTGTAGCCCGGTACCTCGCGGGCGACAACAACAGGGTTTGTCATGAACGAAACAATACGCCATCCGCTTGCGATTCTGCGGCGCAAGCAGGTCGAACGTGAAGTGGGGCTGTCACGATCGACGATCTATCAACGCATCAAGGACGGAACATTTCCACGACCTATCCGGCTGGGTGCGCGCGCCGTGGGATGGCGCGCGGGTGACATCGATCATTTTTTGCGTGATCCCGCAGGCTACCGCTCGCCACTGGCATCCGACAACGGCGCAGGGGAGGCGACCCATGAGCAAGACTGACGGCACGCTCCGGCTCGATGAGCGCCTGCGCAACTGGGCCAATGCGGACAAGGCCTGGAGCGACGCCGCAGACGCTGCGTGCGTGGACGCGGCGTGGCATCGGCTTGCAACGCACCACCGCGAATTGTTACGCATGGCGTATGTATGGCGCGCCGATCGTGGAGTCATTTGCAGACGTCTGAAAATCCCCCAACGGCCTTGGTGCCGATACGAGCTCGAGGTTACGCAAGCGAAGGCCGCGCTCGCTCGATTGCTGCACGAGGAAAGAGCATAGAAATATTTTGGAATGCTTCGGAATGGTCTGGAGCCGGTTGGAGCTCAGAGAGAAATTGGCCGACCGAGAGGGCCTTGCGACACGGATAAATCCATCCTAAAGTTGATCTCAAAATCTGTTCCGGTCAACGCGCATTGCGCGACCGAGTACGCGTTAGCGGCCCCGAAGTACTGACCTATCTGCCAATGGCGCTAACTACCGGAATATGAGGAAAGCCTGCATTCGCAGGCTTTTTTTGTTTTCTGCCACAGCGGATCTCGAGATTCCCCTTTGACCCGCGGTTTGTCTCACGGCGCCGCGGGCTTCTTGTTCGCCGTATCAGATATGAGTTGGTGGTTCGGCGCCTCACCTGAGGCAAGTGACTGACCATGAAAACGCTTCTGATCGCCACCGAACAGGGTGGTTCTGGCAAGACGGCGATGCTGTGCCAGTTCGCACATTACCTGCATCGGGTGCAGCGCCTGCGGGTGCTGGTTATCGACGCGGCAGAGCCGCCATGCAGCACCGCATCGCTGGTGCGGGCGTGTAGGGCTGTCGTGCTGCGGGGAGAAAAATCGATCAGACAATCCGAGCGGGGGAATGTGGCGGCGCCGGGACTCTGGGTGTTGCCGACGGGTACCGTACCGTCGTTGACGCTAGGGCCTGGCGATGACGGGGCGCGCTACTACGCCAATGTCCGGCATCTGCTTTTCGTAGTGGCGCCGCTGGCGGATGTCTGCCTGATCGACAGTCCGCCCCTCCCGGATCTGCGCGCCCTTTGCATCGAATCGACGGTCGACGCAATGTTGAGTCCGATCCGACTGAATCGGGAGTCGCTTGACAGCGTCGCGGACCTGATCAATGGCCCGCATGGTGTACGGCAGATACGTGCAACGCTGAACCCCACACTGCAGTTCGTCGGCCTTCTACCGAACATGGTGGAAGCAACATCGCTAGGACGCGAGAACGCCAGCGCCGTCGAGACCCAGTTCGGCCGCTGGCTAATTGCTGATCCGGGGATGCCTGGCGGATATCTGCATATTCCACGCTTCGTCGCAGTCCAGCGGGCACAAGCGGAGGGGGTGCCAGTGGGGGAGGTCGTAGGAAGGGAACCCACTGCGCGCAGGGCATGGCAGACCATGCTGGCTTGTTTCGATGCTCTGACTGGTTACTTGCGTCTCGATGAAGTTGCCTACGACGTGGAGGCCTGACATGCGTGCTGCTTTAACACGACACGCCGCAGGTTACTGGTCGTTCGTTGCTATCGTGCTGGTTGCCGCTTGCGCGTTTGCCTCGGGAATCGCTCATGCTGACGACTGGGGTTGCCAAGTGATTCTGTGCCTGTCGAATCCAGGCGGTCCGGAGCAGTACAGCGAATGCGTGCCGCCAATCGAAACACTATGGAATGCGTTGCGCCACGGGGATCCGTTTCCGACCTGCGATTTCGGTGCTGGCAGTTCGCAAGGAACGATTGCAATCAACACCTTCGCGAGCAGTGGCTATTGCCGTGAAGACCTGCTGTACTGGAGCGGCGCGGAGCAGAGTGAGCTGCTGTGCGGCGCTTTCGGGGCGATCGATGTCGACATCGATAACCAACTCTATACCCGTGTCTGGTGGGGCGTAAGAGATCGGGTCCCGACAATCATCGAATTCTATGGCTCCGACAGTGCGCAGGTACCGTACGACCCGACGCAGTTCACAGTGCATTTCCTGCAGCAGATGGGGCGGCAGGAGAACGGCTTCGGCGGGGGGCACTGAAAATGCCGCTCGACTTCATGACGATCGCGCAACAGTGCGCGCCGCAGATCGCCCGGACCACAATGGCGGCGCTTGTGCGCACCGAGTCTGGATTCAACCCCTACGCGATTGGGGTCGTGCATGGCCGGCTGCTGCGGCAACCATCGAATGTGGTCGAAGCGATTGCCACAACGCGCGCACTCGAGGCCAACGGCTGGAATTTCAGCGTAGGGCTCGCGCAGGTGAACCGCGCCAATTGGATCGCATACGGGTTGACGGAGCAAAACGCATTCGAGCCCTGCCGCAATGTGGCGGTCGGCGCCGCGATCCTGCAACGCTGCTTCGCGTCCGCACGTCGTGCACAAGCTGACACCCAGACGGCGCTTCGGGCAAGTCTGTCCTGCTATGCGAGCGGCAATTTTTCGACGGGCTATCGCACGGGTTACGTACAACGCGTGGTGAATAACGCGCGGCAGCCCGTTCTGACGTTTCCGATCAGCGTTCCTCCTATCGCACCGATTCCAGTGTTGCCCGTCGATTCCGGAATATCTGCCAACTCCGTCCGGACGCGTCCGATGGGTCGCCGACCACTACGACCGGATCGAGACGACGCATCGTCGGATGGGCAGGGTGGTGATTCGGACAGTAGCGCAGTGGTGTTCTAACCAGCGATTCACATCATGGCGGGAAGATAGCTGACGGAAAGGAGTAAATCATGTGTTTAGGATTACGAATCAACGAATATGCGCGAAATTCATGGGTGCATCGTATCGCCTTGAAGCATCAATTGGCGAAGGACTTTGCGATATCGACATCAACACTACTGATTTCGACGCCGGCGTGGGCACAACTCTCGCAAGTCAACACGTTACTGAACACGATCCAGACGACTCTGCTCGGCGTCGGCGGTGTGATCTGCTCGATTTCCATCATCTGGGCAGGTTTCCGGATGATGTTCCAGCACGCCCGGTTTGGCGACATCGCGAACGTCTTCATCGGCGGCCTCTTCGTCGGCTGCGCGACAGTGATCGCCGGCATGCTGATTCCGACAAGCTGATCCCTGAGAGCTGAATCATGAACTCCCTCAAGGATCCCGTCTTCAAGGGCTGCACTCGTCCTGCGATGCTGTGGGGCGTACCCCTTGTGCCGTTCCTGATGGTCGGCGGCGGCATGCTGATTCCGGCCATCTGGGCGCTACTGGCGAGTCCTCCGTTGGGCGTCGCCATCCTCTTCCTGATGATTCCGGTGTTCGTCGCGATGCGTGTGATCACGCGCCATGACGACCAGCGCTTTGCTCAGTACGCGCTGCGCCTTCGGATGATGCTCCGTCAGGGCAACCGCTGGTTCTGGGGGGCGCACGCCTACGTGCCTGTCCGCCTGAAAAGGAGGGCGTGACATGCCTGCTGAGCCCCAACTCGTCGCCGTAGCGAACCGGGAAGTCCCGCTTGCCGGTTACATCCCGTACTCGACGCACGTGACGGACCACGTCATCAAGACGCGCGAAGGCGACTATCTCCAGATCTGGAAGATCGCCGGAATCGCGTTCGAGGCGGCTGATCTTGCGGACATCCTCGCGCGGCACGACGGATTCAATCAACTTGTGCGCGGGCTCCCCGGTGGCCATGTGGCACTCTGGTCGCATCGCCTGCGCCGGCGCGTGTCAGATCACTTCGCGACGTCGTACGGCAACCGCTTTTGCCAGGAACTGGCCACGCGCTATTACGCGAGCTTCGCCGGCTACCGGATGATGGCTAACGAGCTATACCTGACGCTCGTCTACCGCCCCAATCGCACGAAGCTCGGCCGCGTCTTCAGCCGTGCTGCGCGCCGCACGCGCGACGATATCCGGCGCGACCAGCACGACACGCTGAAGGTCATGACCGAGCTTGCCGCTCAAGTCGAATCGAGTCTCAAACCCTACGATCCGGTGGCGTTGTGCGTTTATACGAGGCAGAGCCGCCATACCAGACATTCGCGCCGATATTCGTCGGCGCTGGAATTGCTCGGCTATCTGGTGAACGCCGTATGGGAGCCCGAGCCGGTTCCGGCTGGTCCGATCCGTGATGCGCTGCCAACGTCGCGCCTGTTCGTCCGGGCCGAGAAGATCGAGATTCGCATGCCGGCTGCGACTCGCTTTGCAGCGATGCTTGACCTGAAGGACTATCCGGAAGACACAGAGCCTGGAATGGTCAACGGCCTGTTATACGGCGACTTCGAGTACATCGAGACGCAGAGCTTCACGATCCTCGACAAGCCCAGCGCGAAAGAGGCACTTGAGCGGCAGCGCAACCAGTTGATTGCCGGCGAGGATGTTGCAGTGTCGCAGGTAGAGGCGATAGATCGGGCGCTCAACGACCTGATCAACGGCGATTTCGTCCTGGGCGAATACCACTATTCGCTTGCCGTGCTCGGCGACACGCTGGATGAAGTGTCCAAAAGTGTAGCGAAGGCACGTACGCAGCTGGCCGACGCGGGTTTCCAGACGGCGCTCATCGATCTCGTTGCGGATGCGGCGTGGTTCGCGCAACTGCCGGGCAACTGGTGTTACAGGCCGCGTGAGGCCAAGCTCACGTCGCGCAATTTCTGCGGTCTGACCTGCCTGCACAACTTTGCGACCGGCAAGCGTGACGGCAATCCGTGGGGCGAGGCGATCACGATCGTCAAAACGCCGAGCGGCCAGCCACTATATCTGAACTTCCACGTCACGCCCGACAAGAAGGACTCCCACGACGAGAAGGCGCTCGCCAACACCCAGATTATCGGCCAGGCCGGTGCGGGAAAGACGGTGCTCGAGCTGTTCCTGCTCGCGATGGCGATGAAGTATGGCATCACTGCTGTGCTGTACGACAAAGATCGCGGTACTGAGATCGCGATCCGCGCGATGGGCGGCACGTACACCGTGTTCCGCCGCGGGGAACCGACCGGATTGAACCCGTTTCAGATGGAACCGAACGAGGCGGTGCTCGATTTCTGGGAACGACTCGTGCGTAAACTCGTCGATTTCGGCGCGCCGTTACCCGCGAAGGACGAACTCGATATCTCGCGCGCCGTGCGGGAAGTTGCCCGCATGGACAAGCCGTTGCGGCGGCTTTCGATGGTGCGGCAACTCCTGCCGAACGTGGGCGATAACAGCCTGCATGCGCGGCTCGCCAAATGGTGCGCAGGCGGGCGCCTCGGCTGGGTGCTCGACAACCCGACCGACCGTATTGACCTTGCGCGGTCAAGTCTGTTCGGGTTCGACGATACCGAGTTGCTTGACGACGCGGAGGTCTCGACGCCGGTCACGATGTACCTGCTGCACCTCACCGAAAGCCTGATCGACGGCCGGCGCTTCATCTACGTGATGACAGAGTTCTGGAAGCGGCTCTCCGATGCGGTCTTCACTGATTTTGCCAAAAACAAGCAGAAGACGATCCGCAAGCAGAACGGGCTCGGGATTTTCGACACGCAATCGCCCACCGATGTACTGCACAGCGAGATTGCCAGTGCGCTGATCGAGCAGAGTGCGACGTTCTTCTTCCTGCCGAACCCACGGGCCGATTACGACGACTATGTGCGTGGCCTCAAGCTGACCGAAGCCGAATTCAACATCGTGCGCAACCTTGGCGAGAACAGCCGCCTGTTCCTGGTCAAGCAGGGCCATCGCTCGGCCATAGGTCGGCTCGATTTGACCGGTCTCGGTGATGTGCTCGATGTGCTTTCGGGCACGACCGACAACGTGGAACTGCTTGACACGATCCGCGCGCAGGTGGGCGATGCGCCGGAAGACTGGTTGCCGGTTTTCCACGAGCAGCTTGCACGGCGGCGCGCGGCGAATGGCGGGGTGCGTCCAGGGGCGGGAGGTGTGCGATGAACGGCCTCTTTACCGCGGTCGGCGGCACCCTCGAAAACGGTATGTCCACCTACATCACGAACGTGTCGTCGGCCCTGTCCAGCGCGCTCGTCCCCGTCGTGACCACGGCCGTTACGATTTGGGTCGTCGCCTACGGTCTGGCAGTGGTGCGGGGCGAAGCTCACGAAGCCGTCCCCGCGTTTGCGTGGCGGGGGCTAAAGGTCGCCATCACGCTCGCGTTCGCGTTGAGCGCCGGTATCTACCAGCAGCGGGTCGTAACGGCGATCAATGGTGCGACCTCCGGGCTTGCCCAGACGATCCAGAACGCGGCTAATGCGTCGGGCGGCGGCAATCCAGGATGCGGGTCGGTCAATGGCGGCAGCGTGACAGGGCAGAGCGCGGCCAGTATCTACCAGACGCTCGACTGCTACGACCAGCAGATCGACCTCGTGATGGACGCCTACTTCGACAAGGCGACGCACGAGGGGATCAGTGTCGGCGGACTCGCCGCCGCTATCGGTGATTTTCTGTGCGGGATCATCGCCGCACTCGGCGGTTCGATTTTCCTCATCGTCCTCGCCTTTGAAGTGGCGATGGCGAGGATGCTGCTCGATCTCGTGCTCGGGCTTGGTCCAATCTTCATTGCCTGCGCGGCGTTTGCTCCCACTGCGCGCTTCTTCGAGGCATGGACCGCGAAGGTCGCCAATTACGCCTTGTTGCAGGTGCTCGTCGCTGCCTTTCTCGGCATGGCGCTCACGGCATTTTCTGCCGATCTCGCACCCCTCAACGCCACCAGTGCGTCCCCCAGCGCAGATGCATCGGCTGTGATGCAGGGCATTACCGCTGCTCTCAACGATGCCGCGGCGGGCGCTGCAGCGATCGGCCTGCTCGCAACTGGGGTCTTTCTTGCGATGGTCGGTTGGCAGTTGCCGTCGGTTGCATCGGGACTTTCCGGTGGCGCCACGCTGTCCGGCTTTGGCGCGTTCGTGGCGGGTTTTGCCGCACGACGTTTGGCCAGCGCACTCGCGCAGGCGTTTTCTCGCAGCGGTGGCGGCTCATCGCCTGGCGGAAAGATTCGCGACCGTACCGGCCCAGGTGGTAGCAGCAGCGGATCAGGCGGAGGGACTTCGGCGAACGGCCTCATGCCCGCTTACCAGCGCGCAGCGCGCGCAAACCTGGGTCAGCAGAGCGAATAAATGTGAGGTGATGACCATGGCAGGACGAACCAGATTGACGGGCGCCGTGATGGTGTGGGCGGCGATCTGTTCCGGCGCTCACGCACAGGGCATTCCGGTGTTTGATGCGCAGAACGTGGTGCAGGCTATCGCGACGGTTGCCCGGCTCGAGCAGGAAGTACAGCAGGAAATCCAGATCTATCAGTCGACGGTCGGCACGCGAGGCTTCGGTGCGCTCCTGAGTAGTCCGGTCGTCGCCAACTCGCTGCCATCGAACTGGCAGAGTGTCTACACGGCGATCCAGAACGGTGGCTATGCGGGCTTGACCGGCAGCGCCCAGGCGTTGCGCTCGGCGAGCCAGCTCTACAACTGCCAGGACCAGACCGGCATTGACCAGCAGGTGTGCCAGCGCACGCTCAACAAGCCGTTTCAAGACAAGGCGTTCGGCCTTCAGGCGTACCAGACCGAACTGCTGGAACTGAACCAGATCCAGAGCCTGATGCAGCAGATCGACGTGACGCAGGATCCCAAGGGCGTGGCCGAGTTGCAGGCGCGCATCCAGGCGGAGACCGCGACGGTTGGTAACGAGATGACGAAGCTGCAGCTCTTCCGGATGTTGTCCGATTCCGAGGACAAGCTCGTGGTCGAGCAACAGAGTGAACTGGCGCTGAGCCGGGCAGGCAACACGGCCCGATTGCAGGACCAGATGGTGCCGGCTTCGTTCGGGAACTGAGGAGGATGCCATGTCTGCGCTTGCCTCCATCGTCCTCGCGGGGTGCTTAGCCTGGAGTCTGGCCGCCTGCAGCAGCGGGCCGCCGAAACCCGTGTTGCCGGATGGTCTGCACCGAGTACCGGTCAACCGCATTCTGCCGGTACCCGAAGTGCCGACATCTGAGGTGCCGGCACCTGCAGCGCCGGTTTCCCTGGGTCTGCCTGCATCGTCGGGCGCCGGAGCCCAATCATGAGCGAGCCGCACGACTTTGGCCGCGTGCTCGATATCGAGGCATCACTGACCCACCTCCAGGAGCGATCCGAGCGGCGCGCATGGCATGTCGCCTATGCGGCGGTCGGCGTCGCCGTACTGAGTGCCACGGCGCTTGCGATGATGGTGCCGTTCTATCGTGTCGTGCCGCTGCCGATTGAGGTCGATCGGCTGACCGGCGAATCCCAGGTGATCGACGTACTCGATGCCCGCCACGTACACACGAAGGATATCCAGGACAAGCACTGGGTCGAGGCTTATGTGCGTTCGCGCGAGCGGTACGACTGGGGGCTGCTGCAGATGGATTATGACAACGTGGTCGTAATGAGCGATGACGTGGTCGCGCGCGATTATCGCGGCATCTATGGCGGTCCGGACGCACTAGACCGGCAACTGGGGCCGGGCACCGAGCGGCGCGTCCGCATTCTCTCGACCACCCTGCCGCCTGACGAACCCGGACACGCTGTCGTGCACATTGAGCGCACGTCGTTCAGGAACGGGGTGGCGAACGCGGAATCGACGCAACGCTTCGTGATCACGCTCGCCTACATCTACCGGCCATCCGTTTTCACACGCGAGAGCGTCGCGATCGCCAATCCGTTCGGTTTCAAGGTGACAGCCTACAGCCGTGATCCCGAATATACGCCGCCGGCTGCCCCTCTAGCTCCGGCCTCGACGGCGGGAGGCACACCATGAAAGCACTTCCTCCTTGGGTGGTGCTGGCGGGGCTGCTAATCAGTTGCACCGTGCGCGCTTTCGACTTACCCGGCTGGTCCCACGATTCGCGTGTGCGACAGGTGGTGTATCGCGCGGATGAAGTCGTGTGCATTCAGGCTCAACGGGGCTTTGCCACGCATATCGCGCTCGACCCGCACGAAAAGATTCAGGTAGTGGCACCCGGTGACCGGGATGGCTGGCAGGTAGTGGCGAACAAGGGCGACCACGACGTGTACCTGAAGCCACAGCTCGCTGCACACGATTCGAATCTGGAGGTCCGTACCGACCGACGCAGCTACAGCTTAGATCTGGTGGTACTGCCGCTCAAGGCGAAGTTTGGCAACCACGACGTGATGTACCGCGTGACCTTCATCTATCCAGACGACGTGAACGCGCAGGCTCGCGCGAGCACGGATGCTGCGCTGGTTGAGCAACGTCTCGCACAGCCGCCCTTGGTGCGCAACACCGACTACTCGATGGAGGCGATGCCGCATTCGGACGACATTGCGCCAACGATTGCGTGGGATGACGGGCGGTTTACCTATCTGCGCATTCCAAACAACCGGCGGATGCCGGCGATCTTCCGGGTGGCCGATGACGGTACGGAGAGCGTTGTGGACAAACACGTGCAGGGCGACACGATCGTCGTACATGAGGTTGCGAAGCGCTTCGTGCTGCGACTGGGGAACGAAGTCGTCGGAATTTGGAACGACGCTTACGACATGGATGGCGTCCCGCCCCATGACGGCACGACTGTCAGCGGCGTCAAGCGCGCCTTGCGGAGTCATGGCGATGAATGACGATACGCCTCGCAATACGATTGAGCCCGATGGCCCGTCGGATCCTGCGCAGTCCGGCCGGGAAAGGGGTGGTGCCGATTCGCCAGGGATGTTCGTGGATCGCGGCATGCCGGCGCTGGGCCAGTACCGCAGCGCTCGCCCGCGTGCTTGGTGGCTGACGCCGATTGTGATTGTTCTCACGATCGGGGCCGGCGCGGTGTGGACCGTGCATGGTTTCCTTGCGCGTCATGACGCAGATGCGAAGGCGCACCGCGATGCTGTGGCCGATACGTCGACCCAGGGGCGTGTGTTCAAGGATGGTCCCGCCTCAGCGATGGGTGTCGCCGCCTCCGCGCCAGTTGTCGCAAGCGGCATGGCTGTGCATCCCGTACAGGCTCCGGTGCCGCGCGCAGCACCGGAACCGGTCGGCACAATCCACCCTACGGCATCCCGCAGCTATTACGATGCGCCGCTCGTTGCGGCGGGCGGAGCGGGTAGTCAGGACGCTGCGGCGGCCGAGGTCTCGGGTGTTGCGTCGTCGGTCATGGCTGCTGTGTCCGGCGGAACTGGGCTGTCTGGACAGAGGCTGGATCAGGCAGGCGGCGCATTGGTTCAGGCGCTGTCGCCGAGCGCCACGCCACGCGTGCGCGCCGGGATGCTGGGAAATCGCAGTCTCTTGCTCGCGCAGGGCGCCAAGATCGACTGCGCGGGCGATACAGCGTTTGATTCAACCGAGGCGGGCATCTCGACCTGCACGGTGACGAAGAATGTTTACTCCGATGATGGTCGGGTGTTGCTGATCGAGCGAGGTTCGCAGATCAACAGCCAGTATCGCTCGAATCTTTCACCTGGCCAGAAGCGGGTCTTCGTGTTGTCCGCCCGCATCAACACTACCAACGGTGTAACGGTCGAGATCGATTCGCCGGCAGCGGATGCGTTGGGGCGCATGGGTATCAATGGGTATATCGACAACCACTGGGGGCAACGCATTGGTGACGCGCTGATGCTCGGCATCACCCAGGATGCGATCGGCTATCTCGCCACGCGCGGCGGGAACAGCAACGGGTCGGTCGTCTACGCGAACACGCAGCAGCAGGGCAATGACATGGCCACGCGCGTGCTCGACAGTACGATCAACATTCCGCCGACGCTGACGCAGAACCAGGGCGCGGAGTTTACGATCGTGATCGCGCGCGATCTGGATTTCGGGTCGGTCTATGCGCTGCAGCCGGAGTCCGCACCATGAAAGCCCGTACGGACAGACCGGACCAGGCAGTTGACGCCATACTGGCGCGCTTGCCCGACGATGCGTCGGTGCGGGAGTTGATGCGGCCGTTCGCGCCGCTGCTCGACGACGCGGATGTGACCGAACTGGTCATCAACCGGGCGCAGCGCGTGCTGACCGAGACACATCGTGGCTGGCACAGCCACGACTACCCCGATCTCGACTTCGAACGCCTGATGTCGTTCGCCGTGGCGGTGGCCACGCTGACGAACCAGGAGGTGTCGGCGCAGCATCCCGTGCTCTCGGCGCTTCTGCCGGGTGACGCGCGCATTCAGATCGTAATACCGCCGGTTGTGCCGCCTCGCACGGTCTCGATCACGATCCGTCGGCCGTCCGCGCGTGAGAAGACCCTCGACGCGTACCGCGACGAGGGGTTGTTCGATGAGACGGCATGGCACCGCCCGGATGGACTCGATGCGGTGTTGCTGGTGTTGAACCCCGAAGATCGCAAACTCATCCAGTGCCTGGATGCACGGGATTTGGGGGCTTTTTTTGAGGGGGCGGTCACCGCACGGTTGAACATCGTAATCGTCGGCAGTACGGGTTCGGGCAAGACCAGCTTCATGAAAACCCTGTGCCGGTCGATCCCGCCGACCGAGCGGATCGTGACGATCGAAGATGTCCGCGAGCTATTTATCCCGCACATCGAAAACTGTGTGCACCTGCTTTACAGCAAGGGCGGTCACGGCCAGGCGCGCGTCACGCCGGCCGATCTGATCGCGAGCACGATGCGCATGCGCCCGGATCGCGTGCTGTTGGCCGAGCTGCGCGGCGCCGAAGCCTATGACTTCCTCAAGCTTCTGACGACAGGGCATGCCGGTTCCATCACGAGCTATCACGCCTCCAGCGCGACGGTCGCGATCGAGCGCTTTGCGCTGATGGCGAAGGAACATCCCGAGGCTGTGGCCTATGACGATGCTGCGTTGAAGCACCTGCTGTTTCTGACCATCGATATCGTCGCGCACTTGGAAGCGCAGCCGATTTTCAACGAGGCAGGTGAGCAGACCGGCAAGCGGTGGGGCATGACGGAAATCTGGTTCGATCCGGTGCGTAAGGCCCAGACGGCGTTTGTGTAGGAGAGAACGGTCATGATGAAGCTATCTCCTATTGTCTCCCATCAAGCGCAGATGGCTGGCGTCACGGTAACCGTGCTGGCAGTCCTGCTCGGAGGCTTGGTGACCTCGCTGTGGTTGGCGTCGTTTTTCCTGTACGCGAGTCTGCGGATCAATCCCTTGCATGCCGGTCTGTGGGGATGGCTCGACGCAGCTCTCGCCTGGCAAAACGGTCAGATGCTCGTCGCTGGCAGGCGGCTCGCCGGCGCTGCACTCTTTGGTGTGCTCCTCGCCTTCGGTGGCCCGGCTTTCGCCTTGCATGCCATCTGGGAACGGTCCGGGCGACGACGTCTTTACGGCAGCGCGCGGTTTGCCAGCGACGCGGAAATCCGCGAGGCAGGGTTGCTATGAGCACGCTCGCACGCATGGAATCGACTCCTGCCATTGTCGTTGGCGTGTGGCGCGGGCGTTATCTGCGCTTCCCCGGCCAGCAGTTCGTGCTACTGGCGGCGCCCGCGCGGTCAGGCAAGGGCGTTGGCGTTGTGATCCCGAACCTGCTCAGTTTCTCCGATTCGGTAGTAGTACTCGACGTGAAGCAGGAAAACTATGCCATCACCGCGGGTTTCAGGCACGCATACGGGCAGGATGTCTATCTGTTCAACCCGTTCGCGGAGGACGGCCGTACGCATCGGTACAACCCGCTGTCGGCGATCTCGGATGGACTTTTCCGCGTGGGTGACATTCTAGCGATTGGTTACGCCCTCTATCCGCCGGGTGGGCACGACGATTTCTGGAAGGATCAGGCGCGGAACCTATTTCTTGGCATCGTGTTGCTGTTGTGCGAATGGCGTGATGCTCGCCGAAGCGGCAACGGACCGTCAATTCCCGACTATCCGGTGACGATGGGCGAGGTGCTGCGGCAATCATCGGGCAATGGCATGCCGGTGAAGGCTTACCTTCAGCGGGCACTCGTCCAGCATCGCAATCTGCTGACAGGATCGTGTGTCGATGCAGTAAACCGCTTTCTGTCGAACGACGACAAGGTGCTAGCGAGCATTCTCGCGACCTTCAACGCGCCGCTGACGATCTGGGCCAACCCCATCGTCGATGCTGCAACAAGCGCCAACGACTTCGATCTGCGTGACGTGCGCCGCCGCCGGATGTCGATCTATATCGGCATCACTCCCGACCATCTGTCTGAGGCGGCGCTACTCGTGAATCTTGTATTCTCGCAGCTCGTCAATCTCAATACGAGGCAATTGCCCGAGGCTGATTCCACTCTGAAATTCCAGTGTCTGGTCCTACTCGACGAAATGACGGCGATCGGGAAAATCCACATCATCGCGCGGGCGGTTGCCTACATGGCGGGCTACAACTTGCGTTTACTGTCCATCGTCCAGTCGGTAGCGCAACTCGAATCTGTCTACGGCCGGGCCGATGCACGCACCTTCGTCACCAACCACGCGATGCAGATTCTCTACGCGCCGCGTGAGCAGAAGGATGCGAACGACTATTCCGAGATGCTCGGCACGTTTACCGACCAGTCACGCAGCGTCAGCCGTTCGAACGCGATCTTCGGTGGTCGAGGCGGATCGAGCGAAAGCACTTCCGAGCAGCGCCGACCGCTTCTGCTACCGCAGGAACTGAAGGAGCTTGGCCGGGACAAGGAAATCATCGTGCTCGAAAACACCAAGCCGATCTTGGCCGACAAGATCTGCTACTGGAGCGATCCCGAGTTTGTCTCGCGCGTGATAGCGGCACCCTCGGTGCCAGCCATGAATCTGGCGCACTTCAGCGTCGTGGTCGAACGACGGCTGCGCGAGCTGCGAACAGACGAAATCAATCCGGAGGGCACCGGGCTCATCAATCCAGTCGCCGAGTATCTGGAAGTGTTGCAGGCATGGGATCCCCGCGATCTCCCGCCGAGTCTCGCTGACATCAGTGAAGACGATACCGTGGCGTATGTGGAGCGGCATTTCATGCTGCTTGGGGTACCGAACGAAAGGGTTCGGAAGGCGGCGCGCCGCCTGTCGGTTGCCGATCTCGACGTGGCGGAGCTCGCCCCAGTTGAACCATCGCGACCCCGCCGCACATCTGCACGGCGCGTGCCCTCGAATGTCGTGCCGATTCAGGGAGGCGCTCAATGAACGCACCACATGTAGATGAGGTTGCACGCGCACGCGCAGCGCTGTCGGTGATTCCTGCGGACGATTACGGGACGTGGGTGGACATGGCGTTCGCGCTCAAGCAGGGATTCGGCGACGAGGGCTTCGAGATCTGGGATGAGTGGAGCCGCACCGCGGGTAACTATAACGAACGCGCGGCCCGCACCACGTGGCGCTCAGCCGATGCGTCGGGCGGCAAGACCCTTGCCTCGTTGTTCTGGCTCGCACGCCAGCACGGTTTCGATCTGAAGCGTTCGCACTATCCGGATCGGGTGGCAACTGCCTATGTGCCTTCCCGTGAGCTGCTCGAGCTCCGCACGCGCGAGGAAGAACGGAGGCAGGCCCGTCATGTCGCGGTGGCCCGCGAGGCGGCCGCACTTTGGCAGTGGTCGCGTCCAGTTGGGCCGCAGCATCCTTACCTGACGCGCAAGCGCCTCGATCCGGTCGAGACCTTGCGTGAACTGGATGCACAGGAGCTGCGCTCCCTCCTTGGATACGCGCCAATGAGCGAAGAAGATCCGCTGGTTGGGCGCGTCCTGATTGTGCCGGTGTGGATCGATGCGATCTCCACGCTAGAGCTGATCGACGAGCACGGCCGAAAATCATCACTGGCAGGGGGAGTGAAGAAGGGTGGGTACTGGACGACTGGATCGGCGCCGACACCGGGCGAGGCATCCGCACCGATCCTGATCGGTGAGGGCATGGCGACGGCTCTATCCACATACCGTGCGACGGGCTGGTTTGCAGTAGCGGCACTTTCGAGTGGGAATCTGGGCCAGGTGGCCGCCTCCTTGCGCGAGCGGTTTCCCGATAGCGATCTGATAGTGCTTGGCGAATTGGGGCGGGGTGACGCGGATGCCCGGAGGGCGGCAGAAGGCGCAATGGCGCATCTGGCCTGGCCGGTCTTTGCCAAAGACACGTGTATCAACGGCAAGGCGCCGAACGATTTCAGCGACATGGCGATTCTGTCGGGTTTCGATGCCGTGGGCGACCATCTGCGTGAAGTGGCCTTTCAGTCCATTGGGAGAGCGAACAGATTGCGGGATACGGACTTCGTGTCCGACGTGCAAGTGGGCGAGATGGATGAACGGAATGAGGAGGGAGAAATGGGTCGCTCTAAAGAGAACCTGCTGGGCGACGCCGAAGGCAGTCAGCGTCATCGGTCGTCAAATGGCAGTGTGTCGAAAGAGACGGTTCCGGAATCAGCTGCGCCGAATGGGTCGACTGCGCCGGCCGCTCCCCCGGCCGCTGAAATTCTGGACGCCGTCTCTGCTGCGAAGCCTTCCCCGGCTGCCGATCCGCCACGGTTTGCGCCGACGGGTGCGCCGGTCGGCGAGCCATTGTTTGGATTGGGTGACGTTCCAAGTGAGATGAAAGCACTGGCCGGGCAACGGTTCGGCATACCGCTCAGGATGGGAACACCGCGCGAGAACGGCGGGCCGTACCGCGGTGAAGTGTTCAACACCGAGCACTACCTGATCCAGGAGGTCGCGACCCGCAGCGTCGTGTTCCACCGGAAGGACCAGATGGAGTTCATCTCCGAGCGTCTGAAATGGATGGACGGGAACGCACGGTTGAACGGCTCCGAGCTGCAGGTCGGGTATGACGGCGATCGACCGAAGGTCTATCCGTGGGATCGCGCGCGCGATCTGCTGGAACGGACGGTCGGTTCGCTGAAGAAGTCCGCACGTGAACTGAATTTCAGTCCGAATCTCGAGGCCATGCTCGATCAACTGCAGGCGAGATCGTGGGCACGGATTAGAGAGGCACGCGCCGCCGCACTGGAGAAGTCGAAGGACCACACATCGTCGCCAGAACCGGCGGCAGACCCCGATCGGTAGCGTTTCACGGTTGCGGCGCCTATTCGCAAAACCTTCCCTGAACTGTACGAGGTTGCATCATGGCACAGACATCTTCGGCCCTGGATTCCGATCCGGTCATTAATGTGATCGAGCAGGACGTGCCGGGCGTGCGTAGCGCAGATGCTCCGACAGGCGGTAATGACAGGGATGACGCGCTGAATTCGGCCGCAATGAAAGCGGTGTCGGCGCGGCGTCGCCGAGAGTTCGATGCGGCGCGGACGAGCCTACGCGATCAGGCGATTCGCGACGATGCTGGGGCATCGCGGCAAGCTGGAGTACGAGCAGTTGCTGATGTGCCGCTACGGCATACCGGTACGGGCCGCGTGCCACTCGACCAGCCACCGGAGCGTGTTCGCAAACGGTATCTGCGCACGGGCAACCAGTATTTCCTGAAGGAGGCACCGTTTCAGCTCGCTTTCGTGGATCTGGGGCCGTACCTCGTCACCGAGCACAACCGGCCGGACGTGGTGGAGTCGATGGTCGATATGGCGCATGCCAAATCGTGGCAACGCATCCGCGTTTCGGGACACGAGGCGTTCCGTAGCGAGGTGTGGCTGCAGGGCACGCTTCTCGGGATCGAGGTGAGCGGCTACGAGCCAAAGGCTGCGGATCTGGCGCGCCTCGCCGACGCCCGGCAGGCGCGGCTGAACAATCGCATTGACGCCGGTCTGAAGGTAGAGCCAACAGCTGTCGTCGGCTCGAGAGGGAGCACAGATGGACGTTATGCAGCGTCACCATCGCCGCAGGCGCGTGTGCGCGCCGCTTCGGATGGCGCATCTCCTGTTGGATCCGTGCGGAAGGGTAGCCCAGTCCCGCCGCCTGTTCCGGAAAGCCGGGATACTGCGACTGACGAACCGGACGCGCCACGGCGGTACGTCGGCGAACTGCGCGAGCATGGAGGCGCGCCGTATCAGCACAACCCCGCGCGCAGCGACTCGTACTACGTGGTGTTCCGCGACGAGGCGGGCGTCGATCATGTGGTGTGGGGCGTGGATCTCGAGCGTGCTGTTCTTGATTCGCTGGCCGCCATCGGGCAGCAGGTGACGCTCGAAAACCTCGGCAAGCGACTCGTGACCGTCCAGGTGCCGATTCTGGATGGCGATGGTGTCGTCGTGGGCGAGGAAGAGAAAGACGTGCACCGGAACACGTGGCAGGTGGGTGTCGTGCAGCGTGGACGGGCGGCTTCTCAGGCTACGTCGCGAGCCGAAACACTATCGGGCGATGCGGCTCAACCTCATGCCGACCAGCGTGTACAGCTCGCCGCAGAGCCTGTACCGCAGCGTCGTCGTGGTGCGCAGCGGGGGGATGACCAGCGCGTGCTACACCTAGCTGTCCTGACCGCTGCGATGCGGGAACAGGGTTTTAGCGAACGTTCCATTTCCCGTGTGCAGCAGCACGCCGCACGCATGCTGGACGCATTCGGGAAGGAGGATATCCCGGTGCCGCCGCCGAAGGTCTTTGATGCGAAGGCGCCTTCGGGCCGTGATCGTCGGATGCGCGCGTCTGCTGAGCGTGCGCTCGCTCCCGAAGTCGAACGGGCGCCGGCCGAGCCGTCAATGCCGGCACGCTAGGGTGAGCCGTGAGATTCCGTGAGCGCCTGTGCGTCGAGCTGGGCGCGGTCAGGCCGCGTTGGGATGCCTGGTGCGCGCGCCGTGGTGTAACGGCCGGCGAGGGCGTGCGGCAGTTGATTGCTGCCGCAGTCAACGCAGAGGCCGGCGATCGACCTGTTGCGAACGAATCTGGACTGACCCAGCCGATAGTCGGAGAGTCGCGCAGTCGTATCGAAATCCGGTTGACCGTCGCAGAGAAGATGGTGGTGGAGCAGCGCGCGGCAGCGTCGGGCCTGCACAGCAATCGGTGGATCGTGGCGCTGATCCGCGCGCAACTGACACGGGAGCCGCAGTTGGGAGCGCGGGAACTGCTTTTGCTGTCGGCGTCGAACCAGCAGCTTGCTGTCATCAGCCGGTCGTTGGGGCAGCTTGCGCGCGGTGGTGGCGCTGGGCTCACGTGCCAGGAGCTGGCTGATTTTGGAGGCATCCGGGATCAGATTGACGCGCATCTGCGTGCTGTCACGGGTGTGATTCGCGCTAATCTCGACCGATGGAGCCGGTAGCATGCCGTATCCAAAAATCTACGTCGACGCGATGCTCCTGAACTGGGGGGATCGGTTATTTCACGAGCCGTTCAGGCATTCAGGGGCATCTCGGCTTTCACGAGCGGGCATTCAGGACGAGGCAGCGCGCATGCGCGACCAATTGGCCCGAACGCTGAAGCGTACCCCGGAGGTGATGGTCAAGATCACCAACAAGGCGTCTAGTGCGCAGGGAATAGGAGCTGTACGTCGACATCTTCGTTACATTTCGCGTAATGGCCGGGTCGATCTGGAAGATCAGAACGGCGACAGAATTTCCGGCGTCGATGCGCTGCGTGACCTCACGAAAACCTGGCAGCTCGGCGGATGGGGGATACCAGACACCAGCACTCGCCGCGAAGTATTCAATATCCTTCTGTCGATGCCGCCGGGAACGAACCGGCAGGCCGTGCGCGATGCGGCGCGTGATTTTGCGGCGCTCGAGTTTGGCGATGGACGCGCGTATATCTTTGCTGCGCACGATGATGAGGCCCATCCGCATGTGCATTTAAGTGTGCAGGTGCGGGGACCGGACGGCCGTCGGTTGAATCCACGTCACAAGGATCTTCAGCGGTGGCGTGAGTACTTTGCAGAGCAGCTTCGAGCGCGTGGCGTTGACGCGAATGCCACCTCTCGGCGAACCCGCGGCGTCACACAACGGTATCCCAAACCAGCAGTCGTGCATCTGATTGAGCGTGGTGAGGTGCCGAGTCTCTGGCGGGCCGTCCCCACGGATGCGCAGCGCGCGGCAGGTTGGGTTGCATGCGGCGGGGTGTTTGCCGCATGGCGCGAGGCGGCCTACGCGATGGCGAGATCGAGCGCGCGCGAGGATCGTGAACTGGCAATTGAAATGGCCTATTTCGTTGGCGCCATGCCGGTACAAAGGGATAGGCTTGCGGCGAAACGAGAACGGGATGCCGGACCAGACCGGCTGGAGCGCGTGGAGCGGGAAAGCGATGGTAGGTCGAAAGATGTCGGGCCCGATGTGGAGCGCTGACCGGCGGAGATGATGATGGGCATCCGGTACACGGTCGGAGGCGCGGGCCGCACCACTTCGCGCAGGGAGCTGATCCTCTACAGTTGGAATCGGATCAGATGATCCGGTGGAATTGTTCCAAGCTGTTTCGCGGGCAGAGCAAGCCGGCGCGGCATAGGGCGTCGGTGCGCAAGGCTAATCACTTAGGGATCGACAAACCACGCCGGCCCGGCCTTGAAGGATGCGAAAAGTAGAAAGACCAAAGCAATCAGCAGAAGCGGGAGGCTGTAGAGTGCCACAGGGAAGAACAGCGCCAACTGAAATGCCGAACCGGCTAGTCCGTGGACAAGATCCGTTTCACGAATGTTTTCATAGGCCATCCAGACGATGGGGACGACGCTTAAAACGACGAGGACGAGTCCATCATTAAGGGAAGTATGATCGCGTACGTCACTTGCATAGCAATAGAATCCCAACCACATGAGGTTGATGGAGAGTGCCGCCAGCCAGAATGCGCGAAGCCTGAAAAAACGATGTCCAAAACGGCGACGGCAGTGGCCGCTGAATAACTGGATACATTTCACAAGGCCTAGCAGGGCGCCTACGGTAACGGCACATTTCAGAATTTCCACTACCTCACTCCTCATTCGATGGACTGTGGAGATATGCGGCTGACTGCCGATGAAGAGCGTGATTCGGTGCGCGCTGTCCTTGCGTTACTTTTTATTCAATATAGACGATCGCATAGAGAACACAACGATTCTCGTTGGTCGGCGCGGACAATCATTGGTAACGATGTGCGCGACGATCAGGTGGTGCTTTGTGTCAACCGCAGTCTGCACGTTGTACCCGACAACCCCAGTTCCTCGTGTCTTCATCGAACGAGCATCTGGATCCGTGAGCGATACCTGTTTGTCGGGTGCTGCGTTGAGTTGGACCTCAATCTCCTTGAGGCCTCGCATCTGCTCCTTCAAGGCCGCAACTTTGTCTTGCAGTCGCTCCGTCCTGACCTTCGCGATTGCAGGCTCCTGACGATCCGCTGTGTCCATCGCATCAAGATGGCGGGCGATACTTGACTCGATGTCGCGCATGCGTCGTTCAAGCTTCGCGCTCGTGAAGTTACGGTCGCGGTGGTTCACCGCCTTGAACTTGCTACCGTCAATCGCAACGATCGCTTCGGCGAAGAGGTCCAGACGCTGGCACAGCACGACGAACTGACGGCAGACGCTACTGATCGCTTTGCCGTTGTCTTTACAGAACCGCGCAATGGTCTTGAAGTCCGGTGCCAGACGGCCCGTAAGCCACATCAGTTCGACGTTGCGCTGGGCCTCGCGTTCAAGGCGGCCGCTCGACTGAATACGGTTCAGGTAACCGTAGATATAGATCTTGAGCATCACCTCGGGGTGATACGACGGCCGACCAGTCAACGCTGGTTCGACGCCTTCAAACCCGAGCTTATGAAGATCAAGCTCATCGACGAAGACATCAACTACGCGCACGGGATTGGTGTCCGTTATGTAGTCGTCGAGTGTTTCGGGGAGGAGAAAGCTCTGATTACGACTGTCGCCTTGAACGAACCGCTTCATCTCGCTCATCCTCTGCTATAGGATGAAGAATTTTAGCGCTCCAAAAATGCGTTTTGACACGCTCTGGGCCAAGCTCCTCGCTACCTTTTACGAACGTCCGGTCGCACGGCATGAGCAGTACTTCGTCTTGGGATAATGGACGCTCGATGTAACGGAGCGGTTGCGCCGAAGTTGATCTGTAAAGGAGGATCGTTCCTTCCAGCTCCATGGAAGCTCGACCTGTCACATCACCTTCAGATCAGGGAGCAGCCTTTCGCATTCTCTCCTGACAACGCGATAGCACTCGCACACGCGTTTTTCGAGTCCGGGCCGGTCCAGTACCTCAATACGGCCGTAGCTGTAGCGGATCAGCCCGGCATCCTGCAGTTTCACCGCCGCTTCCGTTACGCCGGCTCGCCGGACACCGAGCAGGTTGGCGATCAATTCCTGGGTCATCGTCAATTCATTCGAGGGTAGTCTGTCGATACTAAGCAGCAGCCATTTACAAAGTTGCTGGTCAATTGAGTGGTGCCGGTTGCACACGGCGGTCTGCGCAATCTGCGTGATCAATGCCTGGGTATAGCGCAGCAATAGGCGTTGCACCGCACCCGCGCGATTGAATTCCTCTTTCAGGACGCCGGCATCCAGTCGATATACGCGTCCGGCGCTTTGCACAACCGCCCGGTTAGATGTGGTTTCACCGCCCATGAAGAGTGCGATGCCGATGATCCCTTCGTTACCCACGATGGCAATTTCGGCAGATGCGCCGTTCTCCAGTACGTACAGCAACGAAACGATGCATGTAGCCGGGAAATAGACATGGTCGAGACGGTCGCCGGCCTCGTAGATGACGTGCCCCAGTGACAGGTCCACTGGCACCAGATGCGGTGCGACGCGTGTCCACTCCGCTTCGTCCAGCACGGAGAGCAGGTGATTCCCGTTCCGATGATCTTCCTTCAACATTTGCCTGTTCCCTCGCCGACCGTCAGGAAACTACACTACATCGCTTCGCCGACCTCGGATATTGAAGGTTCCGGCATGATACGTCGCACATATCGCCCGTTTGCGACGCCTGGCGACAGAAGCGAATACCCTCCAGAAGCCCGATCAGTGGCGGCGTAATAGGCGCTACACTGGCGTTCCAGCAGTCTTGAGCGGTGTGTCATGAATGATTCCAATAGCACTTCTACTGCGCCGGGGCTGGCCATCGTTCCGCGAATAGTCGCGATTGGCGCGTCGGCCGGTGGCCTTCATGCGCTGAGCCTGTTTTTCAGGGCGGCTTCCGCAATTCCGAGCGACGTTGCCTTCGTGATCGTGGTCCACCTGGCTCCCGGCGCCGAGAGCCATCTGCCGGGGTTGCTGGCCAAGGAGACGCCATTACCCGTATCAGCCATTGAGGACGGCGTAACACTGCGCGCGGGGCACGTCTATGTCATCCCGCCGAACGTGTCGGTTGTTATCGAGCAAGACGTGTTCAGACTGCGGGCCGCCGTTGATCGTCCCGCAATTCCCATGCCGATTGATGCATTCTTCACGTCGCTGGCCGCTGACCAGCATGATCGCGCTATCGGAATTGTGCTCACTGGCGCAAACGCGGACGGTTCGGCAGGCCTGAGAGCGATCAAGGCAGAGGGCGGTATGGTGATGGCGCAAACGCCCGAAACGGCCGAGCATAGCGCAATGCCCAGTCATGCAGTCGCAACGGGATTGGTCGACTATGTGCTCCCGGTCGAAAGCATACCTGCTGCGCTGTTCGATTACATCGGCCGATCCGCGGCCAGGGTGCCACAGGCCACCGCTGATGCTGCGCATCCGGTCGATCTTGAGCCGGCGCTCAGGGCACTTGCCGCTGCCGGATCGGACTTCAGGGGCTACAAACGGGGCACGCTTCAGCGTCGCATTGCGCGCCGCATGGTGGTCAACCGGATTGACAGCCTGGACGCGTATTACGACGTCCTGAAAGCCTCGCTCGAGGAGGCTCAGGCGCTTAGCCTGGACATGATGATCGGTGTGACAGAGTTCTTTCGCGATCCTGGTGCATGGACCGCGTTGGCCGAACGGGTTCTGACCGTCCTTCTGGAAGAGCCAGACAGCGAGCAGCCCCTTCGCGTATGGGTGCCGGGATGCGCGACAGGCGAAGAGGCCTATTCGATGGCCATGCTGCTGACCGACGAGATCGAGAAGCGCCGGGAGACGCGACCATTCATGATCCTTGCCTCCGACGTGAACCGTTTGGCGCTGGGACGCGCGAGGCAGGGCATCTATTCAGCCAGTGTCGCTTCAGCGGTCGGTAAAACGCGGCTCAATCGATTCTTTCAGGCTCACAACGACGGATTTCAGATCCGGCAGGAACTTCGCGAAACGGTTCTGTTCACTCCGCAGAACCTGATCGCCGATCCGCCGTTTTCCCGCGTCGATCTGATCAGTTGCCGCAACCTGCTGATTTACCTTGAGCCGGAGGCCCAGCAGCGGGTATTCGAGCTGTTCCACTTCGCGCTCAATCCGAAGCGTTTTCTGTTCCTGGGACGGTCGGAAAGTACCGATCCCGATTCCACCCAGTTCGAGGAAGTGTCGAGAGCCTGGCGTATTTACCAGCGCAGTCCGATCGTGGCGCCGGCATCCGCTGGCTATCGGTTTTCCGCAAGAACGACCCGTCGCGAGGATTTCCCGCCCACCAGTCGCGTCGGCGCGCGCAGCAAGGGTTACGCGGAACTGGTCAACGCCACGCTGCTCGAAGAGCACCACGCTGCATCGGTGCTGATCAATTCCGCTCACCAGGTGCTCTACGTGAGCGGCTCGACGGACGAATTCCTGACGCAACCAACTGGCGAGCCGACGGGCAACATTCTCGACATGGCGCGCGAAGGCCTGCGCCTCAAGCTACGGATCGTACTGCGCCGGGCAACCCAGGAGGCTGCTTCGCCGGTCAGCGAGGTGGTGTCTGATGGTGGTGCACCGGCGGTGAAGATCACGGTGACGCGACCATTCGACACGACGCATGCCGGCAAGACATTGCTTGTCATCTTCGCCAGGTTGCCAACGGCCGACCGGCTTGCATCGACGGTGCCTTCCGGTGCGGGTTCCGATCTCTGGCATCTCGAGAGCGAGCTTCGTACAACGCAGGTGGAGCTCGGCAGTACGATCGAGGAACTGGAAGAGAGCAACAGTGAGTTACGGGTATCGAACGAAGAAATCCTTTCGATGAATGAGGAGCTGCGCTCTGCAAACGAAGAGCTCGAAACTTCCAAGGAGGAGTTGCAAGCAGTCAACGAACAGTTGAATGGCCTCAATTCTCAACTCGAGCAGAAGGTCCATCAGACGGAGGTCCTCAACGCGGACCTCACGAATCTGTTTGCCAGCACGCAAATCGCGACGCTGCTTCTCGACAGGCAGGGCCTGATCAGGCGGTTTACTCCCAGTGCGGCGAGGATTCTGGGGCTTGCACCGCCTGACATTGGACGCAGGGTTGTAGAGGTCCTCGGAAACCCGCTCGGCGACGCGTTGCCAGCCGAGGTCGACCGGATAATTGCGGGCGTGGAACAGCAGGCAGAGAAGGAGATCGAAACCGCGACCGCGGAATGGTATGTTCGCCGTGTCACGCCGTATATTGCGATTCGCGAAGGTCCGCCTGTAGGCGTCGTGGTGACGTGGACCGATATTACTCACGTCAAGCTGTCTGACGAGCGCGCCCGACGCCTTGCAGCAGTGGTTCAGGATTCGAATGACGCGGTGACGGTATTCGACCTCAAAGGTCGCTTTCTCACCTGGAACAAGGCGGCGAGCGCAATGTATGGCTACAGCGAGGCCGAAGCGCTTGGCATGACCGTCTCCGAACTGGTACCACGTGGTGCGAGGCCAGATCATCTCGATTTCATTCGCCATGCACAGCACAATGAGGCACTGCATTCCTACGAGACGCAGAGGGTAACGAAGGACGGACGCGTGGTTGATATCTGGCTTACGCTGTCGGTCCTGTCGGACGACGGGGGCAACGCCATCGGCGTGTCATCGACTGAGCGCGACCTCGTCAACCGCAGCGCGAGTAATGCTCACCTTCGCGAGCGCGCCGAACAGCTGGCGCTGGCTGACCGGAGAAAGAATGAATTTCTGGCAATGCTCGGGCATGAACTGCGCAATCCGCTTGCGGCGTTGGTCTCCGCCGGAGACCTACTCGCGTCGGAAACGGTCGGAGTCACACAAAAGGACTGGGCTGCTGGCGTCATTCAAAGGCAGGGGCGCGCGATGATGCATCTCGTGAACGACTTGCTCGATATCACCCGGATAACAAGCGGCAGTATCGAATTGAATCGACAAACCGTTCTGCTTAAAACAATCGTCCAGAGTGCCATCGAAGTTTGCCAACCGATCGTCGATGAGCGTCGTCATACGCTGTCCGTCTCGCTGCCGGAAGAACCTATATGGCTAAACGCGGACCCGACACGCCTGTCGCAGGTCATCGAGAACATCGTGATCAATGCGGCGAAATACACCGCGCCTGGCGGGTCAATACAATTGCGGGCGACCAGAATAGCTCATCGGCTATCGCTCAGCATCAAGGACAACGGAAGAGGTATCCCGTCTACGATGCTCGGGAGCCTTTTTGACATGTTTGTCCAGGGACCCGTGTCAGATAGCCAGCGCCAGAACGGCCTGGGTGTTGGCCTGTCCGTGGTCCGGCGACTGGTCGAATTGCATGGAGGCTCGGTTCGGGCCATCAGCGACGGCAAGGCCGGCAGTGAATTTGTCGTCGATCTGCCGATCGATACGAGACCCATCCCCGGGGAGCAGGTCAATCCGCAGGCTGCACCGGTCGCCGTGCGCCCCAGCCGGATTCTCATTATTGATGACAACGCCGATGCGAGTGAGGCGCTGGCAATGCTTCTGGCGGATGAAGGTCATCAGGTCGAGACGCGCCTCGATGGTGTTTCGGGACTCAGCGCGGCGGCGACCTTCAGCCCCGACGTCGTACTTCTCGACATTGGACTCCCCGGCATGGACGGTTACGAGGTAGTGAGAAGGCTGCGTGAATCCGAGTCCAGTCGAAACGCAGTCCTGATAGCCGTCACCGGATACGGACTGCCGGCGGATCGCCGCCGGTCAGCCGAGGCGGGGTTCGACCATCATCTGACCAAGCCGGTCGACTATGAAGCCTTGATCCGGTTAATTGGCACGGTGATGCCGGGGAAGTCGCGCGCGTAGCGCGCGCTATAACGACAGGTAAACGCTGGCGAGCCCGCAGCCGATTTTCGTGGAAATTGAGCGTGCGCGATATGCGCGGAAAACCGGATGCGGCAAATCAGTCTGCGCAAATACTGCGGACACGCGACTATGAGCGTCCGCAATTGGACGAGGCTTTGACACTCCAGGCAACTAACTGACAGGCCACGATGGATCCAGGTTGTGTAAAAACGCGACGCTGACGCATTGACGATTGCACACGATCACCGACACGCGCCGACGGCCTCTCTGAGTCCGTCCAACGGTTACTGGTTTTCTTGAGTGTTATGTGAGAGAACGAGGTGCTTAGGCGCTCTAGTGCGCGGCGACGAGGCCGGCCTGGTGTTAGCCCAGCCTTAGACGCGCATCTTTTGCATCACCGTTCCGATGCCGAGGATCGCCATGACGCGCTTGAGGTTGTACGCGAGCACGTGAAGGCTCATCTCAGCGCTGACATGCTCGCGTATCTTCATTAGGAAGTGCGCCGCGCCCATCCAGAATTTCAGCGTACCGAACGGGTGCTCGACAGTCTGACGGCGTATGCGCATCATGTCCGGCTTCTGGTCGAGCCGTTTCTGCATCTCCTCGACGACAGCCTCATGTTCCCAACGCTTTATCCGGCGAGCCTGTTTGCCCGATGTGCATTGTTTTCTGATGGCACAGGTAGAACAGGCTGAGCTCGAATAGCAATGCAGCGTCATGCCATGCTCGATGTTCGTGAAACGCCAGTTGAGCCGCTGCTGGGCGGGGCAAAGATATTCGTCGTCTTTGGCAACGTAAATAAAATCCTGCTTGCCGAAGTAGCCTTCAGCGTTCTTGCCCGACGTCAGCGGTTTGGGAACGAAGGTCGTAATGCCCGCTTCATGGCATTGCAGGACTTCCTCGCTTTTGAAGTAGCCCCGGTCGGCAACAACAGTCAGTTCCTTGATGCCTGTAGCCGCTCGCGCCTGCCTAGCCATGTTCGTCAACTGAGCACGGTCGTTGCCTACGTTGGTGACCTCGTGCGCCACGATCAGATGATGCGTATCATCAACCGCCGTCTGAACGTTGTAGCCAACCATTCCCGTTCCCCGGCCGCTGGTAGCCATTGAGCGCGCGTCTGGATCAGTCAACGATACCTGTCCATCGGGCGACTCGCGCAATCGCTGCTCCATCGCCTTGAGGTCTCGCATCTGCTGTTTGAGCTTGCTGATCTTGTCGCCGATGCGGCTCGTCTTCGCCCCAGCTACATCCGATTGAGTACGGTCTGCCGCTTCCGACGCGGGAAGATATCGCGCGATGCTTTCATCAATTTGTTGCAGGCGCGCCTTGACCTTCCCGCTAGTGAAATTCCGATCACGATTATTGACGGCTTTGAACTTGCTACCGTCGATGGGCCACTATCGACTTTGAGAAAAGATCCAGATTTCGGCATAGCACGATGAACTGACTGCAAACATTGCGGATTGCCTTGCCATTGTTGCGTCGGAAATCGGCGATGGTCTTGAAGTCTGGCGAGAGGCGGCCTGTAAGCCACATAAGCTCGATGTTGCGCTGGGTCTCGCGCTCCAAGCGCCGACTCGACTGAATCCGATTCAGATAACAGTAGATGTAAATCTTAAGTAGAACGCACGGATGATAGGAGGGTCGTCCCGTTGCTGCAGGTGCGGTTCCGTCAAAGCCGAGACCACGAAGATCAAGCTCATCGACAAACTACGCGCACTGGATTGTCGTCGGACACATAGTCGTCGAGATACTCGGGCAGCAAGACAGCTTGCTTACGGTCTTCGCCGTCAACGAATCGCTTCATGTGCCCGCCCGACCTGAATGCGTTACTTCAGTTTAGGCGATCAGCGTGCGTTTTTACACAACCTGGGTCGACCTGAGACGATCAATGTCACTTTGACGGCTATTCCCGGATGACGATAGTTCAGAGGGGATGACAGGCGCAGACCCCGGCAGATATGAATTGTTACCATTGCTGTAGCACACGAAACTTCCCCTCTTTAAGCATCAGCAGACTGTTTCGCAGTTCATTTGGCGCGGGACAATATCGGGGAGTACTGCTTCGGTTGCGTGTGCACGGAGGAACGACTGATGAGGAGTATTCAAACGAATGAGAAAACGCCTGTCCGCGCCGACTGAATTTTGAGCCGGGGTGGAGACCGGTCTGAAGCAGGACCGGTCGTGGATAAGTGTATGGGTTTCGAGGGTGTTTGTCCTCCTTCGTGTGAAGCCTCATTGTGCAGCGGAAGCTGCGAAGGGCGTAGCCCGTAGCGGCTTCCGCTGCGCGGCAAGCGACGATCAGGGTGACTCGTTCGTGCTCGCACCGTCGGCTCTGCGGGCTGTTTCACGCGCGCGGATACGCTTCTTTGCACTGGCGCTGCTATGGCGGAAACGGTACCTTGATTCCATGAAACCTCGCCTGCAGGGATTGATGCGGTGCGCATCCTTTCGGCCGCGTTACAAAATAATCTTTAGGTCTGTTTGAGGGTTTGCTAGTATTCTGAAACAATTGGTTACGTGGTTGCAGACTCTCGTCACAGATGGTCACGCGATATGGTGTGACATTTTCAAAAGGCGAACCGTGATCGCTCAAAGTTCAATGGTCTGTGGACAGGTTTAACTGTGCCAGCGTTATTTCGCAAATCTCACGCGGGTACCAGGTCGTCGCCGACCGGGAAATCAAACGCTGATACATCGAGCGGCGGTTTGTCTGTCCTGAGTTTTTATCTGGTTTGGAAATTCATATCCGGCTCGGTTGGGGAGGCGCTCGCCTTGAAAAAATTTATTGGGAGGCCGGAAATTGAATAAATCGAAAGCGCTTTTCCGCCAGTCGGCGTGTGCCGTTTTACTCGGGTTATCAATGGGGAATGCTTTCGCGCAAAGCTCGGCTGATGACGCGAACAAGAGCAACAACCCGCTCAATCTGGCAGCGTCATTCAATATTCAGAACTACTTTACCCCGAGCGTGTTCGGCCCCAGCGGGGCGCACACGAATGACCTGCTGCTTCGGCCGACCATTCCAATGGGGCCGGTCGGCCCCATTGACGTCCCGCAGATTTTCCGTGCAACCGTGCCGATTAGCACCCGACCGGACCCAAGCGGCGGATACAACACGGGGTTGGGTGATATCAACCTGTTCGACATTTTCCTGCTCTCCCAGTCAGATGTGCAAATTGGCGTGGGGCCGCTGCTCACGATGCCGACCGCGACGGACCCGAGCCTTGGCACGGGCAAATGGCAAGCAGGTCTAGCAGCCGTCGCCGTTAGCGCGACAAAGGCCCATCTGCTCGGAGCGCTTGTTCAATGGCAGCACTCGTTTGCTGGTCAAAGCAGCCGGCCGACGACGCAATCTCTCACGGCCCAACCGTTCGGCATCTTCAACTTTCCTGGTGGCTGGTACATCCGTTCGACTGGTACCTGGACGTTTGACCTCCAGCACGGTAGCTATTACATCCCAGTCGGTCTGGGCGCTGGCAAGGCGTGGAAGAGCGGCTCGACCATTTACAACGCGTTCATCGAGCCGCAGTACTCAGTCGCGCATTCGGGGGCGGGTGTTCCGCAATGGACAATTTTTGCCGGTCTGAACATGACCTTCGGCAAGTAAGAAAGCACACCCTGAGAGGCTGGAACGATGAATCTTTTGAAATTCCTGAGCGTCAGCGCGCCCTCCTTAGGGCTTTCTCTCTCGATGTTGCCGCTGGCCAGTGCACAAGCCAGTGCGACGCTTCCGGCGGCTTCGGCGATTGCTACGCCGGACGAGGCGCGCAGCATCGCGAAGGATGCGTTTATCTATGCATATCCGATGCTGTTCAACTACAAGACGATGTATGAGCAGGCCATCGACCCCAACGCAAAGGCTTATGTCGGTGGCTTCGGCAAGTTTCGCAATTACTCGCAGCCGTATGGTCCCGAGAACAGGGAAATTGTCACGCCCAATAACGACACGCCGTATTCTTGGGCCTGGCTGGACCTGAGGCGGGAGCCCTGGGTACTGACCGTGCCTGTAGTGCCGAACGGCCGATTGCTCCGGTCAGCGTGCTTGACCTGCTGGCCCTCAAACGCTTTACCGGTGGCTGGGGTGCGGGCGTCATTGGCGGATGGATTCAGCAGATTGGTGGCGACAGTGGGGGGCTCGCTGCGCTCGCAGATGGCGCTGGTGGTCATTCCATTGGCATCGGTCCTGTGGTGACATGGTCGGGCAAGGTCAGCAAGACGCCCGTGTCGGCATCTTTGCGCTGGGTGAACGAGTTCGACGTGAGCAATCGCCCGAAAGGCAACGCTGTCGAACTGTCGGTGAGCGCAACGTTTCAGTAAGAGGATTCGGTGCTCGAATATCCTCACCTGTGTGACCTTTGGAACGACAAATGTTGTCGTCGGACGAGCACTCTCGCAACGTTATTCGTGATTGCTGTCACGTGTACCTCTGCGCATGCGCAGAGCTCGTTATCGGGAGAGGAGGCCGGCACGCTGGACCTCGGGAATATGCTCTCGAATCACGGCGCGCTGCCCGTGCCAACCGTTATTACTGAACCGGCCGTCGGCTACGGCCTGGGTCTTGCACTGCTGTTTTTCTCGACACCGAAACAGGATGCGAACTCCCCGTCCAACGTAAAGACCGAAGCGCCACCTAACATCACTGGTATCGGCGGCTTCGCGACCGGGACGCACAGCTACGGCTATGGCCTGATGCACTTTCATACGTGGGACGACGACCGCATCCGGTACTTCGGAGCTGTTGGCAAGGTGAATCTGAATCTCACTTACTTCGATGTTTTCGGCCAGTCGCACGCGTACCAGCTCGATGGCCTGGCACTCGTCCAGCAGGTGCTTTTCAGAATTGCCGACAGTAACTGGTACCTCGGGCCACGCTATACGTTCTTCGACTCCCACACACGGTTTGGACCGATTGTCCCCAACGGTCTGCTGGATTTCTCCGCCGAACAGCGAATCGGTAAGGGCGGCGTGGTCGCCGATTACGATACCCGTGACAACATCTTCTTTCCCAATCGCGGAACTTATGCTGAAATCGAGGCGGACTTTGCGCGAGGTGGCTTTGGCAGTTCCACGAGCTTCAACATGCTTTCCGCCCGTGCATACCGATGGGTACCTGTGTCGTCGACCTGGGTGCTCGGGTTTCGCGTGGATTCTGGATTTTCGGGCGGAAATATTCCGTTCTTTGCGCAGCCGTACGTGACATTGCGCGGTGTGTCTCAGGCGAAGTTTCAGGACCGCGACCAGGTTACCGGCGAGGTTGAGGTGAGATGGAACGCTACGCCGCGATGGTCAATTCTCGCATTCGGAGGGGTAGGCAAAGCGTATGGACGACTTCACGACTTCTCCGACGCTCCGACTGCGTTCGGCATCGGAACCGGTTTCCGATATCTGCTGGCGAAGAAGTTGGGGCTCGCGATGGGCGTCGATGTTGCCCACGGACCCGGTCAGAACGCCATCTATGTGCAGATAGGCAGCGCGTGGAAATAGGCATTTGCAGCAAGAAAATTCTGGAGGTGCGACGGACATGCGAGATTTGACATCTTCTTCGGACAACAGGATGACATCAAAGGTGGCGTCTGGCATTGCCGGGCTGTGCCTCACGCTCATTTCCGGCGTCGCGCATGCTCAGGAATTTTCACTCTTCGGTGGAGGCTCCCGCGCTGGCAGCACGAATACCTACACGTGGGCGTTCAATTATCAGGAGGGGATTGGACAATACTTTGCCGCCAGCTTTACATGGCTGAACGAAGGGCACATCCCGGACCATCACCGCGACGGCCAGATGGTCCAGCTATGGGCCCGCATTCCCGTCGGCAGCCCGAAGTTTGTATTGCAGGCAGGTATTGGCCCATATCGCTACTTCGACACGACCACGGCTGAGCAAGGGGGAAGTTATTCGGATGTGCACGGCTGGGGTGTTGTGTACAGCGTTCGCGCCGCGTATTACGCATCGAGCCGATGGATTACCCAATTGCAGCTCAATCGCGTGCACGTCCAGCGTGGCCCTGATGCCACCAGCGTCATGCTCGGCTTCGGTTATCAGCTGGACGCGCCGAACAGCCCGGGACCACGCGAGTGGGCGTCGAGCCGCACAACCAATGTCACCAACAACGAAGTGGCCGTGTATCTCGGCAAGACCATCGTCAACTCGACGAGTTCGCTGGCCGCGCTGGGTGGCGCAATCGAATATCGACGCGGCCTGATGAAGTACCTCGATGTTACGGTCGGCTATTTGCATGAAGGGAGCAGCAAGACGGCCCGTCGCGACGGCATAACGAGCCAGCTGTGGGCAACGCGTGCGTTCTTTAATGACAAGGTCACGCTTGCAGCAGGCGCGGGCGCGTACTTTGCCATCAATGAGAACGAGAACAGTGAGTCGCCCGGACCGGGCGCCGGAAAATTCTCTGGTCTTGTCACTATCGCGGGGGCGTATCGCTTCTCGGACCATTGGGACGCGAGGCTGGAGTGGAACCGCGTAGTTACGCGATATGACCGCGATACCGATGTGATATTCGCGGGCGTCGGGTATCGATTCTGACCTTGACCTAACAATTACATATGACAAGCGCAAAAAGGAGTTATCCATGAGGCGAGTAGTCACAATGCCATTGCTCACGGCAACAGCAGCGGCCGTCCTGGCATTTGGTGGAACCGTAGCCGCGCAGACGGTGGATACGCGAATCGGCAAGATTGAGCTAACCGAAGGTGTGCCTGCCAACGCTGCAGTGTTTCAAAAGCTCTTCGATGAATCGGATTTCCAGCGAGCTTCGCAAGCATATGTGTGGGCCTTGCCGATTGTTGGTTTTGCCCAGTGGCAGTCCGATGCACGTAAGGTCTTCGGTGCCAGGGATACGGACATGGTGATTTACCAGTCTGTGCAGGACAAGCTCGGGATTCTCACGGCTAACGCGACGACACCGTACATCATCGGCATGCCAGACCTGTCGAAGACTGGCCCGCTCGTTATCGATTACCCAGCCGGAAGTTCTGCCGGAGGTGTTGGCGATTTCTGGCAGCGCCCGCTTACCGATATGGGCGAAACCGGACCGGACCAGGGCAACGGGGCGAAGTATCTTATTGTTGGGCCTGGGCAAGCAGTACCCGAAGCCAAAGACTATCAGGTGATTCAGTCGCCGACGGTCAACGTCTTCGTGGCCTTCCGCGCACTCGACGCCGACCCGGCCAAAGCCAATGCCCTCATCCAGAAGTTCCACATGTATTCATACGCCGACCGGGCGTCGCCAGCGCCAACCCGGTTCCTGCGGCCAGAGGGGCGCAAGTGGTCACAGGTTCCGCCGCGCGGCCTGGCTTATTGGGAAAGGCTTGCTGACATTCTCCAGCGTGAACCTGTCATGGAACGCGACCGCGTCATGATGGGGATGCTCCAGCCGCTCGGTATCGAAAAGGGCAAACCCTTCGCTCCCGACGAGCGGCAGCGCAAGATTCTTGAGGACGGTGCCCAGGTCGGCGAGTTGTTCGCGCAGGCCAATGCGTTCGACGGTCGTGCTCCAGGAGCACAATACCGACCCGATGCGCAGTGGCGCTATGTCATCGCGTTTGACCCGTCGCAGGAGTCAAAGTACTACACCGAAGTGGACGGACGGGCCGACTACTTCTATCAGGCGGTAACGACGTCCAAGGGGATGGTGACCAGGATACCTGGTGTCGGGCAGGCGTATCTTGGCGCATACCGTGACAGGAACGACCAGGTGCTCGATGGCAGCAAGAACTATGTGCTGCATGTGCCCGCGAATCCCCCGGCGAAACTGTTCTGGTCCCTGACGGTTTACGACACAGACCAGCGCGCCCTCATCGACAACGGCAAAGGCATCGCGGACAAGTCTTCGCGACAGGATTTGGTGAAGAACGCGGACGGCTCGGTGGATATCTATGTCGGACCAGATGCGCCAGCAGGCAAGGAAAAGAACTGGATTCCGTCGGTCCCCGGGAAGGCGTGGTTTGCCATGTTCCGGCTCTACGGGCCGCTTAAGCCTTATTTCGATGCCGCGTTTGCGCTGCCGGATTTCGAACCAGGCAAGTAAAGCAACGCATGACAGGCGCCCGCTGACGTGACCTTGCGATGCGGCCCATGTGACACCCCGAACGATACCTGCTGTATGGAGCCTTCATGAACAGATACCCGAAACTTCGGCGTGGCCTTGCCATTTCCCTTGCCTTGATGGGCACGTCGGCGTTTGCCGCACCGCCGACATTCAAGATGACCACGCCTATCCCGGCGGAAATCACAACGCCCGACAAGGTCGACACACGAATTGGACGGCTCGACTTTACCGACGGTGTTCCGACGCCGGAAACTGCACAGAAAGTCTATGACAACCTTGACTTCACGCGGGGCGTCGAGGCATTCCTTAACGGCATCCCGGGGGCCTCGCTCGTTGCTCTCCGGGCGGGTCTGCGAGAGGTTGGCGCAGTCGGCAATACGGTTGGCGTGTTCGAGTCGCTGATGGACTCCAAATCGCTGTTCCTGACGGCGAACACTGAGACTGTGTACTTCTGGAACTGGATGGACCTGAAGGACGGCCCGGTGGTGGTAGAGACACCACCGAACATCCTGGGCGTCGTGGACGACTTCTGGTTCCGCTATGTAACCGACCTGGGAAACGCTGGACCGGATAAGGGCAAAGGCGGCAAATTCCTGTTCGTCCCACCCGGCTACAAAGGCGAATTGCCGAAGAGTGGCTATTACATTATCAAGTCGCCTACGTTTGGGAACCTGCTCTTCGGCAGAGCCTTCATGAAGAACGGCGACCCGCGTCCCGGTGTCGCTAGCCTGAAGGCGTATCTCCGTGTCTACCCACTGTCACAGGCCGGTTCACCTCCCTCTACGAACTTCGTGAATCTTTCCGGCCGCGTGATGAATACGATTCATGCGAATGACATCAAGTTCTACGAGGAGGTCAACCAAATCATTCAGGAGGAGCCCGCAGGCGCATACGGACCGGACATGACGGGAATATTCGCGTCCATTGGTATGGAGAAGGGTAAGCCGTTCGCACCGGACGCAAGGATGACGAAGATTCTCACCGACGCAGTTGCTGTCGGCAATGCGACCGCGCGCGCAATTGACTTCGCCAATCGCGATAAAGCGGTCCTGATTTATCCCGACCGTCACTGGAATACGCCGTTCGTCGGCGGAAGCTACGAATGGTTGAATAACGGAGCCCGCAACTTTGATGCGCGGACGATGTTCTTCTATGCAGCGACAGTCGACACGCCAGCGATGGCCGTCGCAATGCCTGGCATCGGGTCGCAATATGCGGCCGCCAATTACGACGCGAACGGTAAGCCCTTCGATGGCGCCAAGGATTACGTGCTGCACGTCCCGGCTAACGTACCCGCAAAGGACTTCTGGTCAGTCGTTCTGTACGACACCCAAACCCGCTCCATGTTGCAGACGGACCAACAGTTCCCGAGCCTTTCGAGCGAGAAGGGGCTGGTGAAGAATGTAGATGGCTCGGTCGACCTGTACTTTGGTCCAAAGGCGCCAGCAGGCAAGGAGCGCAACTGGGTTCAAACCATCCCGGGAAAGAGCTGGCTGACGATTTTCCGTTTGTACGGCCCGCTTGCTCCATGGTTTGACAAGAGCTGGAAGCTTAACGACATCACTGAGACTTCGTATTGAATCAGATCTGAAAACGCACTGGCCGTACTAGCGCTCAACTTGCGCCGGTGGTTTCGTCCCGCCCGAGGTCTTCAAGTGAACAGCCTGTCGATCGTTCGCGAGATTGATGACGGTAAGGCCTCTCAACCGGCGCATCGACGTTTCAGGATCGATCAGCCAGAACGCCGCAACGCTGGCTGCAAGAAGGATGGACCCAAGAATCAGGAAGCCGTGCTCAAAGCCGATTGCGCGGCTATGCGCGGCGCCGACAAAGCGGCCCATCAGCGCGGGCGCGATCAGACCGGCGAGGGTCGCGACTGAATTGTTGATGGCGAGCCATGCGCCGCGCTGCCGGGAAGGCGTGACTTCACCGATCATCAACGGGCCGAACAGAAAAATCAGCTGCCCCAGGCCAGCGCCAATGGTTAGGCAGACGATCTTCATCGTAGCACTCACGTCAGTTGTCGTGCAGAGAAACGCCAGCCCCGTTAGCGCAATGGAGCCACTCGCCATGAACCCGCGCGAGATGCGCGACGACACGCCTTTGCTGAAAAGGTATTGAGAAAACCACGACATCGCGAACGACGCCGGTATCGAAGCGCCGACGATAATTGAAAACAGCCAGCCAGCTTCGGTTGCCGAGTAACCAAGGCCGAGCCGCAGGTAGGCAGGGAACCAGGTAAAACAGAGCGAGAGCACAAGAAACCCGACGAACGAAAGAACGAATGTGCCGAGCAGCGTCCGATCCGCAATAAGCGTCCGATAGGGCACGCGCGAGTTGTCCGGCGCAGGCGTACCGGCGGATTGTTCCAGCTGATGCTCGTCGACCGTGCCTTCTGCACCGAACACAAACCAGAGGACCGTCCAGATCACCCCAACGATGCCCAGCGCGAGGAACGCGCTATGCCAGTCATAGTGGATCATCAGCCACGTGAGGCAAGGTCCCGCCACAAGCATGCCGGTGTTAGCGCCTTGCTGAACAATGGCGGTTGGGATATTGCGCTTGCTGTTACCAAACCACTTGTACGTAGCGTGAATGGCCAATGCGAAGGCCGGTCCCTCGCCGGCGCCCAGTACGATGCGGCACGCAATCAGTAGCGGAAAGGACACGGTGCCGACCAGTGGGAATTGCACCGCGGCCCATACGAGCGAAAGCAGCATCAGCAGCCATTTGGTTTTTATCCGGTTGGCGGCGAAACCGAAGAGAATGCCGGAGATCGAAAACAGAACGAAAAAGCTGCTGCCGACGAGCCCCAATTGTTCGGGTGACAGCCCGAGGTCGTGCATCATCGGCACGGCCGCAAGACCAATCACAGCCTTGTCGGCGAAATTGATCAGCATGAACAGGAACATCATCGCGACGACAATCCATGCGCGCCGTCGAGTGCTTATGTGGAACATGTCTTCTCCCTGGATCTGATCGCGAGGAACGCGCGGCGCAAGCACCGCGGGCCCAACGGTGACCGATTATTGGCCCTCCGACTGAAACGTAACCAGCCGGATTCAGAATCGTTCCTGCAAAGCGAGACGAACACCGATTTGATGGTTCGTGGCGGACGGACTGAAGCCACTGATCGATGCGACCGCCGGTTGCCCGAGCGAGTCGCGGCCGCTGGCCCGCTGAAGCACGGTCAGCAGATAGACGCTGGTTCGTTTCGACAGGCTATAGATCGTGCCAAGGTCCAGTTGCAGATATTTGGCCCCGCCGTCTCCGTTCACCGAGTTGCGGTCGGTGTAGTGGATGGCGCTAGCGAGCAGAAGCGCGGGGGTGACCTGCGATCGCACGCTGAACTCCAGACTGGTGAATACCGCCGTACCGGTATATTTCAAGGGATTGGGACCGGCCGCCGAGCCCAGATCTTCGAAACGGGTATTCGTTATCACGAAGCCGAGCGTGACGGGGTCGAACGCATACTGAACAGCCGCTCCGGCGAGTTGAGTCGTTCTGGCTGAGGCGTAGCCGGCGTCGACGGGATAGGACTCGGGCGCGGTGGGCGAACCGAACGAGCCGATATTGTTCGAGGTGGCGGGACCTTTGTTGGGCGTCGTGCCGTATAAGGACAAATTCGGATCGCGCGCGTTGAGATAGCCGGCGGCCAGTGACATTGAGCCGACGCTGTAGCTAGCACCAAGCGACCACAACTGATTCTGTGTGACGCTTCCTGCAACGCCACCGAGGCTGTAGAGACCGGCTGCCGCGAAGCCCCGATAATCCGGAGTCCGGAATTTGATGGCGTTGTTGATCCGGCTCGTGTTCGACAGACTGTCGACGTCGTCGGGTTGCGCGCCCATGTAGCCTGCCCATTGCCCTGTGGCGGTCAATGGTTGCACGAAATCGGTGTACGTATCGTATTGCCGGCCCAGCGTGAGTTTGCCGAATCCACCTGACAGGCCCACATAGGCTTGCCGCCCGAACTCGGCGCCGCCTTGGGCGAGTGCTCCGTTATTCAACGTGAAGCCGTTCTCGAGCACGAAGATCGCTTGCAGACCGCCGCCGAGGTCCTCGACGCCGCGTAATCCCCAACGGCTTCCGCCCACGCCGGTCGCACTGCCGTCGGTCAGTGCGAACTGGGATGCGCCGCGCGGGCCCGCCGTGGTTCGAGCGGTTTGCGCGTTGTTCACGTAGGTGAGTCCGAAGTCGATCAAGCCGTACAGCGTGACGCTGCTTTGTGCTTGCGCGCTGAAGACGAGAGTGCCCAACACCCAGGCAAAATGACGAGGTTTCATTGACGAGTCTCCATGGTTCGATTTTGTGTTTGTGAAGGTGAAACGAAGACGAACTGCACGTTGCCGCGCGTCCCGCGCAGGCCGTTGCGGGAAACTGGACGCGCGGTGTTCCGCTTGATCCGGCCGTTCAGTGCGGCGATTTCGCGTATTGCTTGAGCACGCGTTGCGCAATGGCCGAGCGATGAACTTCGGACGCGCCGTCAAAGATGCGGAACGGGCGCACCTCGCGATAGAGGACTGAGAGCACGCTGTCGCCGGAAATGCCGAATGCGCCGGTCATCTGCACCGCGCGGTCGACCACCCGGCCAACGGCTTCGGACACGAAGACCTTCGCCATCGAAGATTCCTGTTTGACGGAGACGCCCGCATCCATCCGGCTCGCCACGTCGAAGGTCATGGTTCGGGCGGCGTACAGATCGATGTGCGAGTCGGCGATCAGCGTCTGCACGTTCTGATGCTGGCCAAGCGGCTTGCCGAACGATTCGCGCTCGCTCACGTAGCGCTCTGCGATTTCGAGCGCCCGTCGAGCTGCGCCGATGAACCGCATGCAATGCGTCAGACGGGCGGGTTCGAGCCGCAATTGAGCATGGGCGAAGCCGTCGCCGACTTTGCCTAGCACTGCGTCGTCGCCAACTATGCAGGATTCGAAACTCAATTCGCAATGCGAGCTGATGAAGCCGTCGAGTGCGTCGATGACGCGGACCATCCTGTATCCAGGCGTGTCAGTACCGACGATAAACATCGTGGGTCCCGAGTCGGTCTGCGCCATCACGATGGCGAAGTCCGCGCCGAGCGCGCCGCTGATGAACCATTTGCGGCCGTCGATAACCCATTTACCGTTGCGCCGCACTGCGCGGGTCTGCAGCATCGCTGGGTCCGATCCCGCGCCCGGCGGCGGCTCGGTCATCGCGAAACATGATCGGGTCGAACCTGCTGCGAGCGGCTCCAGATAACGCATCCGTTGAGCGCTGGAGCAAAGGCGGTCGAGCATCAGGATATTGGTTTCATCCGGTGGACCGGCCTGCAATGCATGCGGACCGAGCACGCTGCGTCCTGATTCTTCGAGAATGACTGCACGGTCGCGGAATGACAGCCCGAGTCCACCGAGTTCGCGTGGGATTCCCGGCCCGAGTACACCCAACTCGCGTGCCTTCGTTCGTAGCGTGTGGATGAGCCGGTTTTGCGCCGTGAAATCGTGCGCGAGCGATGCATCTTCGCGCGGAATGACCTCTTCGTCGATGAACGCGCGAGTGTGCCGGCGGAGGGTTTCGAGTGTGGCAGAGGTCGCGTTCATGCGTGCACCTCCAGATCGAGTGTCGCGGATGCCCGACTGACCACGAGCGCATCGACGGCGCACGAAGACTGGCCTTTGGGCCGTGCGATGAACGGATTGATATCGATCGACTCGATGCTGCCGGCGTTAGCCGCGGCGAAGCGGGACAGCGTGGCCAGGGTTTCGGCGAGGATGTCGACGTCGACGGGCGGTTGGCCACGCACGCCACCCAGCACCGGCCATGCGCGAATCTCGCGAATCATCCGGTGCGCTTCCGCGACGTCGAAGGGGGCCTGCCTGAACGTCACGTCCTTGAGTACTTCGACGAGAATGCCACCCAGTCCGAACATGACGACCGGGCCGAACACCGGATCGCGTGTCACGCCGAGAATGCATTCCACGCCGTCCTGGATCATCGGCGCGACGAGCACGCCGTCGATATGCGCATTCGGCACGGCGCGCGCGGCGCTCTCCGTGATCCGCGCGAAGGCGTCCCGTACTGCCTGCGAATCGGCAAGCCGCAGCGCCACCCCGCCCACATCCGATTTGTGCGCAATGTCGGCGGACAGCACCTTCAGCACGACTGGAAATCCGAGCGCAACGGCCTCGCTGGCCGCCTCGTCCGCGCTTTTCGCCACCCGGTTCGAGACGACCGGGATACCGGCGCCGGCCAGCAGGCGGAGTGCGTCGGCTTCGTCGAAACGCGCACGATCGATGGCGACGGGTTCAGGTAGCGCAATCGGTGCCGTCTGCCGTTCGAAATGCCGCCTGAACGCGTGTAGCGCAGCGATCGCCCGCACGGCGGCAGCGGGTTCCTCGAAGCTCAGACAGCGTTGCGACTCGAGAAAATCGCGGTTCTGTTCGTCGAAGAGGGAAACGACGGCGATGGTCAGCGCGGGATGGGCAGCGCGCACGCGTGCCCATAACTCGGTAACGAGCGGTCTGTGTTGCGGCGAAATGCCGGTGACCGCCTGGAACGACACCATCGCGCCGTATTGGCCGTGCTCCAGCATCGTATCGATGGCGTCGCCCAGCAGCGCGGGCTCGTTGAGGATCTGGCCGGTGATGTCGACCGGATTGACCGCGGACGCGAACGGCACGCGCTTGAGAATCGCCTGTCGTCCCGCTTCCGCCAGAGGGGGCACGGAGAGCCCGAGCCGCTCGGCTTCATCGACCATCAATACGCCGGCGCCGCCGGAAATCGACACGATGCCGAGCGCGTCGGACGCCGGTAACGGTGCGACCGAACACGCATAGCCGATGTCGAATAACTCGTGGATGTCTTGCGCACGATACACACCATATTGGCGCAGCACGGCGTCGTAGATTTCGTCGCAACCGGCAAGCGACGCCGTGTGCGATGCCGCGGCTGCGGCGCCCTGCGCGGTGCGGCCGACCTTGCACATCACGACGGGTTTGCGCTGGGCGCGAGCCAGTTCGAGCGCGGCGCACAGTTTCTCGCCGTTGCGCGCGCCTTCGAGGTAGCACAGGATCACCGATGTCGCGGGGTCGAGCGCCTGCCACGCGAGCGCATCGGCGAGTTCGATGTCCGCTTCATTGCCCGTCGATACGAAATGGCTGATGCCGAGGCCGCGACGCTGTGCAAGCATCAACGCGAAGATACCGAACGCGCCGCTCTGACTGATCAGTCCGATGTTGCCACGCAGCGGCGCGGCGATTTTCAGCGCAGGGGTGAACGTCGCGTACACGTTCTGATGATTGTTGACGAAGCCGAGGCAGTTCGGTCCAAGTAACCGGATTGCGCTCTCTTTGACGAGCGCGCGTAGATCGTTCTGCGCGCGCACACCGTCTGCGCCAGTTTCAGCAAAACCGGAGGAAAACATCACGATCGAACGGACACCGGCGGTGGCCGCGTCCTCTACAGCGGACATGACGCCCGATGCGGGCACCGCGCAGATGGCCATATCGATCGGCGCACCGATATCGCGAAGGGTCGGATAAGCCTGCAGCCCCTGGATGCGTTCCTGCTTCGGGTTGACCGGGTAAATCGCGCCGGGATAACGCTGGTTCAGCAGATATTCGACCGGCAGGCCACCGATCCTGGCCGGATTCGACGAGGCGCCGACAACGGCAATTGATTGGGGATTGAACAGCGGGCCGAGCGCCGCCTGCTGGCAGGATGACAAAGGCATGGATACCACTCCGGTAGAACTTTAGGGGTGGGTCGAGCCTAACAATCTGAAAAGATGCCGATACTAGGGTTTCTCTATGTTAAACACGCATGGAAGCCGGATAGCGAATATGCTTCAATGGCAGCAAGTGTGATTCGACTTCCTTTTTTACCGTCATGACGATGGCTCCAATCCCAGCCCGTAACCAGCAGTTCGCCACGACGCTCGCTCACGGCCTCGCGTTGTTGAATAGCTTCAAGGTGGGCGAGGCGATTCTCAGCAACAAAGACTTCGCCGAGCGCACAGGTCTGTCGAAAGCGACGGTGTCGCGGCTGACGTATACGCTCGGGGTGCTCGGCTTTCTGCGCTATGACAACAACGTACGCAAATATCGGCTTGGCTCGGCGGTCGTGTCGGTGGGTTACCCGTTTCTGCAAGGTCTGCGTATCCGCGAACTGGCGCGGCCTCTGATGAAGGAGCTTGCCGATGCGGCGTGCGGTTCAGTGTCGCTCGGCATTCGTGACCGCACGCACATGGTGTATGTCGAGACTTCGCGCGGACATGAATCGCCGGCGTTTCGTCCAGATACCGGCGCTTCGCTGCCCATTCTCGCTTCCGCGATGGGCCGGGCCTGGCTGGGCCACGCCGAGCCCGAGCAACGGGCTGCAGTGCTCGAACAGGTTCACGTCCGGGATCCCGCGCAGTGGGACGCCTATCACGCCGGCCTGGAGGGTGCCCTGCACGCGTTTGACGAATGCGGCTTCGCCCTCAGCGAAGGCGATATCGAGCGTGAAATACATGCGGTCGCCGTACCGATGCGCGAACCGGTCAATTCTGAAACTTTCGTTTTCAATTGCGGCGTGCCGCACCTGCAACTGACCGGCAGGACACTCGTCAACGAGATAGCTCCACGCCTTGCGGCGATGGTGGACACACTCGACCGGCAGCTTGCGTCGCAGCATGCGGCGAGCGATGAAGCACGGAACTCGCCCAGTCCGCTACTGGAGCGCGTATCCATGAGCGCTTTTCCCGACGACGACGATCGTCAGTTCGCCTTCACGCTCGCGCGCGGTCTGGAAATCCTGCGCTGTTTTCTGCCCGGCGAAGTTGCGCTGGGCAACAAGGATTTTGTCGAGCGTACGGGTTTGTCGAAAGCAACGGTGTCCCGGCTTGCTTACACGCTGACCGAACTTGGCTACCTGCGTCATGACGAAGTGGCGCGCAACTATCGGCTCGGCGGTGGCGTGCTTTCGATGGGTTATCCGCTGCTGGCCGGCATGCGCATTCGACAGATCGCGCGGCCATTCATGCGCGAGCTTGCGCTTCAGGTGCGCGGGTCCGTATCGCTTGGCATGCGGGACCAGTCGAATATGGTCTACATCGAATGTTGTCCGCGCGATAAGCGAATTCTTGCGCGGCCCGACGTCGGTGCGGTGCGTCCGATTTTGCGTATGGCGATGGGGCGGGCGTGGCTCGCGGCTGTGGCGGCTCAGGAGCGGGAAGCGGCGCTGAACCGGCTGCGCATCGCCGTGCCCGACCAGTGGCAACAGTACGGGCCGCAGGTGCAGCAAGCGATTCACGACTATCAGGAATCGGGCGTTTGTTTCTCATACGGTGATTTGCAGAAAAACGGTTACGCGGTTGCTGCGCCGTTGTGTACGCAGGTCGATGCCGAAACGCTGATCTTCAATTGCGCGGTGCCGGCACAATCGGCGCAGGGACGCCGGTTGATCGACGATATCGCGCCGCGACTCGTGACCATGGTCTCGAACGTCGAGATCGCGGCTGGCTTGCGGTAGAGCATGGGCCGGCATCGGTTTATGTGAAATCGGAATTTCATGGTACTGCGGGCGGATTTGCACTGGATGGCCGGTTGCGGCGGACGTTCTTTCTGTTCGTCGATTCAGATCGATCGCAGATTTCGCGCGAATTGGGTTCGCCTTCGCCAAGATCGCGTTTGTGGGGTGTGAGACGAACTGGATACGTGCCGCGAAAGCCGGCAAGCTGGAGCACGTGGGTCAACATCAGAGGCCGCTGATGGAAATTGAAGCTGAATTGGCACGGGTGAAGCGGGAGCTGGCTGAAGTGAAGATGGAGCGTGATCTGCTAAAAAAACGGCCTACTTCGCGAAGGAGTCGCGGTGAGGTACGGCGTGATTGAGCAGATGCGACAGGACTATGTGGTGCCGCCGATGTGCTGGCTGCTGGATGTTTCGGTGAGCGGGTATTACGCGTGGTGCAAACGTCCCACGCCGCTACGGCACGTCCTGATTGACGAGGATTTCGCTTCTCTTTATATTCGATCTACCAGACATGAAAAATATCGGTACGACCAGTCTGCAATTTGGCTGACTAGGCGCATGCCGTTGATCGAGCAGTCCTTGAGGGGTATGTCTTGTCCGGCCTGACGTGCCCGCATCCAGCAAATGGCCATGCAACTTATCGGACGGTCGTGAATCTACGTCAGCTTGAACATATCGTCGCACTCGCCGAGGAAGGCAGTTTTGCGCGCGCCGCGCAGCGCGTCCACCTGAGTCAACCCGCATTGAGCCGGAGCATTCAGGCCATTGAGCAATTTCTCGGCACGGCGCTTTTTGATCGAACCACACGCGAAGTGCGGATCACCCCGACGGGGCAGACGGTCGTGCGACGCGCGAAAAAAGTGCTGTTCGAGACGCGTTGCCTATTGCGCGATGTCGACCTGATAAAGAATCATGACATCGGTTCGGTGAACTTCGGGGCCGGACCTTACCCTGCCTCCATGCTGCTGCCCGCAGCGCTCGACGACCTCGCACAGAATCATCCCAGGCTGCGTGTCAACGTGACGGTAGACAACTGGAAGCAGCTACTGACGCTATTGCATGAGGAAGCGCTCGACTTCGTGATGATCGACGTACGCGGAATCCCGACCACGAGCGAGATCGACTTTGTCTCGTTGCCGAGGCAACGCGCCGGATGGTTCGTGCGCAAGGGACATCCACTTGCCGGTAGAAACGACGTGGAGACGCAGGCGCTGCACGACTACCCAATCCTGTCCGTGCCACTGCCTGATGCCATGCAGCAGTCACTTCGCAAGTGGCTGCGCTACGCACCGAACCAGGAGATGGAATTTCATCTGACCTGCAATGACGTAAACGTTCTGCGGGAATATGCGAAAAAGACCGACGCGCTCGTTCTGCTCACGACCAATGCGATGCGGCACCCGGCCGACGCGGGCGAACTCGTGCCGCTTTCGCTGCCGTCTCGTTCGTCGCTGACACTTCAGTGCGGAATTGCACATTTGGCAGGGCGTACGCTTTCGCCCGCCGCACAGCAGTGCATTGTTGCGATCCGGCGCATCGCCGCCGTTTATCCGCAAGCAGCTCCTTTGGATTGATGCGGTCCATGCATTGAGTTTATGAAAACTATGCAATTGCCTTATTGATGGGCGCGCGGTCCAATGATCTCCACGCGGCAGCGTAGCGGGCAACGCCCGGCGAAATAGCCGCGACAGGAGACGACATGACGGCTGCGCCCCGCGATATCCAGCATCGATGGATCATTCTCATCTGCCTGTTTTTCTTTCTCGCGATCAATTTTGCAGACAAGGCCATAATCGGCCTCGCAGCCGAGCCGATCATGCGCGAACTCCATCTCACGCACGGCCAGTTCGGACGCATTGCCGCAAGTTTTTTCACGCTGTTCTCGTTGTCCTCGCTACTGGTTGGATTGCTCGCCAACCGCATCAAGACCCGCTGGCTGCTGCTGGCGATGGCCCTGATATGGTCGCTGGCGCAACTTCCGCTGCTACTGGTCGCGGCACCCGCGACGCTCATCGCGTCGCGCGTGCTGCTGGGCGCGAGTGAAGGGCCGGCCTATCCGGTCGCGGTGCACGCGCTCTACAAATGGTTCATCGATGAAAAGCGCGCGTTGCCCACGTCTCTGTTGACGATCGGTGGTGCATTCGGCGCGGGCCTGATCGCGCCGCTCGTCACGTGGATGATTATCGCGTTTGGCTGGCGTTCGGCGTTTCTGGTGCTAGCTGTCGTGGGCGTCGCGTGGAGCGTGGTGTGGCTCTGGCTCGGACATGAAGGTCCGCTCGACGCGCTGCCGCACGGGGCTGTCGGGGTGTCGACGACGTTGCCTGCACCCATTCCGGTACGCACGCTGCTGCTGTCGCGCACCTGCTTCGCCGGCAACCTGTCGGGCTTTTCCGCTTACGTCATTCTCACGTTATCGACGATCTGGCTGCCGAGCTACCTCGTGCGCGTGGCCGGATATTCGCTGCTTCAGGTCGGCTGGATCATCGTATTGCCCGCATTCGGCCAGATGGTTTCCGCGCCACTTCTCGGTTGGTGGTCGCAGCACCTGATGCGACGTGGCGTATCGAGCCGGCATGCTCGCGGAACGCTGGGCGGCGCGGTCGTGGTGATATCGGGCGCCGCGCTCGCGCTGATTCCCTCGTTGCCGCACGGGCCGCTTCTGATCGCAGCGGTCACCGTCGCGTTTTCGCTCGCGTCGTTCACATTCACGACTGGCGTGACACTCGCTGGCGAAATCGTCCCGGCCGCCCAACGAGGAGGGCTGCTCGGTATCAACGTCTGCATTACCACGCTCGCTGGTCTGATTACGCCGGCCGTCATGGGGCAGCTAATCGACTTGGCGGGCGATCCGCTCAATGGCTATCGCGCGGGCATGTTGGCGGCGGGTGCGTTTGCGGTCGCGGGCGGAGTGATTTCAGCATGGCTTGTCGATCCAGCCGGAGATCAGCGGCGATTCGCGGCGCTGGCGTTGGCCCGCGGCTCGACGCCGACAACTGCACCGCATACAAACAAATCCGCGACTGCGCAGCGCGGTGTCTGATTTCCCGACGCGATCGGCGCGTGACAGTGCATTTCAATCCATCGACTTTGCCGGAGCCAGCATCGCGCGTCGTAGCGAGTGCGTGCGGAACGGCGTATTCCGCCCTTTGATACCACGGTACACGATGAATACACCCCTGCTTTTCCCACGCGATGAATCCTCCGCGCTGGACGACGACCCGCGCACTGCTCTGGTTCGCGTGGCTGCGACGTCCGTCGCGATCTATGGCTTTCCACTCGTAGAGGTGATCCGCACCTGTGCCATGCACACGTCGCCGCATGCGACGAGTGCGCTACGCGCGCCGTTCAATACGATTCATGCAAGCATGCGCCGCTGGACACATGAGGATCGCGATATCGTCACGCCCGCGAACGACTTTCTGTATCTGAACGGCTGGATCGATCTGTCGAACGGTCCCGTGACGCTCGATATTCCTGCAATCGAGGCGGATCGTTACTTTGTGATCGAACTGCTCGATGCGTTCACCAACAACTTCGTGAATCTGAGTCCGCGCAACGCCGGCCGCGATGGTGGCCGCTACGTGCTGCGGTTGCAGGACGAAGTGCCGTTGCAGGACGACGAATACGCGATCACGTGTCCGACGCCGCTTGTCTGGCTGCTCGGACGGGTGCTGGTGAAGGATGAAGACGATCTGCCCGGCGCGCGAGGCGCTGCCACTGGTTTCCGATTGAACGGCCCACAGCAGAGGCAACCTGCGAGCGTGAGCGCGTGGCACGACAGCGGAGAGCCCGCGCTTGATTTCTTTCAGAACCTCTTCAATGGATTGCGCGACGTGCCGCCGCGCCCGAATGAAACGAGCCTCTTTGGCCTACTTTTGCGCAGCGGCGTGCGCTGCGGCGAAGCCGTTGACGTCGCAGCGCTGTCGCCTGTCACGCGGCGCGGCCTGCAGCTTGCCTACGATGATGCAATGCGCCTGATTCTCGCCCACACGGAAAGCCGTGCGCGACGCAACTGGGGCTATAGCTTTCAACTGGGCCGCTACGGCATGGACTATTTGCTGCGCGCTTGCACCGCGATGAAGGGGCTGGGTGCGCTGAGCGCGGACGAAGCCGTCTACGCGATGGCCGACTTCGATGAAGATGGGGGACGTCTCGACGGATCGCGCGGGTATGAGCTGTACTTTCCACCCGGCGATCTGCCGCCCGTCGATGCGCTGTGGTCGCTATCGCTGTATGGGGCGGATCGTTTTTTCGTCGACAACCCACTTGGCCGTCACGCCCTCGGTGATCGCACGACGGGCCTTCGTTATGACGACGACGGCGGATTGCGCATCACCATCCAGCATGCCGCGCCTGAGTCCACCTCAAACTGGCTACCTGCACCCACGACACCGTTTTATCTGATTCTTCGCCTCTACCATCCGCGTGCCGCTTTTCTCGAAGGGCGCTACGCGATCCCCGCCGTGCGGCGGATCAACTTTCAATGAAAATGACGACTACCACGGACGCCCTCGATCGCCCCTTGCCCACATCGTCAGATGAACTGATGTCGATTGCCCGCGACGCCGTGCTGTTCGCGCTGCCGCTCTATGAGATGGCGCGCATGCGTTCCGCGACGTGTTGCCGGCGCGATCGCGCGGGGCGGTTCGCGGGCGATTCTCCGGAATCGACGTTCCGCTGGGCGAACGAGTGGATACATACACGCCAGCTTCTCGGCCCACAAAACAGGGAAGTCGTTACGCCCAATAACGACACGCTGTATTCGAGCATATGGCTCGATCTGACTGCTGGCCCGCTGGTGCTGAGCGTGCCTGACGTGGGCGAACGCTACTACGTGATGGGCTTGCTCGATTTCCATACCAATCCGTTTGGTTACATCGGGAGCCGCACGACAGGCACATCGAAAGGCACGTTTCTGCTGCACGGTCCCGATTGGCAAGGTGAGACGCCGCCAGGCATGCAAGCATTGCGGTGTCCGACCAACGCGGTATGGATGATTGGGCGTCTGCTGGTCGATGGTCCGGACGACCTCGCTCGCGCCGTGGCTTTACAGGATCAGTTCGTGATCGCTCCGCTCGAAGGTAGCCGCGCAACGACGCTTTCCCTGATCGATGCGGGACTCCAGCCGCGCGAACACGCTAGCGATCCGGTGCGATTCGCGCGCGTGGTCAACCGGGCGCTGGCTGAGAATCCGCCACCGTCGGAAGCGAAGCATCATGTCGAGCGGTTCGTGGCGTGCGGCATCGGCCCGCACTGTGACGCCGATGCGATGACGCAGGCTCAGCGCGATGCCGTCGAAGTCGCCATCGGGCAGCTCAGGGAGGAACTGGCGAAGCCGCAGCCGTCCGCATTGGGCGGCGGTTGGTTTCTGCCGGTCGACATCGGCGACACGTTTGGCACCCGGTATTTCGAACGTGCGCAGGTCGCGCTCAACTACATTGGCGCGCTTGGCATCGAAGAGGCAATGTACGTCATTGCGGACTGCGATTCCGCGAGCCAACCGCTCGACGGCGATACAGGCTACGTGTTGCATTTTCCCGCCGGCGGCCTTCCGCAGACGGACGCCTTCTGGTCGCTCACGGCCTATGACAAGGTGAGCTGCCTGCTGGTCGAAAACACGGCTGGACGCTATTCCGTCGGCGACCGGACGCCGGGCATGCGCTACGACGGCGACGGAGGGTTGCGCATCGCGATCTCGTCGCAGCGACCGGTCGATCCGGTATTGCAGGCGAACTGGTTGCCAGCGCCGGCAGGGCCGTTCTATCTTACGTTGCGATTGTATGAGCCGCGGACGGCCCATCTGTCGCGCGAGTTCCAGTATCCATCAGTTGAACGCAAGGCGCCGCGCTGACGGCCGCTGTTGTCAGTATGTCAGGAGACTATATGAGCGAGTTTCAGGCACACGCGAATCTGCGTGGCAAGGTCGGTGATCGCTGGTGCGGGGCGCCATTCCGCATCTACGCAGGCGCGGTGCGGGCAAGATGATCCTGATCGGTTCCGGTTCGCGTCATCGACCCAATCCGGGCATGTCATCCTACGCGAGTTCCAAGCTGGGCACGTGGATGCTGACGCAGACACTGGCGGTCGAGCTGCAGAGCGCTAACATCAGCGTGAACGAACTGATACCCGGCCCGGGTGCGCACGGCGATGACCGACTTCGGCGAAAAATTCGCGCCCGAAGGCGAGTGGATCAAGGAGCCAGAAGACGTCGCGCCGCCTGCACTGTTTCTGGCGAGCCAGCCGGATACTGGTCCGACCGCACAGAGTTTCAGCTTGATGCGGCGCGCGGGCTGAAACGACGTGGCGCCCGGAAAGCAACGGGACCAGAAGCCCGATTACGGGCATCATGAACTTGTCGCGGCGTTATCAACTAGCGTGTACGGTCTCGTCCCTCGACTGTTTCACTTCACGCGTTTTGCGCGCGTTCATGCTTCGCTGGTGCGCCCCCGGATATCCTGCGCGTGATCCGTCTGGATCATCGCGATGCGCAGTTCGTCGGGTAGTGTGACAAGCGCGTTGGTGGAATTGCGAAACCAGATACAGATAGCGTGCCCGCGTCCGACGAGACCGTCGCTCCAGGCGGCGAACTCCATGCGAAAGCTGGTGTTGCGCAACCAGGCGACCCGAGCCGTGACGACTACTTCCCTACCTGCGCACAACGATTTCTCGTACGTGAAGCCGACTTCCTTGAGCACGGGGCCTGGCCGCTCAGCATGGAACGGTAGTTGACCCAGCGCTTCGAAATAGGCATTGCGCGCCTCTTCGCACCAGGCGATATGAGCGCGATGACTGACGTGGCCGAAACCGTCGATTTCGCTCCTGCGTACATCGAAAACCGAGCCGAAGCGCCAGCCCGGTTCGATATCACGAATTCTGACGAGATCAGGTGACAGTGTGCTCATGCACGTTCCTCAAGAATAAATCGGGTAGGTGGGGGCAACGTATGCGCGTGCGGGAACGATCGCGCGTTGTCGCCGCTTAGGCCTTCAGCAGCTTCGCGTTGATGATTTGGGCGGTGGTGAGGAGGGCATTGCCTGCGCGCTGCTCGAGCGTCTCCTGCTCCTGCTCGTTGATATCGAAGACGCACGAGAGGACCATAAGTCCGGCCCCCGGCCGACGGCGAAGTGGCACCGACATGGCAGTAGTGTTGATACGGCGGGTGTTGGAGAGCTTGATATACCCTAACTGCGTAAACTGCTTCTTTAGCGCGTCGTAGCGGGGCTTGCTCTGCGCCCAACTGCCGGGCTCCGCATGCTCCAGTTCACGGGCAGCGCGCTGACGTTCGTCGGGACTCGCTCCGATCATCCATCCCATGCCCGTGGCCGTGGAGAGCAGCGGGAGCGCGCGTCCGACGGTCGGATTGCCACCCAGAACATCTCGCACGATCGCGCTCTCTATCGCCACCACGCTCAGGTGCGCGCGAACGTCGATCGCCACCGCGCCGTCGATCAGATCAGCCAGGTCTTTCATCGGCCCGGCAGCGAGACGACGCAACTGGAGACTGGCGAGCAGCGGATAGCCCAGGGAAAGTACGCCCATACCCAGTCCGAACCCGGAATTACCTTGACTGCGTTCGAGATAGCCCAGCTTGACCAAGGTGTGTGTAAGCCGTGACACCGTAGCTTTTGGCAAGCCCGTGCGTACGGTAATTTCCGTGTTTCCGAGCTCGGGCGAATCGACAGAAAAGCACTGTAGCACCCGGAGGCCGCGCTCGAGCGTGCTGGCAAACTGCCGGTCGCCAGGTTCTCGCGTGACGGGCTTCACTACACGGCGTACAGGTTCTTTAGTCGCCATCGCTCAGTTCGTTCAGGAACGCCGCAAGGTGGTTGTTGATCTTGTGTGGAAACTCATGAATGACCCAATGGCTACCTTCCTGAATGCGCTCGACGCGCAGTTGCGGAAAGTACTGTTCCACTCCGTCCAAACATCCTCGCAGCAGGAAGCGGTCTTGCTCGCCCCAAAGGATCAGGGTGGGGACCTGCACCTGGAGGTCCGCGTCGTTGAAAAAAACGGCCGAAGCGCCAGGGTCTTCGGGCGTCGCCGGATGCAGGGCCGATGCGCGATAGTAGTTGATTCCGGCCTCGACCGACCCGGCTTTCGACCAAGCCTGCTGGTACGATTGCCGTGTCGCGCCGTCAAGCCACGACGGCAATGCTCCGTTGTCGGAGAACATATCGAGGAGATACGCGCAATCGTCGGCGCGAATCCTTTCGACTGCCCCTTCCGACGTGAAAGAATTCATGTAGGCGCTGGCGGCCTGCTGGACAGGATTTTCCACCAGTTCGCGTCGATACACACCGGGATGGACTGCATTGATCATCACCAGTGCCCGTAGACGTTCCGGCTGCGCGAGGGCGAACGCGCAGGCGATCGCACCGCCCCAGTCATGGCCTATCGCAACGCACTGCTGGTAACCGAGACGTTCGATCAGCGCCGCCATATCGCGCACCATATGCCCTGCGCGATAGCCGGATACCGCGTCAGGTCCTGATGACTCGTTGATTCCGCGTGTGTCGAGCGCAACAGCGAAGTAGTGCTCGCCAAAGGCTTTCAACTGGGCACGCCATGCAGACCAGCATTCCGGAAACCCATGGACGAACAGTAGCAATGGACGTCCCGGTTGTCCACAGGCCGCGTAATGCATGTCGAACCCATTGATCACCGCATTGTGATGTTGAATATCGACACTCATTTCAATTCCACGAAAAATCGGCAACAGGATCCTGACCGGCGGTGCTGCCTATTGGCAAGCCAAGCACATCCTCGGCGCTGCTTAGCAGCAACTGGCGGGAAACGATCGACGGCACCTGCGTCGCTCTTTCACGGCAGAGTTGCGCCTTCAGTTCGCGTGCCGCCCTGACTTCTGGCATGTCCGTTTCGGCCAATGCGAGCAGATCCAGTACGTGCAGCGCCAGTTGGGTTTCCCCCTCGCTCTGCAGTGCCCGGGCCTCGGCCAGCACGCGCTTCGGATCAGCCAGTGCGGATAGAACGGCCGCCGCGGCATCGCGTGGGCGCGCCGGGTGCAGATGCGTCGGATTACGGTCCCACCAGCCGTTTTCCATTCGCCAGATTTCTCGCACGATGTAGTCAGGCGCGCCGTAAATCGGCCGCATGAACTTATGGCCGAACAGCGTCTCTGGCAATTCGATGTCGTGCAGGATGTCGCGTTCGTTCATGCCTTGGTTCATCCGCTTGACCACTTCCGTGCGCAGATAGCGCAACGCGCGGGCAGGGATCAGGAACGCATCTTCGATCTCCTGAGGGTCCCTGATCGGATCGCCGAACTCCGGCAGCACGATGGCGGGATCGAGCGCATACAACTTGTCGAGCGTGTCGGCCCAGCGCAGCGGATCGCGGATGGTTCGCAGCGGTGTGCCGACGTTCGGAAGGCTGCGGATCATTGCGGCGCCGCCGTACAGAAGCCGCTCCGCCGGAAGCCACACTGCCAGCGCGTCCGATGTTTCCGAAGGCGCCGCAATCAGTTCGATAATCCGGTCACCGCAGTCGAGCGTCAGGCGATCTTCGAACGTGACATCGGGTGTCGGGAAGTGCGCGGGCTGCGCGGGTTTCATCGCCTTACGAAACTGGCGGCTGTTTAGCCAGGCCTGTAACGGGGCCGTCTCGACATAACGGCGATACCGCTCAGGCACGCCCGCCTGAGAAATCAGGATAGGGAGCGGTTCCCCGCGTTCCGCGGCGTGATCCATCCAGGACCGCACGCCGGCGTTATAGCCTGCGTGTCCGTGGCTGTAGACGATGGCATAGACCGGTTGCGACGAAACGAGCCGCAACTGCGCGATCATCGAACGGGTTATGTCGCCACCTGGCCCCGCGTCGACGAGCACGATGCCGCGTGCGGTTTCGATCATCATCGAGTTGCCCTGGCCGCCGATCGTGTGGACGCCGGGAACGATGTCGGTGAGTTGCAGTTTCGGCATCAATACGCTGAAGCCAGCATTCTGCTTCGTCGGGCTAGCGACCGTCTGCGGCGCCGGCTGTGCGGTCGCGGGTGTGCCTGTCAGTTGCTTGGTGGGTTGCATAGTGTCTCCGGGCTTCTCTCTAGTTCCAGTTGTATCCAGTGTTTCCGCGTGCGCGCTCCGATGCGCCGACCGGTAGCCCGAGCAGTTCCTCGGCCGAACTGAGATACAGGTGTTTCGACACGACGGATGTGACGGTTTTTTCGCGCGCCTCGCACAATGCCGCCTTCAACGCGCGGGCGTCCTTCGCAAAGGGGTCGTCCGACGGGTCGTTGGCCAGCACGTCGATCACGTGCAGCGCAAGCTGAAGTTGGCCCTCTGCCTGCAATGCGCGCGCGCGGTCCAGCACATGCTGCGGGTCACCGATCGCACGGCGCAGTGCGGCCGCCACGCGACCGGGACGCTCGGGGTGCAGATCGGTCGGATTGCGGTTCCACCAGCCGTTCTCCGCGCGCCATAGGTCGCGCATGATGAACTCGGCGCACCCATACGCCGGCTTCATAAAGCGGCTGCCGAAAAGCGCGTCGGGAAGCGGGACGTCATGCACGATGTCATCGATAACCATCCCGCTGTTCATCCTCGCAAGCACCTCGGTGCGCAGATAGCGCATCGCCTGGACGGGCACGGTCAGCGCCTCTTCGATCTCGGCTTTCTCCGTCAACGGCTTGCCAAATTCGGGAATCAACACGTCTGGTGACAGCGCGGAAAACTGTTCAAGCGTGGCGATCCAGCGTGCGGGATCACGCAGGATCCGGTACGGCGAGCCCGCGTTGGGACACGTTTTGATAAACGCGTTGGATCCGTAAAGCACCCGCGATTCGGGAATCCATACGGCAGTACCATCGTCGGTTTCAGACGGCGCATGCAGCAGCACGACCTTGCGCTCGCTGCCTTCGAGGGCAAGGCGCTTTTCGTAGGTCAGCCCGGGCATTTGGAACCAGTGCGCGGGTGGCTCGGCGGGGTACGGGCTGCGGAATTGCCGCGTGTTGGTGTACGACTGCAGGCCGGCGGTTTCCCGGTAGCGGCGATAGCGTGCAGGCAGATTCGCGTGGCCGACAATCTGCGGTGCTGGTTCTCCGCGTCGTGTGGCGGCGTCGAGCCAACGGGTGACGCCGTTGTTGTAGCCCATATGTCCATGGCTGTAGACGATATAGCCGACGGGTTTATCGATGCTGTCGCGCAACTGCGCGATCATCGTGTCAGTGATCTTACCGCCGGGGCCGGCATCGACCAGCAGCAGCGTGTCTCCCAGATCGACGACAAGGGAATTGCCCTGGCCGCCCAGCGTGAACACACCGTCGGCGTGTCGCGCGAGAGCCTGCTTCACCATCAGGATGTTGGTTGCGCTCACAAATATGTCTCCTCGATAAGTTGTTGCGTCAGACGAGCGCGGCGCTGCATTGCGGCGGCAGCCGGCTCTCGCGCATGCGGTCTTCTGCGTTGGGTCTGTTCCGCGCGATCACCACGGCATCCAGGGCCAGTGCGCCCTGACCGCGTGGTAGCGCGACAAAGGGATTGATGTCGACCGATTCAATCGAATCACGTGCGGCCCATGCGAACTGCGATAGCGCGGCCAGCGCCTGGGCCAACGCGTCCAGATCGACGGCCGGTCGACCGCGCATGCCGTCGAGTATCCTCCGACTCTTGATCTCGTCGATCATCGATCGGGCCTCGTCGAGACCGAACGGTGCGACGCGAAATGTGACGTCGCCGATCGCTTCGACAAGAATGCCGCCGAGCCCGAACATCACAACCGGACCGAATACGGGGTCGCGCTGAACGCCAAGAATGCACTCCACGCCCTCTTTGACCATCTTCGCAACGAGCACGCCGCTGATGACGGCGTCTGGCGCATGCCGGGCGATACTGCCGTGAATCTCGTCATACGCCGCGCGCAAGGACGTTTCGTCTTGCAAACCGACCTTGACGCCACCGACATCGCTCTTGTGCGTAATGTCGCCCGACACGATTTTCATGACGACCGGATAGCCCAGTTCCCGCGCGAGCCGGGCGGCGTCATCCGCATTCGACGCCACCTTGTGCGCGACGACTGGAATGGCCGCCGAGCGCAACACGGCCAGCCCTGCCGGTTCGTCCAGTACGCCGTCTTCGATGCGGAGCCGCGGAGTTGCGGGATCGCAGGGTGCGCGCGCGACGCTTCCGACGCCATGGCATAGATACTTGATTGCACGCACTGCGGCGCTTGGGTCCGTGAGGACAAAGCAGCCGAGCTCTTCCAGCGCTTCGCGGCGCTGTGCATCGAACAGCGAGCACATGACGAGCGCGACGTGTGGGTATTCGGACCGGATGGTGCGGGCGAATTCGAGCAGGTGCGGCCAGAATGCCGCCGACGTTCCCGCCGCGGCGAAGAATCCCAGCAGGCTGCCGTAGCCACCTTCGTCGAGCATCTTGCGCGCGCCGAACAGCATCAATTCCGGCTCCGACGTCACTTGCCCAGTCATATCGACCGGATTGCGCGGCGCGGCGAAGGGCACTCTGGCGAGAATCTCTGCCTGTGCTGCGGCAGGAAGGCCAGACAGTGTGAGACCGGCATCCGACGCATCGTCGGCGATCAGCGCGCCGACGCCACCCGACAGCGTCATTACACCGACGCTGGAATTGACTGGCCTGAATCCTTTGCTCAGTACGTAGCCGGCATTGAAGAATTCGTCAATCGTGTTCGTGCGGATTGCGCCGTACTGCCGCAACACGGCATCGAAAACGGCGTCGTCACCCGCGAGCGCGGCGGTGTGCGACGCGGCGGCGATCGCACCCGAAGCACTCCTTCCAACCTTGGTGATGACCACCGGTTTGCCGGCCTCGCGCGCGAGCGCCAGCGCGGCCTTAAGTTTCTCGCCGTCGCGACAGCCTTCCATGTATCCCATGATGACGCGCGTATGGGGATCGCGAGCGAGCCACGCTACCGCATCAGAGAATTCAAAATCGCATTCGTTGCCGGTGCTGATCCAGTACGACAGACCGATATTGCGTTCGCGCGTCAGCATGTAGCCGTACATGCCGAACGCGCCACTCTGCGACACCATGCCGACAGCACCCGGGATCGCGCTGGCGTGCGCCGGCGCAGCGGAAAAGGTTGCATACACGTTTTCGCGGACACTGATGAAGCCGAGGCAGTTAGGTCCCAGCACACGAACGCCATGTGTTCGGGCAATGTGTGCCAGACGCTTTTGTACTTCACTACCCTCGTCGCCTGTTTCCGCAAAGCCGGAGGTAAACAACACGACGCTACGCACACCGGCCTCTGCCGCATCACGTATCGCGCGTTCCGCCTGAGCGAAAGGCACCGCGATGATCGCGAGATCGACCGGCTCGCCAATTGCGGCCAGTGACGGATATGCGCGCAGCCCTTGGACTTCGCTCGCATTCGGATTGACCGGGAAGATCCTGCCGTCAAAGCCATATTGCAGCAGATGGGCAACGGGCAGGCCGCCAATTTTTTTGGGATTGGTCGAGGCGCCGACGATCGCAATACTTCGCGGCCGAAACATGCGATCGAGACTTTCATGATTGAACACTGAGACGCTCTCCTTCAAGCTGGGGATGGGATTCAGACAGATTCCATCCTAACGTCGTCACGCGTGTTTGATTTCAAAAGTTTCGCATAGTGGAACAGTGCTTTTGCATGTAGGGACAGAGGCGACGAAGAGATGATCAAGCTCGCCGTTGCAATGTCCGCGCCGGAAATCCGGCGAGTAAGTCGAGGTGCCCGCAGCAGCATGACAGCACCCGGACACATGTAGCCAGGCAGGCGCTATCGGTTCGCGTAGCGGACCAGCCCATGAACGTGGGACTCAGAAACGCGCCGATTCCCCCTCGACTACTGATGAATGCGATGCCTCCCGCCGCCGTATTGGTGGACAGGTAAGTGGACGGCATGCTCCAGAAGACCGGATATGCGCCGAAGCCGGCAAATGTGCCGCCCCCGTCGGCAACACCAGACCCGGGACGATGTTGCCATGCGTCAGCGGCATGAGGTAGCAGGGCGCCATCAGCAGTGCACAGATCGCCGTGTGCCATTGACGCTCAAGCGTTCTGTCGGAGCGTCGGGCGATCAGCATCGTGCCGGCCATGGCCGCGAGCCACGGAATGCCCGATGGCAGTCCGACGTGGAAACTGTCGCTGCCAGGCTTTCAACTGATGCAAGTCGTTCATCTGATGAAGAATTCAGTCGGACAGCGGGCCGCCTAGAAAGCCCGAGACCGGCCTGCATGTTCATTCTGAGCGTGGCCGCGGTACACGCGACAAGACCGGACAGGACGAATGCAAAGGGCGCAGGACCGCGACCCTGTCCGCCCTCGCGTAGTCCTTCGTCGCCAAGGAGGGCGTGATTGCGTACCTCGATTTTGACGAGATAGTCAGGTGCATCGATGTCGAGTTCGGCGATAACGGTGGCGAGTGACATGGCGTCTCCTCAATGGCGATCGGATGCTGCTGCAGGTGTCAGGAATGCACTGCGAAGCTGCCCGGCCCCGACGCAATCAGGATGACGAATCCACCGATGATGCTTATGTGCTCAAGAAAGCCGGTCAGGAAAAGGGTGCGCTGCGTGCCTCGCTGGTTCCAGAAATCGTAGAAGACCACCGCAGTTGCCAGGGTGAATATCGCCAGCAGCACAGACGCAATCGCAGTCTGATAGCCAGCGATGATGGCCAGGCCGCATAGGAGCTGGACTGCGATCGTGCAACTGAGTGCGAGGCGTGGAAAGGGAAGCTTTTTCGCCTTGACTTCTTCAAGGCCGTGGCTGAAGAAAATGAGCTTGTTGATGCCGCTAAGTACATACATCAGCGCAATGAAGAGCCGTCCGGCAAGAAGATAATAGTCAGCCATATGCTGTTACCCATCGGTGATTCAACGCGCGAACTGTGCCCCGCGTGGCGCGTCGCCACCTCGTGGCATCCGCGGATCGGTTATCTGTTTCTTATTCTTTGCGGTCTGGTCGGCCATGACGTAAACGGAGGTAAAGGTTCGAGCCTGCTCGCAGGAAGCGGTCGACACCCTTCCACTTGCTGCTCGCGACGTCGGCCGAGGCACGGACGCCATGCGCGTCCGTGCCGGGTCCCGTTTAGCTACGGTCGTACGAGAACTGGATCCCTGCAGTGCCGCCTGTTTCGACGAACAGGTCAATGAAGGCCGGAACAGTTTCGCTGCGCGACCAGTCGCGCTGCAATTCGCAGAACAACTGGGCGACGCTGATCATCTGGCCGCCGGCCCGCTCGATGCGGCGCAGTGCTGCATCGTGCGCGGCAACGGACGTCCCGCCGACGGCGTCAGCCACCACATACACCTCGTAGCCTTCCTTGAGTGCGTCCAGCGCGGGAAACGTGAGGCACGCCTCGGTCCACAGCGCGGTCATGATCAGCTTCTTGCGGCCGGTTGCTTTCACCGCTGCGCGGAACTCGACGTCCTCCCAGGAGTTGATCGAGGTCCGATCGTATGTCGGGTAGTCGCCCAGTACCGCGCGCAGTTGCGGAATCGGCGGCTTGTTCAGGCCGGTCTTCACGTTCACGGTCGAATGCACGATCGGCAACTTGTACGTCACAGCCGCCTTCGATGCACCGACGATGTTGTTGACCAGCAGCTGGCGGTCCATCGAGGCGATCGAATTGACCTGAACGGGCTGGTAGTCGATGACGATGAAGGCAGCGTTTAGCGGGGTCAACAGATGATCGTTTGCGGGATCGCGAATGGGTTCGCTAGCCATGGTTATTTCTCCGGTTAAGAGGTGAGTGGGCCCTTCCGCAGGCACCGGCGGGTTGTGCCGGAAGCCGTCGCCGCGGGTACTGTGAATGCTGATGAGCGACACGTGGTGATAGGCGGCAGCTTTTGCTGAACGGCGGGTTCCGTCGGTGCCTCTTTCGTGACAGAAGTACTTGATCAGCTTTCGTAGCATATGCGAACTGCCGCACGGAACGTGAGCGCGTTTTGCCGAACATTGTGTTCGGCGCTGCGGAACGGAACTACCTTGTCCGGACGCAATGCGTGCATCGTGAAGAGTGCGCGCGCTGCGGCACGCATGGCTAAGAAGGCTGGCACGACCTCCTTATACTGAGATCGTAGGCGGCCTTCGGGGTAACGTAGTGCCCAGTCTTCGGATCAGTCAATAACGGACCCAGTGGCTGTTGCTTTAGCCGCGCATTATCCTTACGTCATATCCAGCCTCTTCAAACGCAACCAGAAACTCTTCGGGCATCAGCCACGAATCAATCTCCACGGCCATTGTGGATACATCGACATTGACCTTGGCGTCCGGATCGACCGTCCAGACCGCGTGGGAGATAACGGCCACGTCATTGTTGCCGGTCAGTTCATTCAGTTTGAATTCCATTTATTTCTTCTGTCGTATGTCTTGTGGTAGTGCCCTCGGCCTCCGGTTCTCGACGCGGACGCTATCCACGCGACCGTGTAGGCAGCGCGAGTCGCGCCGTCCACCACTGTGGATCACAGAGCATCAACGGCATTGATCGAGCGCTTCTGAAGCGATCATGGCTGCGTGATTGGGCGGCCGCTCTGCCTGGCGGTAAACCGTTTGTCCGCGACGGATATGTCGACCGGACAGGGCACAAATGCCCAAGCGACTGGTAACCCGGAGACGTCACCGCTGTTCTCCAAAGTGACACTTCCCGCTCTCGACCCAGCGAACCAGAAGACGATCTTCCGAAGACTCGAGAGTGGTGATTCCCATACCGTTAGCGGCGAGAGCAGGCGTTTGCATGATCGTGATGCACAAGGTTGATCCGGTTCGGTAGGCTGATACGGGAAGTGTCTCGCGCTGGGACGTCGCATCCGGATCATCTGCCGGGATGAAGCGTCGCGTGGACATGTGTCGCGGTCCGGCAAGCACCGCACCATGTTGCAAGCGACCGCTGGTCGACATGACGCGAGTGGAGCATGCCAGACGAACAGACATCGACCGACCGCCGGGCCGGCCGATGCCCGCCGCAAGCGACGTTACGCGCGTTCTGAATCCAGCTGCTCGTTGTTCTTCAGCACGTCTTGGGCCTTCTGATAGCTCTCGATCAGTAACTGGTAGGCCGGGAAGACTGCGCTGTACGCTTCGGCGAACTGAAGCGCGTCTTCGCGATGCCACGTTTGCTGGATTTCCGAACAGACCGCGGCGGTATCCATCGGCACGACCCCGGCCTGGACGATGCGTGCCAGCGTGATCTCCTGGGCCATTTTCGAGTACGTACCGGATGCGTCGACCACCGCGAACACCCTATAGCCTGCATGGACTGCGCTGATGCTCGGGAAGGCGAGGCACACGCTGGTGATCGTACCGGCAATGATCAGCGTCTTGCGGCCCGTTGCCTCGACGGCTGCCACGAAATCGGGGTTATCCCACGCGTTGATCTGGCCTTTGCGCGCCACGTACTTTGCGTGCGGCGCGTACTTATGGATTTCCTCAATTAGCGGGCCGTTCGGACCTTGCGGCACCGACGCAGTCGTGATGACTGGCATCTTCGCCAGCGTCGCCACCTTGGCGAGCGTCGTGACGTTGGCGCGCAGTTCCGGTACGTTCATATCCCTTACGGTCTGGAACAGACCACTCTGGTGATCGATCAGCAGCATGGCTGCATCGTTGGGATCGATGACGGGACGTTGGCCATTGAAGTTGGCGGGTGCACTCATGAGATGACTCCTGTTCAGTCAAGCGGCGAGATTGCGCTTGCGCGCGGGGAAACTGGAATGCCGGATGGACACTGCAGCTTGAAAAGCAACGTGGTTGCGAGATGCAGCGCGCCGCAGACACCGGCAAACAGCGATACGGGCGCCATATACAGCAGGAAGGCTGCCGTCGCAGCGGCTTGTGGGCGACGTGTTCGATATCAACTGGGTGCCGCAGCCCGCGATTCGCTGGTTCGCGGCGGCAGCACGGTCACCGTGCAGGTGGTGCCTGCCGCGAGCCGTTGCCCGTCGGGGACGTCGTCGAGATGAATGCGCACGGGAACGCGCTGCGCGAGCCGCACCCACGTGAAGACAGGGTTGACGTCGGCAAGCAGCGTCGGGCCTGCGGGATTGTCGCGATCGCTGATGCCGCGCGCGATGCTCTCGACGTGACCGGCTATCACGGGTCCCCCGGCAAGCAGGCGAACTTCCGCCCGGTCGCCGACATGCACGTGGGGCAGCTTGGTTTCTTCGAAGTAGCCGTATACCCAGTAAGAATGACTGTCGATCAGCGCGAGGCGCGCAACGCCTGCTGCCGCATAGTCGCCCGGATAAAGATTCAGATTGGTCACGTAGCCGTCAACGGGCGCGCGGACTTCGCTGCGTTCGAGGTTCAGGCGCCCGACGTCCCGTGCGGCAAGCACGGCCTGATAGTTTGCGAGGGCCTGTCGCGCCTGGGCACCGGCGTCCTCGCGGCTTTCGGTCGAAATGACGGAGCCGTCGAGTTGCGCGCGCCTCGCCGCCTGCTGGTTGCGCATGTCCAGTTCCGACTTGCGCAGAGCGACCTGGGCTTCGGCCTGATCGAGTGCGTAACGGAAGCGCGCCTGATCGATGTGGAACAGTACGTCGCCACGGTGAACGCTCTCGTTGTCGCCGACAAGCACGTCCGTGACGATGCCGGATACATCTGGTGCGATGTTGATCACCTTGGCGCGCACGCGCCCGTCGCGGGCCCACGGTGCGTACATATAGTGGTTCCACAGCGTGTAGCCGAGAAAAATCGCTATGGCGAAAACCAGCAGCGTGATCATGAAACGAAGCAGCGACTGAAGACTCATGATGGTGTCTTGAGATGAAGGGAGGTAAAGCGGTTATGTGCCAAGCAGCAAGCTGACGCCGCTGAACAGACAGACGAACAGCGCCGCGCGGAACAGCGCGGGATGCCAGACGTGACGGAAAAGCCCCATGTGGGCCAGCGCCCGGTCAACGAGCCAGTACACCATCGCACAACCCATGAAAAGGGGAAACAGACCGGGGACCAGCAGTGAGAGGAAAGCGATTTCACGGGGCATGGGCAGACCCTCCCTGAGGCGCGGCAGCGGCGCCTGTTTCGATGCCGCCACCCAGTGCCGTCATGAGTTGCGCCCACGCATCAAGGCGCGCGGCGCGCGCGAGCGCGAGGCTCTGTTGCGCCCGCAGCAGTTCGGTCTGCGTGGCGAGCACGTTCAGATAGTCGGTCATGCCGATGCGATAGCCTTTTCCCGCGTAGCCAAACGCTTCCTGGGCGGACTGCAGCGACGTTTCCACGGCGGCCTGCTGCTCAGCCAGCGAGCGCAGCGAAATCACCTGATCCGCAACGCTCTGGAAAGCTGCGAGCACTGTCTGGTTGTAGGTGTCGACGGCCAGGTCGTAGCCGGCGACCGCGACGCCATAACGTCCCTTGCGCAGCCCGCCGTCGAACAGCGGCAACGAAATCGCCGCACCGAATGAGTGGTCGATCGCGTTGTTGTTCACGAGCGTGAAGAAGCTGCCAAATGCCGCCGACGCAAGGCCCGCGCTCGCGATCAGATCGATGTTCGGATAGAAGTCGGCCTTCGCCGCCTTGATTCCCTTGGCCGCCGCCTCAACGCGCCAGCGCTGCGCGACGATATCCGGACGATGCCCCACCAGCTCTGCAGGCAAGGTGGCGGGCAGCGCAACCGGAACGTCGAGCCGCAGTCGCGGCCGCGCGAACTGCTCGCTAGCGCCCGGTCCTTGGCCCGTCAATACGGCAAGCTGGTTGCTCGCGAGCGCGATCTGCCGTTCGAACTGTTTGATCTGCGCGCGCGTTGCGGCGAGTGGCGTGCGTGCTTCGCTGAGTTCCAGCCGGCTCGCGAGGCCGGCGCGCGCGCGGCGCTCCATGATGTCGACGATGCGCTGCTCGCGAGCGAGCGTCGCGGATGCGATGTCGTGCAGTTCGTATTGCAGCGACAGGTTGACGTACCCACGCACCATCGAAGCCTCGAGTAGCAGTTGCGCCTCGCGCGCATCGGCGGCCGCCGCCTGGACCGCATCGAGCGCGCCTTCCAGAGTCGCGCGGTTCTTGCCCCACAGATCGAGTTCATAGATGAGATCGAGGCCGACCGCGTTGCTCCATACTGTGTCTCCGCCCGGCGGGCTCGGGTTTGCATACGCTGAGAAGCGCCTGCGGGAAAACTCGCTGCTGGCCGAGACGTTCGGCTCCCGCGCGGCGCCGGCGATCCGCGCAATCGCGTCGGCCTGATCGAGTCGAGCCTGCGCGATCCCCATCTCCGGATTTCCGGCGACGGCATGCGAGACCAGCTGGTCGAGCTGCGGGTCGCCCCAGCGGGACCACCAGCCGTCCTGCGGCCATTGCGCATCGGCGAGCGCGGCGCGGACCCCGTCGCCCGTCGCGACTGAGTGCGCATCGAGCATCGACGAACGCGACACAATGCCATCAGTGTTCGCGCACGCCGAAAGCAGGAGCGCGCTGGTCAACACGAGGAAGGAAGGTAGGCGAATCGGCATTGGAACGTATCGTCGAGTCAGGATGGCGAAACAGCAGGACGGGGGCTCGGTGTCATGTCGTAGGCTGACTGTCGCCGGACTGGAGCGGCTGGAGGTTGTCCAGCAGCGACAGGCGAATGAAGTTCAGTGGCGCGCGCAAGTGTGCATAAGGCGCTGTGGCCTCTCCGGTCGACCTATCTTTGGGCGGAGTGAGCACCGAAAGCGCATCGTTGACGGCTTGCACGGCGTCGTCGCATGCAGGCGCGGACGGTGTCGCGAACATGCGGGCGACCGCTGCGCGGACCCACGACTCTGACGTCGCCCAATCGATGGGCAATGACGTGTTCTGTCCGGCTTCGCGCAACTCGATGATGTTGCGGCCGATCTCGATCGACGCGAACGACCATGCAAACAGCACCGCCTTGCTGTAGCGGCCAGTCACGGGTCTCACGCTGATCTGCTGGACGAAGTCGCGCACGCCGCTATCGAATCGCAATTTCAGGCCGGCCAGCTTTCCGTAGCAGGCGTCTGTGGCGACCAGTTTTTGCAACTGACGCAGATAGAGGCCCGTGACCCAGTCGCTGGCATACGGCGCCACGACCGAATAGGCGAGCGATGCGGCACCGATGCCGAGCGTCGCGGAAAATCCCGAATCGAGCGTGAGCGTGGGCGCGTAGACGCTCGGATTCGTCAGATTGCCGATAAAGCAGAAGTAAATGTTGAAGCCAAGGCCGATCGTTGCGGTCTTCGGAAAACTGTTCAGATAGCTGCCGATCATGATGAACGGGATCAGCACGGCCGCAAGTTGCGCGAAGCCGTCCAGATGCGGCAATAGATAGAAGTTGAAGAAAAGGCTCGCAAGCCAGGCTGCGCAGCATCCAGCCACCATCTGGCGCGTTGCCTGCGCCGGCGCGGGCATGATCGAGTAGAGCGCGCTTGCAATCGCTGCCGAGATCACCGCGCCCGATGCGCCCGTCCATCCTGAAGCAATCCAGAAGACCGACACCGCGCCGATGGCGCAGGTCGCCCGCAGACCCGCCGCGAAGGACACCATCCGGTTGGCCCGGGTGACGATGCGCGCCGGCTGCTCCGCATGCGATGGGCCTGGCGCCGCGCCGGGTTGACGAAGGGCGATGAAGTCGCGCAGATACAACCGCAGGGAGTCAAGCGCCGCCGCCATCTGGGCCGCGCCGCTCTCCGCGAGTTGCTGCGATTGCATGTCGGCGTGGATAAGCCGGCGGCGTTGTGCCGTGTCAAGTGCCGGCAACTGATCCGCCAGTCGGCCAAGCTCGCGCTCAAAGCGCGCGAGCCTCGGCAAGTCGGGTTGCAACGGGTCGACCGAAGCGGGGAGGAGATCCGCGAGCGTCGCATACAGTGCGTCGATGGTGTTCGCCGTTTCCTCGCCTGCTGTCGCACGAAGCCGGTGGCGGAACTGATGAAGTGAATGGAATCGCGCACTCGTATCTAGAAACTCGCTTGCGAGGCGGGTCATGACGTCGTTGTGAATCCGCAGATCGGGATCTTCGAAGACCGCCGCGCTGCGCAGGTTCTCCAGTTGCGCACGCTCGGCGATCAGGCGCAGGTGGGTGCTGCCAAGCTCATCGGCAGACAGTCGTCCTGTGAGCGCGGTCCGGATGAACGCGAGAAAACCGGAAAGGTGGCTCGCGCCGACACGCAGAAGCATGACCCTAACGTGTTGAGGAAAAATCAGCGCGCTGACGAGGCTCGCGCACACGATCCCGATGGTTACTTCACTCAGTGACGTGACGACGTTATCCAGAATGTCATACGGATGATCGATGGACGGCAGCGCGGCGATGCAGGTAGCGTAACCCGCAAGCACGAATCCGTATGATTGATAGTTACGATACCAGGCCGCGCCCCACACGCAAAGTCCGATCCACAGTGCGAGCGCGAGAAGAAAAAGCACGCGCTCCTGAGGAAAGAGTGCAATGAGCAACAGCGCAGCCACATTGCCGACCAGCATGCCAAGTCCGCGATAGAAGCCGCGCGCCATGACCATCCCGCTGTGCTGATGCATCATCAGGATGACAACGCTTACCATCGCGGTTCGTGGCGCGGAGAGCTCAAGCCGCATCGAGACGCCTGTTGCAAGCACGACAGCCAGCACAGTCTTGAATACGTGAAGGAATCGCGTGCCGTCAGCCCGACAGTAAAGGCTTAAGGCCTCCTTCATGGTTTGGGACCGACCTGGCCTCGCGGCTGAGGATGCGGTCATGGTTGACTCTCCACCGTGACGACCCAAAAGATTGCATGTTTGGCTGCGTGTATATCGTTGGAGAACTCTACGGAAAGCGTGTGTGAAACGGTAGTGCGGAAAGCAGAAACTCTTCGTTCGCTATTGTCGAACGGGTGTTCTCCTGCAACTCTGCACGGACCGGTCCCCCGCTGCGTTCGTACGGGGGGACCACTGCGGGTGCGTTTGTTCATACACTTTCAATCAGAGGCGCGACGATCGCCAATGGGTCCCACGGGCAGTCGAGGAGGGCGAGTCTTACGTGTTCGATAAAGGCGCGCAGTTTGTGCGATGTGAAGGGGCTGCGCGGATAAACCGCATAAATGATGTCGTCTTCAGGGCGCTCATCGGAGAGAATCTGTATCAGCCGCCCATCAATCAGGTCGCGCGCGGCGATGAACGTGGGCAGTATGGCTATGCCGAGACCCCGGACGGCGGCGTTGCGCAGCACCTCGCCGTTGTTCGACGCAAAGACGCTCTGCGGCGCAAGCTTTCGCGGTTTGCCGCCGTGCGAGGAGGCGGGGAAGCTCCATGTCTGCGACGCGGGGACGTTGCTGTAGCACAGACACTTGTGCGCGCTGATGTCGTCCAGTGAAGCGGGCGATCCGTGTTTATCGATGTAGCCGGGACTGCAAACGATCACACGCTCGCTGACCCCGATGCGCCGCGCGATCAGCGAACTGTCCGGCAGGCGAGCGACCCGTATCGCAATGTCGAATCGCTCCGCTTCAATGTTGAGGACCCGATCGTTGAGCTCAAGCAGCACATGCAACTGGGGATGGGCTGCGGCGAAACGCGCGATGACGTCACCCAGCCACAATTGCGTCAGGCTCACCGGGGCCGTGATACGCAGCTCGCCGCGTAGCCCGTTCGAGTCGTCGGAAATCATATTGACGGCATCAGCAAGGCGGCGCATCGAGTCGGACGCGGCTTCGTAGAAGGCCAGCCCAGCGTCCGTCGGCAGAACGTTGCGCGTCGAACGCAACAGCAGTTGCTGGCCAACATCGCGTTCGAGGTCGCTTACGCGCTTGCTGACAACGGACTTCGAAAGATTCAGGCGTCTCGCTGCTTCGGTGATGCTGCGCCATTCGACGGCCAGAAGGAACGCCTGAATGCATTCGCTATTTAAGGGCCTCATGACGTATTCCTAAATGACAGAAGACCGGCCTTGACCGGCTCCCCGGGAGGAGGGCGGCGGCTCCGACACCCATCGCGGGCCGAGATGAAATCGGCGGCGCGCACCGGTGCACGCCGCCGCCTGCCAGGACACTAGCGGGACGCGTGCGCCTCGGTCGCACCGCCCATCTGCCCGAAGCGTCCACTATTGAAGTCCCGGACGGCCTGATGGATTTCTTCGGCTGTATTCATGACAAACGGCCCGTGCGCGACAACCGGTTCGTCGATGGGCTCGCCGCTCAGCAGGAGTACCGTTGCATCGCTGACACCGTCGAGTTGCACCTCGGTTCCTTCCCGCCCGAGCAGGGCCAGTTGCGCCACGCCGACCGACTCCTCACCATTGACCAACACCTCGCCGCGAAGGACGACGAGCGCCAGTGATCTGCCGGCCGGTAAGGTGAACCGGGTTGTGTGTCCCTTGTTCAGCCGCACGTCCCATACGTCCATCGGCGTGAAGGTCAGCGCTGGGCCTTTTTGCCCCTCGTAGTCGCCCGCGATCACCCTGACGCTGCCTGCGTCGTCCGGCAACGCAACCGTCGGGATGTCTGCCGAAACCACGGTCTGATAGCGCGGAGGCGTCATCTTGTCCCTGGCCGGCAGGTTCACCCAAAGCTGCACCATTTCCAGCGTCCCGCCGTTCTTCGCGAACGAGCGGGAATGAAACTCCTCATGCAGGATGCCGGCACCAGCTGTCATCCACTGCACGTCGCCCGGGCCGATGCTGCCGCCGCCACCGGACGAATCGCGGTGTTCCAGTTCACCCTCGTACACGATCGTCACGGTCTCGAAGCCCCGGTGCGGATGCTGCCCGACGCCGCGCTTCCTTGACGTGGGCGTGAACTGTGCCGGCCCCGCGTAGTCGAGCATCAGGAACGGGCTCAGGTGGCTCCCCACCGTATGGTCAGAAAACAGTGTGCGCACCGGAAAACCGTCGCCCACCCAGTGCGAGCTGGTGTTGCTGTACATGCCGAGAATCTTTTTCATGGTGTCAATTCCTGGTTCAGGCCGCATCGACCTCGTTTGCATGTCAGTAAGATAGGCGCGCAACACCCGATCCGGTAGACGTCGTGGGTTATCCTCTGAGTCTCATTAATGGAACGATGGGTGCACGGATGCGGGACCTCAACGATCTCTATTTCTTCGCGCAGGTCGTCGAATATCAGGGGTTCGCGCCGGCCGGGCGTGCGCTCGGCATGCCGAAGTCCACCCTCAGCAGGCGGATCGCCGTACTGGAGGAACACCTCGGTGTGCGGCTCATTCAGCGTTCGACGCGGCGTTTCACGGTCACGGAAATGGGTCAGCGCTATTACACCCATTGCAAGGCAATGCTGATCGAGGCGGAGGCGGCGCAACAGGCGATCGAGCTGAACCGCTCGGAACCGCAAGGCGTGGTCCGCCTGACCTGCCCGGTGGCGCTGCTGCATGCGCGCATTGGGGTGATGCTGGCGGCCTTCATGGCCGAGACGCCGCGCGTCACCGTGCATCTCGAAGCGACCAATCGCACCGTTGATGTCATTGGCGAGGGCGTCGACGTCGCCATACGGGTGCGCCCGCCACCGTTGAAAGATAGCGACCTCGTCATGAAGGTGCTGGGCGAGCGCAGCTGGTGTCTGGTAGCGCGTCCGTCGCTGTTGGAACAGCATGGCGTGCCCGCTGCGCCTGCCGATCTGGCCGTGCTGCCCAGCCTCGATTTCGGGCCGCCGCACGGGGAGCATGTGTGGCATCTCGAAGGCCCGGGGGGCTCGGCGGCGGTTCACCATACGCCTCGCTTCGTCACCGACGACATGATCGCCTTGAGGCAGGCAGCCGTGGCGGGCGCGGGAATTGTCCAGCTGCCGGTGATGATGGTGAGCGACGAGCTAACGAGCGGTGCGCTCGTCAAGCTCATTCCAGCGTGGCTGCCGAAAAGCGGCATCGTTCACGCGGTGTTCCCTTCGCGGCGCGGCCTGCTGCCTTCCGTGCGAAAGCTGATTGATTTTCTTGCGGAACAATTCGGCCAGATCGAGGAGGCGTAGCGTCGCGCAAGCGTGTCGTGCCGCCGTTCTCGCGGCATGTTGGCTGTCACCGGCGCCATGCGACCGAGCGCGCACCCCCGGATTCTCTCCGCACCTGCACCTAGCCGGCTGTCTGGGCCAGCTGGAATGTCATTGAATAGCTGAAGCGGCTGGCCGGATGGACGCCGGTTGTGACGACGATTGCCTTGTCGCGTACAAAGTAAGTGCGGATGATGCGCAACCCTGCCGACCCGGACTTCACCTGCAGCGCGCGCGCCTGTTCGCCTTCGATAAGTAGCCCCTGAACTTCCTGCTCGACCCGCGTCATCCTGACGCCGTACTGTTCTTCAACCATCGTATAGACCGGCGTATCAAGCGTCTTCGACAGTCCGGGCAACTGGCTGAAGGCCTTGTCCACGTAGATATCGACCAGAGCGATGGGCTCCGTTGCCGCGTCGCCACCGTGTCGCACACCGGCGATATGCAGCCACTTCATGCCGGGCGCACTGCGCAGCAGCGCCGCATGCGCGTCGTCGGCCTGGATCGTCTTACGTGCAGACACCTGGAGTGTCGTGCCCTGCGCATAGCGGACGAGGTCACTCAGCGTATCCATTGACTGCACGTAGCGCGTCTGCGGACGATCCGCGATGACCCGCGTGCCGACGCCTGCCTGACGGCTGATCATCCCGAGGTTACACAGCTTCAGTACGGCCTGACGAACCGCGTACCGGCTCAGATTCCATGTCGCACATAGCTCTGCTTCGGTTGGCAGCAGGTCGCCCACACGCAGCTTGCCGTCGCGGATGTCCTGCATCAGTGTGCGCGCAAGATCGATATGGCGCGGCTGGGCAGTCGCCAATGCGGCTTCGACGGCGTCGTCCTGGATAACGGTCATGGCAGCGGTAATGGGTGAGTGTTCATGGGGGAGAAGCGCACGGAAAAGTATCGCTTTGCAAATCCTAGCACATTCCACGGGTTTCCACGAATGTTCGAACATTTGAATGAATTCTAAAGTTTGGTTCAGGTACTCCGGCGATGTGTGACCGGCGTGCAGACAGCTCAAACCAGATTCATTTCATATAAAAAACATTGGAGATCTAAGTGATTTTGTCGAAGAGGATGTTGGTGGCAGCGGCCATGGGCTTATCGATAAGCGCCGCGCAAGCACAGTCAGTCACCCTGTACGGACGGGTGGTCGCTGGTGTTGATTACGTAGACCACGTGGCAACGGCGAACGGGCAGTCGAACGATCTGTTGCGCTTCGGCAGTAACCAGTGGGGCATCAGTATGTGGGGATTGAAGGGCGACGAGGATCTCGGCGCGGGTTTGCATGCGGTCTTCAACCTCGAAAACATGTTCACCGCGGGCACCGGCGTGTCGGACGGTTTGTTCAATCGCTACGCGGTGGTCGGTTTGTCGGGCAGCAGCTGGGGCACGATTCTGTTTGGTCGCGCGATGAGTCTCACGGACGGCGAAGGCTGGGCGATCGATCCGACGGGTATGCAGGCGATGGGTCTCGAAACGCTGGTTTACGGCCGCAACTGGGGACCGCGTTCGAACGCGATCACCTTCAATTCGGCGAACTTCGGCGGGTTTGCTTTCCGTCTGCAGACGGGGCTGAGCAACGAGGCAGGAAACTCCCGCGCGAATCGTCAGATGAGCGGCAGCGTGAGCTATACGAATGGCGCTCTGGACGTGCGCGCACTGTACGAAGAGCTGCGGGACGCGAACGGAAAGCTGTCGAACCTCTATACCGCGTCGCGCGAATACATGATTGGCGGCAGCTACAAGATCGGCAACGCGAAACTCTATGCGGGTTACAGCCTGATCGCGTCGTCCGGGGAGGACACGCTCGCCGACGCGGCCAACCCCACCGCGGCGACGCGCAACCAGATGGAGTGGATTGGCATCAATTATCAGGTGGGCGTGCCGCTGCAACTGATCGCTGCCGTCTATCACGCAAACGTGAACCACGGCGGCGGCAACGGTACGTTGGGCGTAATTGGTGCCGACTACTTCCTGTCGAAACGAACCACGCTTTACGCGACGTTCGGCAGCATGTTCAACGGCGGCAGCGCGGCGTTTCCGGTCGAAGTGAGCGATGTGCAGCCCCAGTCCGGCCGCAGTCAGCAAGGGGCATATTTCGGCGTTGTTCACTATTTCTGAAATTTTCATATGCCGCATTGCAAGCGGCGCGCAAACGGGGGAGAACCAGATGAACTTTCGTGGATGTCTGATGCTGTTGGCCGTTGTCTTTTCGCCGGTGTCATGGACGACGGCGTATGCGCAGCCGGCCTTTGAGCCAGCCGCGTCCGATGCGCCAGGCGATGCGCGTGCGCTCAAGCGTGCGGATCGCACGCTGGCGAAGAGCGTCGAGCGCACGCTGGCGAAAGCGCGCGGTCTCGACGCGAGCCGCGTGTTCGTGCGTGCGAAGAGTGGCACGGTCACGCTCGAGGGTTCAGTGCCGTCCGGCGAGCAGATTCCGCGCGTCGTGCGGGTGGTCGACGGCGTGGCAGGCGTGCATTCGGTGGTGAACCGGCTCGCGGTGCAGTCGGCGGGACAGTGAACCGCCGCGGAGCGCGCCGGTTTGAAAACAATTTGTAGTTCTATTCATCGATGGAGGGAATGATGGTACAGCGCACCTTGATTCGCAACGCGAGCGTCATCAGCGTGGACCCGGCGATCGGCAACGTCGACCACTGCGACGTATTGATCGAAGACACCACAATCCGCGCAGTCGGGCCCGGGCTCGATGCGGGCGGTGCCGAAATCGTCGACGGTACGGGCACGATCGTGATGCCGGGCATGGTCGACACGCACCGACACATCTGGCAGACCACGCTGCGCAACATCGCAGCGGACTGGACGTTGGACCAGTACTTCGCGGGCGTACGGGGCCAGCTCGGTGAGCATTTTCGCGCGGAAGACATCTACATCGCGAATCTTGCGGGCGCATACGAAGCGCTGAACGGCGGCGTGACGACGGTGCTCGACTGGTCGCACAACATGAACACGCCCGAGCACACGGATGCGGCGGTCGGCGCGCTGAAGGCCTCGCATGGCCGCTTTGTGATGTGCTATGGCAATTCGAACGACGAATGGTTGCCGGTCAGCAATCTGCCGACATCGCAGGACGTGCGGCGTGTGAAGCTGCAGCACTTTTCTTCGTCGGACGATCTGGTGCAGCTCGGCATGGCGCTGCGCGGCCCGCAGTACGCGACCGAGGCGGTCACGCGCGACGATTGGGCGCTCGCGCGGGATCTCGATGCGCTGATTTCGGTTCATGTGGGTGACGGCGCGTGGGGCAAGGGGCGTCCGGTGGCATGGCTCGCCGACAATGGGCTGCTCGGCGAGGACGTGATCTGTTCGCACTGCAATTCGCTTGCGGACGACGAATTCCAGTTGATGGCCGACTGGGGCTGCTCGGCCTCGATGACACCCGAAATCGAATTGCAGATGGGACACGGCTGGCCCGTGACCGGCCGTCTGCTAAAGGTGGGCATGCGGCCGACGCTCGGCATCGACATCGCGACCTGCAACAGCGGCCACCTGTTTCAGGTCATGCGCACCGTGCTGCTCGTCGAGCGTGCGTGGGCGCACGACCGCGCGGACCGCGGCGGATATTCGGTGGAGCGCCTGCCGGTCAACACGCAGGACGCGATCGAGTTTGCAACGATCAATGGCGCGAAGGCGTTGCGTCTTGACAGCCGGATCGGCTCACTGACGCCGGGCAAGGACGCCGACATTGTGATGATCCGCGCGGACAACCTCGAAATGGCGCCGCTGAACAATCCGGTGGGTGCGGTGGTCCTCGCAGGGCATCCGGGGCTCGTCGATACGGTGTGGGTAGCCGGACGCGTGGTCAAGCGCGGCGGCAAGCTGGTTAGCGTCGACGAGCGTCAGGTGCTCAGTGAGCTTACGCGTTCGCGTGACTACGTGCTCTCAAAGGCGGGTGTGAAGCCGGGCGAGCGCTTCATTCCGGCTCCGTATCAGCCGCGCTGAATGTGCCGCCGCACCGCTTGAACAATCCACTGAGGCAAAAGGAGCTAGCGTGGGAACAGTGACGACTGATTTTCTCGTGGTGGGCGGCGGCAGTGCGGGCGCGGTGATGGCCGCACGGCTCTCGGCTCATCCCGCGCATCGCGTTGTGCTGGTCGAAGCGGGCGATGACACGCCGCCTGGCGCGACACCTGCGGATATCGAAGACACGTTTCCGAGTTCCACGCTCAATCCGCACTATTTCTGGCCGGGACTGCAGGCGATGGTGGTGTCTGGAGAGGCGCCACGACCGTATCCGCAGGCGCGCGTGATGGGCGGCGGCTCGAGCATCATGGGGATGTTCGCGTTGCGCGGGCTGCCGTCCGATTACGCGCGCTGGACCGCGGCAGGGGCGCGTGGCTTCGGCTGGGACGACGTTGCCGCATGCTTCGACAAAGCCGGGGACGACCACGACCACCCGCGCAACGGCATGTGGCGCGGCGCGTGCCCGATCACCCGGACGCCGCGCGAGCAATGGCCGGAGTTCGTGCGGCGCTTCGAGCACGCGGCGGCCGGGCTGGGCTTTCCGTTTGCGGACGACATCAACGCGACAGCGGACGACGCCTTCTTCGCGATGCCCGCTAGCTGTGATGACAACGCGCGCTCGTCGAGCGCACGCTGCTACCTGACCCGCGAAGTGCGCGCACGCGAAAACCTGACGATCCTGCCCAACACCAGCGTGACGTCGCTGCGATTCGACGGTCATCGCGTGGTTGGCGTCAACGTAATCCGTAAGGGCGAAACATTCGCGCTCGATGCGCATGAGGTGATCCTCTCCGCCGGCGCGATCCATTCGCCGGCAATCCTGATGCGCGCCGGCATCGGCCCTGCCGACGACCTCGTGCGGCTCGGCATCAAACCGATGGCGGACCGGCGCGGCATCGGACGTAATCTGCAGAACCATGCGTACCAGTTCTTCGCGCTGACGCTGCCGCGCGCAACACGCCTTCAGGCGCACGTACGGCGCTTCGCGGTAGCAGGATTGCGTGCGTCGTCAGGGCTGCCCGATTGTCCAGCCGGCGACCTGATGCTGTTCATGCTCGGGCGCGTCAGCCCGCGTGCGTTCGGCACCGACGTGGCGATGGTAGGCTCGGCGCTGTATGCGCCGTTTTCCACCGGTGCGGTGACGCTCGCGAGCGCGAGTCCGCAGGTCAACCCACGCATCGATTTCCGGATGCTCGACGACCCGCGCGACGCGCCACGCGTGTTGAAGGCTGCACGGCTTGCCGAACGGTTGCTGCGCGAACCGGCAGTCGCCGCGAGCTACGGCGAAGCGTTCCTGTTGCCAGCGGGTATGGCGCTCAACCAGTTCAATCGCAGCGGCGTGGCCGGCGCGCTGATCGCGGCGGGTGCGAAGGCCGTGCTGAATTCGCCCGCTGCGCTGCGACGGCGTGCATTCAGCCTCGCGTTTCCTGAGGCGCAGCCGCTGGCCGGCCCGCATGGGGGCGCGCAACTGTCCGATGCGCAGTTGCTGTCGTCGATTGCGCCAATGGGCCATCCGGCCGGCACTTGCGCGATGGGGCGCGAGGGCGATCCGCTGGCGGTCGTCGACGACGGTTACCGGGTCTACGGTATCGATGGCCTGCGTGTCGTGGATGCGTCGGTGATGCCGGTCATCCCCAGCGCCAACACGCATCTGCCGACGCTGATGCTCGCCGAGCATGCGGCGGCGCGCATTGCTGGCGTGCCCGCAACCGCATTCGCCGAACCGGCATAAGCATCCCCGGCGATGGGAGAGAACCTGACAGCCGGCGGGATCAGGGTATCTCCGAATGTTCGAACATTTGAATAAAGTCGCATACTCATCTTACAGACTGACGGTCCGCTAATAGTTGCGGTGTGAGCGGTCCACTTCATTCCCGGAGAAAGCACGTATGTACCCTGTTGATTTCCTTTGGCGCGCAGCCCATCGGCATCCGAACCGGATTGCCGTGGTCAGCCCCGCCGGCAACCTGACTTTCAGCGCGCTCGCCGAGCAGGTGCTGGCCCGCGCGGCAGCACTCACGCGCCTCGATCCGTTGCCGCGCAGCCGCGTCTGCGTGGGCGCGGCGAACAGCGTCGATCACCTCGTGGCGATTCTGGCGATCCTGGCTGCGGGCAAGGTCTGGGTGCCCCTCAATCCGCGCAACGGCGACCCGGAACTGCGGCGCATTGTCGAGTTTGTCGAGCCGTCGCTAGTGCTCGCCGATGCGGCCATGCTCGAACGGCTCGCGGGCGTGCCGGTGCCGCTGCGTCCGCTGGACGATCTGATGCGCAACGTTGGGGATATCAGCGCGGTTGCGTTCGGTCCGTATGCTCGTGGCGGCGTGAGCCTCGACGATGCGCAGGCGATCAAGTTCACCGGCGGTACGACGGGATTTCCGAAGGGCGTCATCCAGCCGCTGCGTGCATGGAATGCGAACATCGCGACGCAGATCCACGAACTGGGGCTCACGCCGGACGACCGCTATCTGGTCGCCGCGCCGATCACGCACGGGACGTCCACCTACATGCTGCCGCTGCTGGGCGCGGGCGGCGCGCTGATTTTCCCGGAGCACACGAATCCAGCGGGTCTGCTGGATGCCGCCGCCGCGCACGACGCGACGATCTTTTTCGCACCGCCCACACTGATTCTCGCGCTGGTGGAGGAGCAGCGCCGGGCGCCGCGGCGGCTCGCCGCGCTGCGCTATCTCGTCTACGGCGGAGCGCCGATGCGACCGGAGCAGATTCGCGCGGCGCAGTCGGTGTTCGGGCCGGTGCTGTGTACCTCGTTCGGCCAGACCGAGGCGCCGCAGATCATCACGTTCCTGCCGCCGGCCGCAATGACTGGGGCGCACCTCGCGTCGGTGGGGCGGCCGTCCCTGATGACACGCGTGGCCATCGTCGGCAAGGACGGCACGCCGTTGGCGATCGGCGAAGAAGGCGAGATCGCCGTGCGCGGCGACCTCGTGATGAGCGGCTACCTGAATGCAGAAGAGGAAACGCGCAAGACACTCGTCGACGGCTGGCTGCGGACCGGCGATGCTGGCGTATTCGACGAGTGCGGCTATCTGTTCCTGCGCGACCGAATCCGCGACGTGATCATCACCGGCGGATTCAATGTCTATCCGGGCGATGTGGAGGTGGTGCTGTCCACGCATCCGGCGATCGCGGATTGCTCAGTAGTCGGTGTGCCCGACGAGAAGTGGGGCGAGGCGGTGCATGCAGCGGTGCAACTGCGGCCAGGTATGAGCGTGGACGTCGACGAGCTGATCGGCCTCGTCAAACGGGAGCTGGGTTCGGTGAAGACGCCCAAGCACGTGCATCTGTTCGATTCGCTGCCGCGCAGTGCGGTCGGCAAGGTGCTCAAGCCCGCCATTCGCGACACAATCATCAAAGAACGGAGCCACTGATGAGCGCGTCTCACGATAAACACACGCCGCACACCACGCTGTGTCACTACACCACGCGCGCCGTGTACTACGGTGACGATGATCTGGTGGGCGATCTGCTGGGTAAGGCGAGCTTTGTCGACGTGTTCATGAAACAGACCTTCGGCAAGTTGCCGACGGACGCGCAGCGCCGCATCGTCGACGCGGTGCTGGTGACGCTGATGGAGCACGGCATGACACCGAGCGCTATCGCCACGCGGATGATCTATGCAAGCTCGCCGGAGAATCTGCAGGCCGGCGTCGCGGCCGGGTTGCTGGCGGTGGCGAGCCGCTTTGTCGGCACGATGGAGCCCGCGGCGGAACTGCTCGACCAGATCGTCGCGGCGGGCGAGAACGGCGCCGCCGAAGCGCGGCGGATCGCAACGGACTACCGCGCACGGCGGGAGGCGGTACCTGGCTTTGGCCATCATCTACACAAACCGGACGACCCGCGCGCCAGCGCGTTGCTGCACATCGCGCGCGAGACCGGCACGTTCGGTGCGCGCTGCGCGGCGCTCGAACGGCTCGCCGCCGAAGTGGACGCGGCGGCGGGGCGTCACATCACGATCAACGCAACCGGCGCGGTGGCAGCAGTGCTCGGCGACATCGGTATTCCTGCGCAGTTGATGCGCGGCTTCGCGGTGTTGAGCCGCGCGGCGGGCCTGATTGCGCATATCGCCGAAGAACAGCGCGACCCCTCGGGCCGGTTCATCTGGGACCTGGTCGACGGCGCCATGACGTCTGAAAAACAGGTGGGCTGATTCCACCAGCCGCGCCCGCGCGCACGACACCATCCACGATCGAGTTGAAGGAGACAAACATGACTGAAACAAACCAGACGATCCAGCGCCATCATCACATCACGCTGTGCGTCGGAACAGCGCAGGAAGACTACGACTTCCACACAAAGGTCCTGTCGCTCAAAAGTGTGAAGAAGACGCTCATTTACGACGGTGTCGCCCCGGTCTACCACCTGTACTACGGCAACGACATCGGCGAGGAAAGCACGCTGATCACCTGTTTTCCCGTTGCCCATTTCGGCCGCAAGGGGCAGCGCGGCGCGGGGCAGATCGACAGTCTGGCGCTGTCGGTGCCGGTATCGGCCATTCCGTTCTGGGCGAAGCGTCTCGCCGATCACGGGTTCGACGTGAAGCGCTCGGAGCGTTTCGGCGAACAGGTGCTGAGTTTCGCGCATCCCTGCGGCGTCGGCTACGAGTTGATCGGCATCGCCGACGATGCACGCAAGCCGTACTCGAACGGCGAGGTGCCGGCCGAGCTGGCGATTCGCGGACTGCACACGATCGGCGTGAACGTGCGCGAGACGGAAACGTCGCAGGAATTCATGGAGAACGGCTGGTCGGCGCGCGAGGCGGCGCGCGACGGCAAGTACTCGCGCTACGCGTTCGGCGACGGCGGTTCAGGCAAGTTCGTCGACTACGTGGTCGAGCCGGATCTGCCGCAGGCCAGCTGGACCTACGGAGCGGGCATCGTGCATCACTGCGCGTTTCAAGTGGCGGATCGCACGGTGCAGGACAAGGTCAAGGCGAACCTGGAAGGCCTCGGATTCACCGATACCTCCGAGCGCAAGGATCGTGGGTACTTCGAATCGATCTATGTGCGCACGCCGAGCGGCGCGATGTTTGAGGCGACGGTGTCGAAACCCGAGGGTTTCATGATCGACGAGCCTTATGAGGAACTCGGCACGAAGGTGCAGATTGCGCCGCAGTTCGAAAGCCAGCGCGCGACGATCATGGAGTCGCTGGAAACGCTTAAGTATTGAACGCATCGATGTCGAACTCTGATCCACATCTTCATATGCCGTTGAGCGTGTTCGGCGCGCCCGCATGCGATGCGACGCTGGCCGTCATTCTCGTGCATGGCCGCGGACAGTCGCCCAGGTGGATGCACGAGCAGGTCGTACGCCGTTTCGCGCGTCCCGATGTTGCGTGGCATGCGCCGGCCGCAGCGGACGGTTCGTGGTATCCGCAGCGCTTCATCGAACCCATCGAGGCGAACGAGCCGCGCCTCTCGCGGGCGCTGGCGCGGCTCGATGCGGTATCCGGCGCGCTGCGCGAACAGGGCATCCCCTACGAAGCGCAGGTGCTGATGGGTTTCTCGCAGGGTGCATGTCTGTGCAGCGAGTTCGTCTGGCGTATGCGGCGGCGTTATCGCGCGCTGGTCGCATTCACCGGAGGCCTGATCGGGCCTCCGGGCATGCATCGCGACGTCGCGCATGGTGTGCTTCAGCACATGCCGGTGCTGTTGTCGACGTGGGACGATGACCCGCATGTGCCAGCCGGCAGCGTGCGCGAAAGCGCGGCATTTTTCGAAAAAGCCGGCGCGGCCGTGACGTTGAAGATCGAGGGCGCAACCGGGCACGGCATCCGCGACGCCGAGATCGGCTATGCACGGCAGATGCTCGCAGATGCCGCGTCATCCCATCACGACAAGAGGTAAGCCATGCAGACCATGCAGTCCTTCGTGCACGAAACCCGTGCGAGCCGGGTTTTCTTCGGCCCCGGCACCCGCCGGTTTCTATCGCGCGAACTCGACCAGCTCGGCGTGCGGCGCGCGCTCGTGCTAACCACGCCGGAGCAGACGGAACTCGGCCAGGAGATCGCCGCGATTCTCGGTGACCGATGTGCCGGCGTGCTGGGTAGCGCGGTCATGCACGTGCCGATCGAGGTTGCGCGTAGTGCGATAGACGCCGCCCGCCGGTTGGGCGCCGACGGCTGCGTCGCGGCCGGCGGCGGTTCGACGATCGGTCTTGCCAAGGCGATCGCGCTCGAATCCGATCTGCCGATCGTCGCGTTGCCGACGACCTACGCGGGCTCGGAAATGACGCCCCTATACGGCATCACCGACGACGGGATCAAGAAGACTGGGCGCGACTGGCGCGTCTTGCCCCGCACCGTCATCTACGACCCCGAACTGACGCTGACACTGCCCGCGACCTTGAGCATGACGAGCGGCATGAATGCGATCGCGCACGCAGCTGAAGCGCTGTACGCGCAGGATGGCAGTCCGGTCTACAGTCTGATGGCCGAAGAAGGCATTCGCGCGCTTGCGCATGCGCTACCGCGACTGCGTGAAGCGCCGGCTGACCTCGATGCGCGCGGCGATGCGCAATATGGCACCTGGTTGTGCGGCACGGTGCTCGGCAACGTGCAGATGGGGCTGCATCACAAGCTGTGCCACACACTCGGGGGCAGCTTCAACCTGCCTCACGCGGAAGTGCACACGGTGATCCTGCCGCATGCGCTCGCGTACAACGCGAATGCGGCGCCGCAGGCGATGGCCCGCATCGCGCGCGCGCTCGAATGTCCACAGGCAGTCGCCGGGCTCTACACGTTGGGCCAGTCGCTCGGCGTGCCGCGGTCGCTGCGGGAACTCGGCATGGCGGCGGACTCGCTCGATCGTGCCGCTGATCTGGTGGTGCAAACGCCGTATCCGAATCCGCGGCCGCTCGAACGAGAGGCGATCCGCGCGTTGCTACAGCGCGCCTATGATGGCGCTGAGCCAGACTGATGCCACACGCTCTGCGCGAAACCAGTCAGGAGGTATGCCAGCCATGTTGATCGAACACCGTTCCTACACTCTGCGACTGGGTGCTGCCGATCTGTTCTGGAATGCGCAGCGCGAACGCGGCGAGCACGGTTTGCAGCCGATACTCGAGCGTCTGATCGGTTCGTTTTCGACGTGCACCGGCTCGCTGGACCAGATTGTCAGCCTGTACCGATACGACGGTTTTGATGACTGGCAAACGCGTCTGTTGGGGCTTTATGGGCGTGCCGGACTACAGGCGTACTTCGATCGCGTTCGCCCACTGATTGTGCATCAGGAGAGTAGATTTCTCGTGCCCGCGCCGCTGCCCGAATTGACGCCTCACTGGGGAAACGGCCATGACTGGCTCGCCGCGCAGGGACCGCTGTTCAACGCATCGCTGTCCAATGCGCAGCAGCAGGCAGGCGTTGTTGAGGAGACTACGCTGAGCTTTTCCGCCGGCGGGGTGCCCGCCTGCTGGAATGCCTTTCGGCAGCATGCGCTTGTCGAAGACCCGGTTGCGATGGAAGGGCTGTTTGCCGGCTTTAGCAGCGTTGTCGGCGCACTCAATCAGGTGCTGCTATACCGGTTCTTTCCTGACGCTGAGGCTTGGTCGTCGCATCGCGCGGCATTGCAGGCGTCGGCGCGCTGGAACCGATTTATGCATGAGATCGCGTCGCTGAGCGTGGGCAGCAACCGCCAGTTGCTCACGCCTTCTCGCATTGCGGATATGTCGCCGATGTTTGCGAATCGAGCCGAAGATGGCCGTTCGAAACATGAATTCGATTCGTATATCGAAGCAGGCAAGGAGACGATATGACGCCCACCCGCATACTGCTCAAAGGCGCTACGGTGGTGACGATGGATGACACGCTCGGTGACTTCCCCGCGGCGGACATCCTGATCGAAGGAGACCGGATCGTCGCGGTAGGCCCCTCATTGTCGCATCACGACGCCGAGATCGTTTCGCTCCCGGGTCGCATCGTGATTCCCGGACTGATCAATGCCCATATGCACACGTGGCAAACGGGGCTGCGTACCGTTGCGGCCAACTGGACGCTGCTCGAATACTTTCGCTGGATGCACGCGGGGCTTGCAACCTGTTTCACCCCCGCAGATATTTTTTGCGCAACCCAGGTCGGTGCGTTGAACCAGATCAACTGCGGGACCACGACGCTGGTCGACTGGTGCCATAACAATCCAACGGCCGCGCATACGGATGCTGCGCTGGACGCACTGATCGACGCAGGTATCCGCGCGACATTCATGCACGGTACGCCCAAGCCGGACCCGCAGCCCGGGCAACCTCATTTTTCTGAAATTCCGCATCCACGCAAGGAGATTGAACGCCTGTTGCACGAGCGATTCGAGCGAAGCAACCGTCTTGTGAACCTCGGACTCGCAATTCTTGGGCCGCATTACTCGACCCTCGATGTCGCGCGGCACGATATCCGTATGGCAATGGAGCTCGGTCTCGTCGCTTCGATGCATCAGGGCGGTGGGCCGGAAAAGGCGGTTGGGGGCTGGGAAGCGCTCGATCATGAAGGATTGCTTGGGCCGTGGATCAACATCGTTCACGGCAATGATCTGAGCGACGAACGGATGGCCCGCCTCGTACAACGCGGTGCGAGCTTTTCAATTACGCCTGAGGGAGAGATGACGCAGGGCCATGGCTTTCCGATCGTGGGCCGGCTGCGTGAGCTCGGTGCAACGCCGTCAGTGGGCGTGGATCTCGAATCGATCATGTCGGGCGACATGTTCAGCGTGATGCGCACGGCGCTCGGCATGCAGCGTGCATTCGACAACGCAGCGAGCCGCCAGGCGAGCGGCAAGATCCCGGAGACGTCGACGATCACGACGCGCGAGGCGCTCTCGTGGGCCACGACAGCCGGCGCGCGGATGCTCGGGATGTCGGCGCGGATCGGCAGCGTCACACCGGGCAAGCAGGCCGACCTGGTTGTGATCGACGCAACCGCAATCAATATGTGCCCGGCGCATGATCCGGTATCCGCGGTCGTGATGCAGGCCAGTCTCGCGAACGTCGACAGCGTGATGATTGCCGGCAAGTGGCGGAAGCGGCACGGCCGTTTGCTCGCGGACGACCTGCCCGCGAAGCTCGAACGCCTTGCCTGCTCAGGCCGACGAATTACTCGGACGATGAGCTTGGGAGCAGGCGGGCCGTAACGACACCTTGTCGACCGGGAAATGGGCGTGTCGCCCGAGCCCAGTCAGGAAACACTTTTGAATTTCAATCGAAACGGAGACGCTATGAGAAACATGACCGAAACTGAACTGACCGAAGTGGTGCTTGAACGGTACTCGAATACGCCAGACGAGCGCTTGCGCACAGTCCTGCAGTCGTTGATCCGTCATCTGCATGTGTTCGTGCGTGATGTGCGCCTGACGGAAGGCGAATGGATCGCAGGGATCGAGTTCCTGACCCAAACAGGCCAGATCAGCGACAACAAGCGGCAGGAGATGATCTTGCTGTCCGACAACCTGGGTATCTCTGCGCTCGTCAACATGGTCAGCGCCGGCGTGGAAGAAGGTGCGACGGAGTCGACGGTTCTCGGACCGTTTTACGTGCCGGGGTCACCTGAGCGGCAATGGGGGGAGTCGGTGCTGCTGCGTGAGGGCGACGACACCCCGCTGGTGATTCACGGTCGAGTGGTCGACGGCGACGGAAAGCCGGTGCCCGACGCGACGCTCGAGATCTGGCAAACCGACGCGAACGGTATGTACGACATCCAGGACCGGTCGCAACCCGAGGACAACCTGCGCGGCTGGTATCGCGCGAAGCCGGACGGCGAGTTTTTGATGAAAACGATTCGGCCCACTTCTTATCCGATTCCGACGGATGGTCCGGTCGGCGTACTGCTGCACGCAACGGCACGGCATCCGTTTCGTCCCGCCCACGTGCATGCGATTGTGTCCGCGCCCGGGTTCAGGAAGCTCACGACGCACCTGTTCGACGCCGAAGATACCTATCTCGATTCGGACGTCGTGTTCGCGGTGAAATCGTCTCTGATCCGCGAGTTCAAGCGTAATGACTCGCCGGAGGCCGCGGAGAAATTCGGTGTTCGCGGACCCTTCTGGGAGCTCGCGAACGATTTCGTACTCACCCGGAACGGATAAGGCCATGTTCTTCGCCGTGATTGCCAGGGATCATCCCGATAGCACCGCGCTGCGTGCACAAACGAAAGCGCGCCATAGCGCCCATCTCGATGCCGCCGCCGAAGGATTGCGGGTGCTCCAGACCGGACCGCTGCTTGATGAAAAGGGCGCTGAGGTGAGCTCGTTGCTGATCCTCGAGGCCGATGCGATCGAAGCCGTCCAGGCCTTCATGAAGGCTGATCCATATGCACAAGCCGGACTCTTCGCACAGGTGGAGATTCATCAGTGGGTATGGCGTCGCGGCAATCCGTATCTGACCGATGGCGGGACGGGACATGCAGTTGCAAAGACACAGGAGACAAAGCGATGAACATCGTGTGGTTGGGCTTCGGCAAGATGGGTGAACCGATGGCTGCGCGTGTCGCGGCGGCCGGACACGTGGTGAACGTATTCGATATCAGTGAGGAGCGTCGTACTGCCGCGCGCTCCCTGAATCTGGCCGTTGTCGAATCGCTAGAGGAGGCAGTCGCCCGCGCGGACGCGATCATCAGTTCGCTCCCCAACGACGCGGTCGCGTTGAACCTTCTGGCAGGTGAGGGCGGTGCGCTGCGACACGCGAAAGCGGGCACGCTCCTGATCGAAACCAGCACCATTTCGGTCAGCGCCTCCGCTTCCATCGAGAACACCGCTGTCGCGCAGCAAGTCGGCTATCTCCGTGCGCCGGTCTCCGGCTCGGTTGCCGCTGCGGCGAACGGCACGCTGACGACGTTCGTATCAGGCCCGGAAGCCGTGGTCGAGCGCACCCGGCCGATTGTCTCGGCCTGGGCCTCGACGATCCGCGTGGTGGGCGATGCGGAGCAGGCGCGCGTGATGAAGCTCGCGGTCAACCTGATGGTGACCACGCTCGTCGCGAGCCTCGCCGAGGCGTACGCACTGTGCACGAAAGGCGGCATCGCGCCGAAGGTTGCGCTCGACGCGATCAGTGCAAGCGCCATTGGCTCGCCGCATCTGAAGTTCAAGGCCGACGCGCTCGAACGCCTCGACTTCACCCCGACCTTTACCGTCGCGCAAATGCGCAAGGATCTGAGGTTGATTGCCGACGGCGCGCGCGAGCTTAGCGTGCCGGTCCTGCTGGGGTCGACGGTCGAACAGATCATGGCCGCCACCGAAGCCTCCGGCTTCGGCGACGAAGACTACCTTGCGTGCGCAAAGGTGATTGCGAGACTCTCTGGCCTGACGGTTTAGCACCTTGGACCTGCGACTGCTTTGCCGTGGCGCCGCTCAGCGGACCATCGATACGAACACTATAAATACGGAGACGCATCATGTTGAACAGGAGAAGCTTTACCCGCGCGATGGTGGCGGTGGGCGCGGCAGCCATGCCAGGTGTCCGGCTGTTCGCGCAAAACAGCAAACCTTTGAGGATCGGCTTTAGCATCGCCCAGACGGGTGTGCTCGGGCCGGGCGGCAAGTCCGGTCTCGTCGCCATGGAAGTCTGGCGCGATACGGTCAACGCGAAGGGCGGCGTGCTCGGCCGGCCGGTGGAACTGGTTGTCTACGATGACCAGTCGAACGCCGCCTCCGCGCCCGCCATCTATTCGAAACTCATCGACGTCGACAAGGTCGACCTGCTCCTTTCGCCTTACGGGACCAATGTCGCCGGTCCGATCGTTCCGTTCGCCAAGGAGCGTGGCCGCGTACTGTTCGGGATGGCGGCAATCGGCATGAACGAGAAGATCGGCTACGACCGCTACTTTTCTATCGGGCCGTGGGGACCCGATCCGCAACTGACTTACCAGGCGTTTTTCCAGCTTGGGAAGGAGAACGGGCTCAAGCGCGTCGCGATCCTCGCGGCGTCCGCGGAATTCCAGCAGACTGCGGCCAGTGGCGGACGCCTGCTGGCAAAGCAGAACGGCATGCAGGTCGTGTTCGACCAGCAATACCCAGCCAATACGACCGACTTCAGCGGCCTGTTGCAGGCGCTGCAACAGGCCCAGCCGGACATCGTTTATGTCTGCTCGTATCCGGCCGAGTCTGCTGCGATCGTGCGAGGCATCGATGAAATCGGCTTGCCGCCAAGCGTGCAGTTGTTCGGCGGCGGCATGGTCGGCGTGCAGAACGCCTCCTTGCTTGAATCACTGGGTTCGAGACTGAACGGCATCGTCAATTACGACCTGTTCTCTATCGATCCCAAGTTGCGCCAACCGGGCAGCGCCGAGTTTCTGGCCGCCTACGCACAGCGTGCGGCCGCAGCCAGGGTCGACCCACTGGGACACTTTGTCCAGCCTTACTGGTACGTGGCGGGCCAGGTGATCCAGGCTGCCGTCGAGGCCACGCGCGGCACCGATGACAGGGCGATCGCCGCCTGGTTGCACTCGAATCAAGTGCAAACGATCGCCGGCCCTATCCGCTTTGGAGCCAAAGGGGAGTGGACCGACAACCGCGTATTGATGTCCCAGTTCCAGGGTGTAGCGAACAACGACGTCGCGCAATTTCATACGCCGGGCAAACTCGCGATCGTGGCGCCGGCCCGCTATAAGTCGGCGCCATTCAGGCATCCGTTCGCGACCGCGCACGCATAGGTCCGACGGCCATCATCATGGACTTCTCTATCCATCTGCTTCTCAGTGCCCTCATCTCGGGGCTGCTGCTGGGCGCGTTCTACGCGTCGATCGCGAGCGGGCTTGCGCTGGTGTTCGGCGTACTGGAAATACCGAATCTCGCACATCCCGCCGTGGTGGTCGCCGCAGCGCTTCTCGTTCACACACTCAATAGCTGGGGGCTCGATCCACTACTGTGCGGCCTGCTGCTGGCACCGGTTTTCTTCGTGGCGGGCGTCGGGTTCTACAAACTCTATCGTGTCGTTTTCGAGTCGCGCGGGAAGGTCGATCCGCTCAGGAGTTTCTCGTTGTTCTTCGGGATTTCCTTCCTGATCGAAATCGCGCTAATCCTGACTTACGGGGTGGACTTCCAGAGTGTCGACGCGCCTTACATCGGCCGAGCGCTCGCGATCGGAACGTTTCGCGTGCCTTACCGGATGCTCGCCTCTTTTGTCTGTGGCACGGCCTTGCTGTTCGGCTTGCAGCAGTACCTGAGCCGCACGATGACAGGCCGTGCGATTCGTGCGGCCGGGTACGATCAGGGCGCGCTGCCGATGCTGGCGATCAACCCGGCGCGCATCCGGCAACTTGCGTTCGGTTTGTCGCTCGCGACTGCTGCAGTCGCTGGTGCGCTGATGATAGTGATCGGCCCCGTGCAGCCGTCCGCCGACCGGGTCTATATCGGACGCGCGTTCGCCGTGGTCGTGCTGGCCGGCATGGGCTCGGTGACGGGTGTCTACGTCGCGGGCATCCTGCTTGGCATCGCGGAAAGTGTGGTGCTGACCGTGTTCGGCGCATCGTGGGCGACAGCGGTGTCGTTTTCATTGGTGCTGGTGGTGCTCGCGGTGCGACCCGCCGGACTGTTCGGGAGAATGCGATGAGACGCCTGTCATGGTTCTGGGTGGGGTGCGTGGCCTTGCTCGCGAGTGCCTGGCTGTTGACCCGGCTTGTCACCAACGAATATGTCTTCTTCGCGGGTGAAGTGGTGCTGCAGTTCATCGCGCTCGCAACGGCGTGGAATATTGCAGGCGGTTATGCGGGTTACGTCAATTTCGGTACGGCGGGGTTCTTTGGCATCGGCGCTTATGTTGCCGTCGCCGTCTCGCAGGCGTGGGGCGCACCGCTTCCCTTGCAGATTCTCGCGGCGCTGGTGGTGGGCGGATTTCTCGGGTTTGGCGTCGGCTATCTTTCTGTCCGTCTGCGAGGGATCTACTATTCGATCGCGACTATCGCCGTCGCCGTGATTCTCGAGGCGGCGGTCGTCAACTGGCCCTACGTCGGCGGCGCTCAGGGGCTGTCGATCGTCAGGCCCGCGGCGCCACTCGGCTTTGCGAACTACACCGCGTTTCTCTTTGTCGTGATGGCGTTTCTCGCGATTGCCTGCGTTGCGGTGGCGCGTGGATTAGAACGTTCGCGGCTCGGCCTCGCGTTCGGTTCGATCCGTGACAACGAGGCAGTCGCGGAATCGTGCGGAGTGCCGACGCTACGCACGAAGTGCATTGCCACGGCGATATCCGGCGCGTTGATGGCCGCAATCGGTGCGCCGTATGCGCTTTATGCGTCATATATTGATCCGGGCACGGCGTTCAACATGAACTACAGCTTGTCGGCGCTGGCCATGGCGCTGCTCGGCGGTACGCTGTCGTGGCCCGGTCCCGTGATTGGCGCCCTGGTTCTGTCGCTGATCGAGCAGGGATTGACCGTCACCGTATCGCCTGAGTTGAATCTGCTTGCAATCGGGCTGATCCTGGTCGGTGGCGTGGTGTTCCTGCCCGGTGGGCTCTACCGGTTGCTGAGGACGTGGAAGCGTCCGCGCGGCGAGATGCGCGCCGCGCAACGAAGGAGGACTGCATGAGCGAAACGCTACTGGGCGTCCACAATGTGACGAAGCGCTTTGGCAGTTTTGTCGCGCTGTCCGATATCTCGCTTGAGATCGGCGCGGGCGAACGGATCGGCATCATCGGCCCGAATGGGTCGGGCAAGACGACCCTGATCAACTGTGTATCGGGCCGGCTGCGCCCCGAAAGTGGGTGCGTCATGTTCGGCGGGGAGGACGTGACGCGCATGCAGCCGCATCGGCGCGCGCAGCGTGGCCTCGCTCGCACCTTCCAGATCCCGCAGCCATTTCACGGCATGACGCTGGTCGAGAACCTGTACGTACCGCTCGAATACGGTGCAAGGGGCACGGAGAGGCCGAACCGGGCCGCGCTACGTGAATCCGCGTTGCGAATCCTGGACAGTCTGGGGTTAGGCGGCAAGGCGGACGAGGGGTGCGGGTCCCTGTCGCAGATCGAACTGCGCAAGCTTGAACTCGCAAGGGCGCTGGCCGTCAATCCGCGTCTGCTGGTGTCTGACGAGGCGATGGCGGGGTTGTCCGCAAGCGAGGTGGACGAGGTGCTCGACATCCTGTTCGCGCTCGCCGATCGCGGCATCACCGTCATCATGATCGAACACATCATGCACGCGATCATGCGTTTCTCCGAGCGGGTGCTGTGCATCGTGTCGGGGAAGCTGATCGCCGCCGGGCCGCCGGACGAGATCGTCCGTCATCCTGAAGTACAGAGGGCCTACATCGGTGACTAGCCTGACTATTCAAGACGTGGTTGCCGGGTACGGCGCCGTCAACGTGCTGCACAAGGTATCGCTCGACGTACCCGATGGCCATATGGTTGCGCTGCTCGGTACCAACGGCAACGGCAAATCGACGCTGATCAATGCGATCCTCGGAATGGTTCGCGTGCGTTCGGGGAGCATTATTTTGCGGCGCAATGGCACCGCTTATCCTCTGCACGAGATGCCGACGGAGGCGATCATCGATCTCGGCGTTGGCATCGTGCCGGAGGGGAGGCGGCTATTCGGCAACCTGAGCGTGCGCGAGAACCTGCTGCTGGGTGCCTGGCGCAAGACCGCCCGAGCCGTACTCAACCGTAATCTCGACGCGATGTATGAGACGTTTCCGATCCTGCGCGAGCGCGCTGCACAACTGGTTGGCACGATGAGCGGTGGCCAGCAGCAGATGGTCGCGATAGCACGTGCGCTGATGACTGAACCCTCCATTCTGCTGATCGACGAACCGTCGGTGGGGCTCGCGCCGGCTATTGTCAAGCAGACCATTGAACAGATTCGCCTGCTCAAGGAGAGTCGTGGTCTGACGGTATTGATGGCGGAGCAGAGCTTTCATCAGGCGACCGAAATTTCCGATTCCGCATACGTTATCGCTCACGGCGAGATTGTGATGTCGGGCGACGACATGCGGTCCCTCGGCGGCGAAGAGGCCGTCCGGGCCGTCTATCTAGGAGCATGAAAAATGAGTGAAGAAAATCAGGCGATCGAACAGGTTCAGCAACTCGAAGACGCACGGTACGCGGCGATGGTGAGCAAGGATATTCCAACGCTCGAGCGCTTGCTGGACGACAAGCTGATCTATATGCACTCGACTGGCGTTGCCGACACCAAATCCAGCTACATCGAGGGTCTGCGCACGGGCATCTGGGACTACCATGGCATCGATCGCACGGAGCCGCAGTACCAGGTCGATGGCGATATCGTGCTCGTGTTCGGCAAACTGGCGATTCGTATGATTACCCGCGGCGTGTTCAAGGCGTTCGAGAGCCGGGCGCTCGCCGTCTGGGTCCGAAAACCTGAGGGCTGGCGCTTGCTTGCTGTGCAGTCGGGTGCGATTCCGAATGCGAGTTGAGGGGGTGTCCATGCCGCCGCCGTGTGTCTAATAAGCGCGGTCCGCGCGACGCATGCTTGGGAGAGAACACGGGGCAGCGCGTCTGGAAAACGTCGATCGGTGCGGTCTGCACCGCTAGTTGGTTGGGCTGAGGAAATCTGAACCTAGCATTAACCGCGCTATGGTGATCGTCGTTTACGGGCGCTTGGCGGGGCTGAATCGTTACGTCGTTGACGATCGCGCTCCTGTAATTTCTGGTAGATTTACCGCTGCGCGGCGCAGTACCAATACAAAGACCGCGAATGACATCGTCGAGGTGCATCATGGAAGTTCTTGATTGCGCGCCCGCCGTCTCGCCGGACGGCCGCGCCGTGGTTTTCATGCTGTCGGCCCGCGGCCGCGACGTCGAAGGCACGGTTGCGCGCGCCGCACTCGAAGAACACTTCTGGCTCCCGCCTGACGCCGACGCGGCACGCACGCTCAAGATATTCGAAAACGGTCGCAACCGCATCGTCGCGGTCGCCCAAAGAAAGTTACTTGCACGGCCGGACGAGCCGCTGTGGCTGACCGTCAACGACTTCGTGACTCGATAACCGACCATTGGCTGGCGATGACTGTCGTACCGATGGGCGCCTGATAAACATCAAAAGCACGATCGTTCAATTGTTGGATCTTGGTACCTATGGTGTGATGTTGCGTTGGTTTGGTTTTTCCGGTCTGGTTGTATTTCAACCGGAAGGCGGCCGAGTTATCCATAGGGTGGCCGCTTTTTTTGGCATTTGCTGTTGCGTCACGGTTTCGAGGGCGTTTGTTGCGCTGGTAACAGTGGGGCGACGCAACGGGATGTTGATCTGGGGAACGCTCCGCCCGGCCTCCGTGTTGCGTCGATTTACGTGGTTTGCGTTCTTGAGCCCACGCCGAGTTGCCACAGCAGGTCGATATTTTTCGGATAGAGGGCAACGTCCTCAGGTGAAGCGTGGATGATCGAATGCCCGTGGCCATCCGCACTGTCGACATGCGCTGACCAAGGATAGTCCATGCATCGGCAGATGTCCTTGATGCCGTCGCCGTATTCTTTCAGCCTTTCCGGCTCCCATTTGCGTACAACGTCGAGCGCCAAGAGCACCGTTAGCGTGCTTTTCCTCTCGCCGATGTGCCGGACCGGCGATAGCAGGCCACTAACGTAAAGCGCCATGACGGCATCAATCACGCGGTCGTCATGATCTTCATCCCAGATGACCGCGAAGCCTAGGAAGGCGCATCGGTCGAGTCGATTCAGAAACTCGTCCTGCCACACGGGCGTGCGCAGCACGGAGTAGTGGGTTCCTCGGCCAAGTTTTCCGACCGAGTGCATTTAATCGTGCAGAGCCTGGAAGAAGGGGCAATAGGGCATCTCACACTCCTTTCGGGAGAGAGGCGGCTTCCGCCGCGAAGTTCGGCCATTTCCTGCGCACGCTGTCCGGTGAACAGGCGCAGGTCGACTGGGCTAGCTTCGGTCACCTGCAGATCGGTCAGGCACGACCACCGCTGATGGCCTTCGTGATGGTGCTGTCGTAGTCACGGCAGATCTCTGCGCTTCTTCCTCGATGCCCGTATGGACAGCTTGCTGGCGGGCCATGCCGGTGCCTTCGAGAAATAGTCCGGGGTACCCAGGGTCTGCTCTATGACAACCTGCGCAGCGAGAGAAAAATCCCGATTAGCGGTGCGTGGGGTGCGCAAAAAATGAAAACGGCGCCGCGACGATGTGCGGCGCCCTCATAATGTTTGCAAATTATTGAGCGTGCAGAGCGGCTGCGTCAGTAGCCGATGCAGACGGCGAGCGCGAGCGTGGCCATCGAGAGCAGCAGCAAGACGACGAAGAGTGGCAGGATGAAGCGCAGCCACTGACCGAAGCCCACGCGCGCGGTGGCGAGATAGGCAAGCAGCATGCCGGAGGTAGGTGTGACCATGTTCGTGAGACCGCCGCCGAGCACGAACGCGAGTACGGAGGTCTGGCCGCTCACGCCGGAGAGCTGCGCGATCGGCCCGATGATTGGCATGCTCACGGCGGCCTTGCCCGATACGGAGGGAATGAACACGTCGAGCAGCATCTGCACGGCCAGAAGCCCGTTGGCGACCCACACGGGCGACTGGCCGCGTGCGAGCTGCGTGAAATAGTGGATCAGCGTGTCGAGCACGAGACTGTTCTGCAGGATCAACTCGACCGAGGCCGCGAGCCCGATCAGGAGGCCGGCGAGCACCATGCTCTTCATGCCGTCGACGAACGCATCGGATGCGCTGCGCGAGTCGAGCCGTCCCACGAGTGTCGTCACGATACTGATCGCGACGTAGAACGCCGAAAGCTCGACGTTGCCCCACTTCAGCTCGCGCGTGCCGAACACGAGCGCGGCGGCGGAAAAGGCGAGCACGACGAGCGTCGCCTTGTGGCGGCGCGAGAGGCGTGTCTGCGTGTGCAGCGCGGCAGCGGCCGCTTCAGGCCGATAGCCGCTGCGGCGCACGTAGATCAGCAGATACGCAATGCCGAGCGCGAGAAAGACGACGAAGACGCCGAGCCGCAACCCGATGCCGCTGAAGAGAGGCACGCCGACAATGGGCTGCGCGACCGCGAGCGAAAGCGGATTGGTCACCGAGGCGATATAGCCGATCTTTGCCGCGATGGCGACGAGCGCGACGGCGAAGAGGTTCGAAAGGCCGAGCCGTTTCGCGAGCAGCATGACCATCGGAATGATCACTAGATACTCTGAAATGAAGCCGAGCAGCGTGCTGCCGAGCGCAATCAAGATCATCAGGAGCGGCGCGAGCACGTATACGTTGCCGGCGGTGAGCTGAAGCAGGCGGTCGATGCCCGCGTCCACAACGCCGGTGCGCCGCATCACGCCGAACATGCCGCCCACGAACATCACCATCACGATGAGCGGGGCGTTCTTGACGAGCCCGATGGGCACCGCGACGAAAACCGAAACGATGCTGGCAGGCGCAGCGAGTTCGGGCGTGCTTTTCGTCACCGTGGGCGCAACGAGCGTGGCGAGGCCGCCGGTTTTCGGCACAACATGATAGGTGCCGGGGATCACGAGCTTGTCGTGGCGCTCGAAGCGGCCGGCATCAACGAACCACGTCATGGCGAGCGCCGCGGCGAGCACCCACAGCATCATTACGACGGGGTGCAGCATCTTGCCGTGCGGCTTCTTGTCTTGGCCGGCGTGGCTTTCGTGGCTGGTGTCGCTGGCGGTCGGGGCGTCGTCGCGCTCGGAAGAGGGGGGAGCTGTGAGCATGGCGAATGTCCTCGAGGCGGATTCAGATGCTTAGCGCGGCGGCGCGCGCGCCGGCGTAGCCGAGTTCGGCGGAAATGGTGTCGGCGCAGGCCTGCAGACGCTCCAGATAACCCGGAATCTCGACGCGGCCGATGCGCTGCTCGGGGCCGGAGATGGCGACGGCAGCCACGGCAGCGCCCGACATGTCGCGCACAGGCACCGAGATCGCCACGGCGCCGGCCGTCACATCGCCAAGACTCACCGCATAGCCGCTGCGTGCGATCGCGTCGAGATCCTCGATGAGCGCGAAGAGGTCCGGCGCATCGGGCATCTTCTTCACGCGCGCGAGGTACTCGGTGCGCACGGCCTCGGGCGCGAACGCGAGCAGTACCTTGCCCGACGCGCCGTTGTTGATCGGCCGGCGGTTGCCGACCGCGCCGATCGCGCGCACCTGGTGCGTCGTCTCGCAGCGCGCGACGCAGACCGTTTCGAGTCCTTCGCGCACGCGCAGCACGACCGTTTCGTTGATCGCCTGATTGAGCGCGAGCATGTGGCGCTGCGCCGCGCGCACGAGCGTGTTCTGCTGCGCTGCCGCGACGCCGAGCACGAACGCCTGCGGCCCAAGCGCGTAGGTGGAGGTCTGCGTGTCCTGCACGACGAAACGATGCAGTTCGAGCGTGCACAGCATGCGATACGTGCGCGACTTGTTGATACCGAGCTGCGTCGCCAGTTCGGTCACGCCGAGTCCGGGGTGCTCGGCGACGTAGCTGAGCAGTTTGAGCGCGTTATCGACGGCATCGACGATGTAGGTCATGGCTGCTCTCCGTTGGCATTCAGTTGTGCGCGCACGTAGCTGGCGAGGGCGTCGGCGAAGGCGTCGAGGGCGCGCTTGAGCGTGCCGAAGCCCGCGTGCTTGGCGAACGACGCCTCATCCATATAGAGCGCGCGGTTCAGCTCGATCTGGACGCTGTAGCGGCGGTGTGCGGGATCACTGACCGCGCGCAGCAGGTCGCCGCCCTGATATGGCTCGTTGACCTGCACGCGATAACCGGCTGCGACGAAGTGATCGGCGACCCACCGCGTGAACGCCGCGTCCGACGCCGTGCCGCGCCGGTCGCTGACGACGAGGTCAGGGCGCGCCGCGCCCGCATCGACGTTCATGGCGTTGCCGCGCGATTTCATCGAATGGCAGTTCACGTGCCACAGCGCGCCGTGCCGCGCAACCGCCGCTTCGGCCGCCTGCGCGAGCGCAGCGCGGTACGGGCGGTAGTACGCGTCGATGCGGTGCTGCACTTCGGCGATCGACAGCTTGCGGTCGTAAAGCGGCACGCCGGGCAGCGCGTAGCGGCGAATCAGCCCCATACCGCGCTGAGTATATGGCTGCGGCGCGAGCGGCTCTGGCCACGGCTCGGCGAGCAGCGCGGCGTCGATATCGGTGATCGCGCGGTTCGGATCGATATAGGCGCGCGGAAAGCGCGCGCCTATCAGCACACCGCCGTGTGCGGGCACACCGGACCACAGCTCGTCCACGTACGCGTCCCATGACGTGAGGATCGCCTCGCGTGGCGCGACAGTGCCGAAGTCGTCCGGCAGCGTGATGCCGCTGTGCGGCGAATCGAACACGATCGGCAACGGTTCGGCCTGCGCCGCGAGCGTGAAATACGGGGCCTGTTCGTCTGCCGCGGAAGGGAAGGCGCGCGGATTCGCCTTGGGGATATTCGTCATCGGTTCGCCAGTCGTATCGGTTTGTTTTATTAAATAAAACGCCGTTTCAAATTTCAAGCAATAGCGTACTCCGCCATAACAGGTGGGCTGATTGGTGTTTTCCCCTAGATAAAGCCGGTACATGCCTTTTAGATTCAATCTGGATAAGACTTTATGCGATTTTAGGGTGCACGAAAACAGCCCGCGCCGAGTGGCAGGTTTTTGACAGGTTCTTGACGGTACGAAAACATCCCCGAATAATAAATAATACGCTGTTTTATACAACGAAACAAGCGTAGACGAAAAACCGAAATTGCCCGGCCGGAATCCGGCGCCGGCCTTGCCGCCGCAGTTTGCTTCGCCACGATTTCGTTTCGCCAGTAAGGCAAAGGAACAGCCGCGCCTCACTTCACCTCATCAGGCGCGCCTGGAGATCCACGTCAATCCACGGCACATCGAATGCCAGAAGGAGCAAAAGCATGTCCCAAACAACCCGGCGCACTCTCGCACTCGTGATCGGCGGTTTCGGTCTCGCGGCCTCGCAGGCGCATGCGCAGTCGAGCGTCACGCTCTACGGCATCGTCGACGGCGGCTTCACGTACACGAGCAACCAGGGCGGCAAGGCAAACTACCAGGCAACGGCGGGCAGCGAGCAGGGTTCGCGCTGGGGTTTCATCGGAAGTGAGGACCTGGGTGGCGGCAATCGTGCGATCTTCCGTCTCGAGAACGGCTTCAACCTTCAGACCGGCACGGCCAGCGCGAACGGCCGCATATTCGGCCGTCAGGCCTGGGTGGGCCTCGCGAACGACCGCTGGGGCACGCTGACTCTCGGCCGCCAGTACAACGCGACGCAGGACTCGCTCGAACCACTGCAGATGGCCGTGGAGACCTCGCAGTACGGCACACACCCGTTCGACACCGACGACATCAACAACACGTTCCGCACCGACAATGCCGTCAAGTACGTTACCCCGAATTTCCACGGCTTGAGCTTCAACTCGATGTACGGCTTCAGCAACAACGCGGGCAACTTCGCGACCAACCGTTCATGGAGCGTCGGCGCAAGCTATGCAGGCGGCCCGCTGCAGTTGGGCGCGGCTTACGTGCAGATCGGCAATCCGGCCACCGACACGACCGGCGCGATTCCATCGGATAACTACTTCACGTTCCTGAAGGGCATCACGCAGCAGCGCATCTGGGGCGCGGGCGGTGTCTACAGCTTCGGCAAGCTCGGCGTGGGCGCGATGTACACCAACGTCGCGTTCGAGCTGACGCCGGCGAGCCAGCACCAGAACTACCAGAATGCGGAAGTGAGCCTGCGTTATGCGATCACGCCCGCCATTCACACGGCTATCGGCGAGACGTGGACCGGCGTGACCTCGAACGGCCTGAAGGACAGCTGGCACTACTGGCAGACGACGAGCGCGATCCAGTATTTCTTCTCGAAGCGCACTGACGTCTATCTCGACCTGATCTACCAGCGCGCGACGAACGCCGTTGCGCAGATCGAAGGGACCTCGGGCGCGTCGAGCAGCGGCAATCAGTTCCTCGTCGTGACGGGTATTCGCCAGAAATTCTGAACGTACCCACCGTTGTGCGCGGCGCTGCCGGCCGACAGCGGCCGCGCTACGTTGCCCGTGGCCGCACACCCACGGGCGACGTAGCCGCCGGAAGCAGCGCGAGGCGGATGCCGGCCAGTTCCAGCGCCGCAATCAGATACATTGAGCGAGTTCGGTCGGCGTTACAAACACGACACCATACGTTTCCGTCAACCATGCGCGATTTTCGGCATTCAGAATGGACGGGCCGCCTGCACTTCGCCCCAAGTCGTTAGTACAGAAGACCTCGATGCCATAACCAACGTGCGAGGCAATGGCATCGCCATCAGACCATTCGCCTTTCTTACAAGCCGGAGTTCGTCCGATTTCGCTCGCGCAAGACCTTGAAGCCACAACTCGCCCGTCACGCCAGCGTGCTCATTGAACTTCGGTCCAAGTTCAAGTGCAACCGCTCGCCCGACACCACGGCTCTCGATCGCGGAAGCAACTTCATTCGCGATGCCCCGATGCTTGATCACTTGCTCGACGGATTCGTTCACATAAATCGTGTTGTCGGGATCTTTTATGACCAGCCCATCGACCATGCGTGCTGGCCTCCTCAAGGCGCGTATGCCAAGTTGCAGTACGGCTTGCAGAGCAGCATTATGTTCCATATGCAGGGGCTTCCGATGGCGCCTGATCTCGATGCGAATGTTGACCGTATTCCTGTCTGGTGACCTGGAGGACGTCCTAACATGGGTTTTGCCGAGTACGGCGGAGCGATCTTCGCCCTGAATGCCTTCCAGCGTGCAGTACGTCTGGCTGAAATAGCCTTTTAGGAATCCGTCCTTTATCGCCCGCTGGATAGAAACGTAACTTGCATGAAACGGATCTCTAGCGCGGCGCTCGGGGCGAGCAACCGCTTCAAGTGTGTTCGCGTCGAATGTGACGGTCAGAGTGGCGTGAGGGGATGCCATGGTCGTTTGTTGCCTTTGGACGGACGCGACCAGAGTACTCCGGTGGGTACCTATCTTGGAAGAGGCGCAATGGCCGCACATATCGTTCAGCCCCTCCAATGCCTAGCTCAACGCTTTTTGGGGCGGTTCGTCGGCGCCGGCATTACCTGACCCGTTGGGCTCCATCGGGGACACTGTAGCAGCGGGAACGGCCCCGAGTTCAATGAGTTTATCCCGTGCCTCGCGGTATTGCTCGTAGAACCTGGCCCACTTGCTAAAGCCGCCGAGTTCGCCGACGACACGCAGCATGGCGAGATGCGACGCGGTAAGCAGTTGCACGGTGGCTTCAAGTTCCGCAATCCGGATGTCCTTGTCGGCGAGTGACGCCGCAGTATCGGCGCTGGACCACTTCGCGACACGGCCTCGCCAGCGCCGGTACTCAGTCTGCCGTTGCTTATACTCCGCGAGCAGTTTGCTCCGGGACTCGCTACGGGTGATCGCCGATGCCGCATTGATGGATGGGTGCAACCGGGCAACAGCACGTGCGGTGATATCTTCGTCCTCAGCCAGCAGCGTTTCGAGAATCTCGCGCATCTGGTCGTCGTCGCTGGCCGGCGTGGCCGCGTTAGCTTTAGTCATCAAGTACTCCGCGTTGCCGGGGCCGTGACAGATCAACGCCGTCAGGGAAGGGGCGTTCGCCCGCCGGTGTGGCAAGAAGCTTCTGTACGCCGGCCAGTCGTTTCTCTGCATGGTCAAGCTGGTTTTGCCAGCCGATGCTGGTCGATGGTCTGGCCTTGATCGATTCGAGGGCAAGCTTGAACTTGCCCTCAAGCCGGATCAGGTTCCGCCGGTTCTCCGGCAGATCGGTGGCAGACAGATGGCGGCAGTCCTCGAAGCACTCGAGATGTTTGGGACAGGGATCGACCGTAAATGAATTCAGGCAATACCCATAGGGTGTGGCATGGAAGCCATCGGCCTCGGCGCGCAAGTATTCGTACGCGGCAGTGTCGCCCTCTGTTGCCTGGACGCGCCTGAACGCGTCCACGATCGGGTCGTTGGCCTTGCCGCCCTTGATGGGCCTGGCGACCGTGCTGGCTTTTTCACCGAGCATGATCTCGATGTCCTGGGGGATCTCGATCTGGTCCAGATCTTCTGCGAGGCTGCGATGATCGTACTCATAACTCTGTGCGACGCTGCGCCGGTTGAAGCGCTTCGAGATGATGGTGTCGGCGACGCCGAGCCGGAACAGGTCGGTGTTTTGCAGATGACGCAACATGTGCGACTCCATCCGCAGCGCACGATCCTCGTCGGTTTGCCCGTATTTTTCAAACACGGTTTCGCAGGTTGAATGCTCGCCGAGCGCCAACTGAATCAGGTCGGAACCTGGACGGCGGACACACATGTAGCGATTGACGTCACAGAGCAGCTCATTGCGCTCTTCTGCGAGTGAACGCTTTGGCTGCACGAACAGAAGCTCGTATGGCTGAACGGAACCAATTGCCAGCGGTAAAGACGTGGTGTCAGACACCTTCGTTGGCGTCGTGAGCCGGATGTGCTCCTCGAACTCGCCGACGTGCACGTACGTGTCGTGCCAGGTCATGCGCTCGGTGGGCCATCCACTGTTGCTCGTTGGAGCGATTGCCGAACCGTTTGCATGTCGGAAGCGCAACGCGATTTTACCGTCTCGCATCTTGTCCAGCAGTCTCTTGCCAAACTGGTATACCGCCATGTCGAGCCCATTCAGCCCATCTTTTTTCCTCGTCAGTTGGTACGTGTGTAGATCGACAAGCACCGATGGGTCGAAGCTTTCCCGATAGCGCTCGATGAACGGCCCCGTTCAATGTTCAGCCAGAACGGATTGCCCATGAGGCGGGTATATATTTCGATTAAGGGCACGACACTATTCACCGCGTACCACGGCAGAAGCCGACCCGATTCGCATTGCAGCCTAAGCGTCGCGCGCAGGGGTTCCGTGATCCTAGCCACGTGGTCAAGGGTCTCTGTCAGCAGCGTCCGGAACATCTCTGGCACCGGCTGGGTTTCTTCACGCAGGACCAGACTGTCCGTTTCTTCCTCCTGCTGCTTTTCTGCGAAGTGACGAACCATCAATGACGTTGAGATCCCACCGGACTCTCCGGCAGGGCGGCCTTTTGAATCGAGGTACGTTCGTTCCCGCTTCCAGTCAACGGGTAAAAGCGCAGCTTCACCCGACCGCATTCCCGTAATGATCATTGTGCGCAACGCTGCAAAGCGCAGTTCGTCCATGAATGTGCGCGGCTTTTCAGTCATCACGATGCGCGTCAGTTCCCAGAACGCCCGGCGCTCCGGAAGACGCTCGCTACGCTTACGGGCCTCGAGATCGTCGCGTCGCGAAGCTTATCCGGCGACCATGTATGTTTAGCCTTTATCGCACTTTTGCCTTTCATGCGGGGAACGGCAAGTGCGGGGTAGAGCGGACCGGCATCGCAGATATGCTGGGCATCAAATACCATTTTGACGATCTCGGCGATCAGATCACCGAGCTTGCCGGTGCCTGAATCGCGCTTCCAGTACGGATAGCAGCGCGCAAGTCGTCGGCGGTCAGTTCCCACGACTGCCGATCCACGCACTTGGCAATGATCCGCAGTGGGCGAGCTATGCACTGTGCCACGTATCCTGTGGTATTGCGCCTGAACAGCAGCTGCTCGGCGACGGTCGCCTTGACCAAATCCTGCCATGCAGCCGACAGCGGCCGCTTGGCCAGCGGTGCCAGTCCCTGCTTAGCCCGCTCCGAGTTGACCATCGCCAGCGCCTTCACTTCCGTACCAAGGTCTCGCAGGTAGTGGGTCGGAGGCGGTACATCGCCTGCGATGATCGTCAAGTTCCAGCCAACGCCGTCGGACGCAGCGCCTGTCTCGTCGAGGGGCATGTCCCATTGCAACCCTTTTTCCTGGGCGAGCGCCTTGCCCAGATCAATGAGTGCGGAGTAGTGGGGGGTCATAGACCTTCACCCTCCAATTCGTCGATGACCGTCTGTATTTCGGCAATCGTGCGTTGCAACTGGAGATAGGGCTGCGAGTGGGTGTCGCCGCGGGAGCACTGTTCGAAGAACGCGACCACCTCCCGCATTGAGGCGAGCACGCTCTCGTGTATCACCTTGTCATGCAACGGCATGAACTTCCTGCATCCATAGCAAGACGTGACCGGGTTATACGGGCACACAGGCTGGCCAGAAGAACATCCACCGATACCCGCAATCGGAATGCCGTGAGGTACGCCAGCGATCTGCTGGTCACCCTTGAGATGGGTGAGCTCTTCCGGGGAGATGAAGCGGTCGTGCGCAATCTTCGCCACCCTCCGATAGATGTCCGATGCGCCAAGCGCGTGGTTGACCCGTTCCGCATGGGAGGCCGACGTCCGGAAGTACACCAGTCCGGTCTGGACGTATGAATGTCCCATGAACTCGGCGAGCTCTTCGTGGCTCGCGCCGGCGTCAACAAGCCGCTGGGCTGCGGTATGCCGCAGATCAGTGGCCGTACCGAGGTCGCCAGAGTCGATCAACCGCCTCACGAGCGAGGCAATTCGCGCGCCCGCTTCGTAGTTGGAGTCGACCGCAAAGAAGCGAGCAGAACTCGCCATACCTTCGGCTTTCCGCCATGTATCGATCGCAACGAACATCGGTGACCATTCACGCTTGACCCGACGCGTAAGCGGTTTTCTTTTCGAGTTGCTTTTCTGTTTGGCCATAAGGAAGGTTAAATGCACCGTCGGCGGTCCATCCGGTGCATCCTGCCAGATACGTACATTTCGCATGCTCAGCATCGCAATCTGGATCGGGCGCATGGCGAACTGGTAAGCGCACAGCAACATCCCTGCGTCGCAAATAACTTCGTATGACGGGACTGTGGTCGACTCAGCGCCACAACCATTTCATCCAGATAGCGAACAATTGCTGCCTCTTCTTCCGCGCTCAGGAACACATCACCAGAGCGGACCCCCGCGTAAGCATCCCGGGCAAGCAAGGGAAGGGTGGTAGTGATGTAGGTATCGTAGGTATCGGCCCAGCCTCGCAATCGATGGCGACATAGGAGTCGCAGCAGCGCTTTCACGAGGATATACGCCGAAAGAGGCATCTCGCGCACACACAGTCTGGCCCAGACAGTCGCAATACCGATAGGACCGGCACGAACGATTTCAATGATATCGGCGAGCGCTAAATGTGGCGCAGCGATCAGATAGTTTGCCGCAGTCGATACGCTGAGATCTTCGCCGAGCAGGAACAGGAAGACGTGTTTCAACAGCAGGGCGTGATTGGTCACAAACCACGTGAAGTCGACCCTGATCGTCCGGCCGGTGATTGCCAGTTCAAAGACCATTTTGGCCGGCCGGGTCCCGGATCGAGTGCTGCACATCATCGAAGTCGTCGTAATAGCGGATGACCGGCGGCAGCATCGGTAGTGCCGCTACAACCTGATCAATGACATCATCGGCGGGAACATACGCCGGAAACAGGTCCGACTGGATTGGTGGCTTGCCGCCCATATCAGATCTCCCTAGGCAAAGCCCGAAGCAGGGCAATCCGGTCGTCGAAGGCGTCATTCCAGACACCCGCCAATCGATCCTCGAACACGGCGCGCGCATACCGGGACGGCATGGTCGATGTCTTGGATCAGCTAAAGAATGTCCGTAGCTTCTGGAGGGCTTCATTCATTGCATCGCCGTGCTCCAGCAACTGATGGAGCCGGACTACGGCACACGTGTGGCGCAGATCGTGCGGCGTGACTGCATCCTTGCCAGTCCGGGCCTTCAAGTCCATTAGCACCTCGACCGGCAAGCAGCGCGTAATCTGTGCAAATACCTTTGTCAGTGTTTCCGTCGACAGCGGAGCGTCGCTCTGTGCGTTCAGCAGGAACGAGTGATCGGGACGGCCCCGATAGTTTTCGACGTATCCTTGCACAACGCTTGCTGTCAACTCGCTGACGGGCACCTGGCGAATCGAGTGCACATTCTTGATGCTGGGCTTTGAATAGCGGGAGTCGACTTCCGTGTCCTCGTATTCGTTTTCCTGCACATTGAGCCAGTGACGCGCCCGCTGTTGCTTGTGATCGTAGGCACTTTTGACGGCGTCGGCCGGAAGCAACAGAACTTCGCCGCGGCGCAAGCCCTGATGCGGCATCAGCACAAATGCGACGAAGACGCGCCAACGTGTCCTGTCACGCCTGAACGGATTCTGTGGAGATTCCGGGTCAAGCATCGCATACAGTGCTTCAACAACACTCGCTGGCAACGAGCGAACCGTCTCAACCGAATTATCCCGGCGAACGTGAAGCTGGCTATAAAGCGCAGATAGCCTGTGCAATCGCTGCTCGACGCGCTGAAGCCGATCATCAGCGGCCTCGCTCTTCGATAACCGGTCGACGACATCCATCACAAAACCAAACCCGGTTTGCCAGCGCTTTTCGTCGGCACCCGTTACCACCGGCTGATTTCAAATAGAAACGAACCACGATTCAAGAATCTGGGCCAGCACACCGTCGTCGAGCTCGGTCAGCGCGTTGTCCAGAGCATTCGGGCCGCGGAGATTATCTGCATGCTGATACAGATCCTCCAGATATCGCAGCTTCTTCGTATGCGTGGAATACGCCAGTTGCGCGGCCGACATTACCGACCAGACTGCGGTCCAAAACCGCGGTAGCCCGACATCGTCGACCAGCATCGGACCACGAAGCGCCGCCGGAACCGCAGCACCGAACAATTGTTGAAACACTGGGATCGCCCGCTAGAATACGCAACGGGCAAAGATACCATTAATTGGCTCGTGCGTTGGTCAGAAATCCAGCGAGAAGCTCGTTGCACGCAACAGATCAAAACATACCAGTCCTGTTGATAAATTTCTTTTATGCAAAATCCCCAAATGGCAGAACAGTGACAATTTCTCAGCCTCTCATCTTTGCTCCATGCGGTGAGCTATTCTGGCGACCTCGAACACAGTTCGCCATATTCTCGTTGATCTGATCGATCACATTGGCGGAATACGCCCCAGGATTCTGGTCGACGCGCGAGCGCTCGTTAGGAAGCGCAAGGTTACTGAGATCACGACCATGTTTATCTAGTAGAAGTGCGTTGCGCATGACGCCCAAAACCGGCGGTAGCCTATCCTGCCATCCCTTGTTTTTATGTTCTTGAATTTGCCGATCGCAAATCCCGTGAGCGGGGTTGACCGTGACCGCGCAGATAGATGAACTACTGCCGCAAGAAAACGTGTTCGCACGCGCTGGAAAACGAAGCACCGTGCGCAGCAAGATGAACCGGCCTGGTAGAGAAAACCGGCGTATCGCGTGAGCAGGTCCTCCTGCCCGCACAAATACGTTGTTTCGCTGAAAACGTGATGGTGGACGTTCTGGCGCAGCATACGAAAGCATGGCTATCGGACATCGCGCAGAAAAATGTCCGATACTGTGTCGATTGCCCATACGAGGGTGACGCCGCGCGCGCAACTTGAATGGGACAACTCCCATAGATTGCGCAGTAAGAATCGCATCGTTCAGATACGTAGCATCAAATCTCGCGATTGTCCGGCGCAGCATGTGCGCGATGGATTCCAGATGCTGTTTGGTGCCAATGCAAAGATCAGGCGATCACTCGACCGGAAATTTGATCTTGTCGCGACCCTCGCGCGCGCCAATTCCTGCGCGTTGCCAGCATGCGACGGCGCAAAAAAGTTTTTGTTCTGCCAAATTCCTGGTCGTTCCAGCATGTTCCACTGCTTCGATTTACGCCTGTTTGCAGGGGTTGACGCGCGTTATTCCCCTTAGCAAGATGGCGCGAAGGCAGCATGCCGGAGCGGATCATGCCAGTGGTGAAGAGCTTTACCCAGGCGCAATGGGATGCCGCCGCGCGCCGTCTCGATGCACTGCCGGAAAAGCCCGCGCATGAGCATCGCGTCAATGTTCGCGATGCAATGAAATCCATGCAGTCTCAAATCATTGGCGCACAGAGGAAAGGTTACACGCAGGAAGAAATCGTCCAGCAGATCGCGCAGGATGGGGTGGAAATCAGTGCGGCCACGTTGCGATATGCGATGCAGCGTGCAGAGAAAGAGGACAGGCCTGCACAGACGGAAAGGCATGTCACAAAAAATACTGATGCGGCATTGCCTCGCGTGAAGAAAGCCAATCAGGCGAGGTCGTCGCATACCGGCAATGCACGAGCCGAGTCACAAAAGAAAAGGGATGGGGGAATAACCAGGCCGGAATCCACGCCGGTAAAGGGCTTCCTCGGATTTCCGATCAGGCCGGATACCGAAAACCTGTAGAGGTATGAAATGGCAACGGAAAATCACCCCATCTATATGGTCGGCGGTAGCAAGGGCGGTGTCGGCAAGAGCTTCGTCACGCTGGCGCTGGTCGATTATCTGCGTCGTTCAGATGTCCATGTCGTACTGGTGGAGACGGATACGTCCAATCCCGATGTCATGAAGGCTGTCCATGACGAGGTCGAATGCGCGTCATGTGATCTGGACGAGGCAGGAGGCTGGATAGATTTCGTCAATTTCTGCGATGCACACCGTGATGCGACGGTCATCGTCAACACGGCGGCACGTAGTCAGACGGGCGTCGCGCAATATGGTGGGACACTTGCCGGTACGCTGGATGAGCTGGCGCGGCGTCTCGTTGTGCTGTGGGTTATCAACCGGCAGCGTGACAGTCTCGAACTGTTGATGGAATTTGGCGAGACGTTCCCGCATGCGCTCACGCACGTTGTGCGCAATGGCTACTTCGGTACGCCGGACAAGTTCACGCTGTACCGCGAGTCGAAACTTCGTAAGGCTGTCGAGGCGCAGGGCCAGTCGCTGGATTTTCCCGATCTGGCGGATCGGGTTGCCGACGAGCTTCGCAGTCAGCGTCTGTCGATCCGCAGGGCGGCCGAAACGATGCACATCGGCCAGCGGGCGGAACTACTGCGCTGGCGTGCCCTGTATAGCGACATGTTCGCCAGGGTGACGGCCAATGCCTAACCGGCGGGCGAAGTCGCCTGATGCGCTCGCCCGGCTGTTTCTCGATGTCGCGGGCGAAGTGCCCGATGATATGAGCTTGCTGCGCATGCGCCGGATATCTGGGGCACTCAACCTGCGCGACAACGATGCGTTGTGGTCAGTCATTGCCGTGCTCGAATACTACGCGCGGCTTTACGAGGCGATGCCCGAGCGTATCCGCCGTGCGGGCGATGGCGGTTTCGACGCAGTGCGCCGGGAAGCGGAGGCGGCGACCGATGCACTGATGAGCAAACACCGTGACGCGCTCGCTCGCTGCAGGGAGACGATCAAGCTGGCCGAGGACATGACTCGCGAGCACGAGGCGCGCTACCGGGTGACGCTGGCTGCGTTGAACGAGCAGTCGCTGAAGATACTGGCGGAGCGCGCGGCAGACCGGATTGCGCGCGCGGCGGGTAACCGGCTTGTGGGTGTGTCGGCTGTCGCAGCGCGCGAACAACGGAAGCGGCTGGACGGTGCAGTTGCGCAGATCGCGGTCGCCGGACAGACGGCTGCGCACGGCACCGTGCGTGTGTTGCGTCGTTTATTCTGGGGCGCGCTCGTTGTTCTGCTCCTGATAATGGGAGCCGGGGTGGGGGCCGGCTGGTGGGCAGGCATGCATGTCGCGCAGGCTGGATATGCGAACCGGTAGCGGACACGCGGAGAGCCTGTCCGCTACGATCAGGTTTCGTCGGTTTCGCCGTTCATGAATGCATGGACCTGCCGAAGCGCGAGTGCTGCCGCGTCATTCTGATCGAAGGCGATCGTCGGATATTGATAGCCTTCATCCTCGGCGTGGGCGCGCGCCAGATCGTAGTGATCGCCGATGTCGTACTGCTCGTTGGTGACGGCGACGAAGGCCAGATAGAAATCGGGTGCGCCTTGGGCATTGGCCGCGAGTACGGCCATACGGATACGTCTGGGCATGATGGATTCTCCGGTTCACGTAAACTGCCGGCAGTGATACGGGCCTGCCGCCTGCTTCGCCCCGTGTTCGGGGCGAGGCTATTTCGCCAGCGGGCCGGGTTGTGCGCTGTTCATGCTCCCAGCGGTCGGGAAAGGCCACGGCGCCAAAGCCTTACCTGTGCCGGAAGCGCGCGCTGCATCGGGAGGCATATCGTTGACGTGTTCGGTGCCGTTCCCGGCGTCCGGTCGCGCTTCGTCGTCCTCGCTTTCCGGCGTTTCGCCTGTACCGTCTCCTGTATCCGCGTCGTTGTCCCCATGCTCGTCGTCGCGGCTTTCCCACGAAGGCGTGGCCGGTGTTTCCCGATCGGTGAGTACTTCCGGGAGCCATGCGGCTTTTGCGAGCCGCAGTTCGGCGGCCGCAGCGGCGTCGGCCTTCTTCATCTTCCCGAGGTCGGCGGCAACCTTTGGGGACACAGCTGCGGACACGACTTCCGCGATGCGCGCCTTGCTGACGTGATCGAAATACGTAGCGCGGGTCGGTGTCCAGTACCGGGTCATGTCGAGGTTCAGCACGCCCGCCAGCGCATTGATCGCGTGAGGCTTTTCCTCGCTCTCAATGCCATCGAGCAGGGTGCCGGTGCAGAACGCGAGCAGATCGAGCAGAGTCGTGCCGGGGTCCTGCTGCATCAGCCACGGCAGCAGGTCGGTGCATTTCGCAGGCAGTTCCGCGATCCAGCGTGCGCGCTGCGTCTCGATGGCGTTCCACGCGGGGCTGGCGGGGAGGTCGTCCGCTGCCCGCAGCAGCCTGTCGTGGTTGTTTTCGCCGGAAAGTGGCAGACAGTCCCGCGCGGACGTGTGGCCGTAATGCTCTGGCAGGGCCTGCGGAATCAGTTGCCGCAGGAGCGCCGCGAGGGCGACGGAAGGCTGCTCGACCAGTTCCGCACGGATGGCGGCGGTGCGGTGCGCAGTGAGCCGCTGGCAGAGTTTCGCGCTATGGACGGGCCTGACCTTCGGTGCCGGCGAGCCTGACATGTCCGGCGCTTCGGCTTCCGTCGTGCCGGTGACGGTCGCGCCTGCCGCGTCGAGCGCTGCGCTGTTCTCGCGCCGCACCAGGCCACGCTCGATGAGCAGTTCACCCTGCGGGCCGACGATCACGAACGCACCCGCTTCGCCCATCTGCTGCGCGTCCCACACCTCCGCGCGGCTTTCGAGCGCGAGGAGCGCGGCACTGACGCGTTCGATTTCCTCATTGAGGCGGTCGGCTTCCCCGTAAGCATCGTCGTCGTCCTCCGACAGTGCTTCGAGCTTTTCGGCGAGTTCGTCCTGTTGCGCGGTGAGGCAATCCATGTCGCGCTGCTCGTCCTCCGTGTAGGGGCGCTGGACCGGACGCAGCCTGCCGTGACGGTTCAGTTCCAGAAAGTCGCGTTCGACGCGGGTTTCGGTCCAGCCCCATCCCTCGGCACGGACTTCTTCCGCCGCTGCATCGAGCTTCCGCGCGACGAGGCGCTGAAGCAGTTCGGCGTGGGCAATATAGCCCGCGTTCTGATCGTCACTGAACAGGTCGCGACGCACGTATCCACCTGCTGCTTCATAGGCGGACAGATCAATGAAACGCACGAGACGGCTGCGGCTCGCGTCTATCTCGGCGCGCGTGATGGCCTGCCGCAGGTAGTTGGGTTGGCGCTGCCAGTCGTTCGCATCGAACCAGATGTGTTCCTGCGTCTCGTGGTCGTCTGCGAGCGCGAGTGCGGCAAGCTGGTCGAGCGTGATCGCGTCCTCACGCAGCAGCCCGAGCAGCCTGCCTGATACGTTGGCGAGCTTCATGCGTCGTTTGACCGTGATCGGCGTGGCAGAAAACAGCGCGGCGATGTAATCGACGCTGCGGCCTTCTTCGGCGAGCAACCGATACGACCGCAGCACGTCGAACGGATCGAGTCCTTCGCGCTCGCTGTTCTCGATCAGCGAAATGGCGAGCGCTTCGCCTTCGCTGACGATCCGCACGGGAACCGGATAGTCGGCGGCGATTTTTTTCTGCCCGAACAGCAGGTCGAGCGCGGCCTCGCGACGCTGGCCCGCACAAACACCGTATTTGCGCTGCTTGCTGCGCGAGCCTTTCATCTCGTGGACGATGAGGTTCTGCAGCAGCCCCTTTGCGCGGATGCTGACTGCAAGGGCTGGAATACCCGTGAGCGGTGCGGTGCGAGCATTGAGCGGTGAAGGACACAGGCTGGAATACGGCACAGTTACGACCGGCTGCTCGTTACCGAAGCAGGTTTCGAGTACCGGTGTGATTTCGGAGGCGTCCGCCGTGGTGGCGGTTGTCTCGACTTCATGGGATTGCATGATTGACTCCAGAAAGTGGGAAGGAAAGTTCCGGGTCACAGTGTTGCCAGATTTCGTCAGGAACCTACCCGGATAGGAGTCCTGATAGAATGATATGGAGCGGGGCGGCGGGTGCTACCCCTGCCGTGCTTACGCCTTCATCTGGCGCATCGCGTCAGCGAGCATCCAGAGGGCGCGATTGAGCTTCACGTTCTGGTCGATGCCAGTGATGGGGCGCGTGGACATCGAACGGCCGGTGCGCGAGCGTCCATGCAGGCCACCCTTGGTGAGGTTTTCCTGCACGCGGTTGAAGACCGTCCAGAGGTCATCGTGACGATCCTCGAAGCGGCGTGGGGCGAGTAACTGGCTTTCGGTGATCGGGGCGGGGGTCTCGGCGTCGGTCGGGTCATAGCGCAATGCGAGCGCGGAGCGGGCGAACGCATGCTGTTCGTCGCGGTCGAGCGTGGCGTCGCGCATGCCTTCCTTCTGCTCGTGGATCAGGTTGAAACCGTCGAGCACGTCGAATGCGCCATTGATGACGTTCTGGACGACGTTGCCCTTGTGCGGCACGCGGATATCGGCCAGGTTGTCGCCTGCGACCATGCCGTTCTGGCAGACAAAGCGCAGCATGCCCGCGAGCATCTGGTAGCTGCTCGTGCCGTCGTGCGAGTTCAGCAGCACGATTTCGTTGGCTTCGTTGCCGGTTATCTGGTCGGCATGGCGAAGCCGCAGCATGTGCTTCGTGTACTCGCGGCGGTCGTCGTGCCGCACACGGGTCTGGCAGACCATGAATGGCTGGAAGCCTTCGTTACGCAGGCCGCGCAGCACGTCGATGGTTGGAATATAGGTGTAGCGCTCCGAGCGGCTTTGGTGCTTGCCGTCCGCGAAGATGGACGGGGCAACACGGCGGATCTGATCGTCCGACAGGGGCGAATCTGCGCGAAGCATCGGGGAGCCGTAACGGAAGGAGGAAGCGAGTTGCATGGTAGTCTCCACAGCAGAAGGGTTGAGGACCTGAACCGGGCGAGGGGATGTGTCTTGCCGTTGCGGCTGGACACCTCCCGGTGGAACCCGGGGTTGGCTTTGCCGCCGCCAGGCTCCCTGGTTTCCGCCCGTGCGACTTGAGGAGCCGATAGCGGGCGGGGGTCAAGGAAAAAGGCGAGGGAGGGGTGCGGGCAACACGGTCCCTTGCCCCTTGATGCCCGCCCGCTATCGGCTACCGTTGCGGGTCAAGGGCGGGAACCTGGGAGCCTGGTGCATGCCATGCATCGGGTTGACCGGGTAGGGATGCCGCGCGGCAGGCGCGGCTGCGTGGCCGTGCCGGCCACGCGCTCGGGTAGAAGGTGACGGGGTTGACTGCTGCGCCAGGGATTGATGCCCGACAGGGGCGAGACGCGGAACGCGGCTCGACGCGTAGCGCGAAAGCCCGGTCCCTACGCGTGAGCGTCGGGAGGCGTCTTATGGGTCTGGGTGGTTATTCGTCAACATTGATCGCCGACCGGGACCCGGCTTTGTTGGCAGCGACGGGCAGTACGTGGCCACAACCCGGCAATCACATGCGTCGTCGGTCCCACATTCAGGTGTCGGGGTCCGCCCCGTAATCGGCCATCCGATTGTCAAAGACGAATGCTCCTTCATCGGCTTGGATTCAACCGGTCGACGAGGCTATCTTCTTCGTCAGCAATATGGCGGGTTGCGGATGTTCACGGGATTGAGTCGCGGGACCGCGGCTTCCTGCATCATCGTCTCGCCCGATCTCGCGGGCGGAAGGCGGTCGGTCGAGTGCACATGTAGGGGGCTGCTAGCGTAGCCGACGCAGCGCCGCTTCGATGATGGGTTGGGCGTCGTGCGTGCGTAACGCCACTTCAATCCATTGGATCGCCGAATTCCTCGCGAGCTTTTTTGCGCCATTCTAGTGAACGCGTTCTATGTCGGTTGACCTTTTTGCAAAAGCCAAAACACGCAAGATGCAAGGGGTCGGTCAGCTGGTTGCGGCTGCCTAACCCTCAGATGCGGTGTCGGCAGAAGATGATGGATTGCGAGGGCGGCCAAAACGGCAAGCGCAGTCGTCTGAAAATGGCTGTCACATACGTTTTCTGGAGCATCTGCGGCGTTCTCCGGATGTGTTTGTCAACCCTACCTATGTCGGATTGCTTGCGCATTGGCGAGGCCGGCCTCCGAAAGAATCGACCGTAGCATCTTGCAGTTGACCATAGCCTTCTTCAAGGTGCCCATTCTCATCTCCGTGCACTTATTAACGATGCGTACGAGCCACTATGCGTTGCCATTGTCGCTCATCAGTGTGCTTTCTGTTGCTTTCGGCACTCCTTTACGTAACCGAGCGGATATGAAAGTTTGATGTGAAACGCATAAAATTTCGCTCATGGAACATGCCGTAACCCTAAAGAAAGAATCGACTTATGCCGATACCAAGGAATGTTGCCGGGCTTTCCTGTCGGCGGCTTGTAGGGCTGCGCGCGCGTGGACGTCCAGAGCATGGATCGTTCGGCGAGGCTATCGGAAATTGTTGCAGGAGCCTCGGGTAGGCGTAATAATTGACCGGCCGGGTTAAAGCTTACAAATTCTCGGCGCGCATGATGATGCACTCTTAAATAAACCATGAGAGAGCGTCCGCGACTGCTGTAAGTCTCCGACTACGCATAACGGACGCACGATTGCCATACCGGGGACATTAATGAATGGCGCCTTCAGCCGCCAATCTGGAATGAGCCGGCTCAGGACGGATATCTCTCCGACCGGGCCGACATTATGTTCGTCCCTAGTTTGCCAGGTCGCGTCTTGCCGGCTAGCGCATAGGTGCTTATTCCGCCTCACGTCGCGGCGAAACCGGGTTCGGCCGTGGTGGCTTTCCCGTTCGTACCGCTGCTCTGATTTACAAATCATCTCCCTGCCCAGTGCAGCACGGTGTTGGTTTCATCCTCCACCGCCACCCTTCCTTCGTGCAGACAAGACGCCTGGCGAGGCGCCGCATTAGCTTTTTCCGTGCCGCGACGAATTTACGGTCTTCACGTTTTGCCGACGTCCACGATTTCGCCACCCGCAACCGGACGATTTAGTGGTCGCAGATATGCCTACGTATGTGTACAGGATGCCTCATGCAGCAAACTGATTTAAGCAAATTTAGCGATCAAACGACCGGGTTGCCCGACTATTGGTATATCGACGACGCGGGCCAGCCGTCCTGGCCACATCTGATGTCGAGATTGCGCCTGCCGCGCAAGGTACGGAACGACCGAAAGCTTTTTGATGCCCATATGTCCCGGCGGATGCGTGCGGTTGGATTTACTGTCGTCTCCTCTCATTACAGGCAACTTGAAACGGACATCTTGCTCGAGGGCGATGCACGTGCGAGTTGGGAGGCACACGTGTTGTCGAAATTTGACGCCGGTTGGCACCTTCGGGGCCATCAAGATTTGTCGCGGGTTCAAAGTTTGCCGGAGGATGTGGCCACGCACTTCATTGCGGAATACAAAAAGGTCACCAAATCTGAGATTCCCAAGACGCCCAGTGAAATCAAGCGGCGTAGTGACCTCGAGATCGTCGGGCGTTCCGCACTCGAAAGTTACCTGAAGGGTGTTGAGGAGTTACGCGAGTGGGCAAAGCAGTCCCCAGAGCGGCAGCGCGAGTTAGCGGACGTGATGTTTGCTGGATTTACGTTGTTTGGTAAGAGAGCGCTTGAAGATGCTGTCGCGGTCGAGCCTGGTCTTCTGAAATTCTATGGGGCGGTTCTTGGTTCCCGACCGTCGACGAGGTCAAAATTTGTGGAGGATGCGCGTGGGGCGGTCGGAGACACCATGCCAGATGCGGTAGATCGAGCACCGGAATCGGATGGAGGCGCGGTTACTACAATGCCGGAGATTCTCCGAGACCATAGGCCGCTGGAGTCATTGGGCGAGCTTTACACACGAATCGGCGAAATCGCTATCGGCGCAGTGACGAGTTCAGATGGAGAGTCAGCACGTCAGATCAGGGCGCTGATAGACACTCATCTCGAAAGGTTGCTGGCCCTCGCTGAGAGAATCTCTCTGGATGAGGCCGATCATCTTGTCTCCGACTTTTGTTACGCATTTATCGAACTTCTGGATCCGGTACATCTGAGTGACAGCGAGTTTGCCCCATTGGTGACCGGACTCGAGCGGTTGTGGAGAGCCGCTGTGATTGCTGCGCTTGAGTTGGAAATGCCTGAGGCGTGGTATGCGAACGCACTGAAGGACCGGGAGCGCCGACTGCCCGAGCAGGTTGGTAGTTTCGATGCAACGCGAGCGGAAATCGCGACGCTGACTGCGGTGGTTGGTGAGCTCGAAATCGAGCTAAAGGCGGCAAAGCTGACCGCCAAGCCGGCGCTCAAGTCGAGAATTAACCAAATTCGCGCCGACAGAGATGAAAAATCATCGGAGCTGGAAAGGATTTTTGTCGAAGCCGTAGCGTCTCTCCTACCGGAAGACAAAACGCTGGAGGATGCCGAAGAGGCGAGTCAGGACGATTGTGTTGTGCCCCTCGTCACGGATCGCATAAGCGCTCGGGCTCTGCGAGCACTTGATGAATTTGTCCGCACGCGCGCCGCAGTGTTTGCCGAATCCGGCTTGGCCGATCCTATAATCGAACAATCGCCGGCGGCGTCCGTCGAGGTGGAAACGACGTCGGACGATAGATCTAACGCAGAATTGACACCTGCCGGCGATGTTGAGATGACTGGTGACCAGTCTCCCGAGGTTGCGACCAAAGAAGATCCTGACGGCAACCCGATCCCACCCGATGAAATGCAACTGGTGGTCTTTCCGTCGCTGGATCAGCAGGCAGTTCCCCTTCCAGATATGTACGCAACCGGGGAGACTACGGTTGAGTCGGCGGAGGATACTTCGGTCAGGACGGCGACGGTGTACGACGCGATTAAGCATCTTGACTTTACCGGCTCCTCGACCGATGCGTTGAAAGCCTACGTAGTTGCGGCGGAACAGTACTCAGAAGTGCCCGCGATATTGGCTGAGGCGATTGCGCTGCACTGGTTGGAGATAGGGCATCTGAATGTCGCTGCTCAGGTGCTCAGGGATGCTGGTGAGTGCACGCTTGTCGATGGTGCAGTTATAGATTCTTCGCTTTTCAGACTGGCTTATTTTGGGATGAACGTCTGGCCGAAGGACCAGGAGACTCTTGGCCAGATGCAGCGGGAATTCAATCTGGTCAATTCGCGCGAGATTGATGAGCAGCTGGAACGCAAACCATCGGGCAAGATTGTTCCCTACCTCCTGGCTGCGGCGACTTTTCAGACTGCCCTGTTCGCCGGAAACGAAACGCTGGCGCCAACCTTATTGAAGCAAATCATAGGGCATTTTGATGGGCCGTTGGGCCAGCTGTTCGAGAGTACGGTTGAGTTCACTACCCGCGGCGGCCGAGTCGACTGGGAGTTGCTTCGCAATGTTAGCGTGGAGGAAGCGGGGCGTGCATCGGAGCAGGTACGAAACGAACTGAACGCCTGGGTAGACCGCAATGAACAGAGAACGAACCTCTGGCACACATTGAGGCTCGCGTTAAAGCGGTGCATTGAAGAGCCCACGATAGCGGCTGCTATAGCTGCAATTCGCAAGGGAGAGAAGGGTAACGCGGAGGACGTACGCGCCTTTGCCCGGAGCTTCGATGTACCGCTCGCGTCACGTGACCTGCTTGACAGGCTTGCAGCGTCTGTGCGGGCCGATTACCCGCACCAGGAGCAGATTGACAGCAGCGCGTATCGAATCTTTGAACGACAGATTGAAGAGCTTGTTGCCATCGCCCGCGCGTGGCTCATTGAAGTGACCCCTCGGGATGTTCGGTCTCGCGATGTCGGACTTTTTCTCGAGCGTTGGCGAACTCAACTGACACACTCGATTGCAATGTTGACCGACGCTGAGCAACAGATCGATCTCGAGCATCGCGCTGGTCGGGCGCTCCTATGCAGTGTGTTGAACCGGCTGCTGGGTGCAATTCAAGGCGAAACGCGTCTTCAGTGGCGGTATGGCCAGACGGAAGCTACTTTCGCGGTTCCTCGCGAGCTCCTCGATCTGGAAGAGGTGGGCAGCAGCCCCAAGCTGAGGATCGAGCACTTTGCGGCCCGCTTTCCTGCGACGCACTGGCTTGTTGACATGACCGAGCTCGCAGCCGCACGGAAGGCGTATCGCCTGCAAATGCTTCTGCTCTCCGAGCGTTCGTCCGAGGGCGAGCAATTGGAGCAGGACTTGAAAGAAGTGCGCCGGGAAATCGATGGTGCATTGCTTGCTGTCAGGCAGTCGATCGAACGTCTCAGGACGCTTTCCGGGCAAGCGTTCATGGCGGACGTTATTGACGAAAGTCGGCATCAGTATTTCCTTGCCTCCGCTGACGCAAGTGCTGAAGAACTGGCTGCTTTGCCCACTTTTGGCAGTGCAACGCCCATTAGTGATCGAGTCGAGTCACTGTGTGCCAGTCTGGAAACAGTCATGGCCGCGCAGGCAAGCAAGCTGGAAACAGAGTTGAGCAGTTCATTGACGGCAATTCGCATCAAGCTCGGCCCAGATGCCGTCCCGGAGGTCTGGGAAACGAGGGTGCGGAATGCCCTGTCCGATTTCAGTTTGACAGTGGTTCGGGAACTGCTAGATCAACTTCAGAATCACGTTGACCGTGGTGAACCTGTCAGAGACGTACCGCTCGACGAGAATGCCGATTTGCTAGGTTTCCTTGCAGTCGAGAAAATTCTGGCTGATGTGCTCCGAACGGTTGCCAATCCCCGTGAGGCCGGTGCCAAGGTCATCGAAGAGATGCCCGGCGGCTTGCAATACAACCTTCGTCAGCACGATTTCAAGGCGGCGATGGAAGCTCTTGTTGAGCAAAGGAAAACCGGCGCAGCTAAGCTGCGGAAGCCGGCGCTTGACCTCCAGACATACAACTCAATCTCCAAGGTTCTTCAGTTCATCGGCTTTCCTATCGCGAAATCGGCAAATTCAGGGCAGTGGGAGCGCTATGAGTTTTCGAACCAGGGTGAGTTTCGCAGGCTGACGCTCGAGGTGGATCGTCCGGCCATGCCGAAGGCTTTCCCATTATTCGATAACAGAGACTATGTGTCGCTGAATCTCATTTACCTCGTCGGTGAGTGGAGTTTTAGCGGATTCAGGAGCGCAATCGAGCAGGACGGGGCGCCATCGTTCGCGCTATTGCTTGTTGGGACGCCGCTGGACTGCGCTGATCGCAATGCCTTGGCGACTTTCTGTAAAGAAAGAAAATGTGCTGTCTTTTTGCTAGACCCCGTTGTGTTGTCCTATCTGGCAACGGTGTCGGAGCACCGTATTCTTGAGACCTTTTTTCGGGTGGCGGCTCCGTGGACTTACTACATGCCCTATCACGCAGGGGATACCCGCCTACCGGCACCGCCTGAAATGCGCTTCGGCAGAGAAGGGGATGCGGTCGAACTCGCTAGCACCCGTGGGCCGGCTCTTGTGTATGGGGGGCGCCAACTTGGAAAGACGACGCTGCTGCATTCTGCGGCAAAGGAATTCGAAAATCTGTCGCCCAACCACGTCGCGTTCTTTATCCGGATGGACGGTGGCCTGGAGCTCGCGGAACATCGGGAAGGCGGAGACATCACTGAGAGGGTCTTTGCGCTCATCCTGGAGCGGCTTATCCAGCGCGGCGTCATGACGCGAAACCCCCACAAGACGTCTGCTCAGCAACAGATATCCGAGGAGTTCTCGCGTCCAGGCAAATTTAGCGTGCTCGTCTGCCTTGACGAGATTGATCCAATCCTGAATACGGATGCGAACCGGGATTTCCCGCTATTTCGTAGTTTGGCGGGTCTGGTTAACGACACGGTGCACCGGTTCAAGGTGGTCATTGCGGGATTGCAAAACGTCAACCGCTTCCAAAGTCTTCCCAACGTGCCGCTCGAGCAGCTAGGGCGCCCTTTGCATGTGACAATCATGCGCGCAGTGGACGCGCGTCGCCTCATCCAATTTCCTCTCGCGGCTCTCGGCTACCGCTTTGCAAACCCGACGCTGGTAGATCGGGTAATGGCCTTCACGAACCGGCATCCGGGGCTGTTGCATATCTATTGCGCTGAACTGATCCGGCTTCTGTCGAGTCGCCGTGCCGTCAGTGTGGGTAGCGTGGAAGTCAACGATATCGACCTCGACAGTGTCGAGTCTGATTCGTCAGTTCAAAAACTTTGCCGTGACCGTTTCGATATGACCTTGCATCTCGATAAGCGATACATGCTCATCGTGTACGGGCTTATTGAAAAACACGGTCGCAGCATTTCCAGCTTCAGCGTGAAGCAGGCGCTTGATGTGGCAAGGCTTTGGGCTCCCGATCAATTCCAAGGGATGAGCGAGTCCGGGTTTGAAGCTCTGCTCGAAGAGTTGGGCGGTCTCGGTGTGCTGAAAACGGTCCAGGCTAGCCCGCGTCAGTATGCGTTGCGCAATCAATCGATTCTGCAACTGGTCGGGTCTCCGGGTGACGTCGAGCACAAGCTGTTGCTGGCGGCTTCTGATGTGGAAAACGACGTCTCCGACTCTCTGACCTGTCACCCCACTACGTCAACCGCATTTATATCTCCGCTTTCGTTAGCAGACGAAAAAATGGTACTGCAGGCGCGTCCCGCAACTGGTGCACCTCGTTATTCGGTCGGTTTGATCATGGGGTCCGCCGCCCTCGGTCTCGAAATTGACTCGATGCGCGGCGCCTTTAGCGCGATGAACGAGTTCGAAAGTGGCAGAGCGCTTGGGAAATACGATGTGCGAGTGATGATCCGGCCTGAGACGTCTGGGTTGAGCGTCTTCGATGACTATCTAAACGATGCGATTGCGCGCTCCGATTCCACTCCGATCGTCGTGCTGGTACCAATCGTGATAGGCAAATCTATTTCGGTCTTGACGGATCTTCTTGACGTGGCCCTAACAAAGGCTTCTGCTGCGACACGGGTCAAACATCGTGTGCGCGTGATTTTCCTGTTGGAACCGCGTGCGATGTGGCTGTGGCTGTCAAACCCCTCACACACAGCAATTCCAAGCGACCTGGGTGGGATCATCCAGTTGCAGAGATGGACGCGGCACGCCTGTCAGGGACTGCTGGATCAGCAAGGGATGATGTTTACGCACAGCGAGGGAACCCAGTTGCTGGAGGCGACGGAGGGTTGGTACGCGCCGCTTATCCGCTTCGTGGAAGTGCTCGCGGAAGTGCGAAAGAAGAAGAGGAGTGCTTCAAGCCTTGGTGAACTCAAGGACTTCAGGAAGCTGGACGAGATATCAAGCAAGGATTTTGCGCTCTTTGTCCAACAAACTGGCATCTCCAGCGTGCCCTGGTCCATGGCATTGGCAAAATTGCTGCACGAATATGACCTGCATCGCGGATTCAGGGTTATGGACGTGAGGTCGTTGATCGAAAGTGGAGACTTCGGGACAGTGCTTGATGTTTCAATGGCGGCTACCGTTGTCGAGTGGTGGCTCGCATTGAGGGTGATCGACCCCGTTGATACTCGCAGCCGCGTCAGTTCGCTTGCGGAGGTAAAGTATAAATTCACCGCCGCGTTGCAGAAGGCTATCGAAATGGCACCGGCGGAACTTTCGACGTGACAGCCGCCCGGTTCCCCGCGTGGCTGAAGTTAATGGTTGATTCCTGGCCGGCAGTTGCCGCTCGGGAACTGCTCTCTATCGATTCCAAGATTTGGCAGCAGGAAGGTTTGGCTCCTCCCGAAGACGCGGAATCTCGTTCATGGGCGGCCACAGGACGCTGTGTGCGATACGGCGCGTCGATTGCAGTCGGAATGCCCGTGGTAACGCGGGAGATGGTGACGCGACTAAGTGTTTATCTCCATCGACTACGTGTGGATGCGGACCAGGGTTTTGTCCGTTCGCCCTGGATGAATCCGTTGACGATAGCCGACCGAACTGACCTGGTCGTATTTGGGCGTCCTTCAATCCTGCTACGGAGCTTCGCAACGTCAAGTGCATTGCGCCCGGTTCTTCTCTCGAGGTGTAATAGCCGGGAGGAACAGCGGCGGCATCGCACTTTGCTCGCAAGCGGGCATGGTGATCTTCTGGAGGTCGTGGAGCGGCTTGGAAATATTTCATCGCCGTTTGCCCTCGTAGTGGATAAGACAGCGGCTGGTTGCGGTGACAACGCGGAGCCGTTAGTCCGAGATCTGATTGCCCGGTTCCCGGGCGTTCCAATTGTCGCGATCGGGCACACTGGCGATTCGATGAGCCTACGGTTGCCGATGCATCAGTGGAACATGCGATCGGGAGACTGTCGTTTGCAAGCCGATTCCGTTTGGCATCCCGTCACCGTTCTGTCCGCACGGGATACGGTGATGGATGCATTCGTGAAACGTCTTAGCTTTCTGATCTACTCGTTTTGCCAACTGAGGCACGACTCGGGCGCTACAACTGAACAGATGGCAGCTCTACGTGCCATTGAACGCGGCTTTCGTAGTCTAAACGTCCCTTATTGCGTAGCGGAAAGGGCTGCGCTCTCCGCGTCTCGCGGTGGTCGATTTGCGATTCGCACGATAGAACGTTGGCTTGAGATTGCTAGCGGGATAAAGCCGTGGCGAGGTGACGTCGAGAAATTGCTTCAGCAGATTATTGAGACGGTGCGTGAGGGGGCCACTCGTCTTGAAAACGCTATGCCTGGGCGGATTCAGATGATCCTAGAACTAGCCAGAGATGCGGTCAAGGCGGGCCAGACCGTTGGGGTTCTCACTGGAAATGAAAGGGAATCGGGCGTTCTGGGGCGCTGGATCGAAGGTGAGCTTGATCCGGAGTCCATTGGCACCGTCACAGTAGGACATATGGACGGTGCCTCGCCCCGTCTGCCGTCAGATGTAGACGTTCTCCTTTATGTGGCCCCTCTCTTTCCGTCGAGGCTGCATTGGCTCGCCGTTCCTGCCGCCAGGCGATTTGTAGTTTGCCACCCTTTCGAAGGGAAACATGTCGAGCTGCGAGTGCGGTCGTGGCTGCAAAAGCACGCGCTTCCAAGTGCATCGGCGGGCGACAAAAGCCGGCTCTGGGCTCTCGAGTGGCCTCGCAGTGGCTACCTGACCGACGATCTTACTGAACAGGAAAACTGCGGGGACGCTTTGGTCGAATTGCAGGACCTACCGCTGGATGGAATTTACCCGACACCTCTACGGGTGGTCGAGTTTGAGGTGCCAAACCGCCATTCTGACTGGCTCAATGAGTTGCTGGACGAACACGCTTCAGATGGTGACGACCGGCAAGTCCGGGTGAATACAGAAGGAACGGGCGTGGTTGTTCATCTTGAGGGACATACCGAGCCTTTCCGGTGGGGAAATCGACGTCAGGTTTTGACTTTGGCTGCAGACGAGCTGATTCCTGTGCCAGCGATCGACCTGAAGCCAGGTGTTGAACTGGTGTTGCTGCTCTCAAGTGAGGGGCGCGTGGCGACACAGCGCGAAATGTTTGAGATGTTCGTCAGTGAGAGTCATGGCCTCGAACAGACCTTGCGTATTGCCGAGAAATGGCAGGAGTATGTTGATGCCGCTATCTTGAAAACGGGAAGCGTTGCAAATCTGACCAGATATCTTAAATCGCGTAGATTCGAGATTTCGGCGGGTGCTGTTCAGAACTGGGCCGCTGGGAAGGTCATTGGGCCTCAGGAATCAGCTGCAATTCGACTGGTCGCGGACGCCGCAGGCGACACTTCGTCTCCGAAGATGGCCTCGATGGTGGCCAGGGCGATTGAAGTGGTGCGCAGCGAGCATAGACGGATCGGCACTGATTTGCGCAACGCAATCGCGATCACGCGGTCTCGTGGCGTAGGGGCCGTGAAGATTGGCGCCCGAACGTTTCCCCGGGAGATGTTCGACGCGATGGTCGAAGTTGCGCGGGTCGCGCGGGTCGAAAAACCACCTGTTCTAGCCGACGGCAGTCGAACGTCCTTGATTAGTATAGCGACGGGCCTGATGAGCCGGCATCCTGAACGTATTGTATTCACTCCCGCCTGTGAACGATCGATGAGTGAATCGCCCTTTGAAAACCACGCTGCTTTTGAAGGCGTTCTGGACGTGATGGTTGGGCCACTTTTCGACATGTATCACAGCAGGACCGTGCGGCTGACCGACGTGGAAGACAGACTTGCTGGCATTCCGGCGGACTATGCCGGCGACACCTCCTCTGTAACGAAGGGAAAATACCGCGACTCGTATTTCAGGCAGTGGGAAGGCAAGCGAATAGATATCTCACGCCACATAAAGCTTGGGCGCTTGATGAACCCGCGCTACACAATGCGTATTCATTTTCACTGGGATGAGGACATCAAGAAAATCGTGGTGCATCACGCTGGACACCACCTCCCAACTGCGCGTGTCTAGGATACTGAATGTCACTTTCATACAAAGAAGAGATGTCGTTGACGCAGTGGGTGCTTGACGCGCTGCGGCTACGCTTGACTGGAAAGGATTCCGTTCGACTCCCGGAGGCAGGTGCGGAATCAGAAATGGATCCGGCTCAGATCTGTCTGATCGGATCGCTCGCAGCGGCGCCAGACCCGACTTTCCACGGCCCTCAACGCCCGCGTGCGATGGGAATGGTCCTGATGGTCGAGCCGGGACAACATTCGACCATCGAGTTATCGGTCCAGGGACGCTTCGATGTATCACATCGTTATGTTCCAACGCTCGAATTGATGGAGCGCTCATTGAACGTAGTTGATAGACGAGCGAAGGACACACAGAAGATTCCCGAGTACTTCAAGCGCTTCACTGTGGGCTTCGAGGATATCCGGCTTCGGCTTGATACGTCGAAGCTCAACGCATGGCAAGAGGTCGAGCTCAACGAAGTAATGCAGGATGCGGTGAACAAATGGTCCGAAGACGCGCGAATATTCAGGCAATGCGCAGTGAATGAACGAGGGTTCCTTGATACAAGCATGCCGTGGCACGATGGAGCCCTAAAGACCGATGAAGACCTCGCGCAACATGTTTCGAGGTGTCTTTTCCAGAGTCAAACAATCCTGCGACATGACGTACGTGTTCGCGCAAGACTGAGGTTGGCACCGCCCAGTTTCGTCGACACACCTTCGCGCTATCTTCTGGAGGTCTATCTCCAGAACTGTACGGAAGCGCTGGTGGGAACGGCGCACGGCTTAAGGCGTCCGTTCCTCATGGACACATACTTCGATATTAAATTGATCGAGGGCACGCAAATCCCGGTTCCGCACCGTCTGCAACCCGAGGACTACAGGTACGGTCCGGAGGACGGAGTGCCCGGCTATGGCGTCACATGTGCGGTCGAATCCCCGGAGCCGGGGCGATTCTGCACCAACTCGATGCCAACTTTTGCGCAGAGCCGGATCGATGCACCCACGGCGAAAGAAGTGGCAATGCCGCATGCTCCCACGTTCTCTGCGTTGGCTACCGATCCTTTAAGCGTGCTTGAAGGATTTGTCGATGCACTGAAGCGATATGAGCTCACATGGGACGAGGTCGAAGGTGCTCTGAGCCGTGATTGCAAGAACGCCGAGTTGTTGGCAGTGCGGCAAGACAGAGGAGAATATGCGAGAGAGGTAGCGCGTATTGCAGACGGGCTGGAACTGCTGAAGCATGACGATGAGCTTCGTCAGTGCTTCGCCTGGATGAACGAGGCGATGGGCACTGCAATCGAACTTCAAAGAAAGAAGTTTGCGGGTTGGCATCTTTTCCAACTCGGTTTCCTGCTTACCCAAGTTCGTGCCGTGTATGAACGTTGCGCAACGCCAGAGTTTGGGCACGGTGCTGCTGATACTGTCGACGTACTCTGGTTTGCCACAGGCGGGGGCAAGACCGAGGCTTATCTCGGCATCATTGCGTTTGCAATGCTCTATTCGAGGATGAAAGGACGTATCTACGGTACAACGGCCTGGATGCGATTCCCTCTACGAATGCTTTCGGTCCAACAGTTCCAACGACTCTCATACGTCGTTGCACAGGCGGAGATCCTGAGGTGCCGTGTTGGGTTAACGGGGCACCCTTTCACGGTCGGCTACTTTACTGGGAACGGTACGCCGTCGAATATCAGCCGACCAGACGGTGCCGGCGCGGCCGTCTGGTTGCCTGACCTCACTCGTGAGCAGATGCGCGGCTATCAATTCATCGCGGACTGCCCTTACTGCGGTGAGATTGACTCGATCGATATGCAGCGTGACTACGCGCGGGCGCGGCTCCTGCATCACTGCCGAAATGATGGGTGCTGGACGAATACTGTCGCCGGGCGGGGACGTTACGGGGAGGGAATCCGGCGGGAGATAGGCATCTACGTCAGCGACGAAGAGTGTTACCGTTATCTGCCGACAGTGCTTGTGGGAACGGTGGACAAGCTGGCGGTTATCGCGCATAACGAGCGGTTCGCTGGCTTTTTTGGCGCCTATCGACATTTCTGCCCTGAACACGGGTTCGGGCGGGAGGCAAAATGCAGGCATCGTAGAATCAAGCAGGGGATTCGTAACGCGTACGAGTCGTTTGAGTGTGGGAATAATTCGCGTACCAGCGAAACCAGGACCGTTCAGCTGCCTGCCATGGTGGACCCGGGGTTCAGCTTTCTGATCCAGGACGAGTTGCATCTGTTGCGAGAGTCCCTGGGTAATTTTGACGCCCACTACGAAACGCTACTTCAGGCGCTCCAGAAGGCCCATGGCGGATTGCCTGCAAAGACGCTCGCTGCGACGGCGACGATCAAGGACTTCCAAAGTCACTTGCATAACCTGTATCTGAAGCGGGGCGTTCGCTTCCCCGCGCCCGGCGCGCGCCGTGGAGAGTCGTTCTATGCCCGTGTCGCCTTAGACGGCGATGGTCCACTTATCCGGCGTTGGTTCTCTGGAATTCTGCCACTCGGTTACGGTCGGGGTGAGTCCGAGCGAGCAACGGCTGAGGTCGCTACGCGCTTTCTCGATCTCGTGGACGAAATGCGTGCTGAGCTCGGCAGACCCGCTGAACCAGGGGAGCGGGTGTGCGGCTTCCCGTCATCCAAGGCGCCACAGCTCCTGGCCTATATCGAAAAGTATCTCAATACGGACCTCGTTTATGCCAATCAGAAGCGCCAAATCACCGGGATTGTCGAGCACCTGGACAGTAACCATCTGTTGCGCGGTCTGGAGCGAAATCACAAGGTGCTGGACGGACAAACGCCTTTGGAAGCCATTCTTGCGGCGATCCGCCTTATCGAAACGAAGGGCGCCGACGATCCAACGCGCCATCTGATTGCTACGAGCGTGGTGTCCCATGGGGTTGATATCGCTGAGCTCAACTTCATGGTTCTCGACGGATGGCCCCGTTCGACTGCCGACTACATACAATCTTCGGCCCGAAGCGGGCGCGTACATCCCGGAATAGTTATCTCAGTGCTCAATTCGTCAAAGCTTTTCGAGGCTGGTGTATTCCTGAACTTTGGCGACTACCATTTTTTCCTGGAAAAGCTTGTTGATTCGGTGCCAATCAACAGGTTTGCACCGCATATTCTGCAGCGAACGCTCCCGGGAGTGTTCGCTGCTGTGGTTCTTAACTGGGCTAGCCATCAGAAAGGCTGGGGCGAATCACTCGACCGAAGCGCAAGGAAGCTTTCTGAAGCCTTGGATGCTGAGGACGGCATTGCCAGAGACGCAATTCGCACCAAGTTGCTTGCAGCGCTGAGCGTCCCGGCTGCACTTTCCGTGTTTTTTGATGAGCGTGTTTTGAGTGAGTTTCGGGACAAACTTGAATCGGAAGTCGATCGTGCGCTGCATCGTTTTCAGAATTTGAGCGCGTCGCAGGCGGAAGCAGACATAGGGACCGCGCTGGTGTCTATTTTCCAGTTTGGCCCGATGCGGTCGTTTCGTGATATTGAGAATCAGATCAGAGTTCTGCCAGCCGGCCCGCGAGAGGCCGAGGTGCTCGCAGCACTTGGTAAATGAGGTGAAACGTGGCTGACTCGTTTGAAGAAGAACTCGTCCAGAATAGTCGCCTCTATTACGAGGCATTCCTTCCAGGCGCGGTGACGCGGCTTCGTAATCAGGCACTCGCCCGGGTGAGCGGCGTATCGAATAATTCAGATGCGCTCGAAGGCATAGACAAGAGCCAACTGCTTGATGTCGCCCGAAAATTCATGGCCGAATGGAAGGCTGCTGGCGGAGAATACGACTCCATGCTGGAGGATGCGGTGTCCAGAGGCGATCTTCAGATTCAGTCGCCGTCTGCTGTGTACATTACGCCTTTCCCTCTGGTGCTGGTGTGTGAATACTGCGGCGCCTTGGAAAACCACGACAAGCCGCGACGTCAGCACGACAATGCCCTTGAGGGGGTATATCGACGGCTGGCCGCGGGAAATCGGTTGGGTAGAAACACGATAGTTTGTCAAAGAGCCGGTTGTAAGGGACGCATGAGGCAGATCCCGTACGTGATGGTCCACCGTTGCGGCCATGTCGCGCCCGTTGCAACGCCCCGGAGCGCACGAGGTTTTACTGATCTCGGGTTCCGCGATGGGGGCGGTCAGTATCGCGCCAGTTCTTTCTTCGATCTTACAACCGGGCAAAACGTTGCGAACGCCGGTGCGGACTTATGTCCCGCTTGCGCGGACAAGATGAAAGGGCGCGGGTTAGCCGTGCTGCGAGGGACTTCTGTAACCGGCGGGGATTCCTTTTTCCCGCAAGTGATGCAATTTGTCGCCCTGTCTGACAAGGCGGGTGACGTAGTTTCAAAGGTGAACGCCGAACTGATGAGTTGTGGCGAAACACTAACTGGACCCACAAAGGATATCGTCGAGGGACTCGTATCGAGTTTGCTCCGGATGGTCGACAGCGCGGCGTGGCAGTCAGAGACCTCTCACCTCCTTGGTGGTGGTCCGGCCTCGCCGGATGTAGTCGCAGCAACTGCGTCGAAACGACAAAAGCTGACTGCTGAAATTGCAGATCTGCTCAAGCTGATCGAGCAAGGTTATGACCTCAGGGAGACTTTGGCTTTTTCGCAGGCGAACCTTTCCAAGCTTGATGCGCAACTGGGTAAGTCGGGGGACAAGTTCGCATCAGTTCGAGAGCTTGTCTCAAGCGACTCCTTGCTATTACAGCTGGCGCGGCAACGCCGCACTATGGAGGCCGTACTGCTTCGGCATGATGTTCGAAGACAAAGCGCGACTGCTGCCATTGAGGACTCGCGTGCAACGCTTTCTGATTGGCAGTTTGTGCGAGATTGTTTCGGCATAGAGGAGGTCGCGCACATCCCTGATCTGAAGGTCGTCGTTTCGGGGCTTGGATTTACTCGCGAGAAGCGTGAGCCCGAAAGAGATGAGGATGCGGCGCCCCTGAAATTGAATCCATTCGAGGACCAGGTAAACACAACTTCGCGAGGTAAGGCGATGCTGTACGCATTGTCGGCCCAGACGGAGGCGCTCTGGATAAGGCTTGATCCCATCAAGGTGCTCCACTGGTGTGTTCGAAGCGTTGGCTGGGAGGAGCCCCCCAAAGAAGTGTATGAGTCGTCGGCAAAGGCGCACGCCTACCTGCTGCGTAAGAGCCCGGCACTAAGCGGAGCGCAGTCAGATTCGGATGATGTTTCGAACACTTCGGAAGGTGCGCGGGCTGCACCGTTTAATCTCATGCATTCTATCTGTCACGCTTTGCTGCTAAGCGCAAGGCGGCATAGCGGATATGACGCTCAAAGTCTCACCGAGTACCTGTTTCCCATGGACCTGTCGTTCATGGTGTATGTAACCTCAGTGCAAAACTATACTGCGGGCGGACTGCTAATGCTTTTTCAACATTACCTGAAGAGGTGGTTCGAGGACGCATCGATGTTCGGATTTAACTGTGCTTTTGATCCGATTTGCAGTGACGTGGGAGGCGCGTGCGCAGGTTGCATCTATACATCGCGCGGTTGTGAGACGTTCAATGCCGGTGTATCACGGGCCTATCTCCATGGTGGACAAGCCGATCAGCAACATCACTTATGGGTTGACGGCGGCTACTGGGACGGAGTGGCTCTGAAGGCGTAAATGGCAACACACGCATTAACAGGGTCGATTCTATCCATTGACCGAGGCTGTCGCACACACTCAGCCTAGCGCCCGGCTAACGGCCGCTCCAAATCGTTGAACGGCCGTCTAAGTGATGAATGCTGAACGACCGCAAAGGCCGACCACCCGCCGGCCGACTCAGTTAGGCGAGTGGCGGGTGCACCTTCAAAGTCGTCGTTGCGGTCAGGGAAGCTCGAACGGTGGTTCAGGGTTGATGGTGATGAAAAAGGGCGTCGCCTGACGGTATCGATGACGGCGTCAACCTCCCAAGTCGTCTTGAGACGCGTGGCTTTCATGATCGTTTAAGGCGGGCGGCGTTCATCTTCCAACGCGGTCCACCTAAGGCCGTCGACTGGCGGGAAAGAGCCGCCATCGCTGACGGTATCGGCGGGCGCAAGTGGTTCCGAGCGAGGCTCAGCGTTGGTTTGCGGCAGGTGATTGTCAATCGAGTGGGTATCGTTGGTCAGGATATCTCTGAACTCGATGGTCGGCGGCGTATGGAGGCCAATACGCGCTATTGGCTCATCACGACCGACCTGTTGCGGCGATTGGGCTACCACGGGTAGCCAGCTGACTGATTGTCTCGGGTGACTTTGGACGCAAGTCACGTGGCCCGGTCTCAATGCACCACTTCCCAAGGCTGGCAGTCGGACATCGGCAAAAGCCGGCACTCAATATGAGTAGAGACTAGAGGGCATGTCGACATCTGTTGCAGAGGGCGCGGATCCGGACCTATCACTTCGATGGGGTGCGGGTAACATAAGAGGTGCGATGCCGTCGAGTTAGCCGGCGCAGCCAAATTTCCGTTGCCAAGCCGCGACATTTGCGGCAGAATTTCGGATCGTTGTATTTTTCGTTGTATCCGCTGGATCGAATTGCATAGGCGCCTTACCCCATAAGGCTTTGCTGGGAGTTTTCGAACCCCTCAGCACCCACCAGTTTCAGATTCGGCTTAAGTGGTTCTGTTTAGCATCAGCCGTTAAGCGCAGTATAAGGAGTGGTAGTTCAGTCGGTTAGAATACCGGCCTGTCACGCCGGGGGTCGCGGGTTCGAGTCCCGTCCACTCCGCCAGTATCCACGAAAGGCGAACTCCGGTTCGCCTTTTTTATTGCCCGCTGTTGTAAGATCGGGCGTTCTGTTTTTGGCACTCCTTTACGCATGCTCGATTTTTTCCGCAATCACAAACGCCTGATGATGTTCATGCTCATCCTCGTCATTGTGCCGGGGTTGGGTTTTGTGGGTATCCAGGGCTTCCGCGGCTTCTTTGACGAAAGTGCAAACGTCGCCAGCGTCAACGGTCACAAGATTACTCGCGCAGAGTATGACGACGCGATGCGTCAGCAACTCGACCGTGCCCGGCAAATGCTCGGCGCCCAGTTCGACATGAAGTCGTTCGATACGCCTGCGCGCCGTAGCGAAATGCTCGACGGTTTGATCGAGCAGCGTGTGCTGGCCGACGAAACACAACGCCTGCATCTGACCGCATCTGACGACGCAGTGCGCCGTGTGCTGCTGAACGATCCGGTGATTTCGTCGCTGAAGAATCCTGACGGCTCGATCGACGTCGACCGCTATAAGCAGTTGCTCGCCATGCAGGGCATGACGCCCGATCAGTATGACGAACGTGTGCGTTATAGCCTCGCCACGCAGCAGTTGCCCGCAAGCATTCAAGGCAGCGCCTTCACGTCGAAGACCCTCGCACAGCATCTCACCGAGCTCGCCGAACAGCAGCGCGAAGTGCAGGGTATCGCGTTCCATCCGCGCGACTATGCTGCGAAAGTGCAGCCGACTGACGCGCAGCTTCAGGCGTACTACGATGCGCATCGCAACGACTTCGCCACACCGGCCACGGCAACGATCCAGTACCTTGTGCTGTCGCCGGCAACCTTGTCTGCTACCGTGCAGCCGAGCGATGCTGATCTGAAAAAGTACTACGACGACAACATCGCGCATTACCGCACGGACGGCCAGGTGCGCGCGAGCCACATCCTGATCGCCGCGCCGAAAGACGCAAGCGCGGCTGACAAGGCGAAGGCCAAGCAGAAAGCCGACGAGGTGCTCGCACAGGTCAAGGCGCATCCGGATCAGTTCGCGCAGATTGCGCAACAGAATTCGCAGGATCCGGGTTCGGCGTCGAAGGGCGGTGATCTGGGTTACTTCGGTCGCGGCATGATCGCCGGCGGCCAGGCGTTCGACGACGCCGTGTTCGGTCTCAAGAAAGACGAAGTGAGCGGTATCGTGCAGACCGACTTCGGCTATCACATTGTCAAGGTCACGGACGTGAAGCCGGCTGTCACCAAGCCGTTCGACGAAGTGAAAGACCAGATCGCAAAAGACCTGAAAACGCAGTTGGCGAGCAAGGCATTTAGCGACGACTCGGAAGGCTTCACATCGATCGTCTACGAGAAGGCGAAGAGCCTGCAACCTGCCGCCGACAAGTACAAGCTGCAACTGCAAACGGCCACGGTAACGCCGCAGCCGGATCCGAAGTTGCCGCCTGACAGCCCGCTGAACAACGCGAAGTTCCTGGCTGCCGTGTTCGCAAATGATGCGGTTACCGCGCGCAACAACACGCAAGCCATCGACGTCGGCGGTAACACGTTGATCGCGGCGCGCGTGACCGACTACAAGGCTGCAGCCGTGCCGGCGCTCGACGCCGTCAAGGACGCAGTGCGTCAGAAAGTGATCGCGGTTCAGTCGAATGACGCGGCTCACAAGGACGGCGCCGCGAAGCTGGCGGATTTCGACAAGTCGAAAGCGACGGCAGGTTTCTCGTCGCCGTTGAAGGTTTCGCGTAACGACGCGCAAGGTGTGCCGCCGGCGGCATTGAGTGCAATCTACAAGGCAGACGCGCAAAAATTACCTGCGTACGTTGGTGTGGACCTTGGCGATGACGGCTATGCGATCTATCGCGTGAACGCGATCGTGGCAGGCGCCCCGATCGATCCGCAGCGTCTGGCTGCTGCCCAGCAGCAGATCGCGCAAGTCGATGCGCAATCCGAGGCCGAAGCTTACGTCGAAGCATTGCGTGCCCGCTCGAAGGTGAAGTTCTACGGCTCGCTCGATAGCAGCAATGCGCAGGAGAGCGGCGAATAAGCGCCCGCGCGAGCGCGCAAGCAGGTCGCGTACGCAGAGTGCGCAGCCACAAAAAAGCCCCGCAAAATTGCGGGGCTTTTTCATTTGACGCGTGCAAGCGCGTCAAACGGTTTTGCTTGAGATCGCGGCGTGTTATGCCGTCAGTCAGCCGCCTAGAGGCAAGCGCTGATCGAACTGGTGGCATCGCTGCCCGCCGCGCCATTGGCGCGGAAGCCGACCCACGACCCCGGGCCGCTGTAGGAAGGCCGTACCACGGCGGCTGCGCCGTTAGGCGGCTGTTGGCCAGGCACATAGACATCCACGGCCTGATCGTTAGCCAGCGTGTCTTGCGACACGACTTGCTGCTGCGAGCTATCGGCCCACTTTTGCGCAATGCAGGTAGCAACAGCCTTCGGCGGCTGCTGGCTTTGGCCCACGGATTGAACGCCGGCAGGCGGTTGAGCGGCGCATGCAGAAATTGCCACGGTCAAAGCGATTAACGGTAAAGATTTCACGTTATCTCCTCAGAAGTCGCTCAGAAATCGAGCCGGGTTGCGCGGGATTACGAAAGTCAGGGTGATCTTGCCGATCCGCGCTCCCCAATTACCGGAAACAAGTTGTTAGCGAGCTTTTCAGTGCGGCGAACTTGTGCGAAGGAGTGGCTTGACAGCCGGCCACACGTTGTTGAGTAGCACTGGCTGTGCCTGCTGCGTGGGATGGATCTGATCGGCCTGAAACATTTCCGGCTTGTCGGCGATACCGGCCAGCAGGAAGGGCACCAGGGGCACGCGCAATTGCTTCGAGAGTTCGCCGTACAGGCCGTGGAACTTTTGCGTGTAGTCGGGGCCGTAATTGGGTGGTACATACATGCCGACCAGCACGACCTTCGCATGGCCTTGTTGAGCCTGCTCGATGATCGTGCGCAGGTTGTCTTCGGTCGTGGCGAGCGGCACGCCGCGCAACGCATCGTTGGCGCCGAGTTCGACGATCACGATACTCGGCTTGAGCCGCTGCAGGAGCGCCGGCAAGCGCGCCCGCCCGCCGCTCGTGGTGTCGCCGCTGATGCTTGCATTGGCGACGCTATAATCGATTCGCTCGTCGGTGAGGCGCTGGCGCATCAAGGCAACCCAGCCAGTGTCGCGGGGCAAGCCGTATTCGGCCGAGATGCTGTCGCCGAGCACGACGATCACCGGCCTGGCCTGTTCGGGCGTATTGGCCGCATGGGCCGGGAAGGGCAGCGAAAACAGGGTTGCGGCCAGCACGACGGCCGAGCCGAATGCCGTAGTCAGCGCCGGCGCGCGAGGAGCTACGGCGCGCACTTTCAACCTACGCTTCACCATGCTAAACAAAACTGATCCAGTCATTGAAGTGCGGGGTTTGTGCAAGAAGGTTAAGGATGCAACGGGCGAACTGACGATTCTCGAGGACATCGATCTTGCTATCGATGCCGGCAGCAGTGTGGCGATCGTCGGTGCATCCGGGTCGGGCAAGTCTACGCTGCTTGGCTTGCTCGCAGGATTGGACAGCGCGAGTTCGGGCTCGGTTCGGTTGCTCGGCCGCGAGCTAACCGAGCTGAACGAAGACGAGCGCGCCGCGTTGCGCAGCGGCTCGGTCGGCTTCGTGTTCCAGTCGTTTCAACTGATGCCGCATTTGACGGCGCTCGAAAACGTCACGCTTCCGCTCGAACTGCAAGGCGGCATCGGCACGCGGGAGGCCGGAGCGCGTGCGCGCGGATTGCTGGAGCAGGTGGGACTCGGCAAGCGCACCGGACACTATCCTAAGCTGCTGTCGGGTGGCGAACAGCAGCGGGTCGCGCTCGCGCGCGCCTTTGTCACCCACCCGGCGATCCTGTTCGCTGACGAGCCGACCGGCAGTCTCGATGCAGCCACCGGTCACGCCGTGATCGATTTGATGTTCGAGATGAACCGCGCGAACGGCGCCACGTTGATCCTCGTCACGCACGATATCGAACTGGCGCGCCGCTGCGATACGACGGTGACCATCGAGGCGGGACGTCTGGCCTGAGAAGCGTGCCAGCCACACGTATCCAGGTGGTCGTACAAAGCAAAGCGGGCCACAAGGGCCCGCTTTGCTTTTCCTGGCATGCGACTCGATAACGCAACGCCGCTAACCACACGCGCGTGAACATTCAGCGCATGCGGCGCGAGCCAGCGCGCCGTTCACGCTCAACGCTTCAAGGCAGCGCGCGCCCGCGCGATCAACGCCGACGTCGACGAGTCGTGCTTCTTCTCATCGACAGTTGCCGACGTCAGATCCGCTTCCACCACTTTGCCGAGGATCTTGCCCAACTCGACACCCCATTGATCGAACGGGTTGATGTCCCATACCGATGCCTGCACCAGCACCTTATGCTCGTACAGCGCGATCAAGGCGCCGAGCGAACGCGCGGTGAGCGCATCGACCAGCAGCGTGCTCGTCGGACGGTTGCCCGGAAACACCAGATGCGGCGCCAGCTCAGGCTTGTCCGCACCGGCAACCTTCTTCGCCTCTTCGAGCGTGCGGCCCAGCATCAGCGCTTCGCTTTGCGCGAAACAGTTCGCCAGCAGCTTCGGATGATGACTGACGAGCGGATGCTCCGGCGTCAGCACGGCGATGAAGTCGATCGGCACGATGGTCGGGCCCTGGTGCAGCATCTGGAAGAACGCATGCTGCCCGTTCGTGCCCGGTTCGCCCCAGGTCACCGCGGCGGTCGGATAGTCGACCATCACGCCGTCCAGGCGCGCCGACTTGCCGTTGCTTTCCATTTCGAGCTGTTGCAGATACGACGGCAGGAAATGCAGCGCTTCCGAATACGGCGCGACCAGATAGCTTTGCGAGCCGAAGAAGTTGCGATACCAGATGCCGATCATGCCGAGCAGCACCGGCAGGTTCTTTTCGAGCGGTGCGTCGCGGAAATGCTGGTCCATCTCGTTGGCACCGGCCAGCAGTTCGTCGAACTGTTGCGGGCCGATCGCGATCATGATCGACAGACCCACCGCCGACCACAGCGAATAACGCCCGCCGACCCAGTCCCACATCTCGAACACGTTCTCTTTCGCGATGCCGAACTTGACCACCTCGGCGGGGTTCGCCGACACGCCGACAAAGTGCTTCGCCAGCGCGCTTTCCGGGCAGCCTTTCTCGATGAACCAGTCGCGCAGCGAGCGCGCATTGGTCATGGTTTCGAGCGTGGTGAAGGTCTTGGAGACGATGATCGCGAGCGTTTCTTCCGGATCGATCTGCTGCATCACGTTGTACAGATCCGCTCCGTCCACGTTCGACACGAAGTGCGTGGTGATCTCCGGCGTGGCCAGATGATGCAGCGCGTGTACGACCATCTTCGGCCCGAGGTCCGAGCCGCCGATGCCGATGTTCACGACGTAGCGAATCCGCTTGCCGGTGTAGCCGGTCCACTCGCCGCTGCGGACCTTGTCGGCGAACGCGGCCATCTTGGCGCGTTCCGCCTGGATCTGTGCATGGAACGGGGCTTTCGGATCAGTGGCGCGCAGCGCGGTGTGCAACGCGGCGCGGCCTTCCGTCGGGTTGACGACTTCGCCCGCGAACATCGCGTCGCGGCGCTTCTCGACGCCCGCTTCGCGCGCGAGCTGGACCAGCAGTTTCAGGGTGTCGTCGGTGATGCGGTTCTTCGAGAAATCGGCCGCGAGACCGCCGCCCGCGAACGCAAAGCGCTCGGCACGGGTAGGGGCGGGATCGTTCTCGGGGGCGAACCAGTCGCGCATGTGCGCATCGCGAATCTTCTCGTAATGCGTTTGCAGCGAGGACCAGGAGGGGAGCGAGTTCTGCGTCATAGCGTCCGTCTAACGAAGGGGCACGAAGAATGGCACGCGCGTGAAGCGCTGCCGAGGATGAAGCAACGATGCGGTTAGAGCGATGCCGCGCGGTGGGGTTCGCGGGTGGGTGACGGGGAAACTTCGGGGGAAACTTCGCGAGTCTGCCCGGAGATCGAACGGTGCCCGAAATTTCGCCGTTACCCGCAATGAACCCGACGTGCGGCGCAGTCGGTCAGTATAACGGCGTTGTGTGACGGACGGCAGCGGTTTGGGCGTCTCACGCACACTGTGGGATGGGGCGCCTCGTTCAGGAGACGCCGTTCCGGAAGCCGGGAAAATCAGCGGAGTGCCGGAAACGGCTTTGGTTTCAATCATCGCCACGTCTGCTGAGTGACGCATCGGGTCTGGACACGCGCCCATGGCTTGCCTCATTCACCCGCAGCCGCATAGAACATCCGGTTCAGCAAAGTCCGCACCATCGGCGCGAGTTCACCTGCCGTCAAACCCGCTGGGCCGTGACCTTGTGTACTCAGCGTGTCGGCGGCGAGGCCGTGCAGATAGACGCCTGCCAGCGCGGCTTCGTAGCGCGGCAGATGCTGGGCGAGAAACGCGCCGATGATGCCGCCGAGCACGTCGCCCGTGCCGCCAGTCGCAAGCGCGGCATTGCCGGTCGGATTGATCGCGATGCGGCCATCCGGCGCCGCGATCACGGTACCCGTGCCTTTCAGCACGACCACGCTGGCGAAGCGCGCAGCCATCGCCCGCGCTGCGGCGAGGCGGTCGCGTTGCACGCCCGGCGCATCGGTGCCGAGCAGGCGTGCCGCTTCCAGCGGATGCGGCGTCAGCACACAGGGATCACCTTGTACGCCACGCGCCGTGACTTCGGCCGCGAGCGATGGGTCCGTCGAAATCAGATTGAGCGCGTCGGCGTCGAACAGCTTGGGCACGTCGAGCGGCAGCACGTCGTGCATGACACGCGTGGCGCGGTCGCGATGCCCCATGCCGCAACCGACGGCGAGCGCATCCATTTTGTCGAGCGGCAGATCGTCGATTGCATGCAGCATCAGTTCGGGATGCGGCGGATCGTAGGGCGGAGCGCCGTCGCCGAGCAAGGCGACGTGTACTTTGCCCGCGCCCGTGTAAAGCGCCGCGCGCGAGGCGAGGATCGGCGCGCCGCACATGCCGGTGTCACCGCCTACCACGGCGAGGCTGCCGAAGGTGCCCTTGTTGGTGGCGAAATCGCGCGGCGGCAGGAAGTCGGCGAACAGTTCGGGCGCATTGAGCTGCACAGCCGTGCGGGTGCTGCTGTCGATGCCGATCGGCGCCACCATGACCGTGCCGGCGAGATCGCGGCCCTGCGCCGTGAAGAGGCCCGGTTTCGCCCCGATGAAGGTGATCGTATGCGTGGCATGGACCGCGGCGCTTTCGCTTTGGCCTGGCTTCTCGCCGACTACCGTGCCGGTGTCGCTGTCGAGGCCGCTAGGCGTGTCGAGCGCGAGGACGCCGCCTCTTCGCGACTTTGCTTTCGTGCGTTGCGAGAGTTGACGGGCGATGGCGGCAAAGACGCCGTCCAGCGGGTGGGTCAGGCCGATGCCGAACATACCGTCCACCAGCCATGTGAAGCTTTCCAGCGAGGCTGGCGGTGCCGTCGCGATGGCTATGCCCGCCGCGCGGGCTGTTTCCAGTGCCCAACGGGCATCCTCCGGTTTGACTTCAACCGGCATGCACAGGTCCACGGCGATGCCTGCCCGTTGCAGTTCCGCCGCCATGATCAATGCGTCCCCGCCGTTGTTGCCCGGGCCGGCTACCACCCATACCTTGTGCCGGGATTTTTCGGTCGATGTGTCGCGGGTGATCTGTTCTTGCAGGTAGCTCGCGGCGGCTTTGCCGGCGCGGGCCATCAGGGTGTGCGGAGCCAGCGCAGCCGCAGCCTGGGTCTCGAGGATTCGCAGGTCGGTTAGCGTGAGCAGCGGCAACGCCCGATTGTGCGGGCTGGTTAGCGTTGGGAGCGTGGATTCGGACACTGTCATGGCGAGGCTTGGAATTCACCTTGGGCAAGGTGAGGAAGCATTGGGAGCCACTATGGTAGTGCCGATAGGCTTCGGGCGCGCGTCGTGTTGGCCTGCGCCTGCATTGTCATTGTTATTGGCTGATTGACACTGCTCGGGCTTGGTTGGATCTGCTTGGACCGCTCGGACCTGCTTGTGGCATTGCCGGACGCGAAGCGACGCCTGCCTATTCCGCTTGCGTCGCTTTCCGCCCGCTCCGGAGCGGGCCCGCCATTTACTGGAAGCGGTCCGCGCGCAGCGCAGCCAGCGTGTCCGCGGGAACGTCGGGCGTCTTGCCCGAGATCAGGTCGGCGACCAGTTTGCCCGCCCCACAGGCCAGACCCCAACCGGCAGGCCCGTGTCCCGCGTTGACGAAGAGACGCGGATGAAGCGCATTGCCGATCACCGGCAGACCGTCCGGCGACAGCAGTTTTACGCCTTCCCACGGCAAAGCGGCGGAGATCCGGGCCGCGCCCGGAATCCAGTCGTGAGTCGCCTGACCCAGCAGCGCCAGCGCTTCCTTCGTCAACGTTTCGCCCAAGGGTTTGTCGATCTGGCCGGCGCTCTGCAAGACCGCACCGCCCGCAATCCGCAAGCGATGATTCATACGGCTGACCGTAATCCGTTTGACCGCGTCGACAATCGCGACATGCGGCGCGCATTCCTCATGCGCGATCGGTGCCACGAGGTTATGCAAACGCAACGGATGCAGCGGCAGCCGCAACCCAAGGCGCTCGAGCAGCGGCAGGCTGCCGTAACCCGCGGCGACGACGATCGCATCGGCGTTGATCACGTCGACTTCACGCGAGCGAGAGGCCGTGCCAGGCCGTGGCGCCAGCTCCACCGCGGCGCGCTCGCCTTCGAGGCGGATCGCCGAGACTTCGCAGCCCAGCATGAATTGCACGCCGCCTTGCGTATCGAGCGTCTGCTTGATCAGTTTCGCGAAAAGCGGGCAGTTGGCCGTGCGTTCCTGGTCGAACAGTACGCCGCCGGCGAATTCCGGCTCGGTCCGCACGGAATGCTCGAACGCGGCGCATTCGGCCGGCGTGAGCACATGGTGCGGGACTTCGTATTGGCGCAGCAGATCGAGCGCGGTCTGTGTCTGTTGCCATTCCTGCTCGGAACGCACCAGGTAGAGCAGGCCGCTCGCCTGTTCGAATTCCAGCCCGAAGCGCGCTTCGATGTCGGCCATCGTTTCACGCGAAGCTTCGATCAACGGACGCAGCCGTGCGTATTGGCGGCTGAACGCTTCCGGTTCCTGTAAAGCGGCCAGCTGCTTGACGAACTGGCGCGCCGGCCCGTTAAAGCCGGTCTTGCTGATTACGCCGCTTTTGGCGCCCTGACGGCTCGCCATGAAAGTCGGACCGAACCAGACGTCGAGCGGGGTTGGCAGCACGGTGCCGCCCTGCCCATAGGTCGCGCCCTGCGCGACCGTTGCGTGGCGCTCGACGACGCATACCCGGTGGCCGGCCGCGCGCAGTTGATAAGCGGTGGCGACGCCCACAATCCCGCCGCCAATGACGATGACATCCATGATCTGATTCGATTTGCCGGCGGGACGCCGAAACGCCGCGTTCCCGTTAAGCGTGGCATGCGGCGCGTTGCCCGGCATTGCTCAGGCCGCTCGCGCCGATCTGGTGAAAGGGCGAATGATAGCAGTCAAAGCGTCAGTCCGGCCACGCAGACCCCGCCAAAACCCTGGTGCGAAGCCCGTTGGAGGCCCGTTCCCGGGGTATAATCACGGACTTCCTTTCCGCCTCACGTCGCCTTCACGCGCGACTCATCGGCATCACTCATCGGCATCATTAGCGACGCAACGTCAAGTCCATGGCCCACTTCTCGTGTTTCCCCGGCGCTTCGGCCCTTTCCGATTTCCGTCAAACCCGCCTGCTCGACACGCTTACGCGCATCGACCCCAACATCACGGGCGTACGCGGCCAGTATCTGCACTTCGTCAACGCGCAAAATCCGCTCTCCGCGGAAGACAACGCGAAGATCGAAGCGCTGATGCACTACGGCGATCCGCTCGAAGAAACGAAAGAGCGTGGCACGGCCGAAACCTTCCTCGTGGTGCCGCGCTTCGGCACGGTGTCGCCGTGGGCCAGCAAGGCAACCGATATCGCTCATCTCTGCGGCCTCACGCAGGTGCGCCGCATCGAGCGTGGCGTCGAATACACTGTCACGCTGAAAAGCGGTCTGCTGGGCGGCAAGAAGGCGCTGTCCGACGAAGCCCGCGAGGCGGTCGCCGCGGCGCTGCACGACCGCATGACCGAGAGCGTGTCGCCCTCGCGTGACCACGCGCTGCATCTGTTCGACGAACTGCCGGCCAAGCCGCTGCAAACCGTCGACGTGCTGAGCCATGGCCGCGGCGCGCTGGAAGCGGCGAACACGGAACTGGGCCTCGCGCTCGCCGACGACGAAATCGACTATCTCGTCGACGCTTTCACGAAACTCGGCCGCAACCCGACCGACGTCGAATTGATGATGTTCGCGCAGGCTAACAGCGAACACTGCCGTCATAAGATCTTCAACGCGGATTGGACAATCGACGGCGAGAAGCAGGACATCTCGCTGTTCAACATGATCCGCAACACCGAGAAGCTGAACCCGCAGGGCACGATCGTCGCGTATTCGGACAACTCGGCGATCATGGCGGGCGGCGTGGCCGAGCGCTGGTTCCCGCGCACGCCGGCTGAACCCGGCGCCAACGCGTTGCCCGAGCACTACCGCCGTAATGTCGAACTGACGCACACCTTGATGAAGGTGGAAACGCACAACCACCCCACCGCGATCTCGCCGTTCCCGGGCGCCTCGACCGGCGCGGGCGGCGAAATCCGCGACGAAGGCGCAACGGGCCGCGGCGCGCGTCCGAAGGCGGGTCTGGCGGGCTTCACGGTGTCGAACCTGGCGTTGCCGGACGGCGTCGAAGCCTGGGAAAACGCCCGTGACGCCGCGCAGCCGCTGGCCCACCGGAATCCGGACGACAAATACGAAGCGTACGGCCGTCCCGACCGCATCGCGTCGCCGCTGCAAATCATGATCGACGGCCCGCTCGGCGGCGCCGCGTTCAACAACGAATTCGGCCGGCCGAATCTGGGTGGCTATTTCCGTGCTTACGAGCAGAACGTCGCGGGTCTGGTGCGTGGGTATCACAAGCCGATCATGATCGCCGGCGGCATCGGCAATATCTCCGATCAGCACACGCACAAGCACGATCTGCCGGAAGGGTCGCTGCTGATCCAGATCGGCGGCCCGGGTATGCGCATCGGCATGGGCGGGGGCGCCGCCAGTTCGATGGCGACCGGCACCAACACGGCCGAACTCGACTTCGACTCGGTCCAGCGCGGCAATCCGGAAATCGAACGCCGTGCGCAGGAAGTGATCAACGCGTGCTGGCAGCTCGGTGAGAAGAACCCGATTCTGAGCATTCACGACGTCGGCGCAGGCGGTTTGTCGAACGCGTTCCCGGAAGTGGTGGACGGCGCCAGCAAGGGCGCGATCTTCGATCTGCGCAAGATCCAGTTGGAAGAGAGCGGTTTGTCGCCGCGCGAAATCTGGTCGAACGAAGCGCAGGAGCGTTACGTCCTCGCGATTGCACCGGCCGATCTGCCGGCGTTCGAAGCCATGTGCGAACGCGAGCGCTGCCCGTTCGCGGTGGTCGGTACCGCCACGGCTGAACGTCAGTTGAAGGTGATCGACTCCGAAGCGAATGGCGATGCCGCGCACGAGCCGGTCGACATGCCGATGGAAGTGCTGCTCGGTAAGGCGCCGCGCATGCATCGCGACGTCAAACGCGTCGAAACGAAACTCGAACCGGTGGATGTCACCGGCATCGCGTTGTCCGAAGTGGCCGTGAGCGTGCTGCGCCACCCCACGGTGGCCAGCAAGTCGTTCCTGATCACGATCGGCGACCGCTCGGTCGGCGGCACCACCGCGCGCGACCAGATGGTCGGCCCATGGCAAGTGCCGGTGGCCGACGTCGCCATCACGACGATGGACTACGCGGGCTTCCGCGGCGAAGCGATGACCATGGCCGAGCGTACGCCGCTCGCCGTGATCAACGCGCCGGCGTCGGGCCGCATGGCAGTCGGCGAGGCGGTCACCAATATCGCGGCGGCGCCGATCGCGTCGCTCGATAAGCTCAAGTTGTCGGCAAACTGGATGGCCGCGTGCGGTGCGCCAGGCGAAGATGCCGCGCTGTACGACACGGTCAAGGCCATCGGCATGGAGTTGTGCCCGGCACTCGGCATCAGCATTCCGGTGGGCAAGGATTCGCTGTCCATGCGCACCAAGTGGGAAGACCGCGGCGTCGCGAAGGAAGTGGTCGCGCCGGTTTCGCTGATCATTTCGGCATTCGCACCGGTCGAAGACGTGCGCAAGCATCTCACGCCGCAACTGCGCCGCGCGAGCGGCGCGGATGGTGTGGGCGATTCCGTGCTGATCGCGATCGACCTGGGCCGCGCCAAGCATCGTCTGGGCGGCAGTATTCTCGCGCAAGTCACGCAGCAGGTTGGCGACACGGTGCCGGACGTCGACGATCCGGAAGATCTGAAGCGTTTCTTCACCGCGATCCAGTCGCTCAATAGCGACGGCAAGCTGCTCGCCTACCACGACCGCTCGGACGGCGGCCTGTGGGCGACGGTTTGCGAAATGGCGTTTGCCGGTCACGTCGGCGTGTCGCTGAACGTCGATATGCTGGTGCTCGATCCGAATCACGAATCTGATTACGGCGACGCGAAAGACTGGGCGAAGCAGACCAGCGGTCGTCGTGAAGACCGCACGATCCGTGCGCTCTTCACCGAAGAACTCGGCGCCGTGATTCAGGTTCGCGCAGCGGACCGCGACACAGTGCTGGGCGCGTTGCGCGAACACGGTCTGTCGGCTTGCTCGCATGTGATCGGCAAGACCAACGATCGCGATACGATCGAAATCTATCGCGACGCCAAGAAGATCTACGACGCACCGCGTACCGAATTGCATCGTGCGTGGAGCGAAGTGAGCTGGCGTATTTCGCGTCTGCGCGACAACCCGGCTTGTGCCGATGCCGAATACGACGCGCTGTCCGACGCGGCCGATCCGGGCATCTCGCCGGTTCTCACATTCGATCCTTCGGAAGACGTCGCGGCGCCTTTCATTGGCAAGGGCGCCCGCCCGCGTGTCGCGATCCTGCGTGAGCAGGGCGTGAACTCGCACCTCGAAACGGCGTATGCATTCGACCGCGCCGGCTTCGACGCGCACGACGTGCACATGAGCGACCTGCTGGCCGGCCGCGCCAACCTGGCGGATTTCGCCGGCGCGGTGGCATGCGGCGGTTTCTCGTACGGTGACACGCTGGGTGCCGGTGAAGGCTGGGCGAAGGCAATTCGCTTCAACTCGCAACTGGCCGATATGTTCGCCGCGTTTTTCGGTCGCGAAGACACGTTCGCGCTGGGCATCTGCAACGGTTGCCAGATGATGAGCAGCCTCGCGTCGATGATCCCGGGCGCCGAAGCCTGGCCGAAGTTCACGCGCAACAAGTCGGAGAAATTCGAGGCGCGCTTCTCGCTGGTCGAGGTGCAGGCTTCGCCGTCGATCTTCTTCGCCGGTATGGAAGGCTCGCGCATTCCGGTGGCGATTGCGCACGGCGAAGGTTATGCGGACTTCTCGCAGCAAGGCGATGCATCGAAGGTGGCCGTGGCGATGCGTTACATCGATCACCGTGGGCAGGCAACGGAGCAGTATCCGTTCAACCCGAACGGTTCGCCGGACGGCATCACGTCGGTTACGACGCCTGACGGCCGCTTCAGCGTGCTGATGCCGCACACCGAGCGCGTGCATCGCGCGGTACAGATGAGCTGGCATCCGGAAGGCTGGGGCGAGGGCAGCACGGACGCAAGCCCGTGGCTGCGCGTGTTCCAGAACGCACGCCGCTGGCTGGGTTGAGGGTGTTGTAATGCGCAGACCGCCGCGTCATCCCTGCGTGGCGGTTTGCCGGTGCTACTACGGCAGTCGCAAACCGAAGTGGTGGTGATGTGCAGCTCCGCCTCGTTGCTGCTAGTCGATTGGCGACATTCAATTCGTATCCGCTCAGGTACGAAAAATTGTGATGCTCAAACGATTGGTGCGATTCGTATCCGCTCAGGTACGAAATGGCCACACTGTCTTTTAAATTCAACGCTTCGTACCCGCCCGGGTACGAAGCAGGTCTCCTACCTCTATCTCATGGCATAATGTTCCCGAGCGGGTACGAACGGTCGGGTGATAGAGAATGCATCAGTCTGAGATTTACATCAGCGGCATGACGGAGTTGGGCGATCTTGTGCGGGCATCAAGGCTCGCACAAGGGCTGACGCGCGACGACGTCGCCATCGCCACTGGCCTGTCCCCCAAATTCATTACGCACGTTGAGGCGGGCAAGCCGACCGCCCAGATCGGCAAGGTGCTCCATCTTCTTGGGGAACTGGGCATCACGCTGCGCGCGCAGGTTTCCGTAGACATTCCTCCGGCCTTGGCCACCAAGGCCGTCCAGCGCCGACGGGCTGCTCATGGCAACTAGAACGCTTGTTGCCTACGCGAATGGCCAGCGCGTTGGCGTCGTGGGCGACGACAGCGGCATCTGGTCATTTACCTACGACGAGAGCTGGCTGGGCCGCGAAGACGCATTTGCGCTGTCCCCCGCTTTTCCTCTCCATGGCGGACCTTTCGTCGACGGGTCGAGCCAGAGGCCGGTGCAATGGTTCTTCGACAATCTTTTGCCTGAAGAGGAAATGCGCACGGCGCTCGCTCGTGAAGCCAAAGTCAGTGCGAGTGATGCGTGGGGGCTGCTTGCCTACTACGGTCGGGAGTCGGCAGGCGCTTTGACGCTGCTCGCCGAGGGCGAAGGCGAGGCATCCGCTGGAGTGCAGCCGTTGTCGTACGCGGAACTGGAGGCTCGCATTCAGGCCATGCCGCAGCGCGCGCTCAGTACCACCGCACCCAAACGCATGTCCGCGGCGGGTGCACAACAAAAACTGCTGCTGTCCTTGCGAGGTCATGCGCCGGATTACGAGCTTGTTGAGCCCGTGGGCAATGAGCCGTCGATGCATCTGCTCAAGCCGGACATGCGCAGCACCGGCTACCCTCATTCGGCGATAAACGAATTTTTCTGCATGCGCCTTGCGCAAGCGATGGGCGTGCGCGTGCCGCCTACGCATTTTCTGCGCGTGCCCTCGGCCTGCTATGTGATCGACCGCTTCGATCGTGATATGGCGGCCGAGCCGGTTCGACGCCTGCATACGGTCGACGCAATGCAGCTGTTGAACTACGACCGTCATTTCAAATATCAGAACGCGACGGCGCAGATACTCAGGGATGCTATTGAAACAACCGGCACGCGGGCAAAGGCACGTCTTGATGTGTTCCGATGGGCGGTCTTCAACGTGTTAATCGGCAACGCGGATTCCCACCTCAAAAATCTCTCGTTCTTCGTCAGTGCCCGAGGCTACATGCTGGCTCCGTTTTACGATCTGGTCAGTACAGTGGTCTATCACACGCCCACCTACCAGCCGAACCAGAGGGACCGTTGGCCGCACTGCGACCTGACAATGCCCGTTGGAGAGGCCACTCAGTTTGCGGACGTTTCCAGAAAGAACATGCTGGCATTTGGCGAAGCGCTTGGCCTCCAGCCCAAAGGTTCGGAGAAATTGCTCGATGAGATGCTCACCGTTGTCGACGCCAAAGTTGCGGAGACCCGTCACGCCGTCGACGAAATCACGCAGCCGAATGCCGGCGAAGTCCGGCTGCTCGACTCGATCGTTGCGATGCCGCTTGCGGAGATGAGCCGGGCGCTGCGCAAGTGATATCGGTGTCTTCGCCGGGCGCACAATCCCACATGAAATCCGCAGAAACAAAAAAACCGCCCGAGGGCGGTTTTTTTGTTCTGAAGCAGCGGGCAAAAAACGCTTACTGAATCTTCGCGTTCTTACGCAAACCTTCTTCGAACGCCTGCAGCTTTTCTTGCTGGATCTGCTGCACGATCTGCGGACGCACTTGCTCGAGCGGCGGCGGCGTGATGTTGCGCACGTCGTCGACACGAATGATGTGCCAGCCGAATTGCGTATGCACCGGCGTGTCGGTCATCTGGCCTTTCTGCAAATGCGTGGCCGCATCCGCGAATTCAGGCACGTAGGCCTTCGGGTCCGACCAATCCAGGTCGCCGCCGTTCTTGCCCGATCCCGGGTCTTTCGAGAATTGCTTGGCAAGGTCTTCGAAACTTGCGCCGGCCTTGATCTTGGCGATCAGATCCTTGGCTTGCTGTTCGTTGTCGACCAGGATGTGGTGCAGGTGATATTCCTTGCCGCCCGCGTCCTTGATCAGCGCGTTGTAACGCGCGGTAACTTCGGCGTCGCTCGGCGCGTTGTTCTTCACGAAGTCTTCGATCAGCGCGCGCAGCACGACGGTTTGTTGTGCGACGGCGATTTGCGCCTTGATGTCCGGACGATTCGGCAGGCCGCGGCGCAGCGCTTCCTGCATCAGGATTTCGCGGTTCACCAGCTCTTCGCGCACCGCCATTTGCAGTTGCGGCGTGTTTTGCTGGCCTTGATGAACCAGCTGGTCGATCAGCGCGTCGGCGCGTGCTTTCGGAATCGGCGTGCCGTTCACGACGGCGATGTTCTGTGCGAATGCAGGTGCGGCCGCAAATGCAGCCAGCAATACCCAAAGGCGGGTTTTCTTCAAGGTCATCGAAAGGTTTCCTAGCGGGGCAACAAAGCGAATTCTTCGGGCGTATACGCCGTGATTGCAAGGGCGTGAATGCCGCGCTGCATGGCATCGGCCAGCGCATCATACACCATGCGATGCCGCGCCACGCGGGCTTTCCCGGCGAACGCGGCCGCCACGATCGTGACAGAGAAATGACCGCCGGCGGAGGCGCCGGCGTGGCCCGCGTGCTGCGCGCTGTCGTCCGTGATCTGGATCGAGGCGACCGGCGCGAGCGCCGCGGTGAGGCGCGCTTCGATCAACGCGGCGCGCTCGGCGGTGGTGGCGTGCATAAACACATCGCTCGTCATGTCATTCTTCCTTCATGTACTTCGACAGCCACAAACTCTGTCCGACGATGAATACCACGAGGCACCCGGTCGCGCCGAACAGCTTGAAGTTGACCCACTGGTCGGTCGTGTAGTTGTACGCGACGAACAGGTTCACCAGCCCCAGCAGCACGAAGAAAATCGCCCAGACGATGTTCAGCTTGCCCCAGATCGCGTGTGGCAGCGTGATCTGCTTGCCCATCATCGCTTCGATCAGGTTCTTGTTGAAGGCCAGTTGCGAGACGATCAGCGCGACCGAAAACGCCCAGTACAGCACGGTCGGCTTCCATTTGATAAAGGTGTCGTTGTGCAGCACGAGCGTCGCGCCGCCGAATACGGTGACGACGCCGAGGCTTACCCACAGCATCGGATCGACTTTGCGGTGGCGGAATGCCACCCACGCGATCTGCACCAGCGTGGCGACGATCGCCACTGCCGTCGCCGTGAAAATGCCCCAGATCTTGAAGGCGACGAAGAACAGGATGATCGGGAACAGATCGAACAGGAATTTCATTATCTGGTCGGGGATTCGGAGAGTGGGTCGAAGAGACAGGGACGCGGCGCGGGACGCTCGTGGTGGTTGGCTGCATGAACCCGCCGCCGCGGTGGACGAGCGCTGCTGGCCAATGTTAGCGGCTGCTCGTTGCCTGACTGCCGGCGGTGGGTTGTCCGGTTCGCAAGCCGGACGAGGGTGTCGCGGCCGACGGGCGGGTGATGCTGCAAGCGTGCAGGGATGCACGGATGGCCCGCCGGCCGGCAACGCGCCGAACTCCGCGCTGCGTTACTTGGGCTCGAATTGTAACGCAGCCGAATTGATGCAGTAACGTAGACCCGTCGGCGCCGGTCCGTCTTCGAACACGTGGCCCAGGTGCGCGCCGCAGTTCTTGCACTGCACCTCGATGCGCAGCATGCCGTGCGTGCGGTCGGTTTTCTCGGCGATCACTTCGCCGTTGATCGGCTTGAAGTAGCTCGGCCAGCCGCAACCGGCGTCGAACTTGGTGTCCGATTCGAACAGCGGCGTGCCGCAGCAGACGCAGTCATAGATGCCGCGGTCCCAGTGGTCATGGTAGCGGCCGGTGAAGGGACGCTCGGTGGCCGCGTGGCGCGTCACCTGGTATTCGATGTCGGAGAGCTGTTTGCGCCATTCGGCGTCGTCTTTCTGCACGGCGGGGGCGCCAGTGTTGAGGTCGTCGGGCTTGTTCATGGTTGGGGTTCCTGTCTCGGGCTTGTTTTAAGGGCTGCCAAGGCGGTCAGCGATTCAGGCAAATGTCAGCGCAATCAAAGGCTTTAGCTCGTCACGAAGAGCAACTCACTTCCAGCGAGCTGGCCCAATCCGGCGGCAGCCCCGCATACGCTTCGTTTTCCGGCTGCTCGTCGAACGGACGGCGCAGGACTGCGGCCAGGCGTTCTACTTCGGAGAAGTCTTTCTCCTTCGCCCGGCGGATTGCCGTCTCCGCCAGATGATTACGAAGTACGAATTTGGGGTTCACACGGTTCATTGCAATGGCGCGCGCCGCGTCGTCGCGTGTTTCTTCGGACAGGCGCGCGCGGTAGTCGTTCACCCACGCATCGAACGCGGCACGGTCGAGGAACAGATCGCGCGCGGGCGCGTCGCCGCTCGCATCGTGCTTTGAAATACGCGCCAGATTGCGGAAGGTGAGCGTGAAATCCGCACGGTTGGCGTGCATCACTTCAAACAGGCGGTTGACCAGTGTGTCGTCACCATCGCGCGCGATGTCGAGGCCGAGCTTGGCGCGCATGCGTTTCTCCAGCGCCGGCGCGAAACGCTCCTTGAAGCCGCCGAGCACACGCTGCGCGTCTTCGATCGCCTTGTCGCTGCGCACGCTTTCCTCGTGCTGAACGCCCAGCAGCGGGAGCAGGCCTTGCGCGAGGCAGAAGAGGTTCCAGTACGCAATCTGCGGCTGCATCTTGTACGCGTAACGGCCTTGCGAGTCCGAATGATTGCAGATGTAGCCGGCGTCGAAGCCGTCCATGAAACCGAACGGGCCGTAGTCGATCGTGAGACCGAGGATCGACATGTTGTCGGTATTCATCACGCCGTGGCAGAAGCCGACCGCTTGCCATTCGACCATCAGATCGGCGGTCGAATTCACGGCTTCATTCAGCAGCGCGAGGTAGGGATCCTCGGCTTCGCGGCAATGCGGATAGAAGCGCTCGATCACATGATCGGCGAGCGCGCGAAGGGCGTCGACGCGATCGTTCGAATAGAAATGCTCGAAGTGGCCGAAACGCACGAAACTCGGCGCCACCCGCGTGACGACCGCGGCGGTTTCGACTTCTTCGCGGCGCACCGGCTGGTCGGAGCCGATCACGCACAGCGCGCGCGTGGTCGGAATGCCGAGGTGATGCATGGCCTCCGAACACAAATACTCGCGGATCGACGAACGCAGCACGGCGCGGCCGTCGCCCATGCGCGAATAAGGCGTGCGGCCCGCGCCTTTGAGTTGCAGCTCGAAGCGCTGGCCGTTGTGTTCGACTTCGCCGAGACCGAGCGCGCGACCGTCGCCGAGTTGGCCGGCCCACACGCCGAACTGATGCCCTGAATACACCGACGCGTACGGCAGCGCCTCGGAAGGCCATTCACGGGTGGTATTGCCGGAGAACAGCTCGGCGAAGCCCGGATCATTCTGGAGGGCCGGCTCTAAACCCAGCAACGCGGCGGTGTCTTCGGAGAACCCGACCACGTACGGCGCACTCAGCGGCGCCGCCGGCAGCCGCGTCAGAAACACACTGCCGAGCCGCGCAAATGCGCTTTCGGGCGAGGTGGTCAGTGCGTCGGAAAGAGCCGATAAAGGCCCGGATAACCCTGCAATGCTTGGGGAAAACGACATGTTGAGCGCCTCTGGATTAACCGATATTGTAAGTCCGCGCCCGCGGAGATGCTGGCCGGCTGCTAGTCCGATGCCGCCTGCGTGCCGGGCATCATCTGCCGAAGCGCTTCCGCGCCGCTTCAGCGCGCGCCACCTGACCTGCCGGCGCCGTCCTTTGCGGGCCGCCGAAGCGTCGCGTGCGACGCAGCGGAGCGCGCCGCGCGGCCCCCGAACTGCAACCCCAATGACACAAACAAGGCGAGGAGATCTCTCTTTATGACGACGCCGCTGCTTGGCCAGATGATGGACGTGCCGCTCACCGTGCCCTCGTTGCTCGCGCATGCCGCGCGGCATTTCGGCGACACCGAGATCGTGTCACGGCGCATCGAAGGCGACGTGCATCGCTATACCTACCGCGACTGCGAAAAGCGCGCAAAACAGCTGGCTCAGGCGCTGATCGCGCTCGGCGTCGAGCCGGGCGAGCGGGTGGCCACGCTGGCCTGGAACGGCTACCGGCATCTGGAAGCGTATTACGGCACGACGGGCTTCGGCGCCGTCTGCCACACGATCAATCCTCGCCTTTTCCCCGATCAGATCGCCTACATCGTCAACCACGCCGACGACGCCTACGTGCTGTTCGACACCACGTTCGCACCGCTCGTCGATGCGCTCGCGCCGCAGTGCCCCAAAGTGCGCGGCTGGATCGCGCTGGCCGACGAAGCCCATCTGCCGAAGATGGAAACGCCGGTGCTGAGCTACGAAACGTTGGTCGAAGCACAGGATGGGAATTACACGTGGCCGCCCATCGACGAACGTCAGGCGTCTTATCTTTGCTATACCTCCGGTACCACCGGCAATCCGAAAGGCGCGCTGTATTCGCATCGTTCGACCGTCCTGCACGCGTTCGGTGCAGCGCTGCCCGATGCAATGAGCCTGTCCGCGCGCGACTCCGTGCTGCCGGTCGTACCGATGTTCCATGTGAACGCGTGGGGCATTCCGCACTCCGCGCCGCTGACCGGCGCGAAACTTGTCTTTCCCGGCAAGGATCTCGACGGCAAGTCGCTGTATGAATTGATGGAAAGCGAACGCGTCACGTATTCGGCCGGGGTGCCGACCGTGTGGCTCGGCTTGCTCAACCATCTGCGCGAGGCCAAGGTGCGTTTCTCTTCGCTGAATCGCACGGTGATTGGCGGCTCAGCCTGTCCGCCGGCCATGCTGCGCGCCTTCGAGGACGAATATGGCGTGCAGGTGATCCATGCATGGGGCATGACGGAAATGTCGCCGCTCGGCACCTTGTCGAAACTGACGTGGGAACAGAGCCAGCGGCCGCTGGCGGAGCAGCGCAAACTGCTCGAAAAGCAGGGCCATGTGCTGTACGGCGTCGATATGAAGATCGTCGGCGAAGACGGGCGCGATCTGCCGTGGGATGGGGTGGCGTTCGGCGATCTGCACGTGCGCGGGCCTTGGGTGATCGACCGGTATTTCCGCAAGGACGACTCGCCGCTGGTGGACGGCTGGTTCCCGACTGGCGACGTCGCCACCATCGACCGCGACAGTTTTCTGCACATCACGGATCGCTCGAAAGACGTGATCAAGTCGGGCGGCGAGTGGATCAGTTCGATCGACATCGAGAACGTCGCAATCGCGCATCCGGCGGTGGCCGAAGCGGCGTGCATCGCCTGCGCGCATCCGAAATGGACCGAGCGGCCGCTGCTGGTAGTCGTCAAGCGGGCGGGTTTCGACGTGACGCGGGAGGAACTGCTCGCGTTTTACGAAGGCAAGGTCGCCAAATGGTGGATTCCCGACGACGTCGTCTTCGTCGACGAACTCCCGCATACGGCCACCGGCAAGCTGCAGAAACTCAAGCTGCGCGACATTTTCCGCGACCATATTCTGCCGTCCGCACTCGAAGACGAAGGGGAGTGCCCCCTGACTCCGCTTGCCAGGGGAAACCCCGTCTAACGATAAATTGAACGAGCGTGCTTTTTTGTGTATTCTGCCTGCTGACCCCGGAAAAGTCGGAGCTAAAGTCGGACAATGAGTCGACTCGACCAACTGGACGGGCGGCGCGTCATGCGCCGCCTCATCGCATGGAGGCAGGTAGATGGCAGTGGACTACACAACTCATGACGGCGTGGCCGTCATCACGCTGAACAATCCCCCCGTAAACGGCCTTGGCCTCTCGACCCGAGCGGGTATCGTCGAAGGGATCGAGCGCGCACAGAACGATCCCGCCATCAAGGCGATCGTGCTGACGGGCGCCGGCAAAGCCTTCTCGGGCGGCGCCGACATCACCGAATTCAACACGCCGAAGGCGACCCAGGAACCGACGCTCCATACGGTCATCAAGACCGTCGAGAGCAGCGCGAAGCCGGTGGTCGCCGCGATTCACAGCGTCGCGATGGGCGGTGGCCTGGAACTGGCGCTCGGCGCGCACTATCGCATCGCCGCACCCGGCGCGCAGATCGCGCTGCCGGAAGTGAAGCTCGGCATTCTGCCGGGCGCGGGCGGCACGCAACGTCTGCCGCGCGCAATCGGCCTCGAAGCCGCGCTCAACATGATCGTCTCCGGCGCGCCGGTGCTGTCCGAAAAGCTGGCCGACTCGGGCCTGTTCGACGAGGTCGTGGAAGGCGATCTGGCCGAAGCGGCGCTCGCGTTCGCCCGCAAGGCCGGCGCGAAAACGGGCCCGCATCCGAAGGTGCGCGACCGCAAGATCGAGCATCCGAACGCCGCGGGTTTCATCCAGTTCGCGCGCAATACCGTCGCGACGATGGCGAAGCATTTCCCGGCGCCGCTGAAGTGCATCGACGCCGTGGAAGCGGGCGTGCAGAACGGTTTCGACAAGGGTCTCGCGTTCGAACGCGAATGCTTTATCGCGCTCGTGCAGACGCCGGAAAGCCACGCGCTGCGTCACGCGTTCTTCGGCGAACGTGCTGCAAGCAAGATTCCCGACGTGCCGTCGGACACGCCGGTGCGTGACATCAGGCAGGTGGCCGTGATCGGCGCCGGCACGATGGGCGGCGGCATCGCGATGAACTTCATCAACGCGGGCATTCCGGTCACGTTGCTGGAAACGAAGCAGGAAGCGCTCGACCGCGGCATCGCCACGATCCGCAAGAACTACGAAGCCACCGTCAAGAAGGGCAAACTCAAGCCCGAGGCGCTGGAGCAGCGCATGGCGTTGATCACGCCCACGCTCTCCTACGACGACCTGAAAAACGCCGACCTGATCGTCGAAGCGGTGTTCGAGGAACTCGGCGTCAAGGAGCAGGTGTTCAAGCGTCTCGACGAAGTGGCGAAGCCCGGTGCGATCCTCGCCTCGAACACGTCGACGCTGGACGTCGACAAGATCGCGGCGTACACCAAGCGACCGCAGGACGTGGTCGGTATGCACTTCTTCAGCCCGGCCAACGTGATGAAGCTGCTTGAAGTAGTGCGCGGCAAGGACACGGCGAAAGACGTGCTCGCCACCGTCATGAAGCTCGCCAAGAAGATCAGGAAGACCGCCGTGGTCTCGGGCGTGTGCGACGGTTTCATCGGCAACCGGATGATCGAACAGTACATCCGCCAGGCGCTTTTCATGCTCGAAGAAGGCGCATTGCCTGCGCAAGTGGATAAGGCCATCGAGAAGTTCGGCTTCGCGATGGGCCCGTTCCGCATGAGCGACCTGGCCGGCAACGACATCGGCTGGGCAATTCGCAAGCGCCGCTATCTGGAACATCCGGAGATGCACTACTCGAAGATCGCCGACCGTCTCTGCGAGACAGGGCGCTTCGGCCAGAAGACCGGTGGCGGCTGGTACGACTACAAGGCGGGTGACCGTACTGCATATCCGTCGAAAGTTGTCGACGAAATGATTGTGGCGTTCTCGAAGGAAACCAACACCGAGCGCCGCAAGATCAGCGACGAGGAAATCGTCGAGCGCCTCGTGTTCGCGCTCGTCAACGAAGGCGCGAAGATTCTCGAGGAAGGCATTGCGTCGAAGGCGTCGGACATCGACATGGTCTATCTGACCGGCTACGGCTTCCCGCTTTATCGCGGCGGTCCGATGCTGTATGCGGACACGGTCGGTCTGTACAACGTGGAGCGCGCGATTCGCCGCTATGCGTCGCGCCCGAATGGCGACGCCTGGCAATTGGCGCTGAGCATCGCGGAGCTCGCGGCGAAGGGCCGTGGGTTCAACGGTTGAGGTGAGGGGCTGCCTGATCAACATAAGGCATTCCGCAAGCGCCCACCATCAATATCTGGAAGGCAATAAATCGCATGGGACTTGAGTAAGTGCTTTGCCTGGGATCAGAGTAAGCGCTAAAGCGCTAACTCTGATCGACAGCTAAAGCGCCAACTCGGGTCGACATAGGAGAGATGCATGACTGACGCCGTAATCGTATCGACTGCCCGTACGGGCCTCGCCAAATCATGGCGCGGTGGTTTCAACATGACGCACGGCGCGACGCTTGGCGGACATGTGACGCAGGCCGCCGTCGAGCGCGCGAAGCTGGACCCGGCGCGCATCGAAGACGTGATCATGGGCTGCGCGAATCCGGAAGGCGCGACGGGCACCAATATCGCGCGGCAAATCGCACTGCGCGCCGGCTTGCCGGTCAGCGTGCCGGGCATGACGGTGAACCGTTTCTGCTCGTCGGGTTTGCAAACCATTGCACTGGCTGCCCAACGCGTGATTGCGGGCGAGGGCGACGTGTTCGTCGCGGGTGGCGTGGAATCGATCTCGTGCGTGCAGAACGAGATGAACCGCCACATGGTGGCTGAAGGCTGGCTCAGCAAGAACAAGCCGGAAATCTACTGGTCGATGTTGCAGACCGCCGAGAACGTCGCGAAGCGCTACTCGATTTCGAAGGAACGTCAGGACGAATACGGCGTGCGCTCGCAACAGCGGGCCGCGGCCGCACTCGAAGCCGGCAAGTTCAAGGACGAGATCGTGCCGCTGACCGTGCTGGCCGGCGTCGCCGACAAGGCGAGCGGGCGTCTCTTCACGAAGGAAGTGACCGTCAGCGCCGACGAAGGCATTCGCGCCGACACGACGCTCGAAGGCGTGTCGAAGATTCGCACGGCGATGCCGGGCGGCGTGATCACTGCGGGCAACGCGAGCCAGTTCTCGGACGGGGCGTCGGCTTGCGTCGTGATGAATGCGAAAGTTGCTGAGCGCGAAGGTCTGCAACCGCTGGGCATTTTCCGTGGCTTTGCAGTGGCCGGTTGCGAGCCGGACGAGATGGGCATCGGCCCGGTGTTCGCGGTGCCGAAGCTGCTCAAGCAGGCAGGTCTGAAGGTCGAGGACATCGATCTGTGGGAACTGAACGAAGCGTTCGCGGTGCAGGTGCTGTATTGCGCCGACAAGCTCGGCATTCCGCATGACCGCCTCAACGTGAACGGCGGCGCGATTGCGGTGGGCCATCCGTATGGCGTGTCGGGCGCGCGTTTGACCGGCCATGCGCTGATCGAAGGCAAGCGGCGCGGTGCGAAGCTGGTCGTCGTGACGATGTGTATCGGCGGCGGCCAGGGTGCGGCGGGCTTGTTCGAAGTGGTTTGATCAGGCGCGGGAGCGGGCTTGATTGAAAGCGGGTGTCGTGTGATTCGGTGCGATGTGACGTGCAGGCATTGAATCTACGGCACCCGTTTTTTATTGGGGAGTCTGGCGGCACGAAGGTGGCGCATGCCCGAACGCCGTAGCGGTTATCATTTCCCACTGCGCCCAATGAATTGAACCGACCACGACATCCGAAATCAGCAATGACCGACTCCCCCTCATCTAAAACGAGCAGCGCGACACTGCCCGAAAGCCCGTTCGTCGACCGGCTCGGCGCGCAGTTGTTGTCGGCGGCGGACGGCGCCAGCGAAGTCGTATTGCCGCTGCAACCCGATCACATGAACACGTGGGATGTCGCGCACGGTGGCGTAACCATGACACTCGCCGACGTGGCGCTCGCGATGGCCGCGCGCAGTCTGGCCGGCGACGGCGTCGGCGTGGTCACTGTCGAGATGAAGGTCAACTTCATGCAACCGGGCCGCGGCGAATTGCGCGCCACCGGCCGCGTGCTGCACCGCTCGACCACCATGGCCTATTGCGAAGGCGAAATCCGCGACAGCGAAGGCCACTTCGTCGCCAAAGCGCTTGGCACCTTCAAATACATGCGGCGCCTCGCCGTGGGCCGCGACGTGACGCAACAGCGTCTGCGCAGCGATCCCTCGGCAAAACCCGGTCCGAGCGACGGCTGATCACCGGAAGCACAGCGACAGCGCGCGTGTCGAGCGCCGCGCGTTGCGCTCTCCTTTTGCAGACGCTGCTGGTTCGAACTACTCGCCGATCACATCGGTAACTCATGGAGACGATCGTCATGCCCCAGATCAACCGTCAACTCGTGCTGGCTTCGCGTCCGCAAGGCGCTGTTACACCTGACAACTTCAAGCTCGTCGAAACGCCGCTGGTGCCGCTTGCCGATGGCGAATTCCGCGTGCGCAATCACTTCCTCTCGCTCGATCCGTACATGCGCGGCCGGATGAACGACAGCAAGTCGTATGCAGCGCCGCAGCCGCTGAACGAAGTGATGATCGGCGGCACGGTGGGCGAAGTGGTGGAGTCGAAGAATCCGAAATTCGCGGTCGGCGATAAGGTCGTCGCGATGTTCGGCTGGCAGGAATACGGCACCTCGAACGGTGCGGGCGTGCAGAAAGTCGACGATACGCATGTGCCGCTGTCGGCGTATCTCGGTCCGGTCGGCATGCCCGGCGTGACGGCCTGGTATGGCCTGAACAGGATCATCGCGCCGAAAGCGGGTGAGACGGTGGTGGTGAGTGCGGCGAGCGGAGCGGTGGGCAGTGTTGTCGGGCAACTGGCGAAATTGGCCGGTGCGCGTGCGGTCGGCATTGCGGGCGGCGCGGAGAAGTGCCGCTACGTGGTCGAGACGCTCGGCTTCGACGCCTGCGTCGACTACAAGGCCGGCAATCTGTATCAGGCGCTCAAAGCTGAGACGCCGGACGGCGTCGATGGCTACTTCGAGAACGTCGGCGGCGAAGTGCTCGACGTGACGCTTGCACGCATGAACGCATTCGGCCGCATTGCGTTGTGCGGGTTTATCGCGGGCTACGACGGCCAGCCGATGCCGCTCAAGCATCCGTCGCTGATGCTCACGCAGCGGTTGCTGGTGCAGGGCTTTATCGTCAGCGAACATATGGATGTGTGGCCCGAAGCGCTCAAGCAACTCGGTACGCTGGTCGCGCAGAAAAAGCTGCAATATCGCGAGACCATCGCGCAAGGACTCGATGCGGCGCCCGAGGCGTTTATCGGTCTCCTCAAAGGCAAGAACTTCGGCAAGCAGCTCGTCAAGCTGATCTGAGCGCGGCGGCGGGCGGCTATCGAACGATCCACGCGATCCATGTCGATGGCCGCCTGTCGCCGGATCTAAGCCAATAAATCCAAGCCGATAAATCCAGGAGAAAAACGATGTTCGAATTCGCAGGCAAGGTGGCGGTGATCACCGGTGCGGCAAGCGGTTTCGGCCGGGCGTTCGCGGAGAAGGGCGCGTCGCTCGGCATGAAGCTCGTGCTTGCCGACGTGAATCCCGATGCGCTCGCGCAAACCGTCGACGCATTGCGCGCCGGCGGTGCCGAGGCGATCGGCGTGCCGACGGACGTGTCCGACGCGACCCAAGTCGAAGCGCTCGCGCAAGCGGCGCTCGACGCCTTCGGCAAGGTGCATCTTCTGTTCAACAATGCGGGCGTGGGCTCGGGCGGCTTCCTCTGGGAAAGCTCGGCGAACGACTGGGCGTGGGTGTTCAACGTCAACGTGATGGGCGTCGCGCACGGCGTGCGCACCTTTACGCCGATCATGCTGCGGCAGAACGAACCCGCGCATATCGTCAACACGGCGTCGGTGGCGGGCCTGCTGTCGCCGCCCGCAATGGGTATCTACAACGCTTCGAAGCACGCCGTCGTGTCACTCACGGAAACGCTTTATCACGATCTGCAGTTGGCACAAGCCGGGCACGCGGGAGGCGGCGAGGTCGGCTGTTCGCTGTTATGCCCAGCCTTCGTCCCCACCGGTATCGCCGACGCGGAACGCGCGCGGCCCGAGGGGCTGCGTAACGAGGGCACGCCGACCCGTTCGCAGATCGCCGCCGGCAAGCAACTGCAACGCGCGGTGCAATCGGGCAAGCTGACTGCGGCCGACGTCGCCGGCATCACGTTCGAGGCGATCGCGGCACGCCGTTTCTACATCGTCACGCATCCCGGCATCATGGCGACGGTGAAGCTGCGTCACGAGGACATCGAGCAGTTGCGCAATCCGACTGATCCGATGTCGTTGAAGCCCGAAGTGAAGAACGCGAGCTAAGCGCTATTTTCCCTATTTTTACCTGCTAACCTTCGCTGCCCGCTGCCCGCTGCCCGCTGCCCGCTGCCCATCGCCCATCGCCCATCGCCTACCCGACGCCCAATGCCGCTGAACCCGAAAATCGAGCAGGTGCTCGACATGATCGCCCGCGCGAAGCGCCCGCAACTGCACGCGTTGACTCCGCAACAGGCGCGCGCGTCCTACGAAAAAAGCGCGCCGATTCTGGAGATCGCGAGCGCGCCGATGTTTTCGGTCGACGACCTGCAGGTGCCGACGCGCGACGGCGCGACGATCCGCGCGCGTCTTTATCAGCCTGTCGAACCGAGCTGGGCCGAGCCCGCGCCGGCGCTGATGTATTACCACGGCGGCGGCTTCACGGTCGGCAGTGTCGATACGCACGACGCGTTGTGCAGGATGTTCGCGCACGATGGCAAGTGCACGGTGTTGTCGGTCGATTACCGGCTCGCGCCCGAGTACAAATTCCCCACCGCCGTTGACGATGCGTTCGATGCGTTGACCTGGCTGCACGCGCATGCCGCGGAATACGGCGTCGACGCACAGCGGCTGGCCGTGGGCGGCGATAGCGCGGGCGGCACGCTGGCGACGGTGTGCGCGGTGCTGGCACGCGACGCGGGCATCAAGCTCGCGCTGCAATTGTTGATCTATCCGGGCGCGACGGGCTATCAGCAAACCGATTCGCACTCGCGCCTCGCCAACGGTTTCCTGCTGTCGGGCGACACGATTCAATGGTTCTTCGAGCAATACGTGCGCGATGAGAGCGACCGCGACGACTGGCGTTTCGCGCCGCTCGACGGCACGCGTGGCGCGCCGGATTTCAGTCGCCTTGCCCCGGCCTGGATCGCGACCGCCGAATACGATCCTTTAAGCGACGAAGGTGATGCGTACGCGGAAAAACTACGCGCAGCGGGCAATCCGGTCACGCTCAAACGCTACCCGGGCATGATTCACGAGTTCTTCAAGATGGGCGGCTATGTGCCCGACGTCGCCGAGGCGCATGCGGATGCCGCCGCGGCTTTGCGGGCGGCGTTCGGCGTGGAGTAGTCTGCGCTCTGTACAGGCAGTCGGGAGATGGTGCGATTGATCACCCGACCGCATCATGACGAGGCGGTCATTAAGTGATCGTCAGGCAGTGAATGGCCAAGCGAGTCGCTAAACGTTCGTCAGGCGATCTCGCGCTCGACATTGAACGCGAAGCTGCGCTCGAAGTCACCGGGCCGCACGATCCGGTGCGAGCCGTTGTCGTCGCTGCGTTCGGCGGCGGCTACGCTGATTACCTCGCCATGCGCGACTACGCGCACCGCAGTCGTGCCGCGCGTGCCGTATTCCGGCGTTTCGATAAAAGCCGCCGAGAGCGCCCGTTCGCGTTCGAGCGAAATGCCGGTGGACGGCAATTCGTCGTCGCGCGCGAGGCGCGGATCGCGCATCAGATCGATCAAACGCTCAAGCGGCGGCATCGCATCGCGCGCGAGCACGGCACTCAGTTCCGCGCGCTTTTTCATCAGCTTCGGCCAGGCGGTATCGAGCACCGCGTTCGAGATGCCGTGCGTGCCGGACTCGAGCAGGGTGGGTGCGAGGTTCGACCGGTTGCAGTACCAGCCGAGCTCGCGGCGCGTCCAGTCGCCGACGAGCAGATTGAAGCCGTTGTAGATATCGCCGGTTCGCGCAACGTGGTGCAGATAGTCGAGCGGCGTTTCGTGCCGGCCGTTGTCCGAGCCGTTTCCGGAGCCAATGAGCCAGTCGCTGACCAGCGTGCCGCGGGTCGGCGCATCGGCGCGCATTTCATGCGGCGCGCGGTAGTTGGTCAGCGCGGCGAAGCGGCCATCGCGCGACATGCCGAGCCACGTGCCGCCGCCCACCAGGTCGCGGCCGGCCAGCACGGCCGGCGCGTCATGCCACCAACTGATCGGTTCGGCAGTCCGGCGGAAGAATTCGTCGCGATTCGCGGTGAGCGTGAAGAGCGGTCCGTCGACCGCATCGGGTCGCCAGTCGAAGACGATCAGGCACATCGGGTGAAGTCTCCCGGTGGAGGCGGTGAAGTAACAACAGATGTCAGGAAAAAGCGGCGCCTGATTGCGCCGCTCGGGTTCGGGAGCTTAGACCTCGGTGGGCAACCCATACGGCAACGGCAGGAACGCCAGCGTCTGACCGTCCGCCGCGCCCAGATGCACCGTGCCGCCTTCGAGCGCCGCCAGCTTGATCTCCACCAGCACATCGACACCGCCCTCCGGCGCCGACGCTGCATTCACCACCATCCCGCACGGCTGTCCCGGATCATTCGAGTGAAACAGTTCAGCGCCGGCCTTGACCGTCTCCAGGTCGCCCGCTACGTTCGCGAGCGAGGTGCGCCGCTTGATCGTGCCGCGATACTGGCTGCGCGCCACCACTTCCTGACCCGGATAGCAGCCTTTGCGGAAATTGACCGCGCCGAGCACGTCGAAGTTGACCATTTGCGGCACGAACTGCTCGACCACCGGTTGCGTGATGCGCGGTTCGCCCGCGCGAATGTCGAGCCAATCCCATACTGCCGGTGAAACGCGCTTGAGCTTTTCGTCGAGCAAGGGCAGGTGCGCCTCGACCGCGGCCTTTGGTCCGATCCACAGATAGCGCAGCCGGCCCAGCGCGTCCGGAACGCGAATCAGCGATCCCGCCGTGCCGTCCACCTGGACGTGCACGCCGTCGGGCAGCGCATCGAACACGCCGGAAAGCGCTTTGCGCACGTCGCCCGCGAGACCCACCACCGCCAGTTCGCCGCTCGCATCCACGAGTTTGGCTTTGGCGCGCAGCACGAACATGGACAGCCGTTTCTGCACGGCGGCCTGCACGTCCTTCGACACCAGCAAACGGATCGTCTCGCCGGTGCGCCACGTCAGGAACGACGCCAGCAGGCGGCCCTTTGCCGAGCAGTAGCCCGCCAGCCGCGCGTTGGCTGCGTCGAGATGCTGGGTGTCGTTGGTCAACTGGCCATGCAGGAAGCTCGCCGCGTCGTCGCCGGTCGCGTCGATCACGCCGAACTGCGTCAGCGGCATGTAGGCGCCTTGCTGGATGACAGCGCTGAATTCGTCAGCGGCGGGGCGCGGCAAAACAGGCAGCCCGACGGATGCGGAAGCCTGCACCGCGGCCGCGGTAGTCGTGTGAGCAACTGCGGGCGCCACTGAAGGCGTGCCTGAAGCGGTAGCGAGCGGTGTGTTCATGGATTCCCGGAACAGTCAATTCTGACTTTAGCTAAGGCAAACAAGTATTATATGAGGTCCAACCCAGCCACGTTTCGCATGTCCCTTCTGAAGAAATGTTTCGTCGCCGGCTCAATCGTCGTTGTGCTGGCCGCAGCCGCAATCGCAGGCGGATATCACTGGGCCACCAGCCCACTCGATTTGACCCCCGCGCAACTCGATGTCACCGTCAAGCCGCACAGCAGCTTGCGCAGCGTCACGCTGCAGCTCAACCGCGGCGGTGTGCCGGTCGAGCCTGAACTGTTCGTCATCATGACGCGCGTGCTCGGCCTGCAAAGCGATCTGAAATCCGGCAACTACGAGTTCAAGACAGGCATCACGCCGTACGAAGTGCTGCAAAAAATCGCCCGCGGCGACGTCAACGAATACGTGGCCACCATCATCGAAGGGTGGACCTTCAAGCACATGCGCGCCGAACTGGACGCCAATCCGGCGCTCAAACACGACACAGCCGGCATGAGCGACGCGGATCTGATGAATGCGATCAACGCACCGGAAGCATCGATCGGCAATGGCGAAGGGCTGTTTTTCCCGGACACCTATCTGTTCGACAAGAACACCAGCGATCTGGACGTGTACCGCCGCGCGTACCGGCTGATGCGGCTGCGCCTGGACGAAGCGTGGACCGCTCGCGCGCCGAACCTGCCGTACAAAACCCCGTACGACGCGTTGACGATGGCGTCGATTATCGAAAAGGAAACCGGCAAGCCGTCGGATCGGCCGATGGTGGCGGCTGTATTCGCGAACCGCTTGCGGGTGGGTATGCCGCTGCAAACCGACCCGACCGTGATCTACGGCATGGGCGACAGCTACACCGGCCGCATCAGGAAGAAAGACCTGCAGACCGACACTCCCTACAATACCTACACCCGGATGGGGCTTCCGCCAACGCCCATCTCGCTGCCCGGTGTCGCGTCGCTGCAGGCGGCGATGAACCCGGCGCAATCCACCGCGCTGTATTTCGTTTCGCGCGGCGACGGCAGCAGTATCTTTTCTGACACCCTCGGCGATCACAACAAGGCCGTGGACAAATACATTCGAGGGCAATGATGGCGAGGGGCAAATTCATCACGTTTGAAGGCATCGACGGTGCCGGCAAGACTACCCACCTGGGCTGGTTTCGCGAGCGCCTCGAAGAGAAAGTCGCGAGCACTGGCCGCTCGGTCGTGATGACGCGCGAGCCGGGCGGCACGGCGCTCGGCGAACAGATTCGCGAGATCGTGCTGCATCAGAAAATGGACCTCGAGACCGAGGCGTTGCTGATGTTCGCGCTGCGCCGCCAGCATCTGGCCGAAGTGATCGAGCCGGCGCTTGCGCGCGGCGACTGGGTGCTATCCGACCGCTTCACGGACGCAACCTTCGCCTACCAGGGCGGCGGCCGCGGCTTGCCGCGCGACAAGCTGGAAACGCTGGAGCGTTGGGTGCAGGGCGGTTTTCAGCCGGACCTGACGGTGCTGTTCGACCTGACGCCGGAGGTTGCCAGCGAACGGCGCAGCGCCGCGCGCGATCCGGATCGTTTCGAAAGCGAGTCGGAGGCATTTTTCAACCGTACGCGTGCCGAATATCTGCGCCGTGCGGAAGAAGCGCCGTACCGGTTCGCTATCATTGACTCTTCGCAAACCATCGCGCGAATTCAGAAGCAACTCGAAGAATTGATTGCAGTTCTTTGATTTTAAAAGAATATAATCCTGAGTTATAACGGTTGACGAAGCTCGTCCAATGTCTCAGAAGGTGTTGGCAACCGATTGATTTAAAAGAGAAACGATGATTTATCCGTGGCAAGCCGATGACTGGAACCGCCTGCAGCAGTTGCGCGGGCATTGGCCGCACGCCTTGCTGCTGCATGGCCAGGCGGGGATCGGCAAGCTGCGCTTCGCGCAGCACCTCGCGCAAGGGCTCCTGTGCGAGGCCCAGCAGGCCAACGGCGAGCCATGTGGCGCGTGTGTCGCCTGCAACTGGTTCACGCAGGGCAATCATCCTGACTATCGGATCGTCGTGCCCGAAGCGCTGGCCGCCGAAGCCGGACTCGCCGGCGCGGTGGACGAAAAAGCCGAGAAGGCCGACGGCGACGAAGGCAAAAAGACGCGTGCGCCGAGCAAAGAAATCAAGATCGAGCAGATTCGCGGCTTGCTCGATTTCGTTGGCGTCGGCTCGCATCGCGGCGGTGCGCGCGTGGTCGTGCTGTATCCCGCCGAGGGGCTGAACATCGCCGCAGCCAACGCGCTCCTGAAAACGCTCGAAGAACCGCCGGCGGGTGTGGTGTTTTTGATGGTGTCGGCGCGCATCGACCGCTTGCTGCCCACCATCATCAGCCGTTGCCGCCAATGGCCGATGACGCTGCCCGCGCCGGAGGTCGCCACGAAGTGGCTCGCCGCGCAAGGCGTGGCCGAAGCACCCGCGCTGCTCGCCGAAGCCGGCGGCGCGCCGCTCACGGCCCTCGCGCTGGCGAGCGACGAGAACCGCATGCTGCGTGACTGGACCCTGAAGCAACTGGCCGCCGGCGCCGATTGCGACGCCTTCGCCTGCGGCGAGGCGCTGCAGAAGCTGCCGGTGCCGCTGGTGCTCGGCTGGCTGCAGCGCTGGATGTACGACTTGCTGGCTCAGCGCACAGCCGGCGCACCGCGTTATTTTCCGCAGGCGTCGACTGCCTTGTCGCGCTGTGCGTCGCAAGCCGACGCCAGCGCGTTTGCGCGCTTCATGCGCACCGTGACGCGCCAGCGTGCTGTCGAGAACCATCCGCTGAACGCGCGGCTGGTGTTCGAAGAACTGTTTATCGGCTACCGCGAGTTGTTCGCGTAAATCAACGTTGAAGGCCGATGGTGTGTGCAAGGCTGGCGTGCCTTAATCCGCCGCGCTCACCCGTGCATCCGTCGGCCGCTTCGCCTTTCATCTCACGTCCAAGCACCATGAGCCTTTCCTACCGCGATGCCACCCTCGACGATCTGCCCGCGATCGTCGCCATCTACAACTCGACCGTGCCGTCGCGGCAAGTCACCGCCGATCTCGAGCCCGTGAGCGTCGAAAGCCGTCTGGCGTGGTTTCATGCGCACGGGCCGCACAAGCGTCCGCTGTGGGTGGTGGAAGACCCGCAGCAATCCGGCCGCGTGATCGCGTGGTTGAGCTTCTCGGATTTCTACGGCCGCCCGGCCTATCTGCGTACCGCCGAAGTCAGCATCTATCTGGACGAAAGCGCGCGCGGCAAGGGTCTCGGCAAGCAACTGCTGGCGGCTTCGCTCGCGGCGGCGCCGGCGCTCGGCATCGACACGGTGCTGGGTTTTATTTTTGGCCACAATGACGCGAGCCTGCGTCTGTTCCGCGGCTTTGGTTTCGACACGTGGGGGTCGCTGCCGCGCGTCGCGGTGCTGGACGGCGTGGAGCGCGATCTGGTGATTCTCGGCAAGCGGCTCGACACGGCCGCAGCCTGAATCACGGCCTGCCTGACAGCCAGATTCACCCGAAGCCATTTATCAGCAGGACATCATCATGTTTGTCGATTCGCACTGCCATATCAACTTCGAAGGACTCGCCGACCGCCTGCCGCAGGTGCTCGAAAATATGCGCAGCCATTCGGTCACGCATGCGCTGTGCGTCTCGGTCGACCTGGAGACGCTGCCCTCCGTGCTGGAGATCGCGAGCCGGCACGAGAACGTGTATGCATCGGTTGGGGTACATCCGGATCACGAGGATATGCGTGAGCCGAGTCTCGCCGAGCTGGTTGAGCTGGCCGAACATCCGAAAGTGGTTGCGATCGGCGAGACCGGACTCGACTACTACCGGCTGGAAGGCCGCACCATCGCCGATATGGAATGGCAGCGCGAGCGCTTTCGCACCCATATCCGCGCGGCGCACGCCACGAGGAAACCGTTGATCATCCACACGCGGTCGTCGTCGGAAGACACGTTGCGCATCATGGCCGAGGAGCGCGCGAGCGAGCCGGGCGGCGTGATGCATTGCTTTACCGAGCCGTGGGCGGTGGCCGAGCAGGCATTGGCGCAGAATTTTTACATTTCGCTGTCGGGCATCGTCACGTTCAAGAGCGCGACCGACGTGCAGGACGTCGCGCGCCGCGTGCCGCTCGACCGTTTGCTTATCGAAACCGACTCGCCGTACCTGGCGCCCGTGCCGTATCGCGGCAAGCCTAATGAACCTGCGTACGTAAGTTATGTCGGACGCTTCATCGCGCAACAGCGTGACATGCCGGATACGGCGCTGGCCGCCGCGACGACACAAAACTTTTTCCGGCTCTTCAAGATTCCTGCACCTGCTAGTGTGCAGTAAGCAAAGCCGATAAATATCAATAGGATAGGGAAGTTTCCTAAAGCAAAATATGACGAATTATTCGACTTCGACGGCAGCGTTTCAAGAGACTTCAGCGCTGCAAGCCGCCCTCGGCGCGGCACGCCGCCGCGCGTCGCGCCTGGCGCTGGCCGCCACGTTTGCCTGCGCCGCGCTGACGTCGCTGGTCGCTTTGCCCGTTCAGGCTGCGCCAATCGACTCGCTCATCAAGTCGGTCAAATTCGACGACGTCGACGGCGTCAACAAGCTGCTCGCCAAGGGCATGGACCCGAACAGCGTCGACAACCAGGGCATCCCGCTCCTCGTGATCGCCGCGCGCGAGAAGTCGGACAAGGTGGGCGCCGCGCTGCTCGCCAATCCGAAGACCAACATCGAGATCCAGGACAAGGCCGGCGAGAACGCCATGATGATGGCCGCGCTGAACGGCGACCTCGACTTCGTCAACCTGCTGATCGCGAAGGACGCCGAAGTCAACAAGAAGGGCTGGGCGCCGTTGCACTACGCGGCTGCGAACGGCCACGACGATATCGTCAAAGTCCTGCTCGATCATTCGGCCTATGTCGACGCCGGCTCGCCGAACGGCACCACGCCGCTGATGATGGCCGCGCGTGGCGGTCATGTGTCGACGGTGAAGCTTCTGCTCGATAACGGCGCGGACCTGACGGTGAAGAACCAGATCGGCCTGACCGCGCTCGATTTCGCGAAGACCTACAAGGAGCCGGACGTAGTCGAAGGACTCACCGCGCGCCTGCAGCAGATGCAACAGAAGTGAGTTGTGTGGCAAGCTCGCCGGCCCCCAGATCCCCGGACCAAAAAATTGCCTCAATATAGCCCCTGTTAGCATGCCTGCCGCTTCGCAAAACAGTGCAGAATGACGACTGGCGCGTTGCGAGGCGCGCCGGTTCGACGCGGCGCAAGACCGCCTGATAAACGACCCTGGAAAGGAACACCATGCTGCGGGCTTTGATTTTCGCCAGCGCGCTTGCCGTACCGCTATCGGCAGCCGCGTTTACGGGAGGCGACCTCAACAAGCTGTGCACGAAAACCGATGTGGCATCGCGTAGTGCGTGTGCCGCCTATATCGAAGGCGCCGCCGACGGTATCTTCAACACGATCGACGCGATCGGCGGCACGACCGGGCCGCGCGTCGGCCAGTACTACTGCCTGCCGCCGGACGCGCGTTCGGCGCAACTCACCGACGCGGTACGCAAGTACATCGCCGAGAATCCGATCGTCGCGGGCTATAACGCCAGTACGGCGATCTCGCTCGGGCTCGGCAAGGCATTTCCTTGCAAGAGCGGTAACTGATCGCGTCGTCGATTTGACTTTGACGTGAATCACGGCTGACGCCTGACGCGCCCGAATCGGGTACGTCAGGCGTTTCAGCTTGCGTTGAAATCCGCTCTTCGCGTTCATGTACCGCTCCCTCGGTGCATGGATCGTCCCGGTTATCTCGACCGTGCCGCCCTTGGGCATCCCTCTATCGATCGAGTCCGCGCATGCACCGTCACGCAGATGAGTGCAACTGATCGGACACCTGGCGGGTCGAACCGTCCATCTGACTCACGAACCTGGCGCGACATCGCGTGTTGTTTTCAGCCACTTGATGTCATCGGCGTGCGGCAGCGCGCGAGGCATTACAAGTCCCTGAAGCGCGAACGCCGTGCCGTGTGAACCAAGGAGGACTGACAACATGGGGCGACTGATCGTCGTGTCGAATCGTGTCGCAACGCCGACGGAAACCAAAGGGTCGGCGGGCGGCCTTGCGGTCGGCGTGTTCGGCGCGCTCAAGGATGCGGGAGGCGTGTGGTTCGGCTGGAGCGGCGACGTGGTGAGCGAGACCGTCGCGAACGCCGGTCCAACGCTGGAGCAGGATGGCGCGGTGACCTTCGCGACAGTCGGACTCACGCGCAAGGATTACGACCAGTACTACCGCGGCTTTTCCAACGCCACATTGTGGCCGGTGTTCCACTACCGCAACGACCTCGCGCGCTACGAGCGCGAAGAGTATGCCGGCTACCGGCGCGTCAACGCCTGGCTTGCGCACAAGCTGATCAAGCTGCTCGAACCCGACGACGTGATCTGGATTCACGACTACCATCTGATTCCGTTCGCCGAGGCGCTGCGCTCCGAAGGCATCACGAACCGCATCGGCTTCTTCCTGCATATTCCGTTTCCCGCGCCGCAGATTCTGCTCAACATTCCGCCGCACGAAGAGTTGGTGAAATCGCTGTCGTGCTACGACCTGCTGGGCTTCCAGACTGCCACCGACGAACTCGCTTTCCACGACTACGTGACGCGCCACGCGCGCGGCACCGTGAGCGATGGCAACCATGTCGAAGCCTTCGGCCGCAAGCTGCGCACGGGCGTCTACCGGATCGGCGTGTTCCCCGACGAAATCGCCGAACAGGCGCAGCGCTACGAAAGCCGCCAGCACGTGCTCGACCTCAAGCAGAGTCTGGAGGGCCGCAAACTGATCATGAGCGTCGACCGGCTCGATTATTCGAAGGGGCTCGTTGAACGTTTTCGCGCCTTCGAGCAATTGCTGGAACGCTCGCCCGAATGGCGCGGCAACGTCACGCTGGTGCAGATCGCGCCACCGACCCGTTCGGACGTCGCCACGTACCAGAAAATCCGCCAGGATCTCGAATACGAAGCGGGGCGCATCAACGGCCGCTATTCGGGCCTCGATTACACGCCGATCCGCTATCTGAATCAGCAGTACGACCGCTGGAAGCTGATGTCGCTGTTTCGCGAGTCGCAGATCGGCTTTGTCACACCGTTGCACGACGGCATGAACCTGGTCGCGAAGGAGTATGTCGCTGCGCAGAATCCGGATGATCCGGGCGTGCTGGTGCTGTCGATTTTCGCCGGCGCGGCGGCGGAGTTGAGCGGCGCGCTGCTGGTCAATCCGCATGATGCGATCGGCATGTGCGAGGCCTTGCAGCGCGCGCTGCAAATGCCGCTCGACGCACGCCAGCGACGTCATGAAATCAACATGGCGGCGCTGCGCAAGAACGATCTCGGGGTATGGCGCGACACTTTTCTGAACGATTTGCGCAGCGTGCCGGTGCAGACGCCGGGCAAGGGCGGTGGACATAAATGATGGTGCGTTTGATGAACGGAGTTGTTTTACCTGGCGCCCCACAGCGCGCGTTTGAGCGAAAGGTGGCCACATGCTGAGGACGCTGGCCATCGCGGGGTACCGGTCGCTGCGCGAGTTGATCGTGCCGCTCGGGCAGTTGAATGTCATCACGGGCGCGAACGGCAGCGGCAAATCGAGCGTGTATCGCTCGCTGCGTCTGCTGGCCGAGACGGCGCGCGGCGGGGTGATTACGTCGCTGGCACGCGAGGGCGGCTTGCAATCCACGTTGTGGGCCGGCCCCGAACGTTTCTCACGCGCGGTGCTGGCCGGCGAATTGCCCGTCGAGGGCACGCGTCGGAAAGAGCCGGTGAGTTTGCGGCTTGGATTTTCCGGCGATGAGTTCGGCTACGCGATCGATCTCGGCTTGCCGCCGCTCGACAGGGTCACCCGGTTCCCGCTCGATCCCACGATCAAACGCGAGTGCATCTGGAGCGGCCCGGTGCTGCGGCCATCGGCGCTGCTGGTCGACCGGCAGGGCGCGGCGTTGCGTACGCGCGACGAGCAGGGCGAGTGGCAAACCATTCCTCAGCCCGTCGCCAGCTTCGATAGCATGATGACGGAGTTTTCCGACCCACGGACCGCCCCCGAGATGATCACGGTGCGCGAGCAGATTCGCTCGTGGCGCTTTTACGACCATTTCCGCACCGATGCCGAAGCAGCCGCGCGTCTGCCGCAGATCGGCACCCACACGCCGGTGCTCGCCAACGACGGCGCGGACCTCGCCGCGGCCTTGCAAACCATTCGCGAGATCGGCGACCCGGTTGCGCTCGACGCCGCCATCGACGACGCCTTTCCTGGTTCGCGCCTCGACGTCGCCACGCAGGACGGCCGCTTCGAAGTATCGATGCAGCAACACGGCCTGCTGCGGCCGCTAAAGGGCGCGGAGCTGTCGGACGGCACCTTGCGTTACCTGCTGCTGGTGGCCGCGCTGCTGACGCCGCGTCCGCCTGCGTTGCTGGTGCTGAACGAACCGGAAACGAGTTTGCATCCGGATCTGCTGCCGGCCTTGGCGCGCCTGATCGCGCGGGCTTCCACGCATTCCCAGGTGCTGGTGGTGTCGCACGCGGCGCGGCTGATCGCGGCGCTCGAACGGGAGGACGGCAGCCAGTCGATCGTGCTCGAGAAGCACTTCGGCGCCACGCGCATCACGGATGCGGACGATCGCGACCTGCCGGCGTGGAAATGGCCGACGCGATAACCGTGGCTAAGCGATTGGGTTGAGAGGCATGGATGTAAGCTGAATGTAACAACGCCCAGTAATTGCAAAGCCAAGGGCTTTTTGTTACGCCCTGGTGAATAATGCTTCGATGCGGATGGTGCAGGCGGACGCCCGGCGTTTGCTGCATCGATGAGAAAGACCGGCGCTGCCCTGCTCAGCGCCGCTGACGTGCCTCGCCAATGGCGCAAGCCGTCAGTTCACGGAGACAAAATATGAAGATTGCGCAGATCGCCCCTTTGACCGAATCCGTGCCGCCGAAGCTTTATGGCGGCACGGAGCGCGTTGTGTCCTACATCACCGAGGCGCTGGTCGATCTCGGCCATGATGTGACGCTGTTCGCGAGCGGCGACTCCGTCACGAGCGCAAAGCTCGAACCCGTCTGGCCGCGTGCGCTGCGCCTCGACCCGGGTATCCGCGACCGCATCGCGCCGCATATGCTGTTGATGGAACTGGTGCGCCGCCAGGCCGAAAACTTCGACGTGCTGCATTTTCACCTCGACTATTACTCGTTTTCGGTCTTCAAGCGCCAGGACACACCCTTCGTCACGACAATGCACGGCCGCCTCGATTTGCCCGAGCAACAACCGGTGTTCGACACGTTCAACACCGCGCCGGTGATCTCGATTTCGAATGCGCAGCGTCATCCGTTGCCGCAGGCCAAATGGCTTACCACCGTCTATCACGGTCTGCCGGAGCAGCTCTACACGCCGCAGCCGGTCGAGCAGAAGTACCTCGCGTTTCTCGGCCGTATCTCGCCGGAAAAACGTGTCGATACCGCGATCCGGATCGCCGGACGCTGCGGGATGCCGATTCGCATCGCCGCGAAAGTCGACGCCGCCGACCGTGAATACTTCGAGCGCGAGATCCGGCCGTTGCTGGACTTGCCGCATGTCGAGTTCATCGGCGAAATCGCGGACAACCAGAAGGCCGAGTTTCTATCGGGCGCGCATGCGCTGCTTTTCCCGATCGACTGGCCGGAGCCGTTCGGCCTGGTGATGATCGAAGCGATGGCATGCGGGACGCCGGTGATCGCCTTTAACCGCGGCTCGGTACCGGAAGTGCTGGACGACGGTGTGACAGGCTTTATCGTCGAAGACGAGATCGGCGCGGTGGCGGCGGTCAATCGCCTGCATAAGATGCCGCGGACGGGTGTGCGGCAACGCTTCGAAGAGCGCTTCACGTCGCACCGGATGGCGCAGCAGTATGTGGACGCGTATCAGTCGGTGATTCGCGCGCAGAAGCGTTCGCGTTTCAAGGTGATCGACACGTCGGGAAGTGGAGCGGTGTAACCCCGGCTCACACGGCAGCTGAAAAAAAACGGCGATGCGCATGACGCATCGCCGTTTTTTCATTGCCGCTGCGCTCGGGCCGGCTAATAAAAAGCACAGGACCGCACGGAACCAGGCGGGTCCGAGCGTGACCGCTCGCCTAGATCTTCAGGCGCGTTACCTTGGTGCCCTGCAGCGAGACATCGGCCATCAGACCGGCATTGGTCAGAATGAATACTTCGACCGGGGCCGTTGCCGTGGTGGTGTCGATCGCGCCGTTGGCGCCCATCTTCACCAGCGCGACAGAGGCGTCGCCGCCCGCCGACCAGCCGTCGGCATTGCGGAAGGAGTCGAGCGCGTCCTGAGTCATGAACAGGAAGATGATGGCTTTCGATTGCGCGCCCGCCTGCAGACCGAACGAGCCGGAAACCGTGCTGTAGTAGCCGACCGTGCCGCCGCCCACGCGCAGCGCACCTTCGCCATACTGGCCGCCAACAATGAAGCCCACTTGCAGGACCGAGGGAAACACCAGCACACCGCGTGCCTTGGAAACGAGTTCGCGCGAACCCTTCACGGTCGTGAACAGGCGCGACATGGTGCCGTCGACACTGGCGTCGATCGACTGGCGTTTGGAAGAATCTGTGGAAGGCGTGTTGGGGTTGCCGCTGTTAGTCGTACAACCAGCGAGTGCAAGGCCTCCGAAAGCGAGCGCAGCGGTAGTCTTCAGCATGAAGTTTCGTCTTTGCATCGTTTTTCTCCATCATGGTTCCTGGGCACAACCTCATATGGTGTTGCCGGGTTGTCTCTGAGTTATATCACACGCAAGCGGAAAAAGCGTATTTCGACGTTCGGCGAAAAGCCTTGTGTGGCGGGGCTTTGCGACCCATCGCAAGGCACGGCGATGTAATTTTGACCGGCGGCGGGAGAGCGTTGAAAGGCGCCTGGACAGCGCCTTCGAATGGGCTCGCGGCGAATCCTGCCTGACAGGGACGGGTTCCCCGGTAGTGGGGCCGACACCGTCTTGAAACCGGTTTTTACCGATTTTTCGTGTTCACGATCCGCCTTGAAATCGAACTGAAAGTGTTGCCTCGACGCTGCACCCACCCCCATGTCCTCATCCATGGTTCGCCGGACTTTTAACTGGCGGCCGTCGCAGCGCGCGGCGAATCATGCCGATCACTACGCCGATCATGAACAGCGCGGCGGCCGGCACGATCCAGTAGCCGACGAACGCATGCCAGAGGTAAGCCATGAGTGTGGAGCGGCGCACGCTGTATTCATTGCGGGCATCCTGCTGGCGCGGCGCATTGGCGGCCAGCACGTCGGCCGGGCAGCCGGCGGCTTGTGCCTCGTCGGGCTTGCCATGACAGCGCGCAGGCGCGCCGGCGGCGCGTTGTGCGTCGGTGAAGTTCCAGGTGGTCAGCGCGCGGTCGAGGTCGACGGCGTTGTACGCCATTTCCTCCCGGATCTCGCTGACCGCAACGATCGCCACGGGCACGGCCCAGAATATGATGACGACCAGCCACCGCCTCAACCAGCGGTTTTTATGCTTCGATACCATCCTTGCCTCCGATCGGTGCTCAGCAGCACCAACGACAAGATGGCGGCCCGTCTAATGTTGTGTATGGGGGTGGGCCGTCTCCGCAGCCATCATAGAAGAAAAACGGTGCGTTCGCGCGACTCGACTACGAAGGAATGGATTGCGCGAGGGCGGCTGCCGGGCAGATGAGCGGCGACGCAGCGCAGAAGCATGAACAGAAGAAAGACAGGGCCGCGCCGGAAACCGGCGCGGCCCTGTTCGAGCGGTACGCGGTCAACCGCGCGGCGTGCGGGCCGCGCGGATTGCCTCGCGTTTAGTTAGCCGGCGCCGACGACAGGCACGTCTTCATGAAAGCCTTGCGGTCGTCGCCTTTCTTGCCGGCGGCTTGCGTGTTGCACGCCTTCATCTTGTCCTGCTGGCTCATCGGCGCGGCGGCGGCCGGCTTGGCGGACAGGCAGGTCTTCATGAAGGCCTTGCGGTCGTCGCCCTTCTTGTCGGCGGCCTGCTTGTTACAGTCGGCCATTTTTGTTTGCTGGCTGTTCTGCGCGAACACCGGCGAAACGAGAACAGCACCCAGCACCAGCGCAGCGATAGCGGATTGGACTTTCATGTGACACTCCATCGGTGGTGAAAACGTTTTTGGTCGTTCATGCGCGTGGGCGTCAACGGCGTCCAGGAGCCCTCGGCACGTCCATTATGGCAAATGCTGTCTGCCAGAACGGACAAAAGCGCTATTCGGTTGACAGGCGCTTGCGCTGGTTTTCCCCTACCGGGCGGCGATAGTGGCTCCGGAGGATAAAACGGTCGAATCGGAGCAGTACGGAAATATGTTATGCAATCCAGATTAATTGGCAACGCGCATGCAAATTAATTAGGCAGTCGTCATTCCCGACGGATGATCGAATCATCACCGTTCAATTTGCATTGCTGCAGATGAAAATGAATAGGAAATCGGCAGAAAATTCCGCTGCCGGTCGTAGGGGTAATCTTGACTGGAATTTCCACGCCGATCACTGGCGGGCATCTCCGTTAAGCAAGCCAGGGAAGGCTCTCAGCATACTGCCGGTTGACTGACAGCCACTTCGCCCAGTCACGCGGAGTCACGCTGTGGCCACGCGAAAATACCGCCAAAACGCATTGAAATGCATTGCGACTCACATGCCGATTTCGTAAAGACCATTCGCCGCCGTTGCCGCGCCATTGTGCCGTGCAATAGCGTCTTTTTCGTTGAAACGGATGGTAGTTCTGTTACCGCAATGCGAAAAATAACGCAGCAAAAAGGACAAGTTTGTTTCCATCCGTAACACTTGTCTCAATGATATTCACGCAAACCCTGGGGATGGTATGCTTCGTGCACAAATTCTCCCATGCACGAGTGAGACCACGTTTTGTGCTTCGCAATAGGGACAAACCGCACTAAGCCAGTGCGACATTGACCAGCAAACAGAACGTACCAAACATATTTGTGCAACCGCGGGCTGCACACGGATCGTGAAAGTTGAATCCGTGGCCGTCCAAAGCCGTGGCCCGGCCAGGCTGCGTGGAGAAAACCCAATGTTTTTCGATGAGCTAAGCAATGACGAATGGGCGCTGCTGGCAGCGCTTGTCTCTGATGAGCCGGCCGTCCGTCTGAACCGACGCGGCCGGCCCCGCGCCGAACCCCGCATCGTGGCGAATGCCGTCCTGTGGATTCTGACAACGGGCGAACCCTGGTCGAAACTGCCGGGCCGCTATCCGTCGGGTCCCACCTGCCGGCGCCGTTTCGAAGAATGGCAACTGAACGGCACCCTCATCGAGATGGTTCGGCTGTTGTCGCAAACCGGGCGCACCTTTGCGTACGTTCCGCAACCGGCGCCTCCCGTCACGGCTAAACCGGCTGCACCGGCGGCAGAAACCCCCAGCGTGCGCGACGAAGGTCTGCGCGGTGTGTCGTGGAAGAGTCCTGAGTCATGGCAGGCGCCCGGTGTCTCGAGCAGCCTGAGCAGCTGGCGTGCGGCCGATCCGTTCGCCGATATCACGCGCCAGTTGTCGGGGCTCGCGACTGTGCCGCCGGTGTCGCGTTCCCCTTCAAAGCCTGCATCACCCGCCGCCCGGCCCGCCATGCGCGCCGGTCTGCAAGGCATGGAGGAGGCGCGGGCGGTGGGCGCGGCAATGCACAGCCTGGATTCGGCCATCACGTCGGCGCGCCGCACGCAACAGCTTGAAGATCAACGCAGTTCGCTGTCGATGAGCCTCGCACCACGCGGCACGCAAGTCGCCGACCGGCGCGGCTACGTGATCTACGTTGCGGTGGAGCAGGTGCCCAGCGACATGTATCGCGCGTGGGCGGAGATCATGAAGGACGGCAAACGCGTCGAGCGTTCCGGCCTCGTCGGTCCGCGCTTTGCCGAGGCCGAGGCGGCGGAGCAATACGCGCTCGAATGGGCGCGCCAGTGGATCGACCGTGAATGCGGCACGCAGGCTGCCGCCGAGGCAACACCTGCAGCCAACGCGGCTGCGCCGGCGCGTCCGTTGCCGGCTATACGTCATGTGCCGGAGCCGGTCGCGGTGAATCACGGCGGCCCGATGCAAGGTCCGCTCAATGCATTCCGTGGACCGCTGCGCCGTTATCCCAGCGAACCGGCCGGACCCGCGAGCGAAAGCAGTGCGTCAGATCGTTTTCCGTCGTGTCCAGAACTCATCTCCCATGCGGGGTGAGCAGGGCAGTATGCGCGGCGGTTAGTACGGCAGTGCCCCGCGGCAGTCAGGAGCAACCGCCGCAGGTTCCCGCTTCATTCGTTGTGAATCATTGACGTCCATACGTGTCGTCGAAGCGCACGATATCGTCTTCGCCGAGATACGAACCCGACTGCACCTCGATCATTTCGAGCGGCATCTTGCCCGGGTTTTCGAGGCGATGGGTGACGCCCAGCGGAATATAAGCCGATTCGTTTTCGGAGACGATGAAGCGCTCTTCACCCCGCGTGACGAGCGCGGTGCCGCGCACGACGATCCAGTGTTCCGCGCGGTGATGATGCATTTGCAACGAGAGCCGCGCCCCCGGTTTCACGACAATGCGTTTGACCTGAAAGCGTTCGCCGGTGTCGACGGAATCGTAGTTGCCCCACGGGCGATGCACCTTGCGATGGTTGGCCGCTTCCAGTCCGCCCTCGTTGCGAATCCGTCCGACGATCTTCTTGACGTCCTGCACGCGCGATTTGTCCGCGACCAGAATCGCATCGGCCGTTTCGACCACCACGAGATCCTGCGTGCCGACGCAGGCGATCAGGCGTCCTTCCGAATGCGCGAATGTCGAGCTTGCTCCTTCGAACATCACGCGGCCGCGGCCCACGTTGCGATCGGCGTCTTTCTCCGAGATGTCCCAGATCGCGTCCCACGAGCCCACGTCCGACCAGCCCGCTTGCAGCGGCACGACCACGCCGGACGCGGCGCTCTGATCGTGACCCAGCTTCTCCATCACCGCGTAGTCGATTGAATTCGACGGCGAGGCGCTGAACGCATCGCGCTGCAGACGGAAGAAATCGCCGTCCGCTTTACCGCTCGCGAAGGCGACTTCGCAGGCTTCGTAAATCGCCGGCTGAAAGTGACGGATCGCCTTCAGCCAGGTCGACGCGCGCATGATGAAAATGCCGCTGTTCCACCAGTATTCCTGCGATTCGATATAACGCTGCGCCAATTCCAGATGCGGCTTTTCGACGAAGCGATCGAGCTTATGCGCGCCGATCTTGCCGGTTGCATCGGCCTGGGTTGCGCGAGTGTCTTGAGTGTCGTTAGGCATGCCAAGCGCCGCACCGATGCGGATGTAGCCATAGCCCGTTTCCGCACGCGTCGGCACAATGCCCATCGTCACGATATGACCGGCTGCCGCATGCTGCACGCCGGCAGCCACCGCGGCATGAAAACCGCCGATGTCGGTCACCGCGTGATCGGCGGGCATCACGACCATGATGCCGTCCTCGTCCTGCGCGGCGATCGACAGAGCAGCCACCGTTAGCGCCGGCGCCGTATCGCGGCCGGCGGGTTCGAGAATCAGCCGGGTCGGCTTGCCGCTCGTGCGCAATTGCTCGGCCGTGGTGAAGCGCTGTTCTTCGTTGGCCACCACGACGAGTTGCTCGGCGAGCGGATGGCCAGTTTCGAGTCCGTCGAGCCGGCGGGTGGTCGATTGCAGCAACGAGTCGTCGCCGAGCAGACCAATCAGTTGTTTCGGATGCTGCTCGCGCGACATCGGCCACAAGCGTGTGCCGGAGCCGCCCGCCAGAATCACGGGATGAACTTTGAGCTTGACGTTAAGGGACATAGCTTGCGTGGACCGGGTGTCGGCGGGCGTGGCCGTAACCGGAGCTGTCATGATGGACTCCTCGAGGCTGGGTGAATGCGTCGAGTTTTATCACGAAGTAAGGAATCAATAAAAGCGCGTTAAATGAAAACTATATAAAACGTCTAATGAAATTGGCTATTTCATGAAGGAAAAATGTCCGCCGTATTTTTTAAAAAATAAAAATTACCCGAAAAAATAGCGGATCATTTTTTTATCGGGAGGCATGACGCAGAATGCAGGGCGAAAGGTGCGACGTAAGCTTCGTAGGAAAACGGGCCGGTCGGCTCAGTTCAGCCTCCAGAAAGGCGAATAACGAGGTTTTCAAGCGAAAATCCGGTAACAATTGCCGAATAAAATTCAGAAAAAATGCCGAAACTTTGACCGATACATTTAGAGATATTTTGCTGTCTTGCAGTCCGAATTTTAATATCGCTTTATCTATACCTGTACAAGGGTATTCACTCATTCAGGCGCCTGCTTTCCGAATCGTCCGCTCAGGATTTTTTTAGTCTGGGAAGCAGCAGGGCAATTAGCATCGGTTCAATCAGTTTCGCGTCGCGCATTGATCTGGCAGGCGCGGATACCGGCTTTGCGCCCCCGGTGGCAGGACGTAATGAGTGTGACGGGAATTCAACCAACCAACGGATGGCACTTGACTGACGAACTGAGGGGCCGCGCATGCTGAGCGTTCTATCGAGAATCATCGACATCGCCATGGTCGCGCTCGGCGCCGCCATCGCGACGGCCGTGCACAGCGGGAAATGGGTGTGGCTGGACGACGTCCAAAGCGTGTCGCTCGCGTTCGACTGCCTGCTGGTGGTGGTGTTCTTTCCCGCGCTGGGGATCTATCAGTCGTGGCGCGGCAAGCCGCTGTACGACCTGCTGTGCCGCGTTGCCGGCGGTTGGGTGATGGTGGAGGTCACCGGCATCCTGATCAGCTTCAGCCTGCACCGTGCGGACAGCCTGTCGCGGCTGTGGCTCGTCTACTGGGCGATCGCCACGATCGCGCTGCTGATCGTCACCAAGGTGATCGTCTATTCGATCCTGCGCGGATTGCGTCGCGAGGGTTTCAATCAGCGCGCGGTGGCGATCGTCGGTGGCGCACCGTATGGGCGCTTCCTGATCGAGCAGATGCGCAGCCGCCCGGAAGCCGGTTTTAGCCCGGTCGTCGTGTTCGATGAGGACGGCACGATCAACCCTTATGAGGACCCCGACGCGAGCGACGCGATCGAAGGCGTGCCGGTCGAGCGCGATTACGCGCGGATGCTTCAACTGGTGCGTCAGCGCGCAATTCGCGAGCTGTGGCTCGCGCTGCCGATCTCGAAGGAGAAGGCGATCCATCGCTTCGTGATGGATCTGAAGAACGATTTCGTGAACATCCGTTTCATTCCGGACGTGCGCAGCCTCACGCTCTTCAATCAGCCGATGGTCGATCTGCTCGGCGTGCCGGCGATCAACCTGGCCGCCTCGCCGATCACCGATCTGCGCGTGCTGCCCAAGCGCGTCTTCGACCGGCTGTTCGCGCTGGCGGCATTGACCGCGCTGTCGCCGGTGATGCTGGTGATCGCGGTGATGGTGAAGGTGAGCTCGCCAGGGCCGGTGTTCTTCCGCCAGAAGCGGAAGGGCATCGACGGCAACCAGTTCGAAATCTACAAGTTTCGCTCGATGAAGATGCACAAGGAAGAGGCCGGCAAGATCACCCAGGCGACGAAGCGCGATCCGCGCATCACCGCGGTCGGTGCGTTCCTGCGGCGCACCAGCCTCGACGAATTGCCGCAATTCATCAACGTGCTGCGCGGCGAGATGTCGGTAGTGGGTCCGCGTCCCCACGCGCTCGAGCACGACGACATCTACAAGGATCTGGTGAAGGGCTACATGCACCGTTACCGGATCAAGCCGGGCATCACCGGATGGGCGCAAATCAACGGCTATCGCGGCGAAACCGATCGCATCGAAAAGATGATGGGTCGCGTCAAGCTCGATCTGTACTACATGCAGCACTGGACCTTCTGGCTCGACATCAAGATCGTCGTGCTGACGCTGTGGAAAGGCTTTGTGGGCAGTAACGCTTACTGAGCGAACCCCCTGTCGCTTCGCGCAACCCCCAATGGGGAGCAGTCCCCCAAGGGGACTTCCGGTGGTGCGAAAAACTTGAGGCGGCGTGGCGTCTTCTTACGAGCGCCGGCCACGCAGTTCAACGCGTGACCGCATTTAATGAATCAACTCCATTTTCCGAG
>NZ_JAQQCQ010000016.1:0-180704 GCF_046030355.1 Paraburkholderia caffeinilytica
ACGCTAATAAACCACTAGCAATTCAAGAAAAGGCCAAACCGCTAAAAACACAAACACCAAGCGCCGCAGGCAAAACCCCTTTTTTAGTCAGACAAATAAAAAACAGCGGGTTTCCCCTCCCCTGCAGAGCAAAGCCCCCCAAGCCGTAAACACAGTCAGCGACAAGCCACTCGCTACAAAGCCAAAAAAGTGAAAGCACAACCACCCTGACCGACCACCTCGCGAAAGCGAAAGCAGAAAGCCCATCGCTATGACTCTGAACAAAAAACTAGCCTCAATGATCGCGGTCCTCTGGATCGGCCTGATCCTGATCGGCGGCTTCGGCGCATGGCAAAACCGCGCGTCGATGATCTCGGACCGTCGTGATCAACTGACCTCCCTGATCGACCAGGCCGATCACATCGTCAACCGCTACTACACGCTCGCCCAGCAACACACGATCACCGAAGACGACGCCAAAAAGCAGGCGCTCGACACACTCGCCGCCATGCGCTACGGCAAGGACGGCTACATCTCCGTCAACGACTCCCAGCCGGTCATGCTGATGCACCCGTTCAAGCCGGAAATGGTCGGCAAGAAACTGGCGCAATTCACCGACCCGGCCGGCAACCATCTGTTCGTCGATATCGTCAAAGCAGGCAGCCGTGACGGCGGCGGCTTCGTCGATTATCTGTGGGCCAAGCCGGGCAGCAGCGAACCGGTGGCCAAAACCAGCTACGCAGGCCACTTCGCGCCGTGGGACTGGTATCTCGTCACCGGCATGTACATGGACGACGTGCAGCACGCGTTCTACGCCAATCTGCTGCGCTGGCTCGTCATCACCGTGACGCTCGGCGCGATTGCCACAACGGTCATGCTGCTGGTGTTGCGCAGCATCCGCCGTACGCTCGGCGGCGATCTCGAAGTCGCGGTCGAAGCGGCCCAACTGATGGCGCACGGCAATCTCGCCACCCGCGTGCCGCTGCAAGCGAACGACACGGGCGGCAGTCTGTTGCACGCGCTCCACACCATGCAGGCCGGTCTCGTCGATACGGTGTCGCGCGTGCGTCTCGGTACCGACAACATCAACATCGGCGCGACCGAAATCGCCGCCGGCAACACGGATCTCTCGCAACGCACCGAGGAACAGGCCGCGGCGCTCGTCGAAACGGCGTCGAGCATGGATCAGATGACGGTCAACGTGAAGCAGAACGCGGACAGCGCACTGCAAGCGGCGCAACTCGCCGGTCAGGCGGCGGATGTGGCCACGCGCGGCAGCCGCGTCGTCGACGACGTGGTCCGCACGATGGGCGAAATCACCAGCAGTTCGCGGCAGATCGGCGACATCATCGGGGTGATCGACGGCATCGCGTTCCAGACCAACATTCTCGCGCTCAATGCAGCCGTCGAGGCGGCCCGCGCGGGCGAGCAGGGACGCGGCTTCGCGGTGGTCGCCGCGGAAGTGCGCAGCCTCGCGCAGCGCTCGGCCACGGCCGCAAAGGAAATCAAGGCGCTGATCGAAACTTCCACTCATACCGTCGAAGCAGGCGCTTCGCTGGTCGCCAACGCCGGTTCGACCATGGGCGAAATCGTGCAGTCGGTGCGTCGCGTGAACGAAATTCTCGAGGAAATCAGCAACGCGTCGCGCGAACAGAGCGCGGGCATCGAACAGGTCAATCGCGCGGTCGGCGAAATGGATCAGGTCACGCAGCAGAATGCCGCGCTCGTCGAAGAAGCCGCTGCCGCGGCCCATTCGCTGAAGGATCAGGTGGGCGTGCTGCGCGAGGCAATCTCGAGCTTCGCTTTGCCGGCCTGAGGCCGCCGGCGCTTTTCAGGCAGCGGGGCACCAGCAGAAAAGAGATGCACAAAAAGAAGGCGCTCTACAGGCAGAGAGCGCCTCTTTAACACGCCGCGTCGGAGTCGACGCATTAATCGAACGAGCCAGCCGCGCGGATTTTTCAAGTCCGCGCGGCTTTTTTGTGGCGCCAGCGTCTGCGCCCGTGGCCGTCACGTCCGATCCCGCAACAATGTCCCCTTGCATGGATCTCGCATCCAGATTACGTTCTTATTACAATCGAGGCAGCGTCGATTGCGGCAGCCCATGCCAAATGGCTGCGCAACGCAAGGTATTCATCGCCGCCGATTCGGGCGGCGCAGGCTAATCCCGCTGCACGCCACGCGCGTGCGGCTTTCACTCGAGGAGCACGCTCGACAGTCACGCGTAACCGACCACCGGCCTCGCCGGTTTCTCGCCCTCGCACTGCTGTTCGTTACTCGCACTCATGATCCAAAAGAAGAAATCGCAGTCGCACGATCCGTACGCGCCCGTCGCGAAGAACCAGTTGCTGGCCGCGCGCCTGCCGATGTGGCGCTCGAAACTTGTCGTCCTGCTGGTGTTCGGCGCGTTCGCGTCGCTGGCGGCGCGCGCGTTCTGGGTGCAGGTGGTCAATCAGGACTTCTACGTCGATCAGGGGCAAAAGCGCTATCAGCGCACGCTCGAACTCGACGCGACACGCGGGCGCATCGTCGATCGCAATGGCTCGATGCTCGCCGTCAGCCTCGCGACCTACGAGATCTGGGCCTCCCCCAAGCTGCTCGACGAAGCCTCGTTCGCACCGCTTTCGAAGCTGCTCGACCTGCCGCTGGCGGAATTGCGCCGGCGTCTGAACGGCGACAAAACCTTCGTGCTGCTCAAGCGCCAGGTGGATGCCGACACCGCCGATCATCTCAACAAACTGGGGCTCGCCGGCATCACGCAGATCGCGGATTCGAAGCGCTTTTATCCCGAAGGCGAATCGGCGGCGCACGTGGTCGGCTTCACGGATATCGAGGACAACGGCCAGGAAGGCGTCGAGCTCGCCGCCAACGAGCAACTGCTCGGCGTGCCGGGCCAACGCGAAGTGATCCGCGACCGCCTGGGCCGGGTGGTGTCCGAGACCCGGCCGCGGGTGCCCGCGCAGAACGGCGACACCATCCATCTGACGATCGACCGGCGCATCCAGCAACTCGCGTACACACAACTGAAGGACGCCATCGCCAAACATCACGCCGAAGCCGGCAGCGTGGTCGTGCTCGATGCGCGCAACGGGGAAATTCTCGCGCTCGCCAACTATCCGAGCTTCGATCCGAACGACCGCGCGCGGCTCACCGGGCGGCAACTGCGCAATCGCGCGGTGGTCGACACCTTCGAGCCGGGCTCGACGATCAAGCCGGTCGTCGTCGCGCTGTCGATCGACGAGGGCAAGGTGCGGCCGCAAAGCATCATCGATACCGCGCCGGGCTGGTACAAGATCGGCCCGGCGGTGATTCACGACACCTCGAATCACGGTGCGATGACCGTCGCCGAAGCGGTGCAGAAGTCGAGCAATATCGCGCTCGCCAAGCTCGCACTGAATCTGCCCGCTGAGAAGATCTGGAACAAGTATCAGGAATACGGGCTTGGGTTGAGGCCCGAGTTGACCTTCCCGGGTGTCGCGTCGGGCAAGGTACGCCCGTACAAACGCTGGCGTCCGATCGAACAGGCAACCATGGCGTATGGCTACGGCCTGTCCACTTCGCTGCTGCAGATAGCGCAGGTCTACACCGCCTATGCCGGCGACGGCACCCTGCATCACGTGAGTCTGTTGCGTAATAACGGAAATGGGAACGCGGACGGGACTGCGGGTGCGGGTGCGGGTGCGGGTGCGGGTGCGGGTGCGGGTGTGGGTGTGGGTGGCACGACTGAGCCCCCCCTCAAAGGCCATGCGGTCACAACGCCCGCCACCGCGCGCGCGATCCGTTCGATGCTCGAAATGGCCACCGGACCTGGCGGCACAGGGCGCGCCGCCGTGGTGGAAGGCTACCGGATCGGCGGCAAAACCGGCACGGCGCGCAAACAGGTCGGCGCGACTTACGCGAAAAACCGTTACCGCGCCCTGTTTGTCGGCATGGCGCCGATGAGCGACCCACGGCTGATCGTCGCCGTGATGATCGACGACCCGGCCGGCAAGGCCTTCTATGGCGGGACGGTGGCCGGGCCGGTGTTCGGCGCGGTGACGGGTGGCGCGCTGCAATTGCTGGGCGTGCCGCCGGATGCGTGAGGAGGATCCGTTGCGCCGTGAATCGCGTCTGACCGTTGCAGCGGCGACCGTTAGCGTGGCGCGTTATCGCTGCCCGCTTTCACCAACGCCTCGATGCGATTGCGGCCGTTGCGTTTGGCCTGGTACATCGCCCGATCCGCCTCTTCCATCATCGCGTGGCCGTGTGCGTGCGCGTCGGCCGGGGCGCCGGTAATCGTGCGCGCCGCCACGCCGATCGATACGGTCAACGCAATGCGTTCGCCGTGGTCGTCCTGCAAATCCAGCTTTTCGACAGCCAGCCGCACACGCTCGGCGACGGTCAGCGCATCGGCCCGATCGCCTTGCAGCAGCGCGGTAAACTCCTCGCCACCGTAACGCGCCACGGTATCGCCCAGCCGCACCTGCTGCCGCACGCAGGCCGCCACCGCCGCCAGAGCGCGGTCGCCAGTTTGATGTCCGTAGGTGTCGTTGATACGCTTGAAGCTGTCGATATCGATGAAAAGACACGCGACCGGCACGCCATACCGGACGGCTCGCATGATTTCCTCGCGCAGCCGTTCATCGAAGTAGCGGCGATTGGCGAGGCCGGTCAGCGAATCGGTCATACCGAGTTGCTTGAGCCGCTCACGATGCGCGACATTGTCGAGACTCGCCGTGACGATGCTCGCAAAGCGCTCCAGAATATCCGTGCCCATGCCTTCGGCGAAACGCCCTGGGTCGTCGCTGCACAGGCATAGATAACCGCTGACGGTTTCGCCGGCGGCAAGCGGCAGCAAGATCGCACTCGCCGGCATGTCGACGTTACCGAAGAACGCGCGGCGCGCCATTTCATCCAGTTGGCCAAGTTTGCCTAGCCATGGCCGTCCCTCGTCGCACAGACCTTGGGCCGCGAGCCCTCCTTCGCGTGACGTTCTCAGATTGGGCTGGTCGAGCGCATCCAAAGCGCCCGGATCGAGCAGTTCGAGCAGCATCGGCGCGCGGTCGTCGAGCCACAACGTCACGCTCGCCAACGAAAACTCCTGCGGCAAATGGCTAAACAGCGTGTCGAGAAACGACGCGAAATCCTGCGCGCCGATCAACCTCAATTCGACGTTCTGGAAGCGGCGCAGCGTGCGCTCGTTGTGCTGCACGGTATCGACGAGCGAGCGCAGGCGGTCTGAAAGCGGCGTTTGAGCGAGATTCGTCACGTTATTGATGCGGGCCCGGAGGCGAAGCGGGGTCGGCAGCCCCAACCGCTGTAATAACGGCTAATTCCGCGAGGTCTTGAGGGTTGGATCACCACGCCCGCCAAACAGCGCTTTAACGGGGCGATCAGGTCGAAGCATCAAGTGCGGGATCAAGCACGGGAACAAGCGCAGGATCAAGCGCGGGAATTTGAGCGTGATCTTAAGTTTGGCTTAATTCTTACCTGTAACTATGGCACCCAACATCCCCTGTTGAGCCGCCAGAACATCGGCGGCGCTTTTTTCCCCGAGGGATGTCGCCGACGCGCCGATAGATGGACAGCATGCCTGCGAAGAAGGAGTCAAACAATGGTAGAAGACACGGTATTCGAGCATTTGCGCGCGATGCCCGGCAACGAATGGGTGCGTCAGATCCACTCGTGCAAGGTCTCGGACCCCTTGCAGCCCCCTTGGGGACGCTCGTACAGACTCGTCGAATGGACCATGAAGCACACCCCCGAATCGAGTCGCCGCGTGGTGCCCGCGGAAAGCACGCCACTCGAAATCGCCCAGGCGGTCGTGTCGCACATTCCGGGGCGCCGTTTCTGCCAGCACGGCGACGATTAATCGCACAGCCGGCAAGCTGCCCTCAGTTTTTCGCGCGCTTCGCCACCTCTTCCTCGAACAGGGCGAACTCTTCCCCTGCGGCTTTTGCGACACTCGGCCGCTGCATCAACCGTTTGTAGTAACCCGCAACCGCCGGCCATTGCGACAGATCGATGCCGCCATGCGATGCCCAGTTCAACACGGTGACCAGATACGCGTCGGCCACGCTGAATGCGTCGAGCAGATACTCGCTTTGCGCCAGGTGAGCTTGCAGAACGCCTAGCCGCAACGCGGCCCTGTCGCGGGAATAGCGCTTCACGTCTTCGGACGCGCTCGCGTCGAGCAGCGGCACGAACACCACCTTGTGCAATTCCGTACTGATGAAACCGAGCCATTGCTGCAACCGCGCGCGCTGCGCCGTGCCCGCGGCAGGCGCAAGCCGTGCGGCCGGAAAATGATCGGCCACGTACGGCAGGATCGCCGTGTTTTCGGTCAACAGCCAGCCTTCGTCCGTGCGTAGCACCGGCACCTGCCCAAGCGGACCGATCGGATAGAAGTCCGAGCCGTCCAATAGCTTTTTCGACCTCGTGTCGACCTGGATGAACCCAGCCTGTGCCCCCGCCTCGTACAACGCGATTCGGGTGGCCAGTGAACAGGCGAGCGGCGAGAAGTACAGATCCATGGGGAATCCCCTGTCGTTGGTGTTTTTGTACTATATTGCATATAAATCACTTCCGCCATATTTTTATGCAGACCGGTACAAAAAAAGAAGTCCGCCCGCGCGGCCGTCCGCGTGCCTATGATTCCGACCAGGCGCTCGCCGATGCAAGAGATGTATTCTGGCGCAGCGGCTATGCGGGCACCTCGCTCGATCAACTGAGCGTCGCGACAGGCATGAATCGCCCGAGCCTGTACGGCGCATTCGGCGACAAACATGCGTTGTATCTGACCACGCTGGAGCGTTATATCGAGGCCGGCCGGGTCGCGATGGTTCACGCGCTCGGCGAAGACCTGTCGTTGCCGCAGGCACTGCTGCGCGTTTATGACAACGCGCTCGCGTGGTACCTCCCCGCCGACCGCGATCCACTCGGCTGCTTCATGATCGGCACCGCCACGGTCGAGGCGGGGGATGACGCCGAAGTCCGCACCATGCTTGCCGAGGGACTGCGCATCTACGACAAAGCCTTCGAGAAGCGCTTCAAGCTGGCGCAGGCCGCGGGCGAACTGGCCGCCGATGCGCAGCCGCCCCTCCTCGCGAAGATCGCGTCGGCGATTTTGCACAGCCTTGCGTTGCGCGCCCGCGCGGGCGATTCGCGCGCGTCACTGCGGGCGACGGCGGCTGCGGGGGTGGCGTTGATATGCGGCAATACTGGCGAGTCACCTGTACCGGCAACGGGCAAAACCTCAGCGAGGGGACGAGGACGCTAGGCGGAAAGTGTTGCGCTCGCGTCGTTCGGTTTCCACCCGGATCACAGGCGGCCGAGGGTAGCCGCCTTTGCAATGCTTGACAGTCGCGTGGAACGGTTTTGCCTATGATGGGCGTTTCCGCCCGACACGCTACGGTTCCGACATGAGCTATCCGTACGACTTGATTACCGCCACATGTCTTTTCATCATCGTGGTCTCCACCTCCATCATGCTCGCGCTCACCTGAGCGTTACCTGAGCGTTGTAACGCCCCTCGGTGCGGGGGCATGAGCCGGTCAGCGCGCGCGACGCGTTGCTGTAAAAAAGACGGGCTATACTGTACATATATACAGTATTTTTCGTCTGAACAATGCGCCTTCCTCCCTTCGACCCTCCCACGCTCGCCGAACTGCGCGCCTGGTGGCGCACGCGCGACGAGCAAGCCGTCCAGCGGCTCATCCTCGAGATCCAGCGTCAACGACTCACGCTGCTGGAGTTGCGCAATCTGATCGACAGCGGCGTCCAGCAGGCGCGCGCCACCGACCGCACGCTCGTTGAACGCGGCGAACCATTAATGACGCTACGCATACGGATCGCGCAGGAAGTGCTGCGCGTGGGTGATATCGACGATACGCGGCAGATGAGCCGCGCCGAACAGGAAAAGCTCGCCGTGCGTACCCAGGGGCAGATGGAATACGCACGTGAGGGCCGCCTGCGGCGGCAGCGCCGGAATATCTAGCTTGAGCGTGCCAGCGTATTTCCGCGCACCCAAACGAAAATCGGCGCGCGGCCGCTTCAGCGCGTTTGCGTCGCGACGCGCAGGCCGAGCGAAATGAACAGCACGCCGATGATCTTGTTTTGCCAGCGGCTGAGCCAGGTCAGGCGTTTGACGAATTTGCCCAGCGGACGAATGGTCAGCACGATCAGCGTCGTATAAAGCGCGCTCATGCCGACGAAGATCAGTCCGAGCGTCGTGAACTGCAGAAATGAGGAGCCGTGCTCGGGGCGCACGAACTGCGGCAGGAACGCGAGGAAAAACAGCGCGGTCTTGGGGTTCAACACTTCGGCAGGAATCGCCTGAAAGAAGGCTTTGGAAGCGGATACCGGTGCGACGGCCGGCAAATGGGCGCTTGCCTGCTTTTCGCGCAAGGCGCGAATGCCCAGATAGACGAGATAGGCTGCGCCGACGAATTTCACGGCATTGAAGGCGAGCGCCGACGTCATCAGCAGGGCCGACAGGCCAACCGACGCGCCTAACGTGTGTATGAAATCGCCCACTGCGATACCGAGACCGGTGAGTATGCCGGCCTTGCGCCCACCATGCACCGTGCGGGTCAAAACCAGCAGCACGGCAGGACCGGGAATCAGAAAGAGCCCTAATACAACGGCAACGAAGGTTCCTAGCGTAGAAAGATCAAGCATGTCATCTCCTTTGTGGCGCGCCCGGTTCCGCGGACCGGCGCATGTTTAGCGGACGATTGTAGATCGTTCGCCGATTAGCCGCCGGCGATCCGTTGATCCGTTACCATTGCGGACACCGGGCCGCATGAGCGCCGCATGCGGCCCGGATCTTTTCATTCACTGAAGCCTTTTGCCTTGCCCACTTATACCTTGCCCGCGCCGCTCTCCGCGGAACTCGAGATTCGCAAGAGCCGTTTCATCGCGCATGCGATACCGGTCGCCGACCGCGACGCCGCGATGGCTGAGTTGCGACGCTTGCGCGAGGCGCATCCTGGCGCGACACATGTGTGCTGGGCGCTGCTGGCAGGAGGCCAGTCAGGCATGTCCGACGACGGCGAGCCGTCCGGAACCGCCGGCCGGCCCATTCTCGAAGTGCTGCGGCATCATGATCTGGACGGCGTGCTGGCCGCCGTCGTGCGGTATTACGGCGGCGTGAAACTGGGCGCCGGTGGCTTGGTGCGAGCGTATACCGATGCAATTGCCTCAGCACTATTGGACGCGCCGCGGGTGGAGAGAATTGCTCTGGTTACGCTGGTCGTCGAAGTAAGCTATGCCGACGAAGCAAAAGTGAGGAGATGGATCGAGGCCGAAGGTTATGGACTCGTAGACAGTGCCTACGGAATGCTGGTGAAGATGACGGTGCGGCTGCCCGTCAATGCGGTGGATGATGCCCGGCTAGCCCTGGTGGATATGACGCAGGGTAAGGCCGGGTTTTTTTGACCGTTTTACCCTCTTGTTGCCGTAACCACGTTCATGCAATTCGGGTAGCAGCCATCCTCTAATGACGCGGTGTCTATTGGAGAAACCGCTCGTTATGATGAGCGTGACTGTTTGAATCGTTCGAGAATTCCGGATCCTGATCCTGTTAAGAAGATGCACGGGATCGGCTCGCTGTTACCATGCTGCTCTGTACCGGATGACTCAACTTAAAAGGCAACTCCTCTGACCTCGACCGCCGCTTTTTCCAGCACGGCGCCCGCGTCGCCGCAACAGAGTCAGTCTCTGCGGCCATCGCCCGGTCCCGTGCGTCCGGCCCTGAGATCCGCCGTGCTCAAGGGTTGCGGCATCGTCGCACTGCCGTTGATGCTGTCCGCCTGCTCCTGGTCGTGGTTCGGCCTGAATTCCCCGCCGCGCGCGCCCGCGCATTCAACCGGCTGGCTCAGCGTCGCCCCTGCCCGTGATTTCGCCTATATGCCGGCCCGCAACGGCCAGGTTTCGCCGAACCGGATCGAAAACACGGCAATGACCGGCATCGTGCTCAAAAACGATATCAACGAGGCCGTGCGCAACAGCATTGCCAGCAGCTTGCAGGTCGCCGGCTTTCATCTCACCGAAGGCAGAAAAGTTCTGAGCGGCAGCATCGAGAAGTTCACGGTGGACGACGCGCGGTCACCGGCGTTCTGGACGCTGAAAATGCGCTATGTCGTGACCGATGTCGCGACCCAGAAGGTTGTGTTCTCAACCATCAAGACAGTCCGGCAGAAATCGCCTAAATTCACCAGCAATACCATCGCGATCGAAGACACGGTCAAACTGAGCGTCGACGCATTGATCAGCGACCCGGGCTTTGTCAATTCGGTGAATTGAGCGGATGGGCTGAATCGGTTTATAACACTGCGCCTTCCTGTCGCGGCTGAACGATTCGAGCCGGGACGCCCACTACCGTCACATCGGGCGGCACGTCGGTTGTGACAACCGCGTGTGCACCGATCTTCACATTGCGACCGATCGTCACCGGTCCCAATATACATGCGCCCGCGCCGATCAGAACGTTGTCGCCAATCACCGGCGCACCCGGCTGGCCCCGGCCGCCAATCACCACATGGGGCGCAATAACGATATCGTTACCCAGCACCGCCTGCCGATGCACGACAATGCCGAGCCCCTGATAGCCGAATACCACATTGCGCCCAACCGTGACAGAAGGCGGCAAGGACACCGAGAACACAACCCGGTTAAAAACCTTCAAAAGCCAAGGGAGAAAGGGCACGCGCAAACAATAAAGCAAATGGGCAAGCCGATAGAGATACAACATGAAACTCGTCCTGTTTAAAAAGACCGGAGCAGTTGTCCACTCGTCCCGGCGATCCGCTAGCGCTGAACAATCAGCGCCTTACCCAGCATCAGTGCAAACCGGCTATTCGTCACCAGATAGCGGCGCCACATTCGACGCGGTTCTTGCAGGACGCGAAAAAGCCATTCCAGACCCGCCCTTTGCATCCAGCGAGGCGCCCGGCTAACTTTACCGGCCACTACGTCGAACGTTCCGCCGACGCCCATAACGAAGTCGACACCCAGCGCGCTCTTCCAGCGGTTAATGAAATTTTCCTTGGTGGGTGAAGTGATCGCCACGAAAAGCATCCGTGCTCCGGACTCGCGAATACGGTCGACAACCGGTTGTTGGTCAGCGCCAAAATAGCCGTGGTGATAGCCAGCAATCCGAAGGCCCGAATAGCGTATTGCGCATAGTGTGGCCACTCGCGCGACAACCTCTTCCGTCGCACCGAGCAGATACACCGGCAGCCCAAGCCTCGCGGCCTCCGCAAGTAGCCTGTCGAAAAGGTCAACGCCCGCCACGCGTTCCGGAACCGCATGACCGAGCATCCGGGCCGCCCAGACCACACCCATTCCATCGACGCTGATCAGGTCGCAGGAACGGACCGACTTCGCGAGTTCCGTATCGGACTGCATATGCACGAGCTTCGCCACGTTGACCGCCACGTGCTGCGTGAACTGCTTCGCAATAGCCCTCTTCGAAATCTCGGCAACGGTTTCATCCATCGTCGCCGCATCCATTGGACACCCAAGTACTTCGATACGCTTCATCAAACTGCTCTCTCTTCTCGCCTCGCCGGCGTCCGCGTCCATAGTTAAACGCGGACGTCATACTCATTTCTTCGAGACCGAAACCGGCCCAAAGAACAACGTAACTTCACTGACATCGGATGGCGACGTATTCCATCCGGCCTTGTACAGTCCCATCTTGAGATAGGCGTCCTGCACACCGATATAAGCGTTCGGTGTCCCTTGCGAGGCAAACACCGAATGCCCGTCCTTCCACAATTGAGTCGATGCATGGTGACCGGAATCGTCGGCAACATAGCGCAGCGCCCAGTTGACCCACTTGCCCTGATCAGCGTCGGCGCAACACAGCCACTTCCCCGCTGAAACGGTCGTTGTATTCGCCCCGCCGCGTTCTGAAATTGCGTACCGATTGCCCTGCAATGCGAGCGCGATCGTCGGGCCGCCCGTCCACTCTCCCTGGTGGACCTGCGTGACAATGACCGCCTGTTTGGCATCGAATTTGAACCCGGCAGGAATGAGCGTGCTCCACCTAAGCAGATAGTCCGGACCCTGCGAAAAACGCACCGCTTTCGGGAAGATCAACTCCGCGCGAGGAACGCCGTTAGCAATCTTCGAAAAGTTCTCGGATTTCGACATCTGAACGCGTATGGCCTTTCTTCCGGCCATCACGGGATCGTCAACTACGACAATATCGCCGGCATTCGCCTGCACACCGATGCCCGCATCAATGCCGCCGCTCCATGTTGTCGAGAACAGCTTGTCGTATGTGCTCGCCAACGCTGTCATTTGCGGATCCGACCAGGTAATACTCATGTCCTGTGCGTTAACTACGTTGAATAGGAATCCAAAAATACCGATCGCGATCCATCGAAAGACGAACCTGCCGTTCATAGATATTCCTTTCCTTGTCGCACACTCACTGTCCGGTAGCAGTGAACGTACTGACTCACCACCGCCCCGACCGAATAGCGACTCAATGCCCGGGAAACTGCTGCTTTACCCATCGCATGCGCGATATCGGGGCGCTCGATCAAATGCCGGATTCTTTTCGCAAGCTCGCGCACATTGCCGCGACGCACCAGGTAGCCTGTCACCCCGTCCTCGACCAAATCCAGGAAACCGCCCACTTCCGTGCCGACCACCGGCCGGCCGATAAACATAGCCTCCAGTGTCGAGATGCCAAACGCCTCGAAATGACTCGGCATGCAAAACAGGCTGGCGTCGCGATAGAACGCGAGTTTTTCGTCGCCCTGTAGCCAGCCGACGAAGCGCACCTGATCGCTCACGCCGTAGCCAACCGCTGCACGCATCCATCTATCTGTGTCGCCGGTCCCCGCCAATCTCAGGTGGAAGTTCAACCCCTGACGGGTCAACAGCGCCGTCGCTTTCAACAGCTCGTCGATCCCCTTTCCTTCCGTAAATCTGCCGACAAACGCGACGTACGGAGTGAAATCCGCGCCCATCGCGTCCGGTTTGTCGCGCAGCGCCACACCTGCCATCGCCTCGGCGTCACATGCGGTGTTGCCGATCACATACAGGCCGTGCGTACCACCCCGGTAGTCCTGAAGCTCAGCCGCGATCGCTGACGACACCGCCACCACACCGTCCGCCCCGCGAATGAAACATGACACCGCTTGACGGGTAATCGAGCCACCGGTGCTCCAGAATGTCCTGAAGTTTCCTGCATGCAGATGGAAAATCGTCTTCTTTCCGACAAGCCGTGCAAGCACGTATAGGGCGAATTTTCGGTAAAAGGACCCACGGACCGATACGTGAAAGTGAACCAGATCGACGCCTTTCAACATCGCAGCCAGAAAGCGCGGAATATCGAGCAGGAAAAAACACAACATCGATCTCGCACTCTTGAAATCACGCGTTTCAAAGATTGCCGACGTCACGGCCTCGCGCTCGAAAAGGCTCCGTTGCGCACCGAGTTCAGCGAGAACGGATGCAATGCCGCCTCGCTGTCCCCGGCCGGGGCCTACGTGCAACACCCGTAACGGCTGCGTTTCATGGCGCGTGTTCGCGCCGGCGTCATTGTGCTTAGGCATCGCCGGACTTTCCTCGTGAAGCACGATGCTCGTCCGCAGCACGCTTGAGAAGCACGGCGATCATGGCCAGGTAAGGGCTAATGATCGCGGACACGAGGACGTGCCCCGCCGTGCATGCCGTCGCCATCAGAACGATAAAAAACCACTTGCCAAAACGCGGCGCGGTGCCGGTTCCGCCGTAAATGAACGCCTTCCCCATGCCCCGTAAGTAAAGGACACAAACCGGCAGGCCCATCGCCAACACCAGATCCGGCACGTCGATCTCGACGAGATAGCGCACCACCGGATAGCCACCCGTTAGCAGCGCCACGTAACCCTCTTTCGCCACGTCGTCCCACACATTCGCAAACTTGACGTCACGTCCGGACAGGATCAGGGTGAGCAAGCCGGTACCGCCAGTCTGGTCGTGCTGATACATAAAATATTGCAGGCTAAGCGCAACGGCGCTCCTGACACTCGGCATCGCCAGATAAGCGACCACCGCGATACCGGCCAATGTACCGACGACACCGAGCGCGCGTGCCGTCGCCTGCGGTACCCGGTGCCTGGAATAGAAATACGAACAGGTCACCACAACGGCCCCGGCCATCGCGGCTTTCGTGCCGACCAAACTCGAAGCCAGCACGATGCTGCCAATCAGCATTCCGTTCCGTATCGACCAACCGGACTTCAGCACGCTAAGCAGGCCGTAGCCCAGCCCCACTATCATCAGTGCGGATGCTTCGTTCTGCGCGTACACGATGCCCTTGTAGCCGGACCGGATCTGCGTGTCGGCCCAGTAACTACGAAACATGTCGATCGAAAACGCTGCGCCCGCGACAATTGACAATGCGTAGGCGAGCAGCGTGAAGCGCACGATTGGTTCGAGCCCCTCCAGTTGCCGGTCGCTCATTCCCGATAGCACCGCAAAGCACACAAAGAAGGAGAACACTTTGAGAATAAAGACGACCTGCTGGGCAAACTCCGCACCCGACATATCGCCGAACGTGTAGGTCACGGCTGCCGCCAGCATTGCGATCACAGCTAGCAAAGCGGTGCGCCAGCTCGATAGTCTCAACCTGCCGCTCGCCAACAACACCAACAGCAGCCCGGCCACCATGCTCCCCCGAACGAACAACGAGTAACGGGCGTCGCCACCCGCGGTATCGAACCCATGCGCGGCTCTGACGGACAGAAAATCCGCGAACGGCGACAACGCAAGGCCACCCGCGAATATGAGCCATCCCAGTGTGATAGGTGTCCGTCGTGCCGACTTCTGCGCGGGCATGCCCCTTTGGGCACTCCGCGGGTGTAGTGATGCGACGTTATTCATGGCGCGCTCTTCCGGCCTTGTTCGGCGAGAAAATCTGGTGCAACGCGATTGCACTCCAACGAGCTGCGGTTCGCACAAGGCGCAGTGGCCAGAGTGCCGCTTCATGCATCCACGTACGGGAGCGGATGCGCGCCTTACGTTCCCACTCAATGCTGCTAGGCAGCCGCTCAAAGTCTTCCCAGACGGCATAGGGACGCAATTCGAGCACGCGAGCCCCGCCGTGGTCCCGGTGCCACGGCCAGTCATCGAGCAGTGCGTCGATTGGACCGTCCGTGTAAGCAAGTGCCTGACGGGCAGCCTGGGCAGAGATCCAGTAGCCCACCGCTCCTGACGTCCATTGCTTGAACGGAACGCCGATTCTCAGTCCTGCGACGCTCGAGACTTGCCTGAGCGGTTCGTTGAAGTACGTCCACCGCGACGCCGCGCGCCGTAACTTGGATCGTCCAAGCAACACGATGTCGGCACTGCCCGACAATTCGAACTCGTTTGCACGCAGCACGCTCGCAAAGAATGCCGGCTCGAGGATCGCGTCATCTTCAAGAATCACCGCGGCGCGGCCCGTATCTGCAATCGTGCGCCACACTGAACGATGGCTCATGAAGCATGCCACCTCGGCAGCGGTCATTGAACGTCCATAACGACGGCGCGCCGCGTTGTCGCCATAAGCGGCATTCAGTTCGACTTCAGTAAGCGCCTGCGCATCGACCGCCTCCTCGATACGGAATGCGGCGCCATGATCGGTCAATACCTTGGCAATCGCCTCGCGACGGCCCGAGCGCAAGAGCGATATGACGTGAATGGGAACCTTGCTTTCCATCATCGATTCAACAGTTGAGTAAAGTGATTGCGCAACGACGGCTTGCACAAGATCATCGACACATAGATGCCGAGCAACGCGACCTCGGCGACGAGAAACGAAACCGCCGCGCCGTCTGCGCCAAAACGCGGCGTCAGGACAATCGCAAGCCCGACGTTCAACACGCCTGCCGCCAACATCATCAGCGAGCGGATACGTGTATTTCCGAACGGCACGAGAACCTGCAGACCGAGGAAGTAGGCCAGATTGCCGAAGACGGTCGCCAGACAAAGCAGCCTCAATACCGACGCTGAGCCTGCAAAACCGGCCCCCAGCACCGACGCCGTGAGCCATGCTGAGACACAGGCAACGGCGACCACACCGGCCACCGTCGTCGCCACGGTGGCGAGGGCGCCGATAGCAGTAAGCCGTGCAGCCGCCAGGGGCTGCACGCCAAACAGCGAGGCGATACGCGGGTAGCACACCGTATTGATCTGCGCCGGGACCATATTGGCCACGGTCTTCAGCTTGTCGGCCGCGCTGTAGATACCCACCTGATAGGGCGTCGTCATCGACGCGAGAATGACCGCATTCGTTACGCCGAACAGGCTCACCGACGCGGACGACAGAAACATGTCCGCGCTTTCCCGAATACGCGCCCAGACCGAACGCAGCGAAGCACTAGGGCGGCGCAAAACGCCTAGGCGCCATGCGGCCACCAGCGAGAACAGTCCCGTCAGGATCGCCGCCGCCCCCTGGATTCCCGCTGCGATAGCGACGTCGCCACTGTGATGCACGAACACGAATGTCAGCGGTAAAGTAAAAAAGCGTCCGGCTAGCGCCACGGTCGAAAAGATGGAAAACCGCTCCAGCCCCTGCAGCAACCAGTTCAATGTAAAAACGTTGCCGATCACCGTCAGCGACGCCGCGAGTACCACCGGATACACCGACGCGAGCCTGCTATCAAAGTGCGCGACGGCTAACAGCACGATGAAGGAGATCACGCAAAGGCAGCCCTTGGCGATCATCGTCGACCAGACGAGCTCGTTGAGAACCCCGGGTTGATCCCGGCATTCGACTACCGCCTTTGGACCGCTCAGAAAAAATCCCCATTCGGTCACGAGCATGCCGTAGGTGGCAATCGCAGTCGCATAGCCGAGTACGCCGAACTGCGCCGCGCCGAGTACGCGCGTCAGGTACGGAAATGTCGCTAGCGGCACGATGTAGTTGCCGACCTGCCACACCATCATGGCAAGGAAATTCGTGCGTAGACGTACGGCCTTTCTGGCGACCTCGGCGTGCTTCGCCGGCTGGCCGCTCACGAGACACTCCAACGCCGGCGCGCCGGGCCGTGCAGCCGGTTAAGCATGCGCCAGCACACCACGTGTATCGATCACGACTTTAGACTGGAAGCGCACGGGGTCCACGCGCCGGAACTGCGCATGGTCCACCAGAATGACGATGATGTCCGCTTCGAGCAGCGCTTCGCTCAATTCGCAAAGGCGCACCTTGCCGTCGAGTGCTTCCGGCAACGTTCTGACGTTTGGTTCGACCACCACCACCTGCCCTGCGAATTGCTCTGCGAGTTCGCCGGCAATGTGCAGCGCCGGGCTTTCGCGCAAGTCGTCGATATTCGCCTTGAACGCCAGTCCGAGACACGCGATCACCGGATCCCTGAAGCGCCGCGCCGCGCGTTCGACCCGCTCGATCACGTAGCCCGGTTTATCGTCGTTCACCGTTCGCGCGGTTCGAATCAGGCGTGCCTGCTCCGGAGCGGAGTCCACAATGAACCACGGGTCGACGGCGATGCAATGACCGCCCACACCCGGCCCTGGCTGCAGGATGCTCACGCGCGGATGCCGGTTCGCAAGGCGAATCAGCTCCCAGACATTGATGTCGAGTTTGTCGCAAATGACCGAGAGTTCGTTCGCGAACGCAATGTTGACGTCGCGGAATGAATTCTCCGTGAGCTTGCACATCTCGGCAGTACGGGCGTCCGTCAGGATGCAATCGCCACGCACGAAGCTCTGATACAGTTCGCGCGCCAATTCGCTGCATCGCGGCGTCATGCCGCCGATTACGCGATCGTTCTCGACCAGTTCCCGAATCACGTGACCGGGCAGCACACGCTCCGGGCAATGCGCGACGCGAATGTCCGATTGCTCGCCGGCCTGTTGCGGGAATGTCAGGTCGGGACGAAGCTGCGCCATCCAGGCCGACATCTGCTCGGTCGTACCGACTGGCGAAGTCGATTCGAGCACGACCAGATCGCCCTTCTTGAGCACCGGCGCAATCGCCCGGCTCGCCGCCTCGATGAATCGAAGGTCAGGCTTGTAGCCGTCCGAAAACGGCGTCGGCACAGCGATCAGAAACGCCTCGGCCGGTTCCGGCGTGATCGTGGCGCGCAGATAACCCTCTGTCACGGCCGCGTGAACCAGCATGTCGAGCTCAGGCTCGACGATATGAATGGCGCCGCGGTTGATCGTGTCGACCGCGTGCTGGTTGATGTCCACGCCGATAACACGTTTGCGTCGTGCCGCGAATGCGGCGGCAGTTGGGAGTCCGATGTAGCCGAGTCCGACCACCGAGACAGTTTCGAAATCCATTTTTACTCAATCCATAAACAGGTTGTGTTCGTTCACGCGGCACGCGCCCGACCGAAGCCATCTTCCAGTAGCGCATTCGCAATGCGCTCACAGGCCTGGCCATCACCATAGGGGTTACCGCGCACACTCATCGCACGGTAAATGTTCTCGTTGCACAGCAATTCCGATACGCCGCCGACGATCTTCTGCACGTCGGTGCCGACCAGTCTCACCACGCCTGCGTCGACGGCTTCCTGACGCTCAGTGGTCTCGCGCATGACCAGCACGGGCTTGCCGAGCGAAGGCGCCTCTTCCTGAATGCCGCCGGAGTCGGTCAGAATCAGGTACGCACGATCCATCAGGCAAACGAATGGCAGGTAGTCGAGCGGCTCGATCAGATGCACATTGGCGATGCCGGTCAAAATCCGTTTCACCGGCTCCCGTACGCCCGGATTCAGGTGAACCGGGTACACGATGTCGACGTCCGGATACGTGCGGGCAAGTTGCGCCAGCGCGGAACAGATCCGTTCGAAGCCACCGCCGAAGCTCTCGCGCCGGTGTCCGGTGACGAGGATCAAGCGCCTGTTCGGCGCCAGTGCCGGCAGGTGCCGCTGTGCGTCCTCGCGCAGTTGCGCGTCGTCAGCAAGCCGCTGCCGCACGTACAACAGCGCGTCTATCACCGTATTGCCGGTGACCAGAATGTGCTCGTCCGGCACGTTCTCGGCGAGCAGATTCTGACGGGAACGCTCGGTCGGCGCGAAGTGCTTCCCGGCCAGTACGCCGGTCATTCTGCGGTTCGCTTCCTCGGGCCACGGCGACAGCAGATCGCCGGTTCGCAGACTCGCTTCCACATGACCGACGGGAATGCGCTGATAAAAAGCGGCAAGACTGGCGGCCAGCGTGGTCGACGTGTCGCCATGCACCAGCATCAGGTCCGGGCGGCAGTCCGTCAGCACCTCGCGCATGCCGAGCGTGATCGAGCTTGTGATGTCGTAGAGATCCTGATTCCGCTTCATCACGTTCAAATCGAAATGTGGGCGAATCTCAAACAGCTTCAACACCTGATCGAGCATCTCGCGATGCTGCCCGGTCACACAGACAAAACAGTCAATGCCTTCGGTACGCTTGAGGCGCCTGACGAGAGGCGCCATCTTGATGGCCTCGGGACGGGTTCCGAAGGTGAGCAAAATTCTCTTGTTCATGCGTGAACCGTGAAAAGACCGCACACTCGATACCACTGCGGTGCGACGTTCGTGAACGACGCCGTCAGGCGCCAAAATTGCAGGAAATCCATTACGGCGCCTTCTCCATTCCGTATTCGGAGAACGCCCCGTAGGTGCTCGCTCGTTGCGGCACGTCGTTCAGCAGAACGCCGTCGACCATGCCGCCCGCACTACTCAACTGACGGATGCTTTCCTGAAGCTCGGCTGCCGAGTGGCGGCCGTGACGCACGACAAGCAATGTCAGCCCCGCGTGTTTGCCGATCAGCACGGGGTCGGTCACCGCGAGCACCGGGGGCGAGTCGACGATCACGACGTCGTATTGCTGACTGAATTGCGCGAGCAATTTCCCGAAGGCATCGCCCATCAACATCTCGGCGGGACTAGCCGTGACGCTTCCGCTCATCAATACGTCCAGGTTGGGCAGGACCTGCCGATGGATAGCCCTGTCGGGTTCCACCCCGCCGATCACATCGGAAAGCCCCGGCTTGCCCGGCAGCGAGAAATACTTATGCACGTCGCCTCTGCGCATATCCGAGTCGATCAGCAGCACGCGTTTGCCGCCGGCGGATAGCACTGCGGACAGATTCACCGACAGGAACGACTTGCCGATACCCGGCCGGGGCCCGGTCAGCATCACAATGTTGTTGGTCGATTTGAGCAGGCCGAATTGCAATGCCGTTCTCAAACTGCGGATGCCTTCCACGGCCACATCATCGGGGCGGGACGCCGCAAGTACGCTCAATCCCGGATTGCGGCCACGCGCGGTCTGCAGCAATACCCGCTGCCGCGCGCTTCGCGAGACGATTGCGTACACCGGCACACCGACCGCCGCTTCGATCTCCGAAGGCGTCTCGAGTCCCCGATTGAGCATGTGACGTACGAACGCGATCGAACATCCGAGCATCAGGCCGATAACGCCCGACAGCGCGATCACCAGACTTTTCTTCGGCTTGACGGGTCTTTCCGCGACTTCCGCGTAATCGACGGTATGAACGTTACCCAACTGCCCCGCTTTCAATACGCGCAGTTGTTGCGTGCTATCCAGCAGCCTGGTATACAGGTCTGTGTCGACCCGCACGTCACGCATGAGCCGAAGCGCCTGCTGCTGCACATTCGGCAGCGCCGCGACCTTCCGGTTGAAACCGCCCTGCTGTTGCTGCAGTTCGACAATTTGCGTATCGATTGCCCGCACGGAAGGATGCTCCGCGGTGTAACGCTGCGCGAGTGCCCCGCGTTGCTGCTGCAATTCGACCAACCGGGTCTGGCTATCGACAATCGACTGCAGCAAGAGCTTGCTCTCGGCCTCGAGATCGACCGTGCCATTTTGCGTCCGGAACGTGTTGTATTTCGCTTCTGCCTGGTCAAGGTCGGCTCGCAATTGGGGCAACTGGTCGCCGAGAAATTGCAGCATCTGTTCCGCCTGAGCAGACTTACGGTCCACGTTTCGCTGAACATAGATGCTTGCGATACGGTTGACGGTCGCAGCAGTCCTCTCCACATCCGCGCCATAGAGTGAGAGGGAGACAATGCCGGACTGCTTCACCTTCTCGCTGACGTCGAGCGCGTTTCGCAGATCGGCCGTGGTGAGTTGCGTCGACGCTCGCACCAGGTCGAACGAGGTGCCGGCACGCGCAACCATACGGTTCACGCCGAGTTTGACCGGTCCATGCGAGGTCATGCCCTGCGCCGCCACGCCAACACGGCCGCGCAGCACGGAACGGCCGTCCGGATCGCGGAGGTCGAAAGTCTGGTCCCCGTCGATGAGCAGTTTGAAAGTCTGCTCGTAAAACGCGGGCGGTACGTCGAACTGCGCAACGTCCAGACTTTCACCGCCCCATGCGAAACTGCTCATCCCCAGAACGGGACGCGCGGGACCTTCCGTGGATGTATGCCGCGCGATCAACGCGCCGATCAACGGAAAACGATGCGGGGTCGCCTGAACGTCGAGATGCAGGCTCCGGACGGCTTCTTCGACTACCAATCGCGAACGGATCAGTTCGATTTCGGCATCGGTCGTCGCCTTGCTCTGAAACAGGGACGCGAGGTCACCGAGCTTGTCATTGAGCGCGTCACCGCCCGCGTCGCTGTCGACCTGGATCATTGCGTCGGCCTTGTACATCGGCGTTCCGATGAACGCATACGCGATGCCCGCCAGCAAGATCGCGGCCGTGGTCAGCGCGATCAAAAGCCGGTTCTCCACCAGAAGCACGATGACTTCGGACAGTGCGATTTCTTTGCCACCCGGCACATCGGCCGAGCGTTCCTGGTTAAGCAATTTCATGTTTCAATGAGTCAACTTTGCAATAACGCCGCACCAGTTCGACACGCCGTGTTCGATCTGCGCAAACGCCATTTCGAAAATAGCCCGATGTCGCTGGTACGGATCGGTGATGTCGATCTGCTCGTGCTCCCCAAGACGAAAGACCTTGCCTCTCGCAAACGGGAAATGGTTGAGAATCAGCCCGCGCTGCGCATTCGTCATGGTCAGAACCATGTCCGCGGTGCTCACGTGTTCAATGCTGAGTCCCTCGGCAACATGGTTACGAATGTCCATGCCGCGCTCGTGCGCAATCTGAATGGCGAGCGGATCCGCGCGCCTGCCGACAATCGCCCGCGTGCCTGCGGAGCGCACTGAGACAGACGGCAGCGCCCGTTTGAGAAACGCCCGGGCAACCGGACTCCGGCAGATGTTTCCTTCACACACCACAAGAATCCCGGTCATTTCGCGATCACCCCCGCCGTCAGACCCGTGTTGATCAGCGGCATCAACAGACTCAGCACACGATTGAAGCGAACGAGACCGCTGCCGTCCACATACACGACGTCTTTAGGCTGCAACTCGAAATCCTTGGCGAGCAGCATTGCGACCGGCGACCTGCCGTCGAGATGGAACACCTGGGGTGTTCCGGACAATGAGCCGCGGACCACGAACATCTGCGCGGCGTCGGCGGTGGAGGCATTCACGCTGCCAGCCTGCGAGAGCGCATCCGCGAGCGTGATGCGGCCGGTTCTGCGTGGAATCGCGGAGATCGGCTTGTTGACTTCACCCATCACGTACACGTCGTTTTCGTCACGCGACGCGACGCGCAGCAGATCGCCCGGCTTCAGATAGAGTCGCGACGGGCTCACGCCCTGCGCCAGCAGTTGCGTCAGGTTCACGCGAAGGGACTCGCCGTCGCGCACGAGTACGAGATCGCTTTGGTCGGCGGTTTCGCTGAAACCACCCGCACGGCCGATGGCTTCGTAAAGCGTCATGGGCACGTCATTGACCGCGAGTGCGCCCGCGCTATGCACTTCGCCGTCGACATAGATCTGATGCGCCCTGTAAGAGGCCATGCGCACGGTCAACTGGGGTTTGACGAAGTACTTCGCAAGCGCGCCGGTCAAACGCTGCTGGATCTCATCAGTACGCTGACCGGCCACGTGCAGCTTGCCTGCATACGGAAACGTCAGACTGCCGTCCTGATCGACGATAAATCCGGCCAGCGGATCGCCAGACCGTGCCGACGACTGCGTTTGCGCGGAGCCCAGTGCGGCCGCGAACTCGGGATGATCCCAGACGACGATTTGCAGCACGTCGCCGGGGCCAACGGTATAAGCCTCGGGAGCTTCGGACAGCAACTGCGAAAGCTCAGCCTGCTGTTGCTTCCGGCTTTGCGCCAGGTGCGAGATCAGTGAGGCGTTCACCTCGGTTACAGCAATATCCGGCGTGCCGGAAGTCGCATCGGCTTTCTCGCTTGCCGAACCTTCTCCGGTTTCCCCGGTTAGAGAGGATGCGCCGTCAATACCAAGCACATTTTGCACACGGGACGTTTCCATCCGCATACCCGGCGCCACCGCGCACGCGCTGGTCAACAGAACTACCGCCGCCATCAATGCACCGAGCCGAAAGACTCGTCTCGTTCGAATTACCGCTAACATCGTGCTCAACCTATTCTTCATGCGAGCGTGCCGTAGCGCTGCGCTCGCTGCCCAACATCGGGCGGACGGGATTCATATTCCATTGAGATGGAAGCCACCTTGCAGCTGACACTGCCACGCCAGCCGACGTTCTCCACGAACGCCAGAAGGCTACGGATCAATACGCGTTGCGATGCACCAGCCCCTTTAGCACCGTCGCAACGACGATGCGCATATCCAGCCAGAATGACCAGTTTTTCAAGTAGTACAGATCGTGTTCCACACGCCCCTGCATCTTTTCGATCCGGTCGGTCTCTCCGCGGAAGCCGTTCACTTGCGCCCAACCGGTAATGCCAGGCTTGACTCTGTAACGATGGATGTACCCATCGACGACGCTCCGGTATTGGTCGTCGTGTTCGATTGCGTGCGGCCGCGGACCGACTACCGACATCTCCCCACGCAGCACATTGAGGAATTGCGGCAATTCGTCGAGACTCGTACGGCGCAGAAATGCACCGACGCGTGTGATACGCGGGTCCCCGCGAGTGGCCTGGCAAAGCACGCCGGGTTGCTGCTTGTGCACACGCATTGAACGAAACTTGTAGATGCGAAATACACGTCCGTCCGCACCCTTGCGCTGCTGCGTAAACAACACGGGCCCCTTCGAGGTCGCCTTGATGACCAGGGCAATCGAGAGCATCACCGGCGCCAACGCAATCAACGCGATTGCCGCGAATAGCCTGTCGAAAATCGCTTTCTGGACGAGGGCGTACGAGCTCATCGGCGACGCCATCAGATTGATAGCCGGCGCACCGATCAGATCGACGACATTCCGGTCGAACATCGCGACACTGCGTACGTCCGGAATAAAACGCAGATTGACGAGATCGCCATTGAATTCATTCAGGACCTTCAACACCGTGTCTTCTTCAGACATCGACAGCGCGAGCCACACCTCCTCGATCTGCTCACGGCGCACATAGGCCGCATACTCGCGCAGACACGAGAACGATGGCAAACCCGGAAAGTCAGGTTCGCTCCCCTGCCGCGTATTGAGCGTGGCAACCGCCCGAAACCCGACGTCTGGCGAACTTTCGATGTTGCGGATCACACGATCGCGATGGGCACCGGCGCCCACCACGGCGACCCTGCGCAGATTGCGCCCGGCGCGCCTGATGTGGCCGAGCACCCTATGCACGAGCAGCCGCGACGCGACGACTCCGGCTGCGGTCATCACGGTCCAGCTCACACACCAGAGTCGCGACACCGACGCCGTGCGGTGAAGCAGAAACATGATCGCAAGACCGCAAAGCTGCACGGCGATCCAGCCGAACGTCACGCTGAAGACAAGACGCCATGTCGAGCGGCCGCGCCACGAACCGTAGATGCCGAACAAGGGCAGCAGCACGATCGCCAGCGCCATGTCGAGCGTTACGAACGCGCCTTCGAGAATCGAGTGCACCGTGCCGCTCTTGAACAACAACGAAGCGACCGCCGCACCCAATGCGATCAGCATCACGTCGAGCAGACGCGCCAGCACGCTCTCCATTTCCGCGAAATCGCATCCTGCTGTGTGACGAAACCTCATGGCATCGCTCCCAATAACCCGTTTGCAATGCCACCTGAATGCAGCACTTTTCAAAGAAGGCGCATTCTGCTCTTATGATCCGTCGTCCGGCGTAGGAAGTTTCCTAATGCAGCGCAGCATTTTTCAGTTGGACCGCTCCCATTTCTCACAGAGTCCGAGCTTTCTCCCGCCAATCCAAGTGCTCAGCGTCTATAACCTATCCCTAATACACCGGCCGAGAAACTTTAACTATCTGCAATCGCTGCACAGACTTATGCTCGCAAAATGACCCGTCGCCGCGACGCGACGCTATGCAGCATCGGGTAAACGACTTTTCATAGTCACAGGGGCGGCATCATGAAGATCTGTATCTTCGGGGCAGGAGCAATTGGCGGTTTGATGGGGGTGCAACTGGCACGCGCCGGTGCGGATGTGAGTTTCATTGCGCGCGGCGCGCATCTCGCGGCGATGCGCGAACACGGCGCGCGCCTGATCATGGACGGGGAAACGTTCAGCGCGCCGGTACGCTGCACGTCCGACCCGCGCGAGCTGGGTGTGCAGGATGTCGTGATCGTTACGCTGAAAGCGCACTCACTGCCTGGCGTGGTCGATGCCATGCAACCGCTGCTTGGCAAGCACACGGCCATCGTCACCGGCGTCAATGGCATTCCTTATTGGTACTTTTACCGGCACGGCGGAAAATTCGCCGGCACGCGCCTCGCCAGCATCGACCCGGACGGCAGCCAATGGACCAAGCTCGGCCCGGAACGCGCAATCGGCTGTGTGCTGTATCCCGCCGCGGAGATCGTCGAGCCCGGCGTCATCAAGCATGTGTACGGCAAGAAATTCCCGATCGGCGAGCCGAGCGGCGAACGCACGCCGCGCATTCAACAATTGCACGAGATCATGCAGGCAGCGGGTTTCGACGCGCCGATCCGCGACAATATTCGCGATGAGATCTGGCTCAAGCTGTGGGGCAACCTATGCTTCAATCCGATCAGCGCATTGACCCACGCTACGCTCGATATCCTCACCAGCGACCCCGGCACGCGCGCGGTATCGCGCACGATGATGCTGGAAGCCAAGCGAATTGCGGATCAGTTCGGCGTGCATTTTCGCGTCGACGTGGAAAAGCGCATCGACGGTGCGGGCGCGGTCGGCGCGCATAAGACCTCGACGCTGGTCGACCTGGAGAATCGCCGTCCGATGGAGATCGATCCGCTGCTCACCGTAGTGCAGGAAATGGGCCGTCTCGTTGCCGAGCCCACGCCGACTATCGACGTCGTGCTCGCACTCATCAAACTGCGTGAACGGATGGCATTGCAAGGCGATTGAGCGTCGACTCACGGCGCAATCAACCTCTCGTTAGCAAGACAGAAGGATCGAACGCCACGCGTTCGATCCTTTTTTACACCGTTATTGATCGATCGCCAGCCACACCGCCTTCGGCTCGGTGAAGTTTTCAATCGCCACGTCGCCGTGCTCGCGGCCAAAACCCGAATCGCCGGAACCGCCCCAAGGCAAGCGCACATCGGTATAACCGTAGGTATTGATCCACACGGTGCCCGCTTTCAGGTCACGCGCAACCCGATGCACACGGCCGATATCCGCGCTCCATACGCCGGCCGCGAGGCTATACAAAGTGCCGTTGGCGATACGGATCGCGTCGGCTTCGTCGTTGAAGCGAATCACGGTCGCCACGGGTCCGAAGATCTCCTCCTGCGAAATGCGCATTTCATGCTCGACGTTGGCGAACACCGTCGGCTCGACGAAAAAACCACGCTCGCCCACGCGCGCACCGCCGGTCACGAGCGACGCCCCTTCGGAGCGTCCTGTGTCGACATAGCCGAGCACGGTTTTCATCTGCGCCGCGGAGATCAGCGGCCCCATCGAGGTCTCGCGCGCCGCGGGATCGCCGACCTTGATCGCCTTCGCACGCGCCGCGAGACGCTCGACAACTTCGTCGTAGACGTCACGGTGAGCCAGAATGCGCGAGCCTGCCGAACATACCTGGCCGGTGTTGAAGAAAATGCCCGACGCCGCGGCGCGCACTGCATTGTCGAGATTCGCATCCGGGAAGATCAGGTTGGCCGACTTGCCGCCGAGCTCGAGCGTCACGCGCTTGAAATTTCCGGCTGCGCCCTGCAGAATGCCGCGCCCCACGGAAGGCGAGCCCGTGAACGTGACTTTGTCGATGCCCGGATGCGCCACTAATGCATCGCCAACTACTCGCCCCTTGCCGGTGACGATATTCAGTACGCCCGGCGGCACACCCGCTTCGAGCGCGAGTTCACCAATGCGCAACGCGGTCAGCGGCGTAATCTCCGCGGGCTTGACGATCAGCGTGCAACCGCATGCCAGCGCGGGTGCGATTTTCCACATGCCGATCATCAGCGGGAAATTCCACGGCACGATCGCGGCGACTACGCCGACCGGTTCACGCAGCGTGTACGTCAAGGCATCGGGACGCACCGGCACCACCTGCCCATTGATCTTGTCGCACCAGCCTGCGTAGTATTCGAGCGTATCGATCGCGGCGGGAATATCCTGGCGCATCACCGCCGAGATCGGCTTGCCGGCGTCGAGGCTTTCGAGCGCCGCGAGCTCGTCCAGATTCGCGCGCATCAGGCCGGCGAGACGCATCAGTATGCGGCCCCGCTCGGCTGCCCGTATCGCGTTCCACACTTTCAACGCGGCCCGCGCCGCCTGCACCGCGGTATCGACATCGGCCGCGCTACCTTGTGCAACCAGCGCAATCGGCTCTTCCGTCGCCGGGTTGATGTCGATGGAATATTCGCCGGTGCCAGGCGGCAAACGCTTGCCGTCGATCAGCAAATCATGGTGCCTGAGGTCGGTTTCAGTTTCCATCATGAAGCTCCTTGCGTGAGATGTTGCATAGGCTGAGCGGCGGCGGATCGGCCGGCGCCGCGCCAGCGGCATTCGAAGCCGAACCTGCGGGCGCGGCAAATTGCGCCCAGGCTGCTGCGGCGTTGGGTCTGAGGGAGCGATTGCGGCGATGCACGAGCAGCGTCGTCAGATTGGTCTCGGGAACTAGCGGCCGGCTCACCAGTGACGCGCCCGGCGCGGGCCAATGTTCGTCGACAGGTAAAACGCCAATGCCAAGGCCGAGTTCGACCATGCGCGACACGGCCGCGACATGCCCGAGTTCCTGCACTGGCCGCCGCTTCAGGCCGTGCGAATTGAAGGCAACGTCGAGCGCGGCGCGCACGCCCGCGTCGGCGTTCAGCGTGACGAGCACCAACTCGTGCAACGCGCGCCATGTGACGCTGGCTTGTTGCGCGAGCGGATGCGCGGGCGGCATCACCGCATGCAGCGGCGTCGTGAAAACCACTTGCGCATGCAACTGATCGTTGGCCAGGGGTTCCGCCACCGAGACCACGCCGAAGTCCACTTCACCCTGTTCGACGCTCGCAAGCACACTGCTTTGCGCTTGATCCTTGACGGACACGATCAGCTCGGGAAACGCCGACGCGCAACGCGCCAGCCCCTGCGCCACCCAACTCGACGACAGAACCGGATTGCTCGCGAGTACGACCACGCCGGTGTGTCCGTCGTAAGCGGCACGCTCCTCGCGTAGCGTCAATTCGATTTCATCGAGCAGGCGGCCGATTCTGCGCTCCAGACTCGCGCCCGCATGAGTCAGTTCGACCTGCCGCGTGGTGCGGTCGAACAGCTTCAGTTCAACGGCGTCTTCGAGTTCGCGCACACAACGGCTCACCGCCGACTGCGTCAGATCGAACTCGCGCGCCGCGCGCGTAAAGCTCCGTTCCCGTGCGACGGCGACAAACACCTTGAGTTGCTGTAGCGAAACATTCATGACGTCACTGCCGGGCGCGGGCCGGTCACCCTATTCCCCCGTCTGCTCAGGCCAGTGGCTAAGCCGCGAGGCCTTGCTTCCGGCAACGGCCAGCACGCCCTGGGGCTCGTTGTGCGTTTCGATCCAGCGTGAACGCATTGGCGCAAGAATGAACTTCGCCGAGATGCCCGCGGCAATCGTGACGACGGCCGAGACGATAAAGACGAGACTCCATCCGCCTGTGGCCGACAGTACTGAGGCAATCGGCACCAGCAGCGAGGCCGTGCCCTTCGCGGTGTACAGTGTGCCCGCATTGGCCGCCGCATATTTGCTGCCGAAGGTATCGGCGCAAATCGCCGGGAAGATCGAGAAAATTTCGCCCCAGAACAGGAAAATCAGTGCGGCGAACGTCATGAACGCATACGGGTTGCTGCCGTACTGCATGAGGCCGAGCAATGCGAGGCCCTCGCCGATGAAGATCACGAACATCGTGTTTTCACGGCCGAGTTTGTCGGAGATGAAGCCGCACAGCGGACGGGTAAAGCCGTTGCAGATATTGTCGATGGAAAGCGTGGCGGTGAGCAGCGGCAACGTCATGCCGAAGATCGTCATCGGAATGCGTGCGAGCCCCCAGTCTTTGGCGATCGGTCCGATTTGCGCAGTCGCCATCAGACCGCCCGCCGCCACCGCGACAAACGACACGTAGATCACCCAGAACACCGGTGTCCTGATCATCTGGCCCGGCGTGTAATCGACCTTGGTGACCGCGAACTTCTTCTTCGGTGCGGCTTGCTGGCGCAAGTTCGGTTTCTTCAGCAGCAGCGCGAGCGCGAGTATGCATACGCCCTGCAGGATGCCGAAGAAAAAGAAGGTGTGCTCGTAGCCCGAGCGCGTGATCATGCTGGCGATCGGAATGACGGTAACGGCCGCGCCGGCGCCAAACCCTGCAGCAGTCAAACCGGCCGCCAGACCACGGCGGTCCGGAAACCACTTCAACGCATTGCCGACACAGGTCCCGTACACGCCGCCTGCGCCGATCCCGGCAATGACCGCCGATACATACAGCATCGGCAACGTCGTCGCATACGAATTCATGACCCAGGCGAGGCCGGCGCATACCGCGCCGCCGGCAACCACCGGGCGCGGCCCGAACTTGTCGACCAGCCAGCCCTCCACCGGCACGAGCCATGTTTCTGTGAGGATGAAAATAGCGAATGCGAGCTGAATGGATGCTTCACCCCAGTGATGCCGCGCATTCATCGGCGTGACGAACAATGTCCATGCGTATTGCAGATTGGCCACCAATGCCATGCACATCATGCCGATGACGAGTTGCCACCAACGGTTCGCCCAGAATACGCGAGCCGTGGTCTGCCGAGTGATATCGTCCATGAGCCTTGTCTCCGCTATTTATTGAGTGCGGCCGGCCGTCACGCCGCACTGTATGCGTCTCACCTTATGGTTATGACCCGAACAGCCTTGCCATTCGGGAATATTTAATATTTGCGTCTTTAATCCGAATTCTTTTACGACACCTGCTGCCTGAATCATCGTTTTTCAGACGAGTTCTTTATTCCGATCAATTAAAAATCGGCACTGCCTCGACTTTTCACCGTTTCCCCTGCCATGCTGCAAATCCAAGCGTTAACCCGAGTACACCGCCGAGTACATCGCCGAGCACACCGCCGCATTCCACGCCGGCAATTCCGCTTCTTATACAGCCCCATGCTAGGGTCATTGCTGAATAACTAATAATTAAAGTTTGTTATTATATTGATTCATATTTGCTTATACATTGGCCATGACGATGCGCAATGCAACTCTGCGGCAATTGAAGGTCTTTGAGACAGTGGCGCGCCACCTGAGCTTCTCGCGTGCCGCGGAAGAATTGCATCTGACGCAGCCCGCCGTCTCCACCCAGGTCCGGCAACTCGAGGAACACGCAGGGCTGCCGCTGTTCGAACAGCTTGGCAAAAAAATCTATCTGACGCCGGCCGGCAGCGAGATGCTCCACTACAGCCGCGCGATCATTCAGCAGTTCCACGAAGTCGACGAAGCGATGAGTCAGCTCAAGGGCGTCTCCGGCGGCAAGCTGAACGTCGCGGTGATCAGCGCCGGCGACTACTTTTTTCCGCGCCTGCTGGCTGAATTCATGCGGCGCTACTCTGGCGTCGTGCTCAATCTCGCGGTGCACAATCGTGCCGAACTGTTGCATCAGCTCGCGACCAACCAGACCGATCTCGCGGTGATGGTGCGCCCGCCGCACGAAACCGACGCCACCAACGAACCGTTCGCGCCGCACCCGTATGTGATCGTGGCGACGCCCACGCATCCGCTCGCGCACAAGCGCAACATCAAGATGAGCCAGTTGGCGAACGAGGCCTTCATCGTGCGCGAACGCGGCTCCGACACCTGGAATTCGATGGAAGAAGGCTTCGCCGGCCGTCTCGCCAATCTGAAGATCGCAATGGAACTCAAGAGCACCGAGACGATCAAGCAGGCGGTGATCGCCGGCATGGGCATTGCGTTCCTGTCCGCGCATACGATCAGTCTTGAGCTGCAGCTCGGCCATCTGGTCGTCCTCGACGTGGAAAGTTTTCCCGTCATGCTCAACTGGTACGTCGTGCATCGAAAGAACAAGCGCCTGCCGCCCGTTGCCGTCGCCTTCAAACGCTTCCTGATGGAGGAAGGCGCGGGGCTCATCGAGAAGATCACGCGCGTGAAGGAATTGAGCGTCTATAAGCAGTAGGCTATGGAAAGCCAATGAAACTTTAACTATTGCGGATTGGTCAGTATCCCTATGCTGCAAGTGAGTTCTCTTACTTGTCAGCCCAGGAGGCCGATCATGAACCACGCTTCGGTTGAATCTCATGCCCGCACGCGTAGCGCACGCGCTACCGCGAACAACCCCGACGACGCTCATCTGAGCGCGTACAACGCCGCCTTCAGCGACCTTGGCCTGCGGTTCCGCTGGGACCAGGCCACACTCGACGTGCTGAAAGAATTCAACAGCGAAGCGGCGCGTATCACGGCCTACATCGAGCGGTTTCACGCGCATCTGCATAGTGCATACGACGCCGAGTTTCTCGCCCAGATGATCCTGAGCAAGAAGGCCCGCTACTACAGCGAATTCGCGGCGGCCGGCGAATAAGGGCTTCAGCGGGATGATCCCGCCGTTCGCTCTGCTCGCCGCTCGCAGCATGGCTATATTCATCTTTGACGCCACATTGCGCGGTGGGCCCAGCGCCGGCGGACAGACCCGCGCTTTTGCACGCCCACGGTCTCCGTGTCATGCCAGCCAGGACGGTGCCGGTATGCTGCCGCGCGCACCCTGTCCGGTGTGATCTCACGCAGCGCCCATACCTGCTCTTCGCCACCGTGCCATTCAATGCGCGCCAACAGCCCGCGGCGCGAAAGCGCCAATCCGTTGCTACGTCCGACAAACGCATGCGTGTGTGGTGTGCGTGAATTGCGACCGGTCGAGTACTCGCGGCTGGTCATCAAATGGGTGCCTAACGCAACGGCCAGTACGCTCATCGCAAGCAACGCAGCAAATCCGAATGGCTGCGCCTGTTCAGTGACGAAGCCGTAGCCGAGCCATCCGCACAGCAGCAGCGCCGAGACGTTGACAATGCCATGGCCCGGATGCTCCGCCGCACTCAGGTCGAGCACGCCGCGTAGTTTGCAGAATGCGATCGCCGAGGTGGCGAAAACCAGCGCACCGATAAAGACCGCGGCATAGAGCTCGATACGCTCGGTATTCGCCTGCGCTTGCGCCACTGGTGCCGAGAGATAGCATGCAAACCCGCTCACCATGACCGCGAGCCCGATGCCACTGCCCAGCAACGCAACGAGCCGCGGCCGTTGCGTCATAGCGCTATCTCACACACAGCAGTCAACGTATTGCTCAATGTGCCGATCCCTTCGATGGAGATCGTCACGGTCGCGCCGTCCTTGATCGAGCCGACGCCGACCGACGTGCCGCACGCAATCACATCACCGGGCTCGAGCGTCAAGTCCTGTGAAATCAGACTCACCTGCTCGGCCGGCGAAAACACCATGTCGGCGAGCGGATAGTTCTGCCGCTCCACACCGTCGAGCATCGTCACGAGATGCGCTTCACGCCAGTCGAAACCGGAGACGATCGCAGGTCCAATACAGCAGAACGTATCGAAGCCCTTTGCCCGGCACCACTGCGGGAAGTGCGGATTCTCGTTCAGCAGATCGGCTGCGGTCACATCGTTGACCAGGGTATAGCCGAAGATCGATTCCGCCGCTTCTTCGATACTCGCGTCGCGGCACCGCCGCCCAATCACGATACCGAGTTCGCCTTCGTAGACGATCTTGCCCGCGTAACTGAGCGGCCGGCGGATCGCTTCGCCCGAACCGATCACCGATCCCGCCGGCTTCAACAGAAATAGCGGGTGTGCCGGCACGGGCTTGTCGAGCTTTGCCGCGAGCGCGTGATAGTTATTCCACAACGCGACGATCTTGCCGGGCGCACACGGTGCGAGCGGCGTGAGCGCACGTGTCGACAACACTGCACCGGTCGGCACCGGTTGATCGAGACTTTCATACTCGTGCAGATAGCCGCCTTCCACCCGGCCGAACACGATGCCACCGTCGCTCGACATGAAACGCATCCACGTATCCATACTTCGCTCCTTGAGCCTTCAGATTGAGCGCTCAAATCGCGCCGGCGGTCCGCAATGCGCTGATCTGCTCGGGCGAGTAGCCGAGTTCAGTCATCACTTCGTCGGTATGTTCACCCAATAGCGGCGAGCGTTTGACTTCGGTCGGGCTGTCCGACAATTTGATAGGATTACCAACCGTCAGATACTTGCCGCGAGTCGGATGATCCACTTCGACAATCGTGCCGGTTTTGCGCAGTGACGGCTCTTCGGCGATTTCCTTCATCGACAGAATCGGCCCGCAAGGAATGTCGTATTTGTTGAGGATCTGCATGGCCTCGAACTTGGTCTTGGTCATGGTCCAGCGCTCGATCTCGGCAAAGATATCCTTCAGATGCGGCAAGCGCGCGGCAGGCGTCGCGTAGTTCGGATCGGTGGCCCACTCTTCCTTGCCGATCACGTTGCAGATCTTCGCCCACACCGGCGCCTGCGTGATGAAGTAGATATACGCATTCGGGTCCGTTTCCCAACCCTTGCATTTCAGAATCCAACCCGGCTGACCACCGCCCGAAGCATTCCCCGCGCGCGGCACCGCTTCACCGAACGTTCCATTCGGATATTGCGGATACTCTTTCATCGTGCCGGTGCGCTCGAGCCGCTGCTGGTCGCGCAGCTTCACGCGGCACAGGTTGAGCACGCCGTCCTGCATCGCGGCGAGCACCTTCTGACCGCGCCCGGTTTGGGTGCGCTGATACAACGCCGTGACAATGCCGAGCGCCAAATGCAAACCCGTGCCGCTGTCGCCGATCTGCGCGCCGGTCACCACCGGCGGACCATCATCGAAACCGGTGGTCGAGGCCGCGCCGCCCGCGCATTGCGCGACGTTCTCGTAGACCTTGCAGTCCTCGTAAGGACCGGGGCCGAAACCCTTCACGGAAGCCACGATCATGCGCGGGTTCAGCTCCTGGATCCGCTCCCATGTGAAGCCCATCCGGTCCAGTGCGCCCGGCGCGAAATTCTCCACCAGCACGTCGCATTTCTGGATCAGCGCCTCAAGCACCAGCTTGCCTTCCGGGTTCTTGGTATCGATCGTGACCGAGCGCTTGTTGTGATTGAGCATCGTGAAGTACAAGCTGTCCACGTCGGGAATGTCCCGTAGCTGCTCACGCGTGATGTCGCCGGCGCCGGCCCGCTCCACCTTGATCACGTCCGCGCCGAACCACGCGAGCAACTGCGTGCAAGTCGGGCCCGATTGCACATGCGTGAAATCGAGAATCCGCACGCCGTCGAGTGCTTTGCTCATGTCAAGTCTCCTGATCAGTCAGTTGTGTGCAACGGTTATCGACCGACGCGCCCGCTTCGATAACGTCCGCTCGCGCGGATGTCTGGCTTCGATACATACGGTATGTGATATATCACATTCATTCAAGCGCAACGTCAAAATGCGGTTACTTTGGGATTTCTGTCCCGGATGCTTTCCTGGTCTACGTTGCAGCGAGGTGATGCCGCTGCGGCTTGCCTGATTTGAGGGAAAACACTGAGGCGCTACTGGCTTCGCCCTCTTTTGATATATCACATACCATATTTTTATAGCCGTCAAGCTGGGCCTATCCCGACTGCAAGTGGCGACTGGCGATGGAAGATAAGGTGAACGCTCATGAACATGAGCCGAAGACGCTGGCTGAATGCGGCGTCGGAAGGCGATTCAGGTGGACTCGGCTTGGGCCATTTCCCTACCCAGTCACCGCTTACACAGGCGGACCGGGAAATGAAAAGGCCTGCGGTGATGACATCACCGCAGGCCTTTTCCATCCGCTACGCTAATCAGGCGCCGAAGCCACCATCAATCCAGAAAATCGCAATTCGCTTCGACGAATGTCGCCAGATCGAGCGAATGCTGGCGTGTCAGACGCTCAGCCAGTTCGGTATCACGTTGCTCCAGCGCCTCGATAATGCGCAGGTGGTCAACGATTGAACGCGACGCGCGGTCGCTTTGCGAAATGGTCATGCGGCGAATCGCCCGCACGTGGATGAAGATGTTCTTGATCGTGTCGAGAATGATCTGCGACTTCGACAGCTCGACGATCGCCTGATGAAACGCGATGTTGGCGTCTGAATACTCGGCGATGTGCTCGGCGGGCGTGGCGTCGCGGAAATTGTCGAACATGTGGCGCAGGCGGGCGATTTCCTCGTCCGTGGCGTGCAAGGTGGCAAGACGCGCCGCCATGCTTTCAAGCGCGGCCCACATCTGGATCATCTCGACGATCTCACGCTTGCTCTTGCGCACGATATAGATGCCGCGCCGCGGCACCATGCGCAGAAAGCCTTCCTGTTCGAGCAGTGTCATCGCCTCGCGCACCGGCGTGCGGCTCACGCCCAGCGATTCGCTCAGCACGCGCTCGTCGAGGCGGATTTCTTCGCGAGTCCGGTAGATATCCGCGTCGGCAATAGCCTGGCGGAGCATGACATACGCCTGATCGCGCAGGCTCGCGCTCGCGCCGATCGGCTGCAATGACAACGTCAAAGGTGTGGCCACTGCTTCAGTTTGAAGTTCTGACGACATTCATCGCCTCTTGTTGAACATGCGCACGATACGGCGCCGCCGCAGCCATTCTGCCATCCTGCTCGCCCAAACCGACGAACCGGCCATGTTGCGCTGCAAGCTGCGCAACCGGCTGCGGGATCCAGCGAGTCAACAGAATCGTGGCGGCAGAACCCAAACCGACGACACCCACGGCAAGCAGCGAGAGAGGAACAAATTCCATTTGCAACTCCGAATGATTGAGTGAACAGATGACTCAATCATATGCTGCAGTGCCGCAAAAATCAATATTCCGTATGTAGTATATCAGTCGCTGTTGTTTTTAGGATTGCATCCTCAAGGTAGCACGAGCGACCTGCGGACGGTTCCTCTGCTCGTCCAAACCCACAACGCTCAGTGTAAACGCGCAAAACGCGCGCTATGCGCTCAGTTGCGTTCGATGATCGCGCAGTTTCACCCGATGCCGATTGTAGGAACCGCTTCGCATCATTAACCTTCGTGAATCCTGTGATGAGCCCGCAGCTTCCCCGTTCCGCCTCTGCCGCGCGCTTCCAGACAGCACCCTGAGAATTCGAAGGAGACATCGTTATGAGTACCACCCTCCCGGGAGCGCCGAAAACGGCCATCGCCGACAACCGCGCGGCGCGCAGCCAGGCGCGCAAAGCCGCGCTCGGCAGTTTCGTCGGCGCCGTGGTCGACTGGTATGACTTTCTGCTGTATGGCATCGTCGCCGCGCTCGTCTTCAATGCCGAGTTCTTCCCGAAAGTCAGCCCGGCGATGGGCACGCTCGCCGCATTCGCGACCTTCGGCGTCGGCTTTCTGTTCCGGCCGCTCGGCGGCTTCGTGTTCGGCCACTACGGCGACCGCCTTGGACGCAAGCGCATGCTGGTCCTCACGGTGATGATGATGGGCCTCTCCACCGCGGCAATCGGCCTGCTGCCGGCCTTCTCCAGCATCGGCTGGTGGGCGCCCGTGCTGCTCGTCACGTTGCGCGCGATCCAGGGCTTCGCGGTCGGCGGCGAATGGGGCGGCGCAGCCTTGATGGCGGTCGAAAGCGCACCGGAGAAGAAGAAGGCGTTCTACAGCAGCGGCGTGCAGGTCGGCTACGGCGTGGGTCTGGTGCTCTCAACCGGATTGGTCGCGATCATCAGCCGCTCGATGGACAACGCGTCGTTCCTGAGCTGGGGCTGGCGCCTGCCCTTCCTGTTCAGTGTGGTGCTGGTGCTGATCGCGCTGTGGATCCGCTCGAGCATGGAAGAGTCGAAGGAGTTCGTCGAGAAGGTCGGCGAACGGGGCGAACGCAGCGTGCGGCTGCCGATCGTCGAGGCCTTGCTGAAGCACCCCAAGGCTTTCCTGCTGATCATCGCGCTGCGCCTTGCCGAGTTGTTCACGATGTATATCGTGACGGCCTTCGCGCTGAACTACTCGACGGCGAATCTGCACATGCCGCGTGAGTTCTTCCTCACGATCGGTCTGCTGGTCGGCGCGGTGAGCTGCGTGACGATTCCTTGCTTCGCGTGGCTTGCGGACCGTTTCGGCCGCCGGCGCGTATATATCATCGGTGCGCTGGTCGGCATGCTCAGCGCGGTGCCGTTCTTCCTCGCGCTCGAAGCCCGCTCGACGGTGTGGATCGTGATCTTCGCGGTGATGCTCGCCAACGTCGCCCACGACATGGTGGTGAGCGTGCAGCAGCCGATGTTCACCGAACTGTTCGGCACCGAGTATCGCTACAGCGGCGCGGGCGTCGGTTACCAAGTGGCGAGCGTGGTGGGCGGCGGCTTCACGCCGTTTATCGCGGTGGCGCTGGTCAGCTTTGCCGGCGGCTCGTGGCATCCGGTGGCGGCCTATCTGGCGATCGGCTGTCTGATCTCGGTGCTCGTGGCAGCGAAGATGAAAACGGGGCGCACGGTCGATTGATTCTTGCCAATGAGGATGACGACGGGCCGGCCTGGCGAAGATGCCAGGACCGGCCCGTTGGTTTTTTAACGAATGCTCGACTTCTCGCGAGTAGCAGCACCTGGCCGCCCCCTTCCTCAGCCCTCCGTTTTTTGCCGATTCCGAACGCGAATTTCCCTGCCCTCGGTAGTTCATTCCTGGCATTCGTGCCGCATTGCCGCAATTCAATAGATTACGGTCGTATTTCACCAGGCTAATGCCTTATGCATTTACATCTCATATTGCAAACGCCAGGTTCACGCCCTATCGTTCGACGAAGCGGGCTTTATGTCCGTTTTTTGCTCTTCATATGAAATACAAATACATATATTGACGTCGTATGAACCAGCAATTTTTACGCCGCGACGTTAAAGCAGTCTGTATGAAACGCCGATAACAAAGAATTCGTCACCGGAGACCGACCATGAGCAGCATCACCGAGCCGAGCGGTAATTCAGGCTCTGCCCCATTCTTTTCCAAACAGGCCACCGTTGCGAAACCGGGGTTTTCGCGCTGGATGGTTCCACCCGCAGCCCTCGCCGTTCACCTCTGTATCGGTCAGGCGTATGCCTTCTCCGTGTTCAATGGACCGCTCACCAAAGTCATCGGCATTACGCAATCCGCCGCTGACGACTGGTCGCTGACGTCGCTCGGCTGGATCTTTTCGCTGGCAATCGTGTTCCTGGGGTTGTCGGCGGCGTTTGCCGGCAAGTGGCTCGAACATGTCGGCCCGCGACGCACGATGTTCACCGCCGCCTGCTGCTTCGGCGGCGGCTTCCTGGTTTCCGCGCTCGGTGTGTATCTGCACCAGATCGTGCTGCTCTATCTTGGCTACGGCGTGATCGGCGGGATCGGACTCGGCCTCGGTTACGTGTCGCCGGTATCGACGTTGATCCGCTGGTTTCCGGACCGCCGCGGCATGGCGACCGGCATGGCGATCATGGGCTTCGGCGGCGGCGCGATGATTGCCGCGCCGTTGTCGGTGGCCTTGATGAACCACTTCCGCAGCGCGACCAGCATCGGCGTGGCCGAGACTTTCGTCGTGCTCGGCATTGCGTATTTCATCTCGATGTCGATCGGCGCCCTCGCGATTCGCGTGCCGCCGGCAGACTGGAAACCGGCCGGCTGGACGCCGCCCGCGACCAGCCAGAAGAAGATGATTTCGCGCAACCACGTGCACATCGATCAGGCCTTGAAAACGCCGCAGTTCTATCTGATCTGGCTGGTGCTGTTCCTCAATGTGACGGCCGGCATCGGCATTCTCGGCCAGGCCTCGGTGATGATTCAGGAGAGCTTCAAGAACACCGTGACGGCGGCTGCGGCGGCTGGCTTCGTCGGTCTGCTCTCGCTGTTCAACATGGGCGGCCGTTTCGTGTGGGCCTCGGCGTCGGACTGGATCGGTCGCAAGAACACCTACTTCATTTTCTTCGCACTCGGCGCCGTGCTGTACTACCTCGTGCCCGGCTTCGCCGCCTCCGGCCAGATCGCCCTGTTCGTGCTGGCGTACTGCGTGATTCTGTCGATGTACGGCGGCGGCTTCGCAACGGTGCCCGCGTACCTCGCGGACATGTTCGGCACGGCCTTCGTCGGCGGCATTCACGGCCGGCTGCTGACCGCCTGGGCTGCAGCCGGTGTCGCGGGTCCGGTGCTGGTGAACTACATCCGTGCATATGAAGTGGCGCACGGCGTGGCCAAGGCGGATGCCTACACGATGACGGTCCACATCATGGTTGTGCTGCTGGTGATCGGCTTCGTCTGCAACCTGCTGATCAAGCGTGTGGACGACAAGCACCACATGACTGACGCACAACTCGCCAAAGGCGCCTAAGGAGACTCGCATGTCGACCGTTCAAGCCGTTCATCCGACCAACAAGGTCAAGCTCGCCGTCTTCTGGTTGTATGTGATGCTGCCGCTGGCATGGGGCGTGATCAACACGCTCACGCAAGCGATGAAGCTGTTCAAGTAAGTGCTGTGCCACACCCCACACAATCGAACGTGCGGGGTGTGTGAGAAACAATTGTCGATGCGCGCGCGACGGCGCGCTCTCCTACCCTCCTTCGCTGGCTACCACTGGTACGCCGCACCGGCGGTGACTGTCGTCGTGGCCGAACTGATGCCAGCCCCGAGCTTCACCTTGATGCTCTGCGTAACCCACGCCGACAAACCGACCGCGACCGCCTGATAGCCCTTATAGCCGGCTGTCCCGACACCGATCGCGAGGTTCTTGTTCGCATCCACCTCAGGAACCGCGGTGAATGCAAGCGCCGCTGCCGTGCCCGAATACGCATTGCGTGCGATTTCGTTCATGCCGCCCTGGAACTGCTGCATGTTCACGGCGTCGGTTGGCGCCTGCCCGGGCGCGACGTTGGTGATGCGGCGCTCGTTGCCAGCCGAACCGACCGAAACCGTGTTCGACACATCGGCAACCGAACCTTCGCCGATGGCGACCGAGTTCGGCGCACTCGCCTGGGCGCCACCGCCAATCGCCACGGTACCGTTGCCGATCGCCTGCGCCGCATTCCCTGAACTGTTGACGGCGACATAAGAGCTACCGGTGACCTGAGTATTCTTCACCGCCTGGCCGAGGTCTCCGATCTGCTGATTGGTGTTCCAGAGTTGCGCGCCGGTGACCGCGTCGGTGCTGGTGGCCGATACTTCGCCATCCTGGAGGTTGGTGAGCGTGACCTTCGGCGCGTTGGCCGCCGTGCCGCCGAGCGTGACCTTGTCGTGCGCGGAACTGTCGTACTGAACCGCATTCGCCACCGACCCGCTGATGTTGGTGATCGTGGTTTGCAATCCGGCAATGTCACTGGTGTTCTGGGTCACGCGGCCATCCAGATTGCTGATCGCGCTACCGACATTGTTCACGACCGTGCCACCCACGCTATAAGACGGCGCCGTCACCGAGCCGTCCGGATTGACCGTCGAGCCGCCGCCGAGCGCCACCGCAGTACTTGCCGCATGCGCATAGAGTTGCGAACCGTTGATCGCGTCCGTGCTTGCGGCGTTGACCGCACCGGACGCCACACCGGTGACGACACGATTGCCCGCCGTGCCGGCCACGTTGATCAGACCGCCGTCCGTCGCAGCGCCGATGTTGATGACGCGCGAAACCGGATCTTGCGTGACGATGCCGATGCCGCCGGTCTGCATACTCTGCTGCAGCGTGGTGAGCTCGTTGTCGAGCGAGCCGAGCGCATCGCCGACATTGCTTTGCGTGCCGCCCTGCATGTGATAAGTGGGACCGGTCAAGGAACCGTCGGCATTGATCTGCGCGCCACCGCCGAGTGCAGCCACCGCGGGTTTGAGCTGGCCGAGGTTGACCGCGGACGTATCCGTGGTGCCCGCCGCGATGCCCGTCAGTTCGCGCGCGCCGCCGGTGCCGGTGAAGTCGACGCTGGCGCCGTCGAGGTCTTTGGCGACCGTGAGATTGCGCGACGTCTGATCCTGCTGGACAAGCCCGATCTCGCCATTCGTGATCTGATTCGTGATGTTGCTCACGTCCCCTTCGATCGTCGTGGTGCGGGCGTCGAGGTTCGTGATCTGGGTGGTGTTGTTCGTGACGCGCTGATCGAGGTTCGTGATGTTGTCGGTATTGGCCGCGACCGCCTGATTGGTCGCGAACAGTTGCGAACCGTTCACGGCGTCGGCACTGTCGGCGGACAGTGCCCCGGCGCGCACGTTGGTGATCCGCACCGGCGTACCGGTGTTGCCCAAGGTCACCGCGTCATGCGAGGTCGAATCGTACTGAACCGCGTCCGCACTCGCTATCTCACCGCTGACGGCCAGAGCGGACAACGCCGCGCCGACATCGTTATAGGTGCCATGTCCGACTGTGTACGCTGGTTTCGTGATCGTTCCGTCCGTGGCGACGGCCGCACCGCCACCCAGCGCAGCCATCGCGCCTTTCAACTGCGAGATGTTGACAGCGTCATTGCCCTGGGTACCGGCAGCGACATTGATGATCTGACGTTGCGAGACGTCGCTGCCAACGGAAACCACATTAGACCGGTCGGCCATCGAATCTGCGCCCAGCGCCACGGAACCTGCGGCGCTCGCAGTGGCGCCCGAGCCAAAAGCAATCGCCTTGGTAGCCGTCGTCGGTATAAACGCGCGGCTGCCTGCCGCAATGGAGTCTTCCGCGTTGGTCTGCACGTCCGTGCCGATAGCCAACGCGTTAGCATTCTGTACTTTCGCCAGATAGCCGATTGCCACGCCATTGTCCGCGAAACTATTGGTTGTCGCGCCGGCACCCACTACCGTTGAATTTACCGCCAACGCCCCCGCCCCTGACCCCACTGCGGTAGCAGCATCCCGTGCTGCCCCTGAGCTTGCCCCGACCGCCAGCGAACCGTTACCTATGGATGTCGCTCCGACGCCGACCGCCATGGCGTTCTCCCCATATAACGCTGTTGTGGTCAAACCTGGTGTAATGACCGGACTGACGGCAATGTACTGGGTGACAGGCGTATCGTCGTCCGAATCACCTGCTCCAGCCGCTAACAGTTTCGGACTATTCGCCGTGGCTGCACGCTGCGAGGAAAGCATAGCCAGCAGGCCCGATGCATCCGACCCGGCAGGTGCGTTCATGATCGTGTTGAGCGATTTCTCCGGCAGGCTGCTGCTCAGCGTGGTGGCGCGATGCAATGCTTCATCCATCGCTGAGCAGTTTCCATTGCTTGCTCCACACTCTGCCGCAGCCGCCGGCAGCGAAAACGCCAGCGCGCCCAATAACCCTGCGCCGACGGCCACCAGCGCCCCGCATGCCGACGCGTCTTGCGCGCCACGCCCCTTCGCCACCTCAGATGCGGCGATGTACGTGCGAGTTGTTCTATTCCAAACGGTCCTGTAAGTCTTATTCAACATTCCTCCCAATCATTTTTATCGAAATTTAATAACCAAGATTCTTCCTAAGACATCCTAAGTATTTAACTCGAACGCCAAGAAACTTAAGAACGCAGCGCGCTTTTGATTAACCGACAAACGCGACGCCACTGGTTTGCCGCCAACCAATGAAAAGACGGCCGTACCCAGGTCACTCAAACGTCGAAAACTTAAGAATGCATCGCGCTTCACTTGGCTAACAAACGCGAAGCCATAGTTTGCCCTCCGCTTACAAAATAGCGAATACGAAAACTCCTAAAAGCAATCTTTTAGCTTAAATAAGCACAATCGATATACCCCGATTAAGACGCAAAGTGCCAAACGTCTTAAATCAATCGCGATATTTTTAGGTGAAGTTAAGACGTGCTCTTAACGCTTCTTAAACCAGGAGGACGGGAATTGAGCTCACGACATGACACCGTGCGTCACATGGGCACCGGGAAGAGAAAAGTCAGCGGGCGGCCTGATGCCGCTCGCCGAACTAGACACGACTCATCGACGAGCCGCATCGGAAACGTAATTTCGAAGGTCGTCCCTTCGCAGCGCTGCAGGACGGAAGGACCTCGCTGCCCGGCACTCTATAGAGTCAGGTGGGCAGCCCGCTCCGGGCGCCTCCATTGCGTTCGATTCATGCAGGGAAAATCAAACAGGTCAGGACGCGCTCCAGCAAACCACGCAAACACCAGGCCGTCGCGTCAGATCTTCTCGAACAGCACATCCTGTGCGCCTTCCCACAGCACCTTGGTGCCGAGTTCGCGCAGCTTCTCCTTCCCTTCAACGATGGTCAGGAAGTGATTGCCGGCAAGCTGGCCCATCTTGCTGGCGAAGCAGCACGAGCCATACGCGAGAATGATCTCCGTTTCGCTGTAACCGCCGGGATAGAACAGGATGTCGCCAACCGACGGATGGCTCGTGTGATTTTCGAAGCCGACTGCCGCGCCGTCGTTTTCGAGTTTGAAGTCGCCGAGCGGAACCCAGCAGCCCTCGCCGCTCCAGCGCACGTGGATGATCTTCTGACGGTACGGCAGAAGCTTCAGAAACGCAGCCACGGTTTGCGGCGCGTCAGGATGAGTTTCGGCGGTAAAGACGTGGCCGCAGGAGGTGATTCGAAGTCGGGTCATCGCTAGATATCCGGTATGACGGGTTGAGTGGAAAGGTCGGTCAGACGCTGGCTAGGGCCAAGCCGCAGGCACAATATTCTGTCGGCCGATGCAATGCTTCGACAGATACAGTTAGCGCCCGACTGGTCAGGCCAGTTGGACCAGTATCAATGGCTAGCGTGCGCCACACCGGCCAACACCTGCGCGCGGCACCCCGCCGCGCACCGCCCTGGCCCAGCAGGCGCAATGGTTGCAGGCAGTTTCATACGTCACTGCCTGTCGAATCTCGCGGCTTCAAAATTGGCCGGAACAGCACCAAGGCCCACGCATGCCAGGTCCCTCCCCAATCCCGCCACGAAAGTTCGTAGTTTGCAAGCCGCGCAATGCGCAGCAAACTGCGAAAACTGCGTGATTGCCGCTTTCGGCGATTCATCGAACTTTGCCCTCGATAACCCACCGCCGCCGGCCTCGATACACTGTGCCACGCGGCAGCCGGGTACGCCCGCGCCACACCGCAGCATAGCGTGTCGCGGCCGACGAATCCCGCATGCCGTCAACCGTCGGCATGCCGCTCGGGCATCGCATGTTGGCGAGCCGCCCGCACGATCCAGCCACGCAACCCGACGCTCAGCCGCGCAGCCGGTAGGCAAGCGGCGTTACGCCGTAGCCACGCTTGAACTGCACGGAGAAATGACTGGCGTTCTCGAAACCAACCGCAAGCGCGATTTGCAGCACGGGCTGATCGGTGGCACGCAAGAGTCGCGCGGCTTCCTCGAGCCGCAAGCGCGTGACGAACTGATGAGGCGTTTCACCGGTCTCGCGGCGAAATACACGCGCAAAATGAAAGCTGCTTAGCCCGGCCTGCGTGGCGAGTTCGCTGATGGCCAGATCGGCGGCAAGATTGGCCCGAATGTAATCGGTTACACGGCGAATGCGGCGTGGCACCCATCGCTCGGGATGCGGCTGCAGGCCGGCCTCGGCATGACGGCCACGCGAGTAGTGTTGCAACAGATGAGCGGCGAGCGCGTGAGCCAGCGCGTCGACATACAGCCGCGAATCGGCAGGGTCGCCCGCGGCGCGATGCAATGCGCCGAGCATCGCGGCGATCAGTGGATCGTGAAACTGCATCGCGTTGCCCAGCGAGAGCTCGCGTGAGCCGCCCAGCCCCATCTGGTCGGCAACGCTGTCGATCAGGCTGCGCTCCAGGTGCAAATGAACGGTCGACAGCGGCTCATCGCTGATCGAACGCCAGCGCCACGAGATCGGCACGGGCGGCACGAACCAGACGTCGCCCACCCGCAGGTCGGCGCTTTCCCAGCGTCCGTCGAGGTTGCGCTCGAGGTGTTCGGCGCCGCTGCCGAGTGTCATCAGCGTGACGTCCTGCAGGCCGGGCGCTTCCAGCAGTTCCTGCTCGTCAGGTTCGAGATACGAGCGCAGCACGAGGTGCCGCCACGGGCGATCCACGCTCGACACCAGTTTCTGGCCCGCCATGTAGCGGTCGTAGGCAAGCGTCGTTGTCAGCTTTGGAATTTTTGCCATCACATCTCTTTCGAGGAGGTCCTATATGCACATGAGCAAACCCTGCCGTACCCGCGTCGCCGGTTAGAGGTCAGCGCAAGATCTCAAAAATGATAGCAAGGAACCGGCTACCGTAATATTTGGAAATAGTTAATCATCCAGGTTGTCGTCTATCACGCGTTTCGAACGCCGGAGCTACCGTTTCATGGAACACGAATGCGATACGCTGCCGCATTGGCTGACCGGCTCGCCGCAAGGCGAGGCCAGCCACGTGTCGGCGGCTTACAACTCAGCGGTTACCGCACAACCGGCTTACCCGGCCGGCACGCGGCAACTCGAGAATTCAGCCCACGCGGCTGAAGCATCCAGGGCATCAACCCGCATGGCGTCAGGCATCTCGCCGACTGGTTTTCTGACGCTCTTCACAGAAGAGGAGATCGGCACGCCCTCGCCCGCCGCACGGCGCGCCACGCCGCTGATCAGTCCGCTGGTGCGATTCGGCAGTGCGCAAGACCGCATCGAATTCGTGCGGCGGCGCATCAAACAACTCGGCTTCGACTCGTTCAGCTATTCGGCCACGCGCACCACCGCGCATCACAAGTCGATGTTCGTGCTGACCAGCTACGAGTCGCAGACATGGCTCACGCGCTATTTCCGCGAGCGTTATTTCGAGCTGGATCCGCGCGTCGCGCTGGCGTCGCCGACCGGCATGCCGTTCCTCTGGAACACCGTCGACATGCGCGCCGACCTGCCGCGCGCGCAGATTCGCAGCGAGCGGCTCGGCGGACTGATCGACATGCTGGAGGCCACGGGCCGCAAAAGCGGGATTCTCACGCAGATGCCGCTGCCCGAGCCGGAGCTGAGCGCGAGCCTGTGCTTCAACTCGGAAATCGGCAACCCGCGCTGGATGACGGAATCGATCGTGGCCGAAACGCTGATGTTCGCGCACACGATCCACGAATTCATCTGGACGCACGCAAAAAGCGTGATCGGGATCGCACCCGAGCAGCAGCAGCGAGTCGCGCTGAGCGAATTGCAGCATGCGGTGCTGAAGGCGGTTGTGCAGGGACAGCGCGACAAGGAGATTGCCTATTTCCTCGGGCTGTCGCCGCATAACGTCGACTACCATCTGCGGCGCTTGCGGCAGTTGTTCAACGTGCGCAATCGCGTGCAGCTGATCAATGTGGCGCAGGGGTATGTGACGTAGGAGACCTCAAACGCTGCGCATGGTGCGCAGGCAATCCGCCGCGAGTTGCTGGTAAAGCCGGGTTCCGGACGATTTCGCCACGATCTCGTCCTCGCTCAGGGCGCGCACCACGCGCCCGGGCACCCCGGCCACCAGCACACTCGCCGGCACCCGCCAATCCTTCTTGATGAACGCACACGCGGCCACGATGCTCGCTGCGCCGAGCACGACGCCGTCCATGACGACGGCATGCATGCCGACCATCGTGTTCGGCTCGAGTGTCGCGCCGTGAATGATCGCGCTGTGGCCGACATGACTGTCGACGCCAAGCCGGCAAGTATTCGCCACACCGGTGTGCAGCACGCAACTGTCCTGCACATTGCTGCCGCGCTCCACCACCACCGCGCCGAAATCCCCCCGCAGGCTTGCAAGCGGGCCGATGTAACAGCAGGCGCCCACCGTCACGTCGCCGATCAGCACCGCGCTCGGATGAATGTACGCCGACGGATCGACGCGCGGCCGCTTACCGTTGAACTCGTAAAGCGCCATCGCGCCGCCGTCCCGATTCAGCTCGCGTCTGCGTGCATGTGATAGTCGTCGACACCCCAGTACGCGCGCATGCGCAAAATCTTGCCGGCGGCGTCGAAGTCCATCACGTCAGTCACGTCGATATACGCGGGCCGGCCGTCCTGCCCCGTGATATGCACGCGAAAGCTGATCGACGCGCTATTGCCGTGCGAACCGCGCGGCGGCGCCATCAACTCGAGCCGCGCGCCGATCGAGGTCGCATACGTATAGAACGTTTCGATCTCGCTCCTGCCCTCTTTCAAGGGCGTGCCGACCGGGTCCTCGACGCTCGCGTTGTCGGCGAACAGCGCGACGACGCGTGCGGTGTCGGCCGCATTGAACGCCTCGATATAGTCGACGAGACGGGCCTTCATGTTTTCGCTGGTATTCATATCGGCTCCTAGCGCGCGGTGTAGCCGCCGTCGATCACCAGCTCCGTGCCGGTTACATAGCGGCCGGCCGGCGACACCAGATACAGAATCCCTGCCGCGATATCCTGCGGATCGCCGATCTTCGCAAGCGGCACCAGCGTTTTCATATGCTCGAAAATCTGCTCCGGGTCACCGAGCTTTTCGAACGCTTCTTCCAGCAGCGGCGTGCGGATAAAGCCAGGATGCACGGAATTCGCGCGAATATTCTGCGTGGCGTACAGCATCGCCTCGGTCTTCGCCATCAGCCGCACCGCGCCCTTCGATGCGTGATACGCGGGCACATCCGGCCCGCCGACCAGCCCATACATCGACGACAGATTCACGATCGAGCCGCCGCCCGCCGTCAGCATGTGCGGAATCGCGTATTTGGTGCAGAGGAACACGCCCGTCACATTGACGTCGATGACTTTCTGCCATTGCTGCAGTGTCATTTCATGCGTGGGCAGATTCGCGCCTTCGATACCGGCGTTGTTCACCAGCGCGTCGAGCCGTCCAAAGCGCGTGGCGATTTCGCCGAACACGCGCTGCACGCTATCTTCCTGCGTGACGTCCATCTTCCAGAACGCGGCGCGGCCGCCCGACTCGTTGATCTCGGCAACCAGTTGCTCGCCCGGTTCCGTCAGCACGTCGAGCACCGCGATCGCCGAGCCCGCTGCCGCCAGCGTGCGTGCCGTCTGCGCACCGATGCCGCGCGCGCCGCCGGTAATGGCGGTCACTTTGCCGCTCATGTCGAACAGTTGATGGGGAAATGTCATACCGTCTCCGTCATGTTGTAGTTGGGGTGTCTGCAGCGCATCGCCCTGAGGTCGCCAGATCGGCCACGTCAGCCAGGCCGGTCACGCCGCATTCGAAGCATGCCTCAAGCAGCGCGCCGTTCCGCGAGAAATTCCAGACATTCGCGATTGAAATACCGCCGGTGCTCGACCATCACCCAGTGCCCGCAGCGATTCATCAGGACAAAGCGCGCGTCGGCACAGTGCTCGAGAAAACGCATCGCGCCGCTAGCCGGATTGAAGCGGTCGTCGGTGCCCCAGAAACCCAGCACCGGACACGCGAGTTCGCCGAGCCGGTCCGTCAGGTTGGGCACGCGCATCGTCGACAGTACTTCCGGCGGCTGTTGTTCGCACACGGCGAGACGTTCTTCGACCAGCGCATCGGTAACGAGGCTGCGATCGAACACCAGCAGTTCGAGCAATTGCCGCATCGTCAGACGATTCATCTGGCGGTTCGTGAAGAGCGCCACCATCTTCTGGATGCCCTCCATTTTGAAGTAGGTCTCGCGCTCCTCGACCCCACCCGGCGCCATCATGATCAGGCTGTCGACATCGTCCGGATAGTCGAGTGCGTATTGCAACGCAATCGCGCCGCCGAGCGAATTGCCGAGCAGCGTCGCCCGGCCGATGCCGTTCGCGGTGAGCTGCGCGCGCAATGCGCTCACGAAGAAATCGAGCGTGTAGTTCACGTCCGCGGGCTTCGACGACGCGCCATAGCCCGGCAGATCGACCACGATCGCGCGATGGCCGGCCGCGGCGAACTGCGGGTAATTGTGTTTGAAGTTGCTGAAGCCGCTGGCGCCTGGGCCGCTGCCGTGGATGAACACAACGGGCGCGCCGCTGCCGGCTTCGAAGTGATGCAGTGTCAGGCCGCCGGGAACCTCGGTGAAAATGCCCGTGGGCGCCTGCAGGGCTGACGGCGCGCTGCCGGATTTAGGGCGCGCGTTATCGTGCGCGTCGGCGCGCGCTTTGTCGTGCGCGTCGGTGTGTTGGGACTCGGTGGGCGTTGCATTCATGCGCGCGTGTCTCCTTTCTCGCGCCGCGCTCTTCGGCACGGCAGATTGTGTGAGGGTCGCCAGCGAAAACATCATCCCTTCGAATCCCTGGCGGGGCATCGTCTTTTCGGACTACGAGGCCGCGCCGCATTTCTCCTACCATCGGCCCGACATGAACAGTGGGAGACAGCAGCAATGACAGGGTTCGATTTCAGCGGCAAGGTAGTGCTGGTGACGGGCGGCACCAAAGGAATCGGCGCGGCAATCGCGCAAGCGTTCAGCGATGCAGGCGCCACGGTGTACGTGTGTGGACGCACGCCGCCCGCGAATGCTTCTGCGAGTTCGCAGGCGGGCTTGCATAACGATCCGCATGCCAATCCGCGCGAAGATTCGCACAAGGGTCCGCATGATCGTCCGCCCGCGGGTCGTCCTGAGAATGCCCCGCGCTTCATCGCCGCGGACGTGCGCGACATCGACGCAATCGACGCCATGCTCGCGCAGATCGAACGCGAAACCGGCCGGCTCGACGTGCTCGTCAGCAATGCGGGCGGCGCGCCGTTCGCGCTCGCCGCGCAGGCCTCACCGCGTTTCACCGAAGCCGTTATCCGCCTGAACCTGCTGGCGCCGCTGCAAATCGCGCAACGTGCGAATGCGCTGATGCAACAGCAGCCGGAAGGCGGTGTCCTGCTGTTCATCGGCAGCGTGAGTGGTTTGCGGGCGTCACCGGGAACGGCAGCCTATGGCGCGGCGAAAGCCGGTCTGCTGAACGCGGTGCGCTCGCTCGCGGTGGAATGGGCGCCCAAGGTTCGCGTGTGCGCAGTGAGTCCGAGTCTTGTCGAAACCGAAGCCGCCACCAGCGGCCACACAGGATCCTCCACGCAGGACAGCGCCACCGCACTCGACAACATCACCGCGACGATTCCCGCCGGCCGGCTCGCGAAACCCGGCGATATCGCGTCCGCGTGCCTGTTCCTCGCCTCGCCGCACGCCGCCTATGCTTCGGGCAGCAATCTGATTCTCGAAGGAGGCGGCGAAGTCCCCGCCTTTCTTGCCGCCACCGACCTGCACAAGGCGTTCGCCACGAAGCCGTGAACGCATTCGCCCGCGCACACCTCGCGTCCCTGGGGCAAGCGACTAGTCCGTTTTGACGATTCTCACGCCGCACGCGCCCCCTAACCTCTGATCACAACAAATTTCAGACGTGACCACAGAGGAGACAGGATGCAGATCAACGGAACACAAGAGCGCGCACCGGCGCTGCGCGCGGTGTGCACGGCATGCAGACTCGCCGTGCTGGCGGCAGCGTCGGCCGCGACGATGACGACCTTCGCCACCCCGGCTTACGCGGGCGACACCGTCAACCTCGGTGCGGACACCACGCTCGATTACACCTTCACGCTCGGCTACGGCCTCGGCATGCGCACGCGTTCGCCGAGCGGCAATCTGCTCACGCCGGAAAACATCAACGGCGACGACGGCGACCGCAACTTCGCGAAGAACAAGCTGATCGAGAATCAGGTGAGCCTGCTCGGCGAAGTGAACCTCAAGCACGACGACTGGGGTGTCTTCGTGCGCGCCAACGTGTTCTACGATCAGGCCTATCAGCATCCGAACAGCAACAACGCGCCCTTCACCGTCAACCATAGCGGCGCGTACAACCAGTTCACCAGCGACGCGAGCTACTTTGCCGGCGGATACCCGCAGTTGCTCGCGGCCTACGCGTACGACACCATCCATCTGGGCAACACGAGTCTGAACGTGAAAGTCGGCGATCAGGTCGTCGCATGGGGCGAGAGCGTGTTCTTTCCGAACATCGCGGGCGCCCAGGGGCCGGCCAATGCCACCGCGTCGTATGTGGCCGGTGCGGAGGTCAAAGACATCCTGCTGCCGGTGCCGCAGATTTCGACGCAATGGCAACTTGCGCCGAACTTCAGCCTGCTCGGCTACTACCAGTTCGCGTTCGAGCCGAACAGGCTGGTGCCGCCCGGCGCCTACTGGAGCTACTCGGACGTCGTCGGCCCCGGCGCGCAATACATCATCGGCCCGGGCGGCATGCAGATTCCGCGCGGCAACGACATCCGGCCGAACGGCGACGACCAGTGGGGTCTCGGCGCGCGCTGGCGCGTCTTCGGCGACACCGAGATCGGTGCGTACTACCTGCATTACAACGACATGAACCCGAGTGTCGTGACGACGTACTTCCCGACACTGCAGTACCAGGAAAAGTACTTCGACCACATCAAGCTCACCGGCCTCAGCTTCTCGACCGATCTGAACGGCGTGAACGTCGCGGGCGAAACGTCGTACCGGCAAGGCGCCGCGGTGCTCGTGAACACCCCCACGGGGGCTCAGGCGACACGCGGCGACGTCTGGCAGTCGAATCTCTCGGCGATCTACTCGATCGGACCGACCTTCCTTGCCGCCTCGCAAACGCTGGTGGGTGAAGTCTCGTATGTGCACGCCGGCAACCTCACGCCGATCATGGGTTCGACGACCCTCACCAACACGCGCAATTCCGCCGCCTTCGAAGTGGCGTGGACGCTCAGCTACAAGAACGTCTTCAACGGCTGGGACGTCGACGTGCCGATCACCTACGCCGACGACTTCACCGGCCAGTCCGCGCTCAACGGCGCACTCGGTTCGCTCACCGGCGTGGGCGATCACCGTGTAACGGTCGGCGTGAACTTCACGCGCCTGAGCAACCTGAAACTCGGCATCGTTTACGCGAAATTCCTCGGCACACCGGACCCGAACAATCGCCCGCTCGCCGATCGCGACTACGTGCTCGCCACCGCGACTTACTCGTTCTGATGCTGCAAAGCGCCCTGGGTTTCAGGCGCTTTGCAGCGTGCATCACCCTTTGAATCCGCCGTCTTTTTACTGCAAGAGGATTTGGTCATGAGTCGAATTTTCAATCCCGCATTGCGCGTCTGCGTGCTCGCGGCAGGCGCCGCGTTCGCTGTCGCAGTGGGTGCCCCATCGTTTGCCAAAACCAGCGCGGAAGATCTCGCCAAACTCGAAGGCCCGCTCACGCCGATGGGCGCCGAGCGCGCGGGCAACGCCGACGGCACGATCCCCGCGTGGGGCGGCAAATGGTTCGGCACGCCGCCGGGCGTCGACTACAAGCCGGGCCAGCGCTTCCCCGATCCGTATGCGAACGAGAAGCCCCTGTTCGTGATCACCGCGCAGAATATGCAGCAATACGAAGCGCGTCTCACCGACGGCGAAAAAGCGCTGCTCAAGAAATATCCCGACAGCTTCAAGATTCCGGTCTATCCGAGCCACCGTGATTTCAGCTATGGCGATGCCGTGTACAAGGACATCCGTCTGTACGCGCCCACCACCACGATGACGAAAGATCAGAACGGCCTGAAGGATTTCCCGCCGGTCACGCCGTTCCCGGTGCCGAAGAACGGTGTCGAGGCAATGTGGAATCTGCGCTTCGCCTCCGCGGTCGAAGGCGAAACAGCCACCTACGACCAGGCCGTGGTCTACCCCGACGGCAATATCGCGTGGGGCAAGGTGCAATACGCGATTTACGGACCGCGCAGCGCCGACCATTTCGATCCGAAGAACGCGCTGAACGCGAAGAGTTTCTTCCGCCAGACCACCATGCTGCCGCTGTCGGATCGCGGCACGATCATCACCGGCTACGAGATGTGGGATCAGGAAGGCTCCGACACGCGCCGCACGTGGTCCTATAACCCGGGCACGCGACGTGTCCGTCAGGCACCCGAGTTCGGCTTCGACCAGCCCGAAGGTCCCGGCGGCTTTCGTACCGTCGACGACGACCGCCTCTTCAATGGTTCGGGCGAACGTTACGACTGGAAGATCGTCGGCAAGCGTGAAGTATATGTGCCGTACGACAACTACAAGCTGATGGACCCGTCGATCAAATACACCGATCTGCTGACCAAGGGTCATGAGAACACGCAGTACATGCGCTTCGAACTGCATCGCGTGTGGGTGTTGCAAGCCACGCTCAAGTCCGGCTACCGCCATCAATACGCGAAACGGGTGCTGTATCTCGATGAGGATACATGGAACGCAGTCGCCGCCGACAACTATGACGCCCGCGGCACACTGTGGCGCACCAACCTCGCCCCGACACTCTATGCGTACGACGCCAAATCGTTCTACTCGACCGCCGTGTTCTATCACGACCTGATCTCGGGCGCCTATTACGCGGACCGTCTGGCGAATCAGGAACCCATGCCGGTACTGACACGGGGTTCGCAATTGACCGAAGCGTACTTCTCGCCGGATGCGATTCGCGGCGCGGGCAACTGATTTCGTAGCGCCTCTATTGAAGCCACAGCCGGGGACGGATTGAGCGTCCGCCCCGGCGCTTTTTTCTTTCTTATTGTGGTCGCCATGACTTCGACACTTCACACCACACTCGGCGACGAGCTTTACCAGGCATGGCGCGAACGCGCGCCGATTGCACCGTTCTCGGCGCGCGCCGGCGGTTTGTCGCTTGCCGACGCTTACCGCGTGCAGCAGCATTTCGTCGCGCGCCGCATCGAATCCGGTGAAACCATTGTCGGCAAGAAGATCGGCGTGACGAGCCAGGCCGTACAGGACATGCTCGACGTACGCCAGCCCGATTTTGGCGTGCTGCTTTCCGGTATGCACTACGTGGCCGGCGAGGACATCCCGCTCGCGAAGCTGATCGCGCCGCGTGCGGAAGGCGAAATCGCGTTCTATCTGAAAGACGATTTGCGCGGTCCGGGTGTCACGCGAGACGCGGTGCTTGCCGCCACCGAAGCCGTCGGCGCGTGCTTCGAGATCGTCGATTCGCGCATTCGCGATTGGGCGATCCGCATCGGCGACACGGTGGCCGATAACGCGTCATGCGGCGTCTATGTGCTTGGCGACGAACGCGTCGCACCCCACGCGCTCGATCTCGCCGCTTGCCGCATGACGCTCGACAAGAACGGCACGCGCGCGGCCGAAGGAATCGGCGCGGCCGCCCTCGGTCACCCGGCCGACGCAGTGGCATGGCTTGCGAACACGCTGGGCGAACTCGGCGTACCGCTGCTCGCCGGAGAAGTCGTGCTGTCGGGTTCGCTGGCCGCGTTGATTCCCGTCGCTTGCGGCGACCAGTTGCACATGCGGATTGAAGGCATCGGCAGTTGTTCCGTGCGCTTCGTCTGACCGTTTGACCGTCTTTTCCTTGAGGATGCATCGAATGAGCAAGATCAAATGCGCGTTGATCGGGCCCGGCAATATCGGCACCGATCTGCTGTACAAACTGCGCCGCAGCGCGGTGCTCGAACCCGTCTGGATGGTCGGCGTCGACCCGGACTCCGACGGCCTCGCACGTGCCCGCGAAATGGGACTGAAGACGACCGCTGACGGTATCGACGGCCTGCTGCCCCATCTGGCCGCCGACGATATCCGCATCGCCTTCGACGCCACGTCCGCATACGTGCACCGTGAGCACTCCGACAAGCTGACCGCGCGCGGCGTGCGCGTCATCGACCTGACGCCCGCCGCGATCGGCCCGTTCTGCGTGCCGCCGGTCAACCTTGCCGCGCAGATCGACCAGCAGGCCATGAACGTCAACATGGTCACGTGCGGCGGCCAGGCCACCATTCCGATGGTGTATGCCGTATCGCGCGTGCAGCGCGTGGTGTATGGCGAGATCGTCGCAACCGTGTCGTCGCGCTCGGTTGGCCCCGGCACCCGTAAGAACATCGACGAGTTCACCCGCACCACGGCGCAGGCGATCGAACAGGTCGGCGGCGCAGCGGAGGGGAAGGCGATCATCGTGATCAATCCCGCCGAGCCGCCCTTGATCATGCGCGACACGATCCATTGCCTGACCGAAACCGATCCCGACGTCGAAGCGATTACGGCCTCCGTACACGCGATGATCGACGAAGTACGCCAATACGTACCGGGATACACGTTAAAAAACGGCCCGGTGTTCGATGGCCGCCGTGTGTCCGTATTTATGGAAGTCGAAGGCCTCGGCGATTATTTGCCGAAATACGCCGGCAATCTCGACATCATGACCGCAGCCGCCGCGCGCACCGCCGAGCTGTTTGCCCAACAGATGCTTGCCGCATCGCCTGCCACCGCGTGAGGAGCCGACTATGTCTTTAGCAGGAACCCGTATTACCGTGCACGACATGACGTTGCGTGACGGCATGCACCCCAAGCGCCACCAGATTTCACTCGACCAGATGTGCTCGATTGCACGCGGACTCGACGCTGCCGGCGTGCCGTTGATCGAAGTCACTCACGGCGACGGCCTGGGTGGCGCATCGGTCAACTATGGTTTTCCGGCGCATACGGACGAAGCGTATCTGAGTGCCGTGATTGCGGAAGTGAAACAGGCCAAGGTATCAGCGCTATTGCTGCCTGGCATCGGCACGGTCGATCACTTGCGGCTTGCGCATGGGCTTGGCGTGCATACGATTCGTATCGCGACACATTGCACGGAAGCCGATGTGTCCGAGCAGCACATTGGCCTTGCCCGCAAGCTGGAAATGGATACGGTCGGCTTTCTGATGATGGCGCATATGTCGCCGGCCGAGCAGCTCGTCAAGCAGGCGAAACTCATGGAATCGTACGGCGCCAACTGTATCTACATTACGGATTCGGCGGGATACATGCTGCCGGACGACGTGACAGCCCGGATCGGGCAGGTGCGTGCGGCGCTGAAGCCGGAGACCGAACTCGGTTTTCACGGGCATCACAATCTGGCGATGGGAGTGGCCAATTCGATTGCGGCTATTGCTGCGGGGGCGAATCGTATCGATGCCGCCGCGGCAGGTCTTGGGGCTGGCGCCGGGAATACGCCGATGGAAGTTTTTATCGCGGTGTGCGAGCGGATGGGGATTCAGACTGGCGTTGATGTGTTCGGGATTTCGGATGTTGCCGAGGATCTTGTCTTGCCGATTATGGATGCGCCGATCCGGATTGATCGCGATGCGTTGACGCTTGGGTATGCGGGGGTTTATTCGTCGTTTTTGCTGTTTGCCAAGCGGGCTGAAGCGAAGTATCGGGTTCCGGCAAGGGATATTCTCGTTGAGATGGGGCGGCAGCGGCTTGTGGGGGGGCAGGAGGATATGATTGAGGATACGGCTATTACGCTTGCTAGGGCTCGCGGGTTATTGGTTTAGTCGGTTTTTTTTGCCTGTGCGGGGCTCCTTTTCTGGGGGGCTTTGCGGGGTTGGCCTTTCCTTGTTTTCTTATTGGTCTATTAGCGTCGCCCCTGTGCGGGGCAGGCACCTACTTTTCTTTGCCTGCTGCAAAGAAAAGTAGGCAAAAGAAAGCAGCTCACACCGCTAACTCTTAAGCGGGTCCCCCGCACAGCTACGGTAGTGGTGCATCTGGAATCAGTGCTCTCGCACATTCAGCGTTAACGACAAAGGGCTCATCAGCACCCACTCCGCACTACGTGCGTCGCGGACTGGTCCGCCAAGGAAACCAATGGCTTCGGTTCAGTCTGCGGGGGCCGTCGGCTTCGCCTCGGCGACGTACACCGCATTCACTCTCGCGAAACCACGGCGGTCGGTTTTATGAAGTACATTTCGGCGCGCGCAGCGCCGCCGGAAGTATGACGGCTTTGTCACTCACGCTAAATGTGCGAGAACACGGATTCCAGATGCACCACTACCGTAGCTGTGCGGGGGACCCGCTTAAAAGCTAGCGGTGTGAGCTGCTTTCTTTTGCCTACTTTTCTTTGCAGCAGGCAAAGAAAAGTAGGTGCCTGCCCCGCACAGGGGCGAACGCTAATAAACCACTAACAATTCAAGGAAAGGCCAAAAACCAAGATCAAGAAAAACCCAAAGAGCGCCGCAGGAAACGCACAAACTACTGTGCAGCTAGGCGCCCCGCCTGAAAACCAAACCCCCACGCTCCAAAAAAACATGGGGGCGTTAATCAGCAGCCTAAAGGCACCACACCCATCCCCCGCCCCCTCAATCCCCCTCAAACACGTGCCGCAACGGCGGCGGCACCCCACCCTCACGCACCTTGATCTCCACCACCTTCCTCGCCGTGCTCGACGGCCTCACATCCGCCACATCAAGGTAAAACTGCGAATACCAGTCGCGCATCTGATACAGCGGTCCATCGCCCTCGCACAACAGCGGATTGTCGATGCGCGTCTTGCTGTCCCAGATCGCCACGTCTTCATAAAACGCGGCCTGCGCCTGCTTCGAATACGCACGCGCAATCTCCATGTTCTGCTCTTCCGACAAGCCCGGCACCTTCTTCACCATCACGCCGTAACGCAACTCGAAACTGTTCATGTCGATCGGTACGTGACAGTTCAGCAGAATCGAATGAATCGGATGGCCGCCGCTCTGCCCCGTCATCTCGGTGATGTGATAAGCCGGCCCAAAGTAAGTGGACAGCGCGATCAGCTCGTCGTCGCCGAGGCGTTCACTGCGGCCAACCAGCAGTTGCGTGGCCTTATGTCCTTCAAACAGATTCGCAAAGTAATCGACCGGTGCGCCATGCACGGTCCCGAAGTGCGCCATGTCCGAAATGTTGTCGACCAGTTCGCGGCAGTTGGTGCCGATCACCATCAAGTCGACCACCCAGTCCGACCATTCGTCGGAGAAACACGCATCGATACGGGGAATGGCCACGTCGTCAGACGGCGGATTGCCCTCGGGATCGTGCCAGATAAACAGCAACTGGTTCTGCTCGCACGTCTGCCACGTGCCGATTTTGGCCTTCGGCGGAATCCGCTTGCAGTAGGGAATCGACTGACAGTTGCCCTCGCCGTCCCACTGCCAGCCGTGAAACGGACACACCAGCGTGTCGCCGTCCACGCGGCCCGTGCTCAGATCGCCGCCCATATGCGGGCAAAAACCGTCCACCACGTTCACGCGGCCCTGCGAATCCATGAACGCAGCAAGGCGCTGGCCGAAAATGTTCAGCGTGTGCGGCTTGCCATCCTTGTATTCGCTGGCAAGACCAAGACAATGCCAGCCGCGTGCATATCGCTGCACCAGCGGCTGCGCTTCAATTCTGTAGGGACGTGCGGACATCTCTTATCTCCTCCAATGGAAAAGACGGCGCTTCCGGATAGCCGCCGTCATCTGTGTTCTTTCTAAGCGCGCAGACCTTCGCGCTCACGCCTGACGATAGACGTGGCGCACGTCGCTTTCATCGTCCCGACGGACTAGGGACTTCAGCTACCCGTTCTACCTTTGGCGCAACGTTACGGGCGCCCACACGCCGCTCCGCCCGCTCCACGCCGAGCCATGCAGCGAGCGCCGGCAACAGGAACACCGCGCCGAACAGATTGACGAGGAACATGAAGGCAAGCAGCACGCCCATATCCACCTGGAACTTGAGCGCGGAAAACGCCCACGTCCCCACGCCGATGAACATCGTCACCGCCGTGAACAACGCGGCGGTGCCACGCTGACGCATCGCGGCCGCGAACGCGTCGGGCAACGTGGCGCCTCCGCGGACCTCGTGCTGCAGCCGTTCGTACAGATAGATGCCGTAATCGACCCCCACTCCAACGCCCAGCGTAATCACCGGCAACGTGGCGACCTTCAGGCCGATGCCGAGCCACGCCATCACCGCATTGCACAAAATCGACACCACCGTCAGCGGCACCACGATGCACAACACCGCACGCCACGAACGGAACGTCACGAAGCACAACAACGCGATCGCACCGAAAATCGACAGGAGCATCGCCACTTCGGCGTCGCCGACCGCTTCGTTGGTCGCCGCCATCACACCGACGTTGCCGCCCGCCAGCCGGAACGCGATATTCGGCGTGTGATCTTCCGCCGCCAGCCGTTTGATTTCATCGACGATATGCGCGATCGTCTTGCCTTCGTGATCCGTGGTGTAGATCAACACCTGAATCGCCTGGCAGTTCTCGGTGTTCATGCCGTTGTCGGGATCGAACGCGCTTGCGCCCTGCGTGAGGCCATCGCTCGAACGCGGCAATGCACCCCAGCGCGGATTGCCTTCGTTGAAAGCGGCAATCGAAATCTTCGCGAGCGACGGTACGCTCACTACCGACTGCACACCCGCCACCCCGCGCATCTCCATCTCGAAGCGCTCGATCGCGCTCATCACCGGATAGTGCAGACAGGCATCGTCGAAACCAGTCGTCTCGACGATCACTGCGAGCGCGTCCACGCCGATGTTGTACTGGCTCGTGATCCGGGCGTTGTCGAGGTTGTAGCGCGAGGTGCTGCGCAACTCGGGCGCACCGGCGCCAATGTCGCCAATCTGCAGATTGCGCGACGCCTGCGCGCCGAACGCCAGCAACAGCAGCGCGACGACGAACACGCCGAGCGCCGGCGCGGGCCGTGCAAACATCGCGAAGCGCGTCCACAGGCGGCTGCCGCCTTGCGCCGCGCGGCTTTGCGCACGCGCCAGGGTGCCCGCTTCCAGTCGCGTGTACGACAGCAGGATCGGCAGAAACACCTTGTTGGTGACGATCATCAACAGCACGCCGAGGCAGGCCGTGACACCCAGCTCACGCACGATCTCGATCTGGATGCGCATGATCACCATGAAACCGAGCGCATTCGTCAACAACGCGACCGTGCCCGGCACGAACAGCTTGCGAAACGCGTCGCGTGCCGCGTCGGTGGAGGACATGCCGGCCACCAGCGCCTGCTTCCACGCATTCGTCATCTGCACGGCATGCGAGACGCCGATCGAGAAGATCAGAAACGGGACGAGAATCGACATCGGATCGATGCCGAGGCCGAGAATCGGCAACGCACCGAGCAACCACACCACCGGCAGCAACGCGACGAACAGCGCGAGTACCGTGGTCTTCGCCGAGCGCGTATACGCGAACAGCAGCGCCGCGGTAATCAGAAACGCGAGCGCGAAAAAGCCGATCACGCCACTGATCCCCGCCTCGACGTCCCCCACGAGTTTCGCAAAGCCGATGATGTCGACCTCGACATCCTGGTTCGAATAGCGCGCGCGGATCTGCTCGAGCTGCCGCGCCACCGCGCCGTAATCCAGATGCTTGCCGGTGGCGGGATCGGTCTCGCGTAATTCCGCGCGGATCAGCGCGGAGTGCAGGTCGTTGCCGACCAGTCTGCCGATCTGGCCGGAGCGCGCCACGTTGCGGCGCACTTTGGCGAGGTCGTCGGGATTCGCGCTGCTGAACTGGCCGGGCACGACCACGTCGCCGCGAAAGCCCGCTTCGGTGACCTCGGTATAACGCACGTTCGGCGTAAACAGCGAGAACACACGCGAGCGATTCACGCCGGGAATGAAGAACACGTCATCGGTCGCGTGACGCAGGTCGTCCATGAAGGCCTGGTTATAGATGTCCCCGTAGCCCTTCCAGCGCAGACTCACGAGGATCGTATTCGCGCCCGGAAAGGCGCTCGCATAGCGGTTGAACACCTGCATATACGGGTGCTGCATCGGGATCATCTTGTTGAACCCGGGATCGAGCCGCAGGCGCGTCGCGGAACACCCCAGCGCGACCGTCAACGCGAGACACAGCGTCAACAGGATGCGCCGGTGCCGCATGATGGCGTCGGCGCACAGCTCGACAAAACGCGAAAGACGGGACGAAGAAGGACGGAACGATGCGTTCATGATGCGTCTCACGGCAAGGCAACGGGAAGCGCGGCGGGCGTGGCGAATCAGTGGCCGGCGAGCGCGCTATGAAAGTTCGGCGAGGAAAGCCGCGAGTTCAGGACAACGACGCGCTGCGCAGCACCGGCGGTGATACAGACGATGGCGCGCGTTGCGACACGGACGGCGGCACGGACGGTGGCACAAGCGGCGCCCGCACCACAGGCAGCACCGGCAGCAACGCGATGCCCGCTTCCCCGCCCAGCGCCAGTTCGCCACGCCCGGCGTCGACCACAGCCGCGAGGCTCTGCACGCCGCCCACCTTGCGTACCGCGAAGCTCTGTCCGTTATCGCGCGAGGTGACGATCGCGCCGCCCTGGCCGACCAGCACAAGTTCACCGTCGGCAAGTTGCGCCGCGCCGAAGTACGAGGTGCCGATGCCGCTATCGATGTGCGTCCACGTATCGCCCTGGTCGGTGCTGCGCAGCACGTTGCCGCGCATGCCGTACGCGAGCCAGTCGCCGTCAGCGAGCTTCAGCACGCCGAATAGCGAGCCCTGGTAGGGCACGGGCCGCTTCTCCCAGCTCGCACCGTTGTCGGTCGAGCGCAGCAGCGTGCCGGTCTCGCCGGCGATCATCAAACGGCCGCTTGCATCGCCGGCAACTGCATTCAGATGACGGTCGTCCGCCGGTGTTTTCTGCTGAACCCAGGTGGCGCCGGCGTCATGCGAGACGAACAATTGGCCGAAGCTGCCGCTGGCGAATACCAGTCCGCTTGCATTGCCCCACACGGAGAGCAACGGGTCCGAATGTGTGCGATCGAAACGCACTTCACGCCAGTGCGCACCGCCGTCGACGGTGCGTACGATCCAGCCGTCATGCCCCACCGCGATACCGATGCGCGGCGAGATGAAGAACACCTGAGTGAGTGCCGATGCCTCGTCGGACGCCATCGCGGCGCGCCGCCAGGATGCGCCCGCATCGTCGCTGAGGAGAATCACGCCGCGCTCACCCACCGCGACGAGCCGCGTGCCGGCTTTGGCCAGCCCGTTGATCTGCAGGCGATCGGCCTGAATAGCGGTCGCCGCGAAAGCCGGCACCGGGCGGGGCGAAAACGCAAACAGCGCCGCGCCCAGCACAGCCGCCGAGAGCAGCAAACCAGGGAGTGTCGATTTCATTTTTTGTCTCCTGTCGACCCTGGTTGGCGCTAGTGCCAACCAGAGTCCCATGCAAAGCTCCGACCGCGGTCTACGCCGCTGTTTCGAAGAGTGCGGCGGCGCCCATCCCGCCGCCGACGCACATCGTCACGACCACATAGCGCACGCCGCGCCGCCGTGCTTCGAGTAAGCCGTGCATCGTCATGCGGGTGCCAGACATCCCGAACGGATGACCGACCGAGATCGCACCGCCATTCACGTTCAGACGATCGGCCGGAATATGTAGTTGATCGCGGCAGTAAATGACCTGACACGCGAACGCCTCGTTCATCTCCCACAAGCCGATGTCGTTCACCGTCAGCCGATGACGCGCCAGCAGTTTCGGCACCGCGAGCGCCGGGCCGATACCCATTTCGTCGGCCTCGCAGCCCGCCACGGCCATGCCCCGGTAGATGCCGAGCGGCTTCAAACCGCGCTGCCTGGCGTCGGCGGCGCTCATCACGACGACCGCCGCCGCGCCGTCCGACAGTTGCGACGCATTGCCGGCCGTGATGAACTCGCCCTGCGTGACCGCTTCGCCGCCGCTCCACACCGGTTTCAGCGCGGCCAGACTCGCCGCGCTCGTGTCGGCGCGATTGCATTCGTCACGCGTGGCTCGCACGCTTTCGTGGCCAACCGGCTTGCCTTCCTTGTCGAACAGCGCACGTTGCGCATCGAAAGGCACAATCTCTTCGTCGAAGCGGCCCGCCGCCTGCGCCGCGGCCGTGCGCTGCTGGCTCGTCAACGCGTATTCGTCCTGCGCCTGCCGCGAAATGCCGTAGCGGCGCGAGACGATTTCCGCCGTCTCGATCATCGCCATGTACGCCGCCGGCTGATGCGCGAGCACAGCGTCAGAACGCGCTCGATACGTATTCTTGTGCTTGTTCTGCGTCAGCGTGATCGACTCCACACCGCCCGCCACCACGATCCGCGCGTCGCCGCACAGAATGTTTTGCGCCGCCGTCGCGATCGTCATCAAGCCCGACGAGCACATCCGGTCCATCGCCATGCCCGGCACCGAAGCAGGCAAACCCGCTGCGGCCGCCGAGAGCCGGCCGATGTTGTAGCCCTGGGTGCCCTGCTGCGCAGCGCAGCCCATCAGCACGTCGTCGATATCGGCAGGCGCGAGTTGCGCGCGCTCGACCGCCGCTCGCACGACGTGGCCACCGAGTGCGGGCGCTTCGGTGTCGTTGAACACGCCGCGATACGCTTTGCCGATCGGCGTGCGTGCAACCGAGACGATGACCGCTTCGTTCATGAACTATTCCTCTACGGGTTCTACAGATTTCTTCGGGGTTCTACAGGTAATAGCGGCTGATGGTGTCGGCCACACAACCGGGTTTAGTCTCGCCTTCGATTTCCACGGTCACGCGAATCCAGGCCTGCACGCCGCCTTCGATCGCCTCGGCGCGCAGCAACTGGCCGACGCCGCGAATCCGGGCGCCGACGCGCACCGGCGCGGGGAAACGGATCTTGTCGCAGCCGTAGTTGACGCCGAGCCGCGCGCCGTCGACACGCACGATCTGCGGCAGGAAAAAGTTGACGAGCGAGAGCGTGAGAAAGCCATGCGCGATGCAACCGCCAAACGGACCATGTCCGGCGCGTTCAGCATCGACGTGAATCCACTGGTGATCGAGTGTCGCGTCGGCGAACAGATCGACGCGCGGTTGATCGATCTGCAGCCATGCGCTGCTTCCGAGCGCTTCGCCCACTGCGGCTGTCAGTGCGTCAGGATGGGCGAATATGCGAGCAGGCTGGCTGTGATCGCCCATATCGCTGATTCTGCCGATTCCGCCGGTGCTGCCGACGTCGTCAACTTCAGCCCGCACTCTCGTCATAGCGCTGTCCATCACGCGTGCTGACTGCTGACCGACAGCACTTCGCCGGTCATATACGATGCGTAGTCGCTTGCCAGAAAGACCATCACGTTCGCCACCTCCCACACTTCGGCGGCGCGTCCGAATGCTTCACGCGACGCCAGTTGATCGAGCAGATCGGCCGAAGCCGATTTCTTCAGAAAATCGTGCAATGCAATACTCGGCGCCACCGCGTTGATGCGTACCCCGTACGGCGCGGCTTCGAGCGCGGCGCAGCGCGTCAGCGCCATCACGCCGGCCTTCGCCGCGGCGTAATGCGCCTGTTCCGCCTGCGCCCGCCAGCCGAGCACCGACGCGTTGTTCACGATCACGCCCTGGCCACGCTGCTGCATATGCGGCAACATCGCCCGCGTCATGCGGAAGGTGCCGGTAAGGCTAATGTCGATCACCCGCGACCATTCGGCATCGTCCATTTCGACGATGCGACGCGCGCCGCCGAGCCCTGCGTTGTTGATCAGCACGTCGACGCCTTGCATCCTGTCTTCGGCATCCGCCACCAGCGTGCGTACGTCCTCTTCCACGGAGACGTTGCACAGACGGCCGTAAATCGCTTGTAAACCCGTTTCCGCGCGCAAGGTTTCAACGGCTTGCGCGAGGCGCCGCTCGTGGATGTCGGAGATGAAGAGCGCGCGGCAGCCTTCTTCCGCGCAGCGTTTGGCGGCGGCAAAGCCGATGCCCACACCGGCGGCGGCCGTAATCAGCACGGATTTTCCCGCCAGCAATTGATGGCCCGGCACATAGGCAGGCGCGGTCCGCACCGTTTGGGATTCGTTCATAGCGTTCCTCGGGGTTCTCTCGGCATGCCGAGCCCGCGCTCGGCCATGATGTTCAATTGAATTTCGTTGGTGCCCGCGTAGATCGTGTCGGCGCGCGAGAAGAGGAACACGCCTTGCAGGCGGGTGCGCTTCGCGTCGGCGCTGTCGATCAGATTGGCGTCAGGGCCGAGCACATCCATCGCCAGTTGGCCAAGCTCGCGATGCCAGTTCGACCAGTAGTATTTGTAGATCAGCGCTTCACGGTTCAATGCGCCGCTGCTTTCATCAGCACCGGCGCCGGCCAGCATGCGCAGCGCGTTGTAACGCATCACACGCAAACCCGCCCATGCCCGCGCGATCCGTTGGCGCATCAGCGGATCATTCGCAACACCCGCTTCATGCGCCGCGTCGACCACCCATTCGAGTTCACGGATGAACTGCATCTGCTGACCCAGCGTGGACATGCCGCGCTCGAAGCCGAGCAGCGTCATCGCGATGCGCCAGCCGTCACCGGGTGCGCCGACCAGATCTTCAGCCGCAGCGAGCGCGCCGTCGAAAAACACTTCGTTGAATTCGGCGCCGCCATTCAATTGTTTGATCGGACGAATCTCGATGCCGGGTTGATCGAGGCGCATCAACAGGAACGACAGTCCGCGATTTCCTCGTGATTCCGGATCAGTGCGTGCGATCACGAAGATCCAGTCGGAATCGTGAGCAAGCGACGTCCAGACTTTCTGGCCATGCACGCGCCAGTTGCCGGTTTCGTCGCGGACTGCGCGAGTGCGGACGTTCGCGAGATCCGATCCCGCGCCCGGTTCCGAATAACCCTGGCACCAGAACTGCGTGCCGTTCAGGATGCCGGGCAGAAAGCGCTTACGCTGATCGTCGGTGCCACAGGCGATCAGGGTCGGTCCGAGCAACCCTTCGCCGATATGCCCCATGCGCCCTGGCCCACCGGCGCGCGCGTATTCCTCGTGGAAGATCACCTGGTCGGCGACGGACATCGCCCGGCCACCTTGTTCCTTCGGCCAGCCGAGACCCGTCCAGCCACCGCCGGCCAGTTCACGTTCCCATTTCTTGCGCAACGCCGGGTATGCTTCTTCGTCGCCGGGACCGCCGCGGTATTGCAGACAGGCGAACTCGCCGCTTAGATGCGTGCGCATCCAGTCGGCGACTTCCACGCGCAAGCGTTGCTGTTGTTGCTGTTGCGTTTCGCTGTTCATTAAAGGACTCCCGCGAGGACAGCCTGTGCGTAGTCGGCAGGTACCGGCGGCAACGGCGCTGTGGCGCTCGAAGCCTCGCTACGGCCGATCACCTGCTCCGCGATAAACGACAGCATCTGCGCGGTCGTGCCGAATTGCGCGCTGCTGGCCTGCGCGCGCTTGAAGTACAGCTGCGGGTCGTATTCCCATGTGAAACCGACGCCGCCGTGCAGTTGGATCGCTTCCTGAGCGCAGAAACGGAAGGCGTCGTTGGCAGTGGCTTTGGCGGTGGCGATATCGGCCAGCACGTTTGGTGGTAACGATGCGCATGGCTCATTGCGCATTTGATCCGGCACCTGAGCGCGTATTTGATTCCGTGCCTGATCCCACGCCTGCGCCGCGCCGAGCACGGCCGAGCGGGTTGCCTCGATGTCGACCATCATCTGCGCGCAACGGTGTTTGACGGCCTGGAACGACGCAATGGCACGGCCAAATTGCACGCGCTCCGTCGTATAGGCAAGCGTGAGGTCGAGGCATTGCTGCGCGCCGCCAAGTTGTTCCGCAGCCAACGCCAATGCTGCAAGCCACGCGGTGTCAGACAGTGCGCGTTGCGCCTCACTGCCCCGCGCCAGCATCGCAGCACGCGGCACGTCGACCGCGTTCAGTTCGATGCGCGCCAGTGGACGCGTCGCATCCAGCGTAACCAGCGGCGTGCGTGTGAGGCCTGCAAGATCACCACCGTTCAATTCGAACAGTGCGATGGTTTGCGCTTCGTTCGCGATCAAGGCGGGCACCAGCAACAGGTCCGCGCTCGCACCGTCAACAACCTGAGCCAAGGTCCCTGACAGGCGGTAGCCATGAGCCGTCTCTTCCGCGTAAACCGAAACCGCATGTGCATCAAAACCGGGCGCAGCGTACGCCAAAGCCGGGTGCGCATCGAAACCAGGTGTAGAGCACGCCGAAGCCTTGCTCGCATCGAAACCGGCTGTAAAGCACGTCGAGGCCGAGCGCGCATCGAAGTCGCGTGCGGAGCACGCCGAAGCCGTCCTCACATCAAAGTCAGCCCCAGCATCCAACGCCAGCGTCGCGCTCACCTCGCCGCTCGCGATCCGCGAGAGCCACGCGCGAGCCGCCGCCGATTCACACTGCGCCAACACGGTCGCCGCGAGACACACCGTGCCGAAGTAAGGCACGCAAGCAAGGCGCCGCCCCATCTGTTCCATCAGCAACACCAGCTCAGTCGCGCCCAGGCCCGCACCGCCCGACGCTTCCGGCACGGTCAACGCACACCAGCCTAGCTCGCCTGCAAGCGTGTGCCACAGACCATCGTCGCGGCCCGCGGTATGTTCGATCGCCTGCCGCACCGCCGCCGATGCGCTGCGCTCGGCCAGCACCTCGGCCGCCGAATCGCGAATCATGCTTTGTTCTTCGGAGAGAGCGAGGTTCATCGCATCAACTTCCGTAGACCTGCTGCGCCGGCTCACGCTCCGCAACCAGCGCCGCCACCGCGCCGCCCAGCGCAGTGACTTGCCAGCGTGCGCCGATGTCGATGCGCGGCCCCGTGCGCCAGCCTTCCGCCACGGCGATCATCCCCCCCGCCGCTTCGAACACCTGCCCGGTCACGTCGCGCGATTCAACGCTGCCGAGCCAGACGACCAGCGGCGCGACGTTGGCCGGATCGAAGTAGTCGAAGCCGTTGGCCGGCTTTTTCATCATCTCGGCGAACACGCCTTCGGTCATCGACGTGCGCGCCGCGGGCGCCAACGCGTTCACCCGCACACCATAACGTTGAAGCTCCACCGCCTGCATCAACGTCAAGGCCGCGATGGCCGCTTTGGCTGCGCCATAGTTCGCCTGCCCGATCGACCCTTGCAGGCCCGCGCCCGAACTCGTATTGACGATGCGCGCATCCACCTCGCGCCCTGCCTTCGACGCGTCACGCCACTCGCGCGCCAGCAGTTGCGAAAGACAGAAATGTCCGCGCAAATGCACCCGCATCACATCATCCCAATCGGCTTCGGTCATGCTGGTGAACATCCGGTCGCGGCAAATGCCCGCGTTGTTCACCAGCACATGAATCTCGCCGAACGCTTGGTGCGCGGCGTCGATGATGCGTTGCGCGGTGTCGATGCGCGTAATGTCGTCGGCATTGGCCAGGGCCCGGCCACCGGCTCGCACGATCTCGTCGCAAACCGCTTGTGCCGCCTCCTGACGAATATCGTTGACCACCACCGCCGCGCCTTCGGCGGCAAACGCCAGCGCATATTCGCGGCCCAATCCTCCCCCCGCGCCGGTGATGATCACGGTGCGCTCGTTGCAGATTCCCATGCTTGATCCTCGTAGACAGTGATGCGCTCAGAGGCGCGTATCGACGCTTACAGGCGCTCGATGATCGTGACGTTGGCAAGGCCGCCGCCCTCGCACATCGTCTGCAAGCCGTAGCGGCCTCGCGTGCGCTCGAGTTCGTGCAACAGGCTCGTCATCAGCCGCGCGCCGGTTGCGCCAAGCGGATGGCCGAGCGCGATCGCGCCGCCGTTTGGATTGGTTTTCTCGTGCGGATAGCGCGTTTCGGCGAGCCACGCGAGCGCCACCGAGGCAAACGCTTCGTTCAGCTCCACGGCGTCGATGTCGTCCAGCGCGAGGCCGGCTTTACGCAATGCGTGACGTGTCGCGGGAATCGGCGCGGTGAGCATCCACAGCGGATCGTCGCCGAGTACGCTCAGGTGATGGATGCGGGCGCGCGGCGTGAGGCCGTAGCGCTTGAGCGCGTCTTCGGAGACGATCAGCAGCGCCGCTGCCGCATCGCAGGTCTGGCTCGAGACGGCGGCCGTCAACGCGCCGCCTGGCATCAGCGGTTCGAGCGAGGCCATTCTGGCGAGCGTGGTGTCCTTGCGCGGCGTCTCGTCGTGGACGACACCGGCAAACGGCACGATCTCGCGCGAGAAGTAGCCGCCTTCGATTGCCGCGAGCGCGCGCCGGTGACTTTCCAGCGCGTACTGTTCCATCGTTTCGCGCGACAGGTTCCAGTGATCCGCGATCCGCTGCGCCGCATGGAACTGCGAGACCGGCGCATCGCCGAAACGCGCGCGCCAGCCGATGCTGCCCGAGAACGGATCGGTAAACCCGAGCGGCTCGGCCGCCGTCATCGCGGATGAAATCGGAATCTGCGTCATGGTCTGCACGCCGCCCGCGACCACCACGTCCTGCGTGCCGCTCATCACGGCCTGCGCGGCGAAATGCACGGCCTGCTGCGACGAACCGCATTGCCGGTCGATCGTCACGCCGGGCACCGTCAACGGCAAGCCTGCGGCGAGCCAGCAGGTGCGCGCGATGTTGCCCGCCAGCGGACCGATCGTATCGACGCAGCCGAACACCACGTCGTCGTATTCATCAGCGGGAATGCCGTTGCGGCCGACCAGTTCCTTCAACACGAAGCCGCCGAGATCCGCAGCGTGCACCTGCGCAAGTCCGCCTTTGCGGCGGCCGGTCGGCGTACGCAATGCATCGACGATATAAGCCTGTTTCATCACGATTCCAGTTCGAAAGTACGGGCCGGTCCAATCGGAGCACATGACTCGATCAGCGCGTCGGCCACGCGGGCCTTGTGAAACGTTATGTCGCCCCAACTGCCCGAGAGCGCCCAGATGCGTTTCATGAAGATCTGCAGGTCCAGCTCCCACGTGTAGCCGATCGCACCGTGCACCTGCATCGCGTTTCGTGCGGCGAGCTGCGCTGCGGCGGTGGCGGCAAGTTTCGCGTGGGAGACATACAGCGCGCGCTTCGGGTCGTTGTCCGCGATCGCGCAGGCGGCCCGATACACCACGGGCCGCGCGAATTCATAACGAATCGCAACGTCGGCAAGCAGGTGCTTGAGCGCCTGATACGAGCCGATCGGTTTGCCGAACTGCTTGCGCTGCGCGCTGTAATCGATCGCGACGTCCAGAACGCGTTGGGTAAGGCCGAGCAATTGCGCGGCGACGGCGAACGCGCCCTGATCGAGCGCGCGGGCCAGCAACGGTTGCGCCTGTGCGGCCGTGGCCACGCGCGTGGTCGGCGTGACCTGCCAATCGAGTTCGAACAGCCGACGCGAAGGATCGACGCTCTCCACCGCATTCAGTCTGCAAGCGTCGGGCGTGAGCCAATGCAACTCGCCGTCCCGCTCGCACAACACAACCTTCGCGACGTGCGCATCGCTGACATACGGATTCACCGGATGCGCAATCGCCACCCGCGCCGCGCCCGCCGCGATGTCCCGCAACAGCGCGTCGCGTTGCGCACTGGCCGGCAAACCGTCCAGCATGCCGACCGCCACGAGCGCCGTATCGAGTAACGGCTCGGGTCCCGCGAAATAGCCATAGGTCTGCGCAAGCGAGGCCCACTCCACGTCGCCCAGTCCCATCCCGTCGTGACTTTCCGGCACCGACACCGCCGTCAGCCCTTGCGATGCGAACATGTCCCACATGCGCTCCGAGCGGCCCGTGGGCGTGGTCCACAACTCGCGGATCAACTCCGGCGTCATCTCCGTCATCAGAAAGCGCTTGACGCTGCTCGCCAGCGCTTCCTGATCTTCGTTGAATACGAAATCCATAGTTCCTCGCTCAATCCTTTAAGCGTCTGAATGCGGTCTGCAAGCTGGTTGCAGCATCGGCGGCGGCATCATGAGCGCGGCATCCCCAGCATCCGTTCCGCGACGATGTTGCGCTGGATCTCGTTGGTGCCTGCGTAGATCGGCCCGGCCTGCGCGAACAGGAAACCATCGAGCCAGGTGCCGAGCGCAGCGTGTTGTTCCTGCGTTTGCGGCACGACCTCGGCGTGCGCGCCGAGAATATCGAGCGCGGTCTGGTGCATGCGCAGATCGAGTTCGGACCAGAACACCTTGTTGGTACTCGACTCCGCACCGATGTGGCCGCCCTTCTGCAAACGGCTCGCGGTGGCGTAGGTGGAAAGCGCATAGGCCTGCGCATCCATCCACGCACTGATCACCCGGTCGCGCAAGGTCGGATCGCGGTCGGCCTCCGTGCGGTGCGCCAGATAGAGCGCGCGCAACGCTTCGGCGGTGCGTTGAAAACGTGCGGGCGAACGCAGCATCAGGCCGCGTTCGAACCCGGCGGTCGCCATGGCGACCTGCCAGCCCATGCCTTCACCGGCGAGACGGTTCTCGACCGGCACACGCACGTCGTCGAAGAAAATTTCCGCGAAGCCGGTGTGGCCGTTCAACTGACGGATCGGCCTCACGGTGATGCCGGGGGTCGAGAGCGGCACCATCAGGAACGTCAGCCCGTGGTGCCGGGTGGATTGCGGATCGCTGCGAAACAGGCCGAACAACCAGTCAGCCCATACCGCGCGGGTCGACCAGATCTTCTGGCCGTTCAGGATGTATTCGCCGCCTGCGCCGCCGTCCGTGCGAATAGCGCTCGCACGGATCGCCGCCATGTCGGAGCCCGCGTTGGGCTCGGACCAGCCTTGCGCCCACACGTGTTCGCCCGCCGCCATCGCCGGCAGAAAGCGGGCCTTCTGCTCATCCGTGCCAAAGTCCATCAAGGTCGGACCGAGCAGGAAGATGCCGTTCTGATTCACGCGCATCGGTGCATCGGCTCGCCAGTACTCTTCTTCGAAGATCAGCCACTCGATCAGATCGCAGCCGCGCCCGCCCAGTTCGCGCGGCCACGTCACCATGCTCCAGCGGCCCGAGTGCAGCGTGCGTTCCCATTCCCGGTGTGCGGCAAAACCCGCTTCGGTGTCGAAGCTCGGCAGCGGTTCGCGCGGCACGTGAACCGCGAGCCAGCTGCGAATCTCGGCACGAAACGCGCGTTGTGCCGGCGTGTAGTCGAGCTTCATGCGCGTGCTCCGGCTTTGCGTTCGGCCTCATTGCCGCCCGCGAATTGCGCATCGCGCTTTTCGACGAAGGCCGAGCGGGCTTCCGCCGAATCGTTCGTCATATACGCCTGGAGAGTGAAGCCCTGCTCCCAGCGGTATTTGTCTTCAAGGTTGCCGTCCTCGACACCGTTCAGCGCTTCTTTCGCCAGTTGCAGCATCGCGGGGCTCTTCGCCGCGATCTTGCGGGCGATCTCGAACGCCGCGTCCCGCAGCTGTTCGCGCGGCACGACGCGCTCGACGGCGCCGAGCCGGTAGGCTTCAGCGGCGTCGACCATGTCGCCGGTGAAATACATGGCGCGCACTTTCTGCACGCCGAACATGCGCTGCAAATGCGCACCACCGCCCATTGCGCCCCGGTCGATCTCGGGCACGCCGAAGCGCGCACACTCGGACGCGACAATCACATCCGCCGCGCCGCAAATCCCGATGCCGCCACCCAGCACGAAACCATGCACCGCGACGATCACCGGCTTGGGATTGCGGTGCACCGCACGAAAAGTCGCGTAATTGCCGGCGTTGACCGCGACGATCCGTTCGGGATGCGCCGCCAGCTCCTTGATATCGACGCCCGCGCAAAAGCCGCGGCCTGCCCCGCGCAGCACGATGACGTGCACGCTGTCGTCGCGGCCGAGTGCGTCGATGGCGTCGGCCAGCGCTTGCCAGCCGCGTGCGTCGAGCGCGTTGACCGGCGGCTGGTCGATCACCAGTTCGCCGATGCCGCCTGCGCGTTCGATGCTGAACGGCAATGAGCGGACGCTATTGATGATGGGTTCTGTCATGTCTCCGTCCCTGGTGAATAAGGTGGGTTCGTTTTATTGGAAGGCCGCCAGCGCATCGAGCCGCGCCACGGCTTCATCGACGATGCGCGCGATCAAGGTCTCGCAAGGCTCGATCGCACCAATCACCGAGGCAACCTGGCCGCTCGGCAATACGCCCTCGTCCGGCTTACCGTCGACGATCGCGCGCTGGATCAGAAACGGTGCGTTCGCCGCCATCAACGTCTGACTCGCGGTGTAGCTGTGATCGCGTAGTGCCTTCAGGCCGAGCGCGGCCATCTGGCTCAGGCTCATGCCGCTCTGGCGACGCCACGCTTCAGCCGTGCGGAGCGCGAATAGCGTGCGGCGCAATGGGCCAAATGCTTCGAGACGCAGCAGATACGGGTTGTCGATCATTCGCTGCGGGAGACCGTCCAGCGCCGCGGACACACGGATTTGCGAAGGATCGGCCACGGCAACGTAGCGATCGAGCGTCGCGCGCGGCACGGGCGACTCGGCTGCCATCAGAAAGCGCGTACCCATGGCGATGCCTGCGGCGCCGTAGCCGAGCGCCGCCGCGAGACCGCGCCCGTCGAAGAAGCCGCCTGCTGCAATCACCGGCACGTTCACTGCGTCGAGCACTTCGGGCAACAGCAGCGTGGTCGGCATCGAACCGGTATGGCCTCCGCCTTCGGCGCCTTGCACGGTGACCGCATCGGCGCCCAGTTGGACTGCTTTGACCGCGTGCTTCGGTGCGCCCACGGTGGGAATGCACATCACCCCGGCGTCCTTGAAGCGGCGAATCGTCTTCGCGTCCGGTCCGCGGCCGTAGCTGACCGCGCGCAACCGGTGCCTGATCGCCAGATCGACCACCTGCGCCGCGTTCGGCTGGAACATATGGAAGTTGATGCCGAAGGGCTTGTCCGTCAGTTCCTTTACGCGCAGGATCTCCGCTTCCACGCGCCCGGCTTCGAGCGTCGCTCCAGCCAGAAAACCGAAGCCGCCCGCATTGCAGGTCGCGGCGACGAGCTTTGCGTCGGCGACCCACCCCATCGCCGTCTGCACGATCGGATAGCGGCAGCCGAGCAGATCGCACAAGGGTGTATGCAAGGTGGCGCTCATACAGACTTTCCTTCGGCAGACGTGTATGCAACCGGATTGCCTGCCGCCGAGGCCGGGGGATTCGTGCGTTGCGATTCGGCCATCCTGCGCGCGTCGTACCCACCCAGCTTGTCGCCGCTCACCAGTTCGTTGTGTGCATGGGCGAAGTGGTGCCATGCGAACGCCGCATCCATCGCAGCGCGCTTGCCTTGCAATTCTTCGACGTGATTCACGGCCTGCTTGGTCAGCGTCAATCCGAGGCGCGGCATGCGTGCGATCTTCGCGGCAATTTCCGTCGTGGTGTCCTGCAAGCGCTCGCGCGGCACGACCCGATTGACCATGCCCATCTGATACGCGCGCGCCGCATCCATCCGCTCGCCGAGAAACAGAAACTCCTTGGCGATGCGCGGATTCAGTTCATACGCATGCGCGAAATACTCGACGCCCGGAATGCCCATGCGGACCACCGGATCGGAAAAGAACGCGTCGTCCGAAGCGACAATCAGGTCGCACACCCACGCCAGCATCAGGCCGCCCGCCACGCACGCGCCCTGCACCATCGCGATGGTCGGCTTGGGCAGATCGCGCCAGCGGCGGCACATGCCGAGATAGACTTCCTGTTCGCGGGCGTACAGAAACTCGCCACCTTCCTTGCCGACATGGTCGTACCAAAGCGACGTGCGCTCGAACGACTGATCGATGTCACGACCCGGCGTGCCGATGTCGTGCCCGGCGGAGAAATGCTTGCCCGCACCGGCGAGGACGATGACTTTCACCGCATCGTCGTTCGACGCGCGCCTGAAGGCCGCATCAAGCGCGTACGTCATCTTCGAGTTCTGCGCGTTGTGATACTCGGGGCGGTTCATCGTGATCGTGGCGATACCCTCGCTCACGCGATACTCGACGACGTTCTCGCCCGCCTGCCCATCCACCGCAGCTTGATTGACTTGCATGGTGTCCCTCACACGCGGCGCGGCGCGGGGTTATTGCGCACGACGCTCGCACGCAGGTTGTGCGGATCGAGCGCGCGCATGATGCGCAGATCGTCGGCGCCCGGCGGCGGCGTCACGTGCATGTCGGGATGCGCGCGCAACTCGAAACCGGTCGCGTCCTGCACTTCGTCGAAGCTCACGCCAGGATGCAGCGAGCGCACCTGGACCGCGTGATTCGCACCGCCGAAGTCCATCACACACAGATCGGTAATCACACTGCGCAGATCGGTGAACGCGCGCATGCCAGGAATTTCGCGCGCCGGGTTGTAGCCCACGCTGCACACCATGTCGACTTCACCGGCAACGAACGTACGCTTGCCGTGGCCGGAAACAAAAAAAGAGTTCGCGTGATTGATGCTGTTGCCCGGGAAACCGCGCGCGCCGAGCAATTGCGTTTTCGGACGGGCGTAGTCGTCACCGAGCCAGGAGATGTTGGCCTGGCCGAAACGGTCAATCTGCGTGGGCATCACCAATGCGTGACGCTTGCCGTGCCACACGCAATCGAACACGCGCTCATAGGTCATCAAACCCGACGCCTGCACGCGATAACCGGCTTCACGCGGCCCGAGCGGCACGGGGTTTTCGACCAGATACGCTTCGCCGTCGGTCAGCATCAGACCCGGGTTATAGGCAAGGCGCGCAAGCCCCGCCGCGAGGCGCGGCCCCGTGCCGATGCCGGTTGCCAGCACTTCGCCGTCATCACGCCAGACGCGCGCCGCCGCGGCAATCATCAATTCGGCGAGGGAAAAATCGAGAGAGTCGCTCATCTGCGCTCCATTACAGAATCGGCAACGGCAACGCCGCTACATGGGACCGGCCGCCTGCGCGTTGCAGATAGCCCGGTTCGTCGGCGCCTACTACGTCATTCAGGTAAGCGATGGTTTGCTGCGGATCCTCCGCGCTCGCGCAATACGTCTTCAGATGCGGCAAATCCCAGCCGTAAGCCGGCGCGCACGAAGTGGGATGCGCGCCGCACGGTGCGTGCACCACGCCGCTCACGAGCGATCGTTCGAAGGTATTGCGGCGCGCGAGATCGAGGTCGTCGCTCGCCAGCGTTTCGGCCAGCGTCTCGCTGCTGACGAAGCACTTCTTCGCAGCGCGGGCGAACCACGCGTCGAAGAACGGGTCCGGACCGTCGATGCGCGTGTTGCCCATCCGGTCGGCCGCGTTCACGTGCAGCAGCGCGGCGTCGAGTTCAAGCGCGGGCATTGCCAGCAGGGTCTCGCCGCCATAGGGCGATTGCACAGTGCGCAGATGCGGCGCGTGTTTCAGCAGATCGGTGCCGAGACCCACGCGCGTCGGCAAAAACGGCAGACGCGCCGCCGCCGCGCGCAGGCCGAGTTGCAGCAGACCTTCGTCGAGTTCCCACACGTCGAGCGCGCCCTGTTCACGGGCCCGGCGAAAATGCGGTTCGAGTGGAATCACGTCGAGCGACACGAAACCGAACACCAGCTTGCGGACCTTGCCGGCCGCGCACAGCAGTCCTATGTCAGGGCCGCCATACGCGACCACGGTGAGGTCCTTCAGATTCGAGCGGACGATCTCGCGCACGAGCGCCATCGGCTTGCGGCGCGGGCCCCAGCCGCCGATGCCGAGCGTCATGCCGTCGGCGAGTTGCGCGACGGCATCGCGCGCGCTGAGTTCTTTATCGAGTGATTTCATGCGTTATTCCTGCGGGTTTGCTGCGGGTTTCTGACCAGGGTCTAGCGGAATCCAACGCTGAAGTCGTGACCCCACAGGCTCACGCGTGTCGCCTCGTAGACGTTGTGCTGTGCCCAGTCAACCGTCAGGCCGCCGTAGCCGTACTCCAGATCGAAGCCGCCCGGTGTTTTCATGTAGAACGAGATCATGTGGTCGTTGCAATGACGGCCGAGCGTGGCGGAGAGCTTCACGCCTTGCGCCGCAACCCGGTCGAGCGCGCGGCCTACTTCGTCCATCGAGTCCACTTCGGCCATCACGTGGATGCAGCCGGACGGCACTGCGAGGTCCATGATCGCGAGGCTGTGATGACGCGCGTTTTTGCAGTGCAGAAAATGGATGCGTTTCTCGGGCTCGGCGGGGTCGTCGGTGAAACGCACGCGGAAGATGTCGGAGAGTTCGAAGCCGAGCACGTCGCGCAGGAATGCATCGGTTGCATCGAATTGCGGCGCCGGCAGGACGGCGTGCCCCAGACCCATCGCGCCGGTGACGAAACCGGCTACGCCCAGCGGCGACACCAGGCGCCGGAAATCCGCGCGCACGCCCCAGAAGAACTCGTGGCGGTTGCCGGAGGGATCGGTGCACCACACCATCGCCTGCACGCGGCGCAGCGCGGTCTCCTGCGCGCTGGCGCGGATCGGTTCCACGCCGGCCGCTTCGAGCGTGCGGATGGCGTCGTCGAATGCGGCCGCGTCGGCCAGCTCCCAACCCGATGCGAAGTAGCGATCAGCGTCGCCGGGCACGATCAGGTAGCGGAAATCGCGCTCATCCATCTTTACGTACAGCGCGCCGTCCGTTGCGTCTTGCGCCTGCATGCCCAGCACGTTTTCCGCGTAGCCGCGCCATGCGTCGACATTCGCCGACTGCACGACGACGTAGCCTAAAGCCCGTACATCGATCATCTCCGACTCCTCCAGAACCTGTTGTTGTCAGGCTTATTCTGGCGGTCGCCGGGGTGGCTAACATCGTCTGTTGGGACTAGCTTGCAGCGGTGTTTTCAGCGGCTTTTTCGTGGTTTTCGACAGCGTCTTTCACACCGCCTCCGACCGCTTCGCGCAAGCGGTATTTGAGCACCTTGCCGGCCGCGCTGACAGGCAGTTGTTCGACCAGCGTGAGATGCCGCGGCACCTTGTAGTTCGCCATATTCCTGCGGGCCCAGTCGATCAGCTCTTCAGGACTCGCGTGCTCGCCCGAACGCAGCACGACATACGCATGTCCCACTTCGCCGAGCCGCGCGTCGGGCATGCCGACCAGCGCCACCTGGGCCACCGCCGGATGCGCGCTGAACAGCCGCTCGATCTCCGCCGGATAGCAGTTGAAACCACCGACGATGAACATATCCTTGATGCGATCGGTGATGCGCAGATAGCCGCGTTCGTCGAGCGTGCCGAGGTCGCCGGTGTGCAGCCAGCCTTCACGGTCGACCGCTTCAGAACTGGCGTCCGGCTGGCAGAAATAGCCCTGCATCACGTTGTAGCCGCGAATCAGCACTTCCCCTGTTTCGCCGGCAGGCAACGCACCACCGCTGCTGTCGGCGATACGAATCTCCACGCCGGGCATGGCACGGCCCGACGTCTGGGCAACGGTCTGGGCGTCGTCGCCGCTGCGGCACAGCGCGGCGAAACCACATGATTCGGTGAGTCCATAGCCGGTCAACACGGTTTCGAAACCCAGTTGCGCGCGCATCCTTTCGATCAGACTCGGCGCGATCGCGGCCGCGCCGGTCACCGCGACCCTCAATGACGACAGATCGCGCGTGGCCAGGTCCGGCATGTCGAGTAACGCGTGATAGAGCGTCGGCGGCCCCGGCAATACGGACACGCGATCACGCACGATGCGCTCAAGCACGCGCTCCGGGTTGAACACCAGATGCGGCAACACGGTCGCGCCGCTTGCCAACGCTGCAAGCCAGCCGGCCTTGTAGCCGAATGCGTGGAAGAAGGGATTAACGATCAGATAGCGATCACTTTCGCGCAGCGTCGCGATGTGCGCCCAATCGTGAATGGCGTGCAGGTTTTGGCCATGCGTGGTCATCACCCCCTTCGGCCGGCCCGTCGTGCCGGACGTGAACATGATGTCCATCAGCGTGTCGGGGCGCACCGCCGCTTCGCGCGCGCGGAACGCTTCCATCGAAGTGCCCGCGGCGCGCATCAGAAACGCGTCCCATATCTCGTCACGCCCGTCCTTGAAGTCCGCTGCCGGACCGTCGAACACGACGACCCGTTCAAGCGTGGCCGGACGATGCGCCGCCAGCATGGCCGGATACGAATCGCCGAGGAAGGTGCCACAGCAAAACAGCAGCCGCGCGCTGCTGTCCTCGAGAATCGCCGCGGCTTCCAGGCCCTTCATACGGGTATTGATCGGCACCAGCACCGCGCCGGCGCTGTGAATCGCGAGCGCCGCCACGATCCATTCAGCGACGTTCGGCGCCCAGATCGCGACACGCTCGCCCGGCTGGATGCCGCAGCTCATCAGCGCGCGCGCTGCTTCGATCCGCGCCGCGTCCAGTTGCGCATAGCTCAGGTTGCCCTGGGCCGTTTCGATCGCGGTGCGCGTGCCGAAGCGCGCGGCGCCGCGCGCGATCAGCGCGGGCGTCGTCAGGATGGAGTTGAGCGTCATGTGAATTCGATGGATAGGGTTCGCGGCACGCGCAACACGCAAGAGCCGCGTGTGCAAACCGCGAACCTAGTCGGGAAAAACCACGCGCAGCGTCGCGCTGGCGGGTGTCGCACTACAGGCAAGCGTCCAGCCGTCGGCCAGATCGGCCGCATCGAGCACGTGGTTGGCGTTCAGGGTCACGCTGCCGGATTCGACCCGGCACATGCAGGCGCCGCACAACCCGCTGCGGCACGAGTTGGGGGCCGGCACGTCGGCGCGCAGCATGGCGTCGAGCAAGGTTTCACCGGTCTCGCAGATAACGGCGAAGGTGGCGCCGTCGAGTACGGTTTCAATTGCGGCGTTGGTGGCGGATGCCGTATGGGACGGTGCAGGTGCCGAGGGCGCATCGGGCAGTTCCGGCGCTGCATAGCTAGTGGGGGCGCCGGGTACACCGAGCACGCCGGTCGCACCCGTCGCCCCACCGATTCCAGATACACCTGTCGCACCAGACCCACCAGGCTCGACCGGCAAATCCGGCAGCGAAGCAAACCGCTCCACATGCACCTTCGCTCGCGGCAGGCCCAGCGCCAGCATCGCGGCCAGCGCGTTCTCCATAAACAGCGCCGGCCCGCAGATGAAGCATTCCTGCGTGCTCCACGGCCGCGCCAGTTCTTCCAGATGACGCTGCTGAGGAATGCCCTGCACGCTATCGAGCCAATGAATCACGCGCAACCGTCCCGCGTGCCGCTGCCCGAGTTGCCGCAGCTCTTCGCTGAAAATCACCGACTGTGCGTCCCGATTCGCGTAGATCAGGGTCAGCATGCCGCGCCCGTTCACCAGCGCGGACTTGAGAATCGACAGCACCGGCGTGATCCCACTGCCGCCCGCGAACAGAAGCAGGTCGCCGTCGAGCGAACGCGGCGTGAACACGCCCGCAGGCGCCATTACGTCGAGTTCGTCGCCGGGTTGAATGCTGTCGCACATCCAGTTCGACACGCGCCCATCGCGCACCCGCTTGACGGTGATTTTCGGCGCGCGGTCGATGCCGGGCGCGCTCGAGAGCGAATAACAGCGCTGCACGGTGGCATCCGCGCACGGCACCTTGAGCGTGAGAAACTGCCCCGGACGATAGCTGAAGGCATCGTGCAGCGCCTGCGGCAGATCGAACACGAAAGAGCGCGCGTCGGCGCTCTCCGCGATCACGTCCGCCACTTTGAGCCGGTGAAAACGCGAATCGGCCATGACGTCGGAACTCAGGCAATGCCCATGATCAGCTGCGCGTTGTCGATCCGATACTCGCTGCCGTTGATGAAACGCGATTCATCCGATGCGAGGAACAGCACCAGATTCGCGATGTCTTCCGGCAAACACATGCGAGCGTGCGGATCGATCGACTGCGTGAGCGCGTCGCGCGTCTCGTCGGCGGCGCCGAAGAACGGCGCGGTCATCGGCGTGAGAATGCCGTCCGGGTGAATCGTGTTGCAACGGATCTTGTAGCCCTGTTGCTTGCAGTGCGAGGCAATCGCGCGCGTCATGGCCGTCACCGCGCCCTTGCTGGCCGAGTAGGCGCAGAACATGCCGAGTCCACCCAACGCCGCCACCGAAGACATATTGACGATCGAGCCGCCCGTCTCCTTCATCGCCTTCACCGCCGCGCGGCAACCGAGAAAATAGCCTTCGGCATTGATGCGCAGCACGCGTTGCCATTGTTCGAGTGTGGTGTCCTCAATGCTGCCGAGCAGCAGCACCGCGGCGTTGTTGACCAGCACGTCCGGCGTGCCGAAAGTCGTTTGCGCGGCGCCGAACACGTCGTTCCAGCCTGTTTCGGAGGTAATGTCGTGACGCACGAACAAGGCTGCGTCGCCGATCTGCGCAGCCACTTCGCGGCCGGCTTCTTCGTTGACGTCGGTGAGCACGACGCGCGCGCCTTCACGGGCGAACAGCAATGCGTCCTGTTTGCCGACGCCGCTCGCGGCGCCCGTTACGACGGCGATCTTGCCTTTGAGTCTGTCTCCCATCTTCGTTCTCTCTTTTCAGTGTCAGTCAGTTTCAGTCAGGGAATGGGCGGTGTTCGCGAGAACCCCGCCCGCTGCGGCCCGGCCTGCCTGGCGGCCGGACCAGATACAGTCCGCGAGCGAAAGGCCGCTCACATAATGATTCGATGCAAGGCCGCACGCGGCCCGGCCGGCGGCAAACAGGCCTTCGATCGGTGCGCCTTGCGCGGACAGCACGGCATTGGTCGTCTCATCGACCCGCAAACCGCCCAGCGTGATCGACGGACAGGGGAAAACGCGGCTGTTCGATGAAATATCGATCGCGTAGTACGGTCCGTGCATGAGCGGCTGCAACATCGCGGCGGATTTGCCGAACGCAAGGTCGATGCCGTTGAGCGCGCCCAGGTTATACGCCTTGATGGTTCGCTCGAGCACCGCCGGATCACTGCCGATGCGTGCGGCCAGATCGGCCAGCGAGCGGGCGCGCTTGCGGCCTGCCAGCATCAACAGCATCGCGGGCACGCTTTGAAACGCCCACAACTTGCCGCGCAGGCACTCCTTGAGCGCGAGATTCACGAGCCGCGCATCGAGAATCAGCCATGCGTGCCCGTCGCGGGTTTCGCACATCGCGTGGCCGAGCGCCGCGCCATAGACTTCCTCGTTACAGAAGCGCTCGCCGTTGCGATCCACGACGCAACCTTGCGCCCACGCATACGGCGGATTGATGAAGCGCCACGCGGACACGCGTTCGAGCCGCTGTGCGACGCCTCCAGCAGACAGGCCGAGCCGGATGCCGGAGCCGTCGCAACCGGTGGTGCCAAGACGCCAGTTCGGCAGATAACGCGGCGCGTAATGCGCCACCATCGACCGGTTGAAGATGAAGCCGCCGGTGCTCAACACCACCGCATCGGCCTTGATCGTGATGAGCCGGCCCTCGCGCTGCTCCACGCGATGGAGCGCGGCGCGCAGCCGGTCGGCCCACGCCGGCATGCCGTTATGCAGGCGCTCCGCCCAGCGCGCGAGGCGCTGATGGGCGCGCTGGGGCCGGCCCGGCATCACTTGCCAGACTTGAGCGCCGATCACACGCCCGCTGCGATCGGTGACCAACCGGCGCACGCTTGCATGGCGCATTGTGTCGACGAGCGGCTGTGCATCCACTGCGCGCCGCAACGTGTCATACAGCACGCGCCCCGACATGCCGTCGCCGACCACCCGATGTCCTCGCGGCGCCGGCGCATGGTCGCGCACGGCATCACCTACCGCTTCATTGCCCGAGTAGTACAGGTAATAGCGATTCTGCGGATACGACGTCTTGCGCGGGGGGACCGACGCGGCAAAGCGCACGCCAAGGCGTTCGAGCCACCGCAGCATGTCGACGCTGCCCGCGCAAAAGCGTTTGAGCGTCGCCGCGGATACGGCATCGCCCACTTCCTGCTGCAAGTACGCGAACATCGCCTCGGGCGTGTCGCTGTACCCCGCTTCGGTTTGATAACGCGTGCCACCGCCCGCGTAGACCACGCCACCGCTTTTCGCGCTCGCGCCGCCGCCCTCGAAACGCTCGACGATCCGCACGGTCACGCCTGCCGCTGCTGCTTCGAGCGCAGCACACGCGCCAGCCGCACCGAAACCCGCGACCAGCACATCGCACACATCGTCCCAACGCACGCACGCGGGATCGTCGACGACAAGCGGCGTTTCGACCGGCGTGGCCGATTCCTGCTGGGCGGACGAAGGGCTCTGCATCACGCCGCGCCCGCTCAGACCGCTGCGCAGCGCACGGGCGCCGCGGCAGTCGTATAAATGCCGTCCACATACACCAGCGGATCGACCTCGCCGCTGATCAATACCTGCTCGACACGGCCGATGAAAATCGCATGCGTGCCGTAGTCGAAGCGCCCGTCCTGCGTGCAAATCAGACTCGCCTGCGCATCGTGAAGATACGGCACGCCGTGAGCCGAGTTCTGCCAGTTGCCGGTCGAGAAGCGTTCTTCGCCTTTGAGCCGGCCGCTGCAATCGATCGCAATGTGCTGATGCTGCGCGGAAAGCACGTTCACGCAAAACGCTGCGCCCTTGTCGAGCGGCGGAAAAATCGACGACGTGCGGTTAATGCAGATCAGCAGCGATGGCGGCTCGGTCGAGAGCGAATCGACCGCGGTGGCCGACATCGAATAGCGCCGTTCACCGTCATTGCAGCTGATAACCGCGACCGAACGCGCGAGGCGGCGCATCGCCAGCAGCATATCGCCGCGCAACGGGTGAGAAGTAAGTTCAGTCATGGCGTGACTCCGCGAAGTTCGCTGCTGGCAGCGCGTGCTGTTTCTGAAGTACTGCCTTCGCCGTCGCGCTCATCGTCGCCGTCGGCGAGATGATTCGCGGCGATGTAGCCGAAGGTCATGGCGGGGCCGAGCGTCGAGCCCGCGCCGGGATAGCTCGCCCCCATCATCGAGGCGCTGGTGTTGCCGATCGCATGGAGTCCGGCAATGGGCGTGCCGTCAGCGCGCAATACACGCGCGAGAGCATCGGTGAGGAGGCCGCCTTTGGTGCCGATGTCGCCGGCGTCGATACGGACAGCGTAGAACGGCCCGTTTTCAATGGGCGCCAGGCACGGATTCGGCTTGACGCCCGGGTCGCCGTAGTAGGTGTCGAACGCATTGCCGCCTTTGGCGAATTCTTCGTCGATACCGGTTGCGGCATAGCGGTTCATCTTCGTCACGGTGTCGCGCAAACCCTGTGCATCGGCGCCGATTTGCGCAGCCAGCGCATCGAGCGAATCGGCCTTGTAAAGCAACGAGCGAAACGCTGCCGGGATGCGGGTGTCCGGCATCATCGCGCCAGGCATGATCGGCCCGCACGGATACTTGTGACGGAACTGCGCGTCGAACACCATCCAGGCCGGCACGCACGCACCGGTTTGCGCATGGTCGCGATACATCGCCGGAACGAATTCAGAATACGGCGCGGCCTCGTTGACGAAGCGCTTGCCGAGTCCGTTGACCACCACGCAGCCCGGCAAATTGCGTTCGACGAACAGCGCGCGCTGCTTTTCCTCGTGATCCACATGGACCGTCGGTGCGCCCCACACGTGTTCCATCAATGCAATCTGCGCGCCCAGTTTGAGGCCGACGGCAATCGCATCGCCGGTATTGTTCGGCGGAGTCGCGCTCCACTGTGCTTGCGTGGGACGCGGCAGATAACGCTCGCGCATTGCCTGGTTGCGTTCGAACCCACCGGCCGCGAGAATCACGCCGCGCTTTGCGAGCACCCGCACGTTCTCTCCGCCGCGTTCGACCACAATACCCGTTACACGCCCGTCTGCTTCCAGCAATTCGGTCATCGGCGCGTTGAGCCACAGCGGAATATCGCGGTCGAGCAAGGCGCGGCGCAGGCCGCCCGTCAACGCGTTGCCGAGTGTCAGGCGCCGATCGCGACGCGAGCGGCTGCGCGCCCGTAGATCGAACCAGTAGCGACCGAATTGCTTCAGCGCGAGCCCGATATAACCCGGTGCTTTCGACAGCAGGATGTGCGCTTCTTTCGACGTCACCGCCACGCGTCCACCGATCAGCGTGCCGGGTGAAGGCAGCCGCAAGCGCGCAAATTCTTCGCCAAGCGACGCGCCATCCACCGGCAGCGGATCGAGCGCGCGATAACCCGGCATCGCGCCCGGCAAATCCTGAAAGTAGTCCGCGTACTTCGGCAATGCTTCATACCGCACCGGCGTATTCGCTTCGACATAGCGCAGCATTTCCGGTGCGGTGTCGAGATAGGCGTCGATCCGCTCGGTTGCGGTCACGCCTTTCGTGCAGGCGTCGAGATAGGTTCGTGCGGCCTCGCGCGTGTCCGTGGCGCCCAGTTCGGCGATATGGTGGTTGCACGGAATCCAGATACCGCCGCCCGACACCGCAGAGGTTCCGCCGTATACGTCGCTCTTTTCGAGCACGACGACGGACAGGCCGCGGTCGGCCGCGCGACAGGCGGCCAGCATGCCGCCCGCGCCGGAGCCGACCACCACCACGTCGAACACATGCGTCTGCGTTTGCGGTTCGCTCATGGCGGCATCCATCAGACGAAGAAATCGGTGTTCGGACGCCCGAGCATTACGGCGCCGAGATTCTGGCCGAAGCGGTCGAGATTGTTCGCATAGTGCGCACGCGCCGCATGCAGATCGAGAAAGCGCCGCACCAGCGGATTGCGGTGATAAATGCCGTTGCCGCCCGCGTAACGCAGCAACGCGTTGGCCGCCTGCGCGCAGCGTTCCGCCACTTGCGCGGATTGATAGCGGAAATGCACACGCCGCTCGATCGATACCGCCGGGCCGCCATCGGCCGCCGCGAGCAATTCGGCGAAGTTGCGCTTGAGCAGCACCTTCATTTCGTCGAGCGCGACCGCCGCATTGGCGCACGCGGTTTGCGCGCCGGTGTCGTCGGTGGTTTTCGCGCCGCTGTTGGCGCTCACACGCGTGGCGGCGTAGGACGTGAAGTCATCCAGCGCACCTTGCAAGGCGCCGATGCACGCCGTGCACACCGCGCGCACGAAGATCTGCGCAAACGGCAAATGGAACAGCGGCGCATCGTTGACAGCAAGGCCGGGGCTCGTGCCCATCATGCCGTCGATGGCCTTGTGCGTGCGATAGTCCGGCACGAACGCATCCTTTACCACGATGTCGTGGCTACCGGTCGCGCGCAAGCCCAGCACGTCCCAATCCTGTTCGATCGCATAGTCGCTTTTCGGCAGCAGGAAGGTGCGGTATTCCGGCGGTTCGCCTTCCTTCGCCGGCGGCACCAGCGCGCCGAGAAAAACCCATTCACACAGTTCGCTGCCGCTGGAAAACTTCCAGTGCCCGGACAGCCGGAAGCCGCCCTCAACCGGCGTCACACGTCCCACCGGCATATAGGTCGATGCAATCAGCGTGCTTTGATCCTTGCCCCACACGTCCTGCTGCGCACGTTCATCGAACAGCGCCAACTGCCAGTTGTGCACACCCACCACGCCGTACACCCACGCGGTCGACATACAACCGCGCGCCACCGCCATCTGAATCTCGAAGAAGGTTTGCGGATCGAGTTCGTAGCCGCCATACCGCTTCGGCTGAAGCACCTTGAAAAAACCTGCCGCCTGAAAATCGGCCACGGTTTCAGCGGGAATCCGGCCATTCGCCTCGGCCTGCGCGGCACGCCCGGCGAGTACCGGCGCGAGCGCTTCGGCGCGGGCGATCAGTTCGGCTGCAAGGGCGTTCGAATCATTGTCGCGATGCACGGTTGTCTCCATGATGGCGCGCGAGAGGGGTGTCGCGCTTATTCTGTTGGGTTCATCTTCGAGCTGCGGCTGCGGCGTCGCATCGTCTGAAGGGACTAGCGACGCCTGCCTCGCCCGCGGTTATGCGGCAACCTTATGCAGCGACCTGCGCCTTCTGCTTCTCAGCCTTCAGACGGTTGAAGTACGGAATCACGTGCTCGCCGATGTTGCGGATCGTTTCGAGCTGCGCTTCCTGCGACACCGTACCCATCTGGCAGAGGAACAGCACTTCATCCACGCCCGCTTCCATCAACCGGCCCACATAGCCGATGCAATCGTCGACGGTGCCGTAGGCGTGATTCGGGTTCATCATCGAAAGCGCCGGATCGCTGAAATCGACCACCACCTCTTCCGACGCGAAGCGCGAACGGATCACCATCTCGCCGGTATTGCCCTTCACGAGGTCATCGCCCCAGCTATCCGGGTTCGGACGCTCGCCGCCGGTGTACCAGTAAGCCAGCGACTCCATGAAGTAGCGCTGACCGCGAATGCCGATCTTGCGGGCCTGCTGGCCGTCGTTCAGCACGACGGTCGGGCACAGGGCGGCCAGATGCTGCGTCGGACGGAAGCCGACCTGGTCCTCGGCCTTGCGCGTCGCCCATGCTTCGCGATACAGCGCGTTTTTCTTCGCGACTTCGTCGGGGCCGCCGAAACCGAGCACCAGTGCGCCCAGACCGCGTTGCCCGGCGCGCAGCAGACCGTCGTTGTTGGTGCACGCCATGTACATCGGCGGATGCGGGTCCTGAAACGGCTTCGGGTGAATCGGCCGTTTAGGAATCTTGATGTATTTGCCGTCGTGCTCGATCTCGTCCTGAACGAACATCTTCGGCACGAGGTACATCGATTCGTCGATCATGGGTTGCAGCTCGGCGAGGTCGTAGCCGAATGCACCCGCTTCCTGCTGGCTGCCGCCTTTGCCGACGCCGAAATGCACGCGGCCACCCGAGAGAATGTCGAGCATGGCTACGCGTTCGGCCACCTTGATCGGGTGATTCATTGCGGGCGGCAGGCAGATCACGCCGTGGCCAAGGCCGATGCGGGTCGTGCGGCCGGCCAGATACGCGAGAAAAGTTTCCGGGGCGCTCATATGCGCGTAGTTCGTCAGCGACGTGTGTTCGACGCACCAGACGGTATCGAAACCCATCTGCTCGGCGAGCAGCGCCTGCTCGACGGTCTCCTTGAATACCCGGTGATCGCCTTCCCGCGAAGCGTCCGTGGTCTGGGCTTCGTAAATCAGAGAAAACTTCATTGCGTGCGTCTCCATGAATTTTGGACTGTGCTGAAACGGGCGGTCCGCTCCCGATCCACCGATTCCGGCGATGATCGTGACGGTCCACGGAATGAAGTTTCAGTTCGCGCGTGCCGGCCGGCATCGTCTATTTGGATTAACGGTGTGCGCTTTGGTGTAGAGGCTTTGGCCGAAGGCACGCCCGGGCCGCGTTTCGGCGTGCATTCCCACATGCATTTCCGCGTGCATGTCACCGTGTTTTTGCACTCCGGCTAGTCCGATTGGACCTCGCACGGCGCGCGCCTGCGACGCTACGATCGAACGGCCATACAACGTTGCTCAACGAATGGGAGTGCAATGCAATGAAGGCTTCGATGATGCTGTACCCGGTCGACACGATCGATGCGGCGCTGCCGCTCTTTGTCGACGGGCTAGGTTTGACGGTGAAGTTCCGCGATGGCGAACGCTATTGCGCGCTCGATGGCGGGGCGCTGAGCATCGCGCTGGTGGCGGGTGAGGAACGGATCGTCGAGCGCGCGGCGCTGGTGTTTCGCATCGACGAAAACGATGACCTGTATGCCGCGATGGCGCGTGTCGTAGCAGCGGGTGCGTCAGTACGCGTGCCGGTGCAGCAAGGGCCGCACGAACTGCGCGCGGTGCTGGAGGACAAGAACGGTGCGTTGCTGGTGTTGTCGCAAAAGCGCGTGGTTTGAAGCGTTGGAGGGCGTGCCGCGTTTGATGCAAATGCGGCACGCCCGGTGGCCTGGTTCAAATCAGGCCAATTAAACCCCACGTCAGCGGATATTCGCCGGATATCAGCCGAGCGGCACCACACTCCCCAGCAGAATACGCACGAGCGTCGCCTGACGCGTCACGCCCGTCTTCGAGAAGATTGCCCGCAGATGCGCCCGCGCGGTGTTCTTGCTGATGCCCAATTCGTCGGCCGCTTCTTCCAGCGTCAACCCATTGGTCAACAGCAACGCGAGCGAGGTCTCGGCAGGCGTGAGGTCGAACAGCTTGCGCACGATCTCCTGCGAGCCCTGCGATTTGCGATCGGGATCGCGCAAAAACAGCACCGTCGCCGGGCGGCGCTTGTTGTCCTCGGACCAGTCCGAGAGCGGAATCGTGCGCACCAGCACGCCGAGTTTCGGCTTGTCGCAACCGCGCGTAATCGGCATGGCTTCGACAATCGGCGCCGCCGTGCCGAAGTGCCCCATCAGCGCATGACGCACCAGACGCTGCAGATTGCGGTTCTCCTGCGCGTCGGTCGCCTCGACATTGCCGTGTACGATCCGCAGGCCGTTGCTCTGCGCAAGAATCTCATCGGCCACGCTGTTGGTGCGCATGATCGCGCCGCTCTCGTCGAGCGTCACCGTGCCCACCAGCATCCGGTCGATCGCGCTCGCATACAGCGTGCGCTCCGACTCCACGATATCGAGCCGCGAATGCAGTTCGACCGCGCGCCGCAAATGCGGCAGCAACAGCGCGCAAAACGCCTTGTCGCGTGCGGAAAAATGCTTCGACGCATGACTGCGGCACACGCGAAACCGGCATTCGACGCCGGACTCCGTGCGCAGATCCGCGCCCATGATGTAGCGAATATCGGCCGGCTTCAGGAACTGCTTGTAGAGTTCGCTGGTGAGCCAACCCGTGTCGCCGAATACTTCGTCCACCGTGACCACACGATCCGCCGGCAAACCGACGAAGGGGTCGAGCGAATAGTAGTAGTTGTTGTACGACGCCTCGCCCGGCACACCCGACCCCATTTCGGACGCATGCACCATCAGGCCGCGCCGGTCGCTCGACGGCGAACGCAGAATCAGGGTGACATAGCTCGCCCCGAGCGAGGTGCGGATCAGTTCGAGCGCGCTCGCCCACGGCGTGCTTTCCAGCGCCCCTTGATAAATGCGCGCAGCCAGTTCGCTGAACTGCGCGACGCTCACCCCGGCCAGTTCACTCATGGCCTGGCCCTCTTCAGGGGCCCATTTTGTCTCCATCAACACTCCGTCCTCCAAGCGATTTCGCATCGCGACGCCAAGCTTAAGGGCCGATCTGTTTGCTGGCATCGGGGGAAGTACTTAGCTCGCGGAAGTTTCGCTGAGCGTGCGAACGAACTCTCGTCCAATCGGACGATGCTCCCTTAAAGCCGCCGCGATTCAATGCATTCAGTGTTGCGGCGTGCGCGCGGAATGCCCTGATTTGCGGCCCGATTTGCGGTCTGCACGGCCGCCTCGCTTATTCCCGGTATAGCCCGTTTTGATGACCGTTTTCTCAGGAGACCCGATGGCGCTCGATCCCCAGGCGCAGGCCGTGCTCGCCGCTTTCGCCGGCATGCCCCCGCTCGACTTCGCGCAACTCAGCGCACCCGCTTACCGGGCGATGCTCGCCGCGGGCGGCGGTTTTGCGCCCGGCGACCCCGTCGCGGCGGAAGAGGATCTGACGATTCCGACCGCAAGCGGCCCGCTTGCCGCGCGCCTTTACCGGCCGGTGACCGAAGGCGGCAATGACAACGGCCGCCTGCCCCTTACCGTCTTCTTTCACGGCGGCGGCTTCGTTTCCTGCGGGCTCGACACCCACGCCAACCTGTGCCGTTGTCTGGCGCAACGCGCGCGAACGGTCGTGCTATCGGTCGATTACCGGCTCGCGCCGGAAGCGCGTTTTCCGGCCGCCGCGCTCGATGCGTGCGACGCCGTGCGCTGGGCCGCCGCCAACCCGGGCGATTTGCGCGTGCGCCCCGGCGCGCTTGCCGTAGCCGGCGACAGCGCGGGCGGCAATCTCGCCGCGGTGGCGGCGCAGCAGTTGCGCCATAGCGACGTGAATATCGCGCATCAGTTGCTGTTCTACCCGGTTGTCGATTGCGCGAGCGAGCATCCCTCATACGAATCGATGGGCGACGGCTATTTCCTGACGGCGGACATGATGCGCTGGTTCAAAGACCAGTATTTCGCGGAAGGGGCCCAGCGCGCCGATCCGCTCGCCAGTCCACTCGCCGCAACGGATCTCATGGGCGTGGCCGGCGCCACCATCATCAGCGCTGAATATGATCCGCTGCGCGACGAGGCCGAGCACTACGCGGCACGCCTCGCGCAAGCGGGCGTGCTCACGACCCATCTGCGCTGGCCGGGGCAGATGCACGGCTTCGCGAGTTTGCTCGGCGTGCTCGATGCCGCCGACCATACGCTCACGATGGCAGCGCGAACCCTACGCCATGCGCTGTACGCCCAGAACACCTGACTCCGCTGACCAGAAAAGACATGACTGCATTGATCCGCCTCGCGGCCGAAGACGGCATCGCGACGCTCACGTTCGATCGCCCTGAGGCACTGAACGCCCTCAACGAAGCCATGGCAAATGAATTGAACGCCAAGCTCGCACGGCTCGCTCATCACGACGAAATCCGCGCGATCGTGCTGACCGGCGCCGGCAACGCCTTCATGGCAGGCGGCGATTTGCAGACCATGCGCGTCGCGCTCGACGCCCAACCCGTGGTACGCGACCGCTCGATCGGCAAGCTCGTGCGGCTCGCGCAAACCGTGGCCGAGGCCGTCACGAATTCACGCAAGCCGGTGATCGCCAGCGTCAACGGCGCCGTGGCGGGTTTCGGCTTGAGCCTCGTCGCGGCCTGCGATCTGGCTATCGCTGCAAAGAGCGCGACGTTCACGTCGGCGTATGGCCGCATCGGCACCTCGCCCGATGGCGGCGCGACCTATACGCTGCCGCGTGCGCTCGGCGCCAAGCAGGCCGCGCAATGGATGTATCTCGACGAACGGCACACCGCCGACGAAGCGTTGCGCGCGGGCTTCGTCAACTGGGTCGTACCGGACGATGACCTCGCCGCGCAAACGCGTGCGCTGTTAAAGCGGATGGGCGCCCTCTCGCCGGACGCGTTCGCGCACACCAAGAATCTGATCCAGCATGCGCCGGAGCGCAGCTTCGCCGAGCATCTGTACGCGGAGCAGCGCAGCTTTCTGCACTGCGCAGCCGGCAGCGATTTCCGCGAAGGCATCGACGCCTTCTTCGACAAGCGCGCGCCCGCATTCGGCTCCGGCGCACGTTGAGCGCGTTTTTTCTATATGCAGCGACAGGAACAGCAGCACAGGGATAAACCCATGAAACTCGCCACTACCGACGAAATCGTCGCCGAACTGAAAGCAGGCCGCATGATCATTCTGGTCGACGAGGAAGATCGCGAGAACGAAGGCGATCTGCTGATTGCCGCCGACCACGTCACGCCCGAAGCGATCAACTTCATGGCGCGCTTTGGCCGCGGCCTCGTTTGCCTGACGCTGAGCGCCGGGCACTGCGCACGCCTCAAGCTCCCGCCGATGGCGGAACAGAACGGCACGCAATACGGCACCGCGTTCACGGTCAGCATTGAAGCCGCGGAAGGCGTCACCACCGGCATCTCCGCCGCCGATCGCGCGCATACGATCCGCACTGCGATTCGCGCGGATGTGCGCGCCGACCATCTTGTGCAACCGGGCCACGTGTTCCCCATTGCGGCGCGGCCAGGCGGCGTACTGGTGCGCGCCGGACATACCGAGGCCGGCTGCGACCTCACCGCGCTGGCGGGTTTGACGCCCGCCGCGGTGATCTGCGAAATCATGAACGACGACGGCACCATGTCGCGTCTGCCGCAACTGATTGAATTCGCCGAACTGCACGGCTTGAAGATCGGCACGATCGCCGATCTGATCCACTATCGCAGCACGCACGAGTCGCTCGTCGAGCGTGTGGGCGAGCGGCCGTTGCAGACGCCGTGGGGACCGTTTCGCGCCATTCAGTATCGCGACACGGTGCGTCAATCCACGCATCTCGCGCTGGTGCGCGGCACGCCTCTACCCAACGTACCGGTTCTGACGCGCGTGCATGAATGTTTTTCGCTGCTCGACCTGCTCGATGCCGAACCGTCCGCACATTCGTGGCCGTTACACGCCGCGCTGCAAAAAATTGACGCGGCCGGTTGCGGCGTAGCGGTGCTGCTCGATTGCGACATGCGGGCCGATGCGATGAACAGCAACAACGGCAACGGCACATCGGCGCGCAAGGACGGCCGGCTCTCGGGGATTGGCTCGCAAATTCTGCGCGACCTCGGCGTGCGTCGACTAAATGTGCTGTCGAGTCCGTTCAGGCTGCCGGCACTGTCCGGGCACGAACTGGAGATCATGGCCTTCATTCCCCTCGGCGAAGCGGATCTGGATAACCCGCATGCGTTCGAACGAACGACTGCCGCGCTGAGGGATGGCGCGCCGCGAACGTCCACACCGCTTCGGTCCACCGCGGCGGCGCATGCCCATGCTCAGTCCGCGTCATATGAACTTGAAGCCCCCTCTTGGTGAATCCTCGATGATCCAGCCTGACAAGCCCAACAAGCTCAATAAGCCCTACGTAGCCCTCGTCACCGGCGCCTCGCGTGGCGCCGGCAAAGGTATCGCGCTTGCGCTCGCCGCGACTGGCGCAACGGTCTACGTGACAGGGCGCACGCAGCGCGAAGGCGATGCGCCATTGCCCGGCACGGTGCACGCGACCGCAATCGAAATCGACAAGCTCGGCGGCAAAGGCATCGCCCTCACCTGCGATCACGCCGATGACCAGCAGGTGGCGGAAGTGTTCGACCACATCCGGCACAACAGCGGGCGCCTCGACATTCTCGTCAACAATGCCACGGCATTGCACGATGACCTGATTCGCCCGGCGCCGTTCTGGCAAAAGCCGCTAGCGCTCGTAGATATTCTCGATGTCGGCCTGCGCTCCGCGTATGTTGCGAGCTGGCATGCCGCGCCGTTGATGGCCGCGCAAGGCGACGGGCTGATTGCGTTCACCTCGTCGTTCGGTGCGAGCTGTTATATGCACGGCGCGGCGTACGGCGCGCAAAAAGCGGGGGTCGACAAGTTTGCCAAAGACATGGCCGTCGATCTGAAACCGCATGGCGTTGCGGCAGTTTCCATCTGGATGGGCATGCTGCAAACCGAGCGCACTGCACGCGTGATCGCTGCGCATCCCGAACAATATGCGGGTTTTAGCGAACTCGCGGAGACGCCGCAATTCACGGGACGCCTGATCGATGCCTTATACCGCGACCCGCGCCGTCAGCAAAAGTCAGGGTTGGTACTGGTCGGTGCGGAGCTTGCGCATGAGTACGGCATCACCGAGCTCGACGGCCGCCAGCCGCCTTCGCATCGCGAGGCATTGGGTGGGCCGGTGCAGGCGCATCCGGCGATTGTGGCCTGAGTCGTCGCGCGGCAGGTATGGCACGTATGGCGCGGCACAGTAGCGCTGAGTGCCGTGCTGTGCCGCACGGCTTCCTGTCTGGTCCTGTTGGACCCGCGATTAGAAGCCTGTCACCACCAACGCATACACCACCGCTGCGCCACCCACCGCGCCGAGGAACGTGAAGCACTGCTCGTCCGCACCCGAGCGGCGGGCCCAGATCCGTCCAGCCAGCGCAGCCAATCCGGTGATTCCCAGAAACAACGACAGCGACGACCCGGCCGTGCACACCATGCCAGGAAACTCGTCGCTCCAGGCGCACTCGTAGAGCTGGCGCACGGATACGCCGACCACGCCGATCGCCACCAGTACGCCGGCAATCAGTCCATCCCGCTGAATTCTGGTTTTCATTTACAGCCCTCCCGCATCACGCTCTCCCCCGTCCCTATACGCGGCCTCGACGGCTGCCGCGCCGCTGTGCGCCTCGATACGGCTAACGAAGCGCCCGTCGCACCGTTCCAGGTTCATACCGTCATTGACGGCGATTCGACGCGTGCGGGCATCGTCCGGATGGACTAAGGGGATTGCCTGACGAAGTGCCTGAGGGCGTGCGGGAACGCGTCAGGCCGTTTGTGGCTTACCCACAAACCACGTTCCGATGATCTCTTCGATCGCGCGCGCAGCGGACAACAGCGCAGCCTCGCCGCGCGGCTTACCGACGATCTGGATGCCGACCGGCAAACCGCCGGCGCTCATCCCGCATGGAATCGCGATGACCGGCATGCCGGTGAGCGTCAACGCGTAGGTGATCGCGAGCCAATCGATATACGTATCGAAGTGCTGGCCGGCTGCGTCGCGGATATCGCGCGCTTCGACCGGGAACGGCAGCACGATGGAAGCCGGACAGATCAGCACGTCATAGCGTTGCAGCAGCGCGTTCATCTCGTGGAACAGCAGGCCGCGCGTGCGATGCGCCGCGCGCATCGCATGGTTATCCACCTGCAAACCGAACTCGATATTCCAGATCACGTTCGGATTCAGCACGTCGCGATGTTGCGCAAGCACCTCTTCATAATTCGCTGCATACGAGATCCCGCGTAGCGTATGGAACGCCTGAGGCGCCGCGCTCAGATCGATATCGCTTTCGTCCACGCCGATACCTGCGGCTGCCAGCCGGTCCATCGTCTTGCGGCAGATCGCAAGAATTTCAGGCTCGACTGTCGCGACACCCAGTCCTTCACTGAACGCGACACGCGCCGGGCGCTGCGGCCTGCGCGCATGTTCCAGAAACGAGGTGGCCGGTTCGCTCAACGACAACGGTGCGCAATCGGCTTCGCCGCACATCGCGTCGAGCAGCAGCGCCGCGTCCGTCACGTTGCGCGCCATCGGTCCATGAATGCCCAACGTGTCGTACGGATTGGCGGCCGGGCCATACGACACGCGCCCCGGCGTCGGGCGCAGGCCCACCACGCCGCAAAACGCCGAAGGCGTGCGCAACGACCCCGCCAGATCGGAGCCCTGCGCGACCCACGCCGTGCCCGACGCCAACGCGGCAGCCGCGCCGCCGGACGAACCGCCCGCGGAGCGCGACAGGTCCCACGGATTGCGTGTCACGCCGAACACGCTGTTATACGTATGACCGCCCGAGCCGAACTCCGGCGTGTTGGATTTCGCGTAGACCACGCCACCGCGCGCTTCGAGCATCGTCACACCGGTATCGGATACTTCCGGAATACGATCGCGATAGACGAGCGAACCCCGTGCGGTGCGAACGCCGGCAACATCGGTCAGATCCTTGATCGGCACCGGCAGCCCGCACAGCAGGCCGCGCTCGCCAACCGGCTTCTTCAGCAGCACATCAGCATGGGCGTGGGCGCGCTCGAAACACAGCGTGGGCAGCGCGTTGACCTGTGGTTCGACGCGCTCCACCTGCACAGCAAGCGTATCGAGCAGATCATGCGGACTGACCGCCTCCTCGCGCAACAGATCGACGATCTCGCACGCGCTTCGCTCAATGAGACTCAAATCGACGGACATGGTGGCTCTCGGCTCCGTGGTGGGGACGCTCGTCAGTTTCGCATGCCGCGTGCGTTTAGTCGTCAGCGTCGCCGTCGTGCAGCAGGCTCAGCACGCGCCGCTTGATCGCGATGAAGCCAGGGTCCATCACCATGTCGAGCGAACGCGGCCGCTCGATCGGGATCTCCAGCCGCTCCCTGATGCGCCCGGGCCGCGCCGACATCACGTACACACGGTCGCCGAGCAGGATCGCCTCGTCGATATCGTGCGTGACGAACAGCACGGTTTTATGCGTGCGCTCCCAGACGCGCAGCAACAGCTTTTGCATCTGCGCGCGAGTCTGACTGTCGAGCGCGCCGAACGGCTCGTCCATCAGCAGCACGTCGGGATCGTTGGCGAGCGCACGCGCAATCGCCACCCGCTGCATCATGCCACCCGACAACTGCTTCGGATAAGCATCCACAAAATGGCTCAGGCCGATTTCGTCGATGTAATGCGCGACGATTTCCGCGCGCTCTTTTGCAGGCATCCGTCGTCGCCGCAAACCGAATTCGACGTTCTGCCGCACCGTCAGCCACGGAAACAGCGTGTACGATTGAAACACCATGCCACGATCCGCGCCCGGCTGGGTGACGGTGCGCCCGCTCACCACGATTTCGCCCGCTGTCGGCTGCGCCAGCCCGGCGGCCAGATACAGCAAGCTGGACTTGCCGCAACCGGACGGTCCGACGATCACCGCGAACTCTTTCTCCGGCACGTCGAGTGACACTTTGTCGAGCGCGATCGTCGTGCCGCCGTGTCCGTTCGGGTAGTGCAGGTCGACATCGATCGCCCGCAACTTCGCTTCGGGCATAGGCTTATGCAACGGTTCCACCTGCCCGGCCGCCTCCGGCCGCCTCGCCAATGCAGTTATTGCGCCCATGGAGCCACCTTCAGTTTGAGGATGCGAAACGCCTGATCGGTAACCAGACCGAGCAGCCCGATAATGCCGATCGCCATGAAAATCACGTCGACCTGAAAGCCCCGCATCGCTTTCATGCTCAGATAGCCAAGCCCGCTCGACGCCGCCACCAGCTCGGCGACCACGAGATAGGTCCATGCCCATCCCATCGTCACGCGCAAGGTGTCGAAAATCCCCGGCACACTGGCCGGCGTCAGCACGTTGAACAACACGTCACGGCGCGACGAACCGAGTGTGTACGATGCGTCGAGCAGTTCCTTCGACACGCCTCGCGACACATCGGCCACCATTACCAGTTGCTGAAAGAACGTGCCGAAAATGATCACCGTCACACGCTGCTCCAGCCCAATTCCGATCCACAGGATGAACAGGGGTACGAACGAAGTGACCGGCAAATAGCGCATGAAGTTGACGATCGGCTCGAGTGCGCCCTGAACGATGCGAAACGTGCCCATCAACATGCCGATCGGAATCGCGAACAGCGACGAAATCGCAAAACCGATCAGCACGACGCGGACACTCGCGAACACGTGTTCGCCGAGCGTGCCATCCTCGTACAGCCGTTGTGCGGCGTCGAGCACCGCCCCCGGCGAAGGCAGGAACATCGAAGAAATCAGGTTCCCGTAGGTCAGCAGCGACCAGCCGGCCAATACGACCAGCCACACCGCGATGCCGACCCCGACCAACACGGATCTCGGCACGTCGGCCTTAGGCGTCAGGCAAACGCTGAGCAGTGAAGGGCCGCGCCGCTGCGCCGCGGATGGCGCTTTCGCGGAATTGGGCAGCGTCGTGCTCATTGCGGCACCTTTGCGCTGGCGAAGGTCGGATCGACGAGCATGCCGTAGTCAACGGCGACTTTCTGTTTGCCCAGATCGCTCCAGATGCTGCTGCCGAGCGTAATGACTTTCTCGACAGAACCCGGCTTTGCCGAGGTGCCGAGCAGGCCGACGTTCATCGGTTGATCGTAGAAACGCACGCCTTTGGCAGCCTCGGCGAAGGCCTTCGGATCGGCCAGGTAGCCGCCCACGCCCTTGGCCATGATCGCGTAAGCCTTCTCAGGGTTGGCCCTGGTGTAAGCAACGGCCTTGTAGATACCGTCCACCAGCGCCTGGACGTCCTTCGGACGGTTCTTGATGATGTCGCAATTCAAGGTCACGACGTCGACGATCACGCCGGGCGTGGCCGAGCTGTCGATCAGCACCTTGCCCTGCTTGTGTTCGCGCACGAAGCTCAGATGCGGCTCCCACGTCACCGCGGCCGGCACGCGTTTAGCGATAAAGGCGCTCGCGGCGTCATCGGCGCTCATGTTCTGGATCGTCATATCCTTGATCGACATGCCGCGCTGCTTCAGCAGATAGGCAAGCCAGAATTGCGACACCGAACCCTCGCTCATGGCAATCGGCTGCTTTTTCAGGTCCGCGAAACTGTTCACGCCGTCGCCCACCAGCACGCCGTCGCCGCCGAAGCTTTCGTCGAGCGCAATCACACTCTTGAAGCAGAAATTCGGCGAGCGGAATTTCATCACTTCATCCACGGTCGAGGCGGACCCGTCGATCTTGCCCGACGCCTGCGCCGCCATGTAGATCGAGGCGTCGTCGATCGTCTTCAGGTCGACGTCGAGTCCTTCCTGTTTGAAGTAGCCGAGATCGCGCGCGAGGTACAGCGTGCCGTAGCCGACCCAGGTGGTGTGGGCAATCGTCAGCGTGCCCGCGTTGGCGGCGGGGGACGCGCACGCGGCGAACGCGGCGAAGGCCGCGAGCGTGGTTGAAAGCAGCGTGCCGGCAGCCGTTGCCGCGACGCGGCGTGTCAGTGCGTTGAACATGAGCGGTTCCTTGAATGGAGATCGAAAACCACACGCACCGCGTGCGGATGCACCACTCAGCACCAGCCATGCACCTGAATTGTGAATCGCTCAAAATTCCTTCGTCAGCGAATCCCGAGTCATACACGGCGTGAACGATGAGTGACGCACCAAGCGTAGCGCCGCGCCATCATTGTTCAAAAATTGTTTTCCTTGCCTAAACATAGCTTTTAATTATGTAGAGGAAAACAGAATGAAATCAGCGCTGCTGCGCTGCTCACCGCGTCAGTTGAAGTATGTCGTCAGCGAACCGGCAACAAGCCGGTTCGCGTCAAGGCGGTTAGCTCTTGAGCCGGTATCCGGTCTTGAAGATCCATGCAACGATCACGAGAAACACCGCCAGAAACAGCGCAGTCATTCCGAGGCTCACGCCGACATCCACGTCGGCAAGGCCATAAAAGCTCCAGCGAAATCCACTCACCAGATAAACGATCGGATTGAACAGCGTCACGACCTTCCAGAATGGCGGCAGCATATTGACCGCATAGAAACTGCCGCCGAGGAACGTGAGCGGTGTGATGATCAGCAGCGGCACGAGCTGCAGTTTCTCGAAGCTATCCGCCCAGATGCCGATAATGAAACCGAGCAGACTGAACGTGACCGCGGTCAGCACCAGGAACAGAATCATCCAGAACGGGTGTTGCACCTGCAACGGTACGAACAGGCCGGCGGTAGCCAGAATGATCAAGCCGAGCAGAATCGATTTGGTGGCCGCCGCGCCCACATAGCTCACCACGATCTCGAGATACGACACCGGCGCCGACAGCAATTCATAGATCGTGCCGGTAAAGCGCGGAAAGTAAATCCCGAACGATGCATTCGAAATGCTTTGCGACAGCAACGACAGCATGATCAACCCCGGCACGATGAACGCGCCGTAACTGATGCCGTCCACTTCCTTGATACGTGAGCCGATCGCCGCGCCGAACACCACGAAGTAAAGCGAAGTGGAAATCACCGGCGCGATGATGCTTTGCATCAGGGTACGCCAGGTGCGTGCCATTTCGAACTTATAGATCGCGCGAATTGCGTAGATATTCATTGCTGACCTCGGAGCAGACTGACGAAGATGTCTTCGAGCGAACTTTGCGTGGTATGCAGGTCCTTGAAGCGGATGCCGGCGTCGTCGAGCGCTTTGAGCAGCGCGATGATGTCGGTGCGGCCACCCTCGCCTTCATACGTGTAGATCAACTCATTGCCGCCCTTGGCGACGTCCAGCCCATATCCGGCTAGTGCCGGAGGCACTTCCGCGAGCGGACTGTCCAGTTGCAGCGTCAACTGTTTCTTGCCGAGTTTGCGCATCAACTCCGTCTTCTCTTCCACCAGCATGATCTCGCCTGCATTGATCACGCCAATGCGGTCGGCCATTTCTTCGGCTTCGTCGATATAGTGCGTGGTGAGAATGATCGTCACACCGCTAGCGGTGAGCGAGCGCACCAGCTTCCACATATCGCGGCGCAACTCGACGTCGACACCCGCGGTGGGTTCGTCGAGGAATAGCACACGCGGTTCATGCGAGAGCGCTTTCGCAATCAGCACGCGGCGCTTCATGCCGCCCGACAGCGTAATGATCTTGTTATCGCGTTTTTCCCATAACGACAGATCGCGCAATACCTTTTCGACATAAGCGGGATTTTTCGGTTTGCCGAACAGGCCGCGGCTGAACGAGACAGTCGCCCAGACGGTTTCGAACGAGTCGGTAGTGAGCTCCTGCGGCACGAGGCCGATCAACGAACGCGCGCCGCGATAATCCGTTGCGATGTCGCGGCCGTCAACCGTCACGCTGCCGACGCTTGCATTGACGATGCCGCAAATGATGCTGATGAGGGTGGTTTTGCCCGCCCCGTTGGGCCCCAGCAAGGCGAAGATTTCTCCGCGGTTGATCGCCAGATTGATGTTTTTGAGTGCGTGAAAACCCGTGGCGTAGGTTTTCGACAGATTCGTGACTGAGACGATTGGCTGCATGGATTCGACGATGGCAGACACCGGTATTGGATTGGAAGGAGCGGTGCGAATACGCAGCCGCACCCGCAATGTAATTGAAAGTGGGCAAGCGTGCACCACAACTCCGAGATTCCGATGAGGCCGCCGGGCTGGAGCGAGGCCTGCCGCGCGGTGTGTCAGTCTTTCTACACCGGTCGAGGTCTTTGCAAGCGCTGCCGCGTCAGGTCACGGTTCGGCGCACGTGAAACTGCTGGCGAGATTCACATTGCCCTTACCGCTATAACGGGGAAACAGCGGGTAACGGCACAATGGCCGCGAGCGTCCATTGGTCGCGGCCGCGATGTCCGTGGCGGTCAGGGTTTCGGGCGCAATGCCGCGTGTGACCCAATTGTCGAGCGCACCCAGCAGATCCACCGATGCGATGAATACGCCGCTGCCGTGTTGAAAACCCGGCACCATGTAGAGCCGCATGAACGCGTTGACCTGGTCGAAACCGAAGCGATCGATCAGCGCGTCGTAATAAGCAATCGTCTCGTTCGGGCTGATGACTTCATCGGCGAGGCCTTGCAGCGTGATCAGCTTGCCGCCGCGCGCAATGTAGCGCGCAAGGTCGGGGTTCATCGCGCCAATCGTCTCTGACAACGCGATGAGCTGTCCGCGATATTTGCCGGGGTGCTGCGGGTCGAACCTCAGCGAGTCGAACGCCGCGTCGCGCGTCACGAAATAGCGGAGGTAGCCGTCGCCCTGCGCGAACAGGTAGCCATTGGCGAAGAAGGTGGGCGCCGGCAAACGCCCGGCTTGATGTCCCAGCCCGAGCATGCCGGTCAGATGCGTGCCCTGAAAGACGTTGTAGCCGTGATAGCCGCTGACGTTCCACGCCAGCCTGTAGGGCAACGACAGACCGTCGCGCATCGCCAGCAAGGTGGCAAGTTGCGCGTCGGTGAGACACTCGTCGTGCGTGGGTACGCGTCCGGCGCAGCGCAACGAGGCGATGATCTCCCCTTCATGCTCCCGGCACCCGCCGATATCGCTAACGATACCGTCCGCCGCGCCATCGAGCCGGTCGCACACCGCGAGCGTGCGTTGATACACGTGCTCGAGCAGGAGCGGTGGGACGAAACCGCCAGGCGTCCCGTATTCCGCCTCACCGAGCTTCACCCCCATCAAACGCACGCCGGTGAAATTGAGCGCGGGCGAGTTGGCGATCACGCCGTCGTAGTCGTCGGGATAGCGCTGCATCACCGTGTAGCCTTCACGGCCGCCTGTCGAGCCACCGGCGAAATACATCCGTTGCGGCGGCCGGCCGTAAGCGCGGGCGATGAGAGCGAGGGCGGCGTCGTGCGTTTTCTTCAGATGCGCGTAGCCGAAATTGGTCACCGCTTCATCCACGAGGCCAAACACCGCGAGCGACGAATCGCCCACATGCCCCGAGTCGTCGCCGAAGGTCGCATAGCCTTGCGCGAGCGGCGCGCGATCCGGAGAGAACGGCATGACGCCCGTCCCGCTCACCACCACGCCGTTATAGCCCCCGCCGCCGATCTGCAACGCGCGGCCGTTCCAGCGGCGCGGCAGATTCAGGTCGAAACGGATATCGGGTGTGCTGGTCTTGAGCGCCTTGATGCGGCCGGTAATGCGGCAATATTCGCCGCCTTGCTGATTGCCGGGCGCCGTGGCCGCCACCATCACCGCGCTTTCGATCTGCACGCCGGCTGTGGGCAGCGCGATCAGTTCAGCGGGCAACACTGCGCCGGCAAATTCCGCGCAATGCATGGCGAGCGGCTCTTCCCTGGGCGCGGCCCATGCCGCCGGGACGCTCATTAGCCCTAGCACTACGCCGGCAACCGTGACGACAGTGCGTGACCGCCGTATGAAAAGCACATGGCGCACACGCGCTCTCATCCGTAACCCGCGTGCTTGGCAGCCGTGCGTGACCGCGGCCCTTTCCAGTCATGCCAGCCGCGCGCGATCATCAGCACCGCGCCGATGGCGACCAGATCGCCTCCGAGTCCGACCAGCGTACCGCGAAAACCATGGAACGTATGCGGCGTCGCCGTATCGACGATCAACGACACCAGCGTCCCGGCGACGAAACACACGAGCCCGGTACGGCCGACCGTCACCACCGCAGGCAACCGCTCTGCGAGCCACGCAATGCTGCCCATACGCACGAAGCGCGCGGCAAGCCAGGCAATGACGATAAAGTTGATCACGCGTTCCACGGAAAGATTCTGCTTGAGCACACCGGGCAGCGGCTGCGTCAGCACAAAGAGTTTGACCATGGCGAACGCCAGCACCGCGACGACCGCGGCGCGTGTGAACCAGCGCGCCGTGCGGGCGGCGTGAAAGCGCTCGCTGATGGGTTGCATCCGGCACAGAATGCCGAGTACGAACATCAGTTGCCATGCAAACGGATTAAAAGCCCAGTCGGCCACATCGTCAATACTGAATAGCTCGGCCAGCGGCCGGGCGAACGCCCAGATCGTCACGCTCAAACCCAGCGCGGCGAGCGAAGAGCGGCGCGCAAGCGGCACCACGAACGGTACGCATAGCGCAAAGATCACATACATGGGCAGCACGCTCGACAGATACGGCTGGCGCCGCAGCACGGCAATATCGAACGCTTCGCGCAACGGCTGAACCGCGAACGGCTGCCAGCCGGTCAGGTCGACCATCGGCTGGTTCAGATGCAATAGTGCGAGCGCGGCGCCGGATAGTAGCGTCAATACGGCCGTCAATAGATAGGCGCGATAGATCTCCCCGCAGCGCCGGACAAAACGCATCGTCGCGGCACGCTCGCCGCGGCCCGCAAGTACCGCCGTATACGCTGCCGCTGACGCATAGCCGCCGAGGAATACGAACACTTCCGCCGAGTCGCACAACGCATACGCGTGCAACATCAGATGCGACAGCGTGCTACCGGGAATATGGTCCAGCACGATGACGATCAGCACCACGCCACGGAAGAAATCCACTTCGATCGAGCGTCCGCGGCGGGTGTCCATTCAGGTTCTCGCAAGATGGCGTGTGTGTGCAATGGGCCGCGAAAAGCGGTCATACACAGATGTTCCCTGTAGGAACTCCATGAGAATAAAACGTTCCCACCGGTGCCGTGCGCTGCATCCGCGCGCGCTGACAACCGCCCTTTAAATCCACTCGACGTGCCAGCAATCTGAAAATCAGATGTCGGCATGCAGTAATACTGAGTGGTCACACCCAGGCTAGTGGAAAGTCTTGCTGCAGGATTTGCGGCATTTAATACGTCCAGCGCCAACACGATCGGTAAAGGGCACTGAAAAAAATCGCCGATTGCGATGCGTGATTTTTTTCGCTTTTTTTCATCGTAGGATGGATTCATGCAACTCCGGTCCTTCCCCTATCGTCCTGAACGGCAGCGCCCTGCGCGCCGCCTTCGCGCATGAACAACAGGATTGCAGGCTTCGACGGATTGCGAGCGATCGCAGTCCTGATGGTCTTTTTCCAGCATCGCCTGTTCGGCGACATCGGCGAAATTGGCCACCTCGGCGTGTGGATCTTCTTCGCGCTGAGCGGCTTTCTGATCATCGGCATTCTGTCCGCGCAACGCATGCGCATCGAGAGAAACGGCAGCCGGTTCGGTGCAGAACTGAAGCGCTTTCTGTTTCGCCGCACCCTGCGCATTTTTCCGATTTACTACCTGATGCTGGTGGTGATGTGCGTACTCATGGCGTTTGGGATGGGGAATCCCGAACTGGCCGGCGGCATGCCGTTTCATTTCGCTTATCTGTCGAACGTCTGGATCGGCTGCGTGCTGCATTACTGGCCCGGGCGTTACTCGCATCTCTGGAGTCTCGCGATCGAGGAGCAGTTTTATCTCGTGTTCGCGCCGCTATTGCTGCTGGTCGCGGTACGGTGGCATCGCGCGGTGTGCCTCGCGATCGTCGCGGTTGGACTGGTTTCGCTGCTGGCGATGCGTGCGGCACAGTGGCAGGACATCACGATCTACACGCATCCGTTGACCAACTTCTGGCTGCTGGCGTTGGGCGGAATGGGCGGCTTGATGATCGCCGGGAAAGAGCGCCGCTTGCGGGTCATGCTCGGGCATGGCGCGACGCTATTCGTGTTGAGCGTTTGCCTTGTCGGGTTCTGTGCGACTGAGCCCGTATGGAGTCGGTTGGACAGTTCACTTGCTTTCACGACGGTCAGCGCCTTGTATGGCCTCTGCATCGCGGCGCTGGTGTGTTCAATTGCGTGCTGCCGCAACGCGGCCGTGATCGGACTGCTTGAAACCGGCTGGCTGATGAACTTCGGGCGTATCAGCTACGGCTTTTATCTCTATCACAATCTGATTCCCGATCTGACCCGCAACCACCACGCCACCGCATTCTTCGGGGGCATCGTGCCGCTGTGGGCGCACGTCGCGGGGATTGTCGCGTCGTTCCTGATTTCACTGACGATGGCCGTGCTGTCCTGGCGGCTGATCGAAGCACCGATTCTTCGCTTGAAAACGCGGCGCGCACCGGCGGACCCCGCGACTGCCACGGCTACCCAAACGCCGGCCACCTTTGCCGCTCGCAAAGCGCGCGCACTGAGAGATAAAAGCACCGCTTCAGATGCCGTTTGAAGGAACCGGTCATTACGTTCTGCTTTCATGCGGCTTGAGTAAGGGCGCGGTATCATGCGGCCTCACTTAGCCGGCTGCTTCGACCCTTACGCGACACGCGGGTACTGAACAGACCGAACGATAAAAACAAGCCACTGCCCGCGCAAACGCCAGTCCACCTGGTCCGCGCGGTTGGCTCGCGGACTTCAAGAATGTTTCATTTCGATTTCGCCAACGGCGTGCTTGGCGCGAGCCTCCAGACGCTCAGCCTTTACGCACTGCTCGGCATTGTTGCGGCGCTATTGCTGGGCGGGATGGTCAAGGGCGTGGTGAGTATCGGCGTGCCGCTGGTGGCCATGCCGATTCTCAGCCAGTTCATGCCGATCAAGGAGGCCGTTCTCTTGCTGTCGATGCCGATCATTCTCGGCAATATTCCCCAGGCGCTGGAAGGCGGCGACATGCTGCCGACGGTCCGGCGCATTGCCGCGCCATTGATCGGTACGGTGATCGGCAATATCGTCGGCGTGAGCGTATTGATCTCGCTGGCGCCTCATCGCGCGCAGGCTGCCGCGGGCATATTGCTGATCGTCGCGGCGCTGCTCCTGCTGCTTTCGCCGCGGCTTACGCTGTCACCGGCATGGGCCAAGCCGGCGGGCTTCGTGTTGGGATTCGGTGCGGCCGTGATGGAAAGCATCGCTTCGGTGCCGGGGCCTTTGCTGGCAATGTATCTGATCGCCACGGGCGCTACCGGCAAAGCCTTTACGAAGCAGATCGCGATTATTCTGGTGGTTTCGATTATCACGCTGGTGGCCGCGTTTAGCGGCGGTGCGCATGCCAGTTGGAGCGATCTGGCCATTTCGGCCTGCGCAAGTGTGCCGGTGATCATCGGCATCCTATTGGTACGGCCGCTTAGAGACAGGCTGCCGCCGGGCGCGTTTCGCGCTCTGGTTCTGGTGTTCGTTCTGGTGGCCGCTGCGCAAATGGTTTGGAAATCCGGGGTTTTGTAGGGTTAGGGGCTACGCTTACCAAGTAAGCGAACCTGAGGTGGAACGCGCATTGCTGCTCGTTGCTCATAGCAATTGACCGGAGAACCACCGTGGCTAACCTGCCCAATCCCCCGAACGAGCACGAAAACAGTCCGGATGAAGACCCGGGCAGCCCGCCTAACGAGGTCTCCAAGCCTATTGGCGATGCCATCCCCACACCGGCCGAACCGGGTCTCGATCAGCCGCTGCCGCAAAAAGGCGAACCCCCGGCGCCCGAAGAAAAGACCTGAACCAGCGGCCTAACCTCGGGCGTGCTATCGATGTGGGAAAAAGCGGATCAGGCAGCAGCCGGCTCGTGAACAATCTTCAGCGCGCTCTTGTGCTCCCGGATCAGCCGGTACACCACAACGCCAGGAACTGTCTCCCGCTCGAGCAGTTCGTCGGCAATGGCACGCAGCACGGGCTCGTAAGTGTGCAGCAGCCCATAGCACAGTTCGTTCAACTCCTTGAGCAGCACGTTGGCGTGCTCGATGGCGCTCTTCATTTGCAGGCCGGCGTACTGCGACGGCAGCGCCGCGAGGCTGAACAGATCGCCATCGCGGTTGAAACCGAACTTCGACACCATGTCGAGGCTGATACGCGACGCTTCCTGCAGATCCGACGCGGCGCCACTCGATGCTTCGGAAAACATCAGAATTTCGGCATTGCGGCCGCCGAGCAGAACCTGAATTTCGTTGCGAATCTCGGTTTCGCGGTAAAGGTGCTTGTCCTGCGCCTTCGTGATGAGCGCGACACCCAATGCGCCGCCACGCGGCAAGATCGTGACCTCTTCCAGCACGCCGGTGCCGAGCACCGCGGCGACGAGACCGTGCCCCGCTTCGTGCACTGCGATACGCGTGCGTTCGTCTTCGCTCAGTGCCCGTTCGGCGCCGCTCACGTCGCCGATACGCGCAATCTTGATCGCCTCCATGAAATGCTTCGAGGCGATTTCCGTCTCGCCGGCTTTGCGCGCGACCAGCCCCGCCTGATTCACGACCATCGCGACCGTTGCCGGAGACAAGCCGGTGGTCAGGCGAGCGAGTTGGTCGTAGTCGATGTCGGCGGCCTTCGATTTCAGCTTCTCCGCATAGAAGCGGAAAATTTTCGCGCGGTCTTCGCGGTCGGGCAAACGGACCTGCACCGTGCGATCGAAACGGCCCGGCCGGCGCAACGCCTCGTCCAGATTGTCGGGATGGTTGGTGGCCGCGACGATGATGACGCCTTCATTGGAAGCGAAGCCATCCATTTCCGCCAGCAGCTGGTTGATGATGCGATTGCTCTCGGCTTCGACGGGACCGCCGCCGGTATCCGTGCGTTTGGCAAGACCGTCGGCTTCGTCGATGAAGATGACCGTGGGCGCATTCTTGCGCGCGAGTTCGAACAGGTGTTTGACCTTCTGAATGCCGACGCCGTAGTACTTCGCACTGAAGTAGCTGCCGGTGATCGAAATGAAGTTCGCGCCGCATTCGCCGGCGAGCGCCTGGGCGAGCCGTGTCTTGCCGACACCCGGGCCGCCGACCATCAGAATGCCGCACGGGGCGCGCACGCCCATCGACGTGAACTGCTTCGGATCGGACAGATAGCTGCGGATGTCCGCCAGCGCCGCCTTCGCTTCACCCGCACCGATCACATCGTCGAAACCGATCGCGGGCGTCTTGCCGAGAAGCGACGCGCCGCCTCGCATCTCGCGGCGCATGAACCACACCATGCCGCCGATCAGCAGCAGCGGCAACAGCACGCTGATCGCATCGCGCACCTGGTCGAACACCGGCACCCAGCGCGCTGCGCCGGTGCGAATGTCGGCGTCGGGCAGCCAAACGAGCTGATAGGGCGCGGCCTGGCCCGCTGTGGGTTCGCCGAGCAGCAGAGCATGCGAGAACGTCGCGTTATGGTCGGTGACGAAGTATTTCGCGCCGTCGCGCTTCGACACCAGAATCGCGTTGGGACTCACGCCGATCGCGGCCACGTTGGCGTCGTGAATATCACGCAACATTTGCGACGCGTCTTTCTCTTCACGGGTCCACGCCGAGGGATCGTGACGCATCTGATTCGCGATGCCGGTCAGCGCCGGCGTTGTCTGCGCGTCGCGCTGCTGGTAAAGCCAGCCGCCCAGTCCAAGCAATACGGCGATGAGTACGGCACCGACCCCAATGGCGATCTTGCGTGCGCGTCTTTTTCCAAGCGAGTTCTTTCCCGGCTTCATGAGTTACTTCCAAAAACAGGCCAAAGGGGGCCCCTGTACTGATCAGATTCAGATGGTGGCGATGGGTAGTCGGACGATGGATATCGTCGAATTTGGGGAGCGATCGATGCCTGGAAGGCGATGACCTAGTGTTCCGGCGCACAGTTTATCAGCGCTATATTCACTGCGTATTCTGCATACCTGAAAGTAACCGAGCCCTATTAAAAGCGGTCAATATTGCTGTAAATCGTGGAATATTAGAGACGCCTTTCCAGGCACGCTGGCGGCTAGCAGCTGACGTAAAGGGTGATTCAAGAGGTGAACCGAGCGGGCGCCCGGCGGGGACAACACTTGCGTGGCAATCCCCTGCCGGTTGCTCGGCCAAGTCCGGCGGTGCCTGTAGTGACACCGCCAAACATCCGCTGGGCAAGGCGCCCAACGGTTTCACAGCTGACCGGCGGACCTCTTTAGGGCCGTCCGCGTCATTACCGCACTCTCAGGTCCTTCTTTTTTTATTGCCGGTACCTTGTGGCACCGGTCTGCTCTCCCGCACTACCCCCGATCCTCGCAACTTTTGCGCCGGAATGCCGATCGGCGCGCACTCTACATGCAGTTCGTTTCCCGCGCGGGGCCTGTTATAAACGCATTTATGGCGCCGCGATGAAACCGATCTGCATCTAATCATCCGACGATACAGCAGGTTTTTTGTTAGGCTTTACCATCCGTCTCAATATTGGACGACGGTGTGTTAAATATCGGGTTAGCGCTGCTACCCGCCAGAACCACACCGCTCGTTCGCAGCAACCGATCCATGAATCAGCGCACCTTGCCGCCCCACCTGGCTGCTGCAGCCGCAGCCGAATCGCGCTCCGCCATTTCCATGAACCGCTTCAGCACGCATGCGCTCGCAGCCGACGAACAATTTCTGGCCTGGCGCCAGCGTGTGGGGCATGTGGTCGACGTGCCGCCGTCGAAGGAGCAGATCGCCGGCGGATTTCGCGGCGAGATCGATCTTTACGCAGTGGGCGGCATGGTGTTTACGGACTGCAGCACGGATGCGGTGCTGCTGGAACGATCGGTCGCGCGGGTTTCCACAGACTCGCGGCGCGATTACGTGTTTCAACTGTTCCTGGAAGGCGAAGTCGGCCACGTGACGGGCATGCGCAAAAAACGCAGCGCGCCGGGCTCGGTGCGAGGTGTCGTCGCGTTCGACCTGAATCAGCCGTTTCGGGCCGAACGGCCCGAATGCCGGCTTCTGAGCCTGTTCGTACCCGCTGCGATCGTCGACGAGGAATTGCACGACGCCACGGCGATTCACGGCCGCGTCGTCCAGCAGGGTGCGCCGCTGACCGGCCTCGTGCTGGACCACCTTGCGGCCGTGGCCCGGGAGATCCCCAGACTCGACCCGGCCAGCGCGGCGGAAGCATTACATGCCGGCGCCCAACTGCTGATCGCCGCGTTCCGCAAGGAGACGCGACTGACGGGCGCGAGCCGGGCGGCGATGCAGGCCGCCGTAATAGGCCAGGTAAAGCGCTACGTCGAAGCCAATCTTCACCAGGGCGACCTCACACCGACCAGCGTGGTTCAGGCTTTGCAACTGAAACGCGCCACCATCTATCGCTGGTTCGAACATGAGGGCGGCCTCGGCGCCTACATCCGCAATCGCCGCTTGCGGGAAGCGGCGGACGAACTCGTTCGTTTCCCCCATCTTCAGGTGACGGAAATCGCCTTTGGACTCGGCTTCCAGAGCGCGTCCGATTTCACCCGCGCGTTTCGCCGCGCCTTCGACATGAGCCCGCAGGACATGCGGGCGCGCGCCCTGGATTTGCAGCATCGCGGCGCAAGGGAGCGCTGGGGCAGCGTTTAAGCCGGCGGCTGCGAAGCATCGGCAGGGTACGCATCCGGCGCTTTAGTCTCGGGAAATGCCCACAACGCAGCAAGCGTAAGCAGGGTCGCGGCTATCAGATACCACGCCGGGACCATCGGGTCACCCGTCCGGTTGATCAGCCACGTCACCAGGAACGGCGAAAAACCGCCGAACAGCACGACGCCGAAGCTGTAAATCATCGCGAGTCCCGCCGCGCGCCGATGCACCGGAAACGCCTCCATCATCAGCACCGAACTCGGGCCGGCATTGTTGACCGCAAGCGCGACGTACGCCGTGATAATGGCAAGCGCGGCGACGTCGCCCACGCCGTGGCCCAACGCCCAGAATGCCGGCCACGCGGCCGCCAGCGACGCCACGAGCGCGGCGTACTGCAACGTCTTGCGGCTCGCGAAACGGTCGGCCGCCATGGCCACCAGCGGCGTCACCACCAGAATCACGAGGCCTGACAGGCAGGCCGTCAGGAGGCTGATTACCGCCGGCCGATGCAGCGTACGAACCAGGTAGGCCGGCATATAGAAAACGGTGAGGTAGATGCCCACCGACGGCGCCGCCATCATCAGGAGACCGCAGACGAAGGGACGCGGGTGCTCCATGAGCATGCGCTTTGGACTGAGCCGTGTACGCGGCAACGGCGCGGCCACCGGCATGCGGCGACGCAGGTACCAGCCGACCGGTCCGATCAGCCCGCCCAGCACGAACGGAACGCGCCATCCCCAGTCATGCATGTCGGCGGGCGACAGCAGCGCCGTCGTGCCCGCTCCGACCAGCGCGGCGGCGAAAGCGGCTGCGCCCTGGCTCGCGCCACGCCAGCTCACCATAAAACAGCGGTGCCGATAGGCAACCGACTCCATCAGCGAGGCCGACGCCGGCCCGATCTCGCCTCCTGCGGCGAGCCCCTGCATCAGGCGCGCGAGCACCATCAACACCGTCGCGGCAGGACCGATCGACGCATAGCCCGGCAGGCACGCGATCAGCCACGTGCCAAGGGTCATCAGCGCGAGCGATACCGTGAGGCCCGCTTTGCGGCCACGGCTGTCGGCGATGTGGCCGATCATGATCGCGCCGAGCGGGCGCATCACGAAGCCCGCGCCGAAGGTGGCGAGCGAGAGCAGCAGCGACGACGCAGGATTGCTCGATGGAAAAAACAGATGACCGATGATGACGGCGGAAAAGCTGTAGACGGTAAAGTCGTACGCCACGAAGCCATTGCCGATAACAATTGCCGTGACGATACGCCTGAGTTCGGCGCGGGACGGTTGGGCCGCTTTGTGGGCAGCAGTTTGCATGGATTGCGGCCGACGGAGGAAGCGTCGAGGTATTCAGGAGAGGGGCGGAATCGCGGTGAAGCTTTTTTGCGGCACAAAAAGACGCAACTTTACACCGTACACGCAGATGTCGCTTCGCTTACCTCGCAAGCGGGCGGTGCCATTACCGGATGCCGCGAAAGCATCTGAGCGCACTGCTACACTTGCGAACCGCCAACCTCCCGAAGAATCCTCGCCGCCCGGCGTCGTGCCAACCGCAATCAGTGTGAGCGCCGCGCGGCACCTTCTTCGACTGAAACACTCCGCCCGTCATGCTTCGATTCGAAAACCTCAGCAAACGCTATAGCGACCGCATCATCTTTCAGGGGCTGCATTACGATACGGCGGGAGGATGCGTGGCGCTCGACGATGAATCCGGCAGCGGCAAATCGACGTTGCTGGGCATCCTCGCCGGCACGATCGAACCCGACGCCGGCGAGGTATGGCTCGGCGGCCATTCGCTACGCACCGCGCCGCACGAGGCGAAATCCGTCCTCACGTACGTGCCCGAAGACTGCATGACGTATCCGGAGCAGACCGGTCGCGCGTATCTGGCGCGTGTGGCAGCGGAGAGAAAGACCAGCGTCGACAGCCACACGCTCGATCTGGCTCATCGTTTCGGACTCGAACCGCATCTCGACAAGCGCTTTGAGCAGATGTCGTTTGGCACGCGCAAGAAAATCTTTCTGACAGGGGCCGTACTCGGCCAGACGAAAGTCGTGATCGCGGATGAACCGGTCGGCGGGCTCGACGCCCCGGCGCGAGGGGTTCTGGTCGACCTGTTTAAAACACTGGCCGAAACTCGCACGGTTTTTTTCTCGAGCTACGACACGGCTTTTACGCAGGCATGCGAGGCGAGAACCATTGATTTTTCGGACCTGGGTGCGCGCGGCTAGCGCGTTTCCGCGCGTCGGCGAGTCGACACGCCGTCCTCTCAGGTCTCATTGATAGCTCATCGTGAAAGTGGCCAGGCCCTTCACCGTGCCGGGCCCCACCGTCCCGGTCGAGATGTACTGCGCGGTCAACGGGATGCGGGTCGTGCTCGACGATGCACCGACCAGCCATTGGTTCCGATTGCCCGGCACCGCAGAATCCGGCCCGTAGCTGACTGCCGTTCCACCGCTATTGAGCACGCGCAACGCGACACCCGTCGCGGTCGAGCCGCTCGCCAGCGTCAGATTGCTGGTCGTATTGCCGGGCGTGGTCGCATCGGTCAGCGTCACGTAGACATTCGCGCCGGCCTGGCACGATAGTCCGATGCTGAGATTCGTGTTGCCGACCGTCGTGCCGACGGGGCTCAATGCGCTGGCATTGACGGTAGGCAGCGTGACGTTCACCGACGGTGTCGTCACCGTGCACGTGGTGGCGACAATCGACGTGTTGTTGACCGAGATCGTCACCAGCGTCGGCGACGTTATATTCGCGGGAATATTGTGGCTGACCAGCGTGAACAACTGCGGAATGTTCACCGCGCCGCCTGTTGTCACCTGTGCGGCCGTTTTGACCAGTTGATAGGTGAACGTGAAACTCCCCTGGAACGCCGCCGTCGTCGTGATCGGTGCGCCGAAATCGCCCCACTTGCCGACTGCCAGTGTGGACAAGGTCGTGTTGCCGTAGGTGACGTCCACGACCTTGATGCCGATCCCTGCGATGCCGGTATTCCACACGCCCGCTACTGCACTGCTCGTCAGTTGCGGGTAGTACTGGATATACCAGCCGTTGTTGTACGGCGGCACCGTGCCGGGATTCGAGGGGCAGTTGACCGAAACGGTCGACGATTGCACCGGCCCAATTGCCGTGCCGACCGGCGTATCGCGCGGCACGGTGAGCGTGCCGAAGCTGATCGCCGCCGAACCGGTAATCGTGCATTGCAGCGCTGCGTGAGCGGGCGCGCTGGCGATCAGGCCAGCGCAGCCCACGGCGAATAGCATCAGGATGCCGAAGCATCTTTGCACGTCTCTGAACGAGAGAAACATCTTCATTGCGCATTTCCTCCAGCGGACGAAGCTGCCGCTGTTTCTTTCGCCACGCCGGCCGCCGCGCCACACACGGCATCGATATGCGCATACGCGCCGCGATCTTCGCCCTTGGGCGGCAAGTGATAACCAAAGGCACACTGTTCGTCTGCCGCATCGCCCCACTTCACCGTAAGCGCCCCTTCATCGGCCACGCCGCGCACGAAGATCCGGCTGTTCTGGCCGATCGCGCCGACGCTCTGCCCCTTCGCGTCGTACACGGTCGCGCCGAATGGCAACGGTGCGCCGTTCGGCAAGCGAGCCGAGATCACCGCCGCCCTGCCGGTCACCGTGCCGAAGTGAATCATCACCACCGAGTTCGCACGCGGCGCGATCTGCTGGCTGGTCGACTTGAATTCGACGTCGAGCGGGATTCCCTTTGGATCGATTTCGACCGTGTTCAGGCTGTACGGCGTCAGATACGGAATCACCGCGTAGCCAAAGTTGTCGATACGCACGCCGGACGAATTGGTGATGCGGGCGCCCTTCGCGTCTTTCGCCTCCACCACGCCGATCGTGTCGCCCAGATCGTTGGCGAAGGTCACGCCGCCCGGATGCGCGACGATTGCGCCGGTCACCCCCGCCGACACTTGCGAGTAGCCGGAGCCACCGCTTGCGCTCGCCGCCAGCGTCGCGTACGGGCTGCGGTACTGGCCGTTCACGCCGCCAGCGCTCGAGCCCGGCGCATGGTTTGCCGTCACGCCATAGGTGAATTCGTTATCCACGCCGGCCGAGCCGTTCAGCATTGCCTGCTCGGACGAACCGCTCTGACTGTTGTGCGTGAAGCTGGTCGACAAGGTCGGCGCATGCTGGCCGGTGCCGAGCGGAATCGAGACACTCGCGAAAAGCTGATTGTTCATCTGTCCAGTCAGGCCGTCGCGCTGCCTCGACAGCGACACGTTGTAGCTGAAGTTGGTGCCGAGCGCGCGCAACACGTTGTTGTAGCCGATCTGGAATTGCGTGGTGGTGCCGCCGCGATTCCAGTAATCGAGCGTCGAGCCGACCACATAGGCATTGCCCCAGCCATTGCCGAAGGTCTGGTTCATCGTCAGTTGGACCTGATTGCGCTGACGGTCGACCGCGCTCGGATCCTGCCCTCCGGCAACCGCGCTGCGCGCCAGCATGGCGTCGCGCAACGCCCAGAAACCGCTCGACGAATAACGATAGGCGGCAACGGTGAAGTTCGTGTCGGTGGCCGGCACCAGCTTGCTGTAGCTGATTCGCACGCTCTGGCCGGTGGTGTTGGTCACGCCGCGAATGTTGGCCCGCGCCTCGGTCACGTCCAACGCGACCGCGCCCAGCGGCGTGTTGACCGCCGCGCCGAGCAGCCCCGCCAGATAGCCTTCGGCGACGATCGTCCCTGCGTAGCCCGTGATGACGTTGTTAAAGCCGTGCTGCACCGTCCCCTGAAGGAGATTGTCGTGCTGATTGACCTGTGCATCGCGAAGCTGCCCCGCGGCAACATTGAAGCGCGTGATGCCCGGACGCAGCAATTGTGCGACCGACGCATAGGGCACCGAGAAACTGTGCTGACTGCCGTCGGCTTCCGTGACCGTGACAAGCAGGTTGCCGCCGTAACCAGTGGCGTACAGATCGTTGATCTCGAAGGCGCCCGGCGCGACCGTCGTCTCGTACAGCTTGTTGCCGTTCTGCGTGACGCTCACGCGCGCGTTGGTCATTGCCACGCCGCGAATCAGCGGCGCATAGCCGCGCAGCGAGTCCGGCAACATGCGGTCGTCGCTCGCGAGTTCAACACCGCGAATGCCGATGCTGTCGAACACCGCGCCATCGGTAAAGGCATCACCGAGCGTCAGCTGGCTGCGAATCGACGGCAGATCGTGCTGCACGTAGGTCGCGATATTCTGATACGTGCGTGGTCCATTCGATTGCCACGTCAGCGCGGAATTCTGCCGGAAGTGCCAGCTGCCGACGTTGATGCCGCTATTCAGGCCGAGATAGGTCTGCGTATTTGACGACCCCGCGGAACCCGAACCCGTCACGCGAAATGAATTCAGGTTGTAACCCAAGGTGGCCGAAGTCACGCCTTCGTCCCAGAACTCGGGGCTGACATAGCCTTGCGGATTGCGCAGCAACGCTGCCTGCGGGATGCTCAGATCGAGCCGCAGATCGGACAGGTCGAAGGATTGCGAGGCACCGTCGACGAGATCGGCAACGTTCGCGCACTCACCCGCCTGAGCTTTCGCGAGTTCGCCTCGGCCCCTGTCCGACAGCGCCGAAAAGTCCAGACCGAGGCGCTCGATCAGCGCCTTGCTGAAACACGGCACGGCGTTCCCCGCGCCTTCCCGTGCCACGAAACGCAGCGTGTCGTGGCCGACCCAGTTTCCGTTCACGTAGAGATCGACGGTGTACTCGCCGGGCTGCACCGGATTGCCTCGCTCGAAACGCGACACGTCGACGCTTTGGCCTTTCGGTTTCATCAGAAACTCGCTGTTGAACTGTACGCCAGCAAGCGTCGTGGTGTCGGCGAATGCGGGCGGCGCGCCCCAGGCGGCCAGTGCGCCGAGCATCACGGCATGGCTGCGCCTGAGCGCGAACCAGTTTCCGGCGCGCGGCCGCGAAGAGTATTCCCGGGTGCGCATGATTACTTGCGCGTCCCGTCACGCAGCGTTTTGCCGGGGACGCCGGCGCCGTAGTCGTTGATGAACGTGTAGTCGACTTGCGCCGGTACGGCTGCGAGCGGCGCAACGTTGCCAATGTCGAAGTCCGCGCTCGCGCCGGGGTCGACCATGCCGCCCTTGTCGCTGGTCCAGCTCGTCGTGCTCTCACTGGCGACGATCTTGCTGAACGTCACGTGATAAGGCGTGGGATTGGTCGCCTCGAGCGCGTAGGCGCCGTTGTCCTTGCGCACGAATTTCCAGCTGACTTTCGCGGCGGCTTCGTCCGCATTGCCCGGCAGCCCCGCCGGGCGGAAGAACAGCTTGATGCGCGAACGGAACGCCAGTTGCAGCGAATTCGGATCGTCCGCTGTGGCGCTGGCGGCCGCGCGCGGCGGCACTTCAAGCACGTTGAGCCAGAACAGGGACTCCTTGTCTTGCGGCAAGGGTTCCTGCGTGTAGATCAGACGCAGGCTCTGCCCTTTCTTCGGATCGAGGCGAAAAAGCGGCGGCGTCAAGGTGAACGGCACCTTCGATTCGTCCGGCATCGCGTTCGGATTGCCCGTGTCGAGCCACACCTGAACCAGCGCCGGTGCGTCACCTTCGTTACTGAGCTTGACGGTGACTTCACGCTCTTGTGCCTGATAGATCACGCGCGTGCCGCTGATCACGACACCCGCATGCGCGCTGCTCACCAACCATGACAATGCGAAAACCGTCATCGCCTTTGATAATTTCTTTCGCATTGCCATTTCGTTATCCTGATTGCGTGGCGAACTCGTGGTTCGCTCTGATCTCCTCGACAGCCGGCGCCTCTCGCGGGCGCCGGCCACCGCCCCGTAGCGTCCTGCTTTACTGGTAGACGATCGAGTACATGACGGTCGTATTAACCGTACCCGCCGTCGACGCGCCATTGGTTGCCACGTATTGCGCGAAGTACTTGAGCGTGGCCGCACCGCTTGCCAACGCGACGGCCTTCGAGTTCTGCGAGGCCTGAGCGGCGCCCAGCGTGATGACGCTGCTGTCGCCGTTGAGCAGGCCGATTTCGACGTTGGTCGCCGTACCCGAGGCATTGATCAGTTGTCCGGTGGTCGTATCGACCGTGGCGCCCGGTTCGAAATAAGTCGACACGTTGCCCGAATTCGGCGTGCAGTTCGACAGTGCGATGTTGAACGGCGTGCGGCCCGCGGTCGTGCCGGCCGTGGCGAGCGCCGAGGTCGAGACGGTCGGCAGCGTGACGGTAAAGTTCTTGCCGCCGCCGTTACCGCTGATCGTGCAGGTCTGGCTGGTGATCTGACCCGTGAATGTGATGGTGCCGTCCGCGGCCTGCGAAATGGCCGGCATGGCGGCTGCTGCGGCAATGGCCGTAGCGAGAACGCCCAAGCGCGTGAATTTCATGGTTATCCCCATTGATGAGTAATACGTCGTATTGAAAGACCGTGTGTGTGGCAGGTTCAGCAATGGCGTTGCACTCAAACCGACCGCACTGGGGGCAATTATCGGGACGACACCCGAACGGGACAGTCAAGCAGTGTCAATCGCGAGGGGGGAAGTTTGAAGCAGTGTCAAAACGAACTTTTCTGCAAGTAAAAGCGACTTGCGCGCGTGTTTCGCCATCGGAAAGCGTGCGTGCGCTACCTGCTTTATTCATACGAATAGAGGTGAATTGAGAAAAATCTACGGTTATCGGGTCCGTGCAAGTCGATTTTGCTGGAAAGAGCTTTTTGTTGTCCGTTCCTGGGCCGTCAAATCGACTTAACTAAAGCTCGTTGTCTTCGTTCCCCAGCAGTGATCACGCCTCGACTGCTCGACGCACTCAATTGACGCGCGGGCATCTCTGACGACATCTATTCGCGGAGTCCGGAATGAAACGCGCGCTTCTGATGCTTGCGCCCGTGGGCGGCATGTTGGTTGGCGCGGCTCATGCGCAAAGCTCGCTCACGATCAGCGGAACAACGTACACGTACTGTGCCGCCGAAGGTCAATTCTGTTCGTTCACCGGCACGGCGAACGTCGTCTACGGCGCCACTTCGCCTACGCTTCAATACGATATCAATGGCCCGTTCACCGGCGGGGTGCAGTGCTCGACGGGAGCGGTGTCGAGTACGGATCCCGCGTTTGGGTATGGGAAGAGCTGCTGGTACAAAAGCACCTCGGGGCCCACGCCCACGCCAACTCCCACTCCAACGCCTGCTCCGGCTCCGACGCCCAGTCCCGGTGGTGCGTGGACGCAATGCGCTGTCGAAAACGCGCGCTGTTCGTTCAGCGGAAAAATGACCGTGCTCTATGGCGCGAGCACGACTGCGAATAACGTGAGCGAAGTTTTCACTAATGGCGTGACTTGCAGCAATACGGCTTTTGGCACCGACCCGGCGTTCGGCGTTTCGAAGTTCTGCTGGATTCCGAAGACACCTACGCCTGCGCCGACGCCTACTCCGACGCCTACGCCTACGCCTACGCCGACTCCGACTCCGACTCCGACTCCAACGCCAACGCCAACGCCAACACCAACACCAACACCAACACCAACACCAACACCAACACCAACACCAACACCAACACCAACACCAACACCAACACCAACACCAACACCGACATCTTCCATCGCCTGCGCAGCACCGACGACAACGGCCGGCGGCACCGCCAATGGCCTGATCGTCTCCGATACACCGAGCAGCAACGGCACGCGCCTGTTCAATCAGGGCAGCAGCTTCCAGGTATCGTTCGTCACCGCGGCGAAATCGGCGGACACCGTCGTCTGGTCGATGCAGGATCAACTGGGCAACATCAAGGGCAGCGGTTCGTTCGCCGTTGCGAGCGGAACGCGGACCAGCACGCTGTCGTGCCAGAGCAGCGCGGCGGGTTACTTCGCGATCACAGCGACGCTGTCGCACGCAGGCGGCACGCTGCCGCAATTCGGCACGCGTCCAACCGGCATCGCCACGTTCGGCATCCTGCCGAACCTGTCCGGCACGATACCGTCAGTCAGCTATGCGCACCAGGAGCAGCACCGCTTCGGCATGCAGGGCTTCAACGACAATGGCCCGATGCTCACAGCGCTCGGCATCTCCCAAACGATCGACGACCGTGAACTGTCCGCCATGGAGCCCAACGCTGCGAATACGTGGACGCCTGCCCTATCGGATCTCGATCCGTTCTACACGAACGGCAAGATCATGCGGCTCATCAGGCTGGACGGCATTCCCGCGTGGGCGAGTCCGACCGGCGCGTTCCAGGACGACACCAACGCACCGTCAAACGAAACCTACTACCAGAACTACATGGCGCGTGTGGGCACCGACAGCGCGGCGATCCGTCAGCAGTATTTTCCCAATCAGCAATACAACTACTACCAGGTGACGTGGGAGCCCCAATGGGTCGATTCGACCGCGAATTTCGTCGCAATGTACGCGGCCGTCTATAAAGGTTTGCATTCGACTGATCCCAACGCGGTCGTGATGGGCACAACCAATGTCTTTCCCGCCAACTGCTCGACGCAATGTACGCAGGGATATCTCGCCACCTACGCATCGCTAGGGCTCGGCAATTACATCGACGGTGTGACGACGCATGGCTATTACAACGCCGGCACGTTCGCGGCGCATCCGCCCGAACAATACGATACCGATCCGAATCCCGCGAATGTCGCGAATGCCCTCGATCAGCAGATGAGGTCGTTGCGTTCGCAGATGCAAACGCTCAAGCCGAACATGCGCTTGTGGGTGACCGAACTCGGCATCACCTACGACTCCGGCGCCGCTTATGGGCCGAGCTATCCACCGGCCAACCAGTTGTACGGGCAAGCCGCAGTCGCATTGCGCGCGCACCTGATCATTCTCGGCGAAGGTGCCCAGGTCACGTACTTCTTCTACGGCGCGGATTATCCCGTTGACGTGGGCATCGGCACGTTCTTCGATCTCGCCGATCCACAGGGGCAATACGGCGCGACGAATCTAAGCCCCAAACCACAAGCCCTCGCCTTCGCCGCACTAACGCGTGTCCTGGACGGCACGCAAACGCTCGGGCGTCTCAACGGGCTTCCTTCGATGGTGTATGGCTACGCATTCCAGCAACTCAACGCCGGCGCAGTGATCGCGGCGCTTTGGACGCACAACAATTCGAACTGGCCGACGTCGTCGGGTACCTACAGTTCGACCTATAGCACCAGCTATGCATTGACCGTGAATTCGACCGGCACGAGCGGCACCGTGAGCGTCATCGACATGATGGGCAATGTCAGCCAGGTGAGCTACACGAACGGCGTCGTGAATCTCACGCTGACGGAGTCGCCGATTTATGTTGTGCTGGCGAACGCGAATGCGATTCAGGGCAAGTACACAGCGCCCGTGGGTTATACGGGGCAATGATCATGCGGTGTCGAATTCACGCCGACAATACGCGAGGTAAGCGAACAGAATCAGCATCGGGGCCGCCACGTAAGCAGCTTGTGCGGCTTATGCCGCTTGAGCCGCTTTGTCGTGCGCAGCCTGTTCGAGCCAGAGCTGGCTATCGGGAAACCAGAATGCATCCGGGCGCGGAGGCGAGACGAGCTTCACCGGAAGAGAGGGATTGAATATCTTCGACCATGCGGACAGATAGGACGGCGTCTTCACGAGAAACCCGCAATGGGCCAGAAGCAGGCTGGAAACCAATGCCTCGCGGCCTATTTCGAGTCCCGGGTAGCCGCTGAAGTGAACGGGGGTGCTGCCACAGGCAAGGTATTTCGCCGGTGCGACCCGGACCGGCTTGTTGAATGGCCACGCGACAAAGAAATCGATAAACGCCTGTTCGTCGCTCGATATGAAAATCGTGCTCAAGTGCGGGTTTTCCACAAGTGTGGATTCCACCTGCCGGCAGAAGCTTCCCCATGAAACCGGCACGGCTTCCTGCGTCTTGTCAGTCCCTCTAAAATGCGCGCCGAGAGTCGACGTGCCGAGCCCGAGCTGTTGGCAGATCGCGTCGACTTCTTCGACGATATGCGCCGTCAGCCGATAGTGCGCGAAGAAGAGTTCGCTTGCGCTTCTGAGTTGAAGCCGGGCTTCATAGCGCTGACGAAAGCCCAACTGGACAAGATCGCGAACGGTCGACGTTCTCACCTTATGAGTGATCGTGGTTCCCGCTGCGGCGTGCACGGGCTCGAAGAAAGCCGAGAACCAGTCCAGCTTTCCTTCCGCGTCGCCATACAGGCCGCCGCGTGCGCTAATGCACGGGGTGAGGCATTTCTCATCGCAATACATCAGAATAAACAGGACCATCTGCATCACGGAGAAAAAACCGGAGTTCTCCTGAATCTCGATGGAAAAGATTCCCCTGTTCAAACGCTGGGTAGCATGAAGCGATATCCGGCGCGGCATAGCCACTGAATGCTTGAACCCCTCGCTGCGTCGGATCTTTTTCGCCCGATCGACCACCTTTCTCAACATGCCTGGCTCCTAATTAATTAGGTATTTTTTAAAATGGCACGGACCTGTCTGCTGTGAAGGAACGGACGCTTCAGCATAACATCTCAAGAGGTTGGCCACGTAAAGTTTGGCGTGTCTTGGTGAGCCGGCGTACAAAGGATCGGTAAGGTTTTCCCTGGAGGCGATCAGCCGGCCTGAGACGATTTTTTCATCAATAGGGCCGCGGCTGACGGCAGCATGAAAGAACAGACATATAGGCTTGACCTTCCCGCCGTGGGAAGGTCTACGCTCGAGTTCTGATTTCTCATCGGAGGCAGGAAATGGAATTCGAAATCCCGGATATGTCATGCGGCGGATGCGCCAACGCCGTTACTCGTGCAGTGACCGGCCTCGACCCCGCGGCGGAACTCGACGTCGATGTCGCCGTTAAAATCGTGACGGTCACGTCGACCTTGCCGCCGCGACGCCTCATCGAGGCCATCGAGGCGGCGGGTTTCCATCCTTCGCTCAAAGGCTAGGCAAATCGCATCAGTCTATGTCTGGCGGATTGATCCAGGCGCCCTGTTCGGGGCATCATGGTCGCCTTTTATCACTTTTTTCCGAACGAAAATCCAATATGAAAAACCTTCGTGCATTCCGTGCCCTTTGCCTTTTCAGCGGCGTCGCGTTTGCTGTCGCTACGGCGCCCGTCTACGCCCAGCAGGGTGCATCGATGCCTGGCATGGACATGTCCGGTTCGGCGGACGCCGGGTCGAACGCATCGACGCAAGCGTTCAAGGACGCTGACGAGAAAATGATGCAGGCCATGGATGCACCGGCCTACACGGGCGATGCCGACAAGGACTTCGTCGCTCACATGATTCCGCATCATCAAGGCGCGGTCGAAATGGCGCAGGTCGAATTGAAATACGGCAAGGATCCCGAGTTGAAGCGCCTGGCTCGAAACATCATCAAGGCGCAGCATGATGAGATCGCGTTCATGCAACGCTGGCAGGCAAAGCACGGCGTGAAGTGACAACGCGGGTACCGTGGTCGCACTGAAGTCTTAGCGCCTGCTTTCGAAGCTCGATACAACGCATCGCAACGAACCGGCGCTGCAGGTGGAGAGCGGCATCACGTCGCGAATGTTTCGCGTAGACTCACCCTCGAACGGCCGGGAAAACCACCGAAACCACCAGGCCCCGCCCGGCCGTTCCATCACCCAATGCAACTTCAGCCCGATGCGCACGGGCAATCTCCCGCACGATCGACAACCCAAGCCCGCTGCCCTCTTCGGTGGAGGCTCGAAAGAATGGTTCGAAAACGCGTTCACGAAGCTCAGCGCCGATACCCGGTCCTTCGTCCGTGATGGTCAGGGCGACTCGCCCGTTCGTCGAATCGATCTTGAGTGCGACATGTCCGCCAGCGGGCGTGTAGCGAATGGCATTGTCGAGCAGGTTGAACAGCAGCACGGACAGCAGCGGCTCGTTTCCCATCACCTCGGCAGGCTCGCGGAGTTCAGCCGACAGTTCAACCTGCCGGCGCTGCGCGAGCAATGCAAGCTGCTCAATGGTCCCGGTCGCGACCGCGCGCAGATCGACCGGCGCACCTTCGAAGTCGGCATAGTCCGCAGCTTCCGCCTGCGCGAGCAGCAACAGCTGATTGGTCAGCGCAACCAGCGAGAGGTTGCTGCGGTGCATGGCCGCCAGCGTCTCTTTCACCTGCACGAGATCGTCCTGGCGGCGTGCATACTGCAATTGCGTACCAAGCAACGTGAGCGGCGTTCTCAACTGATGCGCCGCATCGGCAATGAAGCGCCGTTGCATCGCGGTTTTCCGCTCGATGATATCGAGGCACTGATTGAACGCGGTGACGATCGGACGCAATTCATTGCGCAATGGATCGGCCCGCACCCGCAACGACGCGTTCGGCGCGCGCCCGAGCATGTCGTTCGCGAGTCTCATCAACGGACGCAATTCGAAGGTGAGCCCGACGCAAACCAGCACCACCGCGATCGCCACGATGCCGGCGAAATGCAGCATCTGCGGCCGCCATAGCGCGGCGGCGGTGGCATCGCGTTGAAGCAGGGTACGCCCGACCGACACGACGACCGGCCTGGTCGCGCCCGCGTCGTACATCGGGCGGATCAGCGACACCGCGCGGATCGGATGTCCACTCACGGTCGCGTCGTACCACAAGGGCGAATCGCCGGGCACGCGCAGCGGAAAATCCGACGTCCCTGCGATAGTCGCGCCGCCCACTTCGCGAATGCTGAAATAGACCAGGTCGCCGTATGGCGAGCTGAGTATCTCGATCGCGCTGGGGGATATCTCCGCGTGCAGATAGCCGTTCTCCCATTGGATATCGCCCGCCATCACGCGCGCAGAAGATAACAATGCCTCGTCCTGCAGCAGCCATGCCGTTCGCTGTGCGTTGTCGCGTGCAATCAGTCCCGCAGCGACAACGTATACGGTCATCGGCAACAGCAGCCACAACAGCAGCCTCAATCGCAGGCTATTCGTCATCGGCGCCGTCTTCAAGCAGATAGCCGAGGCCACGCAGCGTGATGATGGTCGCGGTACTCTTCTCGAGCTTCTTGCGCAGCCGCGACACATAGATTTCGATGGCGTCTTCGCTGGTCGGCGCGTCGGCGTTGCTGAGCGAATCCGCGAGCATGGTCTTGGCAACGGTTTTTTTCGCGCGCAGGATCAGCGCCTCGAGTACCGCGTGCTCGCGTGGCGTCAGCGTGAGCGGTTCGCCCTCGACGGCGAACTGGCAACGGTCCATGTCGTAGGTGAGATTGCCGCATTTGAGCCGGTTCGAGCGCGACGGCGCCTGCCGCCGCGCGAGCACCTTCACCCGCGCGACCAGCTCGCGCGCATCGAATGGCTTCACGATGTAGTCGTCCGCACCGGCGCCGAGGCACACCACTTTCTCGTCGACGGCGCCGGTTGCCGTCAGGATCAACACGGGCGTCGTATCTTCACGCTCGCGCATGCGGCGCAATACGCTCTTGCCCGACAGTTGCGGCAGATTCAGATCGAGCAGCACGACGTCGTACGGCACGGCGCGCAGCGCGCTTTCGGCTGCTTCGCCGTCGCTGACGCGATCGAGCATGAAGCCGTCATCGCGCAGAATTTTCGCGAGCCAGTGCGCGAGTTGATCATTGTCTTCGACGAGCAGTAGCCTCATCGTATCTATCCCCAAAGCGTTCATGCCGTTCGATACTGTTCCCGCGCCTGAGTCGAACGGTACAGGGCCAGCGTCGCGGTCGCTCCGCAAAGCGCTGCAAATGTCATCCATGCGCCCGGCGAAGCCTTGTCGCCGGTAGTATGAATCAGCCACGTCGAGATCGCAGGCGTAAAGCCGCCGATCACCGTGGCGAGACTGTACGCCATCGAAAACCCGGTGGTCCGCACATGCACCGGCATCAGTTCCGTTAGCGCGACGATCATCGCGCCGTTGTACCACGCATAGAGCAGCGAGAGCCAGAGTTCGACCAGCAACAGACGCCCGAACGACGGCTGCGCGACCATCCATTGCATCGCCGGATAGGCAGTGAGGATCGCGAGCACGGTACAGGCAAGCAGCACAGGACGGCGCCCCACGCGATCAGACACGGCGCCCGCGATCGGCAGCCACACGAAATTCGATACGCCGACACACACCGTGACCAGCAGCGAATCCAGCGACGACAGCTTCAGCACGACCTTGCCGAACGTCGGCGTGTACGCGGTAATCAGATAGAACGACGCCGTCGTCATGATCACGAGCCCCATGCCGGCGACGATAAGCCGTGAATGCCGCACCATCGACCGGGCGATTTCGGCCATCCCCGGATGATGGCGGCGCGCGACGAACTCGTCGGTCTCCCGCAGCGAACGGCGCACGTAAAAGAGGAACGGCACGATCAGACAGCCGATCACGAACGGAATACGCCAGCCCCATGTGTTCATCTCCGACGCAGGAATGAGGCGGTTCAGCAGCACGCCCAGCGACGCCGCAAACACCACCGCCACCTGCTGGCTCGCGGACTGCCACGAACAATAGAAGCCGCGATTCCCCTTGGTCGCGATCTCCGACAGATAGACCGACACGCCGCCCAGTTCGACCCCAGCGGAAAATCCTTGCAACAGCCGCCCAAACAGCACGACAGCGGGCGCGACCAGACCGATCGACGCGTAGCTCGGCACGAATGCAACACAAGCGGTGCCGACCGCCATCAGCATCAGCGACAGAATCAAACCCTTGCGACGGCCGTGATGATCGATGTACGCGCCCAGCACGAGCGCACCGATCGGGCGCATCAGAAAACCAGCGCCAAATACCGACAGCGCGAGCATCAGCGACGCAAATTCGTTGCCGGTCGGAAAGAAGGTGGCGGCGATCGCCGCCGCGTAATACCCATAAACCGTAAAGTCGTACATCTCGAGAAAGTTGCCGCTGGTGACGCGGAACACCGAGCGCATGCGCGATTCCCTCGAAGCGTGCGGCGTGTCCATAGCCGTTGTTTCGTTTGTTGAAGCTGCTGAAGTTGAAGATGTCATGGTGACCCCGAAAGTGAGGGACGAACGCATCCCCGGCGGCCATTCAAGCCACCAGATCCTGCTTCGTTGACTAGGGAAAAGGAAGGGTTAGCCGGTCATCAGCGGCCCGCCGCCGCTTTGGCCTCATCGGCAAACCGGTTTGTATAGGTTCGCGTCAGATCGACATGACGCGGCTCGATGGCGGGGTTGACCGCGGCCAGCACGCGCAGTACGGTCTGCGGCGCGCCGTCGGGCATCCTGCCATCGCGCGAAAACGAGGGCATCGTGGCAGCAAGCGCCTGCAGATAGAGCGGCTCGTTCGTGCCGACGAAATCCCGCGGCAACACGGCCACGATATCGCCGGCACTGTGCGAAGAAATGAATGCGAGTGCGCGTACCAGCGCCCGGACGAGCCTTCTCGTTGCGTCCGGGTGAGCGGAGACCCACTTGCGCGGCGCGTACAGGCACGCGCCGGCGTACGGGCCGCCAAGCGCCGTGCGCGTGCCCTCGATACTGCGCATGTCCACCAGCACCCGCGCCGCGCCTGCGTCCAGCAGCCTCGATGCGGTGGGTTCCTCGACCATGCCGGCGTCGATCGATCCTTTCATCATCGCATCGGCGAAGCCGTCGCCGGGACCCTGCGGCACCACCGTGTAGCTGCTCGCCGCCAGGCCGGCGTCCTGCGCAAGATAGCGGCTCAGGAAATACGTGGAAGCGCCGAAACCCGTCACGCCGAGTTTTCGGCCGCGTGCGTCGGCCATTGTCCGCATCGGCCTGGCAACCTGGGTCGACGCGAGTTCGGCAAGTCCCGCGGACTGTGCCAGAACGACGACGGCCTCGACTTCCAGGCCGCGGCTCTGAAGATCGACCGTATGGTCGTAGAAACCCACCGCGCCTTGAATCGCGCCGGCGATCAGTTCGGTCGCGGTGTCGACGCCGGCGGGCTCCGAGAGGACGTCGACATCCAGACCCTCATCGCGGAAATAGCCGAGCCGCGATGCCAGCGTGACGGGCAGATAGATGATCTTCGACGCGCCGCCGGTCATCAGCGTCAGCTTTTCCGCTTCGGCATGGGGTGTCCAGAACAGGATCGCACAGGCGCTCGAGGCGAGCGCCATGAGGCGGGCGAACGATGGCATATCAGCGTGTCTCCGGTTGCGAAGCACCTGTCCGTTCGCTACGGATCGTCTGATGCAACGCTTGCGTGGAGTATAAAAAACCAACGCCTTCTGCCTGCTTTCCGTCCGAACGAAATAGTCTGGGTGTTTACCCGGCCTCGCTACGCCGTCTGCCCCAACTGCTCGCCGAACTGCAAGGCAGCGAGCTGGGCATAGAGCGGCGAACTCAAAAGGAGCTCGGCGTGACGGCCCTGCGCAACGATGCGGCCGTGTTCCAGCACGACAATGCGATCGGCCTGTTGCACGGTCGCAAGACGGTGCGCAATGACCAGCGTGGTGCGGTTCTGCGCGGCATTGTCCAACGCCTTCTGCACCAGCCGTTCGCTGGCGGCATCAAGCGCGCTGGTCGCTTCGTCCAGCAACAGAATGGGCGGATTCTTCAGAATCGCGCGGGCAATCGCAATGCGCTGGCGCTGTCCACCGGAGAGCCGCACGCCGCGCTCGCCGAGAAAGGTGTCGTAGCCTTGCGGCAGTTCGTCGATAAAGCCGGCCGCAGCGGCCATATCGGCAGCCCGTTGGACTTGCGCGAGGGTGGCGTCCGGTGCGCCATAGCGGATGTTGTCGAGCACGCTGCCGGAAAAAATCACCGATTCCTGCAGCACCACGCCGATTTCCTTGCGCAACTCGACGAGCGGCACGTCACGCGTCGGAATACCGTTGATCAGAATGCTGCCGGACTGCGGATCGTAAAAGCGCAGCAGCAGCTGGAACAGCGTGGTCTTGCCTGCGCCCGACGGCCCGACCAGGGCGACATGTTCGCCCGGACGGACGTCGAGCGAGAGTGCGGAGAGCGCGGCGATGCCGGGACGCGACGGATACGAGAAACTGACATTGTCGAAACGGATGCCCTCGCCACGCGCCGGCAGTGCGACCGTGGTGTCGGCCTGCACCACCGGCGAGCGCGCCGCCAGCAGTTGCAGCAACCGCTCGGTGGCGCCGGCCGCGCGCTGCAGATCGCCCCACACCTCGGCAACCGCGCCCACGGCGCCGGCCGTGAACACCGCATAGAGAATGAACTGGGACAGCTGGCCCGCCGTCATCCGCCCGGCCAGCACGGCCTGCGCCCCGAGCCACAGCACGAACACAATGGCGCTGAACACCAGCACGATGACCACCGCGGTCAACCAGGCGCGCGCGCGAATGCGCGTAAGCGCAGTCTCAAAGGCTGCCTCCACCGCGCCGGCAAAGCGCCGCACCTCGAAGGGCTCCTGCGTATACGACTGCACGGTCGGCATCGCATTGAGCACCTCGCCCGCCAGCGCGCTCGTGTTCGCGATCTTGTCCTGGCTCGCGCGCGAGAGCCGCCGCACGCGCCGGCCGAAGATCACGATCGGCGCGACCACCACGACCAGCGTCGCGATGATGTAGCCGGAAAGCACCGGGCTCGTCACCGCCAGCATCGCGACGCCACCGGTCAACAGGAAGAAGTTGCGCAGTCCCAGCGACAGACTGGTGCCCACCACCGTCTGGATCAAAGTGGTGTCGGCGGTGAGCCGGGACAGCACCTCGCCGGTCTGCGTGGTTTCGAAGAATTGTGGACTCATCCCCAGCACGTGGTCGTAGACAGCACGCCGCAAGTCGGCCGTGACCCGCTCGCCCAGCCATGACACGAGGTAGAAGCGCAGCGCCGTGGCGGCGGCCAGCACCAGCGAAACGACGAATAGCGCGAAGAAATACCGGTCGATGTGCGCCCGGTCGCCCCCCGCGAAGCCACGGTCGATCAGGTATTTGAACGCCACCGGCAACACCAGCGTGGCGCCCGCCGAAGTCACCAGCGCGAGGAACGCGAGCGCCCAGCGGCCCGCATAGGGGCGCAGGAAGGGAAACAGGGCGAACAGAGGGCCGATACGTCGTGAAGCGGATGCGGGCGGCGAAGACGGAACAGCATCTGGCATGAAGATTCCCAAGCGAATCGAAGATCACCCGATTGTGCCAGTCCTGCGGATTCGAAGGCGGTTGACGTAAAAACCGGAACCGGTAGCGGGCCGCTAGAAGATGGCGACCGGCTCCGCGCTCTGCTTCGCCTCCGAGAGCAGCCATGTCCGGAACGCCACGACGTTGGCGCGCTCCAGCGCCGCAGGCGGATAAACCAGCCAGTAACTGTAGTCGTTAGGCAGCACGACGTCGAAAGGCTGCACCAGTCGACCGCCATGCAGGTCGTCTGCGGCGAGCATGAGCCGGCCTAACGCAACCCCTTGTCCATTCACAGCGGCTTGCAACGCGAGGCCTGCGTCGTTAAACGATGCGCCCGTCTCCAGGTCGAGTCCGCTGATCCCCGCCTCGTCGCACCAATGCCGCCACGCTTCTCGCGGCGTGTCGTACAGCAAGCGGACACGGCGCAAGTCAGCCGGAACACGAATGGCGGGCGGCCCCTCGGCGAGCGCCGGACTACAGACCGGACTCAGCGTTTCACGAGCAATCAGGTCGGCTTTCACACCGGCCCATTTCCCGAGTCCCGAGCGAATGCCGAGATCGAAGCGCTCCGTTGCAAACGTCCACACATCGGCCGAAGCATCGAGGCGCACGTCGATGTCCGGATGCAAGGCGCGAAACGCATCAAGACGCGGCACCAGCCATCGCGAAGCGAACGACGGCAGCACCGTAATGCGCAGCGGCCGCGCATCGGGCTCCATGAGACGCAGCGTTGCCGCCGCGATGCGATCGAGCGCGCCGGCCAGTTCCGGAAGATAGGCCTGGCCCTTTGCGGTGAGCTTCAGCGCATGCCCGCGCCGCTCGAACAGGCGAAAGCCCAACCACGCCTCGAGCTGGCGGATCTGATGACTGATGGCCGCCTGCGTCACACACAGCTCGGCAGCGGCACGGGTAAAGCTCAGATGCTGCGCCGCGGCCTCAAAGGCACGCAGCGCACCTAGCGGAGGCAGGCGTCGCATGGGCTGGTCGATTACCTTGGTTTATCGAGAGCATGAAGATAACCCGTTTGTGGTGCAGGAGGAAGTCGCTTCTAATCACACACTCCGCGGGCAAACGTGAAGTCCCCGGCTCCCTGTCGACATGAGGCCAATCGATGATTGCATGGAACATCTGGATTCTGTTTCTTGGCTACACCGTACCGATGGTCGTCAGCCCCGGTCCCGGCAACACGGTCCTCGCGACCGCCGGCGGCCGCTACGGCGTGACCGGTTCGATTCCCTTCTGGGCCGGCTTCGAGATCGCCAATCTGGTGCTGTGCCTCGTCTACGGAATGGGGCTCGGCAAGGTATTGCACGGCCACCCTGAAATTCAGATGGTGCTCAAGTGGGCGGGCACCGTCTATCTGCTCTATCTTGCCTGGGGATTTTTTCGTTCGTCGGCCCACTCCGCAAACAGCAGCGAGCAGGATCATTCGCGCCTGCGTACCGGCGACGGATTTCTATCCGTGATCCTCAATCTCAAGATTCACTCGATGATTCTGGTGATGTTTTCGCAGTTTCTCGACCCGGCAAAACCACTGCCGGTGCAAGTCTTCCAATTCGCGGCGGCGTTTCTCGTCGTGTGCATGGTCTGCCACTTTCCGTGGATCTATGGCGGCCAGTTGATTCTTCGCCGGTTTCGATCCGCACGCGCGTTGCGGATTCAGGGACGCGTGTTCGGTATCTGCATGATCCTCGTGGCGGCTTATGTCGCCTTCGCCTGAAGCGCGATGCTGCATGTGTGATTGGCGCGGCACATCAGGTCTGCGTGTGCCGTGCGATTGCTGAAATACGCGGTCGCCTTTCCCCGTCGCACAGTCAGGAAGGCGATGGGCTGGCAGCTTGCTTTAATTAAAATTGATTGAGCGGCGGAAGCGGCTGTGCTTCCTCCTGCTGCAATCTTGTCTTTCTCTCAACCCGTCGCAGGGCTGTTTCGGCGTCCTTCCAGCGGAGCTCGCGCGTGGCGCCTCCGGCATAGTGTGCGCCCACAGCGTCGACGAGATCCGCAACGCCTCTATCGTCCCTATCGTCAGTACCGCCCGCGCTGCCCGCGCGAACGATGCTTTCCAGCCGCGCGGGATGTCCGAATTCGTGGGTCCTGTCCAGCCAGCGATACAAAGCCGGAATGATCCGCCGCCAATCCCCCTGGTGCGCAACCTCACGCAGCCGGCGCCACGCAACGGCCTCGCCTTCGAGGTAGCGCTGGCGTGCGTCGGCTGCACGTTTCCAGGTACGCCTCAGGAACGTGACAACGCGCACGCGCGCCCAGACCGCCAGCATGAGCCCCAGCAGAACTGCACAGCCGATGATCACCTGCCGGCTGTGAATCACAATGATTCTGTGCGGAAAACCATTGCTCATCGCTTCGACGGGAATGTCGAACAGTGGCTTCTCATGCGCGGTCGCGGCCGAAAACGTCACGCCCGGCAACTCGATCGTCTCTTTCTTCTGCGTCTTCGTGTTCCACCATTCGATCGTTACGGGCGGCAGTTTGAACCGGCCGTTGTGATCGGCGGTATAGGTCACGCTGTCGGTTCGCTCGCCCGCCACGAGCCCCACCCGGTCCTGCACGATGTTGCGGGTCGCGGGCGGTTTGGCGTAGCGTTTCAATCCGTCGACGTCGCCCAGATTCACCGGCGGAATCAACATCGATTCGGTGCCGGCGGCACGTTGCGTAATCGTGCGCGTCACGGCGTCGCCGACTCTGATGTGTTCCTTCGCCGGCTCGATGGTTTGCGTGGCTGTGAGCCGAGTGGTCGGGAAAAAGGTGCCCATACCCTCCGCGCCCGGCGGCAGCGTCGCGACGAGTTTGAGCGCGGGTGTCATGACCTGCACGGGCGTATTCGTGCCGCCCGGATACACGGTAATGGCAAACGGCGCGATGTCGAATGTCTTACCCGCTTGCGGCGCAATGCGGTAAGCCCGGCTCACACCGAACCATCGCACGCCGCCGATATCCTCCGAGAGGTTGTCCGCCTGTTCGTCAGGCAGGCTGACGATTGCATCGGGCACGGTGAAGAGCGGCCAGTTCGGCGCTTCGGTAAACCATGTGGTCGTCAACAGATCGACGACGAGCTTGACCTCACTGCCCGCAACGACCGGGCCGGCCGGTTCGAGATGCGCGCGAACCAGCGTCCTCGGCGCGGCGTCGGCAAAGACCGACGCAGAAGCGCAAGCCGCGCCAAGCCACGCGATAACCAGTAGAAGCCGCAGGAAAACCGCTGTCATGGCGCGCTCGCTCCCTTTGCTTCGGTTTCCTGTTCAAAGCGCTGCTGCAGAAAAACCGCGGGCGAGGTATTCAGATTGCGCATCCAGACCTCTTCGCTCGGCCGCGGTGCGCCCTCGATCACGGCCGACGTGCCCCGTCCTTTCTTCTTGTCGGTCTGCACCTGATCGGGTGGATCCTCCTCCGGGTCCATTTCATCCTGCTGGTCTTTGGCGAGCAAGCGCTGCAGGAAGGCTCGATTGGTCGCCGCCTCGCGCAGCGTGGGCTGAACCTTGAGCGCGTTGTCATACGCCTTGATGGCGGCCGCGTAGTCGTCGAGATGCGCAAGCGTATTGCCCATGTAGAAATACGCTTGCGCCGTCTTCAGACGCGAAAAACTTTCGAGCGCGCCGGCGTAGTCGCCTGCGAGATATTGCGCGCGGCCCTTCCACATCGGATCGTCGAAGCGTTGCGCCGCTGCTTTGTAATCGCCGTGCTCGACATCCCAGCGCCCCTGCTGATCGTGTGTAGCGAACAGATCGACCCAGCGCCATTCGGCCGCCTGCGCATGACGCGGCACGGCGCTGAAAGCGAGCGAAATCAGCACCACCGGCAGCCACTTGACGCTCCAGCCACGCCGGAAACCCCATAGCGCGAGCAACAATACGGGAAAGACGAGCCAGTAACCCGACTCTTTCCAGCGCGGCACGATCTTCGACTCCTCCGCTTGCGCGAGGTAGGCCTGCGCGCGATGCTGGACCCACGCCACGTCATCGTCGTCCACGCGCATGCTGGCAAGCGGAATGCCCGCTTCGTCCGCCACTTTGCGAATCGAGGCGGCGTCGAACGTGCCCATCAGCGGATGTCCTTCCGGGTCCATTGCGATCATGCCGTCAGGACCGCGGATCGGGCCGCCGTTCTCCGTACCGACCGCGAGCCACAGCAGTTGATGACGGATCGACTTGGCCTTCTGCACAAACGCGTCGGCCTGATTCGTATCGAAGCCGTCGCTCATGAAAACGATCGTGCCTGCGGCGGGATCGTTCGCCAGCAAACGCTCGGCGGCATCGAGACCGGCGGTGGCGTTCTTGCCGTCACGCGGCATCAGCGAGGGAGAGAGCGCCGGCACATACAGTTCGAGCATGGCGGGGTCTTCGGTGGGCGGCACGACGAGATGGCCGCTCGAAGCGAACACGACCAGTCCGGTGCGCGCGCCCTTGCGCGCGCGTGCGATATCGAGCACCTTCTGCCTGGCGCGTTCGAGCCGCGTGGGCGCCACGTCGGTGGCGTCCATCGAATGCGCGAGTTCCAGCACGACGACGAGTGGCGCTTTGTCCTGATTGAACGGCGGACGCTCCTGCTGCCAGGTTGGCCCCGCAGCGGCGAGCGCGCCGATGCCGAGCAGCAGGCCCAGCGTGTGAACCGGCTGAATCGCACGACGCTTCGTATCGCCGACGATCAGATGTTCCAGCAGCGCCGGATCGATGACATTGCGCCAGCGCGCGCGCACGTTGTTGCGGCGAAACCAGCAGAGCGGCAGGAGCACGGCGGGAATCAACAGCAGCAACCACAACGGCCGCAGAAAATGGAAGGCGGTCAGATCAATTTCCATGACTGGCCTCCACGGTTTTTGCGCGCTCGGGCCGCGCCTCGCGACGCGGCGCACGCAGCACGGCGATCAGCAACGCCAGCACGTGGTAGAGCGCGAAAATCGCGACCGCCGCAGCGGCCGGCACCCAGTAGAAATCGCGCTGCGGGCGATAGACTTCGCGCTTCACTTCCTCGGGCGTGAGTTTGTCCAGCGTGGCATAGACGTCGGCGAGATCCTGCTGCCGGCCCAGTGCGCGAAACGACCGGCCGCCCGTGATGCTCGAAATGCGTGCGAGCGCATCGAGATCGACCTTGTCTTCGCCCGTGGTGTCCGGATCGCCGATACCGATGGTATGCACCACCAGCTTATGGCTCTTCGCGATCTCCGCTGCGCGCTCGGGCGGAATCGCGCTGCTGGTGTCGTTGCCGTCGGTCAACAGGATCAGCACTTTCTCCTGCGCCTGCGAGTTCGCCATCAGCTTGACCGTCAGGCCGATCGCATCGCCAATGGCCGTGCGCGGCCCTGCCATACCGATCTGCATTTGATCGAGCAGCACCTGCACGGCGTCGTGATCGAGCGTGAGCGGCGCCTGCGGATAGGCTGCGTCACCGAACACGACGAGGCCGATGCGGTCGCCTTTGCGTTTGGCGATGAAGTCGCTCACCACCCGTTTTACCGCGCTGAAACGGTCCATCCGTTCACCTGCGGCATTGACGAAGTCGCGCGTGGCCATCGAACCTGACAGATCGATCGCCAGCATCAGATCGCGAGCGGGTTCTTCGCGCACAATGGGCGCTTCGACATAAACCGGCTTGGCTGCGGCGATCACGAGCAAGACCCACAGGAGCGGCATCAGCAGACGCTGCAGCCAGTTGCGGCGCAGCCGCACGCCGCCTGGCGCCGGTTTTTCGCCGGCCGCATGCGCCATTTCGTGAAAGAACGGCACCCGCACCGCGGAGGCCGTCGTGCGATAGGCCGGCACCAGCCACCACACGAAGAGCGGCAGCGGCAACAGCGCGAACATCCACGGGACATCAAACTTCCACATGATGGTGTTCGATCCAGTCGCGGGTGTGGCTGATGAGCGTCGCCGCTTCGTCCGCGGAAATAGCGGCAACCTGGTCGGCCGGCGCATAACTCGCGAGCGCGAGTAGCGCCTCGCTTCTCGCGTCGAAGCGACCGTGCGTACGTTGCAGGAACGCGAGCCATGCATCACCGGTGAGCGCGGCGACCTGCTCACGCGGCGCAACCGCCAGCGAGGTCCGCTTGATGAGACGCGGTATCGCAGCCAGCGCGCTCGCGCGTTGGGCGGAATCCGTTTGCATCGCAACAAGACTCGCTTCGATGCTGGCGAGTTCGGCCAACGCCACACGCCGGTAGCGCTGCTGCCGGCGTTGCCGCCAGACCAGCCAGCTCGCCACCGCCAGTAGCACCAGCAGCAGGAATCCGGCGAAAACCCAGCCGATGGTTTGCGGCGCATACGACACCGCCTGCGGCAGCGGTAGTTCCAGCAAAGGCTGAAGTTGCCCGGACGTGTCCGGCGGAGCCAATGCAGAAACCGCCGGGGCGCTCATATGCCGCTCCCGGTGGCCGGCCGTGCACGCTCGCCAAACAGCCGCCGCACCTGTTCGACGGTCGGCTCGGCGGTCGACAGCGCCATCAAGGGCACGCCGCTCGAGCGCAACAGTTCGGCGACTTCCGCCGTGCGGCCGCTGAACAAGGTGGACAACGGCGCCCTCACCCGCTCCTGCTCGATTCGCAATTCAACCTGCAGACGCCCTTCGCTGACCACTAGCGCACGGTGTTCGGGCATGCTCTGCCACAAGGGATCGAAGATCATCGCCGCGACGACGTCGTTATGCGCGGACAGTTGTCGCAGCAGTTTGCGCGTGCGCTCGCTCGCCCCCGCAAAATCGCTGACGATGCAAATAAGGTAGTCGTGGCCGGCCAGCTTGAGCACGCCCTCGAGCGCCGCGTCGAGTTGTCCGTAGTCGGTGCGTGCCTCACTCTCGGCGTGCAGCGCGCGGTTCATCGTGGCGAGCGCGCCGAACAGCATCTTGATCCGGCTACGGCTGCGCAAGGGCTTGACCCGCACGACCTGGCTGTCGTTGAACAGCACGCCGCCGACCCGGTCGCCGGCGGCGAAGCCCATCCACACGGCAAGCGCCGCCACTTCGGCGGCCACCACCGACTTGAACGCGCGGCGCGAACCGAAAAACATGCTCATGCGCTGATCGACGACGACGAGCAGCGGCCGGTCCCGTTCTTCCGTATAAGCGCGAACCTGAGGCTTGCCGAGACGCAGCGAAACTTTCCAGTCGATATGACGGACATCGTCGCCCGGCAGGTAGGCACGGATTTCTTCAAAATTAAGTCCACGGCCGCGCAACCGCGACGCGTGGCTACCGGACAGCACGCTCGATACCGGCGCAGGCGCGACGAAGCTCAGCCCGCGAGCATGAAACTCGAGTTTCGCCAGATGCGCTGCGTCGACGTACACGCGGCCCTCTGCTGCAGAAGCGGCGGTGCTTGCAGATTCGGACGTCAAGACCACGGCGATCCCCCGCGTCGATGCGACGATACTGATAGTGCGCCAGATGTCAGGCCGGCACCGCAACCTTTTCGATCAGCCGGTCGATCACGGCGTCGGCGCCGATGTTCTCGGCATTGGCGTCATAGGAAAGGATCAGCCGATGCCGTAGCACCGGATGAACGACGGCGCGCACGTCGTCGGGCGTGACGAACTTGCGGTCCTGCAGCCACGCCTGCACGCGGCTCGCCCGGTCGAGGCCGATCGAACCGCGCGGACTCGCGCCGATTTCGATCCATTTGCCGAGGTCGGCGTCGAGCGCGTTGCCATGCCGGGTCGCATTGACGAGCGACACAATGTAGTCGTCCATTGCCGGCGCCACCGCGACCTGGCGGATTTCCTCACGCACCGCGAAAATGACATCCTGGGCGAGGACACTGGGCGCAGTGTCCGCCTGGCCGCTTTCGCGCCGCAGCAAGCGCAACATATCCACTTCACTTTGCGGCGACGGATAACTAATTAGCACCTTAAGAAGAAACCGGTCCATTTGCGCTTCAGGCAATGGATAAGTGCCTTCCTGCTCAATCGGATTTTGCGTCGCCATGACAAGAAACAGATCCGGCATACGGTGCGTTTTTCCGGCGACGGAAATCTGCCGCTCTTCCATGGCTTCCAATAATGCGGATTGAACTTTGGCGGGCGCGCGGTTAATTTCATCCGCGAGAATCAGATTGCCGAAGATCGGGCCTGGCTGAAAGCTGAGCGTGCGTTCCGTGCCGCTTTGCAGCAACGTTTCGGCGCCGGTGATGTCGGACGGCAACAGGTCGGGGGTGAACTGAATGCGGCTCATGGTGGCCGCGAGACGCGTGGCGATGGCTTTGACAGTGCGGGTTTTGGCGAGTCCGGGCAGACTTTCGAGCAACACGTGGCCGTCGGCCAGAAGCGCAATCAGAACCTGCCGGACAACCGTTTGCTGGCCCACTATCGCTTCGTTGACACTCGATTCGAAGCGCAGGATCGTTTCGCGCATAACTCTCGATTTCCCCAATCATTGGATGGTGAAACAACCCGGATGCCGACGCTCGCCGCCACACACGTTAATGCACGCGCGCCATTCCGTCAAAGTTTCTCCCGCGAGTAAAAAAAGAGTGAAAAGTACCTGGAAAATTGATAGCCTGCGTGTGACGTTCGTTAAGCGGCATCCGGCGTATTTGTTACCGGCTTAATTCGTTATTCCGTATCGCTAAGCTTCTTCAGTGCAAAAAGAGAACTGGTCTGTGTTTGCCAAGGGCCAGCAGTTCCACCCGCTTGAGAGAAGGAATAATGAGTTCAGGAAAACATGGCACGGTAACGGCTGTTCGCTCTAACGGCTCCGCAAGCCCGGCGGCCGCTCCACGCTATCGCAAGCTGCTCCTGTGGGGCGTGCTTCTCGTCATGCTTCCTGCATGTGTCGGTGCGGCGATCAGTTGGGCCGTCGCCTCGCGCACCCAGCCTCATCCGCAAATCGTCTACGGCGACGGAACACACGGCCCGCTCGGCATGGCATGGGTTCCCGGCGGCCAGTTCCTGATGGGCAGCGACTCGAAGCAGGCGCAGCCCAATGAACGTCCCGCCCACAAGGTGCGCGTGCACGGTTTCTGGATGGACCGTCATCACGTGACCAATGCCGAATTCTGCAAATTCGTCGACGCAACCGGCTACGTCACCACCGCCGAGAAGAAACCCGATTGGGACACGCTGAAGGTGCAATTGCCGCCCGGCACACCGCGTCCGCCTGACAGCGCGCTGGTAGCCGGCGCGATGGTGTTCGTCGGAACCAGCCAACCCGTGCCGCTGGAAGACTATTCGCAGTGGTGGCGTTATGTGCCCGGCGCGAACTGGCGCCATCCTACGGGGCCGGACAGCAACATCATCGGCAAAGACGATCACCCGGTCGTTCAGGTTTCCTACGAAGACGCGCAGGCTTATGCGAAATGGGCCGGCAAACGCCTGCCCACCGAAGCCGAATGGGAATTCGCCGCGCGTGGCGGGCTCGAACAGGCCACTTACGCCTGGGGCAATCAGTTCGCGCCGAACGGCAAGCAGATGGCCAACGTCTGGCAAGGCCAGGAGCCGCAGGCGTTCCCTGTGGTCAGCCCAAAAGCGGGTGGCGCGCTTGGCACGAGTCCGGTCGGCACCTTTCCGGCGAACGGCTACGGACTCTCCGACATGACCGGCAACGCCTGGCAGTGGGTGGCGGACTGGTATCGCGCCGACCAGTTCCGGCGTGAAGCGGTGAGCACCAGCACGATCGACAACCCGGTCGGCCCGCAAGATTCGTGGGACCCCGCCGACCAGGGCGTCCCCGTGGATGCCCCCAAACGCGTGACACGCGGCGGCTCGTTTCTTTGTAATGAAGCTTACTGCCTGAGCTACCGTCCAAGCGCGCGGCGCGGCACCGACCCCTACAACAGCATGTCGCATCTCGGCTTTCGCCTCGTGATGGACGAAAACACCTGGAAGCAACCGCTTGCACGCCAGGCGTCGGCTCGCGCCGCAGAAGCGGACGGAGGCTAGGGCGCACTGTCCTTTCGAGCTGTATGCGGTTCTCCCGGCACGCCGTCGCGTGCGGAGCGTGGAATTGTGCAATCGGCATGGGAGGTTGGATGCGTTCATCAAGGTATCAGCCAGGATGGTCGGAGCATGCCCCGGGTTCGATCCGCGTTGCGCCTGGATCGGCATTCGGGTCGGCGCTCCGCGTTGCCATGGTCGCGCTCGGTGTCGCGTTATGCGCCGCAAGTTGCACGACCGCCGGCAATACGACGCCTGGCAGCGCGAACGCAGCACCGCCGGTGGCCGTCAGTCCGGCAGCCGCACTGCCCTCTTGGCGTGACGGACTGGCTAGGCAAACAATCCAGAAATTCGTCGCCGATGTCACCCGCGAAGGCTCGCCGAACTACGTGCCGCCCGCCGAGCGCATTGCGGTGTTCGATAACGACGGCACGTTGTGGAGCGAGCAGCCGCTGTACTTCCAGTTCGCCTTCATGCTCGACCAGGTGAAAGCAGCCGCCCCGAAGCATCCCGAGTGGAAGAACAACCCGGCCTTCAAGGCCTTGGTCGCCAAAGACTACGGCGCGTTGGCGGGTCTGCAGAAACAGGTGCTGCAACTGGTCGCCATCGCCAATAGCGGCATGACCGTGGACGATTACGACAAAACCATCCGCGCGTGGCTCGCCAGCGCGCGGCATCCGAAATTCAATCGCCCTTACACGGAACTCGTCTATCAGCCGCAACTGGAGTTGCTCGCCTATCTGCGCGCCAATGGCTTCAAGACCTTCATCGTATCGGGCGGCACCATCGAATTCATGCGGCCGTGGGCCGAGAAGGCGTACGGCATTCCGCCCGAGCAGGTGATCGGCTCGAGCCAGGTCGTGCAGTACCAGATGCATGACGGTCAGGCCGCGCTCGTGCGTCTGCCGAAACTCGATTTCGTCGACGACGGTCCCGGCAAACCCGTCGGCATCTATCGAAACATCGGCCGCAAGCCCATTCTCGCGTTCGGCAATTCGGACGGCGATCTGCAGATGCTGCAGTACACCGCGTCAGGCAGCGGCCCGCACCTCGCCTTGCTGGTGCATCACGACGACGCCGTACGCGAATTTGCGTACGACCGCACCTCGAAGATCGGCAAGCTCGACAAGGCCTGGGACGAAGCAATCGCCGACGGCTGGACCGTCGTGAGCATGAAGGACGACTGGCAAACCATCTATCCCGCACCAAAGCAGTAGATGCACGCGTGAGAGCGCGAGCCGCACGCAGGTTGCGGCCGCTACGAGGCTACCTGGTGCGCAAGGAACGCGCTGCGGGTGAACCCAAAAGCAACTCCATTGGAGCAACACGATGAGAATGTTCCAGCGAAAGGGGCGCTACGCAGCCGGGGCGGCAGTGATCGCCCTCGCCGCGTTCAGTGCATTGATTTTTCCATCCATCAACGCGCCCGCGCAGACTCAGGCGCCGGCCAAACCAGCGGCTGCACCCGCAACCAGTGCACCGCAACAACCTGCTGCCAAAGCCTCGTCGAAGCCCAACATCCTCGTGATTTTCGGCGATGACATCGGGCAGACGAACATCAGTGCCTACTCGCGCGGCGTGGTGGGGTACAAGACGCCGAACATCGATCGCGTGGCAAACGAAGGGATGATCTTTACGGACTACTACGCGGAGAACAGTTGTACTGCGGGGCGTTCGTCCTTCATTACCGGCCAGACGCCGCTGCGCACAGGGCTATCCAAAGTCGGCGCGCCCGGCGCACCGGTCGGTCTGCAAAAAGGCGACATCACCATCGCCCAGGCGCTCAAGCCGCTGGGATACGCGACCGGCCAGTTCGGCAAGAATCACCTTGGCGACAAGAACGAGTACCTGCCGACCAATCACGGCTTCGACGAGTTCTACGGCAATCTGTATCACCTGAACGCCGAGGAAGAACCCGAGCGCGAGTACTGGCCGAAGGACAAGAACGACCCCTACGTGAAGAACTTCTCGCCGCGCGGAGTGATTCATAGCACCTCGGACGGGAAGGTTCAGGACACGGGCCCGCTCACGGCCAAGCGTATGGAAACCATCGACGACGAAACCGGCGCGCACGCGGAAGAGTTCATCCGCAAGCAGGTCAAGAACGGCACACCGTTCTTCGTCTGGATGAACTTCACGCGCATGCACGTCTTCACACACGTGCGGCCTGAGTTCCGAGGCAAGAGCGGCATGCCCGGCAACGAGTATGCCGACGGCATGTGGGAGCACGATCAGGACGTCGGCAAACTGCTCAAGCTGCTGGACGACCTGAATATCTCCAAGAACACCATCGTCATTTACACGACCGACAACGGGCCGAATCAGTTCTCCTGGCCGGATGCGGCAACGACCCCGTTCCGCAGCGAGAAAGACTCCAACTGGGAAGGCGCGTTCCGTGTACCGGCGATGGTGCGGTGGCCGGGCCATATCAAGCCGGGCACAACGTCCAACGAGATGTTCTCGGGGCTCGACTGGTTCCCGACCCTGCTTGCGGCCGCCGGCGACGCGGGTATCAAGGACCGGCTCCTGAAGGGATGGGCGCCTAAAGCAGGCGGCACGAGTTTCAGGAATCACCTCGATGGATATAACCAGCTACCGTTCCTGACAGGACAGACGACCAAGGATCCTCGCACCGAGTTCTACTATTTCGACGACGACGGCGATCTGGTAGCCATGCGCTGGGATCAGGACGGCAACGCGTGGAAAGCGGTGTTCTGCGAGCAGCGCGCGAAAGGCAATCTGAATATCTGGCAGGATCCGCTTGTCTGCCTGCGATTGCCGAAGCTGTTCAACCTGCGCATGGATCCTTATGAACGGGCGGACATCACGTCGGATCAGTACAACGACTGGGTCACGAAGAATGTTTACCTGAACGGCATCGCCACGCTGAAAGCGTCGACGTTCCTGCAGACCTTCGTCGACTATCCGCCGAGCCAGCGGCCTGCCAGCTTCAGCGTGGACGGTGTGCGCAGGCAGGTCGACAAGAAGATCGACGAGTCCTTCAGGAAGCGCGGACTCGAGTAAAACGGAGTGCGGTTGCGCCTGCCGGTTTTAACCGGTGGGCGCAATTTTTCAGTCGGTCGTGCGCGAGCCGCGTCGAGCCGATACAGATCACTTCCGTTCGATTCAGCCCAGTTCAGTTTCCACCATCCCGACGCAATCTCCATCCCATGACCCAAACGCTGGCCAACCGTGCCAAAAGCTCACGCCGTGAGCGCCGCGCACATGAACGCGCACAGCGTCGCGACGATGCACACTTGCACGCGCCCCAGAAAGAAGCCGCCAGCCCACGCTTGCCGGTCGGCTGGCCGTTGCTGCTGCTGTTTGCCTCCGGCGCGGCATCGCTGGTTTACCAGGTTTTGTGGATCAAGCAACTCGCCCTCGTAGTCGGCGTAGAGGTGCAAGCCGTCACAACCGGTGTCAGCGCTTTTTTTGCGGGCCTTGCAGTGGGTGGCTGGATCTTCGGCAGGCTCGCCGACCGGCTCGCGCGGCCTTTGCGCCTGTATGCGCGACTCGAAGCCGGCGTGCTGGTGCTGGCACTCGCCAGCACGTGGATGCTGCCGCATGCCGCAGCGCCGTTCGCCTTGCTGCAAGATCGGATCGGGCCGTTTGCCTGGGCGTTGCCCTTTGTCCTGGTCGGCTTGCCCGCCGTACTGATGGGCGGCACGTTGCCCGTGCTGATGCGCGCGCTGTCCCCCGCCGCCGCCCAGATGGGCCGCTCTGGCGCCCGGCTTTATGCGGCCAACACGGCCGGCGCGATTGCCGGCACGCTGGCTGCGGGTTTTGTCCTGATTCCATGGCTCGGCGTCCAAGGCAGCGCGTTTGCCGCTGCCGCGCTGAATGCCGGCGCAGCGCTCGTCGCCGCGCTGCTGGATCGTACGCAGCAGGCTTTCGTGCCGATTGTTGGCGCGTCCTCATCGGCCATCGCTTCGGGCCAGTCTGCGGCGAACATCGCGCAGGATGCGTCGTCCCGGGCCGCTGCCGGGCGGGCCGCACATGCCACGCCGTCGCTGGCCGCCGCGTCCGCTGCCGCCGACACTACGCGCAACGACGCACATGCTTCTGCCGTGGCGACTCAGCGCCCCCCGCTCGCCTCGACAGCCCGCCTCGCGCTCGTGCTCTACGCACTGGCCGGCGGCGTCGCGCTCGGTTACGAGGTGGTGTGGTCGCAGGTGATCGTGCAATTCATCAGCACCCGAAGTTTTGCCTTCGCCGTGGTGCTGGCCACCTATCTGCTGGGCCTCGCGCTCGGCAGCGCAGTGGCGTCGCGCTACGTCGACCGGGTGCGCGATCCGTGGGGCGCGTTTGCCATGCTGATCGTGTCGGCCGGACTGGTCGCGCTGCTGGAGATCGCCGTACTGGGCAACGGGTTGCTGCACTGGCAAAGCCTCGCGCGCGAAGCCGCACTCGGCGCCACAGGCAATCTGTTGACGGCCATGTGCGCGGGCTTCGCGGTGGCGGCCGTGTGCATCGTCTTCGCGCCGACCCTGCTGTTAGGCGCGGCGTTCCCTTTCGCCTTGCGTCTGAACGTGGATAACCGGCACACAGGGCGCGACGTCGGCGCCGTGGTTGCCCTCAATACCGCCGGCGGGATCGCCGGGACCCTGTTGACCGGCTTCGTGCTTGTGCCGCAATTGGGCCTCGTTCACACGCTCGCGGCACTTGCCCTCCTCGCGGGCGCAGTGAGTCTGATCGCCGTGCTGCGCGGCTCGGACGTGCGACCGTTCGCGCGCTGGAGCGTAGCCGTCCTCGCCGTGCTGACACTCGTCACCGTCATCGTGACACCGTCCGACCGGCTCGCCACGCTGCTCGCCGAATCGCGTGGCGGCAATCTGACCTTCTACGAAGAGAGCGCGGGCGGCACCGTGGCGGTCGTCGAACAGAACGCCGGCCAGCGGCAATTCCGGCGCCTCTATATCCAAGGCGTCTCCAACTCCGGCGACACGATGGCGTCGCTGCGCTATATGCGCCTGCAAGCGCTGCTGCCTTTGATCATTCACCGCGAGACGCCGCGCACGGCGCTGGTGATCGGACTCGGCACCGGCATTACCGGGGGCGCCCTGCTAACCTGGCCTGGGCTGGAACACCGCGCCGTCGCTGAACTCTTGCCGGCCGTCGTGCGGGCCGCGCCGCAGTTCAAGGGCAACTATGGCATGAGCACCGATGCCCGCATGGACATCCGGCTGCGCGACGGACGGCGCGAATTGCTGCGCAGTGCCGAACGCTACGACCTGATCACGCTCGAGCCGCCGCCGCCGTCGGCCGCGGGTGTCGTCAATCTGTACTCGTCGGACTTCTATCGCCTGGCGGCGTCACGCCTGCAGCAAGGCGGCATCGTCGCGCAATGGCTGCCGTTGCCGACGCAGAATGAAGAGGACACGCGCTCGCTGATCCAGAGCTTTATCCAGGTGTTTCCGCACGCTGCACTGTGGACCACCGAGTTGCACGAGATGATGCTGGTCGGTTCAATGCAGCCGCTCGAACTGGACGTGCCGCGGATCGAAGCGCGCTTTGCGCAACCGCCGGTTGCCGCGGCGCTGCGCGAAGTCGGCATTGCATCGCCGGCTGCGCTGCTGGCCACCTGGATCACCGACCGCGCCGGCCTCGAGTACTACGCCGCGGACGCCCAGCCCGTCACGGACGACCAGCCACGTATCGAATACGCCACGTGGGTTCGCCACGACGCATTTCCGACGACGCTGGCCCACCTGCTGGCGCTTCATACCGCGCCGCGATTGCAGGGCGCCGACGACGCTTTCCGCGCCGCCATGGAGCAGTCGCGCAGTGCACTGCAGAGTTTCTATTCAGCCGGGCTGGATGCCTATAAAGGTGACCGGGACGCGTGGGCGCAAGACATCGGCAATGCCGTCCGCACGGACCCGGACAATGCTTACTTCCGCTGGCTCATTGGAGACGATAGATAGCGAAAGCGGAAAACATCGAAACGAAATTGCGGCGCTGGTAAAGTGCCGGTAATTTGGTTGTTTCCATCATGGATTCACTCACGTCGCCACGCCGCAATGCCGTTCATGCCAAATCAAAGAAACGCCTGCGACCCGAGCGTGCTCCGCACGTGGCGTCTTCCGGCCGTCGCTGCCCTGAGCCTGTCCTTGCAGGGGTGTACGCTGCGCGGCGCGCCGTCGTATGAAATCTTCGGCGCCTACTTTCCGCTCTGGCTGTTGAGCGCGGTGGTCGGACTCGTCGGCGCGCTCGCCGCCCATCGGATCTTCGTGTCCACCGGGTGGGCGCAGATCGTTCCGTTTCAGCTTTCCGTCTGCGTGGCCATCGGTTTGACGGTCGGCGTGCTCTTCTGGCTTTCGGGAACAGGACAGCTCTTATGAAAATCGCCGGCAAGCGCCAGGCCTCCGTCAAGGGCCGCGTGATCGCGGGCGTGATCGTCGTGCTCGGCATCGCGGCGGCCTGGTACGGCTACGACCGGACCACCCGGTTTCCTTCAACGGACGACGCGACGATCGACGCCGACGTCGTGCACGTCGCGTCGCCAGTCGGCGGCCGGATCATCCGGGTGGCGGTGGAAGAGAACCAGCGGGTCGCAAAAGGCGACGTGCTCTTCGAGATCGATCCTGTGCCGTATCGGCTCGCGGTCGCGCAAACCCAGGCCGACCTCGAACTGGCCCGCGCGGCGCTCGACACGCGGCGCAGGACGATTGTCGGCGAGCGCGCCACGGCGGTCATCGCGGGCGACCAGACGGGCAAAGCGGCACACAACTACGAACTGGCAACACGCACCGTAGAGCGGCTCACGCCGCTCGTGGCGAAGGGCTACGTCCCGGTCCAGCAACTGGATCAGGCGCAGGTCGCTCAGCACGACGCGGCGTTGTCGCTGAAGCAGGCGCAGGAGCAAAAGCAGGCCACCGCGCAGACCATCGGCGATGAAGCAGGCGCCGTCGCCACCGTGCATGCGCGCGAGGCCGCCCTCGCGCTCGCGCAGCGCGGCCTCGAGGACACCGTAGTACGTGCGCCGCAGAACGGCTTCGTCACGGGGCTATCGGTGCTGGCGGGCGAGACGATCGCGCCGCATCAGTCGATCTTCACGCTCGTCCACGCGGACGAATGGTTCGCCGTCGCCAACTTCAGGGAAGGGGCGCTCGCGCGGATCCAGCCGGGTGATTGTGCGACCGTCTATTCCATGATCGACCGAAGCCAGGCGATTCACGGCAAGGTGGTCGGCATCGGCGCGGGCGTGGCCGATTCCGACCGTATCAATCTGCCGCGCACCTTGCCGATCGTCCAGCAGTCCGTCAACTGGGTGCGGGTCGCCCAGCGCTTCCCCGTGCGTGTGCGGCTCGACGAGCCGGCCGCCCGGCTGGTACGGATCGGTGCGAGCGCGATAGTCGAGGTCCGGCATGGCGCAGCCTGCCGGTGATCTTGCCCGACCGGGCCCCGCCGACATTCTGAAGCTGCTTGCGCCCTATCCCGGGCGAGCGGCGATGGCGACCCGCATCGCGCTGATCTGCGCGCTGACGGCGTTCGTGACAAGCGCGTACGGCACGCCGGAAGCGGCGATCTCCGCTTATGTCGTGTTCTTCCTGAACCGGCCCGACCGGGTGCTGAGCGCGGTGCTGAGCTCGGCGCTGCTGGTGCTGGTCACGCTGGTCATCGGGCTGGTCATGGTGGTGGCCGTATTCACGCTCGACGATCCCATGTGGCGGGTGGCGTGCATCGCAGGGCTATCGTTCGGCCTGCTGTTCGTGACCTCGGCGAGCAAGCTGCGGCCGGTGGGCGCGATCATCGCGATGATCGTCGGCTTTGCGCTCGACGAGCTCGGCATGGCGCCGTTCGGCGAAGTGGCGACGCGCGCCCTGCTCTACGCCTGGCTGTTTGTCGCAATTCCGGTCGGGGTCTCGATCTGCGTCAACGTGGTCATGTCGCCGTCGCCGCGAAAGCTCGCTGGCCGCGAGCTGGCGAGGCGCCTGCGGCTCGCGGCCCGTGGCCTGGCCGAGCCCGAGGCGACGCGCGAGGCGCTCGGCGCGTGCCTGCGCGAGGGGGATGCGCAAATCGGCACGTGGCTGAAGCTTTCGGTGGTCGACGGGTCGTCGGTACGGGCGGATATCGCCCCGTTGCGGCAGGCTGTGTCGTCGACGCTGGCCATTCTGGTCGCGGCCGAACTCGCGGCAAGCGAACCCTCGGAACGGCTGCCGGCAACATTCATCGGGCCGATCGCCGACACCCTTGAGAACATGGCGCGCATGCTCGATGCCGGCGGCTATCCGGTCGACATCGAACTCGATCTGCCTGCCGTGACAGAACTGACACCGCTCATGCGACTCGTCGTCGAGAATCTGCACGAGGCGATCACCCGCTTCGCCGTCGTCGAAGCGCAAACCGGTGTCGAAGGTGAGGTCAAAACCGCCGCGCGGGCCGAAGCACCGGGCCAGGCCCAAGTTGAAGCCAAGCCGCCGGCCGCTGACAAGCGCGGCGGGTTCTTCCTGCCGGATGCATTCACGAATCCCGACCACGTCCGCTACGCGCTGAAAACCACCGTGGCGGCGATGTTCTGCTATGTGCTCTACTCGCAGATCAACTGGCCCGGCATCCACACCTGTTTCATCACGGTCTACATGGTGTCGCTCGGCACCGCCGCCGAGACCGTCGAGAAGATGACGCTGCGGATCACCGGGTGTGTGGTAGGCGCGGTCCTGGGTATCGCGGCGATCGTGTTCGTCGTGCCGATGCTGTCCTCCGTTGTCGGATTGATGGCGCTCGTGCTGATCGGGGCATGGTTGTCGGCGTGGGTCGCGTTCGGTTCGCCGCGTATTGCTTATGCCGGCTTCCAGATCGCCCTGGTGTTTTTCATGTGCGTGTTGCAGGGCGCCGCGCCTGGCTACGATCTGACGGTCGCGCGGGATCGCACGATCGGGATCCTGGTCGGCAACGTGGTCGTCTATCTGGTTTTCACCCACGTGTGGCCAGTCAGCGTGGCCGCGCGCATCGACAGCGGACTCGCCGCGCTGCGGCAACAGTGGGAGCGGCTGGCGGCGTTGCCCGACACCGTCGCGCGCCGCGCACAGGCCGCGAGCGCCATGGCTCAGTGCGGCGCGCTGGAACAGGATCTCGCGCTGATGCATTACGAGCCGTCGTGGGTTCGCCCCGACCCGCAATGGATCGCTGAACGCCGTTACGCGCTGGCGAGGCTCGATGCGCTCGAAGGACCGATGTTTCTGCTCGCCGAACGACGTCCGGGTGATGCCGCGATTGAAGGATGGTTGAAGCGGGTTATGGATGGGTTGCCGGTATCGTCCGGTGAGAACGGTGTGGGCGGTGGTGTGTCTGCTGCGGGTCATGTGTCTACTGCGGCCCATACGCCTGCTGTGGCCGATACGCCTACTGCGGCTGATACGCCTGCTGCAGTTGATATGCCTGCTGCAGTTGATCCGCCTGCTGCGGCCGGTCCGTCTGCTGCGATCACACAGGCCCCGACTCCTCCCGCTGCGAAGGATCCAGCTTTGCCAATCGCACCAAATGCGAATTTGCCGACTACAGCAATCGACGACGGCACACGCACCGCTTTACTAGACCTCGGCGATGCACGCCTCACTCAACTCGAACACGCAGCGTCGAACGATGCGGCGAAGGAACTCACGACTCATGCGCCGGCTTAACCCTCCATTCGCACTGGCGATCCTGGCCGCGGCGGGTTTGGCCGGATGCGCCACGTCGTCCCTCAACATGGCGCCGGACAGTCCCGACCGCCCGTGGCAACCCCAGACGGACGCAGCTGGCGCCATCGTCCCCGGACCGTCGGCTTCGGCTTCTTCGGCTTCTTCGGCTTCTTCGGCTTCTTCGGCTTCTTCGGCTTCTTCGGCTTCTTCGGCTTCTTCGGCTTCTTCGGCTGCTTCGACTGCCTCGGCTGCCTCATCTGCTTCGACTAACTCAGCCGCCCCGACTCCATCCACACGCAGCTACTCATTACCCGCGAATCCGGCCCTCGCCGCCGTGCCCCCTCCGGCATCACTCGATCAAACGCATGCATACGACCTGCCCGAACTGATCGATCTGGCGGAGTCGGCGAATCCGCTGACCCGCATCGCATGGAACGACGCGCGCAATGTGGCCCTCGCGGCCGGCATCGCGAAAAGCGCGTACCTGCCGCAACTGTCGGTCGCGGCGATGGGGCAATACGCCGGTCTTCATGATTCGAGCACCTCCGCGCTCGGCGATTCATCGGCGAGCGCAACGGGGCACGGCACGACCTCGGTGGTCGCGCTGCAATGGCTACTGTTCGACTTCGGCGGACGCGCCGCGCGCGTCGAGGCCGCATCGCAGGCCTCGGTGATGGCGAACATCGGCTTCACCGCGGTCCATCAACAGGTCATCTTCGACGTCAGCGTCGCGTTCTACGCGTACCAGGCCGCGCGCGCCCGCATCACCACGACCCAACAAGGTTTCGACAACGCCAGTGCGATCCTGACCGCGGCGCAGTCGCGCTACAAACACGGCATCGGCACTGTCATCGAAGTGGCGCAGGCCAATCAGAATCGCGCGCAGGCCAGGCTCGCGCTGGTCGAAGCGCAGGGCGCCGAAAGCAACCGCTATCTCGCGCTGATCGCCGCGATGGGGATTTCTCCGCTGTCCAAGCCGAGAATCGCCGAGATGCCGGCCCACACGCTCCCGGCGATCACGAACGACTCGATCGAACAGATTGTGTCGTCCGCGATCGCTCGCCGCCCGGACGTGTTGAGCGCGTATGCGGCCGAGCGGGTCAACCTCGCGAAAGTGAAGGCGGCCGAGTCGGACTTCATGCCGAAGGTATTCGTCTCGGCGACCGGCGCATACAACACCGGCAGTTCGTCGATTTCGGCGGTGCCGGCCATTGGTCAGCAACTGCCGACGGTGAACCTGAGCGGCGGCCGCTACGGCGGCAGCGTGATCGTCGGCGTAACGATTCCGCTGTATGACGGCGGCCTGCGATCGGCTGTGCTCGCGCAGGCGCGCAACGATGCCGATAGCGCATCGACGCGTCTTACCCGAAGCCGCGAAGAAGCCGTTCGGCAAATCGTTGCCGCGCAGAATACGCTGCAGACGAGTCTTGCCGCGCAGGTTGCGGCCAAGGAGTTGCTTACTGCCGCGCAGACAACATATGACGCCGCGTTCGATGCCTATCGACAAGGTGTCGGCTCGGTTACCGACGCGCTGCTTGCGCAGAATCAATTGCTGGTGGCAAAGAACGCGGACGCGGATAGCTACAGCAGTGCGTTGTCGGCTGCGGCGGCGCTCGCACTGGCAACCGGGTCGGTTGAATCGATTCCGATGCGGGACAACTGGTGAGTGGGGAATGTAGATTGAAGCGGGTTTCATTCCCCACCCACAAGGCTCAACTTTCGAGGTTGGGACGACGCTGCGCCCAAGGAGCGGCTTGCTCAAGTTGCGCAGCGAGTTGCAGAAGTGTCGTCTCGTCGCCGTAGCGGCCAACAAAATGCGCGCCGATCGGCAGCCCCGCCGCGTTCCAGTGAAGCGGCAGATTGATCGCGGGCTGTCCTGTCACGTTCTGCATCGCGGTGTACTGCACGTAGTCGATCAACGGTGCGAAGGCTTTTTGCGGATCGCGCTCGTCCAGATCGAAGGTGCCGAGCCTCACCGGCGGCGAGCCCAACGTCGAACTCAGCCAGACGTCGTAGTGTTCATGGAATGCCGCAGCGTTGCGGCCTGCGACCTGCATGGCGCCCTTCGCCAGCAGATATTGGCTCGCCGTGATGCGCTTGCCGGTTTCGTAAAGCCCCCATGTCAGCCCTTCGAATTTATCGTCGGACGGTGTCTGTCCGGTGAGTTGCGCAATGTGATCGATACCCGCGGCGAGATGGCTGGCCCAGAACGCCATGAAGGCCGGGATGAGCGTCGTCTGGTTCAGGTCCGGCGTCGCTTCTTCGACGATATGGCCAAGGCTTTCGCAAAGCCTGGCTGCGTGCTCGATTGCCTCGACGCAATCGGGATGCAGCGGGCGTCCGTCGGTTCCTTTTGTCGAGAAGGCGATGCGCAGTCGTTTCGGTTTCGCGGCCATGGCGGCGAGATACGAGTGCGGAGGATCGGGCGCCCAATAAGGATCGCCTTCTATGCACCCGGCCGTTGCATCGAGCGCCGCCGCCGAATCGCGCACGCTGCGCGACACCACGTGATCGTTAGCGAGGCCATCCAGCATGTCACCGAAATCCGGCGCATAGCTCATTCGCGCGCGTGTCGGTTTGAGACCGACCAGCCCGCAGCACGACGCGGGCGTGCGGATCGAGCCGCCGCCGTCATTGGCGTGCGCGAGCGGCACGATGCGCGCGGCAACGGCAGCGGCCGAGCCACCCGACGACCCGCCCGGCGAGTGATCGAGATGCCAGGGATTGCGCGCGGGTCCGTACAGCCTGGATTCCGTTGTCGGCACGAGTCCGAATTCGGACACGTTGGTCTTGCCGAGAATGACGAGCCCCGCAGCCTTATAGCGGGTTGTCAGCAAGGAATCGTGCGGCGCGGGAACCGCCGGCATGAAGCGCGAACCTAGCCGCGTGGGTATGCCCTCGGCGGTGGCGAAGATGTCCTTGAGGAAGAACGGAACGCCCGAAAACACGCCTTTTGGCAACTCCCCTTTCGCGGTCGCGCGTGCCCGCTCGTAGTCGCGGAACACCACGAAGTTGAGCCTGGGATTGAGCTTTTCCGCGCGCCCAATTGCTTCCTCGACCAGCTCGGAAGGTTTGACGTCCTTGTTACGCACCAATTCGGCAAGGCCCAAGCCGTCGTAATCGGCATATTCCGTGATAGCCATCGTGCTTTTCTCCGTGTCTGTTAAACCTCGAATTCAACGTCATCTCGTATGCGGTCGGAACGTCAGTGACTCGCATCTCGCGAGGCATGCCTTTTAGCGCGAACTATCTCCATCGTTCCAAGCATCGTGCGAAAGCGCCCGTCGACATGGACATCGTTGAAGCCTGCCTGCTCCATCATGCCAGGCAGCTTGCCGCGGACGCTGTCCTGCGTCGTCGCAAATCCATCGACCAACTGGATGACGAGAAAGGCCGCGCGCATCAGCGGGTCCTGTGCGGCGCCCCAGTCGGCAATATGCAGATGTCCTGCCGGTTTCAGAACCCGAAAAATTTCAGCCAGCGTGCGCTGTTTGGCGTCCGGGTTCAGGTGGTGAAAGAAGAGACTCGACAGCACACTGTCGAAATGATTGTCTGGAAATGGGAGCTGAAACGACATCCCGTGCGAGAACCTGACTGGGACGCCGCGTTCCGCTGCCTTGCGCCGGGCACGCTCGAGAATCGCCGGGTCGCCGTCCAGTCCGCACACCTCCACCTCCGGTTCGCGCTGCGCTACCATGCAGGCTAGCGTCCCGGTACCGCAACCGATGTCGAGCACGCGCTGTCCGGGTTCCAGTGCGACGCCGTCGAGCAGGGCCGACTTGAACGTCTGCTCGCGAGAGGTCAAGGCAACAACGGGGTCGTATAGCGCGCTCAGAGAAGCAAAGCGCAGGGCATGGATATAGCCAGTGTCGGTGGACATGAAAGCACCTCAAGTCACGCAGGTTAGTGGTCGAGACACCAGCATGCGCGTGGCAATGCACCCCGGACTTGAATAAACAGGCTGATATGTCTCCCACTCCATTTCATCTGTATGTTTGGCCGCAGCGTCTGCTGATGCTGGCGCCCGCTTATGCGTCGGCTCAACATCGGCATCATCTTGCTCAGATAGCGTTCGGCCTGGATGGGCCCGTCGTCTACGAATCGCCGCACACCGGCCTGCACCGCGCCGATCTGCTGCTCGTGCCGCCGGACACCCCGCATGCCCATCCGGCATTCGGAACCTCGGCGGTGCTGTATCTGGAACCCGAAAGTATCGAGTGGGCACGCTTTCCCGGCCGCGAAAGCACGGGACTCGTTTCCTTGCCCTTCAACCCGCAGCTGCGCACGTTCGCGCGCGGCGCAGCAGCCGGGGATGCCGTTGCGGCGCAGTCGCTCGTGGATACGTTGATCGAACCGGCCGCGACCAGCAGCTCAAATGATGATGCGCTGGTCGCGCAGGTTTGCGCGCTCGTCCGCCAGCGTCTCGACGGACCGATTACGCTGGCGGCGCTTGCGCAAGCCGTACACCGTTCTCCCAGCCGGCTGGCGCATCGCTTCCGCGACGCGACCGGCGTGCCGGTGCGGCGCTATGTTTTATGGTGCCGTCTGCGCGCGGCGGCGGAGGCCGCCATGCGCGGATCGAGTTTGACCGACGCGGCGCATGCGGCGGGATTCTCAGACTCCGCCCATTTATCGCGGACCTTTCGCTCCTCGTTCGGCATTGCGCCGTCCTTCATGTTCGAGCGTAGCCGCCTGAGTGTTACGTTTTGCGAAACGACAGCGGGCGCCTAGCGAGGTTGCGGGACGGAGAGGTTTGCGCCGCAGTTCGGCACGACTAAAACGTGCGTGCAATCGCCCGGGCTTCTTCGATTGCGTTACTTCGATCGGCCTTTCCGTCCGGGCCGAACAAGGTGCGCTCGACGACAATACCGACAACGTCTTGCACGCCCACGAACTTGAGCCAGGTTTCCATATAGGGGCGCTGGAGGTCGAACTCGCTGGCCGGCGTAAACGAGCCCGGCGACGTGTAGCTGAGTCCGCGCGCGTAGACGACTGCCGCCTTCTTCCCGCGCAACATGCCGGCAAAACCGGAACTATCGAACGTGAACAGCACGTCCTTCTGCGAGATCACGTCGATCAGATGCTTGAGCTTGTACGGAATGCTGAAATTCCATAGCGGCACGCCGAACAATAATTTGTCCGCCGCGTGAAATGGCGCCGCGAGTTCCTCGATACGCTGCCATGCCGCCGCCTGCGCCGGCGTCAAAGCCGTTCCGTTCAATCCGGCGTACTTCGCGGCCAGCGCATCTCCGTCGAACTCGGGCATTGCCAGGTCCCATATGTCGAGCTTTTCTATCACATGATCGGGATGCGCCAGCCGGTACGCATCGAGAAATGCATTGCACACTTCGATGGACGCCGAATAACCCTTGTTGGGTGAGCCTTCGATATAAAGCACGCGTGTCATGGAAATCGTCCTTGGTCAGGGTGACAGCGACGCGCAGGATGCGCGGTCGCTCACTATGATTCGCAGCGTATCGAGTTCGCCTATAATTTAGAAACGAAATTAATTGATTGAATTAACCCAGATTGGTGATTAATGAACCTTCCCCTCGACACTGCGCTGCTTCATACGTTTGTTGCCGTCGCCGATGTGCGGAGCTTTACCGGCGCGGGTCGCAGACTGAATCTGAGCCAATCCGCGGTGAGCGCCCAGGTGGTTCGTCTGGAAGAACAAATCGGCCGTGCTCTTCTTGTGCGCAACACGCGTAGTGTCGCGCTCACGGAGCATGGTCAAACGCTGCTCGGCTACGCGCGGGCAATGCTCAATCTGAGTGAGGAAGCAAGGTCCAGGTTGGGAACGGGCGACGCATTCGGCGGCAAGCTGCGTATTGGCGCATCGGAGGACTTTGCCGGGGGCTGGCTTCCCGAGGCGATGCGCCGCTATAGCGCCGCACGCCGTGGTTTGCTGCTGGATCTGACGGTCGACATTGGCGACAGTTTGTTTCGACGGCACGCCAACGGCGATTTCGATCTCGTGGTCGGCAGCCGGTGTTCACCCTCGGACAAAGGGGCGATTTTGTGGCGAGAGCCGCTCGCCTGGGCGTTTGCCCGTCACGAGCCGCTTCCCGAAGGTGATGTACCGCTGGCGTGCTTCCCCAACCCGTGTCCGTACCGGGAAGCAGCCGTCAAGGCACTCGCGTTAGCCGGCATGCCTTATCGAATCGCATGCGAAAGTCCGAGCGTCACAGGCATCCGGGCGTTCGCGCGCGCCGGCATCGCCATCGCACCGGTGTCGCGTAGCGCGATCGACAGCGAGCTTCGCGAACTGGGTGTGTCCGAGGGCTTACCGGAACTGCCGGAGATTGAATTCGTCATGATGTACGACGCCAAAGTGCCGGCTGCTGCCGAATTCGCCGAGACGATTTTCGACGAAGTCGCCGTGCGCACAGGCGCCACCCGGCAGAGAACGCTGTAACGCTGGCGCTTTCGTCACGCTCACCAGGGAACGACTCTTCCCAGGTAGTCCAGATAATGCAATCCGGAGCGTCCTTCATAAGCCTCTATCGTGCTCAGCAGGTTCGGGATACTTTCCTCGATACTCAGACGTGCGTCAGGACCACCCATGTCCGTCCTTACCCATCCAGGCGCCATCAATAGCAAGGTTCTCGCGTCGTTCCGGTGACGCGCGGCAAAGCTGCGCATGAACATGTTGAGCGCAGCCTTACTGCCCCGGTAAACCTCGTAATTGCCGTTCTCGTTGTTTGTGAGGCTGCCCTGCCCGGACGACATGACGCCGATCGTTCCGGTCGGTTTCACGAGGTCCTGATACGCCTCGACGACTCTCATCGGACTCAGCGCGTTCGTCACCATGACGCGCACGAATTCCTCGGTCGAGACATCGGCGATCGTTTCACGATCATCGTTTTTGACGCCGGCATTCACGAAAAGTACATCCAGTCGCCGATCTTTAAGACGACTATGCAACGCGGTGACCTGGTCGGGCATCGTGATATCGACTGCTTCGACTTCCAGCGCGCCCTGGGTGTTTTCCGCGAGTTGGCGCAGCTTTCCCGTGGAGCCCTCTCTCCCGGTGGCAATCACTCGCCAGCCACGCTTGAGGTATTCCTCGACCATTGCGAATCCGAGGCCGCGGGATGCGCCAACGAGGAGAACGGTTTTCTGCGAAGTGTTGTCTTGCATGGATAGCTCCCTGTAAGTGGGACCCGATAGAACGCCGCTTTGAGATGCCAAGCGTTGGATCATGAGTCAGTACACGGAATATATCGACGAGGGAGACATGGCGGAAGACGCAGCAGTTGCACTTATAACGTGCATCAAACGCCATGTCTTAACGGATGATGCTACGATCGGGCATGCCCGAACCCGACCTGAATTTGCTCGTTGCGCTCGACGTATTGCTTGCCGATGGCAGCGTGGCCGGTGCTGCGCGTCGACTGGGACTGAGTGCCTCGGCTATGAGCCGGACCTTGACCCGGCTTCGCGAGGCGACCGGTGACCCGTTATTGGTGCGGGCGGGGCGTCGCATGGTCTTGACACCCCACGCGGAGGCACTGCGCCACCGCACCCAGAATGCGGTTCATGAGGCACGTGCCGTACTGCGTCCCTCGACCACGGAACCGGATTTCTCGACGTTGCAGCGAAGCTTTACCATTCGCGCCAACGACGGTTTTGTGGAGGCTTTCGGCGCTTCACTGATCGCTGCGACGACTGCGGTTGCACCACGCGTGTGTTTGCGTTTTGCGCCCAAGCTTGAGAAAACCGCGGCGTATCTGAGAGACGGCTCCGCGGATCTTGAAATCGGTGTTTTGAGCGAAATGGGACCAGAGGTCCGCGTGCAGGCATTATTCCGGGATCGCTTTCTCGGCGTTGTCAGACAGGACCATCCGCTCGCGAAGGAGCGCGAAGTGACGGCCGAACGGTACACCGCCTTCGGCCATGTCGTCGCTTCCCGGCGCGGCAGCACGAGCGGACCGGTTGATGAGGCGTTGGCTGCTTTGGGGCTGGAGCGAACGATCGTCGCCGTAGTCCCGAGTTTTCCCGCCGCGCTCACTGTCGCGCGCGCCTCCGACCTGATAGCGCTCGTGCCTGCGTCTCTTCTCGGCAATCGGCCTGAGCCCACCTCCACCGCCATCTATGCTTTCGAGCTTCCCGTAACGACCGGTGAGATTACGGTGTCGCAGATGTGGCATCCCCGTTTAGAGGTCGATCCTGTTCATCGTTGGCTTCGGCAAATAGTGCTAACGGTATGCCGGGAACGGGAACACCGGTAAAGCAGCAGCCTCCGGTGCGCGTGCCGACCTATTCTCCCTCGTGCAGGAACGGGCACACCGCCTCGTTATGGCGCGCACGACATACAACAGGCCCCTTGAACCGCGGGTTAATCCGTCGCCCCCGAATAGGCGGATTTCAGCGCGGCGACGTCGAACTTCACCATTTTCATCATGGCTTCGGCAACGCGCGTGGCCTTCACCGGATCGGGGTCGGCCATCATCTTCATGAGTTCGGACGGAACGATCTGCCACATGACGCCGAAGCGGTCTTTCAGCCAGCCGCACGCCACGGGCGAGCCACCACCTTCGACAAGCGCGTTCCAGTAGCGATCGAGTTCAGCCTGGTCGCCGCAGTCGACCATAAGGGATATCGCGTGGTTGAACGGATCGGGCTTTCCGGAGTTCATGGCAATGAAGGGCTGCCCAAAGAGAACAAAATCGACCACCTTCGTGGAACCGGCGCTCGGCACCCCAGTGACCCGATTGATGCGCGAGTCCGGGAATATCTTCGTATAGAAAGCCGCGACCTCCTCAACGTCCTCGGCGTACCAAAGAAAAGGCGTGATCTTTTGAATCGTCATGGCAAATCTCCTGTCAGTGTTGGCTGAATGCGCAGGCAAGCCGCACGCTGCCATTGAGACGACGAAGGAAGGCTATCAAAATCGACACGCCGGGCAGAAAAGTTTCACCTTTTATCCGCACCGATCACAGCAGCGGCAGCGTCAGCCTGATGTGCTCGGCGAATGCCGCGATCAGATGCGAAGGACGCGCCCGCTCGAACTTCAGGGTAATGCCAATGGCGGGCAACGGGGGAAGCGCCGGATCGCCGTTGAGGATGCAGAGATCGGCGGGAACGGCAGTCTGTGTGAGAACGGCAAAAGCCTGCCCCGAGCGGACCAGGGCGGTCAGACCTGCAAGACTGCTGCTCGCATAGGCGATACGGTAAGCCTTGCCGGCGCGTTGCAGCGCTTCGCAGGCCGCCACGTGATCGAGTGTGTCAGGATCGGAAACCGCCAGCGGCAATGGATCGAAGTGCGCGGAATCCAGTCCCGGATAGCCCACCCACACCAACGGCTCGCGACGAATGATGTCGTCATTCGCCACGTCGTCCGGCAACGAGATCATCGCAAGGTCCAGCGCATGCATCTCCAGTTGTTCGAGCAATCGCGGAGTCGGCGCGCACATAACTTCCACCAGGGCGTGCGGATGCTGGCTCGAGAACTGACGCAGCAAATGCGGAAGGAAAACAGCGGCGTAGTCGTCCGGGCAGCCGAAGCGGATTGTCCCGGACAGCCCCTTACCGGACAGGTCGGCCATCGCCTCGTCGTGCAACCGCAGAATGCGTTGGGCGTGGATCAACAGCCGCTCGCCGGGATTGGTCAGCACCACCCCTCTCCCCGTGCGCTGGAACAGCGGCTGATCGACGATTTCTTCGAGGCGCTTCATCTGCTGGCTCAGCGCAGACTGGGTCCGGCCGATCCGGTTGGCCGCGCGGCTGAGCGCCCGCACTTCGGCAATGACGGTAAACGAGCGCAGCAGATCGATTTCGAGTGAAAGGCTCAAGGTATAAGGCTCGCTTCTATCTTCGATAAGAACTATTCGATTCTATGAAAGCAGAGCGCCCTCTAGACTGCAAGTTATTCTCGCCACCCGCCAAGGAGAAGCAAGGTGTCCCGGAACAACGATGCAAATTTCTGGCGCAATGCCAAGCAGCACCTCATCCGCTATGGCGGTACCTTCGAACCGATGATCATCGAACGCGCCCAGGGCAGCTTCGTCTATGACGCGGACGGCCGCGCGATCCTCGATTTCACCTCCGGACAGATGAGCGCGGTGCTTGGGCACAGCCATCCGGACATCGTGGCGGTCATCAACGAATACGCCGGCAAGCTCGACCACCTCTTCAGCGGGATGCTTTCGCGCCCGGTGGTCGACCTGGCGACCCGGTTGGCCGAGATCACGCCCGACGGACTCGACCGGGCGCTGTTACTCAGCACCGGCGCGGAGTCGAACGAGGCCGCCATTCGCATGGCGAAGCTGGTCACCGGCAAATATGAAATCGTGGGTTTCGCGCAGTCCTGGCATGGCATGACGGGAGGCGCGGCATCCGCCACCTACAGCGCCGGCCGCAAGGGCGTGGGTCCGGCAGCCGTCGGCTCCTTCGCGATCCCCGCTCCGTTCCCCTACCGGCCGCGTTTCGAGCGCAATGGGGAATACGATTGCCTGGCGGAACTGGACTACGCCTTCGACCTCATCGATCGTCAGTCCAGTGGCAATCTCGCCGCCTTTATCGCCGAGCCGATCCTCAGTTCCGGCGGCATCATCGAACTGCCGGCAGGCTACATGGCCGCACTGAAGCGCAAATGCGAGGAGCGCGGCATGCTGCTGATCCTCGACGAAGCGCAAACCGGCGTCGGACGCACGGGCACGATGTTCGCCTGCCAGCGCGATGGCGTCACGCCCGACATTCTGACGCTGTCGAAGACGCTGGGCGCCGGCCTGCCGCTGGCGGCCGTCGTGACCTCCGCGGAAATAGAGGAACGGGCCCATGAATTGGGCTACCTGTTCTATACGACCCATGTGTCCGATCCGCTTCCCGCCGCCGTCGGTCTGCGGGTGCTGGATGTGGTCGAGCGCGAAGGGCTGGTTGCGCGGGCGAACCTGATGGGCGAGCGGCTCAAACGCGGTCTGCTGGATCTGATGGAGCGCTTCGATTGCATCGGCGATATTCGCGGACGCGGGCTGCTTCTGGGGATGGAGATCGTCAAGGACCGCCGCACGAAGGAACCGGCGGATGGACTCGGCGCGAAGATTACCCGCGAGTGCATGAACCTGGGGCTCAGCATGAACATCGTGCAGTTGCCCGGCATGGGCGGTGTGTTCCGGATCGCCCCTCCGTTGACCGTCCTCGAGAGCGAGATCGATCTGGGGCTGGCGCTGCTCGGGCAGGCGATCGAACGTTCGCTATAGTCAGTCACATCGACCCTGCTTTTCCCCGCTTGCTTCCCTATACTTTGAACAATCAGGGCGGCAAGCCAATCCGCTGATCATTGGTTCGGCCTGAAGCCCGAGCGAGCGCAACCATGCGCCAATCTGGAGCGAGACATGAGCCTGACAGCACCTGCGGCTTCCGAGGGTGATGGTCCCGGCACAGCCGCGCATCGCCGGCCGGCGTTGCATGTGCTCGCGCTTGCGGCGCTGGGTGTCGTATATGGCGACATCGGCACCAGTCCGCTCTATACGCTGCAGACGGTGTTCGACCCGCTCAACGGGCTCGCGCTGAACGCGCTGAATGTGGTCGGCATCGTATCGCTGATCGTCTGGTCGCTCACCATCGTCGTTTCGCTCAAATACGTCGCGCTGATTCTGCGCGCGAACAATCACGGCGAGGGCGGCATCATGGCGCTGCTGGCGCTCGCTGCTTCATCGGTAACAAGCCGGCCGCGGCTGCGCAGTACGCTGCTGGGCGTCGGCATCATGGGGGCGGCGCTGTTTTACGGCGACAGCGTGATCACGCCGGCAATCTCGGTGTTGAGCGCGGTCGAAGGTCTGGAAGTCGCCGCACCGTTTCTGAAGACCTGCGTGATACCCGTGACGCTGGTTGCGCTCGTCACGCTGTTCCTGATGCAAAAGCACGGAACGGCCGGCATCGGCAAGATTTTTGGACCGGTGATGGTGCTCTGGTTCGTCGTGCTGGCGCTGGCGGGCGTCGTCAACATGGCGAAGGCGCCTGCAATACTGGTGGCGCTCAATCCGTTCGCCGGCCTCGCGTTCTGCCTGCATCACCGGTGGCTAGCCTTCGTGGCGTTGGGTGCGGTCGTGCTCTCGCTGACGGGCGCCGAAGCGCTCTATGCCGACATGGGCCACTTCGGCGCGAAGCCAATCCGGCTCACGTGGTTCGGCCTGGTATTCCCCGCGCTCGCGCTGAACTACCTGGGGCAAGGCGCGTTGCTGCTTGCCGAGCCAGGCGCGCTGCAGAATCCGTTCTACCACCTGTTCCCGCAATGGGCGCTGTATCCCATGATCGTGCTGTCGACGATCGCGACCGTCATTGCGTCGCAGGCCGTCATTTCCGGCACATATTCGATGACCAAGCAGGCGATGCAACTCGGCTTCCTGCCGCGGATGAACGTCATCTATACGTCGGAAAGGGAAATGGGGCAAATCTACGTGCCGGGGATCAACTGGACCTTGCTGGCTGCCGTCGTGGCCGCCGTGCTCGGCTTCGGCTCTTCGACGGCGCTCGGTTCCGCCTACGGTATCGCCGTGACCGGCACGATGCTGATCACGACGATCCTGACGTTCTTCGTCGTGCGCTATGCGTGGCACTACAACTGGTGGCTGTGTATCTTCGCGACGATGTTTTTCTTCATTATCGACGCGATGTTCTTCTCCGCGAACCTGCTGAAACTGATGCAAGGTGGCTGGTTCCCGCTGCTGATCGGCCTGCTCATCTACACGATCATGGCGACATGGGGACGCGGCTGGGAGCTGATGCGCGCCGAAGCGCGTGTGCGGGCCGGAACGACGCCGCTTGCGCCCTTCCTCGCCACGTTGCTAGCCCGTTCGCCGACGCGCGTCGGCGGCACGGCGATCTTCCTCTCGGCTGATCCTGACGGCGTGCCGCACTCGCTGATCAACAATCTGATGCACAACCGTGTCCTGCACGACCGCGTCATCTTCCTGACCGTGAACAACGAGGAGATACCGTGGGTGTCAGCGAACCAGCGCGTGAGCGTGCATCAGCTCGACTCGGGCTGCTACCAGATAACGATCACGTACGGCTTCATGGATGAAGTCGATCTGCCGCGCGCACTGGAGATATGCAAAGCGTCGGGCCTCACCTTCGAGCCCACAGAAACCTCTTACTTCCTCAGCCGCGCCACCGTGGTGCCGACGCGCGACAGGGGCATGGCAATGTGGCGCGAGCGGCTGTTCGCGGTCATGCTGCACAACGTGGGCAACGTCGCAGCTTATCTGAAGCTGCCGGCCAATCGGGTGATCGAAGTCGGCACACGCGTGGAAATCTGAGGCGCCGTCTTTCGTTTAGCGGAACCGCTCACCTCTATCTGTTACGGCCGCCACGCGGGTCCCTCGGGAAAATCGTACTGATCGAGCGACGCCGCATGCATTTCGATGCTGTACCCGGCACGTTGCGGCGGCATATAACGGCCGTTTCGAATCACGACAGGATCAACGAAATGCTCATGCAGATGGTCCACGTATTCGAGCACCCGGTTTTCCAGCGACGCCGACACGCAGATATAGTCGAACAACGAAATGTGCTGCACGTATTCGCACAAACCGACACCACCCGCATGCGGACACACAGGCACGCCGAATTTCGCCGCCATCAACAGAACGACGATCACCTCGTTCAGACCGCCCAGGCGGCAGCTGTCGACCTGACAGAAATCGATGGCTTGCGCCTGTAGCAACTGCTTGAACATTACCCGGTTATGGCAGTGCTCGCCCGTCGCCACGCCAATGGGCCGAATCCGCTGGCGGATAGCCGCGTGGCCGAGGATGTCGTCGGGACTCGTGGGTTCCTCGATCCACCATGGATCGAATTCCGCCAGGCGCCGCATGTTCGCGACCGCTTCATCGACATCCCACACCTGATTCGCGTCCATCATCAGCTTCAGGTTTTCGCCGATTTCTTCGCGCAGAATGCGAGCCCGGCGCATATCTTCTTCAATATTGCCGCCCACTTTCTGCTTGAAGTGCGTCCAGCCCTGCGCGACGCCTTCACGCGCGAGCCGGCGAATCTTCTCGTCGTCGTAACCGAGCCAGCCGGCCGACGTCGTATAGGCCGGATAGCCGTGCGCCAGCATGTCCTTTTCGCGCTCGCCACGGGTCTTTGCATGGCGATGCAGCATGGCGATCGCTTCTTGCGGCGTGATCGCATCGGTCACGTAGCGAAAGTCGAGACATCGCACGAGTTCTTCGGGACTCATGTCGACGAGCAGTTTCCACACCGGCTTACTTTCCGACTTGGCCCACAGATCCCAGGCCGCATTCACGACCGCCGCCGTCGCCAGATGAATCGCGCCCTTGTCCGGACCGATCCAGCGCAGCTGACTATCCGACGTCAGCGCGCGCCAGAAGGCGCCCATGTTCGCGGCGATATCCTCCAGCGTTTTACCGACGACCAGCGGCACAAGCGCCTGCACCGCAGCCACGCAGATCTCATTGCCGCGTCCGATGGTGAAGGTAAGGCCGTGGCCGGCGAGCGCCTTCGGCGAATCGGTTTCGAGCGTCACGTAGGTAGCGGAGTAATCCGGCGCGGCGTTCATCGCATCGGAGCCGTCAAGTGAACGCGAGGTCGGGAACCGAATGTCCCGGACGGACAACCTGGTGATGGTGGGCATCTGAACCCCTCCTCTGCGACAGCAATCGACTTCTGCTTATAAGCAAAGAGGGTCGTGCATGCTCACCTGGCCTCTTTGCGGCCACCTTCGCGCTCAGCGCATGCGCGGCGGGAAAAGAAGAGGGCGCGTCGCGCCCCCTCCTCTTCTTCGCGCCTGACAGTGCCGGTCAATCGTAGAGCACAGCGGCGATCTTGGGATCGCTCATGTTGGTCTTGTCGTACCAGTAGAAGCCGGTATCGACTTTCTTGGGCAGCTTCTCGCCCTTCAACGCTTTCACCGCGGAGTCCACGACGCATTTGCCGATGCCGACCGGATTCTGCGTAATGGCGCCGGTCATCAAACCCGAATTGATGTCGTCCTTCTGCTCCTTGCCGGAGTCGTAGCCAATCAGCACGAGCTTCTTGCCCGATTCCTTGACGCCGATCGCGGCGCCTTCCGCCGACCCTTCATTCGCCCCGAAAATACCCTTGAGATTCGGGTTGGCCTGGATCATCGTCTTGGCGATTTCCGCCGACTTCAGATGGTCGCCGCCACCGTACTGGACCGAGACGATCTTGATGTTCGGGTGCTTCGCTTTCATCTCGTTCAGGAAGCCATCGCGGCGATCGATGCCGGTGCGGCTGGTCTGGTCGTGCACCACCAGACCGACCTCGCCCGCATTGCCGATGGCCTCAGCCATCTTGTCGGCGGCGAGCGCGGCCGCGGCAAGATTGTCGGTGGCGCAGGTCGTCAAGGGAATGTCACTGTCCACACCGGAGTCGAACGCGATGACGGGTATTTTGGCTGCCTGCGCGCGCCTCAATAGCGGAATGGCCGCCTTGCTATCGAGCGCGGCAATGCCGAGCGCCTGGGGCTTCTTGGCAAGCGCGGCCGAGAGCATGTCGATCTGCTTGTCGACCATCGCTTCGGTTTCCGGCCCTTCGAAGGTGATCCTGACGTTGTGTTCCTTGGCCGATTGTTCCGCGCCGGATTTGACCGCCTGCCAGAACTGATGCTGGAAGCCCTTCGAGATGAGCGGGATGTAGGTATCCTGCGCGTACGTCACACTCGCCCCGCCAATGAGCGCGCCAACGCCGACCACGACACCGACTAGTTTTCTTTTCAACATGGGGTTTCTCCTCCTAAGTTGGCCATCCACCTTCAGCCGTTCGGGGAGCCTTGGGCGCTCCCTTTTCTTGATCTTGACCTTGATCTTGTTTCGCGTAGCGTCAACCTTCGTCAGCTCTTCTTGCGCCGCAAAATATCGGCATAGACCGCGAGAATGATGATGAGGCCAGTCACCACGATCTGCCATTCCTGAGCAACGGACATGATGCGCAGGCCATTGGTCAGCACGCTCATGATGAATGCGCCGATGATGGTGCCCAGAATCGTGCCCGCGCCGCCGCTGAGCGAGGTCCCGCCGATCACCACGGCGGCGATCGCTTCGAGTTCGTAACCTTGGCCTAACGCCGGCTGGGCCGAATTCAGGCGCGAGGCAATCAGCAACCCGGCGATGCCGCAAATAGCGCCGGCCAACCCGTAAATGGCAATCTTCCACCGGTCGACATTCACGCCGGAAAGGCGCACGGCCTCTTCGTTGCTGCCGAGCGCAAAGGTGTAGCGGCCGAGCGCCGTGCGATTGAGCGTGATCGAACTCACCACCGCGAGGAAAAACAGAATCAGAACCGCGTTCGGAACCGGCAAGCTCGGCACGATAGAACCGATCAGCGAATCCTGAGAGATCATGTAGAAGTTTTCGGTGTCGGTGAAATAGATCGGCTTGTCGGCCGAGACGACGAGCGAAAGGCCTTTCAGCAGCAGCATCATGCCTAAGGTGGCAATGAACGGCGGTATTTTCATTTTCGCCGTGAGCGTGCCCGAAATGGTCCCGCAGATCGCGCCCGTCCCGATGGCGGCAACCACACCGGTCCACATCGGCAAGTGCCAATAGGTCAGAAACACGCCGCAAATGACGGCCGTGAAGGTCATCAAGGTGCCGACGGACAAATCGATGCCGCCGGTGATGATGACGAACGTGCAGGCAATTGCCAGCACGCCGTTGACGGCCGTCGCTTGCAGAATCCCGAGCATATTGTCCATCTGCATGAACGCGGGCGACGCGAAGCTGAAAAATACCAGCAACAGGATCAGGCTCCCGAAGGCGAGCAGCTTTTGTAGCGCAGTCGGCGTAAAGACGCGGGCTCTAAGGCCGGACAACCGTCCCTCGTTAGCGAGCGTCGACGTATCCGATGGCTGTGTCATAAACGGGATTTTCCTTTTCGGGCTCACGCCGCTTTCAAGGTTTCACGCTGCGTCGCCAGTTGCATGATGCGCTCCTGCGTCGCCTCCGTAGCTGAGAGCTCGCCGGTAATGCGGCCCTCGCACATCACGACGATGCGGTCGCTCATGCGCAGGATTTCCGGCAGTTCCGACGAGATCATGACGATCGCCTTGCCTTGCGCGGCGAGCGAGCGCAGCAGTTTGTAGATTTCGCTTTTGGCGCCGACGTCGATGCCGCGCGTCGGTTCGTCGAAGAAGAGCACGTCGCAGTCGCGCTCCAGCCATTTCGCGACGACAATTTTCTGCTGATTACCGCCCGATAAAAGCCGCACCTCCTGCGTCGCGGAGGGCGTGCGAATGGCGAGCAGATTGATGAAATGGGTGGCTGTCCGGCGTATCTGGGTGCGGCGCAAGAAAAAGTTGAGCGACAGGAATTTGCGCAAGTTGGACATCACGATGTTCGATTCCACGTTCATGCCGGTCGCGAGACCGAAACGCTTCCTGTCTTCCGAGAGATAGCCGATGCCGCGCGCCACCGCATCGCTCGGATTCCTGATCGTTGCCTTCACGCCTTTCACGATGATTTCGCCCGACTCAATCGGATCGGCGCCGAACACGGCCCGGGCGACCTCGGTGCGGCCAGCGCCCATCAGGCCGGCAAAGCCCAATATTTCTCCTTTGCGCAACGCGAAGCTGATGTCTCTAACAAGCGGGCCGGCGTTCAGATTGTTGACTTCGAGCGCGACCTCGCCCGTGCCTGCAACGCGCTCAGAAGGTGCAACGTCGGTCAAGGTTCGCCCGACCATCATGCCGATGATCGCGTCGACGCTGGTGTCTCGCACGGTGACGGTGGCCACATATTCCCCGTCACGCAGCACGGTGACGCGGTCGGCGATCTGCTTCAGCTCGTCCATCTTGTGGGAGATATAGACGATGCCCACGCCCCGGCTCTTCAGTTCGCGGATGATCCGGAACAGCTCGGCGATCTCGGCGTCGTTGAGCGCCGAGGTGGGCTCGTCCATGATCAGGACGCGCGAATCGAAGGACAACGCCTTGGCGATCTCGACCATCTGCTGCCTTGCGACGGTAAGCGTGCTGACCACCGCGCGCGGGTCGAGATTCACATGCATGCGGGCGAGAATGTCGTGTGCCTGCGCATTGAGCTTGTCTTCGTCGAGGAACAGACCGAGGCGCCCGCGCGGCTCGCGTCCAATGAACATATTCTGGGCGACGGTCAGGTGATTCATCAGCTGGAGTTCCTGATGAATGATGCCGATGCCCAAGGCTTGCGCCTCGCGCGGGCTCGAAAACTCGACCGGCTGACCGTCGTAGAGAATGTCGCCCGTATCCCGGGTGTAGACGCCGGCGAGGATTTTCATCAGCGTCGACTTGCCCGCGCCGTTCTCACCCATCAGCGCGTGAACTTCACCCGCCATCAGCTCGAACTGGATTTCGTGAAGCGCCCTCACGCCGGGAAAGCGCTTGTTGAGCCGTTTGACGGAAATGAGCGGGGTCATGGCGTGGATTGCGCTGCAAATCCACGACTGCCGCTGGCCTCATGGCGAGGAACGGGCTGGCAACGCGCCGGGCGTGGATATGCCGGGCGCCGCTGCGCCGGGCGTTGCGGGGTATCGCGGCTGAAATCGTAACGAGAAGCCAGACGCATGCCTGGTGCCCTCAAACCGATGTGCCACGATTTTACGCCGCTGAATGGCAGCGGCTCAATTAGGCATTCCCTAATATCATGCGCAAGGGCATCTCGCGCTTATTTCCCACTATTTGCCATTCATTTCAGGCTGGGTCCTTAGTCTCTTCGGCCAGAATCTGCTGAATGACTTGCTCGAAGGTTTCCACGGGTTGCCCGCCGCTCACCAGATAGCGACCGTTAAAGATGATCGCCGGTACGGACTGAATACCCTTCGCCTGGTATTCCCGTTCTTCCGCACGGACGTCGTCCGCATAGATTCCGCTTCGCAGCACCTCGCGGGCTTGCGCGGCGTCGAGCCCGACCGATTGCGCCGCATCGACCAGGACTTCGTGATTGCTGGGGTCCTTGCCTTCGGCATGATAGGCCCGCAGCAGCGCCAGTTTGAGTGGCAACTGCTTGCCTTCGATACCAGCCCAATGCAGCAGGCGGTGCGCATCGAAGGTGTTGTAGACATGCGCGCGCGGGCCGAAGGTAAAACCAACGCTCGCTCCGCGCTCGCGGATCATGGCTTGGGTTTCCGCGATCTGCTCCGGCGTGCGTCCGTATTTCTTGCCGAGATAATCGACAATGGCCTCGCCCTCCGGCCCCATCTCCGGATTCAATTCGAAGGGATGCACGGCAATCTGAGCGTCGACCACATCGTCCAGACGCGAGAGTGCAAGCTCGAGCGACGACAAGCCGATCGCACACCACGGGCATGCGATATCGGAGACAAAATCGATGGTTAGCTGTTGTTTCATTGCGTTCCTGACTGGAATAACCGGTGGCACAGCCGCTGCGGTGCGACGCAAAACGGCCCACAGGGTAGCCTAGCCTGAATCGCCAATTTTTGCAGGGCTGCGCTCCGGATGTGCGCCGAGGCGGCGATCCGCCGCGCCACCCTCAGTCCGGCATTCCGTTGTGGTCCCCGAGCGGTCTGGCGGGCCAGTCCACCCAGCGGTCCGCGCGGGTCCGTTCGTGCGCTTCGTTGAGCGGATAACGAATACGGTTGTCGTCGCGCGGACGTTCGCCGATCACCATCAGCCTGACCTCGTCCTTCGTATTGTTGATGAAGGTGTGGCAGATGCCGGTGCCTGCCGGAAACGCGACGGAATCACCTTCAGCAATAGCATGAAGCACGCCGTCGATCCAGACATCGGGCTTGCCTTCGAGCACGTACACAAACTCCTGCTCGGTGCTCTCGGCATGCGGATATGAGGTACGGCGGCCAGGCAGAAGCCTCACGTGATGAATACCGATGCGCGTAATGCCGAGCGCGGCGGAAAGCGGCGCGTCTAGCGCCATTTTCTCCGTATCGCCGCGATAGGAATGCGCATCCGGCTCTTCCAGCTCGGTCCAGTGCCTGATGAAATCGGGTCTGCTCATCGGTCGTTCTCCTTTGGGGACTACGGCCGATGATAGCGGTTTGCTCACCCATTGTTCGTCGTGGCCGAATGACGTGAGAACCCGCTAACACGACGTCCGGCCGCTGGGCCGACCTGAAAGTGCGCCGACGATCAGTACGATCCCATATAGTCGCGCTTGCCGATTTCGACGCCGTTGTGGCGCAGAATCGCGTAGGCCGTCGTGACGTGGAAGAAGAACTGCGGCAAGCCATAGTTCTGCAAATAGGCGCTCCCCACCAGTTTCTTCTCCTTCGGCGTACCCGGACGCAGGACGATTTCCTTATTCTCGCTACCGTCGAATTGCGTGGCGTCGAGCGTGCCAAGGTGTGCCAATGCCTTGGCGATCAGCGCTTGCAGATCGGCAAACGTGACTTCGGTGTCAGGCCACGACGGCACCTCTACGCCAGCCAGGCGCGAGCTAACGCCCTTGGAGAAGTCAGCGGCAATCTGCACCTGGCGCACCAGCGGAAACATGTCCGGGAACAGGCGCGCCTGCAGCAGCGCGTTCGGCTCGATATTCCGTTCGGTGGCGTGCGCTTCGGCTTTCTTCAGCACGTCGGACAATGCAGTCAGCATTTGCTTGAAGACGGGGACGGATGCGCTGTAGATGGAACTGGTCATGATCACTCTTTCGGTCGATGTTGGATGCCGGCGCGGAAGATGCCGCGCGGGCCGGTTTGATAAGCGGGGGGAAGATTACCATCGTCCAGCCGGAAACATCGGTGCGGAGCTGGACTAGCAGGGCAAGAGAACTTTTTTCATCGACGGCGCGGGATGGAGCACGTAATTCTGCCGTTCGTAGAAAGGAACGGCATCCGGCCGCGCGTCGAGAAACACCGCAGTCATATCGCGAGCACGCGCGTCGGCTTCCGCATAGTCCGTCAAAGCGCGACCCGCACCGCTGCCCCGTGTCGCCTCATCGACCACAAGATCGTCGATGTGCAAGTGGGCTCCGCGCGCCAACGTGTGGACCGGCCTCATCCCCATCACGCCGACAAGCTTGCTGCCTTGAAAGGCGCCGACAAGCTCATAGCCGGAATGCGATTGCAGCCCCGCTCGCCTGAGAAATTCGTCTTTATCAAGCGACCGCAATTGAGCGATCACTGGAAAGGCCTGTGCCCATTCTGTTGGGGAAAGCCTTCGGATGTCCAGGCCGTTGTTGTGATTGTCTGCCATCGCTGCATTCCGTCCTCGTTGGGAGAATGCCGATTCTGGCACACAGCGGCCTCAACATCCGACCCATATCGACTGCAGTGACGGCGTTCCGGGCACTTGCCTCATTTACGCGTAAACGCGTCGCCGCATCAATTCGCGTCACGCACCCAGTTGCCTCCATGCGCCGCAGCCTGTGCAGCGGGCGAGGTGGCAAGATAGGCGAGCGCCTGTTCGGTAGAGCCTTCGTGATGCGGCGTATAGCGCGGATTGAAATAGCGTAGCGCTGCCGCGATCATCTTCCAGAACGACGGCAGGCAACCGCGCCGCGCCCCGGCGCGCCATGCGAGGATAAACCCGCGGTATGTGCCCGCGTCGGGATCGCGCCGGTGCATGAAACGCGCGCCTTGTGTGAGAAAGTACAGCAGCAGGATGACCGTCGACAGCATGTGGAAACAGCGTTCGAAGTACGTGCCGCCCATATGCCGGAAGATGTCGAAGGCCACGGTGCGATGTTCCACTTCCTCGGCGCCGTGCCAGCGCAGCAGGTCCAGCATGGTTGGGTCGGCATGGGCGGCATCGAGCCCGTCGGCATTGAGCACCCAATTGCCGAGGTAACCGAAAAAGTGTTCCAGCGCGGCGATGATCCCAAGCTGCTGACGCAGCCAGAAGCGCGTTTTGCCGATCTTCAGTCCTAGCGGTTGCTCGCCGAGCAGCTTGCCGAACAGCCAGTCGAGTTTCCTGGTGAAAGGCTGCGTATCGATACCGTGGGCCTTGTAGTAATGCGTGAGCACACCGCCATGCGAGCGCGAATGCACCGCTTCCTGCCGCAGAAAGCCCTCTGCATCGTCGCGCAGCGCCGGGTCCGTGATCAGCGGCAGCGCCTTGTTGTAGACGCGGCAGAACCAGAGTTCGCCGGCGGGAAACAGCAGGTTCAGCACATTGATGATGTGCGTGCTCGACGGGTCGCCGGGAATCCACTGGATCGGCGTTTGGCGCCAGTCGAATTTCACATGGCGTGCCCTGATCTTGTATTGCGTGTGCTCTTGAGTCATGACGGTCTCCGGCGTCCGGTGGATGAGATCAGCGCGGCACCATGCTGATGCGAGCAATCATGCGGCTGAGCCTTGGCATGTAGCGCGAGATGAAACGCATTGAATGCGCCTCGATGCCGATGGCGACCACAGGCTTGTTGCGCAACACCGCGCGGAGCGCGGCTTTCGCGACCGTCTCGGGTTGCAGGCCGCGCAACTGGTAAAGCTTGGTGGCCTTCTGGCGCATGCGGTCCTGATCCTGTGCGCTGGCGCCGACATACTGCGTTGAGGCCATGATCCCGGTCTCGGCGAACCCCGGGCAAATTGCGCTGACGCCGATACCGTGCCCCGCGAGTTCTCCACGCATGCACTCGCTCAGCATCAGCACGGCAGCCTTGGTGGTCGCATAGGCCGGCAGGTCGCGCGAAGGGGCAAAGGCCGCGGCCGATGCGGTGTTGATGATGTGGCCGCCATTGCCGCGCTTCACCATCTGACGGGCGAACAGGCGTGAGCCGTGAATCACGCCCCACAGGTTGACGTGAAGAATGCGTTCCCAGTCTTGGGCAGAGGTGTCGAGCACGCCGCCTGCCATGCCGATGCCGGCGTTGTTGACCACGATGTCGGCGCCGCCGAGGTCTGTGCCGATCCAGTCCACCAGCGCTTCCATCTGTTCGGCGCTGCCGACATCGGCTTTGCGCGCATACGCCTGAGTGCCTGACAACCTCACCAGGACAGCGGTGCGCTCCGCGCTTGCGGGGTCGATATCGACCGCGACCACGGAGGCGCCCTGCTTCGCGAATTCCAGTGCGATGCATCGCCCGATGCCGCTGCCTGCGCCGGTCACGACCGCGAGCTTGCCGCTGAGCGGCTTGCGTGCGGCATCCATCCGGGCGCGTTGCAGCGTGTCCGGTTCAGCGCCGCCTTCGGTGTGATCGACGAGTTCACGCACCATCCTGGCCATCTGTTCGGGGTGCGTGACCGGCAGCCAATGCCGCGCGGTCAGCTCGCGGCGCCAGTACTTCGGCACCCATCGCGAGAGATCTTCGGACAATGCCGGGCTGACGTATTTGTCCAGCGTCGGCACGATTACCTGGACGGGTGCGTGCGCATAGCGCTTACGCGGCGTGAACAGGCAACGGATGAAGTTGGCGCGATACAGCGAAACGCCGCGCACGCCGTCCTGCGTTTGCGTCGAGCGCGGCGTGATCTGCGTCTTTTCCACACGACGGAGTACTCGCGGCCACGCGCGGCCGAGCCACACGCGCCAGGTCAACCCCGGCAGCACCGGCAAATGGAACAGCAGCACATACCAGGAGCGCACCAGTTGCCCCATCAGCTTGCCGATGGACCGCGGCGTGGGACGCAGCAAACGTGCTCGCATCCAGTAAGCGACGTGGTCGAGGCAAGGCCCGGAGCACGACGTGTACGACGCAATGCGCCCGCGCAACCGCTCTTCGGTGACGAACTCCCAGCCCTGGATCGAGCCCCAGTCGTGCGCGACCAGATGCACGGCGCGATCGGGGCTCACGGCGTCGATGACAGCGACGAAGTCGTCGGTGAGTTTTCCCAGACGATAGGCTGCGATCCCTTTAGGCGCAGTGGATTGCCCCGCACCGCGAACGTCGTAGGTAATCACGTGGAAATCGTGGGCCAGCAGCGCGGCCAGCGCGTCCCAGACTTCGCTGTTGTCAGGGTAGCCATGCACGAGCACCACAGTAGGCCGGGCGGGGTCGCCCCACGCCTTGGCGGCAAGCGTCACGTCGCCCGAACGCACCGTGAAATCGGTGCGGCGCACGGCGGGCGGCGCCTCGTATAGCGTGGGCGATACGGGTTCGGTGAGCAGTTGCATGTGCGCCTCCATCATGCCGCGGCCAATGCCCGCCCGCGCCGCGCCCAGCGGCGCACGTGCGGCAGGTCGTCGTCGAGCCAATAGGCGTCGTCATCGGTGATGACCAGCAACTCTTCGAATTTGGCGCCTACCCCCTGAAAACCGAGGTGCGGTTCGACGGCCCACAGGCCGGGCGTCGGCGCATGATCGGAGCGGCGATCGATCGACCACAACGGCGACCAGCCCTCCTTCCTGCCCGCGCTAACCTGGTCGAGGACGAGGTTACGCGTCGCGTTCAGACCGAAGCGCGCCACGAAACGCGGCTTGGCAGGCTGTTTCAGCCTGGCGACACGATGCGCAAGCACTTTGAACGGATAGGCCTTGTGACGCGGCTCGATGCCCTGTTTTCTGCACAGCAGGTCGACCGCGCGCGCCACGTCGGCAAGCGTGTGCCGTTGCTTCACCATGCTGACGATCAGCTCACGGTGCTCGGCCAGATCGTCTTTCAACTGTTCAAGCGTGGCATTCGTACCGACGCAGGTGGCGTAGCCGACATCGGCGATCACACCGTTCAGCACCGGCGCCACATCGAGAATGACCGGCATGTTTTCTTCCAGCCGACGCGAACTCGGGAAGAAAGCCAGGTTAAAACCGGCCATGTGCGACAGCCCGGAAAAACCTTCAAAGGCGGTACGGTCACCAAACCAGGCGAAGGGTTTGTGCAGCCAGTCGCGCACGCCGTGATCCTGCAACCATTCGGTCAGCAGCCGGGCGGCGTCCTTTTCCGTCATGCCCGGCTGGAGCACTTCACCGACGCTCTCGACGCACTGGTAGGCCAGTTGCTGGACCTCGCGAAACTGCGCCAGTTCGTCCACGTCGACGTGTGGAATGGACTTGTCACCCATACATGCCTCCCGAATATGCTGTCCGGCCCCACTGCGGCCGCCTGTCACGATGACATTTTTTATTGTTACATTGAATGATGTAACGATTGGATCGTACACCACCTGGGACGCTCGTCCACTGGTTGTTTTCCCTGGGGATGGGTGGGGGATGCGCGATGGACGCGGAGGTGGGGGAGATCGTGCTGATTGAGGCTACGGATGCCTGGGCTCAGGCATCGACTCCGGCGCCATGTGGCGTAGGGTGCGCAGTGGCACACGCACCGGGGCGTTAGCTGTTCTGTAGCGAACCGCGTATCGGTTCCGGCCGCTGGCGAGCCGCGGGCTGCCTACTGACTGCTGACGGGCCGCGGACTATCAGGTGACTGACCGCGGACTAGCCGCGGACTCAAGGAACCGGCGGAAAGTGCCGCTTGCCGGGCTGAACCCGCAAGCGCCGGAAGCGTTCTTTTTTGTGCTCTTCGTCGAAGTGGGCCAGAGACGGCTTGATCAGATCGCTGCGCGACACAATGCCGACCAGTTGCAACGTTTCGGCATCCGCGACCACGGGCAACCGTTCGAGACCGTGCACCGCGAGTCGCGTTGCGACGAGCCGGCAGGTTTCACTGGGCAACGCGAAAGCGGAGGACCGGTGGCGCAACACGTCGGCGAGGCGCGAATCGAGCGCACCCGCTGCCCCGTCATCGCGAATTTTTTCCAGCACCGCGCGATCGACGACGCCCGCCAGCACACCCTGACGCACGACCGGATAAGCCCGATGTCTCTGCGTCGCGCCGAAATACGTTGCCAGCGCTTCGCCTACGGACATATCGCCGTCGATCGTCTCGACCGCACGCGACATCACCTCGTCGACGTGGTGGCGCTCAAGCGGATCGACGCCATATTCCCGATAGATGTGATAACCGCGCCGCGCAATTTTCTCGGTCATGATGGAGCGCTTCATGACGACCGTTGCGAATCCGTGCGCGATCAGCGTCGCGGCGAGCAGCGGCAGCAACGCGTTGCTGTCGTGCGTGAGGCCGAATGCAAACACGATGGCGGTCAACGGCGCGCCCAGCGTGGCGCCGAGCGTGGCCGCCATGCAGACGAGCGGCCACAGCGCCGGCTCGCCGCCCGGCAGCACGTGACCGAGCACGACGCCGAGCCCCGCGCCCAGCATGAGCAACGGCGCAAGGACGCCGCCTGAGGTGCCCGAGCCGAGCGCCACGACCCAGATGACCGCCTTCACGAGCAGGATCGCCAGCGCGATCTGGATGGCAATGTGCTGGTGCAACAGATCGCCGATCACGTCATAGCCGACACCCAGCGCGCGAGGTTCGAGCAAGCCGCCGATGCCAACAACGAGTCCGCCGAGCGCGGGCCACCACATCCAGTGAATCGGCAGCTTGCCGAAAAAATCCTCGGTCTTGTACAGCGCGGCCGACAGACCCGACGCGAGCGCACCGGACATCAAACCCGCGATGACGCAGGACACCAGCGACAGCGCGCCAGGCGGCGCAGTCTCAAGCGGGAACAACGGACCCGTGCCGAAAAACGCCGCGCGTGCAAAGCCAGCGACTGCACATGCAAGGGCAACGGGCAGAAAACTGCGCGGGCGCCATTCGAACAGCAGCAGTTCGACTGCCAGCAGCACGGCCGCCACCGGCGTGCCAAAGACCGCCGTCATGCCCGCCGCGGCACCGGCCACCAGCAACGTCTTGCGTTCGGCGGAGGTGACCTTCACGCACTGCGCGATCAGCGACCCCAGCGCGCCGCCTGTCATGATGATCGGGCCTTCTGCGCCGAACGGCCCGCCGCTGCCGATCACAATGCCGGACGACAGCGGCTTGAGAATCGCCACCTTCGGCGACATGCGGCTCTTGCCGAACAGGATGGCTTCGATCGCCTCGGGAATGCCATGCCCGCGAATCTTTTCCGAACCGTAACGGGCCATGAAACCGACGATAAGGCCGCCGATCACGGGAATGATCACCACCCAGAGACCCAACGTATTGAGCGCCGGTGAGCGGTCCGCGAACGAAAATGCCTGGAAGAAAAACAGATTGGTGAACAGATGAATCAGGCTCAGCAGAACGAACGCCGCGAGCGTGCTGAGCGCACCGATCCCCGCGGCGAGTGCGGAAATGCCGGGCAGCCGTGCATTGGTAGAAAAATCGCGCTTATGGGTATCAAGACTCATGGTGACTCAAACGTCGATCTGGGGGACATTGAACGTGCCTTTGAGCGACTTCAGTTCGGCACGATGCATCTCGGCGAGACGGGCAAGCACCTGCTCGCCCGCTTTCAACAAATGAACCTCGACCTGGCGGCGGTCCGTCTCACTGACTTTTCTGCGGACCAGTTCGAGCGCTTCACAGCGGGACACGAGCGCGACCACACCGTGATGCTGCGCCTGAAGCCGTTCCGCGAGTTCTCCGACGGTCGCCCAGTCGCGCTCCGGATAGCCCTTGATATGCAGGAGCAACAGATACTGCAGCGGTGTAATGCCTTCGCCCTGGGCAGCCTGCTCGGAAAAACGCTCGAAGCGACGCATCTGATAGCGAAACTCGGACAGTTGCTCGAAGTTCGCCTTGGTCAAGCCGCGCGTGAGTGTTTTCATCGGAGTGCGTAGAGAAACTGATCAAGCGCGAATTGTATCATGTCGTGATATTTGTGCGCGCATTGAGGCGAAAGTGCCTGTGCTAGCTCTAGCGCTATGCCGCGTGTCGCTGCCTCGCGTAAGCCTGGCGATAAAGCCCCGCGATGAGGTCGGCTTGCGTGATCATGCCGGCAAGCCGCTGATTCGAATCCAGAACCGGGATGTGGTGATGCCCGTAGTTCGCGAACACCGGCACCAGTTCGACGATCGGCGTCGCCGCGTCGACCGTGTGAACGTCGACGTTCATCAGCGCACCCACTAGCGGCGCCGGTGTGATGCTGCGCCGGAACCAGCGTTGCATGGGGGACGACACACCGGTCCCTTTGCTGAATGCCCGTTTGTCGACAAGATCGGCGCGCGTCACGATGCCGATCACGTGCTGCCTCTCGTCAGTCACCGGAAGTGCCTTGATGTGGCGCTGTTTCAGCAGACTCCATGCGGCCGACGCTCTGGTGTTGGCCGACACGGCGACTAGCGAACGCGACATGATGTCCGCGCAGGTCAGCTCATTGAATGTGCGGGCGTAGGCCTGCAACTGAACGTCGCGCAGCAGGGATTCGAGGTCGTCCGTGTCGATATCGAGCAATTCCCCGCGCCGGTTCAGCACTGCCTCGAGATCCGCGCGTGTGAAACCCTCGTTCGACGCCGCAGCCGGTGCGGCCGCGCCTTTGCCCGAACTTTGCGCGACGTGCGGGTATCGATGCCCGGTGGCAGCGTGGTAGACGATGGCCGCGCACAGCAGCGCCGCCGACTGGATCGCAATCGGTTCGACCACAAAGCGGTAGCCCAGCGCATGCACGACCGGGCCGCCCAGGACCGCGGTCAGCGCGACCGCGCCCGACGGAGGATGAACACACCGCAGCGCAAACATCGCACAGATCGCCAGCGCCACGGCCAAAGCGGCGGCGCCCACCGGATCGGAGATCCAGCTTGCGCAAGCCACGCCAACCGTCGCGGAGACGAGATTGCCGCCGATGATGGACCACGGTTGCGCGAGCGGACTGGCGGGCACCGCGAACAGCAGCACGGCCGATGCGCCCATTGGCGCAACGAGGAGCGGAATGTTGGCTGCCGGCCCGAGAAGGACGTGCATGCTCCCGCCGGTGAACGCAATTCCAAGCAATGCGCCGAGACACGATCGCAGGCGTTCCGGCCAACGGACGGCAATGGGATGCGGGGCAAAGCTGGAAAGCCAGCGAATGAGAGCGTAGCGGGACAAGGTTTAAATGGGAAAGTTGGCGGGTATCACGCGGAACAGGAGCGCACCTTAAGGCCAAATTCTCACGAAACCATGGAGTGCGTCGCCGCGATTATATCTTGTTGTGATATAAAAGTCAGTTCCGGGTCGACGCGACTCAACTCGCGCGGCTGCGCGGATACCGCGCTTCGCTCCAATGCGCGCGATCCGGATTGACCGGGCGATCCGGCCGCGCGCTTTCGTCGAACTTCTATCGAATGTCAGGGATGCGCGAAGTAGCCCGGCTGGTCAATGTCGGCGAGAAGACCTGGGCCGGCTGGCGTCCAGTCAAACATGGCGCGGGTCCGCGCGCTCGATGTCGGCACGTCCGCGCCGACGAACATACCGATCCATCCGAAATGCGCTACTGCTTCGTCGCGAGACCTGGCGACGACGGGTATGCCGAGCCGGCGGCCGATCACCTCGGCGATCTCCTTGAACGGCACGCCCTCCTCCGCGATCGCGTGATAGGGGCCATCGATCGCGCCGCGTTCGAGCGCGAGCCGGAAGACGCGGGCAGCATCGAAACGATGCACTGCGGGCCAGCGATTGAGGCCGTCTCCCACATAGGCCGAGACGCCCTTCTCACGCGCGATGCGAATGAGCATGGGGACAAAACCGTGGTCACCCTCACCGTGAACGGACGGCGGCAACCGCACGGCGGTCGCTCGCACGCCGCGGGTCGCGAGGGTCTGCGCCGCGGCTTCCGATGCGCGAGGAAAGTGGGCGGATGGCGCAGGCGGACGATCTGCTTCGGTCGCCGTGCGTCCATTGCTCAGGAACGCGGTGCCGGACGTGACGAGCAACGGACGCTCGCTGCCTTCGAGCGCGCCGCCAAGCGCCTCGATCGCTTGCCTGTCCTCCTCCGCGCTCTGCGCAAACCGCGAGAAATCGTGATTGAAGGCGGTGTGGATGACCCCGTCAGCGAGGGCCGCACCCCGGCGCAGACTGTCCAGATCGGTCAGCGACCCATGGACCGCCTCGGCGCCGGCCGCGGCGAGCGTGGCGGCGCCTTTCTCCGAGCGGGTAAGACCGAGAACCTGATGGCCGTTTGCGAGCAATTCGCGGACGACAGCGGAACCGACGAAGCCCGTGGCTCCAGTAACAAAAACTCGCATGTGAGGATCTCCCAATCCAACAGATTGAGAGCAATGTACGGGGCAAAATCATCCTGTTAAAGTAGTGACGTTATCCACGTATACGTCCTCACAGGTTGCGCATGGCCCACGCGAACGAGAACGACAACCAGCGCGAGAGCGACAATCGGCTCGGCAGCTATCTGAAGAACCGGCGGACCAAGCTCGATCCCGCGTCCTTCGGCATTTCCGGCGGCCGGCGGCGGACTGCGGGACTGCGCCGGGAAGAGGTGGCGCAACGCGCCAATATCAGCGCGGCCTGGTACACGTGGCTGGAGCAGGGACGCGGCGGCAATCCGTCCGCGGACGTGCTGGACCGCATCGCGAAGGCGCTGATGCTGACCGAAGTCGAGCGCGAACATGTGTTCCTGCTCGGCCTCGGCCATCCGCCCGAAGTCCGCTATCGCGGCGGTGACGCAATCACGCCGCGGCTGCAGCGCCTGCTCGATGCGCTGCCCTATAGTCCGGCAATCGTCAGGACTGCGACGTGGGACGTGGTGGCCTGGAACCCTGCGGCCGCGGCCGTGCTTACCGACTACGGCTCGCTGCCCCCAGAACAACGTAACGTGCTTCGCATGATCTTCTGCGACCCGCACGTCCGTGCCGCGCAGTTCGATTGGACAAGCGTGGCTCGCTTCGTGGTGAGCGCCTTCAGGATCGATGCCGCACGCGCAGGCGCCGACGCCGAGGTGGCGCCGCTCGTCGACGAACTGTGCCGGTCAAGTCCCGAGTTCGCCGCCATGTGGCGGGACAATGAGGTGCAGACTTACGGCGACGGGGTCAAGCACCTGCGCCATCCCGTGCTCGGGCCGATCTCGCTGGAATACTCCTCCTTCGCAGTCGACGGACGGCCGGATCTTCAGATGATTGTCTACAACCCGGCGACACCGGTCGATCAGGAGCGGATCCGGTCTCTGATCGAGAAAACGCAGTCACTTGCGACGAAGTGAGCCGACACGAATCTAAACGCACGTTTCCAACACGCGCCTCAATAGATCGGACTCCGTATGACTGGAACGTTGCCTTTTGTCTGAACTATTTGCGCGGCACGAAATACGATGGCGAGGTTACGTTCGATGTGACGGGAACACGTAACACCCAGGACGTAACACGCACCACACGATGCCGTCACTGTGTTCCTCGCCCGACCCGATCTGCCCCATCCAGCAAGTCCCCTCCCACCTCACGCCACTCAGTTTCCGGCGCGACCGATGCGTGGATCGTACCGTGTTCCGTCGGCAACAAATTGGCTTGGAACTTGCAGTGACCAACTGCCCGAGCAAGCCACATCCGAGCATGGCGCTACCGCGCCGGCTCCAAAACTAAATGAAGGCGACGCGCACAACCGCGGTCTCGGGCTCAAAGCAACCGTTTCTGCAAGACCGATCAGCGGTTTTCCGGGGGCACTGATTACACCTTTGACCAATCAGGACGCGATTTCATCGCGAAAGGACTAATCATGGCTCCCTTCAAACACACTCTTGTTGCATCGGCGAGCGCATTCCTATGGTGGTCGCTAGCCACTTCATGCCAGGCTGGGGATGTCACGACCACCCCGCCTCCCTCGTTTACGCAAGGCGGCGGATGGACGACAACCGGGACATCAGGCTCCGGATTCGCGTGGGCAGGAGGCGGTAGTAGCGCAGGCGGCGCATGGGCCGGCAGTGGTGCGGGTACTAGCGGCGGTTCGGTTTGGGGCGGCGGTTCGGTTTGGGGCGGCGGCTCGGCCTGGGGCGGCGTTTCGGTTCCCGGCTCGGGAAGCGGGTACGGCGGCGGCTTTGGAGACGGTGGTTATGGCGGTTCGGGTGGTGGTGGTTATGGCGGCGGCTCGGGTGGCTCGGGTGGTGGGAACGGCGGCGGTTCCGGCGACGGCGGCCACGGTGGTTCCGGTGGTTCCGGTGGTTCCGGTGGTTCCGGTGGTTCCGGTGGTTCCGGTGGTTCCGGTGGTTCCGGTGGTTCGGGTGGCTCCGGTGGTTCGGGTGGCTCCGGTGGCTCCGGTGGCTCCGGTGGCTCCGGTGGCTCCGGTGGCTCCGGTGGCTCCGGTGGTTCTGGTGGTTCTGGCGGCTCGGGTGGTGGATACGGCGGCGGTTCCGGCGGATCGGGCGGATGGGGCGGCGGAAATGGCGGCTCGGGAGACGGTGGCCACGGCGGTTCGGGTGGCGGATACGGCGGTGGTTCCGGCGACGGCGGCCACGGCGGTTCGGGCGGTTCGGGCGGTTCGGGCGGTTCGGGCGGTTCGGGCGGTTCGGGCGGTTCGGGCGGTTCCGGTGGTTCCGGTGGTTCCGGTGGTTCCGGTGGTTCCGGTGGTTCCGGTGGTTCCTAC
>NZ_JAQQCQ010000017.1:0-180339 GCF_046030355.1 Paraburkholderia caffeinilytica
AAGAACTTTCGCTACGCCGTCAACAGGTTTTTCTAACTTTCTGAACCCGCTCACTGCGCGCAAAGCCTTGCCACTGCTGGCTCTCCCGCTTCCCATGCCCCGGCGTCCGGAGCACGAAAGAGCGAGATTCTAGCGAGCCGCACCCACCCTTGCAAGCGTTATTTTGATGCGCATGGACTGCGCCAGAAATGGTGCAAGAATTGAAAACGAGTGGCGCAACAAGCTCAACCGAAACTCAGCCGGAAACCACCTCGTTCAGACGGCCACGCGCTTCTGCATCACCCGCTCGACTACGCTCAAATAATGATCGAGCCCCGGCGTGGCACGATTCTCCTCTTTGGCGCGATCGTCCCATTTGCGCAGACGCAATGCGTCTTCCGCATAAGGCTTCTGCAGAAACGCCTCAGCCTCTTCCTTGCTGAAGATGCCCCCTTGCAATTCCAGGCTCCGCACCGAATCGGCGGAAAGCTGGCCAAAATACGCATCGTCGATTGCGCAAAGGCAGCGCTTGGCGTCGACGTGCAGCCGGATAGGCTCCAACACCGCGTCCGACAATACCGGCCGCAAGAACGGCAGCGCGAAATACTGATGCAAATCGTCGATGCCCCGCTCCGTCGGCGTTTCGCCTTGCAGATTCAGCAGATGGCCGAGGTCGTGCAGAAACGCCGCGGCAACGAGTTCTTCGTCAGCGCCCGCCTCTTCCGCCAAGGCGCCGCTTTGCAACGCATGTTCAAGCTGCGTCACCGGCTCGCCGCTATAGGCAAGGTTGCCGTACTGCTCATATAACGAACGGATGTCGTTCAGACTCAATGCCACGTTCTTACTCCCACGGTAATGAAAAGGTCTTCAGGTTGGTGAAGCTCTTCATCGCTTCCTGAACGCCTTCTTTATAGCCAAGCCCGGAATCCTTGATGCCGCCGAACGGCGTCAGCTCGATCCGGTATCCCGGCACTTCCCACACGTTGACCGTTCCCACGCGCAATTCGTTGATGAGGCGCGTGATCGCGTCCTGCCGGTTCGTGCACACACCGGACGACAATCCGAACGGCGTCCCGTTACTGATACGGACGGCGTCGTCGAGCGTGTCGAAGGTGATGATCGGCGACACCGGGCCGAACGTTTCCTCGCGCACCAGTGTCATTGACGGGTCGACGCCATCCAGCACCGTCGGCGAATAAAGCGCGCCGTCGCGCTGGTTACCGATGCGCAAGCGCGCGCCACTCGCCACCGCCTCGTTCACACGCGCCTCGAATAGCTGCGCGGCGGCGACGTCGATCACGGTGCCCATCTGATTCGACGCGTCGAACGGATCGCCGTAGGTCCATGCACGCGTCTTCTCCACAACCAGATCGGTGAAGTCCGCTGCGATGCTCTTTTGCACCAGCATCCGCTTGACTGCAGTACACCGTTGCCCGGAGTTCTTGTACGAGCCCTGCACGGCGAGTGTCGCCGCGCGTTCGAGATCGGCGTCTTCGAGCACGATCAGCGGATCGTTGCCGCCCAGTTCCAGCACGACGCGCCGGTAAGCCGCCTTCGCCGCAATGTATTTACCAATCGCCACGCCGCCCGTGAACGTCACGAGTTCCGCGAGAGGATGCGTAATCAGTTCATCGGCGATTTCACGCGGATCGCCGGTCAACACCTGCAGCATCGGCGTCGGCAAACCCGCTTCGTAAAGAATGTCCGCCAGATAAAACGCCGACAGTGGCACCTTCTCCGACGGTTTCAGCACCACGCGATTATTGGTTGCAATAGCCGGCGCAATCTTGTGCGCGACCTGGTTCATCGGATGATTGAACGGCGTAATCGCGACGATCACCCCCGCCAGCGGCTCACGCTGCGAAAACACCCGGCGCTTCTTGCCATGCGGCGTGAGATCGCACGAGAAGCTCTGCCCGTCGTCGCGCAGGGCCTCGATCGAGGCGAACTTGAACACATCCGCGACGCGGCCGATCTCGTAGCGCGAATCCTGCTTCGACAAACCCGACTCGAGCGAAATCAGATCCGATGCCTCCTCGGTCCGTTCCCGCAGCAACGCCGCGGCGCGTTCGAGAATCTGCGAGCGCTCGTAGCGTGTGAGCTTCGCCTGATACGCGGCGGCATATTCGAACGCGGCGCGCACGTCGTCGATACTCGCCAACGGGACCGTGCCCACCCGCGTCCCCGTAAAAGGATCGAACACGTCGAGCGTGCGGGGGCGCTTCACGCGCTCGCCTTTGAGCCGCAGTGCTTCCGCACGAAACGCCGGATGGTCCCGCAGCATGGCGTTCATGATGCCGACACGTGATTCAATGCGACGTCGAAGATATCGAAGTTACGCAGCCGTTTATCGGTCGGCAGCCCCTCGACGCGGCGATTGAACAACAACGGCACCTCCTGCTCGGAGATACCACCATGCGAGCGTAACGGCACGGTCAGTCCGGACAGATCGTGCTCATCGCGACGCGTGCCGAGCACCACATGCCGGGTACTCACGACGACGATATCGCCGACGCGGTCGTTCGGCAGTTCGAAGCGCTCGCAAGCAGCGCGATTGTCGAGCACGACTTCAATGCCCTGCAGTCCGCCGATCCGTTCGATCACCTGCATAACGCTCACGTCGTGCGGCAGGTAAATCGTCGCGAACGAACCGAGCGCGCCGTGATGCACGACATAAGGGTCGGTAATCGGCAAGATGACACGGGCGCGGCGAACACCCAGCCAATCGTCCAGCACGTCCTGCAGATAGATCACATTCGGCTCGCCGGTCTTCGGGTCGTGCTTGGCGTTCATGCCGTGGTCGGCAGTCAGGCCGATCACCCAGCCGAGCGCATCGAGCTTCGCGAGATAGCCGTCCATCATCGCGTAGAAAGCATTCGCGCCTTCGGTGCCCGGCGCCCATTTGTGCTGAATGTAATCGGTGGTCGACAGATACATCAGATCGAGCTTGCGGGTTTCAGCAAGCCGCACGCCGGCCGCGAACACAAACTCGGACAACCCCGCGCTATACACATCCGGCACGGGCAAACCGACCAGATCGAGCACTTCGTCGATGCCGTTTTCTTCGCGCGTCACCTGGTCGGCTTTTTCCGCCGAAAAGCAGATGCCCTTCAATTGCCAGCCGAGCAGCCGGCGCAGCTTGTCTTTCGCGGTGACCACGGCAACCGCGGCGCCTGCTTCGGCTGCGGCAGCCAGCAAGGTCCCCGCGCGCAGATAGGCCGGATCGTTCATCATCACTTCCGCGCCTTCACCGCCGTTCGCGTCCGGGTCCCAGAAGTAGTTGCCGCAGATACCGTGCACCGAGGGCGGCACACCGCACACGATCGAAAGATTATTTGGATTGGTGAACGACGGAACCACGCAGTCGCCCTTGAAGGCCGCGCCGCCCTTGAGCATCTTGCCGATGAAAGGCGCGACGCCCGCCGCCACCGCGGCTTCGAGGTAATCGTATTCGCAGCCGTCGACGCACACCACAACCGTGGGTTGCGCAGGCAGCCGGTAACCGCGGCCGTTGACTTCGATCGTACGTTCGCTTGCGTTTGCCATCATTACCTTCCATCCGTTGAGAGCACGCGTGCTCTGGTCAATCCGTTGCAGTCAGTCTCAATCGTTCGCTGCCGCCGACATCTGCACCGTACCCAACGGCCCCGCCGGTTCGCACGCCTCACGCGCACGCTGCAGGCCGCCGTTCACATGCGCATGCATCAACGCCGCGGCATGTTCGGCATCGCGCGAGGCCAGTGCCGTCAGAATCGCGCGATGCTCGGCGAGCGAGCGCTCCATCGCGTCGGCATGCACCACCAGCGCGGCGCGGCGAAACAGACTCAACTCGCCTACCAGCCTTCGATACGTCTCATACAGCTTCTCATTGCCCGACGCCGCCACGATCGCATCGTGAAACGCCACATTGGCGCGCGCGTAGGCATCGTGATCCTGCGCATCGAGCGCGGCGCGCATCGCATCGAGCCACTCGCGCAACACGGCAAGCTTGCGCGCATCGATACGCGACGCCAGCATCCGGCACGCGGCCTCTTCAAGCACCGCCCGCACGGCATAAATCTCGTCCGCCTCCGCCAACGACACCGTCCGCACGAACACGCCGCGGTTTTTCTCGGTGCGCACGAGGCCCGCCTGCTCCAGCGCGCGGAACGCCTCGCGCACCGGCCCGCGCGATACTTGCAGACGCGCGGCCCAGTCGGCTTCATTGAGTTTGTCGCCGGGGGCGAGCGCCCCCTCGATGATGTGCCGTTCGATTTCGTCGCGGACCAGCGTCGTCAGCGAATGCCTGCGCACAACCTCAATCGGATCGACAGAAGCAGTTTGCATATATTCGGTCATTTTGACAAATTTCGCCACATCGATAGCGGGATGGCTTGCGCGCGATCAAGTCACGCAAGCACATCCAGTAGAAGGTGCTCGTCAGTCCGCCCGACGGCGCGGGACACGCGCCGCGATCAGCAGCAGCGCGGCAAGCGAAACCATCAGCAAAATCAGCGACAACGCGGAGGCCGGCAGGTAATAACCACGTTCCACCTGCCCCACCACCACGATCGGCACCGTCGCAAAGCCTGGCGGGTACACGGTGAGCGTGGCGCCCAGTTCGCCGAGCGAGAGCGCGAAACCGAGTGCGAGACTCGCGCGGATCGCCGGCACCAGTTGCGGCAGCACGACGCGGCGTAACACCATCGACGGCGGCGCTCCCAAGCTCGCAGCCGCTTCGCGCAGAATGGTCAATTCCGGACGCAACGCGGCAGCCGCGCAGCGGTAGCAGAACGGCAGCACCAGCGCGAGTTGCACAAACACGACGATGGCCGCCGAGCTCGACAGATCGAGCGGACGCTTGTGGTACGCGATCAGCACGGCCAGCCCGAGCACCACGCTCGGCACGCCGTTCGGCATCATCGCAATGGTGTCCACGAACGCGCCGAGACCCCGCCGGTCGCGGCCTTCGAGCGCCAATGCCAGCCACAGCCCGAGAATCGTGCCGAGCACGGCGACGCCCATGCCGATTTCGAGGCTGGTCGTCAGCGCGTCGAAATCGCTGGAGCCCAGCCGTTCGAACCAGCGCATGCTGAGGCTGTCAGGCAGGATCGTGCCCGACCAGTGCCCGGCCACGCTCGATAGCGCAACCACCAGCACCGGCAGAACGAACAGCCAGAAGCACAGCAACGCAGCAAAGCCGAGCAGCAAACTGCCGAGCATGCGCACCGGCAGACTGCGGCGCACCGGCCGCGCTTTCTTGTGCATGACCGGCAAAACGGTCGGGTCGAGTTCAACGGCCATGGCCCGCTCCTTTCACCTTGCGACGGTTGACTTGCCGGTACAACGCGTACAGCGACAATGACATGATCAACATCACGACCGCGCCGGCGGCGGCGGTCGGCAGATCCAGATCGACGGTCGCTGAACTGTAGATCGCGACCGGCAGCGTGATCAGATGCGCGCTGCCGAGCACGAGCAGAATGCCGAACTCGTTCAACGTCAGCAGGAAACACAGGATCGTGCCCGCGGCGATGCCCGGCCACGCGAGCGGCAGGATCACCTTGAACGCGACCATCCAGCCGCTTGCGCCGAGACTGCGGGCGGCTTCGATCAGACGCATGTCGAGCGTGGCGAACGACGCCAGCGTAGGACGCACGACAAACGGCGCGTAGAAGACCACCTCCGCGAGAATCACCCCGCCCACGCCGAACAGGAAATTGAGCGGCGGCGCCTCGAGATGAAACAGCTGCTGCAAGGCGATGCTGACCGAGCCCTGCGAGCCGTACAGAAAGATCAGCGTGAACGCGACCAGAAACGAAGGGAACGCGACGAACAGTTCGAGGAAACGCGTAACCATGCGCGCGCCGGGAAACGGCTTGAAGAACAACAACGCCGCGAGGCCAATGCCGAGCAGCGAGGCGAGCCCGGCGCTCACGAACAGAATCCACAGCGTCGTGCCGACCACGCCGCGCGTTTCCGGATTACCGAAGAACGCCGAATAGGCCTGCACGCTCAAACCGTGCGGACCGGTGAAACTCAGCAGCACCAGACGCACGAGCGGATAGATCACCAGCGGCCCAAGCACGACCACCGCAAGGAACAGCAGGTGCCATTGCGCCGCGCGTTCGCGCCGCTTCACCGCTGCCGTGTGCGAAGCCGCACTGGCGCTGCGGCGAGCATCGGCGGCCGCCGCGCTCATCGAATCAGAGGTATCAGGGGTTGATAAGGACGACATCGTCAGCCTCATAACGCAGGGAAACACGCGCGCCCTTTTCCGGCATCATGCCGTGGCCGCGCTGCATGGTGACCAGCACGGGCTCGTTAGGCATCGCGTCCAGCACGACCGACACCGACAGCACCGCGCCGTACCATTCGACCGACGCAATCGCGCCATGCAACTGCCCTTCGCCGAGCGGCACGATGCGCAGCGCTTCCGGACGCAGGCAGGCCACCCGCTCGCGCTCGTTGTAGCGCACATCGCCCATGCTGAATGCGACCTGCGGCGGCAGCAGATTGGCCGCACCCAGATAACGCGCGACGAACCCGTCGTTCGGCGTGTCGTACAGCTGTTGCGGCGTGCCGAGTTGCGCGATGCGGCCTTCGCGCATCAGCAGCGTGCGATCGGACAGCACCAGTGCGTCGTCCTGATCGTGCGTCACGCAGACGATCGTCAGATTCGGCAGGCGCTCGTGCAGCGCCTTCAGTTCGGAACGCACCGAGGCGCGCAGATTGGCATCCAGTGCGGAAAGCGGTTCGTCGAGCAACAGCACGTCGGGCTCGATCACGAGCGCACGCGCGAGCGCCACGCGCTGCTGCATGCCGCCCGACAATTGCGCCGGCATGTGATGCCCGGCGTCGCCCAGTTGCACGAGCTTCAACGCGTCGGCAACACGCCGCGCGATATCCTTCGACGGCGTGCCGCGCGCGCGCAGCCCGAAAGCCACGTTATCGAACACCGACAGATGCGGGAACAGCGCATAGCTCTGGAACAGCAAGCCCAGATTGCGCTTATGCGGCGGCACATGCGTCAGGTCGTGACCGGCGACGGTCAAGGTGCCCGACAGTCCGTCCGCTTCGATAAACCCGGCGATGAAGCGCAGCAGCGTGGTCTTGCCGCAACCGCTGCGGCCGAGCACGGTGAGCAATTCGCCGCGCTGAATGGTCAGCGACAGATCGTCGAGCACGGTGCGCGTACCGAAGCGTACCGTCAGATGGTCGATCTGCACGCCGCCCGGCGTGTTCGAACGCGCGGCATCGAGCGCGTCCGGTGAGGCGCCGAGCGCGCCTGGGTGAGCAAGACTGGCCGTATTCACCGGGTTCATCCTCCAACTGGATTAATGCTGATACGGCGCCCCGCAGGAATGCAGGGGGCGCCGCCTGATTCGACTACGAATGCGACGGCTTACTTCGGCTTGACGACTTCGAGCGGCTTGCCCGACGAACCGATCACGTCGCTCTTCCAGCGTGCCGTCCAGTCAGCCTTCTTCGCCATCACTTGCGTCCAGTCCACCGGGATCAGCTTCACGCCCGCGATCGCCTGCTTGACTGCTTCACCGTTCTTGCCGGCGAGCGGCACGTCGGTGCGGCCCGGAATGCCGAAGATGTCCGGCACCTTGGCTTGCACGTCGGTCGACATCAGGTAGTCGATCAGCTTCTTGCCTTCAGCCTGGTTCGGACCGTTCTTGATCAGGCCAATCGCGTACGGCAGCTGGAAGGTGGTCGGCTTGTCGCCGGCGTTGGCTGCAAGGAAAATCGGCTTGAGCGACAGACCGCCGTTGGCCGCATCGTCCAGATCCATCTGCAGGTCGCCGTTGGCGAAGGCGATTTCGTTACGCGAGAGCAGCACGTCGAGGTAGCCGGTGCCCTTGGTGTGGAACTTGGCGCTCTCTTCGAGCTTCTTCAGATAGTCGAATGCCTTGTCTTCACCCATCAGCGACGTGGTCAGGATGATCACGGCCATCCCGTCGCCGGCCGTGGCCGGGTTCGAGTAGGCGACCTTGCCGGTGTAGTCCGGGTGCAGCAGGTCAGCGAAGGTCTTCGGCTGGTTCTTGGTGACGTCCGGGTTGATCGCGAACGAGAAGTAGTTGTTCACGAAAGTCGCCCACGAGCCGTTCGGCGCCTTGGCGATCGCCGGCACGTTCTTGTAGTTGGCGCTCTGATAAGCCTGCAGCAGGCCGGCCTGGTCGGCTTGCTGGATGAACGGCGGCAACGTGACGAGCACGTCGGCCTTCGGCTGATCCTTCTCGATGGTGGCGCGGTTCACCACTTCGCCGCTGCCTGCCGTGACGATGTTGACCTTCACGCCTTCCTTCTTTTCGAAGGCCGGCAGCACATCCTTGTAGAGATTTTCGAGGCCGTCGGCGGTGTACAGCACCACTGCGTCAGCCGCATGGGCCTGCATCGCCGTGCCGCCGAACGCTGCTGCGGCGATCAGCGCCGGCAACAGTTTGCGTGCGAGGCCAGCCGTGGCGTGAAGGGAATTCGTCTTTGTCATGTCGCTCTCTCCGAAAGGCAAAAAACCAGACGGTCGGGATATCCCGATACCTGTTGTGATTGAACGGCGGTAGCGCCGTGCCGCTTGCGTGTTGCCCGCAGCCAGTTGCCGTGCAGTTTCGCCCCACTTCGCGGGGATTGCAGATTGCCGACAACTTTGCCGCTTCCTCTCCAGCCTGACTTACAGCTCACCTACGACACTCGCGCTGCCTGCCATGCCTGAACGGGCACAGCAAGGATTACAGGTTTCCATGACAACGCCGTGACTATTCTGTCTAATTCCAAAAAATGACACAATTCGCCAATAATATCCAAGTCAATCTTTTCGTCACCCTGCCCGGGCGACGGACATTCATCTGACGACGGAGGCTGTGTGATTATTGGAAACGACCCAATCCTGCTGACCCCGGGCCCGTTGAGCACGTCGCCGCAAACCCGTGAGGCGATGCTGCGCGACTGGGGCTCGTGGGACGCCGCGTTCAACCGCATGACCCATAGCGTATGCGCCGACCTCGTGAAAATCGTACATGGCGAAAATGACTATGTATGCGTGCCGCTTCAAGGCAGCGGCACGTTCGCGGTCGAGGCGGCGCTCGGCACGCTGGTGCCGCGTCAAGGCTGCGTGCTGGTTCCGAGCAACGGCGCGTATTGTGCCCGTCTGATCCGGATATTGCAGCGTATGGGAATCGCTTATATCGAACTTGCGCTTCGCGAGGACGAGCCAGTCAGCCCCGCCGCCATCGAAGACGCCCTCAATCTCGACTCGCGTATCACGCATGTCGCGCAAGTCCATCTGGAAACGAGCGCCGGCCTGCTCAATCCGCTCGACGATATCGCCGCGGTGTGTCAGCGGCACGGCAAAAGCCTGATCGTCGACGCCATGAGTTCGTTCGGTGCGCTGCCCATCGATTTGCGGCGCGGCGGCATCGACGCGCTGATCTCGGCCAGCGGCAAATGCCTGGAAGGCGTGCCGGGAATGGGATTCGTGATTGTGCGGCGCAGCGTGCTGGAACGGAGCGAAGGCCGCTCGCCGTCGCTCGCGCTGGATCTGTACGATCAATACGTCTATATGGAGAAGACGACGCAGTGGCGCTTCACGCCGCCGACTCATGTGGTCGCGGCGTTGCGCCGGGCGCTCGACCAGTTCATCGCGGAAGGGGGACAAGCGGCACGCGGCGCACGCTACGCACAGAACTGTGAGGCGTTAGTCAGCGGTATGAAAGCGCTCGGCTTCGAACCGTTTCTGAAACCCGAGGTCCAGGCGCCGGTGATCGTCACCTTCCACGCGCCGCGCGACCCCGCGTGGAATTTTGCGAACTTCTATGCGGCGGTGCGCGAGGCCGGTTACGTGTTGTATCCGGGCAAGCTCACGCAAGTGGAGACATTCCGCGTGGGTTGCATCGGCGCGATCGACGCGAACGAACTGCATAACGCGGTGGCCGCGATCGGCCGTACGCTGAAATGGCTTGGGATTCGTGTGAAGTGATGCGGACGCAGCGGGGCGGCCGGGGCGAGGAGGTATGAGAGGCACGTGGACGTGCGTGCGGGTCCGCGGTGCCTCTGTGCTCTGTGCTTGTGTGCTCCGTGCTCAAGGCCCCGGTGCCCAATTCCTCACGCGATCAGTATTTCCGGCCCATGCGCCGCGATCGCCTTGCCGAGCGTCTTCTCCGGCGCCAGTTCGGTGACCAGATAACGTGCCGATTCGATGCCATTGATGCGCACTGGCGTCACGCGCCCGAACTTCGAATGATCGGCGACCACCACCACCGTGTCGGCGGCGGCGATCATACGGCTGCGCACCTCGGCGGCCATGCGGCTGTAGTCGGTCAGATAGCCGTCCGGCGAGATACCGCCCGCGCCGATGAAGGCGAAGTCCGCGTGGTACTGCGTCAGCTGATGGACCGTGTCGAGACCGAAGGTGGCGTCTTCGATATCCGACAGTTCGCCGCCGAGCAACGTCACGCGGTTATCGTTGCGGCGGCCGAGCAGCAGCGCGATACGCCAGTCGTTCGTATAGACCGACAGGCGGTGCCGGTCGAGCAGCGCCCGGGCCACCGCTTGCGTGGTGCTGCCCGAATCGATGATCAGCGAGGCGCCGTCCGGAACGAACTCGGCCGCGCGTTCGCCGATCGCCCGCTTGGCGCCGGCGTTGGCGGCTTCGCGCGTATCGAGGTCGGGCTCGCGGCGATCGCTGGACAGCGCGCCGCCGTGAGTCGTGACCAGCAGACCGCGTCCGGCCAGCGCATTCAGATCCCGTCGGATCGTCTCGCGCGACACGTTCAGTTCGCGCACCAGCTCCGCGACCGAGAGCGCGCCGGTTTTGGCGACTTGCGCCAGGATGTATTGGTGACGTTGTTCTGCGAGCATCGATTGGAGGCCGGGAACCGGCACACTTGGGTTTCGCCACGTTTGGAGAAGGCCGGCGTATTGTATTACGCGTGGCGCAGGGATGCTCCTCTTGCTGCGCTTACCTGCTAATCTGAACGCCCTGGCCGCGCGCCGATGTCTGTCGATGCCTGTCGATGCCGCGTAGTCCGTCAACCGAACTGCCGATGCCGCCACTGTTTCGCCGTTTACTGCTGCTGTTCCACGCGTTGCGTTATGGCGCACGCCTGATCTGGCTCGCCGCCCCCTCCGACCACAAACTGCACTGGATGATCGAGCTGGCCGGACGCCTGCACGCGTCCGGGCGCAGCGTTGAAAGCCTGCACGGGGTGCTGCCCGCGCTCGGACCGCTCGCGAGCCGCTTCGCGCAGACCGTGGTCGAACGGCCCGAACTCGCGACCGGCACCTTGCACGATGCCATTGACGCGATCGATCATCTCGAAGCCCCGCTGCCGCCGCAGGAATCCGAACAGGCTTTGGCCCATGCATTCGGCCGGCCGCTCGCCACGATCTTCAGCACGGTCGATCTGGTGCCGGTGCGCGGCGGCTTTGCCGAACAGACGCACTTCGCGCGGCTCATCGTGCCGGTCAACGGCCATCGCGAAGTGGCCATCAAGCTGGTGCGCGCCGATCTGTTGCAACAGATCGGCGACGAACTCGCGCTTTTGCGCTGGGTCGCCCGCTGGCTGGAGAAGCTTTCCAGCTCGGCCCGCCGCCTGCAACTGCGTACGCTCGCGCAAACCTTCACTGACGACATCCTGCGCCGCTTCGATCTACGCGCCGAAGCCGCCAATCTGAGCCAGACCGGCCATCATTTCGACGGCGACCGGCGCATCGTCGTGCCGGACGTGATCTGGGACCTCTGCACCGACCACACGCTGACGATGCAACGCGTCAGCACCCTGGCCGCCAGCGACCTGCCCGGCCTGCATGCGCATCACGTCAAGCTTGCGCCGCTGGCCGCGCATATCGTCGAGGTGGTGACTGAACAGGCGTTCGAACACGGCTTCTTTCACGCGACGCTCGACGCGCGCCGGGTGCGCGTGAGCATCGAACCGGACACGCTGGGACGCCTCGTGCTGGCGGAGTTCTCGATCATGTCGAGTCTGTCGACCGGCGAGCGTGAATTTTTCGTGCACGGCGCGACCGCGCTGTTCGAGCAGGACTACGGCCGGCTCGCCGAATTGCATCGCGACGCCGGGCATGTGTCGAACGACACACGCAAGGAGATGCTCGAAGCCGAGTTGCGCACGCGCGCCGAAGCGCACTTCGCCGCCGCGCCGGAAGACCGCTCGGCGGGTTCGCTCTTTCATCACCTGCTGCACGCGGTGCATCCGTTCGACGGCGCCGTGTCCGGGCGTCTCGCCAACGCGCAGCGCTCGTTCCAGCAGGCGGAAATGCTGGCGCGTGCGCTGCATCCGGGGGTCGATACGTGGAATGTCACGCGCGGCGTGCTGGCGGGCATAGCGCGGCGCGACATGGACCACCGCGGCTGGATCAAGCGCATCTCGCGCGAGCTGCCGCATCTGGCGCATATGCTGCCGCGCGTGCCGCAACTGGCCGTGCGCTATCTGCAGCATGAACACGATCGCGCCCGCACGCCGCAGCAGAATGCACAACTGATGCTGGATATCAGCCGTGAATATCGGCGTACGCGTGTACTGCTGTGGGCATGCGCGGTGTGCGGCGGAGTGCTCGGCGCGGGAACCGTGCTGCTGATGTGGTAATGCCGTGGATCCGGTAATGCTGCGGATACGCCCTTGCGGCGAATGCGGTGACACCGGTGTCTTCGAGCTAATAGGATTCGAGGCGCAAGCCACGACGAGGAAGAATTAGCGCCAGCGTCCAGCTACGGTTGATGTGCGAGGAGGCCAGACCGCAAGGTGCGTTCGGGAATATCCCATCGAGCAGGGACCCGCCATTGCAGCTTCGAACAAGACGCACGCCTCCTGTCGCGGCAAGATGACGGCTTTTCACGTTACCCGTCTCCGATGCTCGCCTCCTCAATCGCCGCCGTATTCGTCGTGTTGTGGTCGACCGGTTTCGTGGTCGCCCGGGCGATCACACCGTATGCCGATCCCAATCTGTTCCTGCTCGCGCGCTTCGGCGGCACCGCGCTGATATTCGCGCTTGCCGCGCTCGCTACGCGCGCCGCGTGGCCGACCGGTCGGGATCTCGGCAAGCACCTGGTCGCGGGCGCCCTGCTACAAGGCGTCTATCTCGGCGCGGGCTACTGGGCTGTCGCACAGGGTTTGAGCGCCGGCGTGATGGCCTTGCTCGGCGCACTGCAGCCGCTCGCGACTGCGGCCGTCGCTGCCCCGCTATTCGGCGAGCGGCTTTCGCGGCGCGGCTGGACCGGCATGGCGCTCGGCCTCGCCGGCGTCGCGCTGGTTCTCGAACCGAAACTCGCCGCGGCCGCGCCACCCACCCCGCATGGCGATGCGCCGCCGTGGCTGGTGGTGTTCATCTCGATCGTCGCGATCGGTGCAATCACCGCGGGCACGTTGTTTCAGAAGACGTCGTTGGCAAAGGCCGATATCCGCAGTGCAAGTGCGGTGCAGAATTTCGGCGCGGCGGTCGTCGCGGCGATGCTCGCGCTGGCGCTCGGCGAACATCGCTGGATCGCATCGGCCACGTTGTGGGGATCTCTGGCATGGGGCATCGTGATGCTGTCCGGTATCAGCGTCACCTTACTGGTGTGGATGGTCAGGCGCGGCGATGCGGCGCGCGCCACCGCGCTGATGTTTCTCGCGCCGCCGCTCGCCGCGCTCGAAGGGTATGTCGGCTTCGGCGAAACGCTGCTGCCGGTGCAGATCGCCGGATTTGCCGTGGCGCTGGTGGGGGTGGTGCTGGCGCGGTCGTGAGGGTTTGAATGACGCATGCCGGCTTGCGTTGGGCAATGCGCCTCATCATGCGTGCCAGGTGGTAGGGTCGTGCGAACGTTGTTAGCTTGACCGTGCGGCGGCATGGTCAAGCTAGCGCCGCCAGATCGACAGTGCCTTACGGTATGGTCACGCGAATGTTGCCAACGCGACGGTGCCTGGCGGCATGGTCAAGCGAACGCTGCCCGCCCGATATCAACTTGGCGACCTCGCCCGCCTCTCACCCCGTAGTTCAATCCGCCATATCGGCGCCCGCCGGCACTTTCGCGCGCACCTTGCTGCCCGGAGCCGGTGCCCAGGCCGGGCGACTCTTGCGCGCCGAATCCACCACCACGATGTAGCGCCCCGCCCACGGCGTCACCTGGCGATCGCTTTTCAACACCCACAGCGATTTGCCGGACTCCACACGCGCTGCATATTCAGCGTCGAGAATGCCGTAGTGGTCGATAAATGCATTGAGCGACGCGGGGATCCGCACACAGCCCTTCGAATGACGAATCCCTAGCAGCGGTTCGAGCCGGTCCGGATCGGTGGCGTGCATCTGGAAACGCATCTGCGATATGCCGCCCTTGCCCCAACCCCGCTCGCCCTGCGCCCAGCCGAGGTCGAAGATCCGCATGTCGCGCTTGCCGTAGCCGCGGATGTGGTTCTCGTTCAGCGTGCCTTCGGAGCGAAAGTCCATGTTGGACGGCGTATGTTCGAACACGCCGAGCGGCGTGATGAAGTGGTCGTATTCGCCGGGCCGGCCCGTTGAGACCGGCGAGGCGCCAATCATCTGCCAGCTGTCGGCCGGCGTGGCCCGGAAATAGATGAACAGCGCCTGCACGTTGGCATTGCGATCGACCATCACGACATACTCGCCCGACAGGTTGCCGAGCATATGCTCGCCGAGCGCCGTTTCCAGCCGGTCAGCGTAGGCATGCTGCTCCGCGGCCGGTACTTTCAGCCGACGCGTCACGTCTTGAGCGAATACGTCCCGCAGCAGGAACGCGCGACGCGGGTCGACCACGCCGGCCGCATCGGGCGCAGCGACGGCCGACGCGTTGACGGCAGCCGCCGGGCGGTTCGCCACAATGGGTGCCGACGCCTTGACGGACGCGGCACCCGAAGCTGACGCCCGGACGGACGCGGTGTCCGAAGCCGAACCCGACGCTGCAATAGCCACGCTGCATGACATCGCACAAAAGACTGTCGCCGCCGCGCGCATCAGATAGCGCATTGGGCGAACTACGCGCCTGAAATCCGGCGTCAAGCGTAAATCCGATATCCACACCACGTTGCTTCGGCGATTTACCGATGCGGAAGTACCGCGGTCCGGTTCAGGCTGGCCAGGCCGATTGGGGTAGTTCATCGCGTAGTTGAGCAAACCTGATTATTATTGATTGCTCGCCGGCTCATGCGGCGCTCGGAACGAGGATGTTACTAAGCACATTGGCATCTGTCGATGAAGACTTGGCCAATTCACCCTTATCATCGTATTGACCGCCGATATTCACCGCTCTGCGCAGCGGTTTTAAAAACAGCGCAAAGTGAATTGAAAGCCAATATCCGCGATAAAACCGCGAAACCGATTCGTCACAGCATGTCCGCAGAATCGGCTTGATCGTGGGCCCGTCGCCCATGCAATCCGCGCAGGCGTGCATGGTTGACACTCGCCCCACCCCACACGGAGGAAACAGGAATATGACGCAACAAGACCCAGCCGCACGCCAGGCAAACATCGCCGTGGAAATGCACGTCGCCGCCGAGTTCGACGCCGCGCAGGAAATCGAGCGCCGGGTCGCTTTTCTGGCGAACTATCTACGCAGCAACGGTCTGAAAACCTATGTGCTCGGCATCAGCGGCGGCGTCGATTCGACTACCGCCGGGCGGCTTGCGCAACTCGCGGTCGAGCGGCTACGCGCCGAACATTACGACGCGCACTTCGTCGCGATCCGTTTGCCCTACGGCGTGCAAAAAGATGAAGCCGATGCGCAGCAGGCCTTGAGCTTCATTCGCGCGGACGAAAATCTCACCATCGATATCAAAGCCGCCGCCGATGCAATGCTCGCCGCGCTGGATAACAGCGGCGTGCGATTTCGCGACGACTCACAGCAGGATTTCGTCCACGGCAACATCAAGGCGCGGCAGCGCATGATCGCGCAATACGCGGTCGCCGGTGCGCGGGCAGGCGTGGTGATCGGCACGGACCATGCGGCCGAATCGGTGATGGGATTTTTCACGAAGTTCGGCGACGGGGGCGCCGATGTGCTGCCGCTCACGGGCCTGAACAAACGTCGTGTGCGGGCACTGTCCAAAGCCTTGGGCGCGCCCGAGTCGCTGGCGCACAAGGTGCCGACCGCGGACCTGGAAATGTTGCGCCCGCTACGGCCGGACGAAGACGCGTACGGCATCCCTTACGACGATATCGACGATTTTCTGGAAGGCAAACCGGTGAGCGACGCGGCGCGCGAGACGGTTCTGCGCTTCTACGATGTCACGCGACACAAGCGGGCGCTGCCCTACACGCCGTTCGATTGGCCTGTGAAGACAGACGGGGAATGAGACACAGGAAGTAACAACCAGAATGCGCGAGGAGAATGCACGTCGGAAATATGCGCCGGACGCAGCGCGTTCTCCCCGCCCAGCGCATTCGACGCAATCGGCAAATGCAGTTGCGACAGATTCAGTGAGCGGGCGGCGACGTGTCGTCGCTGAACAGATCGGCACTCGCTTCAAGCGTCAAACCGCCCAACTGCTTGCCGTGAATCTGCCGCGCGATGACCTCGCCCACATATGGCACTTCCGCATTTAACTCGACTGTGGCGTAGGCGCTGGGCTTCCCGGCGTCGACCACCTCGATGTGTTTCGCGTAGTGTCCAAGCTCACGCTGGAGGAATTCCCGCACTTCCTGCTCGCTGCACGATTCCGCGATATTGCGCACGATCAGGTTCATGCCGCCTACCCTCGGCGCGCGCGGCGATCCGCCGCCTGTACCCGCACCGGACGCAGCGCTGCGCGCTGTTTCGCCTGAGCAGCCGCGAGTTGGCGGATCAAGGCGGCGCCTGCCGCACCCAAAGCAGCCAATGTCAGATAGAAGGCAATCATTTAAATCTCCCCTTCGAATTTCGTCCTATTTTCAGGATAGCCACAATCGACAACAAAAGCGATGCGACACAATGTCGTAAAAACGGACCTGAAAACTTCCGTTAATGCACTGTACCTGAATAAGCAGCGGTAAAAATAGCAAAACACATGTTCATTCAGTGGTGCAGGCCCGGTACACGCGTCAGACGCGGACGCTGGACGCAAAAACCGGGCCGCACCGGACAGCGGATACGCATCGCCGATGGCATCCTGCGGGGGACGTGCGCAAAGGGCGGACTGATCGTCGGGATCAGTCCGCCGCTTGCACGTTGGCCGCGCTTACCCACCATGCATTCTTGCCTTGCGGCACGTGAACCAGTACCGCAGACGGATCGTCGACACCGTCGTCAGCAACTTCACACACTGCCAGGCCGTCCGGCAGGCGTTTCACCTCGCCGGCCGCCTGAAACAGCGCGACTCGCTGCGCGTTTAGCGGCTGCAATTGCCGGTACACGTCGAAACTGATTGCCGCGGGCACGTCGCCGCGAATCTGCAGCGAGCCGGCGCCGCCGCAGCGCACGGGTTCGGCGGCATGCGCCGCAGCGCTACCGAACAGGCAGCCGAACGTGAGCGCCAATGCGGCAAGGCGTGAATGGGTCATGAGGATTCTCCGGGAATGAATTGAGGCAGCACGCTGCGAGCAGCGTGGCGGAATATGCGCCAATGAACCACGAGGACGACGCCGGCGGAGATGGACGATCTCACGGCGCGCTGTCGCGACCATCGCCTCGCCCGGTGTTGTCTCCGGTCGCGACATCGAGACGGCTCACGTCGCAAGATGTCTGGCTGAAGCCCGAATAGACCACCGACCAGTTTCCGACAATCGCGGCTTGCGCCTCCGCGAGGCTTAGTTTCCCTTCGCACACGCAGCGTTTGAGCATGACCGCGGCGCGCGCCTTGCGGCGCTCGCCCTGCTGGCCCGCCCACGGCAGAAGATCGAGATTGGAAGGTGCATCCGGCGAACCGCCGAGCACGATGGGCACGCGCCTGTCCAGCGCAAAGGCCACACCGTTGTCAGCATCGATGCCGCGCGCGGCAAGCAGGCGGTCCTTGTGGGCCATCAGTTCATCGAACGGTGGTGCGACCGTGTCCGCATAGCCAGGTCGGCAAATCGTTTCGCCGACCGACTCCTGCGTGACGCGCCCGTCGAGCATTGCTGAATCCTGAGCCCAGACTTCACCGACTCGCAAAGCGAGTATCGCGGCGAAGCCGAGCAGGAACACCACACGCATCTTGCTGGCAGGACGCGCGGCGCCGCACCGGCGCGCGAGCGTCGGCGGAACCGGCTGGTATGTACTGCTGGTTGCGTCGCTGCAATAGATGATGCGACGCCCATCTGCAATGCCTGCGTTCATTCGTCGGCGCACCGGCAGCGGCACGCAATAGTTCAATTCGCAGGCTAATTAAAACACATTCAATATCTCCGCGCGAAAAAGCCATGCTCGCGCAGGGTGGTCAAGGTGTGTCTCGATGCGTTCGCAGGGGAGCGCCCGCGCGGTCCTGGCGTGCACGAATGCACGTGGCAAGACCGCGCCGAAGCACAGTACAAAGGCAATGCAGTAGCTTGCGCCCCGCCCCGCCCCGCCCCAAGCTCGGCTCGGCTCGGCTCGGCTCGGCTCGGCTCGGCTCGGCTCGGCTCGGCTCGGCTCGGCTCGGCTCGGCTCGGCTCGGCTCGGCTCGGCTCGGCTCGGCTCGGCTCGGCTCGGCTCGGCACAAGAATGGCTTAGGCCGGGCGCAACAGCAAGCTACTCCGTCTTATGCACCACCCGAGCCTGCAAGGCGCGGATACGCACGAGCGCCTGGCTATTGGACACCGCCGCGTCATACATCTTGGCGAGGTCCGCCTTGAGCGCGGTACGGGAGCCGCCATCGAGATAGACCATATGCCCCGATGGATAAAAACGCGCCGACAGATTCTGCCGGACCTGCTGGCTGACAAGCGGCATTTGCTGCAGATCGAGCACCGTCTGATAGAACGGCGTGACGTAATCGAAGAAACCATTCGCCGACAGCACCTTCAGGTCGGGATTGAGCGCCATCACAGCGGCGAGGTCGCCGGCGGTGTACAGAATGATGTTGCCCTTCGCATCGAGCCCCTTCTGCGCACCGGTCGGATCGATATGGCTGAAGTCCCAATACTGGAATGCCTGATCGTTGAGGTCCGTGAACGCTGAATTCGACGTGTATTTCAACTGCTCGTTCAGATACACGTTCCACATCGTCGTATAGACGCCGGTCACCGCCGTCATGGTCGGATCGTTGCCGCCGGAATTCGGGTCGATCTTGCCGGCAATGCCCGTGTTGATCGCCGTCACCCGACCGTCGTACTCGCCAAGCGCAAGGCCCTGCGATTTCAGCAACGTCGTCAGGAACAGCGAATTACCGCGGCTGTCGTACGACGCGATATCGAGGCTCCATGCAAGCAAGGTGGTTTTGTCGATACCCGTGTATTCACTGAGTTTTTCGACCGTGGCGGAATCCGTAGTCGGAAACTTGCGCAGCGCAGCCAGATAGTCGGTGCGAGCGAATTGCGCCACTTCTTCGGCAAATGTGCCAAGGTCAGTCGGCCGCGGCGCGATGCCGAGTTTCTTGTGATACCACGCGTCCGCCGCAGCGGTGGGCAGCGCGCCGACCGGGTTGCCGGATTGCGTGTAATCGAGAATGGACGATTGCAGCGTGATGCCGTTCAGATCGACGCCGTCTTCATGCAGCCGGTACGCCAGCACGCAACTGCGTGCCGTGCCGTAAGACTCGCCGTACAGGTACTTTGGCGAATTCCAGCGATTGTTCTTGGTGAGAAAGCGTTTGATGAACTGCTTGATCGAGTCCGCGTCCTGGTCGACACCCCAGAAGGCGCGATTCGTCTTCGGCGCAATGGCTGCCGAGTAGCCCGTGCCGACCGGATTGATGAAGACGAGATCGCTCTTGTCGAGCAGGCTGTCCGGGTTGTCTTCCATCGAGTACGGCGCGGGCGGCGTAAAGCCCGGCATCGACGTCTTGATGCGGCGTGGCGCGAACGAACCCAGCAGCACGAATACCGAAGACGAACCCGGCCCGCCGTTGTAGAAGAACGTCACCGGGCGGGTTTCCTCCTTCTGGTTGTCCTGCGTGAACGCGACGTAGAACATCTTGGCTTCGGGCTGCGAACTGCTGGAGTCGACAATCACGAGGTGACCCGCTGTCGCCGTGTAGTTGATCTTCTTGCCGCCGATCGTGGTCGAATGGTGCGTCACCGCGGCTGTTTCAGTGGCATCGGTCACGGAATCGTCCGGCCCGTTGCCATAAGCAACCGGATCGAAGAATGGCTGATCTCCACCTTTATGCGACGCACCGGCTGCGGCCGTTGCGGACGAGGCATGCGTGTTGTGTGACGACTGTGGACTAACGGAAGCTGACTCGGTGTTCGTCATGATCGCTCCATGAATTCGTTAACGTCTTGAGGTGTCTCTCTTGATGTCTCTTGTATGTCCTGCGTTGCCCGTGCCTCCTGAAGGCATGCACAGTACGGCTGCGGCCTGAACGCAACGCACCTCGGGACAAGCGCGGACGGCGGGTGAGCACCTGAACGGGCTGTCAACCAGGCGCCCTCCAAACCAGACCGCGACTCATCAGACTATAGTGCTGCCGCCACCTTCTGACCATTGGGACTGCCGAGTCCCGTGCATGCATCCCAGCCCGGCGACGCGGCAAAACTGCCGTTGTTGCCTTGGGTAATGTCGTGAAACGCCCCCGGCGCCTTGTACAACTTCGGGTTGATGAACCCAGCCGGTTGCCCCTTCGCGGCATTGATTCGCGCAATCAATGCCGCCCACAGCGGTGCAACCGCGCTGGTGCCGCCAACCACCGTCTGCGTGCCATCGATCAATACGCTATAGCCGGTGACCGGGGATGCGTCGCCGGCCACATCAGGCACGCCGCGCCCGCTGAGCGCCGTCTTTGCGCCGCTCGACGAAGTAGCCGACAACCCTTTTTGCCACACCGGCACCGGAAAGGTCCGGCTCACGCCACCGCCGCCCGCGCCCCCCTCTGCGCCGTCGTTCCACACAACCTCATGCGAAATCGACGTGCCCGACGCGGTCAGGCTCGTGCCGCCGCATGCCAGCACGTAAGGGCTCGACGCTGGAAAGTCGACCTGATCGCCACCGGAACCGTCGCTCGAACCGCTATCGCCCGATGCCGCGCAGACCGTCACGCCGAGTGCCGCCGCCGTTTGCAGCACGCTGTTGAACGCCTGGAGTGACTGTCCGGTCCAATTCGACTCCGGGCCGCCCCAACTGATCGAAATAACCGAGGGTTTGTTAGTCGTGTCGTGGACCGCACGGCTTACCGCGTCGATGAAACCGGCATCGCTGTTCTGCGTGAAATAGACCGCAATCGACGCGCCTGGCGCAATCGCACCGACGATTTCGATGTCGAGCGTGACTTCGCCGTCCGGCCCGTTCGGGTCGCCGCTCGGCTGATTGCTGCCCTGATCGACACCGACCGATTTCACCTTGGGTGAAGCCACGCCGAGGCTCGCAAAGTAACTTTTGAGGTCGGACGTGTTGTACCCGCCGCCGAGTTCGATGATGCCGACGCATTCGCCGCTGCCATCGCCTTGTGGAAACTGATACAACGACGCGAGTTGCGGCGGTGTAAAGGACGCCTGGTGCGCTTTAGCCGGCTGGAACGGTGGCCGGATGCGAAAGTGCGGCCGCGCCTGCGGCCGGTTATCGAGGCCCAGCACGGCTTGCACGATGCCGTGCAGATCGTCCGGCACGCTGATCGTGCCGGTGCGGCCGCGGAACTGACCCACCGAGTGATGCTGGTAATGTTCCAGCTTGACGCCGAACGCGGTCTGGAACTGCGCGATCGTGCCACTCAGCGCCACCGAGCGCGCTGCCGGATCCTCCCGCACGACAGTCAAACCGTGCGCGACGGCAAAGGCTTTGACCTTGGCGATGTCGTCCGGCGCGGCGCCGTAATCTTTCGCAAACGCCTCACGCGAAAGGGGTTTGACACTCGGGTCACCCGCTTCGATCTTGCTCATCAGTGCGTCGAACTGCGCCTGCCGCTGGCGGCGCAGCAGCACGAAAACCTCGATCCGTTCTGCCGGATCACATTGCCCAACGACTGTCGAACCTTGTTCTGCCGTTCGCTCGCTTCCGGGCAGCGTTTGTCTATTGACCATGGTGTCGATTCTCCTGTTAGCGTGACGGGGCGGAGCGCAAGGCGGACCTCACGCACGACACGCGCCTGCACGAACTCACCGCCTCGCAGCCTGTGGCGGATTGCTGTTTCAAGGACTTCGCCAAACCGTCCGACCTATGCATTCGAACACAGTTCCTGCGCGCGCGGCAGTTGTCCGAATGGCTAACACCGGGTTCGATCAATGCGTATCCTGCAACACCCGCGCTATGATGCTGAAGCGGCAATCCAGCCGTCGCAGCGCCTCGCGCGCCACCCGCGCGCACGATCGAAGAATCAGAGGAACCCCATGTCAATTTCGATGTATCAAGCATCATTGCCCGTGCTGGTGCGCGGCATGACCAACCTGCAAGTCATCCTCGGCAAAGCCGAGGCACACGCAGCAGAGAAACGGATCGACCCGTCCGTGCTCACGAACGCCCGGCTCGCGCCGGACATGCTGCCGCTCGTGCGCCAGGTCTATATCGTGAGCGATACGGCGAAGGGCTGCGCCGCTCGCCTCGCGGGCGTCGAAGCGCCAAAGTACGACGACGTCGAACAGACCTTCGAAGAACTCGATGCCCGCCTTCAAAAGACGATTGATTATCTGAAGGAATTCAATCCGCAACAGATCGATGGATCGGAAGAACATCCCATCACGCTGAAAATGCGCAATGGGCCGATCGAGTTCACGGGGCTGTCATATCTGCTCGGTTTCGTGCTGCCGAATTTCTATTTTCACGTCACGACGGCGTACGACATTTTGCGTCACAACGGCGTCGAACTTGGCAAGCTCGACTATCTAGGCGGCATCAAGTAAGAAGGCGTGCGTGACGGTATGGGCGCCATGTGATTGAGGCACGAGCAGCACGTGACTCGTCCGTGATTCGCCCATGACCCGCACGCCGGCCGCGTGAGAATCACGCATGAATCGCGTACGAGCATGTGCGTGAGCATGCGCCGCGCACGTATCGCATCAAACGCGCGGCTGGAACGCGATGATCGCCATGCCGGCCAGCGTGAATGCCACGCCGGCCGCGTCCCACAGCGTGGGGCGCACCTTGTCGACGCCCCATAGCCACGCGATCGCCACCGCTACGTACACACCGCCGTAAGCCGCATACACGCGGCCTGCGGCGGTGCCGTGCAATGTCAGCAGCCATGCGAACAACGCGAGGCTGAGTGCGCCGGGCACCAGCAGCCAGATGGAGCCCCCGTCCTTCAGCCAACGCCAGGGCAAATAGCACCCGACGATCTCGGCAATGGCGGTCACGGCATAAAGCAGAAAAGTTTTCATCGGCAGGGAGAAGCAAGTGGTTGCGTTGCCGAGGAACGGTGCGCAGCGGTCAATCGGCTTTATTAACACAATCACTTTGCGCGCGGGCATGAAGCATGCAGAAATCGTCGCGCCCGGTTCCGGTCCGATACCTGCCGTCAGCCCGCATCACCCTGTTTCGACATCCGCAGATTCGGCGGTCAGTCCAGTGAAAGCCGCAGCGCAAAACCGATCAGCGCCGCTGAGAAAGTCCAACGCTGCAATGTCTGCGCGAGAGGATGAGCCCGCATCCAGCCAGCAATACGTGCCGCGCCGATCGCGTACAAGGCGTCGAAACACGCGCCAATGGCGAGCAGCACAAGACCCAGCTCGACCATTTGCAACGCAACCGGTCCGGCCGCGGGACGCACGAACTGCGGCAACAGCACCGAACAGAACAGCAACGCTTTCGGGTTCAACAGATTCGTCAGCAAGCCCTTGACGAAAGCGGCCCGCAACGGCCGTGACTCGGCACTCACCGCGCCGCCTTCCGGCAACGCGAACACGGGTGAACGGAAGATCTGGATACCCACCCACGCGAGATAAACCGCGCCGCCGTAACGCACTACATCATATAACCAGGGCGCACTGCGCAGCAGCGCCGCCACCCCACATGCCGACAGCGTGACATGCGTGGCCCGCGCCACCCCAAGGCCACCGGCCGCCGCGAAGCCACTGCGCATGCCGCGTCCGATACTGGTCTGCAGAACCAGCGCCATGTCGGGTCCAGGCACGGCATAGACCACCAGCAGCGCAGCGATATAGACAACCAGAAGGTGTGCGGAAATCATAGAAACCTCTTGTTTTAAGGGCTCTATCTTGCCGTCGCCTGCGGAGGGTTTGCTGGCGAAATGCAAAGGCAGCAGCCTGATCCTTGAAGGAATACGCTAAGATTCCCCTCCTAATCCATGTTTTCCGCCAACGCCCAGCAAACACCCCAAAACCATGGCAACCGACCTCGATAAAACAGACCGCGCAATCCTCGCCGCGTTGCAGAACGACGGCCGCATGTCGAATGCGCGGTTGGCCGACATGGTCGGCCTGAGCGAGACACCGTGCGCCCGCCGCCTCAAGCGCCTTGAGAACGACGGCTATATCGACCAGTACCGCGCGATGCTTTCGCGCTCCGCCCTCGGTCTCGGCGTCGTCGCGTTCGTCTATGTGCGCTTTGCCGTGCACGACCGCGCGGTGGCGACGCGCTTCGAGCGCGAGGTGCAGGCAATCCCGCGAATTCTGGCGTGCCACAACGTATCGGGCAGCGCCGACTACATCCTGCAGGTGGTCGCACGCGATCTCGACGACTACGGCACGTTCATGCGTGACGAGATGCGTAGTCTGCCGGGGGTGACCTCAGTGGAATCGGCGTTGTCGCTACGGGAAGTCAAGGCTAACGGCGGACTGCCGCTGTCCTGAACGCAGACGTGGCATAGTCACGCATTTGATACGGCGCGAGCCGACCAGACGAGCACGGAGTTTTCATGGATCACGAAAAGGCAAGAGCCGAAGAAACAGCCGCGATGGAACGCGTATTGACCGCAACCACGCGGGTAAAGGCGGCCTTCGCGTCACTGCAGTCGCAATTTCCGCCGGCCGGCAGTGGCCAGCCTTCACAGTTCGCGCTGCAAACCTTCGACGCTGCGTTGCAGGAACTCGAAGACGCCCAAGCCGCATTCGACGAATTGCTCGGCGATCTGCTTGACGGCAATCGTTGAGTGGCATAGCCGGTCTCTTCATTGCATAGCTGCTGCGTCGGACGCGAGCGGCGGCCGTCTTCAATTTCCACTGAGGCGGTCGTCGCGTTATCTGGAGGGGTCGTCCGGACTTGACCGTTAGTTGCGTCTTTACGTCTTGAAACCGGAATCCCCACGCCGCCGGATCGCCCATCCCCTGCCCCCTCCTCAATACCTCAATGCGCCGCCACGTCCGGAAGCGCGTTACCGCACCTATAAAAAAGAATATTTGCTTCGCTTAACGAAGCATGTTGACTTCTGATTGCGGGAGTGCCTAAAATTCGCCCGTTATCACAGACGGGGCCATTGCCTTGGACACCAGCAGTAGTCGATCTTCGAACAGTTTTACTGCCTGACCGGCCCGACGTCCGCGCTCCCTTTCTTAGCCGCCGTCTTGCCATCAGGCAGACGGTGCGCGCCGTAGTCACTCTCTCCGTGCACCTTACTTAACTAGCGCCATTCGGCCGCGCCGTGCTTACGCACGTCCCGCAACCGTATGGCGTCGCGTCGCGATGCATTCATTCGCGGCGGCGTTCGCTCGCGCCGGTTCGATCCGTTCGAATTCCGGTGTGGCCGGACGCGTGGACAAGCACGTGCCCAGTCAACGCAATAAGCAACGCAAATGAGCACCGCAGATAAACAAAACCGATAAGGAGCCGCCATGCCGGACAGTGACAGTTATCCCTTATGCCGCCCAATTGCCACGCAATTTTTCTTTTGCCCGAGGAAAGCGAGTAGACGTTCGCCGCCGCGCCCATAGTGCCGGCCGCGCTCCGTGTCCGCTGGCTTTCCGCAACCCGCGTCAAGCCTACGCCGGAGAAATACCATGTACATCGCCGTCCTCGTACCGACCCTGCAGCAAACGCCTACCCACAGCGACGCTGCACTCGCGCTCCACAGCACCAAGCCGCACTGGCTCGCCGTGACCTGGCATCGCCTCAAAGCGCTTCTCTCGAAGCCGGCTTCGTAATACCTGCTGTCAGCACCCGCACGTCTTCGCGATCCGCATGCGCCACCGTCGCTTGAGCCCATCATCCGGCGACGCGCGTTCTGCGGATCCCGAAGTCGCGCTACTGCATTCAAATCACATCTATACAGGCGGCTAAAAATGTCCACACCAATTAACGTCTCGCCACCACGCAGCGCTGTTCTCGACGAAGCCCACCTCGGCGACATCAAAGGGGCGCTCGGCACCATCGCGCACCACGACACCGCGCCTCGCAACAACTGGGGGGCCCGCATCCGGACCCTGCTCGCGATCCTCGGGCCCGGCCTCATCGTCATGGTCGGCGACAACGACGCCGGCGCCTTCGGCACCTATACACAGGCGGGGCAAAACTACGGAACCACCTTGCTGTGGACCATGCTGCTGCTCGTGCCCGTTCTGTTCGTCAATCAGGAAATGGTGCTGCGTCTTGGCGCCGTGACCGGTGTCGGCCATGCCCGGCTGATCTTCGAGCGCTTCGGCAAGTTCTGGGGAGCATTCAGCGTCGTCGATCTGTTCATCCTGAACGCGCTCACCATCGTGACCGAGTTCATCGGCATCACGTTCGTACTGGAATTCTTCGGTATTTCGAAAGTGGCCGGCGTGTGCATCGCCGCAGCAGTAACGATGGCTGCGGTCAGTACAGGCAACTTCAGGCGCTTCGAACGCTTCGCGGTCGTGCTTTGTCTGTTGAGCCTGCTGCTGGTGCCGGTCCTGGTGTCGATTCATCCCCCGGTTGCGCAGATGACGCATGATTTCTTCATCCCGAACTGGCCCGCCCATTCGAAACTGAGCGACGTGATGCTGCTTGTGATCGGCATCGTCGGCACCACCGTCGCGCTGTGGCAGCTGTTTTTCCAGCAAAGCTATATCGTGGATAAACGCATCACGCCGCGCTTCATGAAGTATGAGAAAGCCGACCTATGGATCGGTATCGTCTTCGTGTTGATCGGTGCGGTGGCCATGATCTCGTTCTGCGCGGCGCTGTATGCAGGCAAACCGGAGTTCGGCAATTTCACGGACGCCGGCGGCGTGATTGCCAGCCTCGAGAAATATGCCGGTCGCACACCCGCGGTTCTCTTCGCGGTCGCGCTGCTCGACGCCTGCATCATCGGCGCGGCGGCCGTGTCGCTGTCCACCGCTTATGCACTCGGCGACGTGTTCAAAATCCGCCACTCGCTGCATCGCGGCGTGACCGACGCAAAGGGCTTCTATCTCGTCTACTTCGGCATCGTCGCCGCCGCGGCTGCGCTGGTATTGATTCCCGGCAGCCCGCTCGGTCTTCTGACCGAAGCCGTGCAGACGCTCGCGGGCGTACTGCTTCCGAGTGCAACGGTGTTCCTGCTGCTGTTGTGCAACGATAAGGCCGTTCTCGGTCCGTGGGTGAACTCGAAGAAGCTGAACTTATTTACAGGCGCGGTTGTCTGGGTGCTCGTCATGCTCTCCATCATCCTCACTGCATCGGTGATGTATCCGGACATTACCGGCGAAGCGATTATCGAAGTACTGGCCGGCGGCACGCTGCTGGCCGTAGCCGGCTACGCCGCAACCGTGACGGTTCGCAGGCTGCGGGCCGCATCGGTAGCTTCCGCGGTTTCCTCGGTATCTCCGGTATCCAATAACGAGCAGCAGTTTTCGAAAGAAGCCCGCAATACGTGGCGCATGCCGCCTCTGGAAGACCTGCCGGCGCCGCAACTGACCCTGTCCAAACGCGTGTGGATGGGTGTGCTGCGTGGCTATCTGATCGTGGCTGTCGCACTCGTCGTCGTGAAGGTCGTGCAGATGACGTTGCTGCATTAAAACGATGCTGCCCGCCGCGCCCGGTTGTGCGATGAGCGGCGGGCAATAGAGCTTTTTCCGGGTCTCCAACCTGATGTAAAACAGCGCCTATGCGCTCATCTGTACCGCACAAGCGTCACGTCCCATCCGTCTCGATAGACGGTTCGCACAGAATCGGAAAGTTGACCGAGTTCGCGATATAGCACTTCTCATGCGCCACGTGATGCAGACGCCCGGCCAGTTCGAGATCGCCGCCAGCCTGAATGACGACATGCGGCCGTAGAACGATCTGCGAAAACCGGCCCTGCTCAGGACTATCGAGCATCGTGCCTTCGGCGTTGTCGCGATAGCTCAGAACAACGACGCCGGCGTCCGAGCAAAGGTGCAAATACCAGAGTTTGTGGCAAGCGGACGCCGAGGCGACCAGCAGGTCTTCCGGATTCCAACGGTTGGCATCGCCGAGAAACGCTGCGTCAGATGATCCGGGAATGTCGGGCTTGCTTCCCGCAGCGATGATGTGGTCCCGATCGTATTCACGGTAGCCCGAGGTGCCGCTGCCGCGGTTGCCTGTCCATTGCACCGATACCGCGTATTTGTGTTCGCCGTACGCCATGCCCATCTCCTTCGCTGTTGATCCGGATTTGATTTCGCAATCCCTGCATTCTAAACGTGCACATCCATTTTGGTATACCATTATTCCAAACGACAAGCTGGACTCGACGCACATGGACCACAAACTGGATTCGACGGCCGACGCCATCGCCGTCTCGCTACGCGAACTGATCGCAACCGGCGAACTGGAGGACGGCGCGCGGTTGGTCGAGCGCGAACTGGCCGATCGCTTCGGGGTGAGCCGTGTGCCGATGAGGGAGGCCATACAAAAGCTCGAGGGCGAGGGACTGGTCGAACTCATGCGCAATCGCGGTGCGGTCGTGCGCACCTTGACCGAGTCCGACCTGGACGAGATTTACGGCCTGCGCATGCTGCTCGAAGGCGATGCCATTTTCCATGCAGTTAAACGCATGGACAGTGAGACCTTATCGCGCGCCGAACTCGTTCATCGGCTTCTGGGGGACGCCGATACAGCGCAAAGACAGGGCGAGCTGAATCGCGAGTTTCATGAATTGCTATACCGCCCATGCGCAAACGGCCGTCAATTGAAAGCGATCCGCGAACTGCGCGCTCAGGTCGAGCGCTACGAGCGATTGCAAAGCACGCTGCTCGCCGACACACCGGCCTTCCAGGACGAGCATCTCAGGATTCTCGAAGCATGCGAGGCCGGCAACGCACGCCGCGCGCGATCGATGACGGTGGAACATCTCGCGTCGGCGAAACGCATCGTTCTGCAACTGGTTCAGGCCGAATGACGGCTACTGGCCGAACGCCTTTCCCGTCACGTTCGGCGCACGAGGATCCGGGCTCGCATTCAGGCTGGTGCCGTTCGCACGCATGTTGTTGAGCGCCGGGCCCGATCCGAGGCTCCCCGTTCTGCCGGTCGCGGGAGAACTGCCTACCGTACCCGCACCAGGCGTGGGGCTTGGGCTTGCCGTGCCCGTCCCCAAACCCATCCCCTGCCCCATGCCATTCGTCCCGCCGGCCTGCAAACCAACCATACCGTTGGCGTTCAGGTTTGCCGATTGAGCCCACGTCACGCCCGTCAGCCCCATCACCAGCGCCGTGGCCAACATAGTCCTTGTCGCGATGTTCATAGCCCACTCCGTCATGCCGTCGAATTGCCCGCTTCATGCTCCCAGCACGTCGTAGCGATATCGAGCCCACGACGCTCATGAAAGAAGCCGGTCAAACAGTAAGACTGCCCGCCAGCCACGTTCGTTCATCGCTGAAATTCAGGGATTGATCGGCGATCGGCGATAATCTGCGGCCCTTTTTCTTGCCCGACACCATGACACGACTCGCCTTCGCCCCCTTTCAGGATCTGGCCACGATCTTGTTGCCTCACGCATACGACGATAACGGCGACGGCTCGCATGACACCTCGCACCTGCAGCGTGTCTGGAAGAACGCCGCAGCCATCCAGGCGGAAGAAGGCGGCGATGCCGAGGTGCTGTTCGCGTCGACGCTGCTGCACGACTGCGTCGCAGTAGAGAAGAATTCGCCGCTACGCGCGCAGGCTTCGCGCCTGTCGGCGGAAAAAGCCGCGCGCGTGCTGGCGTCGCTCGGCTGGCCGGACGCGAAAGTTCAGGCTGCGGCGCACGCAATCGAGGCGCATAGCTTTTCGGCCGGCGTCACACCGGCCACGCTCGAAGCAAAAACGCTGCAGGATGCCGACCGGCTCGATGCGATCGGAATGCTGGGCGTCGCGCGTTGCTTCTACGTGGCCGGCCGGATGGGCCGCGCCTTGTACGACCCGGCCGACCCGCACGCGGCCCGGCGCCCTTTGGACGACACGGCCTACACGCTCGACCATTTCCACACGAAGCTGCTGAAACTGGCGTCCGGTTTCCAGACGGCAGCCGGCGCGCGCATGGCAACGATTCGCCATGATCGATTGCAACGCTTTCTCGACGAATTTACCGACGAAATCTGAGCGGGCCAACTTTTCGCCGGTAACGATTGCGCGCCGGCACTTCATGCCGATCCCGGCCTGCAAAAAATGTGCGCCCGCACCGTGCGCGTTATGATCAACCGTTACGCCAGAACGGCTGATCGCGCACGATGGAGCACGCCTACATCCACCTTTTGCATCTGCTTGCCGGCCACCCGGCGTGGACGCTCACGGTCGTCTTCCTCGCGGCCTTCCTGGAGGCCATTGCCGTCATCGGCACCTTCATCCCGGGCAGCACGGCGATGTTTCTCGCCGGCGCGCTGGCCGGCACCGGCTCGCTGAGCCTCGGCTGGGTGTTCCTTTGGGCAATCGCCGGCGCCGTTGCCGGGGACGGCATGAGTTTCTGGATCGGCAGCCGCTACAAGGACAGGATCGTCCAGTTCTGGCCGTTCAGCACACACCCGCAGATACTCGAGGCAGGCCACCGCTTCTTTCAGAAACACGGCGCCAAAGGTGTCGTGTTCGCCCGCTTCATCGGACCATTACGGGCGATCGTGCCGGTGGTGGCAGGCATGCTGGGCATGCCGCCGCTGCGCTTCTACGCCATGAACGTCCTGTCGGCGCTGCTATGGGCGCCCGCGCACATCCTGCCGGGCGTGGTCTTCGGCGCTTCGGTGCTGCTGGCCGGCGCCGTATCGTTCCGCCTCGTCGTGATCATCGCGCTGCTGGTCGGGATCGTCTGGCTGAGCTTTCGCGCGACCGGTTTCCTGGTCTCGCATGCCAGTGCGTGGTCGAGCGCGGCGGGCCGCTATCTGGGAAGCTGGGCGTGCCGCCACCCTGGCCCGTTCGGCCGGCTCGCGCGGCGGCTGCTCGACCCCGAACAGCCGGATGCCAGCAGCATCGTGGTGACGTCGCTGATCGTGCTGGCGGCGGGCGCGCTCTTCTTCGGCGTGCTCGACGACGTCATCAGCGGCGATCCGCTGGTCAGCGTCGATCTGTCCGTCTACCACTTCCTGCAATCGGTGCGCACACCCTGGAGCGACACGGTCCTGGCAGGACTGGCGACGCTCGGCAGCGTCTTCACGCTGACGGCACTCGTCATGACGGTGGTGGTGTGGATGCTGCTGGAGCGGCGTTGGCGCACCATCGGCTACTGGCTCGCCGCGGTCGTGTTTTCTCAATTGCTGATCTTCGCCCTGCAGTTCGCCATGCATCGTGCGCCGCCTGATGAACTCCTGTCCGGCGCCTATGTGTTTCCGAGCAATCACGTCGCCGCGACGGTAATCGTCTACGGTTTCCTGGCGTTCCTGCTCGCGCGGCGGGTCGGCATGCTGGAAGGTCTGGTCGTGGCGACCGCGAGTACGGTTGTCGTGATCGTGGTCGCGCTCGCGGGCCTTTACTTTGGCCGGTACTGGGTCTCCGACGCGATCGGCGGCGCCGCGCTCGCCTACATCTGGGTCGCCATCGTTGCGCTGACGGCGATGTTGCGGCATCCGGAGCCGCCACCCTCACGGGGCTTCATGCCGGTCGTGGTTCTGGTGGTGATGCTCATTAGCGTGGGTCTGCAGTTGAGCGTCAACCCACCGGCGCCGCCGCCGGGCAACATGCCGCGTCCGGCGCCCGTGCTGGTCACGCAAGCGCAATGGACGGTGTCGATATGGAAGAGACTGCCGTGCTATCGCTCGGACATGGGCGGTGACCGCAAGGAACCGCTCACGCTGCAATGGGTGTCGAACCTCGATTCGATCAGGGGGCAACTGCGCGCCCAGGGATGGATCGAGGGCACGGATCTGTCCGCGCGCAGCCTGCTCTCGCTGGCCTCGCCGAACGTCGCGGCGGTGTCGCTGCCGGTGTTGCCGAAGCTGAATAACGGCGTACCTTCCTCACTGGTCTTCATGCGTCCCGGCGATACGCGCGACGAACGCGATGTCCTGCGTTTCTGGCCGAGCGGTTATGCCGTGGAGAATGGCGCGTCGGCCACCCCGCTGTGGGTCGGAGCTTTTGCGCACGAACGGCTCTCAAGGGCATCGTGGCCGATCAACATTCTGCGCGTCGACAAGGACGTGTCGTCGTTCGATGCTCATGCAAAAACGAGCGCCGATCTCGGCGCGGCGCTGGTAGCCAGGGTGAGTTGCCACGGCGTGCCGGTGTCGCTGCTGGCCTCTCCGGTGGAATGAGCGGCGCGTTGGCGGTTTGCCGGGAATTGATCTGGAATCTGGAGGCGGTCAGGGGCCGTTCCAGGTATGCCTGGATGCGCGGGTTCGCCGGACATATCCGGAAATCGCTCTGCGCTCAATCACTTGGCGGCATTGGCCAGGACTTGTCCACAAGGATATGAACATTTTCTGTGGATAACCTGCGCGATCCGATGCGGCGAGATGCTGGAAGCGTCATCGCGATCCGTGTTGAAACGGCTGCAACGTCAATACAAATCGGCCAAAAAAACGGTGCGGCTCCGATATAACAGGAGTCGCACCGCGAGATGAAGGTTTACCTTCGCACGGTGAGGCAAAGCTCCGTCAGGGTTGCCCCCGACGGAACCCCGCAACCGCTCAGGCCAGGTCGAACCGGTCGAGGTTCATCACTTTGACCCACGCTGCGACGAAGTCGCGGACGAATTTCTCCTGTCCGTCCTCGCTTCCATAGACTTCGGACAGCGCCCGCAACTGGGCATGCGAACCGAACACCAGATCGACGCGGCTACCGGTCCACTTCAATTCGCCGGTTTTGCGATCACGCCCTTCGAACACGTCCTGGGAGACCGGTTTCCATTCCGTCCCCATGTCGAGCAGGTTGCGGAAGAAGTCGTTGGTCAGCGTTCCCGGCCGGTTGGTGAAGACGCCCTGCGAATCCTGGCCGCTCTGGACGTTCAGGACGCGCAAGCCACCGACGAGCACCGTCATCTCCGGTGCGGTCAGCGTCAGCAATTGCGCCTTGTCGATCAGCAATGCCTCGGCCGGGACCTTGAACTTGCTCTTCAGATAGTTACGGAAACCATCGGCGACAGGTTCAAGCGCGCCGACGGATTCCACGTCGGTCTGTTCCTGCGTGGCGTCCGCGCGTCCCGGTGCAAACGGCACGGTCACCTGATGGCCGCCGCTTTTTGCAGCCTGCTCGATGCCGGCGCTACCGGCCAGCACAATCAGGTCGGCCAGCGATATCTTCTTGCCGGACTGCGCGCCGTTGAACTCGCTCTGGATCCCTTCGAGGACTTTCAGTACCTTCGCCAGCTGGTCCGGCTGGTTGACCGCCCAGTCTTTCTGCGGGGCGAGGCGAATGCGCGCACCGTTGGCGCCGCCGCGCTTGTCCGAGCCGCGGAAGGTGGATGCCGACGCCCAGGCCGTCGACACCAGTTGCGAAACGGACAGCCCTGATGCCAGAATCTTCTGCTTGAGCGAGGCGATGTCCTGCTCGTCGACCAGTGCGTGATCGACCGCCGGAATGGGGTCCTGCCAGATCAGTTCCTCAGCGGGCACTTCCGGTCCAAGGTAGCGGGCACGCGGTCCCATGTCGCGGTGAGTCAGCTTGAACCAGGCACGAGCGAAGGCATCGGCGAGCTGGTCGGGATTCGCGAGGAAGCGCCGCGAAATTTTCTCGTACACGGGGTCGAAGCGCAGCGAGAGGTCGGTGGTGAGCATGGTCGGCCGCAGCTTCTTTGAAGGATCGTGAGCGTGCGGGATCGTTTCGCCGCCATCCTTGGCGACCCACTGGTTGGCGCCGGCCGGGCTCTTGGTCAGTTCCCATTCGTACTTGAACAGGTTCTCGAAGAAACCGTTACCCCATTTCGTCGGCGTGGTGGTCCAGGTGACCTCCAGACCGCTGGTGATCGTGTCGCCGCCCTTGCCGGTGCCGAAGCTGTTCTTCCAGCCCAGCCCCTGGCTCTCGAGACCGGCGGACTCGGGTTCGGGGCCGACGTTGTCGGCAGGACCGGCGCCGTGCGTCTTGCCGAAGGTGTGACCGCCCGCGATCAGCGCGACAGTCTCCTCATCGTTCATGGCCATCCGCGCGAAGGTTTCACGGATGTCGTGCGCCGCGGCCAACGGGTCCGGATTGCCATCGGGACCTTCCGGATTGACATAGATCAGGCCCATCTGCACGGCGCCCAACGGGTTTTCCAGATTGCGTCCGTGGTCGTCGCGGCTGACCTCTTCGCCGTGCTTTTCTTCGTCGGCGACGATCACGCCGCCGTCCTCGTTATTGCCTGCGGCGCCCTTGCCGTAACGGACGTCGCCGCCCAGCCAGGTCTTTTCATTGCCCCAGTAGACGTCCTGATCCGGCTCCCATGTGTCGGCGCGACCGCCGGCGAAGCCGAAGGTCTTGAAGCCCATGGTCTCGAGCGCGACATTGCCGGTGAGGATCAGCAGATCGGCCCAAGAAATCTTCTGGCCGTATTTTTGCTTGATCGGCCACAACAGGCGGCGCGCTTTATCGAGGCTGACGTTGTCCGGCCAGCTGTTGAGCGGCGCGAAACGCTGCTGGCCGCGCCCGGCGCCGCCGCGGCCGTCGCCGATACGATACGTGCCGGCACTGTGCCAGGCCATGCGGATGAAGAGCGGACCATAGTGGCCGAAGTCTGCCGGCCACCAATCCTGCGAGTCGGTCATCAGCGCCGCAAGGTCCTTCTTCACCGCAGCCAGGTCAAGGCTCCTGAACGCCTCGGCGTAATTGAAGCTGGGGTCCAGCGGATCCGACTTGCTCGAGTGCTGGCTAAGCAGGTCCAGTCGCAGCTGCTTCGGCCACCAGTCACGGTTCGTCGTGCCACCACCGGCGGCATGATTGAACGGGCACTTTGATTCGTTTGACATGCGTTATCTCCTTGGGGGGACGTACCCACTACCTCTTCGTTCACGGCATCTGACTTCTACGGTGCATTGCCGATCCCAGTCGACGGGCGGCCGGGAAATCACATGATGGGCTCTTCTTGGTGTACTGATGCTGTCATCCGACGCGCATGATCTTCGTCCGATAACGGATGTCACGGCTTGCATCGGACCCGAATGGTCCGCGTCGGCAGGCATACTGCAACTAAAAATATATGTGAGAGTGATCATCAATAGAATGCGTTTTTTGCAATGCTATTGATAGTTCATAACTATAACGTGACAGACAAAAATTCAGTGCTCAGCTGCTCCCGATAGCAAACAGGTATCGGCATTTCGACCCCTTCCACGACAGCCATCTTACGCGTTGTTGCTGTTATAGAGGGCCGATCTCATGCCCGCTTTTCACGGTTCCGACTTAAATAGAGGATTCCGAATTTTATTTGCATCGCAGCGCCATTTCTCCGCGCCGAATAGTGGCTCGATACCGTCACGTCCGTCTTCGGCAATGCCTCGCCAGCCCCTGCATCGCGCGCGCTACACCCGAACAGTTTTGGCGCCAATCCATGCCTCACAAGCATACCAGCCAGCCTACAAAGTCTTTCTACTTTTCGCAGCTTCCCCCTAGATTACCACCGAAGGCGGAGACGCGACGGCAGCCCGTTCAGGCACAACGGCACCGCGCAGACGCATGCTCCATGCCCGCGATTCATGTCATCGAGCGACTGAAATGAACAAGCCCGTTGTTGTGGCCACCGGTTAGCGCCGAAACGCCAGGAATCTGACTATGAGCCCTCTAAGTGGCAAAACCGCGCTCGTCACGGGCGCTTCCCGCGGCATTGGCCGCGCCAGCGCGCTGGCTCTCGCGAAAGCCGGTGCCCAGGTGCTCGTTCACTACTGCCGCGAAGACGAGGCGGCGAACGAAGTGGTCGCGCAGATCCGCGCAGGCGGCGGCCATGCCGAGAAGATCGCGGCGGATCTGCGCACGCCGGATGGCGCGCACCGGCTGGCAAGGCGGGTGCGCGCCGTGATAGGCGCGCGTCTGGACGTGCTGGTCGCGAGCGCCGGCATCGCCATGAACGCAAGCATTGAAGACACCACGGTCGACGATTTCGACGAACTGTTCGTGTTGAACGTACGCGCGCCCTACTTTCTGATGCAGCAACTCATGCCGACCATGTGCAAGGGCAGCAGCGTCGTACTGGTTTCATCGCTCGCCGCGCATGCGTCGGTGGGTTCGCTGTCGGCTTATGGGGCGACCAAGGGCGCCATTGACACACTGGTGAAGCATTTTGCGCTGACGCTCGGCACCCGTGGTGTACGCGTGAATGCGATCGCGCCCGGCGTCGTGGCGACCGGCATGTCGGCCCTCGCGACAACCGAGCATGGCCGCGAGGCCATCCTCGATATGCAGACGCTAAAGCGCATCGCGCACCCCGAAGACATCGGCGGCGCCGTGGCCTTTCTCGCATCGGACGCCGCGCGCTGGATCACCGGCCAGACGCTACGCATCGACGGCGGCTCGAAACTTTAACTCGCACTCACCACCCGCATTGAATCCGTCGCTCAAGCGGCAGCCCCAAAATGACTATCGACGCACCACTGCGCTTTTCAGCAGTGGTACGACAAAGTGTCGGGCCGTCCGTGCGCCGAAGCATGAGCCGGGTTCTTCGCTTCCCGGCTCGTTAGCCGGCAAGCGCTCCTCGACGGCACCCCTTCGGCGTCGCAGGAAATTTCAGTTCGCATCAGGTCGCCTCAAGGACGACGGCGCCCGCGAACGCTATCTTGAGTCCATTGCACGATGACCGTGTTCTGCTCCGGCAGCGCAGTTGCTATCGAGTCGAGGTATCGCATAGGTCTGAACGCGGCGCCCCTGAACGCGCGGCCGGGCGATCGCGATCGTGCCGCTGGCATCCGGGCTACCGTGGTTCATGACGGAGCGTATCGTCACCGTCGACGTGATCATGACCGCAAGCGGATTCGAGCCAACTATGACACGGAGATCCATCATGACCCACCCTACTCATCAGAACGCCCAGACACACTACGTTGAAGCGAACGGCATCCGCTTCGCCTATCGACGCTTCGGCAGAACCGGCGGCGTGCCGCTCGTGTTCAACATCCACTTTACCGGCACGATGGATCATTGGGATCCCGCTGTCACGGACGGTATTGCACGGGATCGCGAAGTGATCCTGTTCAACAACGCCGGCATTTCCAGTACTTCCGGCACCGTGCCGGAATCGATCGAAGAAATGGCCGCCAATGCTGCAGCATTCATCAAGGCTCTCGATCTCACACAAGTCGACGTATTGGGATTCTCCATGGGCGGGCTGATTGCGCAGACGCTGGCGCTAGCGGAGCCGAAGCTCGTCCGCCGCCTGATCCTGGTTGGCACCGGCCCGCGGAGTGGCGAAAGCATGGCGTCGCTTACGCCGGAAGCACAGGAAATCTTCGGTGCCAGCTACGCAGAGCCGGATCATCTGTGGCTTCGTGTGCACTTCTCGCCGTCGGAAGCGAGCCAGGCAGCAGGCCGCCAGTTCCTGCAGCGGTTCCGCCTGCGCAGCGAAGATCGGGATCCCGAAGCAAACGACAAGGTCGCGCCGGCGCAGCTCGCAGCACTTGCAAAATGGGGCGCGCCGCGCGAAAAACCGTATGACTATCTCCATGCGCTGACTCAGCCGACGCTCGTGGTCAACGGGGATAACGACGTGATCATCTATTCGATCAACTCATGGATCCTTCAGCAGAATATCCCGAACGCGCAATTGATCCTGTACCCGGATGCGAACCACGGCTCCTTGTACCAGTATCCGGAACGTTTCGTGGCCCACGTCACGCAGTTTTTGTCCGAGACGGATCAATGAACCTGAGCCGACGCTCACGCACTCGATCTGGCCGGGTCTCGTTCAGCTTGCCGGCCAGTGGTGAAAGGCGTGCGCCCGCACTACGTCCACCTTTGCATAGCACGAGTACTAATCCCCGTTTGGAATGACTCTCATCCGATTCCGCGCCTTCTCTAACCAGGACGGAATGGATAAATTGCATTTCAACGAATCGGCATTCCGCCGAACGTCACAGTACCTCTAGCTATCAAAGGAAAGATCATGGCTCACTTGTTCACTCCGAAGAAGGTCGGCGCTTATACCCTCTCGCACCGCGTCGTTCTGGCACCGATGACCCGTCTGCGCACCATCCAGCCCGGCGATATCCCCAGCCCGATGATGGCCGATTTCTACGGCCAGCGTGCATCGGAAGGCGGCCTTCTGATCGTCGAAGGCGTCAGCATCTCGATCGTCGCACGCTCCTACCTGGGCGCCGCAAGCTTCTACCACGACGGCCAGGTGGAAGGCTGGAAAGCCATCGCCAATGCCGTTCATGCCAAGGGCGGCCGCGTTTTCATGCAGCTCATTCACGGCGGCCGTCAAAGCCATGTTGAAATGACCGGCGGCGTCGATCCGGTTGCACCGTCCGTTGTCCCATTCGACGGCGTCGCGCTCACCAGGGACGGCTTCGTTCCCGCGTCGCCGCACCGCGCACTGGCGATCGAAGAGATCCCCGGCATCATCGACGAATTCCGCGTTGCCGCACAACGCGCACTCGACGCCGGCTTCGACGGCGTCGAACTGCACGGCGCCAATGGCTACCTTGTCGACCAGTTCATCCAGGACGGCACCAACAAGCGCACCGACGCCTACGGCGGCCCAATCGAAAATCGCGTACGCTTCCTGCGTGAAGCTGTCGAAGCCCTGATTTCGGTGTGGGGCGCCGACCGCGTTGGCGTGCGCATCTCGCCGTCGGGCGAATGGGGTGGCATTTCCGATAGCGATCCCGAGGCCACCTTCAGCCACGTCGCGAAGGTGCTCGATAGCTACAAGATCGCTTACCTGCATGTGATCGAACCGCGCATCAAGGGCGACGATACGCTGCACGAAGGCCACCCGCCCGTCGCCGTCAAGTATCTGCGTCCGCACTTCACGGGTCCGATCATCGCCGCGGGTGGTTTCGATGGCGCCAGCGCTGAAGCGGTCGTCGCCTCGGGCGACGCCGACCTCGTCGCCTTCGGCCGTCATTTCACCTCGAATCCGGACCTGCCGTACCGCCTCAAGCACAACCTGCCGCTCACGCCGTATGTGCGCGCTGCTTTCTGGGGGGGAACCGAAAAGCATTACTCCGACTTCCCGGCGTACGAGGCCGCACAGGCGGCTTGAGTCGGGCGCTTTATTCCATCCTTCATTCAATTCAAGAGGTTTACATGTCACGCACTATCAAGTTTGCCAAGGCCGGTGGCCCGGAAGTTCTCGAATTCGTCGACACCGAGGTACGCGCGCCGGGTCCGAACGAGGTTCGCATTGACGTCAAGGCAATCGGCATCAACCGCGCCGAGTCGATGTGGCGTCTCGACGACTATATCGAGCCTGTCAAGTTTCCGGCCGGGCTTGGATATGAAGCCGCTGGCATCGTCAATGCAGTGGGTTCCGATGTGAGCGGCATCGCAGTAGGCGACGAGGTCAACATCATCCCGTCGTTTTCGATGAACGACTACGGGACCTATGGCGAGGTCATCATCGCGCCGGACTATGCGGTCGTGAAACACCCCAAGTCGCTTTCGTTTGCGGAAGCGGCCTCGGTATGGATGATGTTTGTCACCGCCTACGGTGCGCTGATCGAAGATGCGAAGGTCGGCAAAGGCGACTTTGTCATCATTCCCGCCGCTTCGAGCAGCGTGGGCCTCGCGGCCATCCAGATCGCCAATTACGCCGGCGCCACTACCATTGCGCTCACGCGGACCTCGGCCAAGCGCGAGCATCTGCTTGAAGCGGGCGCCGCTCACGTCATTGCGACGGAGGAAACGGACCTGGTGAAGGAAGTGGCGCGTATCACCGACGGCAAAGGTGCGCGTGTCGCATTCGATCCGGTCGGCGGCCCGGCCCTGTCGAAACTGCTCGCGGCGCTGTCCTTCAACGGCACGGTGTACCTCTACGGTTTGCTCAGCCCGGAAGTCACGGCGCTGCCGGTGCTGGACATGATCGCCAAGGTCACCAGCGTCAAGGCCCATAACATCTGGATGACGAGCGGCGACGCCACCCGCCGCAAGGCCGCGGTGGACTATGTGCTAAAAGGCCTCGAAAGCGGCGCGCTGAAGCCGATCATCGATCGTCAGTTCACGTTCGATGAAATCGTGGACGCGCACCGCTATCTGGAGAAGAACGGCCAGTTCGGCAAGATCGTCGTGACGCTGTAAGCCTGTTCCAGGAGACGGGCGCGAAGCGCGCGTGGGGTTCAGTGTCCCTTAGGGGTCAGCGTCCTTCAGCGTCCATTCCGCCCGTCAAACATTGCTCCACGAATGCCGTGAACTGCCTCGCCTTCGTACTCGCCAGCCGACCGGTCGGATAGACCGCTGACAGGTTGATCGCGGGCAACGTCCAGTCGTCCATCACCGAGATCACCGCGCCCGATTTCAGCTCCGGCGTGAAGGCCCATTCGGACGCGACGGCAAGCCCCAGGCTGGCGATCACGGCAGCACGCAGCCCCTCGGTCGCGGTAATCTTCACGTTGCCTTGCAACTTGACCGAGACCTCGGCGGTCTCCTTGTGAAACGTCCAGTTTTCGCCGCCGCCGTCGCGGGTGTAGATCACCGCGCGATGCGCGAGAAGATCGGCAGGCTCACCGGGTATGCCATGCTGCTTGAAGTAATCGGGCGTGCCGATCACGCGACGGCGGGCCTGCGCGATCCTGCGCGCGGTCATGTTGGAGTCGGGCAGCACACCCATGCGCAAGGCCAGATCGATGCCTTCCTCGACGAGATCGATATTGCGGTCGTCCAACACGAGTTCGAGATCGAGATTCGGATGCTGCTCCAGAAACGCTGCGAGCCGCGGCACGATATGCAGGCGTGCAAAGCACACCGCCGCCGACACCCGCAGCTTGCCCGAAAGCCCTGACGCGGTCCCGCGTGCAGCGAGCACCGCCTCGTCGGCCTCCTCCACGGCACGCCTCGCGCGCTGATAGAAGTTGCTGCCGGCTTCCGTGGGCGTGAGCGCGCGCGTCGATCTCAGCAGCAGCTTGACCCCGAGCCACTCTTCGAGTTGCGCGATCGCCTTCGATACCGCCGGCTGGCCGACGTCATAGTGACGGGCGGCCGCAGAGAACGAACCGGTATCGACGACGCGGATAAAGATCTCGATCGCCGCAAGGCGGTCCATTGCAATTCCCCTCTGGAATAAGTGCTATGCGATTTTGCACCTTCCGTGCCCCCAGGAGAATAGATAAATTGGCACGAACGGGTTATTGCGTCGCTTGAGGAGTCGTCATGTCAACACCGCGAATACAGGAAAGCGGGGGCGTCCAATCATTGGACGCGGACGCCGAGTTAACTATCGCCGCCTCGGCGCAAGCGGCATCGCGAGCGGTGCATGCGGGTGCGCATGCACCTCTGTTCACCCTGGCAGACGCTGCCGGGCAGCACGTGGCGCTAGAGGATCTGCTGCGTGCGGGCCCTGTCGTGCTGCACTTTTTCCGGGGCAACTGGTGCTCATTCAGTGAGGAGAGCGTCAGCGGCTTGACCGCTATTTACGGCGAGGTGATCGCACTGGGTGCGAGCGCCGTTGCGATCTCGCCGCCCTGCCAGCACAGCGCGAAGGGTGCGGCTGCGCCGATGCGCGAGCTTCAGGACATCGACATGAAGGTAGCACGCGCCTATGGACTCGCGTTCGAGCTGCCGGCGGCCCTGCGGCCGAAGTATGCGGAACTGGGCTACCTGCCGCCGTCCACGCGCAAGGCGGGTAGCTGGCTGGTGCCGCTGCCCGCCACGTATTTGCTGGATCGCGATGGCAGTGTCGCCCTTGCGTTCATCGATGTGGACTATCGCAAGCCTATTCAAAACGAGGCGCTGCTGAATGCGTTGCGAGCCGTGCAGGCAAGACATGCGAACACGGTCCGCGCCGCGCGCTGACGCCTGGTTTCGCCGGTCGCTTCAGCCCGTCACAACACTCGTCCGTCCCGCGTCACCCGGCAAGCTCGGGGCCACCGTCGCAGCCTTTCTCAGGTCGTAACAGGTTGGCCCAAGGACGGCGGCGCCGTCAGTCGATATCTTGACTCCAGATATGCCAGCCAGCGCACTGAATGAGCGCCCACGGCACGCACAGCGGCGCCCATTCCGCCGAGGCATGCCTGCGAGGTATGCCCACCCGCCCACAAAGTCTTTTTCCTTTGCGCCGGAGACCACTAGATTAGCTCCCATGGCAGCGACGCAAACGCACTGAAGCAAGCGCCGCAGCTTCAATTCACAGGGTATGGGGCGACTACTTGCGCTCCGCATGCACAGCAGGTTTTCAACCTTTCAGGAGATTGATCATGACGCAGCTCACCGGCAAAACCGCCCTCGTCACCGGCGCATCGCGCGGCATCGGCCGCGCCAGCGCCCTCGCTCTCGCAAAAGACGGAGCCGAGGTGCTGGTCCACTACAGCAGCGGAGAAAAGGAAGCGGACGCCGTAGTCGCCGAAATCCGGGCGGCGGGCGGCAAAGCCCAGAAAGTCGGCGCCGATCTGCGTCAGGCAGATGGCCCGCACACCCTCGCCCGGCACGTGCGTGAGATCGTCGGCGACCGTCTGGACATTCTGGTGGCGAACGCCGGCATCTCAAAGGCGGCGAGTATCGAAGACACCACCGTCGAAGACTTCGACAATCTGTTCGCGGTGAATGTGCGTGCGCCCTACTTCCTCGTGCAACAGCTGCTGCCGGTACTCGGCGCAGGCAGCAGCGTCGTGCTGCTCTCCTCGCTCGCCGCGCATTCCGCAGTGGGCATCCTGCCGGCCTATGCGGCCACCAAAGGCGCCGTCGACACACTCGTCAAGCATTTTGCCTCCGCACTCGGCGAACGCGGCATCCGCGTGAATGCGGTCGCGCCTGGTGTCGTCGCCACCGACATGTCGAACTTCACGAAAACCGAAGCGGGCCGCGACGTGACGCTCGGCATGCAGGCGCTCAAACGCATCGCGCAACCCGACGACATTGCCGGTGCAGTCGCCTTCCTCGCATCCGACAACGCACGCTGGGTGACGGGCGACACGCTGCACGTCGACGGCGGCTCCAAGCTCTAACAATTTCCATCAATAAGGGAAACGAAATGAACACCACTTCTCTCAAACTGCTTTCGCCGGTCAAGGTTGGCGCACTCGACCTCGCGCATCGCGTCGTGCTGGCGCCGATGACGCGCCTGCGGGCCGACGCGGACGACAGCCCGAGCGCGATGATGGTCGAGTACTACCGCCAGCGGACCTCGAACGGCGGCTTGCTGGTCACGGAGAGCGCCCATCCGTCGTACGACAGCCGCGGCTATATCGGCGCACCCGGCATCTATACGGAACAGCATGTCGCGGCGTGGAAAAAAGTGACCGACGCCGTCCACGCCAGGGGCGGCCGCATTTTCATGCAGATTGCACACGACGGCCGTCAGTCGCACGTCGATCTGAGCTGGGGCAATGCGCCGGTGGGGCCGTCGGTCGTGCCCTACGACACCACCGTGTTCACGAAGAACGGCTGGGTGCCGAACTCACCGCACCGTGCGCTGGAACTCGACGAAATCCCCGCGATTGTCGAATCGTTTCGCCTCGCCACCGTCCGGGCCAGGGAAGCCGGTTTCGACGGCGTCGAACTGCATAACGCAAACGGCTATCTGGCCGACACGTTCCTGCAGGACGGCACGAACAAGCGGACCGACGCCTACGGCGGCACGATCGAGAAACGCGCCCGCTTTTCGCTTGAAGTGGTCGATGCGTTCGCTTCGGTCTGGGGCGCCGATCGCGTGGGCGTACGCGTGTCGCCGAGCGGCCGCTGGGGCGCCATCTCCGACAGCAATCCGGAGGCCACCTTTGGCTATTTTGCCGAACGCCTCAACGCCTACGGCCTCGCCTATCTGCATGTGATCGAACCGCGGGTGATGGGCACCGAAACGCTGGTCGAAGGTCAGCCGCCGGTCGCATCGTCCTTCCTGCGCAAGATTTTCAACGGACCGATCATGGCAGCCGGCGGATTCGATCGCGAGGGCGCGGAGGAAATCCTGCAACGTGGCGACGCCGATCTGGTGGCATTCGGGCGCTGGTTTTCGTCGAACCCGGATCTGCCCGAACGTTTCCGTCACGGCCACCCGCTCACGCAGTACGTGCGCGATGCGTTCTGGGGCGGAGATGAACGCGCGTATATCGACTTCACGCCGTTTGCCGCCTGAGCGGCAGCGGTCCGTAACAGCGGCCCGGTCTCCCGTGGCCTTCGCCCATAGCGAATCATTTCAAGGAGCGTTTCCATGTCAAGCAACCTCAACCCTGCGGGCAAAACCATCAAGGTTCCGGGCCCGGATCATCCGATCACCATCGAGCCGAACCCCGCGCGCATCGTGGTCACGCTCGCCGGCAAGGTCATCGCCGATACCCGCAACGCGCTGACGCTGCGCGAGGCCGCCTACCCTGCCGTCCTGTACATCCCGAGGGAGGACGTGGACATGACGTTGCTGGAACGCACCGCGCACACCACCTACTGCCCCTATAAGGGCGACTGCGCGTACTACTCGATTCCCGCGGGCGGCGAGCGCTCGGTGAATGCAGTGTGGACGTACGAACACCCGTATGCGGCAGTCGAATCGATCAAGGATCACCTCGCGTTCTACCCGGACCGGGTCGACGCCATCGAAGTGCATGCGTGAGCACCGCGAACCCATGAATTGCAGCGCGAGCCGCCACACGGACGGCCCCCGCAAACCGATCAAGGAACAGCCATGACAACCCAACCTGTTGTACTAATCACCGGCGCACTCACCGGCATCGGTCGCGCCACCGCCTTTGCTTTTGCGCGCGAGAAAGCCAGCGTCGTCGTATCGGGCCGCCGCGCCGAAGAAGGCCGGCAACTTGCCGACGCACTGCGCGCCACGGGCACGCAAGCTGAATTCGTGCAATCGGACGTGCGGTTCGAAGACGATCTGCGCAAGCTGGTGGACGCCGTCGTTACACGCTTCGGCCGGCTGGACATCGCCGTGAACGCCGCCGGCACGGAGGGCGAATCGGCGCCGGTGCTGGAGCAAACGCCCGAACGCTATGCGGCCGTATTCGACGCCAATGTGCTCGGCACGCTGCTCGCGATGAAACATGAACTGCGCGTCATGTCGGCGCAAGGCAGTGGCAGCATCGTCAACATCTCGTCGACCATGGGCTTGCGCGGTGCGGCCGGCGCCTCGCTGTATGTCGCCAGCAAGCATGCGGTGGAGGGGCTCACCAAGTCGGCGGCGCTCGAAGCCGCGGCATTCGGCGTACGGGTCAATGCCGTCGCGCCCGGGCCCGTTGAAACCGGCATGCTGAACCGGCTCACGGGAAGCGCGGAACGCAAGGCCGGCATGCTCGCGACTGTCCCGCTCAAGCGTGCTGGCACGCCGGAAGAAATCGCGGAGGCCATCGTGTTCGTTGCGTCAGAAAAGGCGAGCTTCATGACCGGTGAAGTGCTCAGGGTCAACGGCGGCAGAACGGCAGCGTAACGCATACCTGCGACCGGATCGAACGCCGTGACCTGCCGGCGGCCGACAGCCGCCGGCAGGAATCCGGCCGCAAGGTGAAAGCGCTCGACATCGTCGTGAAGATGGAATCGCGAATCATGCGGCCGACCGACTTTTCGCCGCTGCAGTAGCTTCCCAACAACGCAACGCCATACACGCAACTATCAAGGTGACGACGATGACCACGCCCGCTTTCGACGAACTTCCTGCACCGCTGCAAAGTGTGCAAACGCGTCCGCTGTTCGTGATGCATCTCGATGTCAAACCGATCGTCATGGTCGGCGCGACGCCCGGTCCGTTCCGGCGCATCGGCATCGTGCCGTCCGGCACGTTCGCCGGCGAGCGTCTGTCCGGCAAGGTGCTGGATGGCGGCAGCGACTGGCAGACGGTGCGCAGCGACGGCAGCACCACGCTTGACGTGCGTCTGATCCTCGAGACCGACGATGGCGCCCACATCACAATGGCCTACCGCGGCATCCGCCACGGCGCGACCGATGTGATCCAGCGGCTGGAAAAAGGCGAAGAAGTCGACCCGGCCAGCTACTACTTCCGCATCAATCCGATTTTCGAGGCGCCCGCCGGCAAGTATGAATGGCTGAACCGGGTCATTGCAGTCGGGGCGGGCCACCGGTTCTCTTACGGTCCGGTCTATAGCGTGTTCGAGGTCCTTTAAGCAGCGGACCGGAAGCTTTGTCGAGTCTTTGTCTTTACCTAGAATCAAGGAGTGCGTCATGCAAGCGCCGAAGCAGGACGGCCATGTCCAATCGCTGACAGTCATCCAGATGATGCTGGCCATCGCCTGCGGCATGATCATTGCGAACGTGTATTACACCCAGCCGCTCACGGGGCTCATCAGCGCCACCTTGGGACTGCCCCACGCAAGCACTGGCCTGCTCGTCACCTTGCCGTTGGCCGGCTACGGCGTCGGTCTGCTGACGATCGTGCCGCTCGGCGATCTCTTCGAAAACCGGCGGCTCGCGCTCACGTTGATCGGCGCGGAGATGCTATTCACGCTGGCGCTGAGTGTGACGTCGTGGGCGACGGCCTATCTGTTCATTGCATTCCTGATCGGGCTGGTGGCGTCGGCGGTGCAATTGCTCGTTCCGTACATCACCTATCTCGTCCCCGAAGAGGCGCGCGGCCGCGCGGTGGGCCGGGTCGTCAGCGGCGTGATGCTTGGCATCATGCTGGCCCGCCCGGTGTCGAGCCTGATTGCGAGCGTAGGGTCATGGCGCGAAGTATTCCGGATGTCGGCCATTCTGATGGCCGCCGTCATCATCGGTCTGCGCTTTACGCTGCCGCCGCGCAAGCCGGCTCAGCCGCCCACTTACAGCAGTCTGCTGCGCTCCCTCGGCCAGATTTTCCTGAGCACCGAAGTGCTGCGGCGGCGCGGCATTTACCAGGGCGCCTTGTTCGGCGCATTCAGCGTGTTCTGGACCGCTGTGCCGCTGTGGCTCGGCGGCCCTAAGTTTGGGCTCAGTCAGCAAGGCATCGCGTGGGTCGCGCTTGCCGGGGTGGCCGGCGCGATCGCGCCGCCGTTCGCCGGCCGCCTTGCCGACAAGGGGCTGATTCAGGCAGGCACAGCAGGCGCCTTGCTGCTGGGCTCGGCGTCGTTTATTTTCTCCGATCTCGCACGGGGGCACTCGACTCTCTCGCTCGCGCTGGTCATCACGACAGCGATCCTGCTGGACTTTGCGGTATCCGCGAATCTCGTGCTCAGCCAGCGTGTCATCTATTCATTGGGCGCGGAACAGCGCAGCCGTCTCAACGGCCTCTTCATGGCGACGTTCTTTGCAGGCGGAGCCATCAGCTCGGCGGCGAGCGGCTGGGCGTTCGCACGCTTCGGCTGGGCCGGCGTGTCCGTGCTCGGTATGGTGCTGCCGCTCGGCGCGCTTTTGTACTTTGCAACCGAGCGCCGCAAAGCCGTTGTCGAATGCGTTTCGGCGAGCCTTCCTTAATAGAAAACCTGCAGCTGCGCTGACGCCGGGTGGCCGCAACGCAGCGCACTCGAGCAACGGCATCGACCCGGAAATATGCGGTTAAAAGAAGCCATCCGACCATGGACGTCAAGCTTCGCGAAGCAGGTGACCGAGGTGACGGGGTCCTTTCGAATGGCCCCCGCCACCTCATCCTCCGCAGCCGCCGACAAGTCATTGGCCAACGCCATCATCAGCCGCCACAGCGAAGCGATTACTGAATCTTCTGCGCAGCCGCGACAATCGCTGCAGCGACTTCAGCGGGCTTGCTGATCATCGCGACGTGACTCGCGTCCACGTGGCTCACCGTGGCGCCAATGTGGCTTGCCATCTCGGCCTGCAGATGCGGATCGATCATGTGGTCCTTGTCCGTGACCACGAACCAGGACGGCTTCGAATGCCACGCAGCAGTCGTGACCTTATCGTCGGTACAACCTGAGAACCACGGGCCTTGCGTATCGGCCACCAGGCGCGCCTGCGCTACCGGCAGGTCCTGCGCGAAGTCGTGGATCACCGCATCGGTTGACAGCCGCAGATAGCCGCCCGAATCCTTGGACAATTGACTCGCCCATGACGGCGCGGGTTTGCCCTTTAACATATCATTGATCGATTGACCGTTATCCGGCGCAAAGGCTGCGACGTAGACTAGCGCTTTGACGTTGTCGTCATTGCCGGCTTGCGAGATGACCGCGCCGGCCCAGGAATGGCCGACCAGCACAACGGGACCCTTCTGCTGTTCAATCGCGCGTTTTGTGGCGCTGACGTCATCGGCAAGCGAGCTCAGCGGATTCTGTACTGCAACGACATGCAGGCCGCGTGCCTCGAGCAGCGGAACGACCTTGTTCCAGCTTTCTCCGTCCGCGAAGGCGCCGTGCACCAGGACGACGTTCGTTCCTTTCAGATCGTTTACCGGTGCGGCGTGGGCCACAGGCAGGGTGATGAGGCCGCCAAGCAGGAACGCCGATGCCACCAACTTGCTGAACAGGTTACTCATGATAGATTTTCTCCGTGGTTAAGTTCAGTCAGGATGACAGGGCAACGCGATTAGAAACATCGGTCGAATGACCGACCCATCCATCGAAAGCGCCTACAAAGACCGCCGGTAAAGACGTCAACCCATGAACAGAAGTCAGCACATTGAAGCATCCACAGCGATGCCGGGCCTCGATTCCGGCGTTCGCGCGTACGACGCCGTCAAGGCGCTTGCATTCATCGGCGACCTCAGCATGGGGCAGCCCACCGATCATTCCGTGCGCACGGCCTGGCTTGCGTTTCAGCTCGCACAGGTTCTTGCGTTCGATGCGAACGGCTGCGATACGGTACGCGAGGCATCGTTGCTGCGATGGTCGGGCTGCACGGCAAACGCATCGGGGTTTGCCGACACATTCGGCGACGACATTGCGAGCCGCGAAGCGATGCTGGCCCAACGTCCGAACTGGGAGGCATTGCTCGCCAGTCAGGGCGGCGCCTCCGTCGCGATCACGCCGCTGGCGCAAATTCACTGCGAAGTCTCGGGTGAGGTGGCGCGAATGCTCGATCTTTCCGCGCAAACCCAAGCCACCTTGCGGCATATTTTTGAAGCGTGGGACGGGAGTGGCTTTCCCGAGAGACTCCGGGCCCGGGAGGTGCCGGAAAGCGTATTCGTCATCGCGCTGGCGAGCGATCTCGAGGTCTTCAACCGGGTGTACGGCATCGAGCGAGCGTTGCAACTGATCGCGCACCGGGCCAACACCTGCTACCCCGTCTCGTTTGTCGAAATCGCCACGGCCCATGCCGTTCAGTGGCTTCATACGCTCGACCAGACGAATCCCGCGGACGTCGACGCCGTACTCGCAACGCAAGCTTTGCAACGCGTGACACCGCCCGAACTCATTGCCGACGTCATCGACCTGAAATTGCCGTGGCTGACGGGATATTCGCGTGAAGTGGCTGCAACCGCCGCGCAGTGCTGTGCGCGTCTCACGTCGGATCCGGACATGACAAACGTCGTCTATCGTGCCGGTCTCATCCATGGAATAGGACGAGCGGCGGTGCCGAACACGATCTGGAACCACCCGGGCCAACTCTCGGCATCGGCCTGGGAGAAAGTGCGCCTCGTCCCCTATTGGACATCGCGAGCAGGCAAACAGACCGGAACGCTCAAGGAGGCTGCCGAGCTTGCGTCACACGCTTATGAACGGCTCGACGAGACCGGCTATTTCCGCAGCGTCGGCGGGATTGCCTTGCCCCTGCAGGCTCGAATCCTCGCGGCTGCGGTGGCTTCGGTTGCACTGCGCGCGCCGCGGCCGTGGCGCGCTGCGCTTTCCTGTTCCGACGCCACGGCACTGCTGCGCGAGCAGGCAGCGCAGGGGCGCTTCGATCCGGACGTGGTCGATGCATTACTCGCATCGGAAGGGAGTCCGCCGCTGCGCACCAACCATCCGACACCCAAGGTGCGCCTTTCCGGACGGGAGATCGATGTGCTTCGTCTGATCAGCCGTGGAGCCAGCAACAAGGATGCGGCAAAAGAGCTGGCCCTCAGTCCTAGCACGGTGCGCACCCACGTGGAGAACCTGTTTCGCAAGCTCGAGTGTTCAACTCGCGCGGCCGCGACACTGAAGGCGTCGTCGATGGGCGTTCTCTAGTCAATGCCGGATGGGAGGAAGGTCCGGTGTTGATGGGCCGAGCCAACGTTCAATTGTGCATGCCGCAAGTGCCCGGGTGCCCGGAGGGCACCCGATTAGCGTCACGCAGCGTCTGAAGCCCGCACAACGGGAAAGTCGATGTCCGTCCTAGCGACTTCGTTCAGGTAGTTCGTAAAGCTGTTTTCCGCAACCAGCGCGACGATCTCCACGACCTGAGCGTCGGTGAAACCGGCATCGCGCACAGCTTTGATGTCGGCGTCGCTGACGTGGCCGCGCTCCGTGGTCACCTTGGCCGCGAACTGGACGGCCGCGTTTGCCTTGACGTCGCCGGACTCACCCTTGCGGTTCAGCGCGATTTCCTCCGGACTGATCTTCGCCAGGTTGAGGCCAAGATAGGTGTGAGCAGACAGGCAGTAGTCGCAGCGGTTGACCTGGGCGACGGCCAGCGCGATCCGTTCGCGGGTCTTCAAATCAAGCGTCTTCGACAGCGCGCCCTGAAATCCGGTGAAGGCCGCGAGCGCGGCGGGACTGCTGCCTATCAGTCGAAACAGGTTCGGCACGACGCCAAGCTGCTTGTGAACGGCATCCAGCGTGGGCTTGGAGGCTTCCGGGGCGGCATCAAGGGCAGGGATCGAAATGCGGGACATGGTGAACTCCTTTGCGGTGCGCGAACCGGAACTGGTTCGGCTGGGAAACATCATGCCTATTTTCATTTTCAAAAATAATACGGTAATCTTGGGAATCATTTCACCGGAAAATGGGAGAGTGGATGGACCGCTTCGAGGCCATGTCGATGCTGGTGACCGTGACCGAAACTGGAAGCCTTTCGGCAGCAGGACGTGCTTTGAAGGTGCCTCTGGCAACATTGAGCCGGAAAATCACGGACCTCGAAACGCTCCTGGGCACGCGGCTGATGATCCGCACAACACGCAAGCTCACCCTGACGGATGCCGGCATGACCTATGTCGCCGCTGCGCGGCGCATTCTCGAACAAGTCGAAGATGCCGAACGTGAGGCCGCGGGTGAATTCACCACACCGAAGGGCGAATTGGTCATTACCGCGCCGATTCAGTTAGGCCGGCTCCACGTGCTGCCCGTGGTGGCGGACTTCCTTGCGCTGTTTCCCGAAATCAACGTCCGCCTGATGCTGGCGGATCGCAACATTGATCTGATCGACGCCCACGTCGATATGGCCGTGCGGATCGGCAAACTTCCCGACAGCTCGATGGTGGCGACACAGATTGGCCTTATGCGGACGGTGGTATGCGCAAGCCCTGCGCTCACGGACAGGCACGGCACGCCCCAGACGCCGGACGATCTGCTGAAACTGCCGTGCGTCACCGTCGACACGCCGTTGCCTTCACCCGATTGGCGCTTCAAGTCGCGAGGATCGGCAGCCACCTTTGAAGTGCCTGTCGTGCCGCGTCTGTCCGTGACGACGACGGAGGCGGCAGCGCAGGCCGCGATCCACAGTGTCGGAGTAACACGGCTATTGCACTATCAGGCCGCCGAAGCGATCGAGGCAGACGCGCTGCGCATCGTTCTCGATGCGTTTGAGCCGGACCCGGTGCCGGTCAACCTCGTTCATGTTTCGCGTGGACAAATGCCGCTGAAGATGCGCCGCTTTCTGGACTTCGCCGCGCCACGCCTGCGCGGCGAGCTTGAAAAGGTCGCCGCCTCGGTCGGGCGAGCCTAGCCGATAGGTCCCGACCTACGGAATGAGGCTGCCGACGTTCCGCTGGAACTATCGACCCCATCGCCAGTAATGGCTTCAAGCATATCGTCAAATTCCGATATATGATTCGTCTTGTAGCGATGCAGTTGCATGGCGCTAACCCGCCATGCCTGCCCGTTGTTGATGACCTGCAGTTGATGACCTGAAAACCGATCCACATGACGCTCGATATCGACGCGATTCACAAAGCGCTGGCCAACCCCGTACGCCGCGAGATTCTCGGCTGGCTGCGCGAGCCGTGCACGCATTTTGCCGATCAGGAATTGCCCCTCGACCATGGCGTGTGCGCCGGCAAGATCGACGCGCGCTGCGGCCTCTCGCAGTCCACCGTGTCGGCGCACCTTGCGGCCTTGCAGCGCGCGGGCCTTGTCACGTCCAAGCGGGTCGGTCAGTGGGTGTTTTTCAAACGCAACGAGGCCGTCATTCAAGCCTTTCTCGAGCACATGAACACCGGGCTCTGAATGCGTCATCCGCATCGCCACTTTTTTTCGCCTGTTTCATCACGCAGTTTTTTTAAGGCTCGGGCCACGCGCCCGCCATTCAAGGTGAACTCCTATGCCGACTCTTTTTGACCCGCTCCAGATTGGCGACATCACGTTGTCGAACCGCATCATCATGGCGCCGCTCACGCGCCAGCGCGCCGAAGAAATCCGCGTGCCGAACGCGCTGATGGCGAAGTACTACGCCGAACGCGCCACGGCGGGCCTGATCATCAGCGAAGCCACTTCCGTCACGCCGCAAGGTGTCGGTTACGCGGACACCCCGGGCATCTGGTCGCAGGAACAGGTGCAAGGCTGGAAGCTCGTCACGAATGCCGTGCATGCAGCCGGCGGCAAGATCTTCCTGCAGCTGTGGCACGTCGGCCGTATTTCCGACCCGCTATTCCTGAACGGCGAACTGCCGGTCGCGCCGAGCGCCATCGCGGCGCAAGGCCATGTGAGCCTGGTGCGTCCGGAGCGTCCGTACGTGACGCCGCGCGCACTCGAACTCGATGAAATCGCGGGTGTGGTCGAAGCGTTCCGCAAGGGCGCCGAAAACGCGAAGGCAGCCGGTTTCGACGGCGTGGAAGTGCACGGCGCGAACGGCTATCTGCTCGACCAGTTCCTGCAGGACAGCACTAACAAACGCACCGACGCCTACGGCGGCCCGATCGAAAACCGTGCCCGCCTGCTGCTCGAAATCACCGACGCCTGTATCGACGTCTGGGGCGCGAACCGGGTCGGCGTGCACCTCGCCCCGCGCCGCGATGCGCACACCATGGGCGATTCGGATCCGGCGGCCACCTTCGGTTACGTCGCGCGTGAACTCGGCAAGCGCAAGATTGCGTTCATTGCCGCTCGCGAAGCGCTCGGCGAGGACCGCCTGGGCCCGCAACTGAAGAAGGCATTCGGCGGCCCGTACATCGCGAACGAAAAGTTCACCATGGAAACCGCGCAACAGGTGCTCGACGCAGGCGAAGCGGACGCGGTGGCGTGGGGTCAACTGTTCATCGCGAATCCGGATCTGGTGCGCCGTTTCGCGACGAATGCGCCGCTGAACAAGCCGAATCCCGCAACGTACTATGCGCGCGGCGAAACCGGCTACGTGGATTATCCGACGCTGGAAGCGGTGGAATAAGCGGTTAAGGTCGGCTGAAAAAACAGTGCGGTACGCTGCACGACCACGGCGGGCGTGACCGGAACGATAACCGGTCACGCCCGCCCTCATACCAGATCACGCCGCATGAATACACGCTTCGATTCGTCGAGTCCTTTGGCGATATGCGCATCGCGCCGCGCGAGCAGCACCGTATCGAGATCGGCTTCCTCGATATCGCGAAAGCCGAGCCGCCGATAGTACGGCGCGTTCCACGGCACCTCGCGAAACGTCGACAAGATGAGCTGCGTTATCTGTTGCGCACGCGCGAGTTGCGCGACCTGCTCGATCAGCGCCGCGCCAATGCGCTGCCCGGCATGCGCGCTCAGCACGTCGAGCTCCTGAACATAGAAACGCGTGGGTTGCGGCTCGAACATCACGAACCCCACACAGGCCTCATTGGCATCAATAGCGACGACGATCTGCTGCGCGTCGATCTTGCGATGGACCAGTGCCAACTCCATTGGCGGTGCATCGGCGATACCGGTCATCCCGACGCTGACAAAGCGCTGAGCCGCCTCGAATTCGATCGTACGGATAGCCTCCGCATCATGCGGCACGGCAACGCGAAACGTGAGGTTGAGAGTGTGGTGCATAGGCGTTTCACAGAGCGCTTATAAGCGCGATTCTGAAAGACATCCCCCGATATTGACATCACCCCATTGAAATTAACAAGTGCCCGCGCCGCCACGGGACTACACTCCTGAACACCCCAATCCCTTTCGAACCCAGATGGATCTCATGCATGTGCTGCAGGTCGCCCTGCACTTCGACCAGCACCTGAGCGGTTTAATCGTGCAATATGGCACAGCCGTCTACGCAATGCTGTTTCTCGTCGTGTTCGTCGAGATCGGGTTCCTGCCGCTATTCTTTTTGCCGGGTGATCCGCTGATTTTCATCTGCGGCGGTCTCGCCGCTACCGGTGCGTTGAACGTCTGGCTCGTGATCCCCGTGCTGTTCGCCGCCACCGTGGCCGGCAGCATCGTCGACTATGCAATTGGCCGCGCGATCGGCGAAAAAGTCTATACCGCCAACTATCGCTGGCTCGATAAAAACGCACTGCGTAAAGCGCATGCGTTTTACGAAGCACGCGGCGGCCTGACCTTTCTGCTGTCGCCGTTCATTGCGGTCGTGCGCACGTTCGCGCCGTTCGTCGCCGGTGTTTCGCGCATGACGTTTGCACGTTTCGTATCGTTCGTCACAGCCGGCGCGGCGCTATGGATCGTGTCGCTGGTGGCGGCCGGCTATCTGTTCGGCAACGTGCCGCTGGTGCGCGACCATATGAGTTCTATCGTGCTGCTGGGCGTCTCGCTCGGCGTCGGATCACTGTTGGTGAGCGCCGTGTGGCGCTTCGTCAACCGGAGACTGCGCGCGCACTAAGGCGGCAGTTACGGGCAGTACGGAGCATGCGCCGGCTTTCAACCCGGTGGCGCAGCCCCTTGCACCTCAGTCCGTAGCGATGCCAGCAAAGCCTGCCACCACTCACCGTGCCGCAATAGAAATACGCGCTCGGGAAAATGGTGGCGCGCCACATGATCCTGCGGCACGGAATCCCAGCCGCGGTGCTCGACCGTCACGCGCGTTTCGCCGCCGACCGCTTCGAAACGCACTTCGACCTCCGTGTGCTGCGCGTCGGCGAAACTGGCCTGACGCCAGCCGAACGCCAAACGCGCGCCCGGCTCCCAGACCGTCACGCGGCCAATCTCGAACACGCTGCCGTCCGGCTGCGTTTCGATCAGGCGACCGTGCTCTCCGGGCGTGTGAGGCGCCGCAGCCTGCTCGAACGACAGCACACCCGCGCCTTGCGGCGTGAACTGAAACAGCCCATTCGGCCGCCACCATTTGCCGATCTCGCGCGTGAACACATCGAATGCGCGCAGCGGCGTGGCCGCGACGCGTAGCGACACCTGCACGCGCGAACTCATTCCCGCTGCTCCAGATGCGCCTTGAACGACAGCAATTGCTCGGACCACAACGCCTCGGTCTGTTCAAGCCATGCCTTCAATTCGCTCATTGGCGCCGATCGCAGTACGTAGAGACGCACGCGCGCGTCGACGCCGTCGTGCGATTCTTCGATCAGTTCGCTCGAACGCAGCACGCGCAGATGCCGGCTCATCGCCTGCGGCGAAAGACCGGTGGCTTGCGCGAGTTCGCCGGCGCGCATCGGCTGCTGGCTGAGCAGATCGACGACCTGACGCCGATTCGGATCGGCTAGCGCGGCCAGAGTGCGGTCGAGCGAGACGCTGGCAGGCAGTCCCATCGGTTATACCCAGCCTTCGATTTTCAGGCCGCTCACGCGCTCCGCTTCCTCGCGTGACACTTCGCGAACCGTCTGACCAAAGCTCCAGACGTGCCCTTCCGGATCGCGCGCCACGTAGACGCGGTCCCCGTAAAACTGGTCCGCTGGCTCGCGTGTGATCACAGCGCCCGCGGCGCGCGCGCGAGCGCAATGTTCGTCAATTCCGTCGCGCAGTTGCACGTGCACCGATTGCGTATTCTTGCCGCCGATCGAAGCCGGACTCGCCGCGTCTTCCGACCATTCGCGGCAGATCATCACGTAGCTGTCGCCGAAACGCATTTCCGAGTGGCCCAACTGGCCGTCACTATCCGTGATCACCATTTGACGCTCGAAGCCGAACGCCTGCTCGAGCCAGTCGAGCGCGGCAAACGGATCCTTGTAGTACACCGACGCACCCAGCGAAGGACGATGAAACGGTTCGCTCATGATTGCCTCCTTTGTAAACCCTTCGGTTGATATTTAACATCATAGTTAAACAAATCGAAAAGGCAAGGGCGAACTTGTGCCGTAACGCCAGCCGTCCAACAAACTGCCGCGACGTCAGATAGGCCACCCCGAGTGAAAGGCCGCCGACCGTGCGGTTCGCGCCCACGCTTTGTGTGTTATTCGTCGATATCTGCCCGGGATTGTTTGAGATAGCGTGACCATGCTTTGCGCTCACGCCGGCACGAGCGCAACCCCCGCCAGCCATCCCGCGGCCATGTTTGATTTCTTCAATTGATGTCTCGAATGTCGTTATACGTTGTCGTAGCAGACGAACCCCATCGTCCGCGTTTGCGTCACTTTGCAGCAGGCGCGTCACCCAGATACTGTTTCTCGAGGCGGCTAAGCGTGCCGTCCTGTTTGATTCGCGCGAGCGCGGCATCGAGCGTTTGCAGCGTCTTGCCATCGCCCTTGCGCACGCCGATCACGCTACTCGCACCGAGAATCGATGGGTCTTCGATACGCGGACCGGCGAGTTCGAAGCGCGCGCCTTGCGGTTTCGTGAGAAAACCGAGGCGTGCCTGCGAGCCCACCACGAGCGTAGCATCGAGCCTTCCATTGACGAGGTCGGCGTAAATGCTGTCCTGATCCGGATACTCGCGAACCAGCACACCGCGCCGTTCCCAGCTGGATTTCACGAAAGCCGCTTGCGTCGAGCCTTGCAGGACGCCCACACGCTTGCCCGCAAGCGACGCTGCGTCTGGCGCGAGACGGCTGCCACGCGCGGCGACGAGGCGAATGTCGGCCGCATAGACAGGCTGCGTGAAATCCATCACGGCGCGCCGCGCCGCGGTCGGCGCCATCGAAGCATTGATAGCATCAAACTTGCGTGCCTGCAGAGCGGCAATCAGGCCGTCAAAACTGCTTTCCACCCACTCGCACTTAACGTTGGCTGCGGCGCACATGGCATTGCCAATGTCGATATCGAGTCCCGCGAGACGGCCATCGGGAAGCTTGTACTCATAGGGCGGATAGCTCGGATCGGTGCCAAAACGCAATGTGGCGGCAGCGCATGCGCCGCTCATCGCAGGTATGGCAACGGTCGCGACAAGCAGCGTGGCTGCGAGGCGCGACAAGCTGCGCGCACGCAATAGGGAGTGCTTCATCGAAACTCCTTCAGGATGTGGATTGGAACGGGATTACGCAGTGCAGCGCGCATAGATGAGCGCCACGAAAAAGCGCACGCCGAGAGGCAATACGTCGTCGTTGAAATCGAACTCGGGATGATGGCAATACACGCCGCCCTGACCTAGCAGCGCGTATGCTCCGGGCCGGCGCAACAGAAACTCCGAAAAGTCTTCCGAACCATTGAGCGGCGGAAAATCGCGCAGTACCTTGTCGGCGCCGAAAATGTCCGCGGCAATGCTCGCCGCGGCCTCAGCCTGCTTGCGATGATTGACGGTCGCGGGCGAACTGTTCCGGAACTCGACGGAAATCGAACACTCGCTGGCAATGGCGATCCCCTCGCTGATCGCGCGAATGCGAGACTTGGCGAGTGCGCGAACGCCCTCGTCAAACGTGCGCAACGTGCCCATCAATTCGGCATGAGACGGGATGACGTTCGGCGCGCTGCCTGCATGCACGCTGCCGATACTCAGCACGCTCGTCGCACTGGGCTCGATCGAGCGGCTCACGACCGTCTGTAACGCGCAGATGAGCTGACCGGCAGCCATTACGGGATCTTTCGTCTTTTCGGGCGCGGAGCCATGTCCGCCGACCCCGTCTATCCTGATCACGACATCGTCGCACGAGGCCAGCATCGCGCCGTCGAGCACGCCGAACGTGCCGGGCGGAAAGTGCGGAGCATTGTGCAGCGCATAGATTTCCTCGTAGCCGAAGCGCTCCTCAAGTCCGTCTGCCAACATTGCGTTGGCCCCGTTGCCGGTTTCCTCGGCGGGCTGAAACACCAGCACGACTGTTCCGGCGAAATCGCGATGGCGGCTAAAGTGACGTGCGGCACCGAGCAGCATCGCCGTGTGCCCATCATGACCGCATCCATGGAATACGCCTTGCCGTTGCGAGCGATGCAGCGGGCGGCCTTCCTCTTCCATCGGCAAGGCATCCATGTCGGCACGCAGTGCGATCGTGCGCCCCCTGCCCCGCTGTCCATGTACGACACCGACCACGCCAGTGCCGCCGATACCTGTATGAGTCTCGATGTCCCAGGCATGCAACCTGGCCGCGACGAGTTCGCTTGTGCGATGTTCGTCGAATGCCACCTCGGGGTGCGCGTGAATGTCCCGTCGCAATGCGACCAGTTCGTCGATATCGATCTCTACTACGTTCGTTGTCACTGTTGACCTCCTTATATACTTCGGGCTCGGCTGTACCGGAGACCACATACTGAGGGCGTGCCGGCAGCGGACAATTTCCAATTTCTCATGCTCATAGCTAATGCTTATGGAACGCGGGACCCTCAAGACAATGCAGTTGCAGATGCTCGTGGCGATTGCCGAGCACGGCACACTGATGGCCGCCGCCGAGGCACTGAGCGTGTCCCAGCCGGCGGTGACGAAGAGCATCAAGGAACTGGAAGCACGTCTTGGCGTGCAATTGCTGGAACGCAGCGGTGCGGGCGTGCGTCTCACGCGGTATGGGGAAACGCTGCTGAGGCGCGCCCGGGCGGTGGTGGCGGAAATTGCCCGTGCGGAGCGCGAGATCGAAGAGATGAAGTCGGGCGCAGGGCGCACCTTGTCAATCGGCGTCTCGTTGCTCGCCTCGTCGATTGCGATGCCCGACGCGTTGCGCGCCTTCCGCCGGCGGTTGCCGGACGTCAGGCTGAATGTTTATGAATGCCTTCCGACCCAGATCATCGATGGATTGCGCGACGGTTCCTTCGACCTATGCGTCGCCTTTGTCGCCGACAGCGACGTAACCGCCGAATATCGTGTGGTGCCGATCAGCGAATCAGCGCAAGTTATCGCGGTGAGACGCGACGATCCGCTGGCACGCGAAACGCAGCTTGCGCGATTGACGGACGCGCGCTGGCTGTACAACCACACACGCGACAGTCTTCCTGCCTTCTGGCGCGAACTATGCGGGAGCCGGACGTTATCTCTGCCGTCTCACTTCAACGTCTGCACCTCGCAACGACTCTATACGCAACTCGCGCAGGATCCGGGAACGATCAGCGTATGGCCTGAGTTCCTGCTGGACGAGCAGATCAGGCTCGGCCATATGCAGCGGCTGGAAACCGATGCCTGCGCGTCACGCCTTACCTTGGGACTCATGTATCGCAAGGACCTGGTATTGAGCGCGAGCATGCAATATTTCGTCGACTGTATCCAGCGTGTGCCTGATGGCAGCGTATAGCGCTGCCGCACAGTCCGCCCACGAGGAACGCACTACACCAGCCTTCATTGGCTGCATCGGCAAGCGAGAGTGCCGATTGGACGACAAGGTGCGCGCTTCTCGCGAGCATGACGCCGGTATTGACCGCACAGATAATCACGCCCGCCGCAAGCCATACCGAGACCCCTTGCCAAGCCAGCAGCCCCACCCCAGCCGCCGAAAGGTTCGGCCACGAACGTGTACTGTCAGCGTTTCGCTTGCGCTCGCGGCCACCTCATATCTCGCCGTGCAACGAAACGCCTCCTACCAGACGTGGCGTATTGCCGCCCGAACAGCCGTCTGATTACGCGTAGTCGACGGCGTAAAGCTGTAGCCGATCACCGCATCCACACCTTCCGATGCGCGCATCCAGTCGACCGACGTATAGAGTTCAGTCCGCTTCGACAGCAGATAATGGGTCGCCAGTGCAACCTCATGCCAGTGGTGTCCCTCGAACATGGTGTACTGATAGGCTGAAATAAACGAAAGCGACGGCGTCATCTGATATCGCAGGCCGGGTTCGAATACTTTCATCGACGACGAGCGGCCAAATCCGTGGAACGTCGTGTCGCTAAAATCGCCGGCCATGATCAGGTCTCGGTCTAAGCGAGGCAGCGTATGGGCTCGGTGCGAGCATGTTCTTCGTCGGGTACCTGATTTTTGAAGTGCCGAGCAATGTGATCCTGGTGCGCGTCGGCGCCCGCCGGTGGATCGCCCGCATCATGATCACGTGGGGAATCGCCTCTGCGGCGACCATGTTCGTTCGTACGGAGAGCGCGTTCTATTTGCTGCGCTTCGCGCTCGGCGTGCTCGAAGCAGGCTTCGTCCCGGGCGTGCTCTATTTCTTCATGCAATGGTTTCCAGCGAAGCAGCGCGGTCGGATTCATTCGTTCTTCTTCGGTGCGAGCGCGCTTTCGGGCATTATCGGCGGCCCGCTTTCCGGTGCGATCGTCAAATACATGGACGGCTTGCACGGTCTCGCCGGCTGGCAATGGCTGTTCCTGCTCGAAGGCATTCCATCGGTGCTGCTGGGTCTGCTCGTGCTGGCCATGCTGGACGACCGCATCGAAGACGCAACATGGCTCACCACGCAGGAGAAGGCGACTTTATCCGCCGCGATAAAAAGCGAGCAGAAGGCGGCGGACACGCGCTCCTTTTATGCCGCGCTTCGCGAACCCGTGACCTACATGCTGTCGCTGATCTATCTGTCGCTTTGCATGGGAATTTACGGCATCTTTTTCTGGATGCCGCAGCTCGTCAAGACTGCAGGTAACGCCGACCCGTTCGAAATCGGCCTGATCACCACGTTGCCGTATATCGCAGCCATTGTCGGCACGGTGTTGATTGGTCGCAACTCGGATCGAACGGGCGAGAGACGCTGGCATTTGACGGGTTGCGTATTGGCGGGTCTGATCGGCTATACGATATGCGCGAGCTTCGGAAACAGCATTGTGTTGCTCGTATTGGGTCTCGGCATTGCGACCACGGGGCTGATTGCATCGTTCGCACTGTTCTGGGTATTTCCACCGCGAATTCTGGGCGGCGTGGCGGCTGCAGGTGGCATTGCGTTGATCAATTCGATAGGACAGGTCGGCGGCGTAATCGCCCCCTTCATGGTGGGGAAAGTCAAGGATCTGACCGGCAGCGCATCGATGGGGCTCTATGCGATTGCGTTGGTGTGTGCGCTGGCAGCCACGCTGATTGCCTGGGGTTTGCCGAGGAGAATCTATTTCCGTGATGGAGAGGTTGGCGGGTGAACCCTATGATCTGCCCATAACGGCGCACCGCTTCACCCACTGCAATTGCGCAGGTAGCGACCTTGTGGCCCGGTGGAATCAGACCCGATACGGTGACGCCTTCGTCGGCAAGAACCGTCCCGGAAACCAGTTGTTTGAGAGAAATTACAACGTCGTCAGCGGGGTTCAGGCGAATCACACGGGCCTCATTGCCCTGCGGTGCATTCTTGTCGGTCGACGTTTCTTCAACGGGAGAGAACATAGGGATCACCTCGAGATGTTAGCTGACGTCGGATGGTTGTGAGTCATTCAGGTAAAACCACGTTCGCGATGCTGCGTCGTACGACCCGATGTGGCGGGGACTAATGCCGGGACGTGACGGGCAGCGCGGTGCCATACATCACCTGCTTGAGCGCGAAGCTCGAGCGGATATTCGACACAGCAGGGATGCGTGTCAATTCATCTACGATAAGGCGCTCAAGCGCATGAACATCGCGGACGAGGACGCGAATGAGATAGTCAGCGTCGCCGGACATCAGGTAACACTCCATGACGTTGGGCAGACATCGAATGGCGCGCTCGAACGTGTCGAGCGAATTCCGCACCTGTTTGTCGAGTGAAATCTGGATAAACACATTCACGTTCAGCCCCAGTTGCTCCGCACTCAGCAACGTGACGCGCTGCTTTATCACGCCGCGCGCCTCCAGCGCCCTCACCCGCGCGAGACACGGCGACGGCGACAGGTTGACGCGCGAAGCAAGCTCGACGTTCGTCAAGCAACCGTCACGCTGCAATTCCTCGAGAATTCTGACGTCGATTTCGTCCAGTTCGTGTCTTGCCACTGCTCACCTCGTCAAAACAGATCTTTCATTGACACGCCAGCCCACCCGGCCCATCGCGGACGGCCTACCCGGTTGGGCGCCATGGCATTTCCTCGATTGACTAATCTGCAGAACGCTCAGGCATCCATAGCATCATGAGCTTCCATCATTCTGTTTTGCGCGTGGTCCACCGGCCATATGATGTCTCGCGAAACGTTGCGGACGTCCATGGAACCGCTTAGTGCCATGCTGACGTCGAGCTCGTTTCGCAGGATATCGAGCGCGCGCGTCACGCCGGCCTCACCAAATGCGCCGAGGCCATACAGAAAAGCTCTGCCCGTGAGGCATGCATGGGCGCCTGAAGCGAGCGCCTTCAGGATATCCTGACCGGACCGAATGCCGCCATCGAACAGGATTTCGCATCGGCCGCCCACGCGCCCGGCAATGGCCGGCAGCGCGCCGATCGACGACGGTGCCCCGTCCAGCTGGCGCCCACCATGATTGGACACGATGATCGCGTCAGCACCCGCCTTGACAGCGAGTTCCGCGTCAGCCGGATCGAGAATGCCCTTGAGGATCAGTTTGCCGGGCCAAAGCTTGCGCACCCATTCGACGTCCCGCCAACTGAGCGATGGATCGAACTGCCCCGCGATCCATTGGGATACCGTGCTCAGGTTGTTCGAGCCCGGCACATGTCCTGCGAGATTGCCGAACGTTTTGCGCTTCCCGCATAACACGCGCTGCACCCAGCCGGGTTTCATCGCCATATCGAACGCATTGCGAGGCGTGAGTCGCGGCGGCACGGACAGCCCGTTCTTGATGTCGCGGTGCCGCTGCCCTTGAATCTGCAAATCGACGGTTAATACCAGCGCGGAACAGTTCGCCTCGCGGGCCCGTTCGATCAAGGATTGACTAAAGCCTCGATCGCGCATGACATATAGCTGAAACCAGAACGGCCGATCGACTGCCGCGCGGACATCCTCGATTGAACAGATCGACATCGTGCTCAGGCAAAACGGTATGCCTGCGGCGAGCGCAGCGTGAGCCGCCAGAATCTCGCCGTCTCCGCGCACGAGCCCAGTCAGGCCGGTGGGTGCGATCGCGAGCGGAAAGGCGGCAGGTTGGCCCACGATCGTGGTCGAGAGCGTGCGTTTCGATACGTCGACCATCACGCGTTGGCGCAACCTGATCGACTGAAGATCGGCGCGATTGTCGCGCAGTGTGTGCTCGTCATAGGAGCCGCCGTCGACGTAATCGAATATCGCACGCGGTATCTTGCGTCTTGCCACTTGCCGCAGGTCTTCGATGTTGGTGATGTTTCGCATGTCGCCTTCGTCTCCTTGTGTTTGGACTGGCTTATCGCTTCGCGCCGCTTGCTGATAGGTCCGTTGATGCACCTGGTGAATCCAGCTCGCGGTAGTCCGGCAAGCGGGTATCGATAAAACGTCCAGCGCGCACCACCCTGCGGTCGGCTTGCCAACGCGAGCATGCCTCGGTGCTATCACGCGCATGCAGCAGGACGAAATCCGCCGGGGCGCCCTCACGCAAGACACCGTCCCATGGCAAGTTCAGCGCCGTGGCTGGGGTCGTCGTCACGGTGGCACTCCAACGTTCCAGCGGCTGCGCCAGATGCGACGCAAACGACGCAAGTGTCAGGGTCTGCAACGGATCAAGGTCACCAAACGGCAGGAACGGGTCCCGGTGATTGTCCGATGCCAGCGCGACGCGCACGCCCGCCTCCGCCGCCTCGACCAGTGGAAAAATGCCGCGTAGCCGCGGCGAACCGCCGGCTCGCCGGTCTTGCAGATAAAGGTTCGTGAACGGCAGACTCACCACGGTCGCACCCACTGCCGAAAAGTCCGCTAATGTTTCGCGCACGACCTCGGCAGGCGCAACCGACAATGCGCAGCAATGTCCGCACATCACGCGGCCGCCCATGCCTGTGCGTCGCGCCGTATCGAGAATGGCTCGAATGCCCTCCACGTTCGCTTCCAGGTGTTCGTCGACGTGAAAGTCGAGCCACAGATCGAAGCGCTCGGCAAGCGAGAACATCTGCTCGATATACTCGCGCTGCCTGGCCATGGGATAGACAAACGCACCGAGTACACCGTTGCAGGCCCCAATCGTGCGTGCAACGTTTTCAGCCATCCTGATGTCGGCAAACAGTTCGAGAGGAAGCAGCGCCGCGCATTGCAGATCGATGCGGCCAGCCCATTCCTGCCGCAAACCCTGCGCGACATCCCACGCCAACGGCGCCTCAGGCCGCTCCCAATCGATATGCGTGCGCATGGCGCGTGTCCCATAGGCAAACGCACTACGCAGCGAAAATGACATCCGCCTTGCAAGGTCATCACGGGTCCAGTGCGGCAGATCGCCTCGCGTGGCCTCGATTGCGGACAGCAAACCACCTCCGCCGACACCCGCACGCGGCGAGATATGGCCTTTGTCGAGATGGGTATGCGCATCCACCCAGCCCGGCAGGAGCAGGCCACCATCCAGATCGATGCAAAGCAAGCCGTCGTCGATCGCCTCCGGCACAATCCGTTCGACACGGTGGCCACGCAGCTTGAGTGCGACCAGCACCGGCGCTGACGCGTTCTTCGCGCGGTTACCCGCGGCGGCTTCATGGATCAAAGCCCGCGGCACGCTGGCGTTGCGGATCCAGTAGCCATCGCGCGCACCCGCCTCGTTCAATGTTTCCAGTTCGCGCGAAATCATCGTGTGTCGTCCCGGCGCCTCAATGCGACCCCCACTCATATTGCAGAGTCAACCGGTTCTGGACAAATTTGCTCCTGTAGGTTGGCGAACTGTCATAGGCGAGAAAGTCCGCGATGCTGAAACCCTTAAACTTGCCGCCAAACGTGTATATGGCATAGGCGAGATACTCCGACTGGTTCAGACTCGGCGCACTCGGACTGTTCTTCAGATCCATGAAGGAATAACGAAAACCGATAAACAGATTGGCAATCGGCGCACCGTTGAGGTCGATCGCGTAAGCGCTGCCCGCGCCAAGATCCTGCGTGCTGGACAAGAACGGCTGGGCAAACAGCGGGCCCGAGGCCACGTAATGCGCATACGGGGTGACAAGTGCGCCGTTCAGATAAGAGTTCGCATGCGGCTTGATGTAGTCGTACCCAAAACTGAGCAGAAGCGAGTTGCGCTTCAGACCAATCTGTAAGCCGTACACCTGGCTGTTGATCGGACCGAGCAATTGTTTGCCATCACCTGTTTCATAAAAGAACTGGGCAGCAGCGAAAGGCTGGATCGCCCCTTGCGTGAGGTTCACCTGCCCCTCCACATACGTCATGCGCGCGTAGTCCAGATATCCCATGTACCACGCCTGGCCTTTAAGCACGACGGGATCCACCGGAACGGTGCGAACGCCGCCTACACCATAAAACCCGTTGGTCGTTTGATTGCCGACTGGAGAGTACGGATCGATGTCGGCGTTATAGGTAGTATGTTTGGTGAACGAGTTGTCGATATACGACTTGAAACGAAACATGCGAAAAGCGGTGATGTAGTTATCCGCATCTCCATACTTCGCCGTCACGCCTTGAAACAGTTGCGGCGCCATCCGCCAGTCGTACGTCGATGCGAAGGGCACGTCCAGTTCCTGATTCCCCGCGGTCACGCTGAAATCCTTATGCTCCCATCGCAGATAAGCCTCGCCCAACGTCGTGATATTCGGCCCGAGATAGCTGTCTACTTTCGTCGGATCATCCGAGTGATCAATGCCACGCTGGATATAGCCGCTGACACCCAAGGAAAATCCGTAAAAGTTAGCGGTCTTGTAGCCGATCCCGCCGCCATAGCTTGCGGTATTCTGATTCAGCCCGGATTGATAGAAAGCATTGTGTGACGAAAAATAGATTGTTCTTATGTCGCCAAAGAATTGGCCCTTCGTGAACATCTCCACGAGATTCGTCGCATCCCCCGAATTGGGCGGAGTTGCCTGAGATACGGACGCCGCTACGGCTGCGGCATGCTCGACGGTGTCCTGCCCGTGCTGTTCCGCGACGTCCACACCTGCAGCCGGAGCCGCTACAGCCGCCGTCTGCGCCAAGGCACAGAGTGGCAGGCCCGAGACTCCGAGTACAGCCAGCTGCAAACCGATTCGACAGCAGACGGCGCGCGGTACGTAAGCCTTCATGTTTATCCCTGACTCAACATTTTGTTTGGCTAGCGTTGCGATGCAACGCGCTCTTTATTGCATTCACTATTCAATACTGGAAAACTTATTTCAAACCATACATTCAAAATAGTAGTATTCCTAAATTCATGAATCGGAAAGCGGTTCAACAAGAATCAGCAGATGACAAACCTATCGTTCCGGTACTACGCAGCCCGTCAACACAACGAACTCGAAAGCCTTACAGGTCCAACACGAGGCGGCCGGTTCTTGCACGAGCACAGCAAAGGGCCACCCTCGTCTCGCGCTCCTTCCTGTTCAGACAGAAATCACGATGGTCAGGCTCGCCTTCAAGATAAGTCGTCACGCAGGTGCCGCATACACCCTGTTCGCAGGACGTCGTGATATCCACGCCGGCGTCGAGTAAAACCTGGGCAATCGTTTCGTCTTGCCCAATGTGAAATGTCCCGCCGCTGCGAGCCAGTTCAATCTCGAACGGCTTATCTCCGTCCAGATGCTCAACGGGTAGCGCCGCGAAGTACTCCAGATGGATATTCGTTTCCGGCCACGACGAAGCCGCTTGCTTGACGGCATCCATGAAGCCTTGCGGGCCACACATATACAGATGTGTTGTTGCGGACGCCGCAGTTGCCAATTCCTCGGCAAGGTTGATTGCCGGAGCGCTGTCGTCCAGGTGATAGCGCACCCGTGATGCCCAGGGCGAATTCGCCAGCCGGTCCTTGAACGCCTGGTGCGCAGCGGAGCGAGCGAAGTAGTAAAGCGTAAATTCCGCATCATTCCGCGCGAGTGTTTCCGCCATCGCAAGCAATGGGGTAACGCCGATGCCCGCGCCAAATAGCAGATGTCTGCCGGCGTCAGCCTTGAGCGCGAAGTTATTGCGAGGCGTTCCAATCGTCAGCGATGCGCCCGGCCGCAACGCGTCATGCATCCACGCCGATCCGCCTCGGCCTTGCGATTCGCGCTTTACGCCGATTACGTAACGGTGGCGCTCCCACGGCGCATTGCACAGTGAATACTGACGAACGCCAGCGGCGCCCGTGTAGACGTCGATATGCGCACCGGCCTCGAATGCGGGTAGCGCCACGCCTTGCGCGGCAACGAGTTCAAAACGGCGTATCTCGGCAGTCTCTTCGGTCACGGCTTCCACCCGCACGCTCAGTGTGGTTTCCATCCTCGCCTCCATTATTCGGGCAGCCATGCGGTCGCTTCGACCTCGACCAGAATCGACTCATCGGGCAACATGGCCGACACCTGCACTACCGTAGACACAGGCGGGTCCCCTTCAAAGAACATCCCTCGAATGCGGTTGTACGCCGGATAGTCACGCAGATCGCGAAAATACTGCACGAGCTTGAATACGTCGACCATGCTGCCGCCCGCCGCTTCGATGGTGGCGCGAATGCGATCGAGTACGTACCAGGACTGCGCTCTGATCGGCCCTTCCTTGACATCCACCGAGAACTCGCCGGTCTTACCAATGCGCTCACGCACTTCGTGCGGAACATCGTCATAACCGTGCACGATCTTTCCCGCAGCCGGATCCACGGCAATGATGCCGGATAGAAACACGAGGTTTCCCTTGCGTTTGTACGGCGCGTATTTTGCGAGCGGCCTTGCAATCGTTGAACTCATGTGCCTTTCTCCCTTAGTGCCCGCTTGCCGAAGCAACGCTCTGACCGACCAGCTTCTTGCGCAGATCGAGGCCAACCCCTTTGTCGACAAACTGGCTGGTCGCTACCTTGCTGATGTCAACGTCCTGCGCCTTGTAGAGACCGGCCTTGACCATCTTGTCGTAGAAGCTCTTCACACGGTCGAGGTCGACGGCGCCAATGCCTTTCGTCAATGCATCGCCGGAATCGATCAATCCAAGCTCGCGGATTTTCGCCACCTCGGCATCGAGCTTCGCCTTCGTCATCTCCGGATTCTCTTTCTCAATCAGTGCGTAAGCGCCGCCGTGATCCCCGTAGAGAAAGTTGTACCAGCCGATAATCGACGCATCGAGGAAGCGGCGCACCACATCGGGTTTGTTCTTCACCATGTCCCACCGCGTTTCGATCGTCGACGAGTAGGTATTCCAACCCTCGTCGGCAAGCAGAAACGTGCTGGTCTTCGCGCCGGCGTTCTCCGCGTAGAGGGGTTCCGCAGTCGCATATGCCTGCTGCACGGCGCCTGGTTCGGCAAGAAACTGGGCGATGCTGTAGTTGTATGGCCGTAGCTGCTCGTCCTTGAACCCCTTTTCCGCGACCATCCATTGCCAGAAGCTGAATTGCCCGTCTTTCGAAACCAGAATCACCTTGGCTTTCTTCAGGTCGTCGAATGTCTTGAAACCGGCGCCCTGATGAGCCATCAGCGCCTGAGGGTCTTTCTGGTTGATTGCCGCCACTACGACCGTCGGCACATGGTTCTTGACGTTGTCAAAAGACAGCAGCAAATTCCCGGCAATCAGGAAGTCGATCTTTCCGGCCGAGAGCATCGGGCGGTTATTCACCTGCGGACCGCCTTCGCGGATCTCGACATCGAGGCCGTACTTCTTGTAAGTGCCGTCAGCGAGCGCCTGATAAAACCCGCCGTGGCCGGCCTGAGCCTTCCAGTCAGTGCCGAGGACCACTTTGTCGTCGGCCAACGCGGGTGTCGGGCCGCATGCCACGAGCGCGGCGGTGGCTAGTCCGGCGGCAAGCAGAATGGTTCGTACAATCTTCTTCATGGTTGACTGCTCCGTATCGTAGGATCAGGAAACAACTTGCCTGCGCTCAACTCGCCTGTTCGGCCACAACCGCTTCCCAGCCGCGCATCTTGCCGGGATTGAGCAAGCCTTGCGGGTCTGCCAGCCGCTTGAACTCGATTTGCGCCAGGTCGATCTCTTTCATGCCACCGTCCTCGATGGTGACAACGTGAGGATCGAAGGTTGCGCAGCCATGCGATTCGAAAATGCGCATGATTTCGTACTGACGCTCGGCCGTGGTAAAACGCACTAGCGGAATGCCGAATACCTGGTATTCACCGAATTGCATCGCGAACTCGTGGTGCCAGTAGATTTCGTCGCCGAATCGCTGTGCAAGCGCCTCGCAAAGCGCAATGTCGAACGGTTGGGGATGGGCGATCTGAAGATAGGTCCACTGCTTGTCGACCTTCAGCGCCTGCAGCGTCGTATGGTTGTATGCACACTCATAGGCAGGCGGAAGTTCGTTCGCTTCGAGCTCGCTCCCATTCATGCAGAGCGATTCCACGCCACCATGGAAAGTGGCAAGTTCGCGATAGCGGTCGATCGACGCCGGACTGACCATCGCAAATACGGCATTGCGATCGGCCGGAAAGCGAGCGCCCAGGTGCTCATAGAATGGCGCGAAGCCCTTCTCCACCGAGGTCAGCAGGAACAGATCGAGTTCCGGCGCGCTGGCGGCCTTGCAGAAGCGCAATGCATCGCCGTATGAATCGAACAGCGTAATCGTGTGCAGCCAGTCGAGCGCCGGCTTGAGCGTCAGTTCGAGTTCCGTGATGATGCCGTTCGTGCCGAACGCGTGATGCACCTTCTGGATATCGGTACCGCGCAACTCGACAATGCGCGGCGTCTCTTCCACCGTTACGACCCGAATGCAGCGCACGTTATCCGCATCTTTGAGAATGCCGTGCCGGATGGAGCCGACACCGGCATAGCCGCCGGCAATGAACCCGCCTATTGTCGCCACCCGCAAGGTGGACGGAAACATCAGCAGGTCCTGGCCGGATGCCCTGACTACTTCCTGCAATTCACCGATCCGCGCCCCCGCCTCGACCCGGACCGAACCCGGCCGGATCTCGCGCACGTTTTTGAGTTCCGTCATATCCATCACTACCCCGCCCTGCAGCGGAACGCATTGCCCGTAGTTGCCCGTGCCGCCGCCGCGCATCGTGAGCGGAACACGCCAGCGCGATACGGCCGCCGCGATCCGGATCACGTCCGCTTCGCTACGCGGGATGACAATCAGATCCGCGACACAGTCCTTCAACTGCTCGTTCAGAATCGGGCTATACCACGAGAAATCACGTGATTTCCCGCGCAACTGACCGCCGCTCGCAATCGTTCGTATGCCGGCGAGTTCCCCGGCAAAGCGGGCCCAATCAATGTCTCTATTGTTCATGTCGTTTTATCCTTGATGCCGAATAGGGGCTCTGACTCATGCATCACGATCGATTTCGCTTTCGTGCCAGCCTCTGAGTACTGCCTTGGAAAGCCAGTTGAAGAGCAGGAAGATGCTGATGCCGCACAGCGAGACGAGCAGGAGCGCCGCGAACATCTTTGGGATTTCGTTTCTGAACGTCGCTTCGAGAATGCGCGACGCCAGGCCCGTTTGGCGCCCGGCCGCACCTGCCGTGAACTCAGCCACGATGGCCCCGACGAGTGAGAGACCGCCGGCGATCTTCAGGCCGCCCAGGAAATACGGCAGCGCACTCGGAACAAGCAGATACCGCAGACGCTGCCAGGGTGTTGCCCGGTAAAGACCAAATAAATCACGCAGGTTGTGATCGGCGCTTCGCAGGCCAATCACCGTATTCGACAGGATCGGAAAGAAGGCGACGATCCATGCACAAATCAGCAACGCGGAAAACGTACTGTCGACGTAGATCAGAATCAGAGGTGCAATCGCAATGACAGGGGTGACCTGCAGAATGACCGCAAACGGAAAGAAACTGAGCTCAACCCAACGCGAGAGCGCGAACAACATGGCCAGCGCGACGCCTCCCACGACCGCGAGGGCAAGCGACATAAAGGTCAGCTTTAGCGTGAACAGCAGCGATAGCGACAATGACCCCCAGTTCTCGACGAGCGTGCGCAAGATCACACTGGGCGCCGGAATGATGTACTCAGGCACGTGATTCACGCGCACAAGGATTTCCCAGAGCAGCACTGCGGCAAGTAACCACGCGCTGGGCACAGCGCAGCGAAGGAAGCGCTCGCGCCGCGCACGTTGCCTCGCGGCGTCCGCGATCGCAGCGGCATTGGACGAGACGTCCATGTTCAAGGTTTGTACCGAAGAAGACATACCGGTTCCTCTCTCTCGCTTAATGATCGATGTCGGACGAGTCCATCGCCCGGTGCAGACTGGTCGACGTTTCGCGGCACAGCTGCGTGTACTGCGCCGACTCGCGATAGGTTTTGCCACGCGGATACGGCGCGGGAATAGCGATCTCATCGATCACGCGCCCCGGTCGGCTTGCCATCACCACTACCCGGTTCGAGAGATAGACCGATTCGTAGACGCTATGCGTCACAAAAATCACCGTGAACTTGTGCTCTTGCCAGAGTTTCAGCAAATCGTTGTTCAGCTTGATGCGAGTCATTTCATCCAGCGCCGCAAATGGTTCGTCCATTAACAGCAGGCGCGGGCGCGTCACCATTGCCCGTGCAATCGAGGCGCGCATCTTCATGCCGCCCGACAATTCACGCGGATAGACATCCGCAAAGCGTGACAGTCCGACCATTGCCAGTGCTTCCTCGACACGGGCGCGTGCACGCTCGCGCGACTCGCCGCGCAGTTTCAGCGGCAGGTAGACGTTCTCGAATACCGACGACCACGGCATCAACGTCGGCTCCTGAAAAACGAAGCTGATGTCATGCGTGTGTGCCGCTTCGCTCTCTGTCCTAGTGGCCCATTCGATCGCGCCGCCAGAGATCGACGATAGCCCTGCGATCATCCGCAGCGCTGTGCTTTTGCCACAGCCGGATGGTCCGAGGAAACTGATGAATTCGTGGCTTCCCACCTCGAGCGACATACCGTTAAGTGCAATCGTGCCGTTCGAATACTTTTTGTGTACGTCCTTCAGATGAACCAACGGGCTCTGTTTCATGTTCGTCTCCATACCGTCACCGATCAGATGTGAGCGTCGTTCAATGCCACTCGGGCTCGTTTTCCAGCCACGCCAGCGGCGCGTCGTGAACCTCACGCAGCAGCTCGATAAACTGGGAGACGACGTGATCGATCACGCATTGCCCTTTGTGCGCGGTCGCAGCCGCGGCATCGCCACACGCGCCCGCGGGATTCAGATCGTGCGTCTGCCAGCCAAGCTTGCCGCTCGCGCCGATTGACAGAAAACGATAGCGCTCGCTCATTTCCTTCGTGAGCGATTTGAAATGCCGCGCTTCATTCATCGCGACGAGCTCCGGGCGCATGGCGAGCAGGATCGAGGTCTCTACATCGCCCGCGTGGATCCCATGCTTCATCTCCTCGTCGTTGAAGAGCGCATCGGGCATGCCGAGCGTGTACCAGTTCGACGCGACGACCATCATCCCGAAGCGTTGACGCAGATCGCGGGCAACGATATCCATGACGGCCGATTGGCCGCCATGACTGTTGAACAACACCAGCTTTTTCACGCCGGCCGCAGCCACGCAGGCTCCGATTTCGCTCCACGTGCGAATCAGCGTCTCAGCCGAAAACGTCAGGGTGCCGGGATAGCGCGCGTGTTCGTTGCTCTTGCCGATGCTTTGCGTCGGCAGGAACAACACTGGCAGGTCGCCCCCCAGGCGCGGAATGATCGCTTCGACGAGGCCGTCGATCGTCGTGGTATCGACGGACATCGGCAGATGCGGCCCATGCTGCTCGATGGCGGCAACCGGCAGCACCGCAATCAGACGCTCGCGGTCGAGACGGGAGAACTCCTTGCTGGTGTATTCGGCCCAGAAACGCTTGGTGATCGACGACATCTCCTGCTCCTCTTTTCTCGGCATGGGTTGAATGCCTGGTTTCGTAAGCCGGTTGAAGCCCGAGCTCCCACTGGCCTTCATGGGGTACTGCAACGACGCAGCCTCGAACTCATAATAATCGATTTGACCAATCGGTCAAACCGTATGGTCATTTATTTTCCGGTTGACATTGTTTTTGGCGAAGACGCGGTTTCAGTAGGATGCCAAATTGAATATTCATGCGATGCAGCAAGGCATGCCGTACTGAATCATCGGAAGAATGGGTACAAGCGCGATCGGCTTGCAGGAGGAGGAGATAAGCGGAATTGACGCGCCGCGGCAAGCGGAGACAATCAGCGTCGATTAGCGACTGGAATGGAGTACAGCGGGGTACCGGAAGCCACCCTGAATCAGGGTGGCAAAGTGTCAGGCAGACGGTGTAATACCGCAGCCGTACATGACGAAGGCCGTCACTTCCTTGACGATGTGTTCGCGATCGAGCGGCTGCCCTTCTTTCACACGCAACATGTAGCGCGCCTGATATTCGAAGTCGGCAAAGTGTTGTGTCAGAGACCAGAGATTCATCATCAGCAGCATTGGGTCGAGCGGGCGCATGAGGCCCGCCTCGATCCAGCTATTGATGCATGCGACCGCTTGAGTGGTGCGCATACGGGGACGGCTCATCATCGGCATCAACACCGGTGCGCCGCGCATCATCTCGTTGGCGAAAATACGCGACAGCAGCGGTTGGTCGAATGAAAAATCCAGCTTCTTGCGAATGTAATTGGACAGGACCTGTTGGGGGCCCAACTCGGCATCCCCAAATGAAAATACGCGAATCCATTCCTCGACTACGTGCTGGAGAATTTTCTCGTACAGGTCCTCCTTACTATCGATGTAGTAATGGAGTTGCGCCTTCGACAAGCCCGCGCGCTCAGCGATGCCCTGGGTCGATGCCCCTTTGAGCCCGTGCAGCGCGAACTCCGCAATGGCGGCATTTTGTATCGCGTCCATCACTTCAGAACGCGACCGTTTCGTTTTTGTTTGCCCGGTTTGCGCCACGAAATCCGTCCTTGATTGATCCGTCTGGATGCTTCAAGTCAGGCATTCTAACGCATGGAGCGGCACACACCGGGTGGTTGCGCGCCCTGTTCAGGCGCGCGACGCCGCCGGGTTTAGTGGCGAGGGAGGCTGTCCAGCACAGGGACCGTAGCCCAATGCGGCGATCAGGTTGTCGGCGGCGAGGTCGGCCATGGCGAGACGTGTCTTCAGGCTGGCGCTTGCGATATGCGGCGTGGCCACCACCCTCGCGTTGGCAAGCAACCGCGGACAGACAAAGGGTTCCCGCTCGAATACGTCGAGACCGGCTCCCGCCAGACGGTTTTCGGCAAGCGCGTCGGCCAGTGCGTCTTCGTCGACGAGACCGCCGCGCGAGATGTTGATGAGGGTGGCCGTCTGCTTCATCAATGCAAGCTCGCGCCGCCCGATTGTATGGTGTGACGCGGAGTCGTACGGCATGGTGACGACCAGATGGTCCGACAGGCTCAGCAGTGCCTCCTTACTGCAGAATTGCGCACCTTTCTCGTCCGCCGGCGCGACGGGCGCCCGGTCGTGGTATCTCACCGTCATGCCGAAACCGTGCGCACGTTGCGCCACCGCTCGCCCGATGCGGCCCATGCCGAGAATGCCGAGCGACGTGCCATGAATGTCCACCCCAAGGAACATGTCGAGCGCCCATTTGTCCCACAGGCCAAGCCGCAACCAACGTTCAGCTTCGCCCGTGCGGCGCGCGGTGGCCATCAGGAGCGCCCAGCCAAAGTCGGCGGTGGTTTCAGTTAGCACGTCGGGTGTATTTGTCGCCACTACGCCGGCCGCCGACAGCGCCGCCAGATCCAGGTTGTTGTAGCCGACTGCAATATTCGCAACGGCCCGCAGCGATGGACATTCCTGCACAAGCGGCGCGTCGATGATTTCCGTTGCGCTGACAAGTGCCCCCACCTTGCCCTGGAGACGCGCGCGCAATTCATCAGGCGCGTAGATGCAGTCCGCGTCGTTGCTGTCGACTTCGAAGTGTTCCCGCAGGCGTCCCACGATAGACGGAAAAACCTTGCGGGTAATCAGGATCTTTTCTTTCACACCAGTTTCCTTGGCAGTCGATGGAAGACGCAGCGAGCCGGTCGAGGCACCACAACCCCGAAAGCCCCGACGTCTTTGAATTCGCCGAAATCCGGCGCGTTGAATTCGAGAATACCCCTGCTTGCCCGCCGCTTTAAACCGTCGCCGGATTCGGCTTGTTCGCGTCGATGCCATACCGGCGCAGCGCGTCGCTCACGACCGATATCGGCAACACGCCCTGATCGGCGAGCGCGCGCAACGCTGTCACGCAGATGTAGGCGCGGTCGACTTCGAAGAAGCGCCGCAATGAAGCACGATTGTCGCTTCGGCCAAACCCGTCGGTACCCAGCACCGAGAACGGCGCCTCGAGATAAGGGGCGATCAGTTGCGGATACGCTCGCACATAGTCGGTAGCCGCGATCACCGGTTGCGTACCTGTCAGCATTGTTTCGAGGTGGCTCGGCGCAGTGGCCGCATCCGGATGATGCAAACGCTGGCGGGCAGTCTCGCGCGCGTTGCGTTCGAGTTCAGAAAAGCTCGTTACGCTGAACACGTCGCTTTCGATCTGCCAGTCGTCGGCGAGGAGTTGCGCGGCGGCCTCCACCTCGCGCAGGATGGTGCCGCTACCCAGCAGACGAACCTTTCCGCGCGCCTCGGCCGGCTGCACATTCGCACGGCGATACATTCCACGCACGATATCTTCCCTGATGCCCTGCGGCATGGTCGGCTGAGCGTAGTTTTCGTTCATTACCGTGAGGTAGTAGAAGACGTCTTCCTGTTGCTCCATCATCCTGCGCATGCCATCGTCAACGATCACCGCCAGTTCGTAGGCATACGCCGGGTCGTAGGCACGGCAGTTGGGAATGGTTGCCGCTATCACGTGACTCGTGCCATCCTGATGCTGCAAACCCTCGCCCGAAAGCGTCGTGCGGCCCGCCGTCGCGCCGACCAGAAAGCCCCGCGCGCGCTGATCGGCCGCTGCCCAGATCAGATCGCCAATGCGCTGAAAACCAAACATCGAGTAGTAGATATAGAGCGGCAACATCGCCGTGCCGTGCGTGCTGTAGGACGTACCGGCTGAAATCCACGACGACATGGCGCCCGCTTCGGTAATGCCCTCTTCGAGAATCTGACCGCGGACGTCCTCGCGGTAGTACAGGATCGAACCCGCATCCTCCGGCTCGTACAACTGCCCTTGCGACGCATAGATCCCGACTTGCCGGAACAGGCTCGCCATCCCGAAGGTGCGCGCCTCGTCCGCGACGATCGGTACGATACGCGGCCCAAGCACGTTGTCTTTCAGGAGGGCGGTCAACATCCGCACCATCGCCATGGTGGTCGACATCTCCTTGTTGTCCGCTTCCAGCGCGAACTGGGCGTGCTGCGCAAGCGGCGGTACGGCGACCGGCTCCGCACGTTTGCGCCGCGCGGGCAGATAGCCGCCGAGCGCTTCGCGACGTGCATGCAGATAACGCATTTCCTCGCTGTCGTCCGCCGGCCTGTAAAAGCGCATGTGCTCGAGGTCATCGTCCGTGAGGCCGAGCCGGAAGCGGTCGCGGAACTCCTTGAGCGCCTCGACATCGAGTTTTTTCTGCTGATGTGTCGTGTTTTGCGCCTCTCCGGCGCGGCCCATGCCATAACCTTTGATCGTCTTCGCGAGGATCACGGTCGGCTGGCCCTTGTGCTTGCGTGCGGCGTCGAAGGCCGCATGGAGCTTGCGTAAATCGTGGCCGCCGCGGTTGAGCGCCGCGACGTCGCCGGGTGTCATGTGAGCGACGAGCGACTTCAGCGCATCGTTCTGGCCGAAGAAATGATCGAGCCCATACTGGCCGTCTTTCGCCTTGTAGGTCTGATACTGGCCGTCCATCGTCGACGCAAATGCGCGAAGCAACGCGCCGGAGTGGTCACGAGCGAAAATGGGATCCCACGCACTGCCCCACAAGACCTTGATCACATTCCAACCCGCGCCGCGGAACAGCGCTTCCAACTCCTGCACGATTTGCCCATTGCCGCGCACCGGGCCATCGAGACGCTGCAGGTTGCAATTGATCACGAAAGTCAGATTGTCGAGCTTCTCACGCGCCGCCAGCGGAATGGCGCCGATCGATTCGGGCTCGTCCATCTCACCGTCGCCGAACACCCCCCATACGTGCCGCTCGCCCGTTTGCGCCAGCCCTCGATGTTCGAGGTAACGCATGAAGCGCGCCTGGTACACGGACTGGATCGGACCCAACCCCATCGATCCCGTGGGAAATTGCCAGAAGTCGGGCATCAGCCAGGGGTGTGGATACGAGCACAAACCGTTGCCTCCCGTCTCACGGCGAAAGTTCTCCAGTTGCTGTTCCGACAAGCGCCCTTCAAGAAACGCACGCGCGTAAACACCCGGCGCCGAATGCGGCTGGAAGTAGACGAGATCGCTGCCCTGGTCGGTGCCCCCCGTGATGCTTTTCGCGCGGAAAAAATGATTGAAACCGAGTTCGAACAGGTCCGCCGCCGACGCATAGCTCGAAATGTGGCCACCCAGCTCACCATAAGCCTTGTTGGCCCGCACTACCATGGCGAGTGCATTCCAACGCACTATGGCGGTAATACGCTCCTCGATTTCCAGATTACCGGGGTAGGGTTGCTGACGCTCGACGGAAATCGTGTTGGCATAGGGCGTATTGCTCGGCACCGTCGTCACCAGTCCCAACAGCGGTGCTGCATCGAGCAGTTTACGCAACAGGAAAAGGCCGCGCTCCTGCCCGCAATGCGTGACGACGGCTTCCAGGGCTTCGAGCCACTCGCCGGTTTCCTGCGGATCGTCGTCTGCCGGAATGGCGGCTTGGGGCAAACACGTCTGGGGAGGAAGGGAAAGATTCGTCATCGCGGAGTCTCCATTTTGTGATATTTATTCTATGGAAGCTCCGCAAAAATTTGATGCCGCATTGCATAGCGCGCAGCAGTGAATTCAGCATGAGTAAGCTGTTTTTAGGTTTTTTTCGATTCAGGTATGCTGCGGACGCCCAGACCGACGGACCGGGACCGAATCTCCCGGGACAATTCCGTCATCGCTGGCGAAACTACGCGGCAAAGATGGCAACGCCCCGCGGGTAGCACGCACAATCGGGTTCACGTCACCCGGCGTTACCGGGTCACAAAGTCATTGACCGTCAGCCATAGCGGCTCATTCGGCCGCGCCAGTAACTTTCTTTGTGCGACCGCGACGATGCGGTTGCGACCGTTTTCAAACGTCCTGAGGGTGCGCGTCACATCGGCGCCACGCGGCAGCCAGAAGTGTTCTTCGAGTGCGTCGCGCGCAATCGCGCATTCGGCCTCGCGGCCGCGGGTCGACAGGATGAAAACCACAGTGCGCCCGTCCGGCGAGACGGTGGGCGCGCGATCAAGAACTTCCATGACGCACCTCGAGATGTCATTCGCGGTCTTTGCGCTTTGCTGCGCCGCGTAACGATAAATCTACCAGAAGTTACATTGTGTCATGTCCAGTTTGCTTTCGAAACGACATGCGCCCCCAAAGATCCACGCATTTTGCGGACTTCACGGCGAGGCATCGGTTCTTCCAGGACATCCCGGCTGCCCCCAACGCTCCCCCACGTCTGACCAATGCTTTCTCCTGCCGGGAGCGTAACGCTCAAGGCGGTCGCAGGTCGCCTCAGGTCGTCTCAGGTTTATTACAGGACCGCACCGTCGCACCGCGCTAGTCTAACGTCACTCATTCGAGCAATCGGGCCGGCAGCAGGGCTTTCAAAGCGAGCGTTGAGGAGAGGCAAAATGGATCGATTGCATGCCATGAAGGTATTCACTCGCGTCGTCGAGACGAGCAGTTTCACGCGCGCCGCGGACACGCTCGGTATGCCGCGTGCGTCCGTCACGGTGACCATTCAGCAACTCGAAGAGCATCTGAAGGCACGTCTGCTGCAACGCACGACCCGGCGCGTCAATCTCACACCGGACGGCGCGGGATATTACGAACGCTGTGTCCGTATCCTGGCGGACATCGAAGAGACGGAAGGCTCCTTCAACGACCAGAGCCGCGCGGCCCGCGGCAAACTTCGCGTCGACATGCCCGGAGCCCTCGGCCGAATTATTGTCATGCCGAAGATTCATGAGTTTTACGCCTTGTATCCAGAGATCGACCTGATGCTCGGTTTCGGCGACAGACTGGTCGACCTGATTCAGGAGGGCGTCGATTGTGCAATACGCGTCGGTGCGCTGGAGGATTCAAGTCTGGTCGCGCGACGGGTCGGCCTCTATCAGGCTATCACCGTTGCAAGCCCCGCCTACCTGGAACGCTATGGCACGCCGGCGACGATCGAAGAACTCAACGACCACGTCGCCACCAACTATTTTTCGAGCCGTACGGGGCGAATCATGAGCCTGACATTCGAAGTGAACGGTCAGCCCACTGAAGTAAGGATGAAAGGCAACATTGCCGTAAATGATGCGGAAGCCTACCTGGAAAGCGGTCTTGACGGCATCGGCATCATCCAGGCCGCGCGCTTTATGGCACTGCCCCACTTGAAAAGCGGCCGTCTGGTTGAAATCCTGCCGCAGTGGAAACCCCCGCCGGCGCCCATTTCCACGATCTATCCACACAATCGCCACCTGTCGTTGACGGTACGTGTGTTTGTCGACTGGATCGCCAAACTTTTTGTAGAGAGCGCGCTACTGGCAGATCCCGGAACTCGACCTGCGCGACGCCCCGCTCCCCGCCCTGTCAACGTCGAATTTTCAGCGCTGCCCGAGCGCGAGAACGCACGCATGGCCGAAGAGGCGATTTGAGACCGTGCGCTTGAGCCATTCCGAAGGCCAGTCACTGCGTCTGGCGAACGTATCGGCATATTACCGGGCCCGCACCATGAAATATTTGAGCATGAAAGACGGCACCCAAATGTTCTATAAGGACTGGGGCGTTGGCGCACCGGTTGTGTTTTCACACGGCTGGCCGCTTAACGCGGACGCCTGGGACGCGCAAATGCTGTACATGCTCCATCACGGCTACCGCGTCATTGCCCATGATCGCCGCGGCCATGGCCGTTCAGACCAGCCCCGGCAGGGACATGAGATGGACACCTATGCCGACGACCTCGCGACACTGCTCGATACGCTGGACCTCAAGGAGGCGACGCTAGTCGGTCACTCGGCCGGCAGTGGCGAAGTGGCCCGCTATATAGGCCGAAACGGCACCGAACGCGTCTCGAAGGTGATCCTGATCGGCGCGGTGCCGCCGCTCATGGTACAGACAGCGGCGAATCCCGGCGGCTTACCGCTAGCGGTATTCGATACCATGCGGGAAAGCATTGCGACCCGACGCGCGGAGTTCTTCAAGGATCTGGCGTTACCGTTTTTTGGGTACAACCGACCAGGCGCGCATCACGCGCAAGCCGTGATCGATTCGTTCTGGCACGCTGCCATGCTGGGCTCCATTCATGCCGAATACGAGTGCATCAGCGCTTTTTCCGAAACTGACTTTACTGAAGATCTGAAGAAGTTCGACGTGCCGACGCTGTTTATTCACGGCAACGACGATCAGATCGTCCCCATCGCAAACTCGGCGCTGGTCGCGACGAAAATCGTGCGCAATTCGACCGTCAAGATTTATCCGGGTGGCTCGCATGGCCTGTGCGCGACTGCACCCAAGCAGATCAACGCCGACATCTTCGCATTTCTCGCAGACTGAGCGAATCAGCGTGCGCGTACCGATCCCGCGCAAGTATGGAATTGCGCACGATCACCGCTTCGTGAACGGCTAAAGCTCGCCGGTCAAAAACTGCGCTTTGCCACCGCCGAAAGACCAGTCAGCATCCGAATTGATCGTAAAGGTGACGACCACATCACTCGGCTCAATGCCGGCATGATCGGCTAGCTCGCGGCATAAGTCGGCGTAAAACTGACGCTTGGACATTTCGCTGCGCGGCCTGCTCGTCACGCTGACAATCACGACCTTCGAAGACCGGTCGAATCCGAGCCCGGTGTCTTCGACCACCATTCGGGAAGTCTCGTGTTCCTGCACGATCTGATAGCGGTCGCGCACCGGCACGTTAAACGCCGACAAGACCGCGCGATGAGCAGCGTCCAGCATCGCTTTTAGTTCAACGTCGGTTCGGCCTTTCACAACATCAAAGCGTAGCAGCGGCATAGGGATGGTCTCGATTGATATGTACTGCCAGGCCCCGGCGGGCCACATAGCTTCACTTTAGTGAACGGCCAGCAGTAAATCGATGCGGTGAAAATAAGCACTCTGCTCAGACCACGCCAACAATGTGCAGCTCAGCGGCCGCCTATCCTGTGTGCTCGCGCGCTTCTCCAGCGCTCGCGATCGACTATCGGACTTCCTATAGCCGGTATCAGTAGCTGGTAGCAATCTTGTACGTTGTGCGATACTCGTAAGGTGGTCCCGGCTCTTCCCCATCAATCGCCCGTAAAATCTGCGATGGAAACGAGAACGCTGCAAATCGATGATTTTTCGTTTGGCGCGACGGTCGTCGTTCCCCGCCGGCGTGAGCTGACGCATAACGGTGTCAAGGTGGAAATTGGCGGCCGTGCGTTCGATTTACTGCTCGCCCTGGTCGAAGCGCGCGGCTCGATCCTCAGCAAAGACCAGATCATTTCGCTGGTGTGGCATGACCGCATCGTCGAGGAAAACACCCTTGAAGGACAAATCTCCGTGCTGCGCCGCATGCTTGGCGAAGATCGCGTCGCCATACGCACCGTGGCTGGGAGAGGCTATCAGTTCATCGGTGAAGTCAGTACCCAAGGCCTGGCAACCAATGCGTTGCCGGCAGCGCCCACACTGGCACCGGTATTGCACGGGGTGCAACTCCCGGCCAACATCTCGCCCATCATCGGGCGCGAAAAGGCCTTGCACGAAGTTGCCGAAGTCGCGCTTTCGCACAGGCTCACTACGCTAGTGGGCTCCGGTGGCGTCGGCAAGACACGGCTTGCCGTGGAAGCCGCCCGGCAACTTGCGCCGCACTTTACCGATGGCGTCTACCTCGCCGAACTGGCGGCCACCGCCTCCGCGGACTATCTGCCCACTACCCTCGCCGTGGCGCTGGGTTTCCCGCCTGGCGACGGAACGCCTTCACTCGACCGGATGGCAGCGAGTCTGTACAACCGCCATTTTCTGCTGGTGCTCGACAACTGCGAGCATTTGATTGAGAGCGCTGCGCAGATTGCCGAAACGTTGCTGCGAGTCGCGCCGCGCGCAACGATCCTCGCCACGAGTCGCGAACCACTGCGGGTTGGCGGCGAGTACGTCTACCGGGTGCCATCGCTCGAGGTGCCACCCGACGACAACGTCGACGACGCGCGCGAATTCGGTGCGATCCGGCTTTTCGAGGAACGCATCGGCACGGACATGCTGTGCGCCGCCGAGTCCGGCAGTGCGTTGCCGCTGAAGGTCCGCATCTGCCGCCAGCTCGACGGCATCCCGCTCGCGATCGAACTGGCGGCCGCGTGCGTGCCGACGGTTGGTTTGCAAGGTGTGGCCGACCGCCTCGACGACCGCTTCCAACTGCTCACGCAGGGAGCCCGCACCGCACTGCCGCGCCAGCAGACGCTGCGCGCTACGCTCGACTGGAGCTACGGCCTGTTAGCCGAAACGCAGCGCACGGTGCTAAACCGGCTGAGCCTGTTCGCCGGCCCGTTCAGTCTCGAGTCCGCGCAAGCGGTCACGAGCAGTGAAGATATTCCGCCCCAGGCAGTCGTGGACGTGATCATCGAGCTGGTCAACAAATCGCTCGTCTCCACGGTGCCCGGCGACGGCCGCATCAAATACAGGCTGCTCGAAACGACGCGCGCTTACGCGTACGACAAACTGCGTGCCAGCGGCACATTGCCCGAGTGGTCCCGCCGCCACGCGCGTCACTTTCTGGATATCTTCGAGCATGCCGAGCAACAGGCTGCGGCACGCGTCGATATCGACTGGAACGCTCGTTACACACCCCATCTGCCGGACCTCCGCGCGGCAATCAGATGGGCGTTTTCGACCGAAGGCGACCCGGCCCTCGCGGTTGATCTGACGATTGCGAGCATCCCGCTTTCAATGCAGCTCGCCCTGCTGGAGGAGTGTCTCGCGCGCGTCGACCGGGCATTGGAATGGCTCGTAGCAAACGGCATATCCGCCGACGAGCGCGCGATGAAATTACTTTCCGCGCGGGGTATGTCTCTCCTCTGCCATACCGTCGCCGAGCAGACTAGCGACGCGTTCGAAGCGGCCCTCGAATTGGCCACCCAGACCGGCAGCGCCTCGTATCAGCTGCTCGCCATGTGGGGCGCGTGGATGTGTTTGTACCTTAACGGCAAGTACGTTCAGGCCGAACCGTTGGCACAGAAATTCAGCGCTGTGGCGATGGCGTCGGAATGGCCTTGCGACCGGTTGGCGGCCTATCGCCTGACCGGTATGTCGCGCCTCTTTCTCGGCCAGCTGGACGATGCATACGAGAACCTGGAACTCGCTGCCAATTCGCGCGTGCAGCTTCCGCGTGCGCAACGTATCCGCTTCTTGTATGACGAAAAAATGCTGTCACACGCGTCGCTTGCGCACACGTTGTGGTATCTCGGCCGTCCCGAACAGGCGACTTTTGCCGCGCAACAATCGCTCGACGACGCCCGCCAACTCGATCACCCGGTGTCGCTCTGCTACGCCCTGAGCGAGGCCGTCTGCACGCTCGCGCTGCTAACCGGAGATCACACCGCGCTCGACCACGCTGTCTCGCAGATGGCTATCGAAACGAGACGCCACGGCATCTCCACCTGGAAGGCGCGCGCACAGATGTGGCAGGGGTTCCTGGCGCTGCTCGGGGGACGCGTCGACGCCTACGAGCAGAAGATCCACCCGGCGCTAGTCGGAATCGGCTCGAAGCGTTTTTATGTTTCCCTCACACCGTTTCTCACCGCAACGGCCCATCTCCTCGCGAAGCATGACCGGATGGTACAAGCCGTCGCGCTGATCCATCCCGCCGTCGAACGGGCGCTCGAAACCCAGGATGAATGTTCCCTCCCCGAACTGCTGCGCGCCAAGGCCGAGCTTATGCTCGGCAGCCCCGATCCGGCAGCCAGGTCCGCTGCTGAGGCCATGCTCGTCGATGCGCTCGAGCGGGCGCAAAGCCATCGCTTCCTTGCCTGGGAGCTGCGCTGCGCCACGACGCTCGCCCAACTGAAGCAACAGCAGCACAAACCCAGGATCGCTCGCGATTTGCTCACACCCGTGTATCAACGCTTTGGCGAAGGCTTCGAAACGCTGGACCTGAAAGCCGCACGAGTGCTACTCGATTCGCTTTGATCGCACGGCGGGCAACGCAGGGTCAGAAACGTCCGCCTGGAGGGCCGCCCTGCATTTCAACGCTGAGCGACCGCAGGGACCTGCGAACCTGCGGGCGACGATCCTTGCGACGGCGCGGGCGCATCGCCCCAGCCGCCGCCGAGCGCGCGGATCAGGTTCACGGTGGCCGTCGCCTGCCCCCCCGATAGCTGTACCGCAGCACGTCGCGCATCCAGTACGGTGCGCTCGGCGTCGATCACGTCGAGATAGTTGACCGCGCCTTCGTCGTACTGCCTGCGCGACAATGCAGCGGCCCGGCTCGATGCGGCAACCGCCTCGGCTTGCGTGCGCGTCTGATCCTTCAGAATCCGCAAATCGGAGAGATTGTCCTCGACTTCCCGGAAGGCGACGAGCACCTGCTGGCGGTAGTTCGCCGCGTCTTCGTCAAACGTGGCACGAGCGTTCGCGAGATTGCCCTTGCGCCGGCCGCCATCGAAAATAGGCACGGTCAGCGCGGCACCCGCCAACGGTCCTAGGAGGAACGCGCGGCTCGACCACTTGAACAGATCGCCGAGCGTAGCGGCCTCGAATCCTCCCGTACCGGTCAAAGACAGCGAAGGAAAATAGGCCGCCCTGGCAACGCCGATCCGCGCATTGGCGGCCGCGCTGGCGCGCTCGGCCGCGGCGATGTCCGGGCGCCGCTCCAGCAACGCTGAAGGCAGTCCGGCCGGAATCTGGACATTGATCGGCGTGAGTGGATTCGCGGCCATCGAAAACGTCTCCGGCGGCTCGCCGAGCAGAACCGCGAGACTGTGTTCGGATGCGGCGCGCGAACGCTGCGCACTCATCTCGTCGGACCTGGCCGTCGCCAGTTCCGATTTCGCCCGCACGACGTCGAGCTCGCTGATCTCTCCCTCGTTAAAACGGCGCTGCACTAGCCCGAGTGCATCCTCGCGGAGTTTGACCGCCTGATCGTAGACCGCGATTTCCGCATCGAGCTCGCGCAAATTGAAGTAGTTTTGCGCGACATCCGCCTGCAACGCGAGTTGCACTGAGCGCAACAGAGCCTCGCTTTGTTGCGCATCGGCGTTCGCTGCACGCACTGAATCGGACACCCGTCCGAACAGATCCACTTCATACGACGCCGACGCCTGGGCGCGCCACAATGTTTGCGATGGAACGTCCGTGCCATCCGGTTCCAACTGCGAGGCCGCCGATAACTTCTCCCTGGTCGGTCCGAAGCCAGCGTTGACCGTCGGGAACAGCCCGGCGCGCACCGTCTGCTGAATGGCCCGCGATTCGGCCAGACGCGCCGCGGCGGCCTGAAGGTTCTGGTTCGAGTCGAGCGCCCGGCGCTCCAGATCGTTTAGCGTCGAATCGCCGAACACCGTCCACCATTCGCCGCGAGGAATAGCCTCCGAAGGTTGTGCCACCTTCCACTCGTCTGCACTCGTCGGCGCATTCGCAGCACCTGCAACGGCAGGCGCTGCGGTTTCCTTGAATGCAGGAGGCGTCTCGACAGCCGGACGCTGATAGGTCGGCGCCAGCGAACAACCGGCTAGCACCATCAGCGAAGCAACCAGACTCGATACGCCAAGCCACCGTAAACTCTTCTTTTTCACCATGACCTCACGCCTTGATGGTTTCGCCACGACTGTCGCTTGCCTCTGCATCAACAGGTGCCGGCGAACCTGGATCCTCTAGCTCGTCGACCCTCATATGCGGCTGATGGCCGTGCTTGTCGACCAGATGCTCGGCGCCCGACAGCTTGCGCAGCAGCACGTAGAACACCGGCGTCAACATAAGACCGAACAGCGTCACGCCGAGCATGCCGAAGAACACCGCGACGCCCATTGCATGCCGCATTTCAGAGCCGGCCCCCGAGGACAACACGAGCGGCACCACGCCCATAATGAAAGCAATCGAGGTCATCAGGATCGGCCGCAGGCGAAGCCGGCACGCTTCGATCGCTGCATGCACGATCGAATGTCCCTGCATTTCCAGCTCCCGTGCAAACTCCACAATCAGGATGGCGTTCTTCGCCGACAATCCCACCAGCACCATCAGTCCAATCTGCGTGAAGATATTGTTGTCGCCCTTTGTCAGCCATACGCCGATCAGCGCACACAGCAGACTCATCGGCACGATCATGATGACCGCGAGCGGCAAGGTCAGGCTCTCATAGAGCGCGGCGAGCACGAGAAACACCAGCAGCACGCTAATCGGGAACACCCACATGGCTGCGTTGCCAGCCAGAATCTGCTGGTACGTCAAATCGGTCCATTCGAACTTGATGCCACGCGGCAAGGTTTTAGCGGCCACACGCTCGGCAGCCGCCTGTGCCTGATCCGTCGAGTAGCCCGGCGCGGGGCCGCCGTTGATATCGGCGGCGGTATAGCCGTTGTAGCGCACCACCGTATCGGGCCCGTAGGTCGGCGTGACGGTAACGAGCGACGAGAGCGGCACCATCTCGCCATTTGCGTTACGTGTCTTCAATAAGCCGATATCTTCGGGATGAGCACGGAATTGGGCATCTGCCTGAACCCGCACCTGGTACACGCGCCCGAAGCGGTTGAAGTCGTTGACATACAGCGAGCCTAGATAGACCTGCATCGTGTCGAAGACATCGGTCACGCTCACGCCCAATTGCTTGGCCTTCACACGATCGAGAGCGACGTTGACCTGAGGCACGTTGATCTGATAGCTCGAGAACGTCGGACCAAGCTCCGGCGTTTTCGCTGCCTGGGCGATAAACGCCTGAGTCGCGGCATTGAGCGCTTCATATCCCAGCGCGCCACGGTCCTCCAGCTGCATCTTGAAGCCGCCTAATGTCCCCAGACCGAGCACCGGTGGAGGCGGGAATACCGCAATGAACGAGCCCTTGATACCCGCGTATTTCTGGTTCAGTGCCGCAGCAATGGCTGTGGCGGACAGTTGCGGCTTGCCGTTGCGCTCCTTGAACGGCTTCAAGGTCACGAACAGAATCCCGGCGCTCGACGAATTGACGAAACCATTGACGGACAACCCCGGAAACTCCACCGCCGACTCGACTCCGGGCTGCTTCCGCGCAATCGCCGTCATTTCTTCGATCACGGCTTCCGTACGATCGAGCGTCGCACCTTCCGGCAGCTGCGCAAACGAGACGAGATACTCCTTGTCCTGCGCGGGCACGAAGCCGCCGGGCACGACCTTGCCCATCAGCACGGCTGCGACAAGGAGCACCGCGTACACGCCCATCATGACCGCCTTGCGGTTGATCACGCTCCTGACACCTTTGCCGTAGCGCTCCGAACCGCGGTGAAACACCTTGTTGAAGCCATGGAAGAAGCCGCCGAACAGCCGGTCCATCACCCGCGTCACAAGGTCTTTCGGCTCATCGTGGCCTTTGAGCAGGAGCGCTGCCAGCGCCGGCGAGAGCGTCAACGAGTTGAATGCCGAGATCACAGTGGAAATGGCGATGGTCATCGCAAACTGCTTGTAGAACTGACCTGTCAGGCCGCTCATGAAGGCAAGCGGCACGAACACGGCGACCAGCGTCAACGCGATGGCAATGATCGGCCCGCTCACCTCCCGCATGGCCTGATATGTCGCCTCCCGGGCTGACAGCCCCGAGCCGATGTTGCGTTCCACGTTTTCAACCACGACGATGGCGTCGTCGACCACGATCCCGATGGCGAGCACCATGCCGAACAGGGACAGTGCGTTGATCGAGAAGCCAAAAGCGAGCAGGAGCGAAAACGTGCCGATGATCGAAACAGGCACCGCCAGAAGCGGAATGATCGACGCGCGCCACGTCTGCAGAAACACGATCACCACCAGCACCACCAGCGCAATCGCTTCGATCAGCGTATGAATCACTGCCTCGATGCTGGAGCGCACGAACTGGGTGGGGTCGTAGACGATCTGATAACTCACGCCCACGGGCATGTCGGCGTTGAGTTCCTTCATCGTCTCGCGCACTTCGTCGGAAATCTGCAGCGCGTTCGCGCCCGGCTGCGCGAAGATCCACAATGCGACCGCCTGCTTGTTATCGATCAGCGCGCGCAGCCCGTACTCCGACGCGGCCATTTCCACCCGCGCGACGTCGCGCAGGTAAGTGACGGCTCCGTCGGGTGCGGTCTTCAGGATGATGTCCCTGAATTGTTCCTCCGTTTGCAAACGGCCCTGAGCATTGACGCTCAGTTGCAACGGCACGCCCGGGAGGCTCGGCGACGAACCGATGACCCCGGCGGCGACCTGCACGTTCTGCTCCCGTATCGCATTGACGACGTCCGTCGCGGTCATGCCGCGCTGCGACACTTTCAAGGGGTCGAGCCATACGCGCATCGAGTAGTCGCCCGAGCCTTTGAGCTGCACTTCGCCGATGCCCCGCAGCCGCTCCAGACGATCCTTGACATTGATCAGCGCATAGTTGCGCAGATACGTCATGTCGTAGCGATCGTTCGGCGACGTAATATGCACGACCATCGTGAGCGTTGGCGAGGACTTCACGGTGGTCACGCCAAGCCGCTGCACGTCTTCCGGCAAACGCGGCAACGCCTGATTCACACGGTTCTGCACGAGCTGAGTGTTCTTGTCGGGATCGGTGCCGAGCCTGAAGGTCACGGTGGTGGTGAGGTTGCCGTCGCTGGTTGCCTGCGATTGCATGTACAGCATGTCCTCCACACCGTTGATCTGCTCCTCGATCGGCGACGCCACGGTTTCGGCAATCACTTTCGGATTCGCGCCCGGATATTGCGCGTGAACCACGACCGATGGCGGAATCACTTCCGGATACTCCGAGATCGGAAGTTTCAGCATGGCGATCGTCCCCGCGAGCAGTATCAGGATCGACAGCACGCCGGCAAAAATAGGGCGATCAATAAAAAATCTTGAGATGTTCATGACGGTATCCTTTTCCCGGTGGCTGGATTCAGGACGCCGCAGCCGTCTTCACGGCTTGTTGCTGACCGGATTGCGCGAGGCTCGCACTCATTGGGACGAGGTTCGGGGTAACGGTGTCGCCGGGCCTCACACGCTGAACGCCGTTGACGACGATACGTTCGTTGGGTTGCAACCCTGACTCGACGACACGAAGATTGTCGTGCTGCACGCCCAGTTTTATTTCGCGGTATTGCACATGGTTCTGTGCGTCCACCACCAGCACGTACTTCTTGTCCTGATCGGTGCCTATTGCAGCATCGTCGATCATGACGGCCGGATGAGGCTTGCCGCCTCCCACCCTGACGCGCGCATAGAGTCCCGGCACGAGCACACCGTCGGCGTTATCGAAGCGGGCGCGCACGCGGATCGTACCGGAGGTGGTGTCCAACTCGTTATCGACGGTCACGACGACACCCTGCCGCGAATGGCCAGTCTCGTTTGCGAGTCCCAGTTCAACGGGTACGGTTGCATGAGTATCTTGTGCGAGATATCGAAGATACGTCTGCTCGTCGATGTCGAACGACGCGTAAATAGGTGAAACCGACACAAGAGTGGTCAGCAGGGGCGCGTTGAGACCCGACGAGACGATATTGCCGACCGTCAGTTCGGCACGCGAGGCGCGCCCATCCACGGGCGCGACCACGCTGGTGTAGCCCAGATTGATCCGCGCCGCTTCGAGGCTGGCCTTCGCGGCCGCGACATTCGCCACAGCCTCGCGGGCTGCGTTCTGCGCCTCGTCATAGTCGCGCTTCGCGATCGCGTTGTCGGGCAGCAAACGCTCGGCACGCGCCGCATCGGCACGCGCGTAGGCCGCGCGCGCCTCTGCGCCGGCAAGCTGCGCCGCTGCGCGGTCCACTTCAGCCGCATACGGACGGGGATCGATCGTAAAGAGCGGGTCGCCCTTCCTGACCAGCGCGCCGTCCTTGAAATGGATGGCGACGATGGCACCCGAGACTTGTGGCCGAACCTGAACATGATCCACCGCTTCAATACGCCCGGAGTACTCCTGATAGTCGGTGATGGTCGTTGCGACGACCGTGGCGACATCGACTGATGTCGGCAGCGCTTGCTGCTTTTCGGTGGCCGCGCCCGCGGCATTGAGCGGCAGATCGCTTCGAGCGTGCAACTCAAGGGCGCCCCCGCCGACAACGATGAGGGTTGTGGCAAGCGCCGCATAAAGCCGCTTCCGGTTGGATGCCATATGAAATCCTGGTCGGTGTGATAGTGATTCGATACCGACGCATTCTGGTTGCTTTGTGATCCTTGATAAATCCAATTCCCGCCGACAAAGAATTCAGGGAAAACCAACAATGTGCGAGCGCCGCTTGAATCTCAGGTGCTCTGTTTAATCCACCACGCACTCCTGGCGATAACGTTTGCCCTCCATTGTTGGGCTCGTCTAAATGGAGTGTTTAAGCTGCCGCAATTTATCTCCGCCGGAGGAGGCTATACGATGCAACGCATGAAATGTCGCTGACCATACGACACCGACCGGGAGCTGTGCCGAGGCGCAGCGAAACACCACGCCATGGCTGACCGGACGGATAGCGAGGAAAGGAGAACCATCGTGAGTGCAATCGCGGCAACAGCAATGACAGGCAACGTCGACCCGTGGTCTCACATGGTCTTGTGGCTCGAGAGAATGGCCGAGTATGTCGACCGTCCCGATCACGCGCTCAGCAAGCGCGTGCATCGTACCGACGCAGTCAGCAGTTCCGCGCATCGCAGCATCGTGGCGGACAGGGAGCGGGCCAAGGCTGCGCCCGCAGTGACGGCCAGCGTCACCGTGGTCGAGCGCTTCAGCGCGAACAGCGTTTCGATCACATGGCGGGATTCGCGGGCTGGCAACTATTGCGAGCAGCTTTGGGTCAGGCGCATCTCGAAGTCAAAAGGGATTTGCGCGCTCACCGGGGCAAGGATCGTGCGCGGCGATGCCGTTTACGGGCCCACGAGCCGTACCACGCATCGCCCGATGAATCTCGCCCAAATGATTCTCGCGCGACCTATTGAAGAAGCAAGTCCCTCTCTGTCTATCCATCCGTAGCCGCCGGAACTCGCCCTCAGGCTGCTCGCACGCGAATCACCCGTCGTGGTGACGCCGCGCGCACATGCGCTCGCGGATCGGGCCAAGGTCCATCATGCACGCATTGTTACGCCATGCTGAATTGTATTGATGGCGTGAACCGATTTATCGCGTGATTGCCGCCGCTCATAATTCCTCCGAGACGCCGCATGATGCGGCGCCCAACAGTCCACGTATATTGGAGGTATTCCATGGCAAGAATCGTCTCGTTCGCCCGGTATGGCGGTCCCGAAGTACTTCAGTTCGAAGATATCGACGTCGCAACACCCGGCAGTCGTGAAGTCCGCATCAAGGTCAAGGCAATCGGCCTGAACCGTGCCGAATCGATGTGGCGCACCGGCGTCTATGTCGAGCCGGTCCATCTGCCCGCGCGCCTCGGCTATGAAGTGTCAGGCACAGTCGACGCAGTCGGCGCGGATGTCACGCACGTTGCCGTAGGCGACATGGTGAGTACCGTGCCGTCGTTCTCGATGAACGACTACGGCATGTACGGCGAACTGGTCCTTGCGCCCGCACACGCGGTTGTCAAGCATTCGAAGCCGCTCTCGTTCGAGGACGCTGTGTCGATCTGGAACGTCTTCATCACACCGTATGCAGCGTTCACGGAGAACGGCCGCGTTGCCGCGGGCAACAGCATTCTCATTCCGGCTGCCTCCAGCGGGGTCGGTATTGGCGCAATCCAGATTGCGAATCTGATCGGCGCAGTCCCAATCGCGCTTACCCGCACCAGCGCCAAGAAAGAACAGTTGCTCGAAATCGGCGCCGCTCACGTTATCGCCACCGACGAGCAGGATCTGGTCGCGGAGGTCATGCGCATTACCGAAGGTAAAGGTGCGGACTTCGTGTTCGATCCGGTAGGCGGCCCCAACTTTCCGAAGCTGATCGCAGCTACCGCCTATGCCGGCACCGTGCTGGTGTACGGCGAGCTCAGCCCTGAAGTCACGCCGCTTCCAATGTTGCAGGTGCTCGCCAAGCGCATCACGATTCACGGCTACAACCTGTTTTCGACCACCACCACACCAGAGTTGCAAAAAGCCGCTGTCGATTTCATTCTTGATGCGCTGGCAGAGGGCAAGCTGAAGACGACGATCGCCCACCGCTTCAAGTTCGATGACATCATTGAAGCCCATCGCGTACTGGAGAAAAACCAGCATCTCGGCCGGATTGTCGTCAGCGTCTAGTCGTACCGGTCCTCTGCGGTATCGCGGAGGACCGTTCGCCGCGCACGGCTTCGATGTTTATGCCGCCTTGCGTTTTGCCAGCGTGCGATGTTCCAGATGTTTGGCAAAGAAAGCCGCGACGTCTCTCAGCACGTCCGGGTTGTTTGCCAGCCCGGCGTGCGAAACTGCTTCGTAGAAGACTTCTTCCGCCACTACGCCCGCGTCCTTCAACCTGCTCGCGTAATACTGCGCTTCCCTGCGCAGCGGATCATGGCCCGCCAACCCGATGAACGCTGGAGGAAGGCCGGCCAGCCGGCTCGACTCCAGCGGAGCAGCATAAGGATGTAAATGCTGCATCGGTTCAGGTAGATAGGCGCGATAGCCACTGGACCACAGGTTCAACTCGGCCGGAGTCGGTCCATGACGTTCTTCCGACATGCACGTCAGTCCGGGATCGAGTAGCGGGGCCAATAGCGCCTGTGCGCCGATGCATACGTTGCCACGATCTCGCGCCATCGCAGCGATGCAGGTTGCCAGATTACCGCCGGCATCGTGGCCGGCGAGACCTATCCTGCGTGCGTCCGCGGCGAACTTACGCGCATGCGCGGCTGCCCACAACAGCGCGCGATAACCATCTTCCGGCGCGTGAGGAAACGGCTTGGCAGGCGCAAGCGAATAACCCACGGAGACCACCCAGGCCGGCATACTTCGCGCGATAGTCGCTGCGGGAGCGTCCGCGTCTTCCAGACATCCGCTTCTGAATGCGCCGCCGTGAAAATACAGCACCACAGGTTTCTGTGAACCCCTGTCAGGCAGACGGTAGCTTCTCAGTGTGATGGGACCGCCGTGGCCCCTGATCGCCAGCTCCTCGACGTCGAGACCGGACGTATTAAGCAGGGTCATTTCGTCTGGCTTCCTAATGGGTATACACCCGACATGCTCATGGTTCTGGATGCATGGCGTGCTCTGGCCGGCGTTCATCGCCGGCCAGAGGCGTCATGCATCGCACCCGAATCACGCAACGATGCTGAAGCGACGGCGCCCGCGCCGCCGCTTCATCCGGGCGTCATGGCCCGTGGCTATCAGGCCGTTTCGACTTGCTGATCGAACGTCGGGTAGTCCGTGTAGCCGCGTTCCACGCCAGCATAGAACGTGTCACGGTCGTAGTGCGCCAGCGGCTTGCCAAGACGCACGCGCTCCGGCAGATCGGGATTGGACACGAAGTGACGGCCAAACGCGACGAAATCCGCCACGCCCGCTTCGATGACCGCGCTCGCAGACTCCGGCGTGAAGCCGCCCGCGGCGACGATCGGCCCCTTGAACACAGCACGCAGTTGCTGAGCCGCGACCGGCGCGCTCTCCGAGACCGTCTCCGAACCTTCGACACGCGGTTCGATAATATGAAGGTAGGCCAGGTTGAAGCGGTTCAATTGCTCGGCAACATAACCGAACGTTTCAGCCGGGTTGTTATCCGACATGCCGCCGAACTTGCCGCTCGGTCCCACCCGCACACCCACGCGATCGCCGCCCCAAACCGAAACCACGGCTTGCGTTACTTCCAGCAGGAAGCGCGCACGGTTCTCAACCGAACCGCCGTACGAGTCGGTACGCTGATTCGAGCCTGTTTGCAGGAACTGATCGATCAGGTAGCCATTGGCTGCGTGAATTTCGACGCCATCAAAACCGGCAGCCTTGGCGAACTCCGCACCCACACGGAATTCTTCCACCACACCGGCGATTTCCTCGGTGTTCAGCGCGCGCGGTGCCGACGACGGCTTCCAACCTTCGCGTGTGTGCGAGAAGCTGCCCGAATCGATGGCCGACGGTGCGAGCGGCTCACCATTGCCCGGCAGCAGATCCGTATGCGATTGCCGTCCGGCATGGAAAACCTGCAGGAAAATGCGAGCGCCCTTTGCATGCACGGCGTCTACGACACGCTTCCATCCTGCGACCTGCTCGTTTGTGAAAATTCCCGGTGCGCCGAAATAACCGACGGCCCACGGCGAAACCGGCGTGGCTTCGGCCACAATCAGTCCGCCCTTCGAAGCGCGCTGCGTGTAGTACTCGACCATCAGGTCGCCCGGTACATCATTCTCACCCGCACGCATACGCGTGAGCGGCGCCATCACAACACGATGCGACAACGAGTAAGCGCCCAGACGGGCTTCATAAAAAAGCTTTGACACAACCACCTCCGAAAGATGAAATCAGTGAATTCGGTGCCGATCGCTCGGACCTGTACGGAGAGGCGAGGCTCCCCATGGACCCTCCCGTTTGATGCGGCGACTCACCGATGGTTTGCATGGACGTCCGCCGAAGCAGGCTAAGGTGACGCTAAGGCAACGTTCTGTTGCAACCACCTGCGTAAGTCTAGGGAAGTTGACCCGGTTCATCATTCCCCATGTTCCCAATTGACTTGTTACGCAATCCGAATAATGTAATTCCACCCTACACGTGCACCAAGAAGAACGCCGCCCGTGGGCGGCGTTCTTCTTCAGGCGGTCGCCCGCTGCGGGGATGCTGTAGTCACGACAGTCACCCTCATATGGCCGATACCCGTCAGCGCGCCGGTGATAAGTACAACCGGTTGACTCATGATGTTTTCGAAAAAAATCGACAGGATGAACGCCGGATTCGTTACGCCTTCGACGCGGGACGGCTCGATACCTTGTCGTACCATGCCTGCAATGCCGTGTGCTCTTCCGGGATAGTCATCTTCAGGCCACCGGCCGCGAAATCGATCGTCACTAGCGTCGTAATATCGGCTGCCGAGAATTCGTCGCCGGCGACGAACGCGACCGCCTTCAGACGCTCGTCGAAATCGGCGAAGAAGTTAGCCACCCGCAACTTGCTGCGCTCGACGATCTCGGGGATCTGCTCATAGGCATGCGGCCCCGACAGAGCCCGGCCTTTCAAACCGGCAACGGCATTTCGAACGCCTTCCATGACTGGCGAGAATCCGTCCAGTTCAGCACGGCGCTCCCACATAGCGATCAACGCCTTCGTCTTCGGCGTGGTGCCCAACAAAGCGGGCTTCTCCGGATACGCTTCCTCGAGGTAGCGCCAGATTACCGGCACTTCGCCAATAGAGGTCCCGTCGGCCAGCACCAGCGCGGGCACCTGGCGACGCGGGTTGATCGCCAGGAAGGCGTCCGAGAACTGTTCTTTTGCCCCGAGATCCACTCCCCTGGTCGGAATCTCGAGTTGCTTCTCCGCCAGGAAAATCCGGACCCGGCGAGAATTCGGCGAGGCCTTCGATTCATACAGCGTGGGTGCGTTATCGGTAGTCATTGTGTGATCCTTTGTGAAATATAAAACTTCGATTTGCCTTCGAGCAGACAGAAACGCTCAATCGGATAACCCCGTCTTCCGTCCGTGCGTCATGTCTCCGCAAGCAAGACGGGTTGGAATCCTGCTTAACTGATTATGGGACTTTTGAACACGAAGATCAGTCGGTCACAGAAGAGAACACTATTCAGTCGAGCCCAATAATCGCAAGGCTGCACCCGCGAGGCGCATCCACTCCGATTGACTCAGCGTGGCCTACGCGAGTTCGACCATTTCCTTGATATTGGCGCCTCCTATCCAGGCGCGCGCGCCGCCCGTTATGACAAGACAGCGCAGATCGGAGTCGTCGTGCAACGCGTTAACCGCGCGGGTCAGCGCCGTCATCTCATCGAAACCCAGCACGTTGATCTTGCCGGCGTAGGTCCGCTCAACGCATTTGTAGGAGCGTTGTTAAAGGTTGGCATTCAATCGTGTCGACTCGGGAAGTCTCGAATACGACGTAGCGCCCGGCGGCTCCCATCGCCGGCGTTGCGGATGAATCCTGCCACGCAACACACACCATTTTTGTTGACCCACACTCGAAATCGAACCAACGCCTTGCTCTGATTTGCCTAGACACGTCAATGCCGTCAGACAGCCTAAGGAAATGCATGTCGACATCTTCAAAGGGAATCAGGTAGGCCGATGCCGGGCCTTTCCCGACAGCATGCGCTGCCCGCGTATCGGCAATAACCCGGCCTGCAAGCCGCACGATAATCCGGTACGGGCTCGCGCGCGCGGCACCCCGTTCCAACGCGTCGATAATGTGAGACGTTTGCTCCAGCATGAGGATGAGTGGCTAGTGGATCATGGCAGGCGAGGATCATGGCCAAACCCGCGCATGAAGCCTTGAATACGCCGGCAAGTCTAGTCGAACATGCGGTTGCTTTTGTTAAGGGTAGCCCCAATTCACTTGTCGAAATTTAGCGAATAATCTTCCCGCAATATCGCCGCCGCCCGCGCCAGTCAAGGCAATCCGTTGCGCCTGCACGGTCATCCGTGGCGCGCAGGCAGTCACTCGATGCACTACCGGAACAGCAAGATTCCCGATTCCTGGTTAGCATGTCTCATCACCCATTTGCCTCTTCCCATTGGATGCCCGAGTCGCACCATTGAACAGCGCTCATCATCCAGGTCCCCAGGAAACGGCAACTGCCTGCGTCTGTCCCTGAACAGACGTGGCCTGTCTAAGCACACAGGCTGCATTGCGACTATGCCAAACAACCGGACGTACATAAAAATATGAACGCAAGTGATCGGACACTGCTCTCATTGGACGTTCTCAACGAAACGTCTCACCGTTACCTGATGGTGCGCCATCGGACAGAAACGCTCGCGGCAAAGCTGACGGCGGAGGATATGGTCGTCCAGTCCATGCCGGACGCCAGCCCGACCAAATGGCATCTCGGCCACACGACGTGGTTCTTCGAGACGTTTCTGCTGATCCCCCACCTCACCGACTATCGTCCGTTCGACGATAGCTACGCCTTTCTGTTCAACTCATACTACGAGTCACTCGGTGCGCGTCAAGCGCGAGCGTTCCGCGGGCTGATGACTCGCCCGACAGGCGCGCAAATCACTCGCTACCGGCGCTACGTCGACGACCATATGCTGGAGTTGCTGAGCCGTACAAGCGTACCGGCACTAGATGATCTTCTGAGTCTCGGCTTTGCTCATGAGGAACAGCATCAGGAACTGATCCTCATGGACATTCTGCATCTGTTCGCCCAATCCCCCCTCCATCCCGCTTACGATGCCGCTCACCCGAATCCGCCGCCAGGACGCCGCGGCAAATATGTGACGCACCAGGGCGGTCTCACCGAAATCGGCCACGCGGCAGGCTCGTTTGCGTTTGATAACGAGGGACCGCGACATACCGTCTGGATCGCGCCGTTCGAAATCAGTGACCGCCTCGTGACCAATGGGGAATGGCTCGAGTTCATGAACGCGGGGGGATATGCACGCGCTGATCTCTGGTTATCGGACGGCTGGGCGATCGTGCAGCGCGAAGGCTGGAACGCACCGTTTTACTGGCGCCAGAGAGGGTCGAAATGGAGTGAGATGACACTTGCCGGATTGCGGAACATCGACCACGACGCGCCCGTCGGCCATATCAGCTACTACGAAGCGGCCGCGTTTGCGCTGTGGTCCGACGCCCGTCTGCCTACCGAGGCCGAGTGGGAATTGGCCGCGAGCCTCGGTTCCCTCGAACAGGTCGACGACGTAGCCTGGCAATGGACACAAAGCGCCTACAGCCCCTACCCCGGCTTCAAGGCCAGCACGGGTGCCGTAGGCGAGTACAACGGCAAGTTCATGGTGAGCCAGATGGTCTTGAGGGGCGGCGCAATCGTCACGCCTCCGGACCATACGCGTCCGACCTACCGCAACTTCTTTTATCCGCATCAGCGCTGGATGTTCTCCGGACTTCGCCTGGCGCGTGACAAAACCACGGCCGCCGCGCAGCCCCTCGATGCGTCCGGGTTCGAAGCAGATGTGCGAGCCGGCTTGTCGCGCCTTCCGAAAAGTCTCGCGCCAAAATACTTCTACGACGCCGAGGGATCGGCGCTGTTTGACGCGATCTGCGAAACACCGGAGTACTATCCGACCCGTACCGAGACCGCCTTGCTCACCCGCATTGCCGCAGAGATTTCGGCGGAGTTTCCGGCCGGTACGAGGCTCGTGGAGTTCGGCAGCGGCGCGAGCGAAAAGACCAACATCCTGCTGGATGCCGCGCCTAACGTGAGCACCTATGTGCCGATCGACATCAGCCCGGTCGCCCTGGAAGCGGCGGCCGCGCGAATCGCGGCGCGCTTCCCCGCGCTAAAGGTAACGCCGATTGCAGGGGACTTCACGAAACCGCTCGCGCTACCCGCTGCACACAATGCGGGGAAGGTCGTGGGCTTTTTCCCCGGCTCTACGATCGGCAATTTCACACCCGCCGAGGCCAGGGATCTGCTCACCGGCTTCCGGCAGTTGCTTGGCGACCATGCCCGGCTCATCGTCGGCGCGGACCTGATCAAGGATCAATCGACGCTCGAAGCGGCTTATAACGACGCACAAGGTGTCACGGCACAGTTCAACAAGAATCTGCTCAAACGCATCAACACCGAGTTGGGCGGCAATTTCAATCTGTCTTCGTTCCAACACCTTGCCATCTGGAACGCAGAACAAAGCCGCATCGAAATGCACCTGGTGAGCCTCGCGGATCAGATCGTACGCGTGGCGGGTCAATCATTCACATTTGCGCGTGGTGAGCGATTGCACACTGAAAACTCCCACAAGTTTTCAATCGAGTCGTTCAACCAGCTGGCAGCTCGTTCCGGTTGGCGCGTTTCTCGCCAATGGACAAGTCCTCAGCCGGAATTCGCCATCTTCGAATTGGTAACGGCCTGACAGCGCACCGCGCAAACATTTCACGATCAGACAACGGGGCGGACGGAAACACCTTGCTCCGTTGTCCCGAAGTGGACCAACGGCGTTGCACCTAGATGCGGCCCGCAAGCCACCTCGGCTATCGGTCTTCGGTCTCTGCGGTCCTGTCCGGCACAAAATCGGCCCCGTCCAGACGACTTCGCATGAATGTGACGACGTCGGCCAGCACCTCGTGGCTCGTCGCCAACGCGTCTCTTGATGTGCCTGGATACAGCCTGACCTCGGCGGACACCCCGGAAGCCATCAATCTATGCGCATACATCTCGGCCTCCACGTGAAGCCGGTCACTCGGCGTACTGACAATAAACGCCGGCGGCAAACGGGCAAGTCGCACGGAGTCGAGCGGCGCGGCATAAGGATGGAGTTGCAACGCCGGGTGCGGAAGATAGGCTCGGTAGCCGCGCTCACGGTGGCTGATGTCGATGCCCGACGAAATTCTTTTCTCTTCTGCGACGTGCGTCATGCTGGGGTCGAGGAGTGGCACAAGAAGCGCCTGAGCAGAAAGCGTGATGTCAGCGCGATCGCGCGCAATAGCCGCCACGCAGGTAGCGAGGTTGCCACCGGCATCGTGGCCGGCAACCCCAACCCTGAGTGGATCGGCCCATTGTGCACGGGCGTTGCTGACCGCCCAGGCCAGCGCGCGATAGCCATCTTCCGGCGCGGCGGGAAAAGGAAACTGCGGAGCGAGCGAATAATCCACTGAGAGAACCCAGGCAGGTGTGCCGCGGGCAATGTGAATAGCGGCCGTATGGGCGTCGTCGAGCGAGCCGCTATTGAATGCGCCACCGTGAAAATACAGTACGACGGCCAAAACCTTGCCTTTCGACGCCGGCCGATAGCTCCGCAGCGTAATAGGCTGCGCGTGCCCGGCGATGCGAACATCTTCGATACATAGACCCGCATCCCGCGTCAATATCATGTATTGTCAGGCGCGCGTGCGCCGCCTCCAGGCGTACAACCCAAGTTATTTTCCTGTTTGCAGGAGATGTACAGTAAAGCTTCGGCTCTTTTGAATTCTCATTCGCCGGCCTTACGAACTCATTCGTCCGATCCGGACCTCCGCCGCCATCACAGGATCACATCGCCAGTTCCGCAACATCACGCGGCGCGGGAACTTCGTGCAGAAGCGGTTCGTGCCGCCCGTCGCTCTTCTCATTGGAAAGCTGTGCGCAGCGGCCAAACAGTTCGGCCACCCAATCAACGAACACCCGCACAGTGGGCGATAGATGCCGGTTATGCGGATACACCGCGGAGATAGGCAATGGCATGGGTTTCCATTGCGGCAGCACCTCGACCAGCTCGCCCGATTGCAGATAAGGCAGCGCCATGAGACGCGGCGCCTGAATCAACCCAATGCCCTTCAAGCCGCCTGCGACGTAGGCGTCGACGTCGTTCACCGCGATCTTGCCGGGCATCTTCACGTCGACGGTCTCGCCTTCGACTATGAAGGTCAGATCCATGTTTCGGCCCGTACGGCCGAGGAAATAATTGACCGCAAGATGGCGCTGAAGATCGTCGAGCGTCTCCGGTGTGCCGTGCCGTTCCAGGTAGAGCGGACTCGCAACCGTCAAACGCTCAAAGATCCCGATGCGCCGCGCCACCAGAGTCGAGTCCTGCAAAGTTCCGATCCGGATCACACAGTCCACACTCTCCTGGATCAGGTCGACCGGCTTGTCGCTGAAACCCACCATCAACTCGATGTCCGGGTAACGCTCATGAAACTCGTCCAGTTGCGGCATCACAATCAGCTTGCCGATTGCTGTCGGCACATCGACGCGCAGTTTTCCGCGCGGCGCGCGCCGGCCATGCGACAACGAGGCTTCCGTTTCTTCGATATCGGCGAGAATCCGTACGCAACGCTCGTAATACGCGGCGCCGTCCGGCGTCAAACTCAGGCGCCGCGTTGTTCGATGAAGCAACCGGACTTTGAGGTGTGCTTCAAGGCTCTGGACGATAGTGGTAGCGGATGCACGCGGTATATCCAGCGTATCAGCGGCACGCGAAAAGCTATTCGTGTCGACAACCCTCGTGAACACCTTCATTGCATGCAGCCGGTCCATATCCAGATTCCTTGATATTGTTACCTCCGCACAGAAAACCGGACTGGTTGACGTATTGCGGATGCGGGAGCAATCAGCCTGCCGACTTGCCACCGTCAACGTTGATGGCATGCCCTCATGCCTTGCTTGCAGGCGAGACCGCATGGGAAATCGGCTTTGTGGACAGAATATTGAATGCTTCCCCGGCTGAAAGGAAAGACTTTATGGGCTGGTGGGAATGCCTCGGAAGCATGGCTCGAACCTGCCGCCTTCGTCGACTTTCTATTCCCGGCGGCATGTGGATCGCAATCGATTCATTCCAGAGCGCGATCGATTCATGAAGACAAGTCCATTGCCGGAACGTGAGAACGGACGCACTACCGAGTACTTTCCTATGACAGACGTTAGCAAGGCGCTCGATCATCTGCGGGCCGGAAAGGCACGTTATCGGATTGTCCTTAACAACTAACGCAGCACTGCCTCGCAGGAACACCCTGCTTCCGATCCGTGGCGCACGCAAAAGGCGCAGCCCCGGAGCAGAGCGTCGGCCTAGGCGCGCTGGCGAACTGTTGCGGGTTCGGCTAAACGCCGCTCACGCAATTCCGCGACGATGCCAGCGTGCCGGTGCCGATCCAGCCGGTAGCGAAGCAGCAACAGCACGCCGGCGATCGCGACCAGTGCAGCGCCCGGACCGTAGAAAAAGCCCAGCATGTCCAGCGTGTGCTGTGGCACGTGCACCTCCAGCCCGTTGCGCTTCGTCTGCTCGATGGGGAAGGCGATCGCGGTCAGCAGGACACCCGACAGAAACGTGCCGACGCCACTCGCCGCCTTGCTGGCGAGCGTCCACCCCGCGAAGAGAAGTCCTTCGCGGCGCGCGCCGAACAGGTATTCGTGCTCGTCCGCGGCATCGGCCATCATCGAATTGAACGCCACGGCAGCCATCGACATCAGCATGCCGCCAACAAACGTGGCGCCGGACAATAGCAGCGTCAGCGCCTGCCCCGTGAGCGGCATGCACCCGGCAAGCCGCAGCGACACCGGCGACGCCTGGATCAGAATCCAGCCGCACAGCCCGATCAGCACCGCGGTCCGCTTCTCGATCCGGCGCACGACCGGCATGCACAACGGCGCGCCGATCAGCGCGCCGAGCGGCAACGATATCGTGACCTGCTGAATCTGGGCGCCGGCCAGATGCCAGAAGAATGTGTTCGCGTGCAATCCCAACGCTTGCGTCATGCCGATCGCAGCGAAAAACAGCACGGAACCGAGGAATAAAATCCGGAAAGAGGGATTGCGCATCAGTTCGGACAATTCGCGCGCAAGCCGCTTGTCCATGGAGGAACGCTCGAGCGCCGGACGGTGGTGCAGATGGCGCGTCGTCCAGATGGTCAGGATCGCGCACGCACTCGCGGCAAGCACCAGCACGGCAAGAGTCTGCGCAAATGCGGAATACGCGTGCCGTTGCGCCAGCCCGTCGTGACCCTTCAGGAACACGCCGAAACCGATGCCAACGCCGGCGACCGCGCCGATCATCCCGGCCGCCCAGCGCCACGCCATGACGCGTGACCGCTCCACGAAGTCATCGCTCAACTCCGCACCGACTGCGAGGTAAGGCAGGTTGAAGAACGACATGCTGACGCGCACCGTCATCGACAACGCCATCAGGAGCACAAAAAGCGCCGTGGCACTGTGCCATTCCGGCAATGAGAAAAGCAGCACGAAACTCGTGCAGAGCAACGGCATCGCCGCCACCATGAAAGGCAGGCGGCGTCCCCATCGCGAATGCAGGCGATCGGACCATGCGCCAATCGTCGGATCCGCGATCGCGTCGACGATCAGGCCAATCGACGCGGCCAGTCCCGCGAGCGCGGCCGGCAAACCGCACACCGTCGTCACGTAGAACAGCAGAAATGTGTTGACGACATTCGTCATCGTGCCGTCGACGATCGCGCCCGCTGCGTAACCGAAGACTGTTCCCTTACCCAGTTTTGTGTCTGACTGCCCAGCGGCCATACGCTCTCCTGCACGGGGCAAAACACGTGGACGCGCTGCTGCAGCGGATTCCATGCCCTTACTCCTGTGATGCCGGCCCATTGCCGCGACAACAATGTCACGAAGACCAACTCTAAAAACAAAAAGTCCAGCCTGTTTGTTTGTGATTATCCCGTGTTTCGCGCTTTTCCTGCCTCCCCCGCGCCAACCGCTGAACGGGCTACGGGGAAGTCGCGTGTGCAGCAGTTTTCACGCGCGCTTTTTGCGCGCCGGCGCTTTCGCGGCCACGTCCGGATACAGCAATGTCATCATTTCGCCGAGCACGGCGACCGATTTTTCCACGTCGGTCCGGTCCCGTTTGAACAGTGCCTCCAGCAAAAGCCCCCGCATCGCGGCGACGAAAATGCGGTGCACCGATTCGCCGTCCGGGCGATCCCGCAGTCCGGCGGCATCGAGCCGTTCGACCAGCCACTGGTGCGCCCGGATGTCGATCGCACGCTGTATCGTCCGCAGTTTGTCGGCGAGTTCCTTGTCCGAACGCGACGCGAGCATGATTTCCATCACCGCCGTACCTGAAGGTCGGCTCATGATTTCCCACATCGTAGCGGGCAGGTCGAGAAGCATCTGCATCGGCGACATCTTCTGGACCGCCTTCCCGTAGAGGCGCGAGTCGTCCTCGAATACGGCGGTCACGACAGCCAGCATCAAGTCGGTCTTGGTCGGGTACTGGTGCGACATCGCCCCGCGGCTGACTTTGGCCTTATCGGCCACCATCGTGACGGTGGTCGCGCTGTACCCATACTGATGCAGGCACGCGATCGCCGCCGCAATCACCTTGGATTGCGTCTCGGCACTGCGCTCGGCCTGTGGCCGCCGCTGCCGAGGCGCCTTTTTCGACGCGTCGGCGCGGGCTTTAGCCGGCTTCGGCACCTTGTCTGTAGAGGTTTGCTTCATCGTAGATAAATTTGACACAGGGCATGGACCATCACGTTAGCGAAGCGGCCGCCTGCACCGACCACCGCCCCTGCCACGCGGGACACAACCAGGCGCATCGTCGGCCCAAACGCTCTGCATCATACCAGTGGGCACAATCGGCGCCACCCGTCACGACCGCGCTCAGAAAACCACCGTCGCACCGGTCGTGACCAGCAACGCAGGCTGATGCGACGGCGCCAGTACCGGCTGCGTCGTATAAGACACCGTGTTGATCCAGTACACGCCGCGTATGACGTGAAACGCGTACGAAAGCGAGACGGTATTGCTGCCCTCGATCGCCGGCACGTGGGTCGCGGCAAGCACATAACGCTGCACGTCCTTGCTCACCCATTGATGCGTATAGCCGAGGGTGACCATGTCATAGGGGCGTGACGCAAACGGGCCCAGGCTGTATAGCGTCGCGGTGACGTCGCGGCTGAATGCATTCTTGCTCGCGTCGGCGACGTCGACCTTGATGTCGGCATAAATACCACGGTACGAGTAGAACGAGTCGGGCTGCGTAAACTGCTTCGTGAAGGCGAGATAGAAACCCTTGTTGCCGTAGGTCGGGCGAGGCCGGCCGACACTATAGTCGAGATAGTCACTCGTGTTGTACAGGACGCCCGCGCGCAACCAGGTGGCGCGCACGTTCGGCGCTGCTTCGACACGGTAGCCGATTTCATCCATGAACAACGCGCGCGCACCCTCCACTCCGTTGATAGTCAGACCGATGGTGTTCTGGTCCGTATCTTTCTGGAACCCCTGCGGACTCATGCTGCGCGTAATCGCGAAGTGGTTGTAGAAGTGCAGATCAGGCGTGTACAGACGCAATTCGAACGTCGGAGCGGGCTTGATACTCGGGACACCAACCTCGTAGAACATGCTGCTCGCCGGCCCCAAAGCCGACGACGCGATCGACGTGCCGAGATGGCTGCCGTAGAAATCGTTCGCCGGCACGGTGAAACCGTACAGCACCCTCACCTGCTTATTGGCGAACTCCTGCTCGATCGTCAATTGCGAAAAATAGGCGCTGCGCACACCGGAACCGAGATAGCTGGACTCCGCCCATGCGCCGCCGACCGTGAACTGCGCGTTCTGGCCGAAACCGACGCGCGAGAGGTCGTAGGTGAGAATCGCCAGCGTAGTCTGAGCGTAGGTCGGCCGCTGACCGTTGTATGTCTGCGGAACACTGCTGTCCGGGTGCAGTACGTCGTATGTCAGCGTCGATAAGTCGCCCGCCTGGAATAGCCAGCCATTGTCCGCCATTTTCTTGCGGAGTCCGCCCATTTCCGGCGACAGGCTGTCGCAGGTGCTCGCTAGCGGCGTCTCGTTTCCCCTTGTGCGCATCTGATCGTATGCAACGCAATTCGAGGATTGCGCCGCACGCACGATGCTGTCGTCGGCTCTTGCGTGGATGCCGCTCAGCGCGAGCGCCATGCCAATGCCTGCGCTTCGGAGCGCCTTGCGCGCATGGCGTATGCCGCGCCGTCCGTCAGCCGGCAGCGCCGTCCGCGCCAAATGATCTGTGCCTGCGCCGTCGGCTGCGGTCGCGGCGGATCCCCATGTCCGGGTCGTACTCATGCGTCACTGTCTCCGTGTCCAGGATTTTTTGAACCGGCTTAACCGGTGGCCACACGGTAGCCCAAAACTTAACAAACAGACAAGGCTGTTTTGTTATGATGCGGGAAACCCCTGGATATCCGTCCGTACATTTCGCAACTCACAAACAAACAGTATTGTCTGTTTCTTAACATACTCGTATGATTCGCCGAATCACGAGCGAATGCCGTGCCGGGAGCGAGTCCGTACAACCTCTCATCGTGCCCGCGACGCTCCAGCATCTTCACCGCATCTGAGGACCCTCGTTCACATGGAATATTTTGACATTCTGATCATAGGCGCCGGCATGTCCGGTATCGGAGCGGCATACCATCTGCAACACCTCCTTCCCGGCAAGCGCTACGCGATTCTCGAGAGCCGCACGGAGCTCGGCGGCACGTGGAGCCTGTTTCGCTATCCCGGCATCCGTTCAGACTCCGACATGTACACGTTCGGCTATGGGTTCCGGCCGTGGACCGGGGAAAAAACGATTGCCGATGGCGAGTCGATCCTCACCTACGTGCGCGATACGGCGAAAGAATATGGAATCGACCGGCACATCCGCTTCGGCCAGCGTGTCGTGTCGGCCGCGTGGTCGTCGCCGGACGCATGCTGGATCGTCGAGGTCGAAACAGTTGGGACAGGTGCCTCCGTTCGCTATCGCTGCGGCTTCCTGTACCTGTGCAGTGGCTATTACGACTACGAAAAGGGGTACACCCCCACCTTTCCCGGTCAGGACGCCTTCGCCGGCAAGATCATTCATCCGCAGCACTGGCCCCAGGATTTCGACCATACAGGCAAGCGCATCGTCGTCATCGGCAGCGGCGCGACGGCCGTCACGCTGATTCCTGCGTTGTCCGACCGCGCCGCGCAGGTCACGATGCTGCAGCGTTCGCCGACCTACATCGCCCCGCTCCCGGCACGCAACGCCTTCGCCGACCGGCTGCGCCGGATGCTGCCGGCACGCAGCGCACACCAGCTCATACGCGCCCGAATCGTCGCCGTGTCGATGTTCTACTATCAATTGGCGCGCCGTTTCCCGTCGCTCGTGAAGAAGATGATCCGGCGCAGCCAACAGCGCTTCCTGCCTGCCGACTACGCATTCGACACGCACTTCAATCCGAGCTACGACCCGTGGGACCAGCGCGTATGCGTCGTGCCCGACGGCGATATGTTCAAGGCGATCGCGAGCGGCCGCGCAGCGGTCGTCACCGACCACATCGACGCATTCGAGCGCGACGGCATTCGCCTGAAGTCCGGGCGCACGCTTCCTGCCGACGTTATCGTCACGGCCACGGGACTGAAACTCAAGGCATTCGGCGGCATCCGCATGACCATCGACGACGTGCCCGTCGAACCGGGCAGCACCTACACCTATCAGGGCGTCATGCTCGGCAATGTGCCGAACCTGGCATTCTGCGTCGGCTATATCAATGCGTCGTGGACGCTGCGCGCCGACCTGTCGTCGGCGTTCGTCTGCCGCGTGCTGGCCCATATGGACAAGCATGGCTTCAAGAAGGTCCGCCCGGTCGCGGATCACGACGCGCTACAGCCGCCGCGCCCGTTGCTCGGCTTCAATTCGGGCTACGTGCTGCGCTCGGTCGACGCGTTTCCGAAACAGAGCGACCGCGCGCCATGGCGTCTGCGGCAGAACTATCTGCTCGATCTGCTCGGCCTGCGACTCCGTCCGCTCAACGACGGCGTTCTCGCGTTTTCGCGCCGAGGCGCCGAGCACGGCACGGACCGGCAGCGTTCGGCTACATGACATGCCGTCGTGCGGGCTTCCGTTCATCCTGCAGACCCGCATGCACGTTCCTCCGTCCTTTTCATTTCGAGTCATTGATATGCAGACTTTCCAGGGCAAAGTAGCCGCTATCACCGGCGCCGGCTCCGGCATAGGCCGTGAGCTTGCCATCCAGCTGGCGGCGCAAGGCTGTCATCTGTCGCTTGCGGACCTGGACGAGACGAACGTCTCCGCCACCGCCGCACTGGCGCGCGACACCAACCCCGCGGTCCGGGTCACCGTCAGCACACTCGACGTTGCGGACCGTGAGGCCGTATTCGCCTGGGCGGAACGCACCGCGAACGAGTACGGCAAGATCAATCTGATCTTCAACAACGCGGGCGTCGCCCTGTCCGGCACCGCGGAAGCCACGACGATCGACAAATTTACATGGCTGATGAACATCAATTTCTGGGGTGTCGTGCATGGCACCCAGGCGTTCCTTCCCTACCTGAGGGCGAGCGGGAACGGCCACGTCGTCAATACGTCGAGTCTTTTCGGCCTGCTCGCGGCGCCTGGATCGTCCACCTATAACGCCGCCAAATTCGCGGTGCGCGGCTACACGGAATCGCTGCGTCAGGAACTGGATCTGATGCGCTGCGGAGTTTCGGCGACCTGTGTACTGCCTGGCGGCATCAAGACGGCGATCGCGCGCAATGCCCGAACCGACGCGAGTATCGCGGCGCTCGGGATCGACCCGGCCACGCGCACCGATAAATTCTCGAAGAATCTCGTGACCAGCGCCTCGCGCGCGGCGGGAATCATTCTCGCCGCCGTACGGCAGAACAAGCGACGCGTGCTGGTGGGCAAGGACGCTGTCCTGCTCGACAAGATCCAGCGCGTTTTCCCTTCGGCCTACGCGGGTGTGATCCGTCTGATGATGCGTCGCACCTATGGGATCTGAACGGTAACCCGGCTTTTCAAGGAGTCTTCCGGATGCACCTCGTCCCGCTCGCCGTCATGACCGGCATTGTCGCGATACTGCCGATCGCCTGCCTTGCCGGTCTTGCCGCCTTCGCTGCCTTGCTGACCTTGCGCGCAAACGCGCTCGTGCCACCCGACGGTCGCTTCATCGACGTCGGCGGTGTGAAGTTGCACTATCGCGACCGCGGCTCGGGCCCCGCCGTGGTCATGGTGCATGGGCTAGGCGGCAATGCCCGCAATTTCGAGGCGCTCGCCAATGCGCTGGCCGACACCCATCGCGTGATCATGGTGGATCGTCCCGGCTGTGGACATTCGTCCGTCAGTACGGGGATGCACCTGCCGCTGCGTGCCCAGGCCGCCGTCATCGCAGGCTTCATTGCAGCACTCAAACTGGAGCGCCCGCTACTGGTCGGACATTCGCTCGGCGGTGCGTTGTCGCTTGCGCTTGCCCTCGAACACCCCGGGTGCGTGCGCGGACTCGTGCTGATTTCGCCGCTGAGCCAGGTCATGCACTCACCACCACGTATCTTCAGAGCACTGCATATCCGTTCGACGCACATGCGCCGACTCCTTGCGTGGACCCTGATGGCGCCGCTCGGATTGCGGCGCCGGCGTGCGGTGCTGAGCGCCGTCTTCGCGCCGGAGCCCGCGCCGCCGGATTTCGATGTCGTCTTCGGCGGGCTGCTGGGTTTGCGTCCCGCGAGCTTCGTCTATGCCTGCGCGGACATGACGAGCGCGCCCGACGAGTTGGCCATAGTCGCGCCGCGCTATGCCGAGATTGCGCTTCGCACCGATATCGTCGTCGGCCGGCGGGACGTCATCCTCGACCCCATCCTTCACAGCGCGGGCCTCGCCGACCGCTTGCCCAACGCGCACCTCTCCTTGATCGACGGTGGACACATGCTGCCGATCACGGCAGCCGGCCCGATCGCCGCACTGATCCGCGACCTGTCGCCGCTTTCGCGAGATGCCGCCTGAAAAGAGCTGGGAACACAATCCGCCGCATCACACCGCGGTCATGAACCTGAGCGTGCACCGTTCGACGGTGCGCCTTCCACTGATGGAGATACGATCTTGACGCTTCCCGTTCGCCAGCCCTCACCCTATGGGCATTTCCTCTGGGGAACCGCGATTTCAGGACACCAGAGCGAGGGCAACAACCTCAATTCGGATATCTGGCTCGCCGAACACGTGCAGCCTACCGTCTTCAGTCAGCCGTCGCGCGACGCATGCGATAGCTACCACCGCTATGCCGAGGACATTTCGATCGTCGCCGATCTCGGTCTCAACTGCTATCGGTTCGGTATCGAGTGGTCGCGCATCGAGCCCGAGCCCGGTCAGTTTTCCGCCGCGGAGCTGGATCGCTACGCGCGCATGATCGACCTGTGCGTCGAGCGTGGAATCGCGCCGATGCTGACCTACAGTCATTTCACGGTGCCGCGCTGGTTCGCCGCGCGCGGCGGCTTCGAAGTACCGGACTCGGCGGATCTGTTCGCGCGCTATGCGGAGGTGGTCACGCGCCGCCTCGGCGAGCACGTCGTCGCCGCCACGCCGTTCAACGAAGCGAATATCCAGCGCCTGATGAGAACGTTGCTGCCGAACCCGGCGGCCCGCCCCGTGATCGACGCCATGTTGGCAGCCTGCGCGAAGCAATGTGGATCGGCAAGGTTCTCGTCACTGCTGTTCGCGGAGGTGGAAAAGACCGAGGCCCATCTCGTCGATGCCCATCGCAAAGCGACGCAGGCGATCAAGGCCGGTCCGGGGAATTTTCCCGTGGGCGTCAGCCTGACGATGCAGGACATTCAGGGCATCGGCGAAAACAATCTGGCGGGTGCCGTCATCGACAGCCTGTACGGCCCCTGGCTGGACGAGGCGGCAAACGCGGATTTCATCGGCGTGCAGACTTACACACGCGTGCGGGTCGACGCGCAAGGCCATGTCTCGCCGCCTGCGGATGCCGAAATGACCGAGGCGGGCTATGAGTACTATCCGCAAGCGCTCGGCTCGACCATCAGGTTCGCCGCGAAGCGAACCGGCAAGCCGGTCTACGTTACCGAAAGCGGCATCGCGACCTCCCACGACACGCGCCGCGTCGCCTTTATCGACGCAGCGTTGAACGAGCTGCAGAACTGCATCGCGGACGGCATCGACGTGAAAAGCTATATTCATTGGTCGCTCCTCGACAACTTCGAATGGTCATCGGGGTACAGCCAGCATTTCGGCCTCGTCGAGGTCGATCCCACAACGTTCAGGCGCACGCCGAAGCCGAGCGCGCATCACCTCGGCGCCCATGCGCGCCGGTCGCTGGAAGCGGCGCGCTGAAGCAGCGCTCACTCTGCATGATTTCGATGCCGGCCTGAGAATGGTGTTCTTCTCGTCGCCGGGCATTGGATGGAAAACAAACGCAATCGAAACGAGGACGAATCCATGACTTCTCTCACGACTCCCCTTCCCGAAACCCTCGGCCTCTCGTCCGCAGGTCTCGACCGCGTGGACGCGGCGCTTCTCGACTATATCGAGCGTGGTGCGCTCGCGGGCGCCGTGACGCTCGTCGCCCGTCACGGTCAGATCGTTCGCGTGCGCGCGCTCGGCAAGAAGGATCTGGCCAGCACGGAACCGATGCGCGAGGACACTATCTTTCGCATCTTCTCGATGACCAAACCCGTCACCGGCACCGCGATGATGATCCTTCACGACGAGGGCCGATGGCATCCCGACGATCCGATCGCGAAGCACCTGCCCGAGTTCGAATCGGTTCAGGTCTACGCCGGTACGAACGCCGACGGTGAAATGCAGTGCGTGCCGCCCGACCATGCGCCGACCCTCGGTGAACTGATGACGCACACCGCAGGTTTCTCATATGGAACACGCTTTGTGGATCCCGCCGATCCTGTCGGCTCGCTCTATAAAGACACCGGCATCTGGAATGCCGTGAACCTGGACGCGTTCGTGCAGCAAGTGGCACGGCTTCCGCTTGCCTATCAACCGGGATCGAACTGGCGCTACAGCCTTTCAATGGATCTGCAGGGTGCGATCATCGAGCGCCTGAGCGGCCAGTCGCTTCCCGACTTCATGCACGAAAGGATCTTCGCGCCGCTCGGCATGCACGACACCGCATTCCATACGCCGCCGGAAAAGCGTCACCGCCTCGCGACGCTCTACGCCCAGGAGGGCAACTCGGGCCTGATCGTCTATCCCAACCCCCTGACAAGAAGCGATTGGGATCACCCGCCTTCAATGCCGCTTGGCGGAGCAGGACTCGTTTCAACCGCGCACGATTACGCACGCTACGCGCAGATGCTCCTCAACAAAGGGGAACTCGACGGAAAACGCATCGTGAGCCGCGCCGCGAGCGAGCAACAGATGACGGCCCGCCTTCCCGACACGATGCTGCGCGACGGCATCAAGACGGGACATTACACGCTGCGGCCGGGATTTTCGTATGCGTACAACGGCGCGGTGGTCACCGACCCGACGCTCGCAGGCATGCCCGTCGGCGCCGGCACCTATCAATGGGACGGCGCTGCGGACACCTGGTTCTGGGTCGATCCGTCGAACGATCTGGTGTTCATCGGACTCGTGCAGCTCCTTTCGTTCAGCGCGCCGCCTTTGCAGCGGATTACGCAGGAATTGATCGCGGACGCGTTGATCGCATGATCGCCCGCCCAGGCGAGCGGGCCCGCGATCTTCTTCATCTTCACTGGCTGGCATCGTCTTTTCATCGACGCCACCTGGCGGTGGACGGCTCTACCAGATCATCCTTATTTCCATAGCGCACACCGCGTCTGCGATTTCTGGTTGAACGCCCGCTCGCCGGGTATTGTTGCGATGACTTTGTAGTAGTCCCACGGCTCCGCCGATTCGGACGGCGTTTTCACCTGCATCAGGTACATATCGTGAATCATGCTGCCGTCCTGACGGATGTAGCCCTTCGCGTAGAAATCGTCGATTCGGGTCTTGTGCAGTTGTGCCATGATCCTGTCCGGATCGGTCGTGCCGGCCGCCTTCACCGCGTTCAGGTAGGTCGTCACGGCCGAGTAGTCGGCGGCCTGCAGGCTCGACGGCATACGCTTCGTTTTGTCAAAGTAGCGATGCGCCCACGTGCGCGCGGCGGTGTCCTTGTTCCAGTACCAACTGTCCGTCAGCACAAGGCCTTGCGTGGTTTCCAGACCGAGGCTGTGAATGTCGCCGATGAACATCAGCAACGCGGCGAGCTTCATCGTCCTGGTAATGCCGAATTGCTCGGCGGCCTTGATCGCGTTGACCGTATCGCCGCCGGCGTTCGCGAGGCCGAGAATCTGCGCCTTCGACGCTTGCGCCTGCAACAGGAACGACGAGAAATCCGAGGCCGACAGCGGGTGGCGCACAGCGCCCAGCACCTGGCCGCCGTTCGCCTTCACCACGTCGGATGTGTTCTTTTCGAGCGCCTTGCCAAACGCATAGTCTGCCGTGAGGAAGTACCACGTCTTGCCGCCCTGCTTCGTCACTTCCGAACCCGTGCCGTTGGCAAGCGCGGTCGTGTCGTACGCGTAGTGCACCGTGTACGGCGTGCACTGTTCATTGGTCAACGCGTCGACGCCCGAGCCGACGTTGAAGTACACCACATGCTTTTCGCCCGCGACCTGGTTCATCGACAAGCCGGTCGCCGAGTTCGTGCCGCCAAGCAGCATGTTCAGGGCATTCCGGTCGACCCATTCACGCGCGCGCGACGCGGCGATGTCCGCCTCGTTCTTATGATCGGCATAGAGCAGCTTGATCGGCTTTCCGTTCACTTGGCCGCCGAAATCCGCGATCGCCATGCGTACGGCCTCGAGGCCGCCAGGACCGTCATTGTCTGCGTATAGGCCCGAGAAGTCGGTGACGAAACCAATGGTAACGGCGTCGTCCGCGGCTGGCGTCGCGCCAACCGGAAATGCGACGGCGAAGCTCGCAGCGAAGGAAAGCGAAACGAAGCGCACGATGCTCGTCTTTTTCATTTCTTCTCCAGGGTATCGCGAGCAACAGCACCACCAACAGCGCCACCTGTAGCCGAAGCGAAATAGATGCACTGCCTTATCGGAGCGGAAGCCCATTCACGCCTGAGCGATCGTTCTGCCCATCGGATAAGACGTGCATTTTTAAGTGCTCGCTAAGGATCGATTCCAGCGGCTGGCATTGCTGTGGTCCTGCTGCAGTCGCAGCATTCGTCAACCAGAACGGTATAACGCGTTCTGGTTGAGCGAAGTCTACCAGTCTCAGACCACCCTATCGACCACCGTACCGATCTGCGCGCCTTATCTCCGCCAGCGCAACGGGCGGCGCAGATGATGCCGCTCCAGCCGCACGGCGGCGCCCGCCTGAAGAAACGCGGGCATGTCCCGCGCACTGCCTTCGAGCCGCTCGCGCTCCTCGTCGGCCTCGACCGTCCTCGCCGGATCGATGAAAAGCGCGGCCACGATCCCCACGCCGAGCAGGCACGCGGAAATCGTGAACGGCACGTTATAACTGCCGGTGGTCTCGATCAGATAGCCGAACACCACGGGCGAGATCATGCCGGCGATGCCGAAACCCGTATTCATCATGCCGCCCGCCGTGCCCGCATAGCGACCGCCGATGTCGAGCGGCAAGGTCCACAACACAGGATTCGTGATCTCGAGAAAGAAGAACGACGCCGACAGGTACAGCACCGCCATCAGCGGATTGGTTGCGGACACCATCGGCAGCAGGAACAGGAGCGAGCCGCCCATGCCCACCACCAGCACGGCACAACGCGCAAAGCGCAGCTGGCCGGTGCGCTTGTAGAGCCGGTCCGAGACGACGCCGCCCAGGGTATCGCCGATCACGCCGGCGAGCAGCGGCAACGCGGTGAACAGCGCCAGTTGCTTGAGATCGAAGCCGCGGGCCTCCTTCAGGTACGAAGGCAGCCAGGTCAGATAGACCCAGAGCAGCCAGCCGTAGCAGAAGTCGACGAACGTGACGAGCCACATGCGCCGGAACAGTTTGCGCCACGGCGTGGCCGCACGCTTGGCGCGTTCGCAGTCGCCCACGCGATAGCCGATCTCGGCCGTTTCCTCGGGCGTCACGCGACGGTTCTGCTCCGGCGAGTTCGTAAAGACGCAGAGGTACAGCACGGTCCACGCGAGACTCGCCACGCCGAGCAGAATGAACGCGTCGCGCCAGCCGCCCGCCACCACCACCGCGAGCACGAGCGGCGGCGTAACCGCGCCGCCGAGACGGGCGAAGCTATGGGTGATGCCTTGAGCGAAACCCCGCTCCGCCACCGGCATCCAGTAGGTAAAGGCGCGTGTCGCCGTCGGGAACGCCCCGCCCTCGCCGATGCCCAGTGCGAAGCGCAGCGCGACGAGCATCGCAACACTGCCGGCGAATCCGGTCGCGAGCGTCGCCACGCCCCAGATCAGCGACAGCACCGTCAGCACCAGTTTCGGTCCGTACTTGTCCGACAGCCAGCCGCCGATGACCTGCATGAACGCGTACGGATAAGCGAAAGCGGAAAACACGAGACCGAGCTGAACCGTTGTCAGCCCCATTTCGTGCCGGATGATGGGTCCGGCCACGGCAATATTCACACGGTCGATGTACGAGATGAAATACATCAGGCACATGACGGCCAGGATGATGTGGCGTGTCTTCACACGCCGCTTGTGCGTTTGCATGCTGTCTCCTGTGTCTCTTATGTGACGCCGGGGCGTCTGTGATCATTCGATCCGTCCGTCGTACTGCGTCGCGCCGACTGCGTCTCGACGCGCGCCCACCTCCTGTGCTTGCCGCGCGATCCGGGCACGCCGCTGTGCGCGCCGTCAGGTCGGCACGAGCTTCAGGCGCTGCACCTTGCCCGAAGGTCCACGCGGCAGGTCCGCAACAAAGCGAAACTCCTTCGGCGTCTTGTAGCGGCCCAGCTCGCGCAGACAATGCTCATGCAGATCCGCGATGTCGAGCGCACCCTGCCCGTGCGCCACGCGCGGCACGATGAAGGCGACGATCTCCTGGCCATAAGCGGAATCCGGCACCCCCACCACCGCCGCATCCAGCACGCCGGGGTGTTTGAGCAACGCTTCGTCGATCTCGCGCGGCGCGATGTTTTCGCCACCCTTGATGATCAATTCCTTCGCACGGCCGTTGATGTAGAAGTAACCGTCACCGTCGCGATAACCGAGGTCGCCGGTGCGGAGCCACCCGTCGGCGGTGAAGGCCGCACGTGTTTCCTCCGGGCGCTTGTAATAGCCGCGCATGACCTGTTCACCACGCAACACGAGTTCGCCGCACTCGTCGGGTGCGCATTCGCGCCCGTCACGATCGATCACCTTCGCTTCACCGCCCGAAGCCAGACCGATACTGCCGATTCTTCGGTGCGCCGGATCATAGGGATTGCTGAACATGGGCGCGGCGGTTTCGGTCATCCCCATCGTCTCGATGATGCCGATCCCGAAACGCGCCTCGAACGCGCGATGATGATCGACAGGCAGCGCCGCCGACGCGCTGCGGCAAAATCTCAGCGCGGACAGATCGAACGTGCACGGTTCGTCGTTGTTGAGCAGATAGGCGACGATAGTCGGCACCACGTTGATCCACGTGCAGCCGTGACGCGCAACATCGCGCCAATAGGTGCGCGCGGAAAAACGCGGCGTCATCACCACCGATCCGCCATGGAAGAGCGGCGCAAGCAGCGTCACGACGAGACCATTGATGTGATAAAGCGGCAACGCAGCGAAGACCCGGTCGCCGGTGCCGAGCCGGTGTTCCTGAGAAATATTGCGCGCGTTGGCGAGCAGGTTCCGATGGTCGAGCAGCACGCCCTTCGGTGCGCCCGTGGTGCCGGACGTGTACATCAGCAACGCTATGTCGCTCGCATCGGGCTCGCCGGTTGACGACGTTTCGGTATCCCATACGTCCGGGTGTTTCATGTGTTCCGCGCATGGCGCGCGCGATGCGCGCTGCGCCGATTTCGCATGCACGTCCACGGAAACGGTCGTTTCCGCCAACGCGGGTTCGGCGGCGGCCACCATCGGCGCAATAGCGGCATCGGGCGACGTCTGCAACAACGCGATGTCGCGAGTCAAGCCCTGCTCGCGCAATTCGGCAATCGCGCCCGACATCGCCGCGTGCGTATCGCTCGACACAAAGACCATGCGCGTGTCCGAATGCTCGACGATGTAGCGCAACTGCGACGGCTGGCACAGCAGATTGAGCGGGTTGGCGACGAGCCCGCTGTACATCGCTGCGAGCAGCAGCCTTGCCGTATGAATGCCGTTGCCCATGAAGACCGACACGACGTCGCCGGCCTGCAAGCCTGCTTCGTGAAAAACCGTCTCGAGCGTGCGGCAGTCGGCACGCAGTTGTGCAAAGGTCAATACGTCGGCACGCGCGGCAGCGCCGCCGTCGTCAGCACATTCGGGGGCCGCCAGCAGGAACGGCTTGTCGGGATACTGCGCGGCACGCGCCTCGATCAGCGCGCGGATGGTGTGAGGCGTCTTCATTTGCCATACCTCGCGAAGAAATCTCCGAGTACGTCGTCCAGTTCGGGGACACGCTCTTCGATCGGGTAGGCCACGCGCGTGATGTTCAGGTAATGGTGAAAGTTGAGATTGCCCGAGAAGTTGTTGCGCCCCCACGTTCCGCATCCCATCGAGAGCGAGAAGGGCAAACCGTTATCGAAGTTGCCCCCCGTCGCGAGGCAATGCGCCTGATTCACAATCACGCGCGCAACCGGCAGCGTCGAACCGAGCTGCTCAGCCTGCCCGGGGTCGGCGGAGTGCAGACCGACCGAATGCCCTGCTCCCATGTAGGCGTAGATGCCGCGCACGATGTCGGCAGCAGCGTCGAAGAAGTCGGCGCGATAAACGGTCAGCACCGGTGCGAGCTTCTCGCCCGAAAAGGGATAGTCAGCGCCGAAGCCGGTTTCCTCCACCATCAGAAATGCGGGTTCACGTGCGGCGATGTCGTCGAGGCCCGCTGCCCGTGCAATCGCCGTGGCCGAGCGCGCGGTGCAGTGTGCCGATAGCTTGCCGTCCGACCACAGGGCGGCCTGCAATTGCGCCTTTTGCGCGGCGTCGAGCATCACGCCGCCGCGGGCCGTCAGTTCGGCCAGCATGTCTGCATACACCGCGCCTTCGATCACGACGCTGTTTTCGGATGAACAGCTGGTGGCGTTGTCGAACGTCTTCGAGCGCGCGATCTTGTACGCTGCATCGTGCAAATCGGCGGACGCCGTGACGATCGAAGCAACGTTCCCCGCACCCACGCCGAACGCGGGCGTCCCGCTGGCGTAGGCCATCCGCACGTTCGCCTGTGAGCCGGTCGCCACGACCAGATCGCACTGCCGCATCAGTTCAGCGGTAGCCGCCTTGCTGATCGGCGCGGGCAGCATCTGGACGAGATCAGCCGCGAGTCCGACTTTGGCGAATTGCGCATGAATGAATTCGATCAGCAGCGCGCACGACGAATAGCCCTTGGGCGACGGCGCCACGATGACGGCGTTGCCGCATTTGAGGGCATTGACGATCTTGTTGACCGGCGTGGCGGCCGGATTGGTGGACGGCGTGATCGCCGCCACCACGCCGACCGCCCGCGCGATCTCGACGATGCCGGTGGCGTCGTGACGCGCGATCACCCCCGTGGTCTTCTGCCCGCGCAGATCGCGCAACAGACCGAGTGTCTTGCGATAGTTCTTGCGAAACTTGTCGTCCGCGTTGCCGAGACCGGTATCGCGCACCGCCAGCTCGGCAAGCTGCCGGTTGCGCGCCGGCTCCATGATCGCCCACGCGGCGGCGGCAGCAGCGGCATCGAGCACGTCCTGCCCTTCGAGCTCGAATGCGCGCTGTGCGGCGCGTGCACGCGCAACCTGTGACGCGACGGCTCGTTCGACTTCACGATGTGCGTTCGCGTGCGTAGATTCCGCTTCTGTGGCCCTGACATTCATACGGTTCACTCCGGACTAAAAAGATGGGTACTGGTACCAATCTAATGAGCCCTACCTGCTTCGGAGTCCCGTTTTTTGAACTATCCCTCGCGCTCGGCGGGTCAGAATCGAAAAGTGCGATATTCGGGACTTTCCATAGTCCCGAAAACTAACCCGACCGATGCACAATCCAACCTATAACGACGACATCGAGGAGACAGCGTGGCGACGTCGAATCAATCGAATGCGGCAGCCGTGCGTGCATTTCGCGTACTCGAAACGTTGGCAGAGGCAAACGGCCCGCTTTCCATGACGGATCTTGTCCATGCCCTCGAACTGCCCAAACAGACCGTGCATCGCATTCTGGTGCAGTTGATGGATGCCTGGCTGGTCACGCGCAGCGCCGGCGACCGCCTGTATGAGTGTTCACCACGCGTGCGCATGCTGGCGGTCAATGTGCTGATGCATGCGGGCCCGGCCGCGGCCCGCCACGTGCTGCTTGAACAACTGGTGGCCAAAATCGGCGAGACCTGCAATCTGACCATGCTGGCCGGCAACGACGTGGTCTATGTGGACCGGGTGGAAACGGAATGGCCGCTGCGCATGCACCTGCAACCGGGCTCGCATGTTCCGCTGCACTGTTCGGCAAGCGGCAAGCTGTTGCTCAGCTTTCTTCCCAAGGAGAGGCGCGAACGGGTCATCGAAACCTTGCCGCTGCGCGCCTATTCCGAGCGGACGATTACGGATCGCGGCGAGTTACGCAAGGAATTGACCATCACGCGGCGGCGCCAGCTCGCGATCAACAACCAGGAGCATTTGCAAGGGCTCATCGCGATCGCGGTGCCCGTCATGCTGGATCGCAATCGCGCCTGCGCGGCCATCGCCGTCCAGGCGCCGGTCGGGCGCGTCGTACTCGACGATCTGCTGGCCTTTCTGCCCGATCTGCGGTTGGCCGCGGAGGAAACCGCCAAAACATTCCGGCAGTAGCGCACTGCATTCCGAAAAACGTGACGATCAGCGCTGAAATGGCGCGCCAAATCCGCGTCGCCCCGGCGAAAAGCGCGGCCGGCAAAGGCGCACGGTACAATGACGCCGATCCATTTTCCGGAACGGCACCATGACTAAAGCGGATACTCCCACCCTGCGCGCGTTCGCCCTGCTGGAACATCTCGTGCGCGCCGACGGTCCGGTGTCGCTGGCCGACATTGCCCAGGACGTGGACCTGCCGAAGGCTTCGCTGCATCGCATGCTGGCGTCGCTCGAGGCCGGCGGCCTCGTGATCCGCGAACCCGGCCAGAAGAATGCCTACGTGATCGGGCCGCGTCTCGCGCAACTCGGTCTTGGCGTCATGATGCATTCGGGTGCCCGCCGGCTGCGGCATGCGATCCTGTCGAACCTCGTTGCCGATCTCGGCGAGACCTGCAACCTCACAATGCTGCATGAAACCGAGGTGCTGTATCTCGACCGGCTCGAAGCGCCCTGGCCGTTGCGGCTTGATCTCAAGCCCGGCTCGCACGTGCCGGCGCATTGCAGCGCGAGCGGCAAGCTGTTGCTGGCCATGTTGCCGCGCGAACAGCGCAGCGCCCTCGTCCGCACGCTGAAGCTCGAACGCTTCACGCCGAATACCATCACCGACCCCGAACTGCTGGAAGCGGAACTCGACCGCACCGCGCACAAGCGCATCGCCATCGACAATGAGGAATTTGTCGCCGGTATCGCGTGCGTGGCCGCGCCGGTGATGGATGAGAACAACACCTGCATCGCGGCGATCGCCGTTCATGCGCCGGTCTCGCGGGCGCCGCTGTCGCGTGCCCTCGAGTTTGTACCGCGCCTTCAGGAAGCCGCTCAGCAGCTCGCCAGGACGTTCTAGCGCGCCGTCTATTCCTCGGGCTGCTGCGCGCGCACGAGGTCCGCGAGCAGGCGCACGCCTGCGTCGATCTTTTCGAGCTTGATGGCTGAAAAGCCCATCCGGAAGCAGTGGTTCTGCTCCAGTCCGGTCATAAAGAAAACCCGCCCCAGCTCGATCAGGATGCCGTGTGCCTGCGCGTCCGCGGCAAGCTGTGTCGCATCGAGCCACGGCGGCCCTTCTACCCAGCACGACGCGCCGCCGCCAACCGGCAAATAGCGTGCTTCGGGAAGATGCGTGTCGAGCGCCGCCATCAATGCCTGCGCGCGTTCCCGATAAGCGTGGGCAAGCCGCCGCAGCAGCGCGTCGTGGTGCCCAAGCGCCAGAAAGGTGGCAAAGGCACGCTGAATATAGGCTGCGGGATGCCGCACCATCAGACGCCGTAGCGCGCGCAATTCGCGGACCAGTTCACGCGGCCCGACGATATAACCCAGCCGCAGCCCAGGCGCAAACGTCTTCGACAGACTGCCGATATAGATCACCCGGTCCGCTGTATCCAGGCTCTTCAACGCCGGGTGCGGCGTGCCTGAGAAATTGTTTTCGCTCTCGTAGTCGTCTTCGATCAGCACGAAGTCATGGGCCTGCGCCTGCTCCAGCAGCGCATGGCGCCGCTCGATAGGCATGGTGGCCGTGGTCGGGCACTGGTGGCTCGGCGTCACATAGACGTAGTCGCATTGCGCAAGCAGATCGGCGTCCTCGACCGGGCGCACGCCGCCGCCGTCGACGGGCAGCGGCTGCAGCCGCGCATGGCGATTTTCGAAGATATTGCGCGCATCCGGATAGCCGGGGTTTTCGAAGCCGATGGTGGTCCGTTCGCTCGCGAGCAGGTCCGCGATCAGATACAGCGCCTGCTGGCAGCCGATCGTCACGACGATTTCGTCCGGCATCGCAAACACGCCGCGCCGCGGCAGCACGCGCGTGCGGATCTGCTGGATCAGCGTATCGTCGTCGCGTTCGATCAGATCCGGCGCCCAGTTGCGGATCTCCATCACCGAGAGCGCTTTCATGCAGCATTCGCGCCAGTCGTTGGTCGGAAACAGCGACTGGTCGAATTGCCCGTAGATAAAGGGGTATTCGTAGCTCAGCCAGTTACCTGGCTTGACGATATTGCGCTGCGAGGACGGCCGCCTTCTGACGCGCTGGTCCCAATCCGGCCTGGCAAGCGCTTCATTGGCCGCCTGTTCGGGGACCGTCTGCAGCGGCGCAAATTCGTGCCGCCCCTCGAGGATGGCCGGATTGACGAAATGCCCGCTGCGCTCGCGCGAAATCAGATAGCCCTCCTCCACGAGTTGCTGGTAGGCGAGCACGACCGTGTTGCGGGCCACGCTCAACTGGTCGGCCAGTTCCCGGCTGGACGGTAACGCGTGATTCGGCAGCAGTTGACCGTCCAGAATCGCGGCCACCAGCATCTGGCGAATCTGACCCTGGAGGCTCATGTTCGACTCGGGTGAACGCTGGAACCGTTGGCTCCATAAGGCCACCGAGGTGCGACTTGCCATGCTTTCTCCTGATTTTTGTAGGCGGCGTCCGCCCGCACGAAGGCGGACACCGGCATTGTGAACGCGCAAAAAAACGGCAGCCAGTCACCCGGGCGGCTGCCGGCGAGTCCGGTGCAGCGGCCCATGCTGGTGCAAGGGTGTGGACTCAACGATCAGCCACGTCTGGCCCTAACCCGCAACATTTTTTACTGACGATACTCGCATCATCCCATTGCCGGCGATTGGGACAAGCCCCCGTCGGCGAAGGTTGAATTCACGTGTATTCGCGTGCCTGCACGGCCATTCTGGAGACCTACGATGAAAAGCGACAACCCCCAAAAGCTGTCCCGCTGGTTCGGCCATCTGACGCGCCGCATGACGGTAGCGGCCTTCGCTGCGCTCGCCTGCGTGGTGGCGCCCGCCAGCCACGCGCAGGACAAGGAAGTCACGATCGCCTATCAACAGATCGTCGACCCGTGGGTCGTTGCGATCGCGAGCGGCTCCATCGAGAAAGACACCGGCTACAAGATCAACTGGCGGCAGTTCGAATCCGGCGCGAAGGTCGCGACCGCCATGGCCTCGGGCGACGTGAAAGTCGGCGTGATCGGCTCGAGCCCGCTCGCGGCGGCGGTCAGCCAGGGTCTCGACCTGCAACTCTTCTGGATTCTGGACAACATCAACCAGGCCGAAGCGATGGTCGTGCGCAATGGCTCCGGCATCACCAAACCGTCCGATCTGAAGGGTAAGACGATCGGCGTGCCGTTCGTGTCGACCACGCACTATCACACCATGTTCGCGCTGCAGCATTGGGGCATCAACCCGTCCGAGGTGAAGATCCTCAACATGCAGCCGAACCAGTTGGTCGCGGCGTGGGAGCGCGGCGACATCGACGCCGCCTACGTGTGGGACCCGGCGCTGGCGCAACTGAAGAAGAACGGCAAGGTGTTGATTACGTCCGGCGACCTGTCGAAGCTCGGCAAACCGACCTTCGACGGAATCGCCGTCGACCGCCAATGGGGCGAGGCGCATAAGGACTTCATGGCAAAACTCGTGAAAGCCATCGCCGATGCCGACGATCAATACCGCAAGAATACGGCGCAATGGAACGCCACGTCGCCGCAGGCCACGGCCATCGCGAAGATGATCGGCGGCTCGCCGGCCGACGTGCCGGAATCCCTCTCGCTCTATGCCTTCCCGACGCTCCAGGAGCAGGCCTCATCGCAATGGCTGGGTGGTGGCAGTGCGGGCCGCGCGACCTTCGCGCTGAAGGACACGGCGAACTTCCTGAAGGACCAGAAGCAGATCAGCGCCGTGTTGCCCGATTACTCGAAGTTCGTGACCCCGGCTTACGCCGAAGCGGCAATGAAACTCAAATGACGTGGACCGGTTCCGTCGAATCAGGAGGCAACATGGAAAGTATGAGCGTCAAGAATGTGAGCGTGGTCTTTCCGGGGCGCAAGCCCGGCCAGACCGTGCACGCGCTCGACAACATCAATCTGACGATCAATTCGGGCGACTTCGTCGTTGCGCTCGGGGCATCGGGTTGTGGCAAGACCACCCTGCTCTCGCTGATGGCGGGCTTCATCGCGCCGACCAGCGGCGAGTTGCTGCTCGGCGGTTCGCCGATCGCCGGACCCGGCGCCGACCGGGGCGTCGTGTTCCAGAAGCACGCCCTGTTGCCGTGGCTCAACGTGATCGACAACGCCGAGTTCGGCCTGAAGCTTCAGGGCGTGCCGAAAGCGCAGCGGCGCGACATCGCCGCGCGCAATCTGGCGCTGGTCGGCTTGCAGGACTTTCACAAGCACATGATCTATCAGCTCTCCGGCGGAATGCAGCAGCGCGTGGGCATCGCCCGCGCGCTGACCTGCGACCCCGCCATGCTGCTGATGGACGAACCGATGGCCGCGCTCGACGCGCTGACCCGCGAAACCATTCAGGAACTGCTGCTCGACGTCTGGACGAAAACCAGCAAGATGTTCTTCTTCATCACGCACAGCGTGGAGGAAGCGCTCTTTCTGGCCAGCCACCTGATCGTGATGTCGCCGCGTCCTGGGCGCATCACGCACACCTACGAGCTGGATTTCAATCGACGCTTTCTGGAAACGCGCGACGCGCGCGCCATCAAGTCGAGCCCGGATTTCATCGACATGCGCGAGCGCGTGCTCAGCATCATTTACGGCGACGAGAAAATGCACGCCGCCGAAGCCGAGGTGACACATGCTTAGTTCAAAACGGGCCCCCGCATTTGCACGCGGCCACGACGTCCCACTCGGCACCGACATGCCGGTCCAACCGCCACGCGCCCCTGAGCGGCGTCCCCGGCTGCTCGCCAAGAAACCGGCGAAACCCGGCGACACCTTCGGCGTACCCGGCCAGGGCAGCAGTGCCGTGACGAGCCTCGTGACGGTCACCCTGTTCGTGGGGCTGTGGTTTATCGCGACGAACCTGCATTGGATCAAGCCGCTGTTTCTGCCATCGCCGCAAGCGGTTTACGCAAAGTTCATCTACGTCGCTACCGAAGGCTTCGCCAACTCCACGCTCGCGCAACATACCGGCATCAGCTTGCTGCGCGTGTTCGGCGCCTTTGCGCTCGCCTGCGTGACCGCGATTCCCATCGGCGTGATGATGGGCGTCTCGCGTTTTGCGCGCGGCGTCTTCGATCCGCCCATCGAGTTCTACCGGCCGCTTCCACCGCTCGCCTATTTGCCGCTCATCATCATCTGGTTCGGCATTGGTGAATTCTCCAAAGTCTTTCTCATCTACCTGGCCATCTTCGCGCCACTCGCGATTGCCGCGCGCTCCGGCGTGCGGTCCGTGTCGATCGAGCAGATTCATGCGGCCTATTCGATGGGCGCTTCGCGCACTCAGGTGGTGTTCTATGTGATTCTGAAATCCGCGCTGCCGGAGATTTTCACGGGTATGCGGATCGGCATCGGCGTCGGCTGGACCACGCTCGTCGCCGCGGAAATGGTGGCGTCGACCAGCGGTCTCGGCTTCATGGTGCTCAATGCCGCGGAGTTTCTCGCCAGCGACGTGGTGATCATGGGCATTATCGTCATCGGTTTCTTTGCGTTGTGCTTCGACTTGCTGATGCGCCACCTCGAACGCGTGCTGGTGCCGTGGAAAGGCCGGGTGTGAGTGTAGAAGGCCGGCTTGGACTCAGCGATTGGCGGCGGCTGGTACTACGCGGCTAGCGGTGCCCTCCGCAATACTTCAGCTGTCTGTTATCGCTGGAGGGCAGTATGAATTCAATCGCGAAAGTCTGGCCGTTGCCACCGGTGCGTCACGAAGCGCTGCGCATCGGCGGAGAAAAAATCCGGCGCGCGGAGGTCATTGAAGTCTTCAATCCCTATACCGGCGAATTGGTCGGCACGGTGCCCAAGGCGACGCTGGCCGACGTGCAACATGCCTTTGCCTGGGCACACCAGTATCGGGCGCGGCTAACGCGCTACGAGCGCTCACAGATCCTGCTGCGCGCAGCGGATAGGGTCCGTCGGCGTACCGAAGAAATCGCCAGCCTGATCACTGCCGAGTCCGGCCTTTGCAAGAAAGACTCGCTCTACGAAGCAGGCCGCGTGGCCGACGTGATGACCTTCGGCGCCAATGAAGCGTTGAAAGACGACGGCCAGGTGTTCTCCTGCGATCTAACACCGCACGGCAAGAAGCGCCGCGTGTACACCCAGCGCGATCCGTTGCTCGGCGTCATCTCCGCGATCACCCCATTCAACCATCCGATGAATCAGGTTGCGCACAAGATCGTGCCCGCCATCGCGACCAACAACCGCATCGTCGTCAAACCCTCCGAGAAGGTGCCGCTGTCCACCTACCTGCTCGCGGATATCTTTTACGCGGCCGGCCTGCCGCAGGAAATGCTGCAGGTCGTCACCGGCGACCCGAAAGACATTGCCGACGAACTGATCACGAACGAGCACGTCGATCTGATCACCTTCACGGGCGGCGTGCAGATCGGCAAATATATCGCCAGCAAGATGGGGTATCGACGCGCGGTGCTCGAACTCGGCGGCAACGATCCGATCATCGTGATGGAAGACGCCGACCTGGAAGAAGCCAGCGCGCTCGCCGTCTCCGGCTCTTACAAAAACTCCGGCCAGCGTTGTACCGCGATCAAGCGCATTCTGGTGCACGAGGCGGTGGCCGACCGTTTCGTCGAACTGCTCGTGGAGAAGACACGCGCCATACGTTACGGCGATCCCGCCGATCCGGCGACCGACATGGGCACCGTCATCGACGAGGCGGCAGCGAAATTTTTCGAAGCTCAGGTGAACGATGCGATCAGCCGCGGCGCGAAGCTGCTGCTCGGCAATCTCCGCGAAGGCGCGCTGTACTCACCCACCGTGGTCGATCACGTCACCCCGGACATGCCCCTCGTCAAATACGAAACCTTCGGGCCCGTGTCACCGGTGATCCGCTTTCGCGATATCGACGACGCGATCCGGATTTCCAATTCGACTGACTACGGTCTCTCGTCGTCGGTCTGCACGAATCGCCTCGATTACATCACGCGCTTTATCGCCGAACTGCAGGTGGGCAGCGTGAACGTGCGCGAAGTGCCGGGCTACCGGCTCGAGCTGACGCCGTTCGGCGGCATCAAGGACTCGGGTCTTGGTTACAAGGAAGGCGTCCAGGAAGCGATGAAAAGCTTCACCAACGTGAAGACCTATTCGCTGCCGTGGGACTGATCCGCTCCCTCGCACGCCACCCCGCATCACATTCTTAAATTTTCGAGACAAGTTGTACCGTTTATTTCGCATCACCTATTGACCATCAAAGGTGCATGCTCTACATTTTAGATAACCACTTTTCGGAACAAATTGTTCCGCTTTCACCAACATCGGAGACAGCCCTCATGAGCGATCACACCCCCGTCAGCGGCCCGCAGGCCATGACCCCGTCAGAAGCTTTCGTCGAAACCCTGGCCGCGAACGGCGTGACCGACATGTTCGGCATCATGGGCTCGGCCTTCATGGATGCCATGGACATCTTCGCGCCCGCCGGCATCCGCCTCATTCCCGTGGTGCACGAGCAGGGCGCCGGCCACATGGCCGACGGCTATGCCCGCGTATCGGGCCGCCATGGCGTGGTGATCGGCCAGAACGGCCCCGGCATCAGCAATTGCGTGACCGCCATCGCCGCCGCCTATTGGGCGCATAGCCCCGTGGTCATGATCACGCCCGAGGCGGGCACCATGGGTATCGGCCTGGGCGGCTTCCAGGAAGCGAAGCAGCTCCCCATGTTCCAGGAGTTCACCAAGTATCAAGGCCACGTCACCCATCCCGCGCGCATGGCTGAATTCACCGGCCGCTGCTTCGACCGCGCGCTGGCCGAGATGGGCCCGACCCAGCTCAACATTCCGCGCGACTACTTCTACGGCCAGATCAAGGCCGAGATTCCGCAGCCGCAGCGACTCGACCGTGGCCCCGGTGGCGATCAACGCCTGAACGAAGCGGCTGAACTGCTTGCGCAGGCCAAATTCCCCGTCATCATCTCCGGCGGCGGCGTGGTCATGGCGGATGCGATCGAGGAATGCAAGGCACTCGCCGAACGTCTGGGCGCGCCGGTCGTCAACAGCTACCTGCATAACGACTCCTTCCCCGCCAATCACCCGCTGTGGTGCGGTCCGCTCGGCTATCAAGGCTCCAAGGCCGCCATGAAGCTGATCCAGCGCGCCGACGTCGTGGTCGCGCTCGGCTCGCGCCTGGGACCGTTCGGTACGCTGCCGCAACACGGCATGGACTACTGGCCGCAGAACGCCAAGATCATCCAGATCGACGCCGACCACAAGATGCTTGGCCTCGTGAAGAAAATCTCCGTGGGCATCTGCGGCGACGCCAAGGCCGCCGCGGTTGCACTCACGCAGCGCCTCGAAGGCCGCACCCTGGTCTGCGACGCCTCGCGTGAAGAGCGCGCGGGCCAGATCGCCGCGGAGAAGGCGGCATGGGAGAAAGAGCTCGACGGCTGGACCCACGAGCGCGACCCTTACAGCCTGGACATGATCGAGGAGCAGAAAGACGAGCGTACGCCCGGCGGCGGCAACTATCTGCACCCGCGCCAGGTCTTGCGCGAGCTCGAAAAGGCCATGCCGGAAGACGTAATGGTCTCCACCGACATCGGCAACATCAACTCCGTGGCCAACAGCTACCTGCGCTTCAACAAGCCGCGCAGCTTTTTCGCCGCGATGAGCTGGGGCAATTGCGGTTACGCGTTCCCCACCATCATCGGCGCCAAGGTGGCGGCGCCGCATCGCCCTGCGGTCTCTTACGCCGGCGACGGCGCGTGGGGCATGAGCCTGATGGAAACCATGACCTGCGTGCGCCACAATATTCCGGTCACCGCAGTGGTCTTCCACAACCGGCAATGGGGCGCCGAGAAGAAAAACCAGGTGGATTTCTACAACCGCCGCTTCGTCGCGGGTGAACTCGACAACCAGAGCTTCGCGGGTATTGCGCGGGCGATGGGCGCCGAGGGGGTTACGGTGGACCGGCTCGAGGACGTCGGCCCGGCGCTCAAGCGCGCGATCGATGCGCAGATGAATCACGGCAAGACCACCATCATCGAGATCATGTGCACCCGCGAGCTCGGCGATCCGTTCCGCCGCGATGCGCTGGCCAAGCCGGTGCGCCTGCTCGACAAGTACAAGGACTATGTCTGACCCGTCCGTTGTCTGACGGTCCGGGCGCCGGGGAATATCGCCTCGCGCCCGGCGGGCCGGAAACGGGATGTTGGCTGCCGTTTCCGGTCTCTTTGTTTCTGGCCTCCTTGTTTTCGGTCACGGTGTTTCCGGCTGTTTTGTTTTCGCGCCGCATTTGTTGGCAACCTGCTTCGCCTCCTCCCGCCTTCCTTTGCGGCTCCCCGTTTTTCAACTCCGATCGCCGCCGAGTACCATGAAAGCCATCAATCGCATCGTCGAGCGCGCCCGCACTTCGCCAAGACGCATCGTGCTCTGCGAAGCGGAAGATCCCCGCATGCTGGAGGCCGCGCAACGCGCAACACGTGAGGGCATCGCCCGCATCGTGCTGGTGGGCGCGAGTGCGCGCATTCACGCCGCGGCTGCTGGGCAGAACATCGAACTGTCAGGCATGGAGTTGGTGGATCCTGCCATCTCGCCGCTCGCCGAGTCCTTTAGCGAGGAGCTCTTCGCATTGCGCAGCAAGAAGGGCATGACGCGGGACGAAGCGAAACTGGAGATCCTCAAACCCCTCTGCTTCGCGAACCTGATGGTGCGGCTCGGTCATGCCGACGGTTCGGTAGCCGGCGCCGTCCACACGACCGCCGACGTAGTCCGCACGGCGATCCAGATCATCGGCATTCATCCTTCGTTCAAGCTGGTGTCGAGCTTCTTTCTGATGATGTTGTGCGAGCCCTTCCACACGCTCAAAGGCGGCCTGATTTTCTCCGACTGCGGATTGGTGGTGGACCCCGATGCCGGCGAACTGGCCCAGATTGCAATGGCAGCGGCCGACAGCGCGCAAAGCCTGCTGATGGAGGAGCCGCGCGTGGCCATGCTGTCATTCTCGACTAGCGGCAGCGCCCGGCACGCGGCCGTCGACAAGGTCGTGGAAGCGACGCGCCAGGTGAGGGCCCAGCGTCCACATCTGGCGATCGATGGCGACGTGCAACTGGACGCGGCGCTCGTCTCCGAGATCGCGATGCGCAAAATCGAACACTCGCAGGTGCAAGGACACGCCAACGTGCTGATTTTCCCGAGCCTCGAAGCCGGCAATATCGGCTACAAGCTGGCCGAGCGGATCGGCGACGCGAAGGCAATCGGGCCCTTGCTGCAAGGCCTGAAAAAGCCGGCCAACGATCTTTCGCGCGGCTGCAGCGCCGACGACATCTACTACGTGATCGCGGTGACTGCCGTGCAGGCGCAAACCGCGGCAACACCCATGGACGCCCATACCATACCGTTCGCTTCATGACCCACTGAGGTTCACCACGATCACGACCTCGACCACGCGGCGCACTGCGTTTGACATGTCAGTTAGTTGTGACCGATTGCGCGTTTAACCTGCGCTCCCTCGCGCCAGTTGCTCCTTTCAGGCCGCGGGACCGGCTACCTCCTGCCGGCCTGCCCGCGCGCCCCCATCCAGCCGACAATCTCCGCAAATAGCTTCATGTCAGGCGGCACGGAGAGGTCTACGGCGAGACAACGGCGGTAATACGGACTGAGATCGAGCCCGACACCCAGACCCAACACCTCCACGTCGCGCGAGGCTTCATGACGCGCTACGACGCTCTTGAGATGGTTGTCGAGATAGAAGGCGTCGTTGGCCTGACCGGTCGCGCTGTCCATCGGGCTGCCATCCGAAATCACGATCAAAATGCGCCGCGCCTCGGGACGAGCGACGAGACGACCGCAAGCCCAGTCGACCGCTTCACCATCCACGCCCTCGCGAAACAGGTCTGCCTTGAAGAGCGCGGCAATATCCGCGCGAGCGCGTCGCCAGCTCCGGTCGGCGTCCTTGAAAATCAGATGGGACAGTTCATTGAGCCGGCCCGGATGAGGCGGCCTGCCCTGCGCCAGCCAGTCGAGCCGGGCCCGGCCGCCGTTCCACGCACCGGTAGTGAAGCCCAGCACCTCGGTGGTCACACCGGCCTGGTCGAGCGCACGCGTGAGGATATCCACCATGGTCGCCACCGGCTCGATATGCGCTTTCATCGAACCCGAACAATCGATTAGAAAACCGACCACGCAGTCCGCCATGAGCGTGTTTCGTTCCAGCCGGAACAGACGCCGCTCAGCGGGAGAACTAACCAGTTGCGCGAGACGCCGTCCGTCGATGCGGCCATGCTCTTCACCGAACGACCAGCCATCGCGTTGCGAGATTGCCAGCGCTGCCTTCAGTGCGTGCGCGAGCCGCGCCACGTTAATGCCCTGAGCGGCGACGCGTTCGTCGAGCCGTTCGCGGAACTCGCTGAGCAAGGCCTTGCGGACCAGCGTGCTCACAGACAGCTCACGGTCATAGCGCGTCGTATAGGCACGATAGCCCTGCTCCGAGCCTTCGAGCACACGGCTCTTGCCGGTCAGCGCAACGGCCATGTCCTTGTACTCGTCGTCTTCGACATCGAACCATAGCGAGAACGCCGTGCGCGGGGCCTTGTCGTCGCTCTCCTGCGGATCGTCGACGGCATCGTCCAGCGCCTCAGCGCGGGCGGCACGGATCATCTCGCCCACCAGCCTCGCGAGTTCGAGCGCATGGACAGCGAACGCCGCCTGCTCCTGCCGATGCCGGCGCAAGCCCGCCAGCGACACGCCCAGCACCGGCACGATGGCCGCGCGCGTGGCTTCGATCAGGCCTTCCGTCTGTTCGAGCACAGGCCAGCCCGTCAGCCGCGACCACGCAATCTGCGCCACCGTGTACAGGAGAATGCCGAGGTGGTCTTCGACGAGCCCGGAGCGATAGAAAGCCAGCGACCAGGCCTCGAAACGGTCGCGCAGATTCTGCACCAGACCCGGCATGCCGGGCGGCGTCTGCGTTTCGCACCGCAATTGTTCGAGCAGTTCGAACACCATCCGCTCGACGGGATCGGCCGGGCATAGCCGGCTGTGCAACGCCGCGTCGGCGTGCATGATTCGCAGGGCCGCGCCATCGGCGGCACCCCGTAAAGACGCGAAGTCGTCTTGCTGTGGGTCGGTGCGAAGATGCGGTGCGTGCAGAGGCAAAGGCCGTAAATCGCGGCACAATCTGCCTTCGCGATAATGCAACGCGGCGTCGCCGGTGAGGGCTCGCACGGTCGCGGCGCAAAGCGCTTCGCGCTGTTCTCCGCGGAGGGTCGCTTGCCGCTCGGTCGCCGGGCTCGGAGCCGCTTGTTGCGGAGCCGGCTGGCCCGGGTCTACCCGCCGTGAGCCAGCCGGGCGCAGTGCCGCGTCGCCTGGGTCCGCTTGCTGTAACGCCTCCGGCCTGTCCGATGTCATCAACGGGTACCCGCTGTGTGGTCTTCAGCGTGGGCGCCGGCCTCAGGCTCCAGTTCGCGCCCAAAGCAGCGCTGAAAATACTCCGCCACGATCGAGCGCTCTGCCTCATCGCACTTGTTCAGGAAGGTCAGGCGAAACGCCATCGCGGGATCGCGAAAAATCTGGCAGTTCTCCGCCCAGTTGATCACCGTGCGCGGCGACATCAGCGTCGACAGGTCACCGCTGGCGAAGCCCTTGCGCGTGAGTTCCGCCACGCTCACCATCGATTCGATCAGCGCGCGCCCTGCTTCGTCAGCAAGTTCCGGTACGCGCGCCAGCACGATGCAGGCCTCTTCCGCGCGCGGCAGATAGTTGAGCGTGGCCACCACGTTCCAACGGTCCATCTGCGCATGATTCAGCACCTGCGTGCCGTGATACAAACCGTTCAGATTGCCCAACCCCACCGTGTTGGTGGTGGCGAACATGCGGAAATACGGATGCGGATGAATCACGCGATTCTGGTCGAGCAGGGTGAACTTGCCGTCGCGTTCGAGAATGCGCTGGATCACGAACATCACATCCGGACGCCCCGCATCGTATTCGTCGAAAATCAGGGCGACCGGGCGCTGCAAGGCCCATGGCACGATCCCCTCCTGAAACTCGGTGACCTGCAAGTCGTCGCGCACCACAATCGCGTCTTTGCCGACCAGATCGAGGCGGCTGATATGGCCGTCGAGATTGACGCGCACGCACGGCCAGTTGAGGCGGGCCGCCACCTGTTCGATGTGCGTGGACTTCCCGGTGCCGTGCAAGCCCTGCACCATCACCCGCCGGTCACGGCTGAAGCCGGCCAGAATCGCCAGCGTCACTTCAGGATTGAAGCGATAGACCTCGTCGATCTCCGGCACGTGGTCGTCGCGCTCGCTGAACGCGGGCACCATCAGGCTGGAATCGATGCCGAAAACGGTTCGTACCGCGACCATTCTGTCGGGTTTGCCAGTCACGATATCAGTCACTTCATTCTCCTCCCCGCTGCGGGGATGTTCATTCGGCGCCGCCGGGTGATTTTCATTTTTCGGAACAATTCGTTCCTTTTTATTATAATCTGAATCTCACACCCTGAGCGACGCTTTACGCACAGATCCGGCGGCTCGCGCCGTCAACGCGCCGTCGCCATTTCGTCGAAGGGTTTCGTGCGCCGTTCCATCGCTCGCGCCGCCCATGCCGAAAGCAGCGCCGACAGAATCACGTAGCCGCACACGTACCAGGGCTTGCCGCCGTCGAGACGCAGCAGCGCCGTGGCGATGATCGGCGTGAGACCGCTCGCGAAGATGCCCGAGAACTGGTACACGAACGAAATGCCGGTGTAGCGCACCTCCGGATCGAACAGTTCGGCAAAGAGCGCGGCCTCCGGACCGTAGACCATCGCATAGAAGATGCCGAACGGAATCACCACGCCGAGCCAGACGGCCAGCGTATTGCCGGCCTGTGTCTCCATCAGCCAGAACGCCGGCAGCACCGAAATGCCGCAGATCAGCGAGCCCCAGCGATACACACGCGCGCGTCCCATCAGATCCGACATCCTGCCGAAGAAAGGAATGAAGAAGCACATCACGATCGCCGAGATCATCACGCCGGTGAGCGCTTCCGTGCGGCTCATCGAAAGACGTTGCGTGAGGTAGCCGATCATGAACACCGCGAAGATGTTGAAGAACACCCCGTCGATCCAGCGCGCGCCCATACCGAGCAGCACCGAACCGCGATAGCGCGTGATCATGTCGAAGAACGGGATTTTCACGTCGCGGCGATTACGCTTGAGCGCGAGAAACTCGGGCGTCTCCATCACCTTGAGACGGATGTAGAGGCCGAGCACCACCAGCAGCAGCGATGCGCCAAACGCGACCCGCCAGCCCCACGACAGAAACGCCGCTTCCGGCAGCAACCGGGAAATGCCCGCGACAATGCCCGACGCGAAACACAAGCCAATCGACAAGCCGATCTGCGGCAAGCTTGCGTACAGACCGCGCCGGTTCGGCGGGGCATATTCATAAGCCATCAGCACCGCGCCGCCCCATTCACCGCCGAGCCCGATGCCCTGCAACACGCGCAGGAAAAGCAGCAGAATGGGCGCCCAGATACCGATCTGATCGAAGGTCGGTACGAAGGCGACCCCCGCCGTCGACACCCCCATGATGATCAGCGTGCAGATCAACGCGGACTTGCGTCCGACCTTGTCGCCGAAGTGACCGAAAATCACGCCGCCGAGCGGCCGCGTGATGAAGCCGACGGCGAACGTGCCGTAGGCCAGCATGGTCGAGACGAGCGGATCGTGAGCAGGAAAGTAAAGCTTGTTGAATACGATGCCTGCTACGACGCCGTACAGAAAAAAGTCATACCATTCGACCGTCGCGCCAATCACGCTCGCGAATGCAACGCGGCGGATAACCCGCTTATCGATTGCCATAGCGTCTTCTCCAATGGATGGCCGCGTGCCGTCCCGGCAACGCAGCACTTTTTGAGCCCCTGTCTGTCTCCTCCTGGGGGCACGAATTTCGCTGCCTGCACGCTGCTTTTGTCGACTTCGCGTGCGGCGAGTCAGGTAGCGATCGTTTTACTTCTTGCGGCCACTTCGCTTCGTTGCTTCAGATTCGTTGCTTCAGATTCCGCTTCTGACTCAATACTGCGCTTCCATGCTCAGCGATTGCACTTGCCCGGCCGGCCGGTCGCCGGCGCGGGCGTCCTCGAGAATCATGCTGGACGCCTTTTCAGCGACCATCACGATCGGCACATTGGTATTGCCGGAGACCAGCGTCGGCATGATCGAGCAATCGACCACTCGCAGACCTTGCGTGCCATACACGCGCAATCGTTCGTCGACCACCGCGCCCGGATCGCTCGCGACGCCCATCTTCGCGGTGCCGGACGGATGAAAAATCGTCTGGCCGTATTCGCGGCAAAAGTGCAGCAATTCGTCGTCGCTTTGCGCTTCCCGGCCGGGGCGCACTTCGCGTTTCATCAACGACGCCATGGGCTCCGTGGCGGCCACGCGGCGCGCGAAACGCACACCCGCAACCGTCGTGCGGCGATCGAGATCGGTGGCCAGATAATTCGGCTGGATCGACGGGGCGTCGCGCATGTCGCTCGTGCGGATCCGCACGCTTCCGCGCGACTCCGGCCGCAACTGGCAGATCGAATAGGTGCAACCTGGAAACGCGTGGACGTCGCCGCCCGCGGTGTCGGCTGAGAGCGTGGAAAAGTGGAACTGGATGTCGGGCGTTTTCGCCTCGTCCGGCAAGGCGCGGCAGAACATGCCGCCCTGATTGATGCCAACCGACAGCGGTCCTTCGCGAAACAGCGCCCATTGCAGCCCCATCTTCGCGCGCCCGGTCCAGGAGTGCAGCAAGTCGTTCGTCGTGATCGGCCGCGTCACCTCATAGGTCAGGCGTACCTGCAAATGGTCCTGCAGATTTTCGCCGACGCCGGTTCGATTGGCGACCACCGGAATCCCCAACTCATTGAGCAGTTTTGCCGGCCCGACGCCCGACACCTGCAGCAATTGCGGCGACTGCAGCGCGCCGGCCGTCAGCACCACCTCGCGGTGCGCGCGCACTTCGTGCACCTTGCCGTGCTGCACGTAACGGATACCGGTAGCACGCGTGCCTTCAAAAAGAATCTTCGACGCCAGCGCGTCGGTCTCGATCTGCAGATTCGGACGACTGCGCGCCGGCTTCAGGTAAGCGACAGCCGTCGAACAACGCCAGCCACGCCGCGTGGTCAACTGGTAGTAACCGACCCCTTCCTGATCGCCCTGATTGAAGTCGTCGACCGTTGGCACGCCCAGGCGATTCGATGCAGCGATGAACGCATCCACGAGTTCGTGGCGCTGCTTGATCGTGGAAGCCCACAGCGGGCCGCCCACGCCACGCGTCGGCGACTCGCCGAGCTCGTTGTGTTCGAGCCGCCGGAAGTAAGGCAAGCATTCCTTCCAGCTCCAGCCGCGATTGCCAAGCGCGGCCCAGTGGTCGTAATCCTCTTTCTGACCGCGAATGTAGATCAGCCCGTTGATGGAACTGCAGCCACCCAGCGTGCGCCCGCGCGGCCAGTAGAGTTTGCGGTCATGCATGTTCGGATCCGGGTCCGTGTAAAAGCCCCAGTTGTAGACCGGATGGAACATGGTTTTGCCATAACCGATCGGAATATGGATCCACAGAAAGCGGTCGGGCGGCCCGGCTTCGAGCAGGCATACCGAGTAGCGGCCATTCTCTGAGAGGCGGTTGGCCAGTACACAGCCGGCCGATCCCGCGCCGACGACCACGTAGTCGAAACTCCGTACCATTGATGTCTCCGTGCTACTGCCTTTGTTTTTAAAAACGGATCATTTCGTCCCAATTTATTGGATGGCAGTGTCGACTTCAAGCGAATCCGGTTACGATTCAACAATCCGATACGAAAACCGACTTTTTCGTTTCACTATTCAATCTGTCCGCACGCGTTCATCCGGGTTGTCACTGATCCGTCCGGACTGCATTCACCGTCATCCGCGCCGGGAAGGACAATGAGAGACACCACGCATCGCCCCTCATCCGCTCACGAGCCAGCCGACGATACCCGCGTCCTGCGCGCACTCAGCGTGCTGGAACACCTTGCGTCCGCCGGACAACCGTCGTCACTCTCCCAGTTGTCCTCACGTCTGCAGATTCCGAAGGCGACCCTGATGCGCCTGATCGAGTCGCTCGAAGCACGCGGTTATGTCACGCACATGCCGGACTCGCGCGGCGCCGACCGCGCAATCGCGCTCGGGCCGCGCGCCGCTCAGCTCGCCCTGACCACGCTCGCGAACAGCACGTTTACGCGTGCATGCCGCTCCTTGCTGCGCACGCTCGTGGAATCGCTCGGCGAGACCTGCAATCTCACCGTGCTCGACGGTGACACCGTGCTATACGTCGAGCGTGTCGAGACGAGCGAACCCTTGCGTCTGCATATGCAACCGGGCACGCGCGTCCCGCTGCATTGCACCGCCAGCGGCAAGCTGTTTCTCTCGCAGATGACGTCGGCCGAGCGCGGACTCGTCATCCGGCGCTTACCGCTCAAATCGATGACGTATCGCACCCTCACCGATATCGATCTGCTGGAAGCGGAACTCGACCGTCTCGCCATGCGCGGCATCGGGGTCGACAACGAAGAGTTCGTGCGCGGCATGGTGGCGGTCGCAGTGCCGGTGCGCAACGTCGAGGATGGCCGTGTGCTCGCGGCGTTGGCCATTCATGCACCCACGGCGCGCGCCAGTCTGGAGGATCTGTTGAAAGCGGTGCCGAAGCTCAAGGAGATCGCCTTGCGCATCGGACCGCTGCTTCAGTCTGCGGCGGCGGGAGTGTCGGTGTCGAAGTAGCGAGGCCGCGCCGCCAACCGCTCATTACCAGGGTGCAGCGGCGATCGCGAACGACCCGCCGCCGCACATCAAACAGCACGCTGTCAGACAGGCCTCAATGAGTACGCGGCCGATAGTCGACGAATTCCGGTTCAGTTGAAACGACGCCGGCTTTCCGCGCCCGCCACGCATACGCCACGAGCAGCACGCCAAGACTCACCACCCCGAGCCACAGCGGCGTGCGCTGATCCGGTATGAACGCCATCGCCACCAGAATGCCGATCATGCCAACGATTGCGAAACAGGTCAGATACGGGTAGCACCACATTCTCACCCGCAGCATCTCCGGCGCCTCGCGCTCGAGCCGGGCGCGCAGTTTCAATTGCGACACGGCGATCAGCACGTAGACGAAAATCGCCACCGTGCCGTACGAATTGACAAGGAATGCGAACACCGTATCGGGCGATACATATGACATCACGACCGACACATAGCCGAACAAGGTGCCGATCAGAATCGCGCGAACCGGAACGCCGCGGCGATTGACCCTGGCGAGTGAAGCCGGCGCATCGCCGTGGCGGGTCAGCGCAAACATCATCCGCGACGCGGCATACAGGCCGGAATTGAGCGCGGACAGCACCGCCGTCAGCACGATCGCATTCATGATGTTGGCGGCAGCCGGAATACCCATCGCATCGAGCGCACTCACATAGGGCGTCGCCATTTTCGGCGAATCCCACGGCACGAGCGCCACCACGAGCAGGATCGAGCCGACATAAAAAATCAGCACGCGGGTAATCACTGAATTGGTAGCTTTGGCGACGGCCTTGACCGGCTCATGCGCTTCGGCGGCGGCAATGGTGACGATCTCGGCGCCGAAGTAAAAGCCCGTCGCCGCGACGGCGCCGCTCAGCACCGGCCCGATCCCCTTCGGCATCAGCCCGCCGTGCGAGAGGAGCGTGGGCATCACGGAGGTGGTGTGCATCGATGCGGGCCACAGCCCCAACACATACAGACCGCCGAGGAACAGGAACACCACGATCGCCGCCACCTTGATGGACGCGAACCAGAACTCGAATTCCCCGTAGCTGCCCACCGAAATCAGATTGGTCGCCGTCAACACGACCAGTAACACGAGACTGATCGCCCACGCCGGCGTATCCGGCAACCAGAACTGAACCAGTTTCGCGCCGGCCACCGCCTCGACGGCCACGACGATGACCCAGAAATACCAGTACATCCACCCGGTCAGAAACCCGGCCAGCTTGCCCGGCCCGCGCTTCCCGGCAAAGGCAAGGCGCGCGTATTCGTAGAACGAGCCCACCGCCGGCATGGCGCAGGCCATTTCCCCGAGCATGCGCATGACGAGCACGATCAGGCCGCCGGTGATCAGAAACGACAGGACCGCCGCCGGACCGGCCTGCCGGACCACGACGCCGCTGCCGACAAACAGTCCCGCGCCGATCACGCCGCCCAGCGCGATCATGGTCATGTGGCGCTCCTTGAGACCGGTCTTCAGTTCACTCTTGTTCGATACCTGCATGTCACCTCCACATCCTGTTGATGCCGGCGCCGGTCGTGCGGGGCTGCGTGCGGGCTTGCGTGCGAAGCTGCGCGCATTCCCCGAACCTGGGCGCCGTCAATTCGGATCGAGCGAGGACGCTTGTGCGTCTCGCTGTATCGTGTCTTTTCTTATGATTTAACGCGCAGGCCTGCGTGGCTGCGCAACGCCGTGCAAGTGACGCACGACGCCTGGCGAATAACATGCTGCGGGTGACGCAGCACGCACGCCGCGTTCAAGGCTTTTCGTCGCGCCGGAAATACAACTGATAGAGCATCCGTTGTCCGATACGACGGAACGGCGCGAACGGATGGCCAGGCAACGGCGACGTAAAGATCGGCAAGGTCTGCTTCGACCCTTTGCCCGCAATCCGTTCCGCGAGGCGCCGCCCTGCCTGCTGCGAATATGACACACCATTGCCGCCGTAGCCCAGTGCGTAAAACACCGACTGCTTCGGATCCGGCTGACAAACGCGCGGCATCATGTCGTGGCTCACATCCACCCAGCCCCACCATGAATAGTCGATCTGGACACCGCGCAAGGCCGGGAATTTACGGCCCATCCCCTCGATAAGCAATTCGTAGTGACGCGGATTCGGCGCATCCGCACCGGTGATCGCGCTACGGCTGCCGATCTGCAGCCGGTTGTCCGGCAGGAAACGATAGTAGAACCGCAGCGTGCGCGTATCGGTGAGCACCTGTGTCGTTCGAAAATTACAGGCGGCGATTTCCTGCTGCGTGAGCGGACGCGTCACCATCGAATTCGACAGGATCGGCATGACGCGGCTCGTCAGCGAAGGATGGAGGTCCGGCGCCGTATACGCGCCGGTCGCGATACCCACAGACCGGGCCCGCACGACGCCACCCGGCGTGCGCAGATGATGAATGCCATTGATCGTTTCCCAGCCGATCACCGGGCTCGCCGGATGGACACGCGCGCCTGCTTCGCGTGCGAGCCGCAGATAGCCATACGCGAGTTTTAACGCGTGAATGCCGATACCTTCGGGTTCGTGGAGTGCGCCGGACGCCTCGCAATCGTTGACGTATTCGCGGCGCAACGTGGCCTGGTCGATGAGTTCGGACGGATAACCGAAAACGTCTTTCCAGACTTTGGCTTCGGCCGCGAGTTTGGCCATCATGCGCGGCCGGTGCGCAATCAGAAAGTGACCGCCTGGTTGCGGATCGCAATCGATTTCGGCCACCAGCGACTTGAAGTTGTCGAAGCCTTCCTGGATCTCGTCGTGCATTTTCAACGCGACGTCTTTGCCCCAACGCTCGATCCATTGCGAACGCGACAGACGTCCCGACGCATTCTGCCCTTGTCCGCCATTGCGGCTGCTGCAACCCCAACTGGTTTTGTTGGCCTCGAGCACCACGGCCTTGATGCCATGCTCGCGCGCGAGGCAAAGCGCCGTCGCGAGTCCCGTATACCCTGCGCCGATGATGGCCACGTCCACGTCGATGTCCTTCGTGACCGGGCCATCGTCGGGTGGCGGCGTGCCGGCGGTCGCGGCCCAATAGGTCGGTGCGTATTGCTTGCCGTAACCCGGTCCCGGTGAGACGAGCGGGTCGTATCTCGGGTCGTATTGTGTGGCACTGTCCCGTCCTGCGGCCTGACCTTCACCGACTCGTGTGATGACACTTTGCTCCATGTGAGGCTCCCGTCGGCGTCAAACGTTCTGCTTCGGACGTTCCTTGCGGAACGCGCGCTTGACTGCGATGAGACCATCGCGGAACTCGAAGAGATCGCACCCTTCCGCTTCGATGCGCCAGCCTTCCGCATGCGTCCCCGTGAACACCCATTCGGACACACCACGCTCGCCGATGACGTAATGACGGCCTTTTCCCCAATGCGCATCCGGGAAGGTCCTGAAGACCGTTTCGAACGCTGCGCGAACCGCATCGCGGCCGACGAATCGCGCGCCATGGACTTCGCTTCCGCCTGCGGCGTCGAACACACAGTCTTCGGTCATGAAGTCCATCAGCGCGTTCGCATCGTGACGATTGAACGCGGCGGAAAATGCGGCGAGCGTGTCCGCGGTGACCTTCGATGCGGACGTTTCTGTTGTGGCCATGCATGTCTCCTGCTTGGTGAATTGGATGAGGCTTGTGAGCTTGCCCAGGCGGCATCTCTTAGGGAAAAGTGTAAGTTTGGTGTCCGGTCGACGGTAGGGCCAGTGCGCTGGTTTCGCCTGGTGCAGCGTGTGGTGAGGACACGCGGGTTGACTGGCCTGGAACCTGGGATTCGGGTTCAGGCAATTGGTGTGCTTGACGTGCTTGACGTGCTTGACGTGCTTGACGTGCTTGACGTGCTTGACGCAATGATCGTGGCACGCGGGCGCTGGTTCAGCGCACGCGTGCTTTCAAAGCAGTGGACATCCTGACGCGCCTGCTGCTTCAGGCGGTTTGCGGATCCGTATCGTCCGCGTGGCGATCGAACAGACGCCAGCACACCTGCAGGCAGATGGACGTCAGGACAAACCACGCGAAAATCCACGCATAGATGAACGGCACACCCAGGACGAATCGATCGACTGACGCGACCCAAGGCAACAGGCCTATCACGCCGACATAGGGGATGCCGATCCCAATCAGGAACTTGAGCATGAAGTCTCCGTCTGCTTTTCGTGATCGATGAAACCGTCTCTGCTGAATCCGCCTGCCAATGAAGGACCGGACCAGACGACCGGTCCACGGCAAGCGGATGTGACACGACGTGTCATAGCAGACGATTTCAGTATCGGTGGCCGAAAATGCAGCTGGCTAGTACCAGCGATAATAAATCGCCTGGTCCACAGGAGGGACCACAGGATATTCGAACCGACACACCGGCACGCGCGCCCCATAGCGACGCCGAGCACGAGGTTTGGCGATCGACCCCGCTTACCAGGCATCGCTGCCTGCACAACGCGTCGCCACGGCCAACGCGATGTGCCAAACCAGCGCGGCGAGCAACGACAGGCCTATCGCCAGATAGACGGCCACGCGAATCCCGGCGTCGAATGGCTGAATTGCGCTCATCAGCGCGCCGAAGATCGCCACGCCAAAAGCGGAACCTGTCTGCCGGCTCGCGTTGAGCACGCCCGCCGCGACGCCGGCACGCGTCTTGTCTACCGCCGTCATCAACGCGGCGGTCGCGGCGGGCGTAATCACCCCTGCACCGAAACCGACGGCCGGAAAGCAAAGTGCAATGCGCCAATACGGCGCGCCGTCCGCGAGCGCGACGAGCCCGGCGAAACCCAACGCATACAGCAAAAAGCCACCGCAAACGAGCCGATGCGCGCCATACGCCCGGTTCAGCGCGCCGGATGCGAAGCTGCCCATGGTCACCATCACAGTCAACGGAAGGAATGCCAGTCCGGTCCGCAACGGCGACCATCCGCGAGCAGACTGAAAGTACAGGCTCAGCAGAAAAAACAACCCGTAGAAAATCAGGCCGGAAATCAGCGAAACAAACGCCGAGGCGGAAAACACCGGACTGCGAAAGAAGCCCAACGGCAGCATCGGCTGTTTGCGTTTGACTTCGACCAGCACGAACGCAACCCAGGCAGTAAGCGCAATCGCCGCACCCGCCTGTATCGCGCCCGCTCGCCACCCGAGCTTCGCCCCCTCGATCAGCACGGCGACCGAAGCGCCCAGCGCAACGATGGCGAGCAGTTGCCCGGCGACATCCATCGGTCTGCCCGATGCGGCCGGATGGACCGAATCGATACGCGTAGTCAGCCACGCGCCGATCAGCGCGATCGGCACGTTCACCAGAAAAATGCTGCGCCAGCCGAGCAGATGAATCAGCAGACCGCCGGCGAGAGGTCCCGCCGCCATCGCTATACCGCCGCATCCGGCCCATACGCCGATCGCGCCGGCGCGCTGTCGGGCGACCGGAAAAGCATGGTTGATAAGGGTCAGCGAACACGGCACCAAGCATGCCGCGCCGACACCTTGCAATACCCGCGCGGCCACCAGGATCTGCAAATCCGGCGCCAATCCGCATAACGCCGAAGCGCAGGCGAAAATCAGCAATCCCGCGAGGTAAACGGTCTTCGCGCCGACCCGGTCGCCCAGTGCGCCGCCGCTTAGCAGCAGACTGGCAAATGTCAGCGTGTAAGCATTGACCACCCATTGCAGGCCGGTGATATCCGAACCCAGACTGGCCGCAACCGGCTCCAGCGCCACATTGACGATCGAGGTATCCAAGATGACTATGACGTAGCTGAGGCTCGTCGCGATCAGTACCCGCTTCTGATATTCACGTTCATCGTTCAAGAGTTCCTGCCCCTGTTTCCCGGTTCTCCGTTGACTATAAGGCGGCCCGCACAGAGAATGCTTCGGGCTGTATCGAAGTGTGCGACCGGACGATTTTTCACCCGCCGGCGGGCATCATCCACGCATCAATCCCACGCATCAATGACGGACATTGCACATAAATGGGCCATCACAATATTTCAAGCGTGGCGCACCTGATCGCCGAGCCGGTGCGTTCGGTGATGCTGATCACGCTCGCCGACGGCAGCGTCATGTCGGCCGGCGCGCTTGCGAAAGCGGCGGGCGTGACCGCGCAAACCGCCAGTTCGCACCTCGCCAAGCTGCTCGACGGCGGTTTGCTGAGTGTGGAGAGCAAGGGCCGGCATCGCTATTACCGGCTCGCCGGCGCGCACGTTTCGCATGTGCTTGAGAGCCTCGCGTCAGTTGGGCCGGTCACCCCGGCCTGGCGCAATACGCCGAATCGCTCGGCGCAGGCGCTGCGTTTCGCACGCTGCTGTTACGACCATCTGGCGGGTCGGATCAGCGTCGCGGTAACGCAAAGCATGCTCACGCGGGGTTTCATCGTCGAGGCGAGCGAGCGCCACTACGCCCTCACCACGCCCGGCCGCGTGTGGCTGCAGGAACTCGGCATCGATATTGGCGATCCGGCGGCCGGTCAAACGGAACATGGCCGTCAATGCCTCGATTGGACCGAGCGGCAATATCACGTCGCGGGGCCGTTAGGCGCCCGGCTGATGGAAGCCTTCCTGGCATGGGGCTGGATGCACACGTCATCCGCCACGCGGTCGGTGACCGTCACGGCGCCCGGTTGGGATGGGCTCAAGAAACATTTCGGCATCGAGCGCGGCGCTTCCTGACCTGATTAAACGCCCCAGACCGTCAACTTGACGCGGGGCAGATGCGAAGGTAACCTACGAAGGTAACCTTCACATCTGCCGGTATGTCCAGCAACGACACCCAGCCCACACGGCCTGCCTCCGACCCCGACGCGCTGCACGCTACGGCAGAAGACCTGCGTGTACTTGTCGGCAAGTTGCGCCGACGGTTGCGCGAAGAAGCCCATGTGGGCGATTTCACGCCGTCGCAGGTGCAGGTTCTCAGCCTGCTGGAACGCGAAGGTCCGGCAACGGTCACCACGCTCGCACGTATCCAGGGCATGCGTCCGCAATCCATGGGCGAGACGCTTTCAGTTCTGAAAGCGGCCGGCCTCGTGAGCGGTGCGCCAGACCCGAACGACGGGCGGCAAACCGTTCTCTCCCTCACGCCCGCCTTCCGCAAGAAGGTCAAGGCAAGCCGCGCGGCACGCGAAGACTGGCTATTCCGTACGATCCAGACCCGCTTCTCCGCCGCCGAACAGAAACAACTCGCGATTGGCGTCGACTTGCTCAAACGCCTCATCGACTCGTAACTCCCAGGAAACCATCATGGCTCTCACCACGCTCGACGCAAAGACCGCATTGGTCGTCATCGATTTGCAGCAAGGCATCGTCGCGCTGCCCACCGCTCACCCCACCAGCGAGATCGTCAAGCGCTCCGCTGATCTGGCCGAGGCATTTCGCCGTCATGGTCTGCCGGTGGTGCTCGTCAACGTGGCAGGCGGCGCGCCCGGCCGCGCGGAACAGTCGCGCCCTGCCGGCGACTTCCCCGCGGGCTTTGCGGACCTCATCCCCGAACTGAATCAGCAGCCGTCGGATCATCTGGTGACCAAGCGCACCTGGGGCGCGTTCACGAACACGGACCTCGAAGCGTATCTGCGCCAGCAAGGCGTCACGCAAGTGGTGCTGGTCGGCGTGGCCACCAGCATCGGCGTCGAATCCACTGCGCGTTTCGCCCACGAGCTCGGCTTCAATGTCACCTTCGTGGTCGACGCGATGACGGACATGAACCTCGACGCGCATACCAATAGCATCACGCGAATCTTCCCGCGCCTCGGCGAAACCGGCACCACGCAGGACGTCCTCGCGCTGCTCGAGACATCGCGCGCATGAGCACCCGTTTGAACCGCTGCACGGCGCGGATCGTCCACACGGGGATCGCCCGGTGAGTGGCACATTCCGTTCGCTGCGTACGTTCAACTACCGGGTATGGGCCAGCGGCGCGATCGTCTCCAACATCGGAACCTGGATGCAGCGCACGGCGCAGGACTGGCTCGTGCTCACCGAACTCACGCATCACAATGCAACGTCCGTCGGCATTGTGATGTCGCTGCAGTTCGGTCCGCAAATGCTTCTGCTGCCCCTAACCGGCTATGCGGCCGATCATTTCGACCGCCGCAAGCTGCTGTTCGCCACCCAGGCGGCAATGGGCACCCTGGCGTTATGCCTCGGGATTCTCACCGTGACCGGCCTCGTGCAGTTATGGCAGGTCTACGTGTTTGCAGGGTTGCTCGGCTGCGTCACCGCGTTCGATTCACCGGCGCGTCAGACCTTTGTCTCCGACCTGGTCGGCGAAGCCGATCTGTCGAACGCGGTCGCGCTGAACTCCACCTCGTTCAACGCGGCGCGCATGATCGGGCCCGCTGTCGCGGGGCTGTTGATCGCCTCGGTGGGCACGGGCTGGGTATTTCTGATCAACGCGCTCTCATTCGTCGCCGTGCTCGGTTCGCTGCGCATGTTGCGCATCGGCGAACTGAATCTGAAGCCGCGTGCGGTACGCACGCGCGGCAGCTTCGTGGAAGGCTTCAAGTATGTGTGGACGCGTCCCGATCTGAAGGCCGCGCTATTGATGCTGTTTCTGATCGGCACCTTCGGGCTGAACTTCCCGATCTTCATCTCGACCATGTCGGTCACCGCCTTTCATGCGGGCGCGAGTCAATACGGCGTGCTGAGTTCGACCATGGCGATCGGCTCCGTCACCGGCGCGCTGCTCGCCGCACGTCGAGCGAAGCCTCGCATGGCGCTGCTGCTCGGCGCAGCGGCGATTTTCGGCGTGGGCTGCACGGTCGCCGCGCTCATGCCGAACTATGTGCTGTTCGGCCTGGCGCTCGTCGTGATCGGCGGGGCGACACAAACATTCAACACGTCGACGAACAGCCTCGTGCAACTGTCCACCGATCCGGTCATGCGTGGCCGCGTCATCGCGATCCTGCTGGCCATCGCGCTCGGCGGCACACCGCTCGGCGCGCCGGTAGTGGGATGGGTCGCGGATCGCTTCGGCCCACGTTGGGCGCTCGGCGTCGGCGCTGCATCGGGCTTCGCCGCGGCGATCGTCGGCCTGATCTATCTGGTGAAGTATCGTCAGTTGCGCGTGTATGTCGAGGCGGGCCGTTTGCGTTACAGCATTGACGACCCGCGCCAGGCGCCGCCTTATGTCAGTCCCGTCACGGCAGTACAGAATGCCGTGTTGAGTGAAGCGGAAGAGGATTCGTCGGCTGGTATTTGAAGGCCGCGGCGCGCGGTGTAGCGACGTGCCCCGTCAATTCGTCGCGCAGCGCGCCCGGCCCGCAGCTATACTCAAGGGCATCATGCAGCCCGCCGCATTGTCATTCAGCCGCAGTCGCCACGCCGAACCGGCGTGCGCGCGCACGCGCCTCGCCACGGCGCGCCTCAATCCCCTGCTGAACGTGATTCTCGCTTTCTGGGCGATCTGGCATTGCCGCCACGCGCGCCCTCCGCTGTTCTCTCTGCATCCGCTCGCCTGAGTTGAATCCGAGGCCGCCATCCGCGCGGCCGTTCCGATTTTTCGTCGCTCCGCGCATCTGATGCGGAGGACGACGCACGCGCCCACGCGCAGAGAGAACCGACATGACATTCGCCCACGAACAGGAAGCGCTGAGTTTCCTCGAGCAGCATCCCGATATCGACCTTATCGAACTCTTTATCGTCGACGCCGCCGGCGTGCCACGCGGCAAGCTGCTTCATCGTGAAGAACTACTCGCCGTGTATCGCAGCGGCCGGCCGCTGCCGAGCGCGATCATGAATCTGACCATCAATGGCGACGACACCGAAGACAGCGGCCTTGTTTGGGACGTAGGCGATATCGACTGCCGCGCGTATCCGCTGCCAGGCAGTCTCGTGCGCCTGCCGTGGCGCAAGATCCCGACCGCCGCGGTACAGGTCCAGATGCATCCCGAAGAAGGCTTGCCCGCCGGCGCCGCCGATCCGCGGCAACTCCTCGCGCGTATCGTCAATGCTCTGCAAGCGGACGGTTTCTATCCGGTGATGGCCTGTGAGCTCGAGTTCTATCTGCTCGATGCGAAGCGCGATGCAGAAGGCCGCCCGCAACCCGCGCTCGATACCGACGGCCGCCGTCCGCGAACGACCCAGGTATATGGTCTGCGCGAACTGGAACAGATCGAACCGTTCCTGAAGGATCTTTACGATGCCTGCCGCGAACAGAACATTCCGGTACGCACCGCGATCTCCGAATACGCGCCAGGCCAGGTGGAGATCACACTCGACCACGGCCCCGCGCTCGAAGCGATGGACCACGCCATACGCTACAAACGCATCGTCAAGGGTGTCGCCAACGCGCACGGCATGAACGCGTGTTTCATGGCGAAGCCGTTCGCTGACATCGCAGGTTCGGGTATGCACATGCACGTGAGCCTCGCCAATGAAGCCGGCGACAACCTGTTCGCCGCCGAAGACAAAGCCGGCACGCCACTATTGCGCCAGGCAGTGGGCGGCATGCTGCACGGCCTGCTTGATTCGATGCTGATGTTCTGTCCGAACGCGAACTCGTACCGCCGCTTCCAGGCGAACAGTTACGCGCCTTGCACGCCGACATGGGGTGTCGATAACCGCACTGTCAGCCTGCGCGTGCCAGGTGGTCCGGCGCCAAGCCGGCACGTCGAACATCGCGTGTGCGGCGCCGATGCGAATCCGTATCTCGCTGCCGCGGCCATTCTCGCGGCCTCGCACCACGGCATTCGCGAACGCCTCGACCCGGGCGCGCCGATCGAAGGCAACGGCTATGCGCAAGCCACCACGCTGCTGCCGACCGATTGGCTCAGTGCGTTGAACGCGATGGAACAATCAGACTGGGCGAAGGACGTATTCGGCGCGAAATTCCTCAAGGTGTTCCTGGCGATCAAGCGCGCCGAGTACCGGCAGTTCATGGGTGAAGTCGGTGAACAGGATTGGCGCTGGTATCTGAACCAGGCTTGATTGTTTGCCTCTGCGCGCCGCGTGCGCGCTGCTGACGCATAAAAAAAACCGCGCCTGATTTTGAACTGCGGCCCAAATCGCTGGACGGGTGTCCAACCTGGCGGGATCAGTTCAAAACAGGCGCGGCTTTTTAATAACGGTAATACTGCTCTACTGATTACTTCGCCACCGGCATCGTGAACTCAGCCCCCTTCGCGATGCTATCCGGCCAGCGCTGCATGATGCTCTTGTAGCGCGTATAGAAACGCACACCTTCTTCACCATACGCATGGTGATCGCCGAACAGCGAACGCTTCCAGCCGCCGAACGAGTGCCACGCCATCGGCACCGGAATCGGTACATTGATACCGACCATGCCCACCTGGATCTGCCGGCCGAACGCGCGCGCCACGCCGCCGTCCGAGGTGAAGAGCGACACGCCGTTACCGAACTCGTGCGCATTGATCAACTCGACCGCGCTCGCGAAATCGGGCACACGGACCACCGCCAGCACCGGGCCGAAGATTTCTTCCTTGTAGATCTTCATCTCCGTGCCGACCTGGTCGAACAACGTACCGCCGATGAAGAAGCCGTCCTCGTTCGTGACCGGATGCGCGCGGCCGTCGACGATCAGCTTCGCGCCTTCCGCCACGCCCGAGTCGATATAGCCGGCCACCTTCGCCTTATGTTCGGCGGTAACCAACGGACCCATTTCCGCGTCGAGATTTTCGCCGTTCTTGATCACGAGCGACTTCACGCGCGGCACCAGACGTTCGATCAGTTCAGCGGCAACATTGCCCACCGCCACCGCAACCGAGATCGCCATGCAGCGCTCGCCGGCCGAACCGTAGGCGGCGCCGATCAAGGCGTCGACGGCCTGGTCCAGATCGGCGTCGGGCATCACCACCAGATGGTTCTTCGCGCCGCCGAGCGCCTGCACACGCTTGCCGCGCTTCGACGCTTCCGTATAGATGTATTCGGCAATCGGCGTGGATCCGACAAACGACAGCGCCGCGACGTCCGGGTGTTCGATCAGCGCATCCACCGCCACCTTGTCGCCGTTCACGACGTTGAACACGCCATCGGGCAAGCCGGCTTCCTTCAGCAGTTCCGCAATGCGCAACGACGCCGACGGGTCACGCTCCGACGGCTTCAGCACGAACGTGTTGCCGCAGGCGAGTGCGACCGGGAACATCCACATCGGCACCATCACCGGGAAATTGAACGGCGTGATCCCCGCCACCACGCCCAGTGCCTGGCGCAGATTCCAGTTGTCGATGCCGCCGCCGATCTGGTCGGTGAAATCGGTCTTCAGCAGATTCGGAATGCCGCAAGCAAACTCGACCACCTCGATGCCGCGCACCACTTCGCCTTGCGCGTCCGTGAACACCTTGCCGTGTTCGCGGGTGATCAGCATGGCCAGTTCGTCGTGATGCCGGTTCAGCAGTTCCTTGAACTTGAACAGAATGCGGGCGCGCTTGATCGGCGCGGTTTCGCTCCAGGAGGGAAAGGCGGCCTTGGCGGCCTGCACGGCCGCGTCCACTTCCTCGACCGATGCCAATGCGACCGAGCCGGTCACCTGGCCGGTGGCGGGATTGAACACGTCCTTGAAGCGGCCGCTAGTCGACGCAGCCGGAGCGCCGCTGATGTAATGGCCCAACTGTTGCACCGACAACTTCGCTTGTTCGTTCACTACATTCATTTCGTTACCTCGTGTTCGGGATAGACCGTAGACCGCAGGAGTTGACCCGCCAACTGTATCGACGGCGCCGGTCATATTCCCGATACAGCGCAATAAAACCGCGCCTCACTGTATTGTTTTCCGCGTAGCAACTGTATTGGCCGGCGAAGCCGGCGTAACGTCAGGAAAGGGCACTCAGCGCCATTGCTCGGTCAACTCGTTGGCCAACACCATCTTTTCACGCACAAGCTCGATAAAGCTTGCGTCCACGCCGTTCTGCGTCTTGAGGAACTTCAGCGCGGCGGAATGAACGGCCCGCATCGACCGGCCGTCGATCCCGACCATGCGCGCCGCGCTGCGGCGTGTTTCCTCGAGCAGATCGCGCGCGCTGCTGAAATCGGGCGACAAGCCGGTCTGCGCCTCGAATCCGGCGCGCAATCCGGCCGCATAGTCGCGCGACTGTCCCAGCCGGTCGATGTCGACCATCAGATCGACACCGTCCGCCATACGCAGCGCACAGAGAATCCATAACGCGACGAATGCCCGATAGGCATTGTCGCCTTGCGCCGTGCGCGCATAGTGCTCGCAGGCCACGGCGTAAGCGTCATCCGAAGTGGGCGCGGCAGGCGGCAAACTCACGCCGCAGATGTCGATGGCCTGCCGGACCAGCGGCTCCGTCTGGTTCAAACCCAGCACGCGAAACGGTGCGGCGACGAAAAACGGATTGCTCCATTGCTGATTCAACAGCCACCCCGAGGCAAACTGCGATGCGGGATTTCGCAGCACAGCCACATGCATGGCCTGCGGGAAAGCGTGCTTGAGCCACGGCAGCCGGCCCGACGAACGGCAAAACTTGAAGACAGGTACGCTGCCGTGCTCGGCGGTACGCTCGCACAGGTTGGCCAGATAGGCCTGCAATGCGGGGAATTCCCCGTCGGGTGCAGATGAGAAACGATCGGTGCCGAAGCGCTTCCGGTATCCAGCCACGCCGCGCGCGCCCTCCTCCAGAAACGGCCGGTATTCTTCGAAATACGGCGCGGCGAGCGGTGGGTGTCCCGAGGTCAAGGTAGGACGGGACGCGGAGACATCGGCAAGGCTCAGATCGGCGAGCACGTTGCTGAGCGGCTCATAGAATCCAGTCACGGAATCGAGTGCGCGCAGACGCGACCAGACCCACGTTCCTGCGCTGCGCCAGCCCGTATGCAGAAATACCCCCTGTTTCAGGGCACTTTGCTGCGCGCTTTCGGTGGGTTGAGAGACGGGATCATTCGGCATGCGGGTCGACCCGTCAGCGGCGTTCGACGGTCCATGTGACAACGGCATCGGACTTCTCTTCAAATGGAAGCGACAACAATTCGGCGGACGACAGGCGCTGCCTGCCCCACCTGGCTCAAAGGCCCACTTTAGCGGGTCAAGCTGTCGACTTCGTTACGGAGCCGTCAGTCTACCTTGCAATACCGTCTGGCGAGGCACTGGAGCAACGCATCCAAACGCTTTAAGCTGCCAGACTCCCGAACTCAAAAGTTGCCGCCATGAACGACTCGGCCGACATCCGGTTTCTGCTGGCCATCCGCGAAAGTGGCAGCCTGATCGCCGCGGCGCGAAAGCTGGGGCTGTCGCCTTCAGCGGTGACCCAGCGCCTGCAGCAACTCGAAAAAAAACTGGGCACGCAACTGGTGAACCGCACGGCGCGCCGTTTGCAGTTTACGGAAGAAGGCGCGCTCCTGTGCGAGCGCGGCGCCGAACTTGTCCAGCAGTTCGACTCGCTATTCGAAGACTTGCAGACGCGCCGGGGCGGTCTGATCGGCACGCTGAAAATCAATGCGCCGCTGGGATTCGGCCGACGCCATCTGGCGCCCGCCATCGCCGAGTTCCAGCAGCACCACCCGGATATCGACGTGGCGCTCACGCTATCGGACCAGCCGTTGACCGAGACGATGGACCGCTTCGACATTGTCGTGCATATCGGCGAGCTGCCGGTATCGAATCGGGTCGGCTACACGATCGCACCGAATGCGCGCTTCGTATGCGCTTCGCCTGCGCTGCTCAAGCGTGTCGGTCAGCCGGAGTCGCCGGAAGAATTAAGCAAACTGCCGTGCATTGTCCTGCGCGAGAACAACGAGGACGTCTCGCTGTGGCAGTTCAGCAAGGGGCGCACGCGTCACAGCGTGCGCGTTTCTCCGCATTTGAGCTGCAACGACGGCGACGTGATCCGTCAATGGGCTTGTGAAGGCCGCGGCATTATCCTGCGCTCAGAATGGGATGTCGCGGACGATATCGCGAAAGGAAAACTCGTGCGATTGCTGGCAGGCTGGAAAGCGCCGGATGCCAATGTGATCGCACTCACGCATCAGCGCACGGGATTGCCGGCGCGCACGCGCCATTTCATGCAGTATTTGCAGGGAAGATTCAGGCCATCGCCGCCGTGGAGACGATGACGCGCGAAACGTGGTGGATCACGTCGTCACGGGTCACGTCACGTATCACATCGCTAATGATAGATTCACTCAAACTTAATTTTAGAGTTAGCCTGGCTGAACTCCACGCCAGGAATGAAACTTTATAATCGGCTCACCGTCCCTCGCCGGTTAAATCATGACCTCCATTTCGACCCCGACCGCCTATCCCAAGGCCGTCCTTTTCGACCTCCTGACCGCCCTGCTCGATTCGTGGACGTCATGGAATCACGCCGCCGGCTCCGAGCAGTTGGGCCGTGCGTGGCGTGCGGCCTATTTGCGCCTGACCTATGGCTGCGGCCAATACATTGCGTATGAACAATTGGTACGCGACGCGGCGGCCGAAGTTGGGCTGGCGGAATCCGCCGCGCTCGCGCTCGAAGCCGACTGGCTGACGCTTGCCCCCTGGAACGGCGCCCTCGACGCATTGCAGGCACTCCGCCCGCATTGCAAACTGGCGATCGTCACTAACTGCTCCATCCGTCTCGGCACCCAGGCTGCCGGGCTTTTCCCGATCCACTGGGACGCGATCGTCACCGCCGAAGAAGCCGGCATGTACAAGCCGGACCCGTTGCCTTACCGGCTCGCGCTCGACAAACTTGGCGTCAGCGCCCATGAGGCTGCGTTCGTGGCCGGCTCCAGCTACGATATGTTCGGCACGGCCGCGGTCGGTTTGCGGACATACTGGCATAACCGCGTGGGCCTGCCGCTGGTGGCGGGCGCACAGCCGCCCGAGCTCGAGGCGCCCACGCTCGACGCGCTGGTTCCGTGGCTCAGCCGGTTCGGCCAGACCGCAAACCACGCTATTCCCCGGTGAAACCATGAAACTCGAGCACATCGATACCCCTGCCGCCTTGGTCGACATCGCCCGGATGCAGAAAAACATCGCGCGAATGCAGGCGCATATGAATACGCTGGGCGTGGCATTCCGTCCGCACGTCAAGACCACCAAATGCATCGACGTGGTCCGCGCGCAGATCGCCGCTGGTGCGCGCGGCCTCACGGTCTCCACCTTGAAAGAGGCGGAGGCGTTCTTCGCGGCCGGCGTCAGCGATATTCTTTACGCGGTCAGCATCGCCCCTTCAAAGCTGCCGCGAGCGTTGGCGCTGCGCCGCCAGGGTTGCGACCTGAAACTGGTGGTCGACAATCCGACCGCCGCCGCGGCCATCGCCGCATTTTCGGACCAGCACGGCGAATCCTTCGAGGTGTGGATCGAGGTGGACACGGACGGCCACCGCTCCGGTATTACGCCGGAACAGGACACGCTGCTCGAAGTCGGGCGGATCCTGCATGAGAACGGCGTCAAGGTGGGTGGCGTGATGACCCACGCGGGTTCCAGCTATGAGCTTCATACACCGGAGGCGCTCGCCGCGCTGGCGGAACAGGAACGCGCCGGCTGCGTGCGCGCGGCACAACGGCTGCGCGACGCAGGCATTCCGTGCCCGGCCGTCAGCGTCGGTTCGACACCCACCGCCCTCGCCGCCGAACAACTGGATGGCGTGACCGAGGTGCGCGCGGGTGTATACGTTTTCTTCGACCTGGTCATGCACAACGTCGGCGTGTGCGCACTCGAAGATATCGCGCTCAGCGTGCTCGCCACCGTGATCGGCCATCAGGCGGATAAGGGCTGGGCGATTCTCGACGCAGGCTGGATGGCAATGAGCCGTGATCGCGGCACCGCGAAGCAGTCGCACGATTTCGGCTATGGTCAGCCCTGTCTGCTGAACGGAACACCGCTTGGCGGTTTTGTGGTGAGCGGCGCGAATCAGGAGCACGGAATTCTGGCGTCGTCGGAAGAAGGTGCGCAGGTCGACGACATCACGCAGCGCTTTCCGATCGGCATGAAGCTGCGCATCCTGCCCAATCATGCATGCGCGACCGGCGCGCAGTTCCCCGAGTATCACGCTGTTTCGGCGGACGGCGAGAGTGTCGAGTGGAGACGTTTTCAGGGCTGGTGAACGGCGAGTTGCAGATTGCAGCCGGGCCGCCGAAACACCGGCGAAATCCATGAAAAATCAGCACGCCGCCGCACCGCCCTCATCAAAACTGATGCTGAATGCCCGTCGTCACCACCAGTTGCCGCCGCGTGCTGGACGGCGAGACACCGTAAATCTGCGCCACCGCGTGACGGCCCTGCTGCGCGACGCCGATCAGATAGAGCGTTGTGCGCTTCGACAGCGCGTAGGCAGTGCCGAGGTTGACCTGATCCCAGCCCGGCTCCGCATCACCCGTACCGCTGCCTGAATAGCGTCCGTTGGTACGAATGTAGGCCACGCCGGTCTGCCACGCAGGTGTAATCTGCCACGTCAGATTCGCCTCGTAGTTATCGAGTGTCAACGCGGTCGCGTCCAGATAGCGGTACTGCGTTTTCGAGTACATGCCGCCCACTGTGAGGGCGCCGAAGAACTGGTACGAAGCCCCCGCGAGCCAGATACGCTGCCGTTTCACCCCCGCCGTGCTGGCGATGCTGCTCGAAAACGTATTCTCATAGTCGTCGTACACACCGGCACCCGGCGCGCCCAATGCGCCGGCGGGCTGCGCGTCCGGACGATCCGCCTGCAGAAAGCCGACACCCGCTGCGAATGGTCCGTGTGCATAAGCCGCCCCCGCACTCATCAGGCGATTGTTCGCAAAACCCGACGAACCGTCCGCGGCGGCAGCCTGATTGCTGAAACCGTATGTCGCACCGAAGCTCAGTCCGGCGAATTGCGGACTCGCGTATTTGACGGTGTTGCTCACCTTGAAACTCGCATTGGTGTTATCCGCATCGCCGACATGTGCGCCGATGTAACCAGCCCATGTTTCGTTGGACGCGAAACCGGAGACCGTGTCGATCGTCGTGTCCCATTGCCGGCCCACCGTCATCGTGCCGAAGCGGTCATCGGCGAGCCCCACGTAGGCGACGTTGAACGCGCGACCGGTGCCATGCCCATTTTGCACATTGAACGGACTCATCAGACGGAAGATCGCACGCGATCCGCCACCCAGGTCCTCGCTGCCGGTCATGATCCAGCGCGACGCCGTCAATTGCCCGCTAGTCGTAGACCAGTCGGCATGGCCGCCGCTATTGTTCGCGTACAGGATGCCTGCATCGATAATGCCGCTCAACGTGACACGGCTTTGCGCACGGACGGCAAACGGCGCGCCGAACAATCCGACGCAGGCCGCAGCGACGAGCGTCATCCTCACGGCGTTTTCTCGTGATTTCAAAGTACTCTCCAAATCAGGGTAATTAGTTTTTTTAACGGCGCTCAAGCCGGCGCGCCTATGACCCGGGCAATCTCAACACCGTGCGAAAACCGATATGGTTGGTGCCCATCGTCACGTCCTGCGCATGGCGCGCGCTCGGCCGGTAGCGTTTGCAATAGATCGGCGAGCAGAGAAACGAACCGCCCTTGATGGTGCCGAGATCGGTGCTGCGCGCCTTCGCCACCAGCGCGTCTTCGAGATCGACGTTCGGGTTCGGCGGCGGCTCGCTCGCCTGCTGCGCGTGGTTCTGCTGCCACGGGTCCTTCACCCATTGCCAGACATTGCCGACCATGTCGCATAGCCCATAGCCGTTGGCCGGAAAGCAGCCGACCGGCGAAGTCGACACGAAACCGTCCTTCGCCGTGTTCTGAAACGGAAAGGCGCCTTGCCAGGTGTTGGCCATCATTTTCGAGCGGATCGCGAAGGTGTCGCCCCAAGGATAAGCGGTCGACGTCCCACCGTGCGCCGCGTATTCGTACTCGGCTTCGGTCGGCAAATCGCGGCCGCGCCACTTCGCATAGGCCAGCGCGTCTTCATACGCGATATGGACGACCGGATGATTGCCGAGCCCGTCGATCGAACTGCCGGGCCCGGTGGGATGACGCCAGTCTGCGCCCGGCACGAAATGCCACCACTGCATCGCGCCGACCAGCAGGTCCTTCGGCGGCAGAAAGACCGTCGAGCCGGGCTGCGTCATCGCCACCGGCAACGACGGGTAGCGTTTCGCATCGAGTCCCCGCTCGGCGAGCGTCCTGTATCCGGTCGCGGCGACGAAGCGGGCAAACTCCGCGTTCGTCACGTCGTAGCGATCGATCATGAAGCTGCCCACCTTGACGCTACGCGCAGGCGCTTCTTCCGGGTAGCCGCCATCGGAGCCCATCACAAAGCTGCCAGCCGGCACGCGCACCTGGTCGCTATCCGACGATGCCGGCGGCAAGCCGTTGAACGCCTTACACGCCTGCAGGTTGCCGAGCTGCCCGGCTTGCGGTGCGGCGCCGGCCGCCACCGTCCCCGCGAGCGCCGCCTGGGTCAGCACAACGCACACAACCGCTGCCCCATAGCGCACGACCGCTCTGCGGATGTGCATGCTCATGCCGGCTCTCCTCAATAATCCAAGCGTGGGTAAGACGTATCGCGCCACGTCTCGACGACGTTGTTCTGCTGCACGTATTGCGCCCACTCGGTCAGCATCTGCTCGAGTACGTCGGGACGTTTCGAGGAAAGATCGTGAAGCTCGGCGCGGTCGTGCGCGAGGTCGTACAGTTGCCAGTGGCCCTTGCCGTTGTCGTAGGAATAGACCAGTTTCCAGTTACCCTTGCGCAGCGCGTTGCGCCCCATCAGCTCCATGCCGTACACGTAGTCGTCCACATGCACGCGTTTGCGCTCGCCGGTCAGATACGGTTTCATCGACATGCCCTGCATCGGCAGCACCGTATGGCCCTGGAATTCGATGCCGGGTTGCTTGATATTGGCGAAGTCGAGAATGGTCGGCGTCAGATCCTTGACGGTGAGCACCTGTTCGCTCTTGCCCGCCTGCACATGTCCAGGGAACGACACAAACGCCGGCGAGCGGATCCCGCCTTCATTGGTGTAGGCCTTGAAGAGGCGGAACGGTTGCGCGCTCACCTGCCCCCACGCCGGCCCCTCGAACACGAACGAATTGACGCGGCCGATGTTATCCAGCGAGTTGTCGAAGGTCTGCGCAATCCATTTTGCGTTGCCGCTGTCCTCGTCCCATTTATTGCCTTCCGGGCCGTTGTCCGACAGGAACACGATCAGCGTGTTGTCATACTGACCGCTCGCCTTCAGGTAATCGATCAGGCGGCCAACGTTGCGGTCGAGATCGGCTACTAGCGCGGCATAGGCTTCCATCGTGCGGGCCGAACGCGCTTTCTCGTCGGCGCTCAAGGCGCCCCACGGTTTCGTCCCCTCCGGCAGCGGCGCGGGCTTCGCGTCGTTCGGCACGAGACCGAGGCGCTTCATCTTGTCGATCCGGCGCTGCGCGATCACGTCATAGCCGACGTCGTAGTTGCCGCGCACCTTCTGCAGTTCATCGTCAGGCGCTTGCAGCGGCAAATGCGCCGCCGTATAGGCCGCATACGCGAAGAACGGCTTGCCGCCGCGCTGCGCATCCTGCAGATAGGTAATGAGCTTGTCGGTGTATGTCCGCGATGAATAGAAGTCGGCAGGCAGGTCGATCTTCTTGCCGTTCTCGCGATAGGTCGGCTCCGGTGCATCCGACGTAATCGCCATCACCTTCTGCCTGAAATGCGACGCACCGCCGTTCATCAACGCATACGAGCGTTCGAAGCCACGCTGGTCTGGCCGCATGCCGTCGCTGCCACCCAGATGCCATTTGCCGGCCATCACGGTCCAGTAGCCCGCGTCTTTCATGATTTCCGGCAAGGCCGCCACCCGCTGATTCAGGCCGCCTTCGTAGCCGGGGTGATTGACTTCTTCCGGCGTCAGATGCGGTGTGATCATTTCCGCCATATTGCCGACGCCGGCCAGATGATTGTCCATGCCGGAGAGCAGCATCGAACGGGTCGGCGAACAGGTCGGTGCGACGTACATCGTGTCGAGCAGGCGGCCGCGCGCGACCAATGCATCGAGATTCGGTGTGGCGATTTCGCTACCGAATGCGCCGATATCCGAGCGCCCGACGTCGTCGGCGACGATCAACAGCACATTGGGGCGCGCGCCGGGTACAGCGGGCGGTGTAGCCGGTATGGCCGCCGCGGCGGCCGCCTGCGCGAGCGGCATCATGACGGCGCACGCGCCGCCTACGAACGTTGCTGCAAGGATGGTACGAAAGCTCATTTGATCTCCATTTCCACGATGTCCTCCTAACCGCAATTCAGGTCTTGTTGTCGCTACGCTTTTACTAAATGCTTTACAACCTCGATCGCCCAAGCCGATCGAATGCATCACGGTCGCGCTGCTTGAGTTTCTTCGCCGCGAGAACGCCGGCCACCGCGAAAATCGGCAACAGGGCGGTCAACGCGTACGACACACCCACGCCCGCACCGGTCAGCAGCGGAAAATTCACGATCGCGAGCACCAGCACGACCGCCAGGGCGAGACCGGACAGTACCGGCAACACGCCGACGCGCATCACACCTATGTCGTCACGACCAATGCGCTTGAAAAACACGAACACCGCCGCCGATGAAAGCGCCATCAACGCGATGATGCAAAGCGTCGCCACGTTCGTGAGCCACGAGAACAGCGTCAGAACCGGATCGGCATGCGCGACGATGAACACCAGCACCACGATCGCGGCCACCGCCGTTTGCAAAAGCGAGCCGACATGCGGGCTGCAATGCACCCGATGCGTGCGTCCGAGCGCTTGCGGCAGCAAACCCTCACGGCCGGTGGCAAAGAAATAACGCGACGCCGAGTTGTGAAAAGCCAGCAGGCCCGCATACACGCTCGTAATGAACAGAACGCTCATCGCTGCGGTCAGCGTCTTGTTGGCATAGTGATCGGAGAGCGAGTAGAGAAACGTGGTCGGATCGCTCAATGCGGTGAGCGTCTTGACGATCTTGTCGCTGCCAGCGCCAATCACCATGCACCACGCGGAGAATGCATAGAACACGCCGATCAGCAGCACTGAAATGTAGGTTGCCAACGGCACCGTGCGTTGCGGGTCTTTCGCCTCTTCGCTATAGATCGTGGTCGCCTCGAAGCCAATGAAGCTCGCGAAGCAGAATAGAAAGCCAATTGCCGGCGTGCCGCTCATGAAGATATGCGGCGTGAACGAAGCCGCGTTGATACCGCTATCGCCGCCGTTTTTCAGAATGGCCAGATCGAGAATCAACACAACGATGTACTCGCCGAATACCAGCAGCGAAAGCACCTTCGCAGAAAGATCGATCTGCCGGTAACCGAACACACCGATACTGGCCATCGCAGCGAGCGAGCAGATCCACCATGGCGTACCGAGGTTGAAGTGCGCGTTAAGGAAGCCCGAGGCCACCGCGCCGAACATGCCGTACAAACCGATCTGCATCGTGTTGTAGCCGAGCAGCGCGATCAAGGCCGCCGCGCCACCCGCCGTGCCGCCGAGACCGCGAGCCGTGAACGCATAGAAGCCACCGGCGTTGGTCACGTGCCGCGACATGGCCGTATAGCCGGCGGAAAACATCAACAGGATTGCCACCGTGGCGATCAGCAAGGCCGGCGTGCCTGCGCCGTTGCCGAGCATGATGCCGATTGGGAAGCCGCCTGCAATCGCGACCAGCGGTCCGGCCGCCGAGATCACGAAGAAAATGATGAAGCCCAGTCCCAACGCTCCCTTACGCAACTCGGTGGACGGTGACGGTTCAGCGACGACGCTCATAGTTTTTGCTCCTGGATTGTGCTTCGTCTGCATCACGACAAGGTCGGGCGCAGTGCAAGTGTTGCTGCACTGTAGAAAATCAAAAATGCCGGGCGGGAGCACAAATCGGCAATGCGGCGCGAACGTGGGTTTACGCCTAGGCGTTGGCTCACGCAGCCAGACGAGCCATCGCGGTCGGACGTGAAAGATCGGGCGGGACGTGCGCAAGCACGCGCGCAAACGGGAACCGTTCATGCGTGAGAATTGGACAAGGAGTCGGCCTGAGCATCGACCGGCAAACGCGCGAAGAATCGGGCGGGCAGCACGCCACGCCCGCGCGGTCCTGGCAACGCACGCCGCGCGTCAGCTCAAGCGCGGCGTCTGCGACGGCAATTCGCCGAACAGGTCACGATATTCGCGGGCGAAATAGCCAAGATGTGTGAAGCCCCAGCGGCAAGCGGCGTCGCCGATCAATAGTTCTTCCGCGCTCGTCATGCGTAGCAACCGACGCACGGCGTTGAGCCGGATCGACCGGAGATATTCGACTGGCGTCACGTTGGCGACGCGCTGGAAGCTGGTTTGCAAGGTTCGGCGACTGCACCGCAGCGCGCGGCACAGATCGAGCACCGTAATCGGTTGTTCGGCGTTGTCTTGCAGAATGCGCTCGCAACGCCGCACGATGTCGCTATACGTGGTGTGCGTAAGGTCTCGCGGCGGCGCCTGCGACGCGCTTTCGATCAGGCCGAGCAGCACGCTGATCATTTCGTCGCGGAATACCTTGGTTGCAGCAGGATGCGCAAACGCGGCAGCATTGCGCTCGGCGGAGTCGAGAAACGGCGCGAGCCGCTCGCGCAGCATTACACCTTGCTCGTCGGAAAGCGCCAGCACGCCGCCTCTCATCTGACAGCTAACGTGTTCGCCCACCGTCACGCTCAGCAGCTCGTCCATCATCTCGGCGGACACGCTAATGCCCGCATAGTGCATCGACTCCGGCGTATAGAAGCGAAACTCTTCGCCCGCCCCAAGCAGCAGCAGCGCATAGCCATCCACGCGCCGCCCCTGAAACGTGCCGACCAGCGGCGCATACAACGGCACCGCGATCGAAGCGAGACCGGCCGGCGATACACCGTGCTGCGCCACCCGGCGATTGGTAGTTTCGCGAAAGAAATGAAAGTCGTTCGAACTCGCCTGCACGAGCGTGCTCTGGAAGCGGCCCGGCGTCATCTGACGATAAATCTGCTCCCATCCGCTCACCGCCAGCGAATGATCGTGCACGTCGGCAAGCGTGCTGATCCGGAAGTCCATGTCCCCTCCCGCCTACTCTGAACAGGCTACATCATGCGATGACGGTCCGGCCTGTCGTAGCGGACGCCAACCTGGATGCAGACAGGCGCCACGGCACGCGACACCGCTGCTGCAAATGAAGAAGCAATGTTATGCCAGGCTGACGGATGCGGCTCGATTTAAAAAACCGCGCCGCTTTCACGGATTCCATTTCATCGCGCGCTGCCCCAACCCGGAATGCACCTGTGCATTCTGCAGCGCGCCTCAACACTTGACCAAGTCAATTATGCAAATTTCACTTCATCGAAGCCCGCGGCCAATGCGCCGACCAGCGCGTCGAGCTGCGCCGATTCGACCACCAGCGGCGGCGACAGAATGATTTTCGTGCCGACCGGCCGCACCAGTGCACCGTGCGCGCGCGCCACTTCCGCCACCGCGTTGGCATAGCCCGAAGCCGGGTCGATCGGCTCACGGGTTTGCTTCGACTTCACCAGATCGAGCGCGACCATCAGACCCTTGCCACGCACGTCACCCACGGCCGCGTAGCGCTCGGTGAACGGACGCAGCGCTTCGAGCAGATGCGCGCCCTGCTGCGCCGCATTCGCCGGCAGATTTTCGTCCTTGACGATCTTCAGGTTGGCTAGCGCCGCCGCGCACGCAACCGGATGCCCCGCATAGGTATAGCCGTGCATCAACGCACCGGTGAAATTCGCATTGCTCATGAAGGCCTGCTCGATACGCTCGTTGAACGCGGTTGCGCCAAGCGGAATGTAGCCGGAAGAAATGCCCTTCGCAAAGCACATGATGTCGGGCTTCACCCCCCAGCCGCGACTGCCGAACATGCTGCCGGTCCGGCCAAAACCCGTGACGATTTCGTCGGCGATCAGCAGAATGCCGTACTTGTCGCACACTTCACGAATCAGCGGCCAGTAATTGTCCGGCGGCACGATCACGCCACCCGCGCCCTGCACCGGTTCGGCGATGAACGCGGCAACCGTGTCGGGGCTTTGAAAAATGATCTCGCGCTCCAGCATCTCGGCACAGATCCTGCCGAGCTCGGCAGGGTCTTGCGTGAACGGATTGCGATAAAGCCACGGCGTTTCGACGTGAAAACAGCCCGGCAGATTCGGCTCGTAATTGCGCCGGAACGCAGTATTTCCATTCACGGATGCGCCGCCGAAATGCGTACCGTGATAGCCCTGCTTCAGTGAAATGAACTTGGTGCGGTCCGCTTCGCCTTTCAGCTTCCAGTACTGACGGGCGAGCTTCAATGCGGATTCGACCGCGTCCGAGCCGCCTGAACTGTAGATCACGCGGCGCATGCCTTCCGGTTCGAGCATCTCGATCAGCACCTTCGACAACTCCTCGGCGCGTGGATGCGAAATACCGTCGAAGAGCTGGAAGTATTCGAGCTCGTCCAACTGACGCACAATCGCGTCCTTCACTTCACGCCGGTTGTGGCCGACGTTGACATTCCAGAGACCGGCCACGCCATCGACAAGCTTATTGCCGCGATCGTCGAACACATAGCAGCCGTCGCCGCGTACGATACGGATCGGCTCGCGTTGCTGCATCTCGGCCGGGTGTTGCATTGGATGCCAGAAGGCGGAATCGTTCGTTCCCATCGTGCTTACTCCATTAAGTTCAGTTTGTTGGCAGGTTCGTGTGGCTGGCATGTGCCTGTGTTCGGCTCAATGCGCAATGCACACGGACTTGGTTTCTGTAAAACCTTCGATGGCGTATTTGCCGAATTCACGGCCGATGCCCGACTGTTTGAAGCCGCCGAACGGCATGCCCGGATCGAGCGGTACGTGGCAGTTGACCCACACCGTGCCCGCCTCGATTTGCGGCACGAGGTTCATCACGGTCTTGAGGTCATTGCTCCACAGGCTCGCGGCGAGGCCATACGGTGAATCGTTGGCGAGGCGCAGCGCTTCGAGCGGATCGTCGAAGGGGACGATGGCGAGCACGGGGCCGAACACTTCGTCGCGCACGATTGCCGCGTCGTGCGGCACGTCGGCGATAACGGCCGGGCGAACGTAGTAGCCCGGCAGATCGACCGGCTTGCCACCGGCAAGAAACGTCAGACCGGCTGCCTGAGCGCGCGCGATGTGTTGATTGACGCGGTCGCGGTGCTGCGCGGACACGAGCGGATTGATCTGCGCCGCCGGGTCGAGGCCCGGTCCCAGCGTCATGGCGTTGGCGATATCGGCGAGACCTTCCGCTACTTGCCGGTACTTGCTGCGATGCACGTAAATGCGCGAAGCCGCCGCGCACACCTGCCCCTGGTTGAAGAAACCACCGGCCAGCGCGCCTTGAATTGCCTGCTCGACATCGATATCGGCGAGCATCACCGCCGGATTCTTGCCGCCGAGCTCAAGTGAAAAACGCGTCATGTTCTGCACGGCGGCCGTGCCGACCAGCTTGCCCGTCGGCGTCGAGCCGGTGAACGAAATCTTGCTGATGCCCGGATGCGCCGCGAGAGCGGCGCCGCATTCGCGGCCGCCGGTGACGACGTTGAACACGCCCGCGGGGACTCCGGCCTCAAGCGCCAGCTCGGCCAGACGCAGCGCCGTTAAAGGCGTTTCCGGCGATGGCTTGATGACGATGGTGCACCCTGCCGCGAGCGCCGGCACCAGCTTCCACACCGCGATCATCAGCGGGAAATTCCACGGCACGATACCCGCCACCACACCGATCGGCTCCTTGCGCGTGAACGCCGTATAGCGCGTGCCGGGCGGAAACGGAATCGACACGTCCAGCGTTTCACCGGTAATCTTGGTCGCCCAACCCGCCATATAGCGCACATATTCGATCGTTGCGCCCACTTCCACCGCGCGGGCGATGTTGATCGACTTGCCCTGATTCAAGGTTTCGAGTTGCGCGAGATCTTCGGCGTTGGCTTCGAGCAGATCGGCAAAGCGCAGCAGAATGCGCTCGCGATCGGCGGGACGCAGGCCGCTCCACACACGTGCGTCGAATGCGGCGCGCGCATTGCTCACCGCGCGATCGACGTCGGTCGCGTCCGCATCCACAACCGTTGCGAGGCGTTCGCCGCTCGCCGGATTGAATACGTCGAGACGGCGCTCCGAATGCGCGGGTTGCTGCGCGCCGCCGATAAACAGGCCGAAATCGCGTTGCACGAACGCACGAACCGCATCGCTGACGACAATCGTTGCATCGGTACTCATATCCTGGGTCTCTCGTTGGGGTTTCGTTGCTGTCTGATCCATGGCCGCGGGGCCATCGTGTCGAAGAATGGTGTCACGGCGGTTCGTCCACCGTTAGCGCTAATCGGCAGGCGCGCCGTGGGTTAAGGGAAAACAGCACGAGCAACGCAAAACGCACACCATCGCTACGGCCGCGACGGCGTAGAGCAACATCGGCTCATCGGCCTCAACGGGTCCGACATACGTGTCATCCATCGTCGAGATATCGAACATGGCGTCGGTCCTTTAAAGAAACAGCGCGCCGATCATTTCCGTACGACTCGATACGCCGAGCTTGCGGAACATGCGCAACAGGTGGGTTTTGACGGTGGGCTGCGCGAGCGCGAGGTCGCGGGCGATCTCCTTGTTCGACAAGCCGTTGCGCACGAGACGTGCGATCTGCTGTTCGCGATGAGTCAGGTTCGAACGGATATCGGCATCGGCATCGGCGCCGTGACGCACATGGGTGCGCATCGGCCGCTGGTCACGCAGCGCCGGCACCAGCGCAGCTTCCAGCAACGGCTGCACTGCCCTCGCGTGCTGCTGCTCGCCCTCAGTGAAGGCCTCCGCGGGCGCCATGCGCAGCAGCGAAAACGCCGCTACCGGACGGGGGCTTCGCGTGCCATCCCGCAGCAGGACCTCCATCACGTCGACCACCTGATGCGGATTCAGGAAGCGCCGCCAGTACACCGAGCCGCTGCGCACCGTCTCGGGCAGCTCGCCCGCGAGCGTGAGCACGCTGCCCGACTGCGTCGAGAAGCGCGACGGGTGCATCGGATCGAGCGTGCAGTAGCGCTGCAAATACGTGCGGTGCATCGTCTCGGCCATGCCGAACAATTCGAAACCCGACGGTTCGTTGTCCGCGCCGACCCAGTAGAAAACCGTCGCCGACGGCCGCACCAACTGCGCGAGCGCGTTCACCGCGGCGCCCAGCGCGGGCACGAAGGTGGGCTGGGACACGGCTTCGTCGCGGATTGTGTTCAACATGGCGCTCTCCGGGTTCACCAGCTCAAGACCATCGTACGAACGTACGATTCCATTGCGTGAGCACGAATTGGCAAATCGACGCAACCTGCGCGCTCAAACGGCAGTCGCGTTGTCATCCTTTTGCCTGATTCCGCGGACCGCCTCTCATGCCTAGACTCTGGGTTCACGTTTCGCTCCTTTCATCACGCCAGATCGCGTCCAATCACATTCGTAAGGAATGCCATGTCTCAACAACGCACGGTTGTCATCACAGGCGCGGGCACCGGTATCGGTGAAGCCTGCGCGCGGCTGTTTGCTTCGCGCGGCGCACGCGTGGCGCTGATCGGCCGGCGCCGCGAGCCGCTCGAACGGGTCGCGCGCGAAACCGGCGGCCTGGCACTCGCCGGCGACGCTGCCAGCGCCGCCGACTGGCAGCGCTTCATCGCCGCGATCAAGGCCGACGGCGGCACTGTCGATGCCTTGATCGGCTGCGCCGGCGGTTTCGGCATGGGCACCGCCACCGAAACCGACGACGACACCTGGTCCGCCGCAATGCGCGCAAATCTCGACACGGCCTTCGTCGCCGCCCGCACCTGCCTGCCCGATCTGATCGAACGCCGCGGCGCGATCGTGCTGGTGGCCTCGATTGCGTCGCTCGCAGCGGGGCCCGCCGTCTGCGGTTACACCACGTCGAAGCACGCGCTGATCGGCCTGACGCGCTCGCTTGCGCGCGACTACGGTCCGCACGGCGTGCGCGTCAACGCGGTCTGCCCCGGCTGGGTCCGCACGCCGATGGCCGATGCGGAAATGCAACCATTGATGCAGCGCTACGACGAAACGCTCGACGCGGCCTACCAGCGTGTCTGCGCCGATGTGCCGTTGCGCCGTCCCGCGCACGCCGAAGAAATTGCCGGCGTATGCGAGTTTCTGGTGTCGCCCGCTGCATCGATCGTGACGGGCGCCACCCTCGTTGCCGACGGCGGCTCCTCGATCGTGGATGTCCCGACGCTGGCGTTCGATCATATGTAAGCGAGGCCGGCGCGCCTTAGCCCAGCACGGCGGTCGACTCCGGCAAGGTCGCGCCGCCGTCGACCACGATGGTTTGGCCGGTAATGTATGAGGCCGCATCGGAAGCCAGAAACAGCATGGCCGCCGCGATATCCGCCGGTTCGCCCAGCCTTCCGAGTGGAATCGCCCGTTCGATACGGCGGTTGTGCGCATCGTCGCCGAGATTGCCCATCGCAGGCGTGCGGATCATGCCGGGCTCGACACCGTTGACCGTGATACGGTGCTTCGCCAGCTCCAACGCCGCCGCGCGAATGAAACCGTTCACGCCCGCCTTCGACGCCGCATAGTGCGCGAGCCCCGGATACGCGACGCGTGGCCCCGTCACCGACGAGGTCGCCAGCATGCGCCCGCCGCCTTGCCGGATGAACGCGGGCGTCGCCGCCTGCGCGAGCCAGAAGAGCGCGGCGAGATTCACCGCGAAGGTGCGCTGCAGGATTGCGGGCGTAATCGCATCGAAGGCGGTGAGCGGGAAATACGCGGCGTTGTGCACAACCACGTCGAGCCCGCCGAAGTCCGCTTCCACATCGGCGATGAGGCGCTCGATCTGCGCATACTCGGCCATGTCCGCTTCGTAAGCGCGGGCCACGCCGCCCTGCTGCATCAGACGTTGCGCCGCTTCGGCGGCGCTATCGATGCGCAGATCCGCAATCGCCACCGAAGCGCCGCGCGCGGCGAACGCCTCGGCGATGCCGCGTCCGATGCCTTGCGCGCCGCCGGTCACCAGCACCGCCTTGCCGGCGAAATCGCGTGCGCTCGTCGTATGCGCTGTGCCGTTCATTGCGGATGCCGCGTCACGTTGAGCACTTGCGCAAGCGCGCCGACCGGGAAATTCGACAGCGTGTCGAACTGGCTGCCCTGATACCCAAAAATCTTGCCGTCAGTCTTCTTGCGTTCGAGGTCGATCATCACCACGCCAAGCGTCGGAATGATTTTTTCTCGCCAGACGAACAGGTACAGATCGTCAGCGATGGCGATGTAGTGGCAACGGTCCACATCGGCGAGACCGGCTTCCACGCCGGAGAGGCATTGCCACGCATAGAAGTTGTCGTTCAGATAAACGTGTTCGTACTGTTCCGTGGCGCTATACGTGTACAGATTGCGCATGCCGATCAGCTCGCGAGTCGGATGATGCAAAGGCGCGTCTGCGCGAGCGTGAGCGTCCTGTTGTGCAATCCTGCCGTGACGGAACCGCGCCTGTACGCCGGTCAGCTCCATGCCCCGCTCGACACGCGTGAACGCATCGGTACGGGCTTCGCTTTCGTTCGGCAAGGTGCCGGTCACCGAGGTGCACAAGCCCTGTTTCACATCGAGTACGTAGCTCGTCGCGGTTGGCCGCGAGCCGTCTCCGCCGCCGACGTAATCGACGAAGTAAATGCCGTCGCGCACCGACGTGACCCGGCATTCGAATTCACCATTCGACGCACGCAGCGCGCCAGCGGAGATGAACGTCAACGTCTCGGGCGCGCCGTCGGCGAATTCGAGCCGCAACGTGCGGCCGGTCAGATCGTCGACGGGCGGCAGGATGTGGCTGTCGGGAGCGAAACCTTCGGCCAGCGCGCCGACCTGGATAAAAACGGGTTGAGATGTCATATCTGTATGGCTCCAGTAGTTCGATGATTGACCGTGGCTCACTCGCATCGGATACGAGGCCGCGGCGCCTGTGACTACTGTACGGAGGCCGCGAGCGTGACGGCATCGACCATAAGGATGACAACGCCCGCGGCTTCAAGTGGCCCGAACCGCATGGAAGGTCCAGCGCTTGCTTCAAACGCTCCGGGCGCATCAAAAGCGTTACAGCAGCTCGAACTCGCCGGCCAGCTCATCGATCAAGCCGCGCTGAAACGCCATGAAACGGTCATTCGGCTGTTGCGCGATCGCCAGATCGAGCATCGGATCGGTCACCTGCGTGCGAACGTCCGCCAACGTTTCGACAATCGCGTGTCCGCAGAACGGCACGTACGCTTCCGAATACCCGCCCTCGTGCACGATCACCAGACGGCCGCCGCAATGACGTTCGGCGGCATCGCGCATCAGTTGCGTCATCGCGCGATAGCTCTCGCTGTGCAGCAGCATGCGCGCCAGCGGATCGACCGCGCTCGCGTCGAGCCCGCTCGCCACGACGATCAGGTCGGGCCTGAAGGCATCGAGCGCGGGCAGCACGATGCGCTCGAACGCATACAGATAGGCGTCGTGCCCACCGCCCGGCAACAGCGGAATGTTCACGTTGGCGCCGACGCCGGCTCCCGTGCCGCGCTCATCCGCGCCGCTGTAACCCGGCGGAAAGCAGCGATCCTGATGCAGCGAAATCGTCAACGTGTTGGGATCGTCGTAGTAGATCGACTGTGTGCCATTGCCGTGGTGCACGTCCCAGTCGATCACCGCAACGCGTTCAACGCCATATTTCGCACGGGCCGCTTCGATCGCAATGGGAATATTGGCAAGCAGGCAGAAGCCCATCGGCTTGTCGCGCAGACAGTGATGACCCGGCGGCCGTGACAACGAGAATGCGTTGCTTGCCCGCTTGTCGAGCACGGCGTCGATTGCGCTGATGGCCAGCCCTGCGGAAAGCGCGGCGATCTCATAGCTGCCTTTGCCGAACGGTGCGAGGTCGCCCAGATCGCCGCCGGTCGTGTCGCTGAGCGCCTTGAAGCGATTCAGATAATCACGCGGATGGACGCGCAGCAAATCGTCTTCAGTGGCAAGCCCGGCACCCCGCATATCGAGCGATGCGGCCAGCCCCGAGGTCTGGATCAGCGCCAGCAGTCTGCGTTTCGAATCGGGCGATTCCGCGTAACCACTGCTCGACGGCGGCTGCACCCAGCCGCCGACTGGAAAGAACAGCGCATGCGTGCCACCTGTATGCCAGAAGGTGCGTTCGTCCGTGAAAAATGCTGTTTTACTCATGATTTCTCTTACCTGTAGTTCACCTGCGGATTCAGATCGACCGGTTCGCCTGCACGATCACTGGCGCACGCCCGGCACTTCACGCCCGCTGCGCTCCACACGCAACAGGCAGACGAAAGACAATGCGCAGATCACCGCCGCGCCCTGAAATAACGTAGCGAGTCCCGCGCCGGCATCGAGCAGAAAACCGGCGATCAGCGGACCGACCGCGAGTCCAGCACCGATCACAAAGTTCAGCGTGGCGATCAGACGCCCGGACGTATCGGTTTTTGCGGCTGCGGCGAGGATGAACGGCAACACGAAGGTCCACGCGAATTTGAAGGCGAAGATCGCAGCGGCATAACCCGTCGAACCAGGGTGCGCCGACAGACCGAGCAAAGCCGCGACGAGAATCGCGTAACCCGTCAGCAGCATCGCGGCACGCGCGATCCGGTTGCCGATGAACGATGCGCACGCCGCGCCGACAATGCCCATCACGCTCGCGATCGCCAGCAGTTCGCCGGTATGTCCGGCGTCGAGTCCGGCGAGCGACGCCGCCTTGCTCGCGAACGTCCAGACGCCGCCGATCGCCACATAGAAAGCCAGCACGCCGCCGATCACCAGCGTCGCGAGAAACCCCGTGCTATTTGCAATGCTCCCGCTGTTTCCACCCTTCATGCCGGAGCCGGCCTGTTGCGCGTGCTTACCGCTGGCGCTGCCCAATGCCGGATCGAAGCCGCGTGTGAGCGGCGATGCAATCAGCGCGAGTACGGCGAGCGCGACATACAACGCGCGCAGTCCGAACGCGTCGAACAGATGCGGCAGCACGAACAGGCCGAGCGCACCGGCCACCAGCTGACCGACCACCCACAAGCCATACACGCGGTCGCGATTGCCGCTCGTCGCGGCGCTCGTCATGCACAGCACCATGAGCGTGCCGCCGCCGAGCGCTGTCAACGCGCGCAGCACCAGCAACGCGACGAAACCCGGCATCAGGACTGCCGTGGCGAAATTGCCGAGGCAAAACACCGCCGTGGCGATCGCCGCGACCCGGCGCGCGTCGACCCGTCCCAACCACAGGAGCGACGGCAAGGTCGCGCAGCTGAACGCCCCGAGTTCGACGAAGAAATATGTGCCGATCTGCGAAGCGCTCAATCCGAGCTGTCCACCGAGTTGCGCAGCGACGGCCGGCGCGACCAGCAACAGCAACGGTGTAATGGCCGCGAATACCACCAGCGACAGCAGCGTGGACGTCGCAAATTCGCGCGGCGCGGCCGCGGACGCCGTGGCCGCAGTGGCCGTGGCAAATGAAGAAGTCGAAGGAGTTTTCATGGGGCTCAGAGGTAACGGTTGCGATTACAACGAAGACCGATAAGCGGCCTGTGAGAGGCGGCTACGAGCCGGCGCTGTCGAAACTGCAGCGCCACGCCGGCGGCGTGCAAACTCAAAACGTGTGATACATGCCGAGCATCGCGCCGAACTGCGACGCGCCGTCGAGCGGCGTGGCGTCGTATTCATAAACCGGCTGCGAGCTTTGACTGCTGTTGCGCGAATAGCCCAGATTCACATACGCCACCGTGCGCTTTGACAGCGCGTAGGTGCCGCTCGCGATGAACAGCGTCGGATGGCCGACGCTCGGCGTGTTCGACCAGGTCTGATAGACACCGCCCGCGAGTCCGACGAAATTGTTGAGCTGATAGCGGGCCCCGCCCCACGCCACTGTTTTCGACGGCGCGAGCGAACCCGTTTGCCGCTCCGCCCCGCCATAGAGCGAAAGCGTCGCGATGTCCCAATGCGTGGCCAGCGTGCCGATGGTCTGCTGCAGTCCCGAGGTATCCCCGTCGGCGGACGCCGTGCCTTGCGCCCGATGCAATGCCGCGCTGATGCCGTAGCCATTGCCGCCGTATTGCGCACCGATTTCCAGCACGCGGCCGGAGCGCGAATTGCCCGCCACGCCACCTGTCGCCGCCAAGGCTTCGGCACTGAAGCCGCCGTAATCGGCGCTCTTGAACTTCACCGAGTTATCGATGAAGTTGGCCGACAGCGGCACCAGCACGCCCTGCCCGCTGTACGCCGCATACAGCAGCGGGTCGTAGAACACCGTGCGGTCGAACAGCACGCTGAACTGCCGCCCGAGCGTGATGGTGCCGAACTTGCCGGTCAATCCGACGTAAGCCCCGCGAAAGAATGCATAACCCGGCACCGTGGCCGTGCCGTCATTCACGTTGATGCCCTGCTCGAGGCGGAAGATCGCCTGCAGGCCGCCACCCAGGTCTTCGGTGCCGGTCAATCCGATCTGCGACGGCAACACGCCATAGTTCTGCAGATTGACCGCGCTATGCTGGCCGTCCGCGTTCGTGCGGTATTGAATGCCCGCGTCGATCAAACCGTACAGCGTGACACTCGATTGCGCGTGCGCGGTCGCGGCGCAGAAACCTGCCGCCACGCTCAATGCTGCTAACGTCTTTCGTCGACTGCTGCGTTGCCGTGATTCGTTTCGTTTCATCGAGAAGCTCCAAGCCGTCTGATATTTTTGTAATGTGTCCGTTGCTGCGGGTTGCATTCCTTATCGAGTGCAACGGCAGTGTCGGTAGCGGCAATTGCGCTGACTAGACGTCCAGATGAACGGTATGGAAAACCCGCACGCGCTTGCGCAGCGCCCCGATGCGATTGACGGGCGTGGTTGTGTCGAATGGTCCGGCGCAATGACACAGCGCGGCATCCGCGGCCGGGGCCGTTCAAATGAGGGGGGCGTAGCGCCATTTCCAGCGCGGCGTTTTTCAAAAAAAGCGCCACGTATAATCGATCCGCACGCCGCACAAGCGGCCGGACGCGCCGTATCGACAGCCGAAGGAGCCAGCGTGACAGTCACCGCAGATACGAAGCGGGTTATCGATCAGTTGGGCGAAATGCCCCACGCCATTCCGCTCGACGACTACGCCGGTGCACCGCTCGAACAGCGCAGCGCCGACTTCGAAGGCACGCTTTCCGGCAACGGCACCGCGGCGCGCGGCCTAAGCCTGTTCCTGCTCGACCTCTATGCGCTCGCTAACCGCACCGGCATCGGCGAATTCGAGCACGGCTTCTTCCGCCTTCTATCGCAGCATCTGCCGTTCGACGCCGGCTGGACCGGCGTGACGACGCACACGGCCAACGGTCCGGTGATGCACAACAGCTTCGTCTATGGCTTGCCGGGCGAGTTCTTTACCGACTGGCAACGCGTGCGCGACTGCGATCCGCTCGCGATCGGTTCGATGAACCGCTACGGCCGCGCGCTGGACGTGTCGATCGTAGCGCCCGGCATCGACCCGCGTTTTCGCAACTGGGCGATCAAATACGGGCTCGCGCAATTGATGGTGGTATCGGCGCTGGATCATCGCTTTGGGCTCGCGACTTTCCTCTCGGTGTATCGCCGTGCGCTCGACAAGCCGTTCTCCGCGGCGGATGCGCAAACGCTGGAGGACGTGATTCCGCACTTGAGCGCGGCGCTCACGATCAGCCGCTCGTTTCAACTGACACGCGAGCGCCGCGAAGGCGTCTCGACGCCGGCACGGGCGATCTGCGACGGTTTCGGTGCGGTGCACCAGGCAGATAAAGCGTTTGAAACCATTCTGCGCAGCGAATGGCCGGGCTATCAGAACCAGCATCTGCCGGCGCCGCTGGTCGCGCATCTGCACGCGGACACGGGCCAGCCGTATGTCGGCGAAACGGTGACGGTGAGCTGCTCGCCGGTGGTCGGCCTGTTTCAGCTGGAAGCACGCCAACGTTCGCCGCTCGACCGCCTGAGTCCACGCGAACTGAGCGCGATCAAACTGTACGGCGACGGCCTCTCACACAAGGAAGTCGCGCAACGCATGGCGATTTCGCCCACCACCGTGCGCCACTATTTGCGCTGCGCGTACAAGAAGCTCGGCATGCATGACAAAAGCCAGATTCCGTGGCTGCTCGGGCTGCGCGAAAACGCCGCTACCCAAGCTGCGGCGCCCACTCAGGGCGAATAATCAGGCGGATTGACCAGGCCGGTTGAGCGGCCGCTTCACTCGCCCTCTTCACGCGTCCTCTTCTTCGAGGCCGGCAAGCAGATCGTCGACCGCGCGATACACGCGCTCGACGATTTCCGGCCCGACCTTGCGCTCCAGCTCGCGATAGTGCGATTCGAGATCCTTCGAGATCACGCGCACCAGGTCCACGCTTGTCTCGGTGAGCGACACCAGCACGCGGCGCTGGTCTTCCGCGAAACGCTCCTTGGTCACGAGTTCCATGCTCTCCATGCGCGCGAGCACGCCGGCCATGCTCGGGCTCGAAATCGTGCAGATATCGGAGATGTGGCGCGGCTCCATCGGCCCATGCTCATTGAGCGCGCGAATCACGCGCCATTGCTGTTCGGTCAGTCCATGCGCGGTAATCAATGGCCGGAAACGCTCCATCATTTTTTCTCTGGCGCGCAGCAGCAACATCGGCAGGTTACGGTGCAAAACTCGGGTAGAAGCGGAAGCGGACATGGCGGATAAGTTAAAAGCAGCTGTCGAAGCTTAAGGGAAAACCCGCGATCAGCCGACAGGCTATTGACCGTGGATGATATCAAGCGCAATACTACTAACATGTTAGTGTTTTCTCCGAGAGACAGCTGATTTATGTTTGCACTTGCCGATCACCTGCTGCATCCCGAGGGCGACGCGCTGCCTCGCGACGTGGATGCGCACACCGTTGCCGCGCTGCTCGCACGCGGCATGGCCTGCCGTGCGCCGGTTTCCGGCGCCGTTTATGGAACCTTGCTGAACGACCGGGCCGCCCTCGCGGCGTTGGGCGAGGCGGTGCATGCCGCCCCCTATAAAGCCCCACCCAAAGCGCCGGTTCTCTATCTGAAGCCGCGCAATACGTTCGCCGGTCACCGCGCGCGTGTTGTCGTGCCTGACGATGCATTGGGTGTGGAGGTCGGCGCTTCACTGGGTATCGTGATCGGCCGCACTGCAACACGCGTCAGCGCCGGGAATGCCTTCGACTACATCGCCGGCTATACGCTGGTCGCCGATCTGAGCGTGCCGCATGCAAGCGTGTACCGGCCTTCGGTCAGGTTCCGGGCGCGTGACGGCTTTTGCGTGATCGGGCCGGCGGTGGTTGCGGCGCGTCATCTTGCTGCGCCGGACAATCTGTCGATCAGGGTTTCGCTTCCAGGACGTGAAGTCTTCACCGCGAGTACTGCGTCGTCGGTACGCAACGTGGCGCAATTGATTGCGGACGTCACCGATTTCATGACACTGAGTGCCGGTGATGTCATTACGCTCGGCGTGCCGCATGGTTCGCCGGTGGCGCATATCGGCGACACGGCCACGCTGTCGATTGACGGATTGCCGCCGCTCGAGGTGTCGTTTGCCGGTGCGGCAGAACAAGATGGAGAACAACCATGATGCGTGGCCGTGTTGCGTATGCAGGGGCGATTCATGAAGCCTATCCGGACGCCAACGGCGTGCGCCTCGCCGATGGCCGCGTCCGTCGCGAGGATGAAGTGGTGTGGCTCGCGCCGATCGAGGTCGGCACGATCTTCGCGCTCGGTTTGAACTACGCGGAGCATGCGAAGGAATTGCAGTTCAACAAGCAGGAAGAGCCTTTGGTCTTTCTCAAAGGCCCGGGCGCGGTCATCGGTCATCGTGGCTTCACACGCCGCCCCGCCGACGTCACCTTCATGCACTACGAGTGCGAACTGGCCGTCGTGATCGGCCAGACCGCGCAGAACGTCAAGCGCGACCACGCCATGCAGCACGTGGCCGGCTACATGATCGCCAACGACTATGCGATCCGCGACTACCTGGAGAACTATTACCGTCCCAACCTGCGCGTCAAGAATCGCGACGGCGGCACGGTGCTCGGCCCCTGGTTCGTCGATGCCGCCGATGTCGAAGACGTCACGCAACTCGAATTGCGCACATTCGTGAACGGCACGCGGCAGCAACACGGCAATACGCGCGATCTCGTCACCGATATCCCGGCGTTGATCGAATACCTGAGCAGCTTCATGACCCTCGCGCCTGGCGACGTGATCCTGACCGGCACGCCGGAAGGCATCGTCAACGTCAATGCGGGCGACGAAGTGGTCTGCGAAATCGACGGCCTTGGCCGTCTCGTCAATACGATCGCATCGGACGCGGACTTTAACCGCGCCTGATCGACCACGTTGCATGGGACCGGCGTAACGCGCCAAAGCGTGAACGCCGGTCGACAGTGAAAGACAGCACAAGAGAAAGGACAGGGCAATGCGAATCGAACATCTGATCAACGGCAAATCCAGCGCCGCGCAAGACTACTTCGAGACCGTCAATCCGGCGACACAAGACGTGCTCGCTGAAGTGGCCCGCGGCGGTGCGGAAGATATCGACGCCGCCGTGCGCGCGGCCAAGGAAGCGTTTCCGGCATGGGCCGGCAAACCCGCGGCGGAACGCGCAAAGATCGTTCGCAAGCTCGGCGAGTTGATCGCGAAAAATGTGCCGGACATCTCGGAGACCGAGACGAAGGACACCGGCCAGACGATCTCGCAAACGCGCAAGCAACTCGTGCCGCGCGCCGCCGACAACTTCAGCTATTTCGCGGAGATGTGCACGCGTGTCGACGGCCACACGTACCCTACCGATACGCATTTGAACTACACGCTGTTCCATCCGGTCGGCGTCTGCGCGCTGATCTCGCCGTGGAACGTCCCATTCATGACGGCGACGTGGAAAGTCGCACCCTGCCTCGCATTCGGCAATACCGCCGTGCTGAAGATGAGCGAACTGTCGCCGCTAACCGCCTCGATGCTCGGCAATCTCGCGCTCGAAGCCGGCATTCCCGCCGGCGTGCTGAACGTCGTGCATGGCTTCGGCAAGGACACCGGTGAACCGCTGGTGGCGCATCCGGATGTGCATGCAGTGTCGTTCACCGGTTCGACGGCAACCGGCAACCGCATCGTGCAGACCGCGGGCCTGAAGAAGTTTTCGATGGAACTGGGCGGCAAATCGCCGTTCGTGATTTTCGACGACGCCGATTTCGAACGCGCGCTCGATGCCGCCGTGTTCATGATCTTCTCGAACAATGGCGAACGCTGCACGGCAGGTTCGCGCATTCTGGTGCAGCGCTCGATTTACGCGCGCTTCGCCGAGCGTTTCGTCGAACGCGCGAAGCGTTTGACGGTGGGCGATCCGCTGGCCGACAGCACGATCGTCGGCCCGATGATCAGCCAGGGGCATCTGGCCAAGGTGCGCAGCTACATCGAACTGGGTCCGAAAGAAGGCGCCACCCTCGCGTGCGGCGGACTCGACGCGCCCGACTTACCCGAAGCCATGCGCAAAGGTAACTTCGTGCAGCCCACGGTATTCGTCGACGTGGACAACCGCATGCGAATCGCGCAGGAAGAGATCTTCGGCCCGGTGGCCTGCCTGATTCCGTTCGACGACGAAGCCGACGCGATCAAACTCGCCAACGATATTTCCTACGGCCTGTCGAGCTACATCTGGACCGAGAGCACCGGCCGCGCGCTGCGCGTCGCCGCTGCCGTTCAAGCCGGCATGTGCTTCGTCAACAGCCAGAACGTGCGCGATCTGCGCCAGCCGTTCGGCGGCACCAAGGCATCGGGCGTCGGCCGTGAAGGCGGTACGTGGAGCTACGAAGTATTCCTCGAACCGAAGAACGTGTGCGTATCGCTCGGCTCCCATCACATCCCGCGCTGGGGCGTCTGAAACGCGGATCATTGATGCGCGAGAGCATCACGCCTCGCGCCACACAGCATAGGAGACCGCGATGGGCAAACTCGCGTTGGCAGCAAAAGTCACTCACGTCCCGTCGTTATATCTGTCCGAACTCGACGGTCCGCACAAGGGCTGCCGTCAGCCCGCCATTGACGGCCACCATGAAATCGGCCGGCGTTGCCGCGAATTGGGCGTGGATACGATTGTCGTATTCGACGTGCACTGGCTGGTGAACAGCGAATACCACATCAATTGCGCGCCGGCATTCGAAGGCGTCTATACGAGCAACGAACTGCCGCATTTCATCAAGAACATGCCGTACGCGTATCCCGGCAACGTCGGGCTCGGCGAGCTGATCGCGGAAGTCGCGAATGAGATGGGCGTGAAAAGCCGCGCGCACAGCGAGACCACGCTCGAACTCGAGTACGGAACGCTGGTGCCGATGCGGTATATGAACAGCGACCAGCACTTCAAGACCGTGTCGGTAGCCGGCTGGTGCATGTGGCACGACCTCGAAACCAGCGCGCGCTTCGGCCTCGCGGTGCGTAAGGCCATCGAGGAACGTTACGACGGCACCGTTGCGATTCTGGCGAGCGGTTCATTGAGCCACCACTTCGCCAACAACGGCACGGCCGAGCAGTTCATGCACAAGGTATGGAATCCGTTTCTCGAACAGATTGACCGCAAGGTGGTCGAGTTGTGGGAAGCCGGCGACTGGAAGACCTTCTGCGAGATGCTGCCGCTCTACAACGAGAAATGCTGGGGCGAAGGCGGCATGCACGACACCGCGATGCTGCTCGGCGCACTCGGTTGGGATCGTTACGACGGCAAGGTTGAAGTCGTCACACCGTATTTCGGCAGTTCCGGCACCGGCCAGATCAATGCGATCTTTCCCGTGACGCCCCTGCCCGCTTAAGTCCTGAGAAAGGAGCTTGCCGTGCCGCATCTGACACTCGAATACAGCGCCAATCTTGCTGACGAAGACAGCATTGGACAGCTTTGCACATCGCTCGCGGCCTGCCTTGACGCGCAGCGCGAGAACGAACAACGCGTTTATCCACTCGGCGGCATCCGCGTGCGCGCCTTGCGCTGCGATCAATACTGCGTTGCCGACGGCCGGCCTGGCGCCGCCTTCCTGCATGCGAACCTGAAAATCGGCGCGGGCCGCTCAGACGCCGCTAAAAAGGCGACCGGCGATGCGCTATTTGATGCGATCAAACGACACTTCGCTGCCGAGTTCGAACAACACGGCCTGGCGTTATCGCTTGAGATCAATGAATTCAGCGAAGCCGGCACGTGGAAGCACAACAATCTGCACGCGCGACTGAAGACCTGATACCCGGGCTTAAGGCGTGGGCTTGAAACATGGGCCAGGGATCCCAGGCTCGATGCACCGGCCCGACATTCCGACCCACTTGGCTGGGCCGGGTAGCCGCTTATAGAGAACCACTATGCTAGACGAACAGACTATCCGCGACCTTGCGGCGCAACTCGACAACGCCGAGAAAACCCGCACCCAGCTGCGCCATTTCTCGGCGAAGTATCCCGAGATGACCGTACAGGACGGCTACGCAATCCAACGCGAGTGGGTCAAGCTCAAACTGGCCGAGGGCCACGTGATCAAGGGCCGCAAGATCGGCCTGACCTCACGCGCGATGCAGCGTTCGTCGCAGATTGACGAACCCGACTATGCACCGTTGCTCGACAGCATGTTCATCGAGAACGGCCAGGACATCCGTGCCGACCGCTTCATTGCGCCGCGCGTGGAAGTTGAACTGGCCTTCGTATTGAGCAAGCCCTTGAAGGGTCCTGGCGTCACACTATTCGACGTGCTGGACGCCACCGCCTATGTGACCCCTGCGGTGGAAATTATCGACGCGCGCATCGAACAGTTCGACCGCGAAACGAAGGCGCCGCGCAAGGTCTACGACACGATCTCCGACTTCGCGGCCAACGCCGGCATTGTATTGGGCGGCCGACCCGTGCGCCCGATGGATGTCGACCTTCGCTGGGTTGGCGCATTGCTTTACAAGAACGGCGCCGTGGAAGAAAGCGGGCTTGCGGCGGCCGTGCTGAACCATCCTGCGACGGGCGTTGCATGGCTCGCGAACAAGATCGCCCCTTACGATGAAGTACTGAACGCGAACGACGTCATTCTGAGCGGCTCGTTCACCAGTCCGATTCCGGCACGCGCGGGCGACACCTTCCATGTCGACTATGGTCCGCTGGGCGGCATTGGTTTGAATTTCATTTGAGCTCATTTGAGTTGATCGACATGTCTCTACCGCAAAACACCTTCAAGCGCGCGCTAGCCGAGGGCAAGCCGCAATTCGGCTTATGGGCGGCGCTTGCCGACGCGTACGTGACCGAGTTGCTGGCCACGGCCGGATTCGACTGGTTGTTGATCGACAACGAGCACGCACCGAACGACGTCCGCAGCACGCTCGCGCAATTGCAGGCCGTAGCGGCATACGCATCGCATCCGGTGGTGCGTCCCGTGCGAAGCGACAGCGCGTTGATCAAGCAATTGCTCGACATAGGCGCACAGACCTTACTGCTGCCGATGATCGACACAGCGGAGCAAGCCGCAGACGCCGTCGCGGCGACGCGCTATCCCCCGCAGGGCATCCGCGGCGTGGGGAGTGCGTTGGCGCGCGCCTCACGTTGGAACCGGATACCCGACTACCTGAACACGGCCGCCCAAGAATTGTGCGTACTAGTCCAGGTAGAAACCGTGCAGGGGATGGAGAATCTGTCGGCGATTGCAAAGGTGCAAGGCATTGACGGCGTGTTCTTCGGCCCGGCGGATTTAAGTGCATCGATGGGTTTGCTGGGCAAACCGGGCGACGCGAGCGTCCGCGAAGCGATATGCGACGGCATTAGAAAAGTGCGGGACGCCGGCAAAGCGGCGGGCGTACTGGCACCAGACGCGGCGATTGCGGCCGAATATCTGGCGGCCGGCGCAACATTCGTAGCGGTGGGCACGGACACGGGCCTACTAAGCCGGGCAGCAGCAGATCTGGCAGCCACCTATAAAAAAACAGCCCCAACCCCACCACCAACAAAAGGCGGATACTAAAAAAACCAAAGCACCGGTTTCAGAAACACGCTTCGGCGCGCGCAGCGCCGCCGGAAGAATGAGTCCTTTGTCAGTATCGCTGAATGTGCGAGAACACAGATTCCAGATGCACCACTACCCGCAGCGGACCGCGATTCCCGCTTAGCAGGCATGGTGTGAGCCGCTTTCTTTTGCCTACTTTTCTTTGCGGCCG
>NZ_JAQQCQ010000018.1:0-166699 GCF_046030355.1 Paraburkholderia caffeinilytica
TCAGGCTCCCCTGCAGCATCAGAAACCCCACCCCATAAAGGTGGGGTTTCTGCGTTTACGGCGGGCGTTGGAATCACTATATAAGTGAGAGCTATGAGTTTGGAACGGTCAAGCAAGCCTTGACAGCAAGCGGTTGTTCCCTCATAATCATCAGTTCTCTGCGGAGGGGTGCCCGAGTGGCTAAAGGGGGCAGACTGTAAATCTGTTGGCTTACGCCTACGTTGGTTCGAATCCAACCTCCTCCACCAGAATGCAAGCTGTAGCAGTAGTTGGGAATCCATGGATCCTTGCGGGTGTAGCTCAATGGTAGAGCAGAAGCCTTCCAAGCTTACGACGAGGGTTCGATTCCCTTCACCCGCTCCAGTAACAAAGAAGTAGCGCCCATGTGGCTCAGTGGTAGAGCACTCCCTTGGTAAGGGAGAGGTCGGCAGTTCGATCCTGCCCATGGGCACCAGAAGTACTCGGTGATTGTTTGCGCGCGGCGCAACGTACGGATAAATCCTCTTAGGAGTCGAAAATGGCCAAGGGTAAGTTTGAGCGGACCAAGCCGCACGTGAACGTCGGCACGATCGGTCACGTTGACCACGGCAAGACCACGCTGACGGCAGCGATCACGACGGTGCTGACCAAGAAGTTTGGCGGCGAAGCGAAGGCATACGACCAGATCGACGCGGCGCCGGAAGAAAAGGCACGTGGTATCACGATCAACACGGCACACGTCGAGTACGAAACGGCTAACCGCCACTACGCACACGTCGACTGCCCGGGCCACGCTGACTATGTGAAGAACATGATCACGGGCGCAGCGCAGATGGACGGCGCGATCCTGGTGTGCTCGGCTGCAGACGGCCCGATGCCGCAAACGCGCGAGCACATCCTGCTGGCGCGTCAGGTTGGCGTTCCGTACATCATCGTGTTCCTGAACAAGTGCGACATGGTGGACGACGCTGAGCTGCTGGAACTCGTCGAAATGGAAGTTCGCGAACTTCTGTCGAAGTACGATTTCCCGGGCGACGACACGCCGATCATCAAGGGTTCGGCCAAGCTGGCGCTGGAAGGCGACACGGGCGAGCTGGGCGAAGTGGCGATCATGAACCTGGCTGATGCGCTGGACACGTACATCCCGACGCCGGAGCGCGCAGTTGACGGTGCGTTCCTGATGCCGGTGGAAGACGTGTTCTCGATCTCGGGTCGCGGCACGGTGGTGACGGGTCGCGTTGAGCGCGGTGTTGTCAAGGTCGGCGAAGAAATCGAAATCGTCGGTATCAAGCCGACGGTGAAGACGACGTGCACGGGCGTGGAAATGTTCCGCAAGCTGCTCGACCAGGGTCAGGCCGGCGACAACGTGGGTATCCTGCTGCGCGGCACGAAGCGTGAAGACGTGGAGCGTGGCCAGGTTCTGGCGAAGCCGGGTTCGATCAACCCGCACACGCACTTTACGGCTGAAGTGTACGTGCTGAGCAAGGACGAAGGTGGTCGTCACACGCCGTTCTTCAACAACTATCGTCCGCAGTTCTACTTCCGTACGACGGACGTGACGGGCTCGATCGAGTTGCCGAAGGACAAGGAAATGGTCATGCCGGGCGACAACGTGTCGATCACGGTGAAGCTGATCAACCCGATCGCGATGGAAGAAGGTCTGCGCTTCGCAATCCGCGAAGGCGGCCGTACGGTCGGCGCAGGTGTGGTCGCAAAGATTCTCGAGTAACGCCAGAAAGTTCTCGTTGATCGGTAGTTTCGGGGTTGGCGGTGTCGTCAACCCCAAAATGGTTTAGGGGTATAGCTCAACTGGCAGAGCGTCGGTCTCCAAAACCGAAGGTTGGGGGTTCGATTCCCTCTGCCCCTGCCAACTCTCGCGCCGTATGTGGCGCTTCGTTAAGGTGTTATGGCGAATCCTTCCGTCGAAACTGTAAATACATCCGGCGACAAGCTGATGCTCGTCGCGGGCGTATTGTTGGTCTTGGCCGGGTTCGTGGGGTTCTTCTGGCTCAGCGGCCAGGAATGGTACGTCCGCGGAGCCGCCTTGGCTGTTGGCGCTATCGCGGGTGTTGCAGTCGGTCTTCTCTCCGCGCCTGGCAAGGGTTTCATCGCTTTCGCCAAAGACTCATACAAAGAAGTTCGCAAGGTTGTCTGGCCGACTCGTAAAGAGGCCACCCAGACAACGCTCGTAGTGTTCGGCTTCGTGTTCGTCATGGCGATCTTTCTTTGGATTAGCGATAAATCCATCGAATGGGCGATTTTCTCGGTGATTCTGGGTTGGAAATGATATGAGCGATACTCCGGCATCCCCGAGCGGCAAACGTTGGTACGTGGTGCACGCCTACTCCGGCATGGAGAAGAGCGTGCAACGTGCGCTTCAAGAGCGCATCGAACGTGCTGGCATGCAAGACCAGTTTGGTCAAATCCTCGTCCCGACTGAAGAGGTGGTCGAGGTGAAAGGCGGTCACAAATCGGTGACCGAGCGTCGTTTCTTCCCGGGTTATGTCCTTGTGGAAATGGAAATGACGGATGAAACGTGGCACCTCGTGAAGAACACGGCAAAGGTGACAGGTTTCGTAGGCGGTGCGCGTAATCGTCCGAGCCCGATTTCCCCGCGGGAAGTCGAGAAGATCATGTCGCAAATGCAGGAAGGCGTGGAAAAGCCGCGTCCGAAGACCCTGTTCGAAGTAGGCGAGATGGTGCGGGTGAAGGACGGTCCGTTCACGGATTTCAACGGCAGCGTCGAAGAAGTGAACTACGAAAAGTCGCGCGTCCGTGTTTCCGTTACAATCTTCGGCCGCGCAACGCCGGTCGAGCTGGAATTCGGCCAGGTCGAAAAGTTGTAATCCAGAATTCTACGGGGCGCACCGGTCGGTGCGTTCCGTATTTCGCGCTTACGGTCCGCGTAATGGCCGTTGAGGAGCGTAAGTAGTCTGTTTTTCGGCGAACGCGCGCTACTACTCACTGAATGTCCGCTTGTACTACGCGGCGTTCCTAAGAGGTTTTCAAAATGGCAAAGAAAATCATCGGCTTTATCAAGCTGCAGATTCCTGCAGGTAAAGCCAACCCGTCGCCGCCGGTCGGTCCGGCACTGGGCCAGCGCGGCCTGAACATCATGGAGTTCTGCAAGGCGTTCAACGCGCAGACTCAAGCACTGGAACCGGGTCTGCCGATTCCGGTCGTGATCACCGCGTTCGCGGACAAGAGCTTCACATTCGTTCTGAAGACGCCGCCGGCTACGGTTCTGATCAAGAAGGCAGCGAAGATCGACAAGGGTTCGGCCAAGCCGCATACCGACAAGGTCGGCAAGATCACCCGTGCTCAAGCTGAAGACATCGCCAAGACCAAGATGCCCGATCTGACGGCAGCTGATCTGGACGCAGCGGTTCGTACGATCGCTGGTAGCGCCCGCTCGATGGGCATCACCGTGGAGGGCGTGTAAATGGCTAAGCTTTCAAAGCGTCTGCAAGCATTTGCAGCCAAGGTTGATCGTCAAAAGCTGTACGCGATCGACGAAGCTCTGTCGCTCGTTAAGGAATGCGCAAGCGCGAAGTTTGACGAGTCGATCGACGTTGCCGTGCAACTCGGCATCGACGCGAAGAAGTCGGACCAAGTGGTTCGCGGTTCGGTCGTGCTGCCGGCTGGTACCGGTAAGTCGGTTCGCGTGGCCGTGTTCGCACAAGGCGAAAAGGCTGAGCAAGCTCGTGCAGCTGGCGCAGAAGTCGTCGGTATGGAAGACCTGGCTGAACAAGTCAAGGCCGGCAAGCTGGACTTCGACATCGTGATCGCTTCGCCGGACACGATGCGCGTTGTCGGTACGCTCGGTCAGATCCTCGGCCCGCGCGGCCTGATGCCGAACCCGAAGGTTGGCACGGTTACGCCGGACGTCGCGACTGCGGTCAAGAACGCCAAGGCCGGCCAGGTTCAATTCCGTGTCGACAAGGCCGGTATCATCCACGCCACGATTGGCCGTGCTTCGTTCGAGCCGACGGCTCTGCGCAGCAACCTGAACGCTCTGGTCGACGCGCTGCAAAAGGCGAAGCCGGCAACGAGCAAGGGTGTGTACCTGCGTAAGGTTGCGCTGTCGAGCACGATGGGTGTCGGCGTTCGCGTCGACCAGGCATCGATCGCAGCACAGTAATAAATTTCATCGCCTTGATGTGAGTCGAGGCGGTTTTATGGGCTTTGGGCGGTCGCAAGATGGCAGTCTGCATCGAGCGGCCGGTTGTCAAAGACCGTTGGCGGGAACGCAGCAGGTAGGCGGCCCCTTAATGTAAAGCCAACGCAGATGGCGAACCCGAAAAGGTTTTGTAGTGATGAAGCCGGTTGAAGTCCGCAGCAATGTGGGGTTCAGGCGGTCGAAATACTCCTGACTGGTCGGACGCCGTTATTGAACGCGGTACACAAGGCGCACGCTGCGTGTATCGAATCTGGAGGTTAACCGTGCCACTTAACAAAGAAAGCAAGCAGGCCGTCGTCGCTGAGGTTGCCGCGCAAGTCGCGAAAGCCCAGACCGTGGTTCTGGCTGAGTATCGTGGAATCGCGGTTGGCGATCTGACCAAGCTGCGCGCGAAAGCGCGTGAGCAACAGGTTTACCTTCGTGTGTTGAAGAACACGCTGGCGCGTCGCGCTGTCGAAGGTACCCCGTTTGCTCCGCTGGCAGAGCAGATGACTGGCCCCCTGATCTACGGCATCTCGGAAGATGCAATTGCTGCTGCTAAGGTCGTCAACGACTTCGGCAAAACCAATGACAAGTTGATCATCAAGGCTGGTTCCTACGAAGGCAAGGTGATGGACAAGGCTGGCGTGCAAGCGCTGGCAAACATCCCGAGCCGCGAAGAACTGCTCTCCAAGCTGTTGTACGTTATGCAAGCACCTGTTTCCGGCTTTGCGCGCGCTCTGGCCGCGCTGGCAGAAAAGAAACAAGGCGAAGAAACCGCTGCGTAATGCACTTCAGTCGAGCGTGATTGATCGCTGGCTGTATCCGAATTCAATTTAGGAGTATTTCAAATGGCAATCGCAAAAGATGACATCCTCGAGGCAGTAAGCTCGATGTCGGTTCTGGAACTGAACGAGCTGGTTAAGGCGTTCGAAGAAAAGTTTGGCGTGTCGGCAGCTGCTGTTGCAGTGGCAGGCCCGGCAGGCGGCGGCGCTGCTGCTGCTGCTGAAGAGCAAACCGAATTCACGGTCAACCTGACGGAAGTCGGCGCGAACAAGGTTTCGGTCATTAAGGCTGTTCGTGAACTGACGGGTCTCGGCCTGAAGGAAGCGAAGGACCTGGTTGACGGTGCACCGAAGCCTGTTAAGGAATCGGTACCGAAGGCTGCTGCTGAAGAAGCCAAGAAGAAGTTGGAAGAAGCCGGCGCGAAGGCTGAAATCAAGTAAGTTTCGGCGCGTTGTGCGAAGGCTGGCGGTTTTCCACCGCCGGCCTTTTTGTGCTTTGTGGGAACCACGTTTTTGCCAGCTAGTTTCGGCAAGAGTAGGGGTCCCAGAAGCCAAAGAAAATCGCCTATCGGCAATATCGACCGGCGCTTCTCTTTGTCTTCTGAAGCGACTGCAGAAGGCAAGTTTGGTCGGGTAGCGGGCAACATAGGCATCCGCTGCCGTCAGCCAGCGGTTGGTAGCGGCCAACCACCAAGCTTCTAGGCTCGTTCAAGCCATCGGACGGCCATCGGGTCTCAGTCGGTGAACACTCGGGTTGTCTCATCAAGGTATCCTGCCTCGACAACAATGCCCGCCGTGATTCGGAGATCGTATGCAATATTCCTTCACCGAGAAGAAGCGCATTCGCAAGAGTTTTGCGAAGCGCCCCATCGTTCACCAAGTACCTTTCCTGCTGGCTACCCAGCTTGAATCATTCAGCACGTTTCTGCAAGCAGACACGTCGTCCACGCAACGCAAGCCGGAAGGCCTGCAAGCTGCGTTTACATCCGTTTTCCCGATCGTTTCGCACAACGGTTTTGCGCGTCTCGAGTTCGTCAGCTACATGCTGTCGCCGCCGGCATTCAACATCAAGGAATGTCAGCAGCGCGGTTTGACGTACTGCTCAGCACTGCGCGCGAAAGTGCGCCTGGTGCTGCTCGACAAGGAATCGCCGAGCAAGCCGGTCGTCAAGGAAGTGAAGGAACAGGAAGTGTACATGGGCGAAATTCCGCTCATGACGCCGACGGGTTCGTTCGTCATCAACGGCACGGAACGTGTGATCGTTTCGCAGCTGCATCGTTCGCCTGGCGTGTTCTTCGAACACGACAAGGGCAAGACGCACAGCTCGGGCAAGCTCCTGTTCTCGGCCCGTATCATTCCTTACCGCGGTTCGTGGCTCGACTTCGAATTCGATCCGAAGGACGTGCTGTACTTCCGCGTTGACCGCCGTCGCAAGATGCCGGTCACGATCCTGCTGAAGGCGATTGGCCTGACGCCGGAGCAGATCCTCGCAAACTTCTTCGTGTTCGACAATTTCACGCTGATGCCGGAAGGCGCGCAGATGGAATTCGTGCCGGAGCGTCTGCGTGGTGAAGTCGCGCGCTTTGACATCACGGACCGTGATGGCAACGTGATCGTCCAGAAGGACAAGCGGATCAACGCCAAGCACATTCGCGATCTCGACAACGCGAAGACGAAGTTCATCTCGGTGCCGGAAGACTATCTGCTCGGCCGCGTGCTCGCGAAGAACGTCGTCGACGGCGACACGGGTGAAGTCATCGCTAACGCGAACGACGAAATCACCGAAACCGTCCTCGAAAAGCTCCGCGAATCGAAGATCAAAGACATCCAGACGCTCTACACGAACGATCTGGATCAAGGTCCGTACATCTCGTCGACGCTGCGTATCGACGAAACCGCGGACAAGATGGCTGCACGCATTGCGATCTACCGCATGATGCGTCCGGGCGAGCCGCCGACCGAAGAAGCGGTCGAGGCGCTGTTCAACCGTCTGTTCTACAGCGAAGACGCATACGACCTGTCCAAGGTGGGTCGTATGAAGTTCAACCGCCGTGTCGGTCGCGACGAAATCGTCGGTCCGATGACGCTGCAAGACGACGACATCCTCGCAACGATCAAGATCCTGGTCGAGTTGCGCAACGGCAAGGGCGAAGTGGACGACATCGACCACTTGGGCAATCGTCGTGTGCGTTGCGTCGGCGAACTGGCGGAAAACCAGTTCCGCGCGGGTCTTGTGCGTGTCGAACGTGCTGTGAAGGAACGCCTCGGCCAGGCCGAAAGCGAAAACCTGATGCCGCACGACCTGATCAACTCGAAGCCGATTTCGTCGGCGATTCGCGAGTTCTTCGGTTCGTCGCAGCTGTCGCAGTTTATGGACCAGACCAACCCGCTGTCGGAAATCACCCACAAGCGCCGTGTATCGGCACTTGGCCCGGGCGGTTTGACGCGTGAGCGCGCTGGCTTTGAAGTCCGCGACGTGCACCCGACCCACTATGGCCGTGTGTGCCCGATTGAAACGCCGGAAGGTCCGAACATCGGCCTGATCAACTCACTGGCACTGTACGCGCACCTGAACGAATACGGCTTCCTCGAAACGCCGTATCGCAAGGTTGTGGATAGCAAGGTGACCGATCAGATCGACTATCTGTCGGCGATCGAAGAAGGCCGTTACGTGATCGCTCAGGCGAACGCGGCGGTTGCTGCCGATGGCTCGCTGACCGACGAACTGGTGTCGTCGCGTGAAGCAGGCGAAACGCTGATGGTTACGCCGGACCGCATCCAGTACATGGACGTGGCGCCGTCGCAGATCGTCTCGGTGGCAGCATCGCTGATTCCGTTCCTCGAGCACGATGACGCGAACCGCGCATTGATGGGTTCGAACATGCAACGTCAGGCTGTGCCGTGTCTGCGTCCTGAAAAGGCCGTGGTCGGTACGGGTATCGAACGCACGGTGGCAGTCGACTCGGGTACGACGGTTCAGGCATTCCGCGGTGGTGTGGTCGATTACGTCGACGCAGGCCGTATGGTGATCCGCGTGAACGACGATGAAGCCGTTGCTGGCGACGTCGGCGTGGACATCTACAACCTGATCAAGTACACGCGTTCGAACCAGAACACGAACATCAACCAGCGCCCGATCGTGAAGGTCGGCGATATCGTGTCGCGTGGCGACGTGCTGGCTGACGGTGCATCGACCGACCTCGGCGAACTGGCTCTCGGCCAGAACATGCTGGTCGCGTTCATGCCGTGGAACGGCTACAACTTCGAAGATTCGATCTTGATCTCGGAGAAGGTGGTTGCTGACGATCGTTACACGTCGATCCACATCGAAGAACTGAACGTCGTAGCTCGCGATACGAAGCTCGGACCGGAAGAAATCACGCGCGACATCTCGAACCTGGCTGAAGTGCAACTCGGCCGTCTCGATGAGTCGGGCATCGTCTACATCGGCGCTGAAGTCGAAGCGGGCGACGTGCTGGTCGGTAAGGTCACGCCGAAGGGCGAAACCCAGCTGACGCCGGAAGAAAAGCTGCTGCGCGCGATCTTCGGTGAAAAGGCTTCGGACGTGAAGGACACGTCGCTGCGCGTGCCGTCGGGCATGAGCGGCACGGTCATCGACGTGCAAGTGTTCACGCGTGAAGGCATTCAGCGCGACAAGCGCGCGCAACAGATCATCGACGATGAACTGAAGCGTTATCGCCTCGACCTGAACGACCAGCTACGTATCGTGGAAGGCGATGCATTCCAGCGTCTCGCGCGTATGCTGACCGGCAAGGTCGCGAACGGCGGTCCGAAGAAGCTCGCGAAGGGTACGAAGATCGAACAGGCTTACCTGGAAGATCTCGACCACTACCACTGGTTCGATATCCGCCTCGCGGACGAAGAAGCAGCGGCACAGCTCGAAGCGATCAAGGACTCGATCGAACAGAAGCGTCACCAGTTCGATCTGGCGTTCGAAGAAAAGCGCAAGAAGCTCACGCAAGGCGACGAACTGCCGCCGGGCGTGCTGAAGATGGTCAAGGTGTATCTGGCTGTTAAGCGTCGTCTGCAGCCTGGCGACAAGATGGCCGGCCGTCACGGTAACAAGGGTGTGGTGTCGAAGATCGTTCCGATCGAAGACATGCCGTACATGGCCGATGGCCGTCCGGCTGACGTCGTGCTGAACCCGCTCGGCGTGCCGTCGCGGATGAACGTGGGTCAGGTTCTCGAAGTGCATCTGGGTTGGGCCGCGAAGGGTCTCGGCTGGCGTATTGCAGAAATGCTGCAACGTCAGGCGAAGATCGCTGAACTGCGCGAATTCCTGACCAAGATCTACAACGAGTCGGGCCGCGCTGAAGAGCTGGACAGCTTCACGGACGACGAAATCGTCGAACTGGCGAAGAACCTGCGCGAAGGCGTTCCGTTTGCCACGCCGGTGTTCGACGGTGCGACGGAAGAAGAAATGTCGCGCGCGCTGGATCTGGCATTCCCGGACGACATCGCGAAGAACCTCGGCATGACGCCGTCGAAGAACCAGGTGCGTCTGTATGACGGCCGCACGGGTGAGATGTTCGAGCGTACGGTGACTGTCGGTTACATGCACTACCTGAAGCTGCACCACTTGGTCGACGACAAGATGCACGCGCGTTCCACGGGCCCGTACTCGCTCGTGACGCAGCAGCCGTTGGGCGGTAAGGCGCAGTTCGGTGGCCAGCGTTTCGGTGAAATGGAAGTGTGGGCGCTCGAAGCGTACGGCGCATCGTACGTGTTGCAAGAAATGCTGACGGTGAAGTCGGATGACGTGGCGGGCCGGACCAAGGTGTATGAGAACCTGGTCAAGGGTGATCACGTGATCGACGCCGGCATGCCGGAATCCTTCAACGTGCTCGTGAAGGAAATCCGCTCGCTCGGTATCGACATCGACCTCGACCGCAACTAATCGGACTACGGAGAGAAAGCAATGAAAGCTCTGCTCGATCTATTCAAGCAAGTCCAACAGCCTGAAGTTTTTGACGCGATCAAGATCGGTCTGGCCTCGCCAGACAAGATCCGTTCGTGGTCGTTCGGTGAAGTCAAGAAGCCGGAAACCATCAACTACCGGACGTTCAAGCCGGAACGCGATGGTTTGTTCTGCGCGAAGATTTTCGGGCCGATCAAAGACTACGAATGCCTTTGCGGCAAGTACAAGCGCCTGAAGCATCGTGGCGTGATCTGTGAAAAGTGCGGCGTCGAAGTGACGCTCGCGAAGGTGCGTCGCGAACGGATGGGCCACATTGAGCTGGCCTCGCCGGTCGCTCACATCTGGTTCCTGAAGTCGCTGCCGTCGCGTCTGGGCATGGTGCTCGACATGACGCTGCGCGACATCGAACGCGTGCTGTACTTCGAAGCCTACGTGGTGATCGATCCGGGCATGACGCCGCTGAAAGCGCGGCAGATCATGACGGAAGAGGATTACTACAACAAGGTCGAAGAGTACGGTGACGAATTCCGTGCCGAGATGGGCGCGGAAGGCGTTCGCGAACTGCTGCGCGCGATCAACATCGACGAACAGGTCGAGATGCTGCGCACCGAACTCAAGAACACGGGTTCGGAAGCGAAGATCAAGAAGTACGCGAAGCGCCTGAAGGTGCTCGAGGCTTTCCAGCGTTCGGGCATCAAGCCTGACTGGATGGTGCTCGAAGTGCTGCCGGTGCTGCCGCCGGAACTGCGTCCGCTGGTGCCGCTGGATGGCGGCCGCTTTGCGACGTCGGACCTGAACGACCTGTATCGCCGCGTGATCAACCGTAACAACCGGTTGAAGCGTCTGCTCGAACTGAAGGCGCCTGAAATCATCGTCCGCAACGAAAAGCGGATGCTGCAGGAAGCCGTCGATTCGCTGCTCGACAACGGTCGTCGCGGTAAGGCCATGACCGGCGCGAACAAGCGTCCGCTGAAGTCGCTCGCTGACATGATCAAGGGTAAGGGCGGTCGTTTCCGTCAGAACTTGCTCGGTAAGCGCGTCGACTACTCGGGCCGTTCGGTGATCGTGGTCGGCCCGACGCTCAAGCTGCATCAGTGCGGTCTGCCGAAGCTGATGGCGCTCGAACTGTTCAAGCCGTTCATCTTCAACAAGCTCGAAGTGATGGGTGTGGCTACCACCATCAAGGCTGCGAAGAAGGAAGTCGAGAACCAGACGCCGGTGGTGTGGGACATCCTCGAAGAGGTGATCCGCGAGCATCCGGTCATGCTGAACCGTGCGCCGACGCTGCACCGTCTTGGCATTCAGGCTTTCGAGCCGGTGCTGATCGAAGGTAAGGCTATCCAGCTGCACCCGCTCGTTTGCGCGGCGTTCAACGCCGACTTCGACGGTGACCAGATGGCTGTGCACGTGCCGCTGTCGCTCGAAGCGCAGATGGAAGCGCGTACGCTGATGCTGGCGTCGAACAACATCCTGTTCCCGGCCAACGGCGATCCGTCGATCGTGCCGTCGCAGGATATCGTGCTCGGCCTGTACTACGCGACGCGTGAAGCAGTGAACGCCAAGGGCGAAGGCCTGACGTTCACCGGCGTGTCGGAAGCACTGCGTGCTTACGAGAACAAGGAAGTCGAGCTGGCCTCGCGCGTCAACGTGCGGATCACGGAAATGGTCCACAACGAAGACAAGTCGGAAGGCGCACCGGCGTTCGTGCCGAAGATCACGCTGTACGCGACGACAGTCGGCCGTTCGATCCTGTCGGAAATTTTGCCGCCGGGCCTGCCGTTCTCGGTGCTGAACAAGCCGCTGAAGAAGAAGGAAATCTCGCGCCTCATCAACACCGCATTCCGCAAGTGCGGTCTGCGTGAAACGGTGATTTTCGCCGACCAGTTGATGCAGTCGGGTTTCCGTCTGGCAACGCGCGCCGGTATTTCGATTTGCGTGGACGACATGCTCGTGCCGCCGCAAAAAGAACAGATCGTCGGCGACGCAGCGAAGAAGGTGAAGGAATACGACCGTCAGTACATGTCGGGTCTCGTCACGTCGCAAGAGCGCTACAACAACGTGGTCGACATCTGGTCGGCAACGTCGGAAGCGGTCGGCAAGGCGATGATGGAACAGCTGTCGACGGAACCGGTGGTCGATCGCGACGGCAACGAAACGCGTCAAGAGTCGTTTAACTCCATCTACATGATGGCTGACTCGGGTGCTCGTGGTTCCGCGGTTCAGATTCGTCAGTTGGCCGGTATGCGTGGCCTGATGGCGAAGCCGGACGGCTCGATCATCGAGACGCCGATTACGGCGAACTTCCGCGAAGGCCTGAACGTGTTGCAGTACTTCATCTCGACCCACGGTGCACGTAAGGGTCTGGCTGATACGGCACTGAAGACGGCAAACTCGGGCTACCTGACGCGTCGTCTCGTCGACGTGACGCAGGATCTGGTGGTGGTCGAGGACGATTGCGGTACGTCCAACGGCGTTGCCATGAAGGCGTTGGTCGAAGGCGGTGAAGTCGTCGAAGCGCTGCGTGACCGTATTCTCGGTCGCGTGACGGTGGCTGACGTCGTCAATCCGGAAACGCAGGAAACGCTGTACGAAACGGGCACGTTGCTCGACGAAGACGCGGTCGAAGAAATCGAACGCCTCGGCATCGACGAAGTGCGCGTGCGTACGCCGCTGACTTGCGAAACGCGTTACGGTCTGTGCGCAGCCTGCTATGGCCGCGACCTGGGTCGTGGCTCGTCGGTGAACGTCGGTGAAGCAGTTGGCGTGATCGCTGCTCAGTCGATCGGTGAACCGGGCACGCAGCTCACGATGCGTACGTTCCACATCGGTGGTGCGGCATCGCGTGCAGCAGTGGCTTCGTCGGTTGAAGCCAAGTCGAACGGTACGGTGCGTTTCACGGCGACCATGCGTTACGTCACCAACGCGAAGGGCGAGCAGATCGTCATCTCGCGTTCGGGCGAAGCGATGATCACCGACGACCATGGCCGTGAGCGTGAACGTCACAAGGTGCCGTACGGCGCGACGCTGTTGCAACTGGACGGCGCGCAGATCAAGGCCGGCACGCAACTGGCGACGTGGGATCCGATGACGCGTCCGATCATCACCGAGTACGGTGGCACGGTGAAGTTCGAAAACGTCGAAGAAGGCGTGACGGTTGCCAAGCAGATCGACGATGTGACGGGTCTCTCGACGCTGGTCGTGATCGACGTGAAGCGCCGCGGTTCGCAAGCGTCGAAGACGGTGCGCCCGCAGGTCAAGCTGCTCGACGCGAACGGCGAAGAAGTCAAGATCCCGAACACCGAGCACTCGGTGCAGATCGGCTTCCAGGTCGGCGCTCTGATCACCGTGAAGGACGGTCAGCAAGTGCAGGTCGGTGAAGTGCTGGCACGTATCCCGGTTGAATCGCAAAAGACTCGCGACATTACCGGTGGTCTGCCGCGTGTGGCCGAACTGTTCGAAGCGCGCTCGCCGAAGGACGCCGGTATTCTGGCGGAAGTCACGGGCACGACGTCGTTCGGTAAGGACACGAAGGGCAAGCAGCGTCTCGTTATCACGGACCTCGAAGGCAATCAGCACGAGTTCCTGATCGCGAAGGAAAAGCAGGTTCTGGTGCACGATGGTCAGGTCGTCAACAAGGGCGAAATGATTGTCGACGGGCCGGCTGATCCGCACGACATTCTGCGTTTGCAGGGCGTCGAAGCGCTGGCGCGCTACATCGTTGACGAAGTGCAGGACGTGTATCGTCTGCAGGGCGTGAAGATCAATGACAAGCACATTGAAGTGATCGTCCGTCAGATGCTGCGTCGCGTGCAGATCGTCGATAACGGTGACACGCGCTTCATCATGGGCGAACAGGTCGAGCGCTCGGATATGCTCGACGAAAACGACCGGATGGCTGCGGAAGGCAAGATCCCGGCAACCTACGACAACGTGCTGCTCGGTATTACGAAGGCATCGCTGTCGACCGATTCGTTCATCTCCGCGGCGTCGTTCCAGGAAACGACTCGCGTGCTGACCGAAGCGGCGATCATGGGCAAGCGCGACGATCTGCGCGGGCTGAAGGAAAACGTGATCGTGGGTCGTCTGATTCCGGCGGGTACGGGCCTCGCGTTCCACAAGGCGCGCAAGAGCAAGGAACTGTCCGACCGCGAGCGTTTCGATCAGATCGCAGCGGAAGAGTCGTTCGAATTCGGTACGCCGGAAACCCCGGCTGCCGAACAGCAGCACTCAGGCGAGTAAGTCCCGGCGGCGCAAGCCGCCTGGGGCTCACCAGCCAGCGAAGCCGCTCAGTTTCGACTGAGCGGTTTTTTTTTGCCGATAGGAATCAGACTTTAGCATTGACTCCTGTCCCACGCACCGCAGTCGCTTTTTTTCACGCGCTTCCTGATGGTTTCGTAGGCCGAACGGCTAACGTTGCATCTAAGCGCGGGCGCAGCACGAATGCGTTGGTAAAATTCGTGTCACCGGCATCACGCTGCTTCTCTCCAATTCATGTCCCGTCCGCTCGAAATCCTCAACGAAGTTTTTGGCTACCCCGCATTCCGAGGACAGCAGGGCGAAATTGTCGAACACGTCGCTAGCGGCGGCGATTGTCTCGTGCTGATGCCAACGGGCGGCGGCAAATCGTTGTGCTATCAGATTCCGTCGCTGGTGCGGCGCGAAGCAGGCTGCGGAGCGGGGATCGTCGTGTCGCCGCTGATCGCATTGATGCAAGACCAGGTCGCCGCACTGAAGGAAGTGGGCGTTAGGGCCGCGTATCTGAATTCCACGCTGTCGAGCGCCGAAGCAATGGCCACTGAGCGCGCGCTGCGCGAAGGGGAAATCGATCTGCTGTACGTGGCGCCGGAACGGTTGATGACGCCCCGTTTTCAGGAGTTGCTCGAGCGTACGCGCATCGGCCTGTTTGCCATTGACGAAGCGCATTGCGTGTCGCAATGGGGGCACGATTTCCGTCCTGAGTATATTCAGCTGTCGGTGCTGCACGAGCGTTTTCCGAACGTGCCGCGCATCGCGCTCACCGCGACCGCTGACGCGATCACGCGCGACGAAATCATCCACCGTCTTGCGCTGGATGACGCGCGTATCTTTGTCTCCAGCTTCGATCGTCCGAACATTCGCTATCGCATCGTCGAAAAAGACAATGCACGCACGCAATTGCTCGACTTTATCCGCGCTGAACACTCGAAACCAGACGGCACGACCGACGCCGGCGTTGTCTATTGCCTGTCGCGTCGCAAGGTCGAAGAAACGGCTGAGTGGCTGAAAGAGAAGGGGATGCGCGCGTTGCCGTACCACGCCGGCATGGAGTTCGAAATCCGCCAGAAGCATCAGGAGATGTTCCAGCGCGAGGAGGGCATCGTGATGTGCGCGACGATCGCGTTCGGCATGGGCATTGACAAGCCGGACGTGCGTTTCGTGGCTCACCTTGATTTGCCCAAGAGTGTTGAAGGTTATTACCAGGAAACAGGACGCGCAGGCCGCGATGGGATGCCGGCGAACGCCTGGATGGCATACGGTCTGGGCGACGTCGTGCAGCAGCGCAAGATGATCGACGAGTCCGATGCTGACGACGCGCATAAACGCGTGCAGACCGGCAAGCTCGATGCCTTACTCGGGCTGTGCGAAGCGGCGACCTGCCGCCGGGTGCGGCTGCTCGCGTATTTCGGCGAGTCGAGCAAGCCGTGCGGCAACTGTGACAACTGTATTGAACCGCCCGACACGTGGGACGCGACGCGTGAAGCGCAGATGGCGCTGTCATGCGTGTTTCGCGCGCAGCGGGCGAGCGGATTCCACTTTGGGGCCGGACATCTGATCGATATTCTGCGTGGCAACCGCAGCGAGAAGATCCTGCAGCGCGGCCACGAGAAGCTCACCACCTTTGGGATCGGGGCGGCGCTCGGCGAGCCGGAGTGGCGCGCTATTTTTCGCCAACTCGTCGCTTTCGGCTACCTCACCGTCGACCACGAAGGCTTTGGCTCGCTGGTGCTGACTGAAGCCGCCAAAGCGGTGTTGAAGAGCGAGCAGAATGTGACGATGCGGCGCTACGTGAAGCCGACGCGTACTCGCCAATCGTCCGGCCGCACCAGCGAGCGCGCCGACCCGACGATCGGCATGGGTCCACGCGAGCGTGCCCGCTGGGAACGCCTTCGTGCCTGGCGCACCGAGACGGCAAAAAGCGACGGCGTGCCGGCCTACGTCATCTTCCACGACGCCACATTGGCGGAAATTGCCCGCAACGGGCCTGATTCCATTGAGGATTTGCGCGGAATCCCGGGCATGGGTGCCCGCAAACTCGACCGTTTTGGCGACGAGTTGCTGGAAGTCGTGGCCGCCGACTAAGTGCAGTCGAGCACAGTTGACGGTCGACAGGCGTGCGAAACATCGCAACCTGTTGACTCCCTTAGCATTTTCGGAATATTATGCTAGGTTCCGGTTCTTGGAATGCCTGTGCATGAAGTCAATTCGTGCGCTGACAGCCAGGTCCGGAAGTTCGATGCGCAATCGTTTCTGCTTTGCCCGGAAACAGATGCGTCGATTTTGTTCAATTTCAGGAATAAACAATGCCAACCATCAATCAACTGGTTCGCAAAGGCCGCGCGTCGGAAACGACGAAGAGCAAGAGCCCGGCTTTGCAGGACTGCCCCCAGCGTCGCGGCGTGTGCACCCGTGTGTACACCACGACGCCGAAGAAGCCTAACTCGGCACTCCGTAAGGTTGCCAAGGTTCGTCTGACGAACGGCTTCGAAGTTATTTCGTACATCGGTGGTGAAGGCCACAACCTGCAGGAACACTCGGTCGTGCTGATTCGCGGCGGCCGTGTTAAGGACTTGCCGGGTGTGCGTTACCACATGGTTCGCGGCTCGCTGGATACCCAGGGCGTCAAGGATCGTAAGCAGGCTCGCTCGAAGTACGGTGCGAAGCGTGCCAAGGCCGGCAAGTAATTAGCCGGTCAGTGTAGTTTCAGGTCGCCTGCAAAGGCGGTAATAGCGGTGGTGCCGGAATCGCCGGTGCTGTCGAGTAAGTGGTCACCCGACCAGGCTGGTAAGTCGTTAGAGATGAATCGGGTTAGTTGGTGGCCGTGGGGCTAAACAGCTCCAACTGAAAAGTTAAAGGAAGAAACATGCCGCGTCGTCGCGAAGTCCCCAAGCGGGAAGTGTTGCCGGATCCGAAATTCGGTAACGTAGATGTAGCTAAGTTCATGAACGTGCTGATGCTCTCCGGCAAGAAGTCGGTTGCTGAGCGCATCGTGTACGGCGCTTTCGAACAGATCCAGACCAAGGGTGGCAAGGACCCGCTGGAAGTGTTCACGGTAGCGCTCAACAACGTCAAGCCGGTGGTCGAAGTCAAGAGCCGCCGCGTTGGTGGTGCGAACTATCAGGTTCCGGTCGAAGTGCGTCCGTCGCGTCGTATGGCATTGGCGATGCGTTGGTTGCGTGAAGCCGCGAAGAAGCGCAGCGAGAAGTCGATGGCCCTGCGTCTGGCAGGTGAACTCTCCGAAGCGGCCGAAGGCCGTGGCGGCGCGATGAAGAAGCGCGACGAAGTTCACCGGATGGCAGAAGCCAACAAGGCGTTCTCGCACTTCCGCTTCTAAGCTTCCCGAACCCGGGTTTAGCAGAAAAAGCGGAAAGAAATTCCGGGCGGGTGCGCTTACAAAGCGCCTCGCCCGTTTGTGTTACAGCGCGATGGGTATTTTCTCGCATCGCGTCATCCCAATAGAGGATTAAAGTGGCTCGCAAGACACCTATCGAGCGCTACCGCAACATCGGTATTAGCGCTCACATCGACGCCGGCAAAACGACGACGACCGAGCGCATCCTGTTCTATACCGGCGTGAACCACAAGATTGGTGAAGTTCACGACGGCGCTGCCACCATGGACTGGATGGAGCAGGAGCAGGAACGCGGCATCACGATCACCTCCGCTGCTACCACGGCCTTCTGGAAAGGCATGGCAGGCGACCGCGCTGAGCACCGCATCAACATCATCGACACCCCGGGCCACGTTGACTTCACGATTGAAGTTGAGCGCTCGATGCGCGTGCTCGACGGTGCATGCATGGTGTACTGCGCAGTGGGTGGCGTGCAGCCGCAGTCGGAAACCGTGTGGCGCCAAGCTAACAAGTACAAGGTTCCCCGTCTCGCGTTCATCAACAAGATGGACCGTACCGGCGCGAACTTCTTCAAGGTCTACGACCAGCTCAAGCTGCGTCTGAAGGCAAACCCGGTTCCGGTCGTGGTGCCTATCGGCGCGGAAGAGAACTTCACGGGCGTCGTCGATCTGCTGAAGATGAAGGCGATCATTTGGGACGACGCGTCGCAAGGCACGAAGTTCTCGTACGAAGAGATCCCGGCGGAACTGGTTGACTCGTGCAACGAGTGGCGCGAGAAGATGGTCGAAGCGGCTGCTGAGTCGAGCGAAGACCTGATGAACAAGTACCTCGAAGAGGGCGAGCTGACTGAGGCGGAAATCGTCAAGGGTCTGCGCGACCGTACGATCGCTTGCGAAATCCAGCCGATGCTGTGCGGTACCGCGTTCAAGAACAAGGGCGTGCAACGTATGCTGGACGCTGTGCTCGACTTCCTGCCGTCGCCGATCGACATCCCGCCGGTTACCGGCGAGCTGGAAAACGGTGAGCAAGGTGAGCGCCGCGCTGCTGACGACGAAAAGTTCTCGGCTCTGGCATTCAAGATCATGACCGACCCGTTCGTCGGCCAGCTGATCTTCTTCCGTGTGTACTCGGGCATTGTGAATTCGGGTGACACGGTGCTGAACGCGACCAAAGACAAGAAAGAACGTCTGGGTCGTATTCTGCAAATGCACGCGAACCAGCGCGAAGAAATCAAGGAAGTGCGCGCAGGCGACATCGCTGCAGCAGTCGGCCTGAAGGACGCAACGACCGGCGACACGCTGTGCGATCCGCAAAGCCCGATCGTGCTCGAGCGCATGATTTTCCCGGAACCGGTGATCTCGCAGGCTGTTGAGCCGAAGACGAAGCCGGACCAGGAAAAGATGGGTCTGGCACTGAACCGTCTGGCTCAGGAAGATCCGTCGTTCCGCGTTCAAACGGACGAAGAATCGGGTCAAACCATTATTTCGGGCATGGGCGAGCTCCACCTGGAAATTCTGGTTGACCGGATGAAGCGTGAATTCGGCGTCGAAGCAACCGTCGGCAAGCCGCAAGTGGCGTATCGTGAAACGATCCGCGGCAAGGCGGTGGACGTTGACGGCAAGTTCGTCAAGCAGTCGGGTGGTCGCGGCCAGTACGGTCACGCGGTCATCACGCTCGAGCCGAATGAGCAGGGCAAGGGCTACGAGTTCCTGGACGAGATCAAGGGCGGTGTGATTCCGCGTGAATACATCCCGGCAGTCGACAAGGGTATCCAGGAAACGCTGAAGGCTGGCGTGCTGGCAGGCTTCCCGGTCGTTGACGTGAAGGTTCACCTGACGTTCGGTTCGTACCACGACGTTGACTCGAACGAAAATGCGTTCCGCATGGCCGGTTCGATGGCGTTCAAGGAAGCAATGCGCAAGGCGCAGCCGGTCATCCTCGAACCGATGATGGCTGTGGAAGTCGAAACGCCGGAAGACTACATGGGCAACGTGATGGGCGACCTGTCGGGCCGTCGCGGTATTGTTCAGGGCATGGAAGACATGATTGGCGGCGGCAAGATCGTTCGCGCCGAAGTCCCGCTGTCGGAAATGTTCGGCTACTCGACCTCGCTGCGTTCGCTGAGCCAGGGTCGTGCAACGTACACGATGGAGTTCAAGCACTACTCCGAAGCACCGCGCAACGTGTCTGAAGCGATCATTAACGCGAAGTCGAAATAAGCGCGCAGCAAGTCATTCAACGATTAACTTTTTGAAAGAAGAGAAACATGGCTAAAGGTAAATTCGAACGGACCAAGCCGCACGTGAACGTCGGCACGATCGGTCACGTTGACCACGGCAAGACCACGCTGACGGCAGCGATCACGACGGTGCTGACCAAGAAGTTTGGCGGCGAAGCGAAGGCATACGACCAGATCGACGCGGCGCCGGAAGAAAAGGCACGTGGTATCACGATCAACACGGCACACGTCGAGTACGAAACGGCTAACCGCCACTACGCACACGTCGACTGCCCGGGCCACGCTGACTATGTGAAGAACATGATCACGGGCGCAGCGCAGATGGACGGCGCGATCCTGGTGTGCTCGGCTGCAGACGGCCCGATGCCGCAAACGCGCGAGCACATCCTGCTGGCGCGTCAGGTTGGCGTTCCGTACATCATCGTGTTCCTGAACAAGTGCGACATGGTGGACGACGCTGAGCTGCTGGAACTCGTCGAAATGGAAGTTCGCGAACTTCTGTCGAAGTACGATTTCCCGGGCGACGACACGCCGATCATCAAGGGTTCGGCCAAGCTGGCGCTGGAAGGCGACACGGGCGAGCTGGGCGAAGTGGCGATCATGAACCTGGCTGATGCGCTGGACACGTACATCCCGACGCCGGAGCGCGCAGTTGACGGTGCGTTCCTGATGCCGGTGGAAGACGTGTTCTCGATCTCGGGTCGCGGCACGGTGGTGACGGGTCGCGTTGAGCGCGGTGTTGTCAAGGTCGGCGAAGAAATCGAAATCGTCGGTATCAAGCCGACGGTGAAGACGACGTGCACGGGCGTGGAAATGTTCCGCAAGCTGCTCGACCAGGGTCAGGCCGGCGACAACGTGGGTATCCTGCTGCGCGGCACGAAGCGTGAAGACGTGGAGCGTGGCCAGGTTCTGGCGAAGCCGGGTTCGATCAACCCGCACACGCACTTTACGGCTGAAGTGTACGTGCTGAGCAAGGACGAAGGTGGTCGTCACACGCCGTTCTTCAACAACTATCGTCCGCAGTTCTACTTCCGTACGACGGACGTGACGGGCTCGATCGAGTTGCCGAAGGACAAGGAAATGGTCATGCCGGGCGACAACGTGTCGATCACGGTGAAGCTGATCAACCCGATCGCGATGGAAGAAGGTCTGCGCTTCGCAATCCGCGAAGGCGGCCGTACGGTCGGCGCAGGTGTGGTCGCAAAGATTCTCGAGTAAAATCGAGGGTTGAAGTTGCAGTAAGTGGTACCCGGAGCCGGGTGCCAGCCCACAGCGGGTGCCCGGCTCTACGTTCTTTTACTATCTGGCGGCGCAATACCGCCTCGCTCTTTCCAAGGAATTGTCATGCAGAACCAGAAAATCCGCATTCGCCTGAAGGCTTTCGACTATCGCCTGATCGATCAATCGGCAGCTGAAATCGTCGACACGGCAAAGCGGACTGGCGCAATCGTTCGTGGTCCGGTGCCCCTGCCGACCCGCATTCAACGTTTCGACATCCTGCGTTCGCCGCACGTCAACAAGACGTCGCGCGATCAGCTCGAAATCCGTACGCACCAGCGCCTGATGGACATCGTCGACCCGACGGACAAGACCGTTGACGCACTGATGAAGCTGGACCTGCCGGCTGGCGTGGACGTGGAAATCAAGCTGCAATAAGGCTTCCAGAGGTTGCCTGGCGTGCCGGGCAACGCTAAGTCATTGATTGCTTGCGGAAAACGAAAAGCTTCGCTATAATAGTGGGCTTTTCGCGCATTTGCGCAAAAAAGTCGGTGTGCTGAGGCATGAATTCATGTCCGAAACGGCACCGGCATTTTGTAAATTAGCCCCGACCAATCGCAGTCGGGAATGGAGAAAACGATGAGCCTTGGACTCGTAGGTCGCAAGGTTGGCATGACCCGTATCTTCACGGCAGAAGGGGATTCGATTCCCGTTACCGTGCTGGACGTGTCCGACAACCGCGTGACGCAGATCAAGACTGTTGAAACCGACGGCTATACCGCCGTGCAGGTTGCATTCGGTACGCGCCGTGCATCGCGTGTGACGAAGCCGTTGGCCGGTCATCTCGCCAAAGCCGGTGTTCAAGCCGGTGAAATCCTCAAAGAATTCCAGATCGATGCTGCCAAGGCTGCCGAGTTGTCGAACGGCACCGTGGTCGGTCCCGACCTGTTCGAAGTAGGCCAGAAGGTCGACGTGCAAGGCGTGTCGATCGGTAAGGGCTACGCCGGTACCATCAAGCGTTACAACTTCGCATCCGGCCGTGCATCGCACGGTAACTCGCGCTCGCACAACGTGCCGGGTTCGATCGGTATGGCGCAGGATCCGGGTCGTGTTTTCCCGGGTAAGCGCATGACCGGTCACATGGGTGACGATACGGTAACCGTGCAAAACCTCGAAATCGCTCGTATCGACGCTGACCGCAAGTTGTTGCTGGTCAAGGGCGCCGTTCCGGGTGCGAAGGGTGGCAAGGTATTCGTTACGCCGGCCGTGAAGACGCGTGCCGTGAAAGGAGCGAAATAATGGAACTTAAGCTCCTGAATGCCAATGGTCAGGAAGGTGCAGGCGTTAGCGCGTCGGACGTAGTGTTCGGTCGCGATTACAACGAAGCCCTGATTCACCAGGTCGTGGTGGCGTATCAAGCGAATGCCCGTAGCGGCAACCGCGCGCAGAAGGACCGTGAGCAAGTCAAGCACACGACCAAGAAGCCGTGGCGCCAAAAGGGTACGGGCCGCGCCCGTGCCGGTATGTCGTCGAGCCCGTTGTGGCGCGGCGGTGGCCGGATCTTCCCGAATTCGCCGGAAGAAAACTTTTCGCACAAGGTTAACAAGAAGATGCATCGCGCAGGTCTCTGCTCGATCTTCTCGCAGCTGGCCCGCGAAGGCCGTATCTCGGTGGTCGACGAGCTGACGCTCGAAGCGCCGAAGACGAAGCTGCTGGCCGAAAAATTCAAGGCGATGGGTCTCGACTCCGTGCTGGTGATTACCGACACGGTTGACGAAAACCTGTACCTCGCGTCGCGCAACCTCGCCCATGTGGCAGTTGTCGAGCCGCGTTACGCCGACCCGCTGTCGCTGATCTACTTCAAGAAGATCCTGATCACGAAGGCTGCGGTCGCCCAGATCGAGGAGTTGCTGTCATGAGCGAGATTCGCAAAAACGATCATCGTTTGATGCAGGTCCTGCTCGCGCCGGTGATCTCCGAAAAGGCGACGCTGGTGGCCGACAAGAACGAGCAGGTTGTGTTCGAAGTCGCGCCCGATGCCACGAAGCAGGAAGTGAAGGCTGCAGTCGAGCTGCTGTTCAAGGTGGAAGTCAATTCCGTCAACGTGCTGGTCTCGAAGGGCAAAGCCAAGCGCTTTGGCCGCTTCATGGGCAAGCGCAAGGATGTGAAGAAGGCGTACGTCTGCCTGAAGCCCGGCCAGGAAATCAACTTTGAAGCGGAGGCCAAGTAATCATGGCAATCGTTAAAGTTAAGCCGACTTCGCCGGGTCGCCGTGCGATGGTCAAGGTGGTCAACAAGGATCTGCATAAGGGCAAGCCGTACGCACCGCTGCTCGATTCGCAATCCTCGACCGCCGGCCGTAATAACAACGGTCACATCACCACGCGTCATAAGGGTGGTGGTCATAAGCATCATTACCGTGTCGTCGATTTCCGTCGCAACAAGGACGGCATTCCGGCAAAGGTCGAACGTCTTGAGTACGATCCGAACCGTAGCGCAAACATCGCGCTGGTTCTGTACGCAGACGGCGAGCGCAAGTACATCATCGCTCCGAAGGGTGTGACGGTTGGCCAGCAACTGATGTCGGGTTCGGAAGCTCCGATCCGCGCAGGTAACACGCTGCCGATCCGCAACATTCCGGTCGGTACGACGATCCACTGCATCGAAATGTTGCCGGGCAAGGGCGCGCAAATGGCGCGTTCGGCTGGTACGTCGGCGATGTTGCTGGCTCGTGAAGGCATCTACGCACAGGTCCGCCTGCGCTCGGGTGAAATCCGCCGCGTTCACGTTGAATGCCGCGCGACGATTGGTGAAGTTGGCAACGAAGAGCATAGCCTCCGTCAAATCGGTAAGGCTGGCGCGAATCGCTGGCGCGGTATCCGCCCGACGGTGCGTGGCGTTGCAATGAACCCGGTCGATCACCCGCACGGCGGTGGTGAAGGCAAGACGGCTGCAGGTCGCGATCCGGTGAGCCCGTGGGGCACGCCTGCTAAGGGTTATCGCACCCGCAGCAACAAGCGCACGACGAGCATGATCGTCCAGCGCCGTCACAAGCGTTAAGGAGTAGGCAATGGCACGTTCTGTAAAAAAAGGTCCGTTCTGCGACGCCCATTTGCTGAAGAAAGTTGAGTCGGCAGCTGCTGCGCGTGATAAGAAGCCGATCAAAACCTGGTCGCGTCGTTCGACGATTCTGCCGGATTTCATCGGTTTGACGATTGCTGTGCATAACGGCCGTCAACACGTTCCGGTGTACATCTCGGAAAACATGGTCGGCCACAAGCTTGGCGAGTTTGCATTGACCCGGACGTTCAAGGGTCACGCAGCCGACAAGAAGGCTAAGAAATAAGGGGCTCATGATGGAAGTGAAAGCAATTCATCGCGGTGCCCGCATCTCGGCGCAGAAGACGCGCCTTGTGGCTGACCAGATCCGCGGTTTGCCGGTCGACAAGGCGCTGAACGTTCTGACGTTTTCGCCGAAGAAGGCTGCGGGAATCGTGAAAAAGGTCGTGCTGTCGGCGATCGCGAATGCGGAGCATAACGAAGGCGCCGATATCGACGAGCTCAAGGTAACGAGCATCATGGTCGACAAGGCTGCATCGCTCAAGCGTTTTACTGCGCGCGCTAAAGGTCGCGGTAACCGCATCGAGAAGCAATCCTGTCACATCACTGTGACGGTCGGGAATTAAGGGGTCATACGATGGGACAGAAAATTCATCCGACTGGCTTCCGTTTGGCCGTCAGCCGCAATTGGGCGTCGCGTTGGTACGCGAACAACAACAATTTCGCGGCGATGTTGCAGGAAGACATCGGTGTTCGTGAATACCTGAAGAAGAAGCTGAAAAACGCTTCGGTTGGTCGCGTCGTTATCGAGCGTCCGGCGAAAAACGCGCGCATCACGATTTATAGCTCGCGTCCGGGTGTCGTCATCGGTAAGAAGGGCGAGGATATCGAGCTGCTGAAGTCGGAACTGCAACGCCGCATGGGCGTTCCGGTCCACGTCAACATCGAAGAAATCCGTAAGCCGGAAACCGATGCGCAACTGATCGCGGATTCGATCACGCAACAGCTCGAGCGCCGGATTATGTTCCGCCGCGCGATGAAGCGTGCGATGCAAAACGCAATGCGTCTGGGTGCTCAAGGCATCAAGATCATGAGCGCTGGCCGCCTGAACGGTATCGAAATCGCTCGTACGGAATGGTATCGCGAAGGTCGCGTGCCCCTTCATACGCTGCGTGCTGATATCGACTACGCAACGTCGGAAGCGAAGACGACGTACGGCATCATCGGCGTGAAGGTGTGGGTCTACAAGGGCGACACGCTCGGCCGCAACGACGCACCGGTGGTTGAAGAAGTCGCCGAAGAAAAGCGTCCGCGCCGTAACGCACGTCCGGGTGGCGATCGCCGTCCGCGTCGCGATGGTGAAGGTGGTGGCCCGGCAGGTGCACGCCGTGGCGCTCCTCGTCGTGCTGGCGGTGCCGGCGACGGCGGGAAGACTGGAGAATAACGATGCTGCAACCGAAACGCAGAAAGTATCGCAAAGAGCAGAAGGGTCGTAACACCGGTATCGCTACCCGCGGCAACGCGGTGTCGTTCGGTGAGTTCGGCCTGAAGGCTATCGGTCGTGGTCGTCTGACCGCGCGCCAGATTGAAGCGGCACGTCGTGCAATGACGCGTCACATCAAGCGTGGTGGCCGCATCTGGATCCGCATCTTCCCGGACAAGCCGATCTCGCACAAGCCGGCTGAAGTACGTATGGGTAACGGTAAAGGTAACCCTGAGTACTACGTCGCAGAGATTCAACCGGGCAAGATGCTGTACGAAATGGACGGCGTAACCGAAGAGCTGGCACGCGAAGCGTTCCGTCTGGCTGCAGCTAAGCTGCCGCTCAAGACGACGTTTATCGTGCGTCAGCTCGGCGCCTAAGGAGCAAATGATGAAGGCTTCCGAACTTCACCAGAAAGATCAGGCCGCGCTCAACAAGGAGCTGTCGGACCTGTTGAAGGCGCAATTCGGCCTGCGCATGCAACTCGCGACCCAGCAGCTCACGAACACGAGCCAGCTGAAGAAGGTTCGTCGCGACATCGCACGTGTGCGGACCGTCCTGACTGAGAAGGCGAACCAGAAATGAACGATAGCGTAAAAACCTCGCTCAAGCGGACGCTGGTCGGCAAGGTCGTCAGCAACAAGATGGACAAGACGGTCACCGTGCTGGTTGAGCACCGCGTGAAGCACCCGATCTACGGCAAGTACGTTGTGCGTTCGAAGAAGTACCACGCGCACGACGATGCGAACACGTACAACGAGGGTGACCTCGTTGAAATCCAGGAAACGCGTCCGATTTCGAAGACGAAAGCTTGGGTTGTGGCTCGCCTGGTCGAGGCTGCTCGCGTCATCTGACGCCGCAAAGTTGTAGAAGTAGTTGAAATCGCAGTAAGTTTCGCTTGCAAGACCGAGATTATTTGTTATAATCTCGGTCTTCCCTCTTTTATGGGAGCCCCGTCGCGGGCGAAGTTGGTGGGGGAAGCGGTTCAGGCGCCAGTCTGTTCCGAAGGATTCACCGGATTGCGATGGCGGGTTTCGTTTGCCGTCGCTGCTGTTCATACCCAAGCAGCCGATTGGCTGACGGGACCAAGACTGACCGGGTACGCCATGGTGGTGTGACCGGATTAAGTTGGGATAGATAAACCATGATCCAGACCGAAACTCGGCTTGAAGTGGCCGACAACACCGGTGCGCGTGAAGTCATGTGCATCAAGGTTCTCGGCGGCTCGAAGCGTCGTTATGCCAGCATTGGCGACATCATCAAGGTGACCGTCAAAGAAGCAACGCCGCGCGGGCGCGTGAAGAAAGGCGAAATTTACAACGCCGTGGTGGTTCGCACCGCCAAGGGCGTGCGCCGTCAGGACGGCTCGCTGATCAAGTTCGATGGCAATGCTGCAGTGCTGTTGAATGCCAAGCTCGAACCTATTGGCACCCGTATTTTCGGGCCTGTTACGCGCGAGTTGCGCAGCGAACGATTCATGAAGATCGTTTCGTTGGCACCTGAAGTGCTGTAAGGAGTCGCGATGAACAAGATTCGCAAAGGTGACGAAGTAATCGTCATCACCGGCAAAGATAAAGGCAAGCGCGGCGTCGTGCTGTCCGTTGGCGAAGACAAGGTCATTGTCGAGGGCATCAACCTCGTCAAGAAGCACGTCAAGCCGAACCCGATGAAGGGTACGACGGGTGGCGTGGAAGCCAAGACGATGCCGCTGCAAATTTCGAACGTCGCATTGGTCGACGCGAATGGCAAGGCGTCGCGTGTAGGCATCAAGGTCGAGGGAGACAAGAAGGTCCGTTTCCTTAAAACGACCGGTGCTGTGCTGAGCGCCTGACGCTGCGGAGTAAAAAAATGGCTCGTTTGCAAGAGTTTTACAAAGAGAAGGTTGTACCCGGCCTCATCGAGAAGTTCGGTTACAAGTCCGTGATGGAAGTGCCGCGCATCACCAAGATCACCCTGAACATGGGCCTTGGCGAAGCGGTTGCTGACAAGAAGATCATCGAAAACGCCGTTGGCGACCTGACGAAGATCGCAGGCCAGAAGCCGGTGATCACGAAGGCACGCAAGGCAATCGCTGGCTTCAAGATCCGTCAGGGCTATCCGATCGGTGCAATGGTCACGTTGCGTGGTCAGGCAATGTACGAATTTCTGGACCGTTTCGTGACGGTTGCGCTCCCCCGTGTGCGTGACTTCCGTGGCGTGTCGGGTCGTGCGTTCGATGGTCGCGGCAACTACAACATCGGTGTGAAAGAGCAGATCATTTTCCCCGAAATCGACTACGACAAGATCGACGCACTGCGTGGGCTGAACATCAGCATCACGACAACTGCGAAGACCGACGACGAAGCAAAGGCTCTGCTCGCCAGCTTCAAGTTCCCGTTCAGAAACTGAGGTTACCGTGGCTAAACTGGCACTGATCGAACGTGAAAAGAAGCGTGCTCGCCTGGCCGCTAAGTACGCTCCCAAGCGTGCTGAGCTGAAAGCGATTATCGGCGATATGAGCAAGTCGGACGAAGAGCATTACGCAGCACGTCTGGAACTGCAACAACTGCCGCGCAACTCTAACCCGACCCGTAAGCGCAATCGTTGCGCAATTACCGGTCGCCCGCGTGGCACGTTCCGTAAATTCGGGCTGGCGCGTAACAAGATTCGCGAAATCGCGTTCCGCGGCGAGATCCCTGGCCTGACCAAGGCGAGCTGGTAATAGGAGAAACGTAAATGAGCATGAGTGATCCTATCGCCGATATGCTGACTCGCATCCGCAATGCGCAGATGGTTGAGAAAGTTTCGGTGACAATGCCCTCGTCGAAAGTCAAGGTTGCGATTGCGCAGGTCCTGAAGGACGAAGGCTATATCGATGATTTCGCAGTGAAGTCCGAAGGTGCGAAGTCTGAATTGAACATCGTGTTGAAGTACTACGCTGGCCGTCCGGTGATCGAACGCATTGAACGCGTTTCGAAGCCTGGTCTGCGTGTGTACCGCGGCCGTAACGACATCCCCGTGGTCATGAATGGCCTCGGCGTGGCAATCGTGTCGACGCCGAAGGGCGTGATGACGGACCGCAAGGCGCGTGCAACGGGCGTTGGCGGCGAAGTCATCTGCTACGTCGCTTAAGGCCGAAAGGAGAGAAACATGTCTCGAGTAGGTAAAAGCCCGATCGCGCTGCAAGGCGCAGAAGTGGCCCTGAGCGACGAACGCATTACCGTCAAGGGCCCGCTGGGTACGATTTCGCAGGCTGCAAACAGCCTCGTGAAGGTGGTGAACGACAACGGCACGCTGAAGTTCGAGCCGGTGGACGAAAGCCGCGAAGCGAATGCGATGTCGGGCACGATGCGCGCACTGGTTGCGAACATGGTGAACGGCGTGACGAAGGGTTTCGAGCGCAAGCTGACGCTGGTTGGCGTCGGTTACCGCGCACAGGCGCAAGGCGACAAGCTGAACCTGTCGCTGGGTTTCTCGCACCCCGTGGTGCACCAGATGCCGGAAGGTGTCAAGGCTGAAACCCCGACGCAAACCGAAATCGTGATCAAGGGGATCAATAAGCAACAAGTTGGCCAGGTCGCTGCAGAAGTGCGCGGCTATCGCCCGCCGGAGCCCTACAAGGGCAAGGGTGTGCGTTACGCCAATGAGGTTGTGATCCTCAAAGAAACGAAGAAGAAGTAAGGGTGCGCAATCATGGATAAGACTCAATCTCGCCTGCGCCGCGCTCGTCAGACGCGTATCAAGATCGCTGAGCTGCAGGTCGCGCGTCTCGCCGTGCATCGCACGAACACGCACATCTATGCGCAAGTGTTCTCGCCGTGCGGCACCAAGGTGCTCGCCAGCGCGTCGACGCTCGAAGCCGAAGTGCGTGCGCAACTGGCTGATCAGACGGGCAAGGGCGGTAACGTCGCTGCTGCGACCCTGATCGGTAAGCGCATTGCAGAAAAGGCTAAGGCTGCCGGCATCGAATCCGTCGCCTTCGACCGTTCGGGTTTCCGTTACCACGGCCGCGTGAAAGCGCTGGCTGATGCGGCGCGCGAAGCCGGACTCAAGTTCTAAGGGAAGAATTCGTCATGGCAAAGATGCAAGCGAAAGTTCAGGCTGACGAACGCGACGACGGCCTGCGCGAAAAGATGATTTCGGTCAACCGCGTGACCAAGGTTGTGAAGGGCGGCCGGATTCTCGGTTTTGCCGCACTGACCGTGGTTGGCGACGGTGATGGCCGCGTCGGTATGGGCAAGGGCAAGGCGAAGGAAGTGCCGGTCGCTGTTCAGAAGGCGATGGAACAGGCTCGCCGCAACATGTTCAAGGTGCCGCTTAAGAACGGTACCCTGCAACACGAAGTGCACGGTAAGCACGGCGCATCGATGGTCCTCCTGGCTCCGGCCAAGGACGGTACCGGTGTGATCGCCGGCGGTCCGATGCGCGCAGTGTTCGACGTGATGGGCGTGCAGAACGTTGTGGCCAAGAGCCACGGTTCGACGAACCCGTACAACCTCGTTCGTGCAACGCTCGACGGTCTGCGCAAGCAGTCGACGCCGGGTGATATCGCGGCGAAGCGCGGCAAGTCCGTCGAAGATATTCTGGGCTAAGGTGGACACCATGTCTGATAAAACTGTCAAGGTCCAGCTCGTCAAGAGCCTGATCGGCACCCGTGAAACGCACCGTGCAACGGTGCGTGGTCTGGGTCTGCGCCGACTCAATTCGGTTAGCGAGTTGCAGGACACGCCGGCTGTGCGCGGCATGATCAACAAGGTTTCGTACCTCGTTAAGGTCATCGGCTAAGCGGCTGACCAGGACTCAAGGAGTTGATAATGGAATTGAATAACCTGAAGCCGGCTGAAGGCTCGAAGCACGCTAAGCGTCGCGTCGGCCGTGGTATCGGCTCCGGTCTGGGCAAGACTGCTGGCCGTGGTCACAAGGGTCAGAAGTCGCGTTCGGGCGGCTTTCACAAGGTTGGCTTCGAAGGCGGTCAAATGCCGCTGCAACGTCGCCTGCCGAAGCGTGGCTTCACCTCGCTGACGAAGGAATTCGTCGGTGAAGTGCGTCTCTCTGATCTGGAAAAGCTGCCGGTCGACGAAATCGATCTGTTGGCTCTGAAGCAAGCCGGCCTGCTCGGCGAGCTGATCAAGAGCGCCAAGATCATCGCGACGGGCGAGCTTAAGCGCAAGATCGTTGTGAAGGGTCTGGGTGCGACGAAGGGTGCGCGCGCTGCTATTGAAGCGGCCGGCGGCTCTTTTGCCGAGTAACGCGCAAGTTATTTGCCGTCACTAGCATTTGCATCGGAGAAGGTACTTGGCTAACAGTCCGAGTCTCGCAAAACCCGGTCGCAGCGCGGCGAAGTTTGGCGATCTGCGTCGGCGTGCAGTATTCCTGCTGCTGGCGTTGATCGTCTACCGAATCGGCGCGCACATTCCGGTGCCGGGTATTGACCCGGACCAGCTGGCAAAGTTGTTCCAAAGCCAGTCGGGCGGCATCCTTGGCATGTTCAACATGTTCTCGGGTGGTGCACTTTCGCGGTTCACGATTTTTGCGCTGGGGATCATGCCGTACATTTCGGCGTCGATCATCATGCAGTTGCTGGCGATTGTCTCGCCGCAACTGGAAGCGTTGAAAAAGGAAGGGCAGGCGGGTCAACGGAAGATTACGCAGTACACGCGTATCTTTACGGTCCTGCTGGCGACGTTCCAGGCATTCGGCATTGCTGTCGCACTGGAAAATCAGCCGGGCCTGGTGATCGATCCGGGAATGGTATTTCGGCTGACCACGGTCGTGACGCTGGTGACCGGCACGATGTTCCTGATGTGGCTGGGTGAGCAGATCACGGAACGCGGGCTTGGTAACGGTATCTCGATCATCATTTTCGGCGGTATTGCGGCGGGCTTCCCGAACGCAATCGGTGGTCTTTTCGAACTGGTGCGAACCGGCTCGATGAGCATCATCTCGGCGATTATCGTGGTTGCGCTGATTGCCGGCGTGACGTATCTGGTGGTGTTCATCGAACGCGGCCAGCGCAAGATTCTTGTGAATTACGCCAAGCGGCAAGTCGGTAACAAGATTTACGGCGGACAGTCTTCACATCTGCCGCTGAAGTTGAATATGTCGGGTGTGATTCCGCCGATCTTTGCATCGTCGATCATTCTCTTCCCGGCAACCATCCTGAACTGGTTTAGTTCGGGGTCGCGTACCAGCTGGTTCGCAGACACGTTGCACAACGTGGCCGAAGCCCTTAAGCCCGGTCAACCCGTGTACGTGTTGCTGTACGCGTTGGCGATCGTCTTCTTCTGCTTCTTCTACACCGCACTGGTGTTCAACAGCAGGGAAACGGCCGACAACCTGAAAAAGAGTGGCGCTTTCGTCCCAGGCATCCGCCCGGGCGATCAAACGGCGCGATACATCGACCGTATCCTGACGCGTCTGACGCTGGCTGGTGCGATCTACATCGTGTTTGTTTGTCTGCTGCCTGAATTTTTGGTACTGCGCTGGAACGTGCCGTTTTATTTTGGTGGAACGTCGCTGCTGATCATTGTCGTCGTCACAATGGATTTCATGGCGCAGGTGCAGTCGTACGTTATGTCGCAACAGTATGAATCGCTGCTGAAGAAAGCTAACTTCAAAGGCGGCGGCGTCCCGATGCGTTGAAAGGACTTATGGCCAAAGACGATGTTATCCAGATGCAGGGTGAAGTCATCGAAAACCTGCCTAACGCTACCTTTAGGGTGAAGCTGGAAAACGGCCATGTCGTATTGGGACACATATCCGGCAAGATGCGGATGCATTACATCCGAATCCTGCCGGGCGACAAGGTGACGGTTGAATTGACGCCTTACGATCTGTCGCGTGCGCGGATCGTGTTCCGGGCGAAGTGATTTGAAAAAAGGGTAATATCATGAAAGTGATGGCATCGGTTAAGCGCATTTGCCGCAATTGCAAGATCATCAAGCGCAAAGGCGTTGTGCGCGTGATTTGCAGCTCTGATCCGCGCCACAAACAGCGTCAAGGCTGAACGCCGCGCTTTTTGCTGCGCTTTTTGTTTGAGGAAAAACAATGGCTCGTATCGCAGGGGTTAACATCCCGAATCACCAGCATACCGAAATCGGCCTGACGGCAATTTACGGTATCGGCCGCACGCGCTCGCGCGACATCTGCGTCGCTGCTGGTGTGGCATTTTCGAAGAAGGTCAAGGACCTGAACGACGCAGACCTCGAAAAGCTGCGTGAAGAAGTCGGCAAGTTCATCGTTGAAGGCGATCTGCGCCGTGAAACGACGATGAACATCAAGCGCCTGATGGATCTCGGCTGCTACCGTGGCGTGCGTCATCGCAAGGGCCTGCCCCTGCGTGGCCAACGCACGCGTACGAATGCCCGTACGCGCAAGGGTCCGCGTCGTGCAGCGCAATCGCTGAAGAAGTAAGCGGAACTGACAGTTACAGGAAAACGTAATGGCTAAGGCTTCGAACAACTCCGCGGCGCAACGCGTTCGCAAGAAGGTCAAGAAGAACGTCGCCGAGGGCGTGGTTCACGTTCACGCGTCGTTCAACAACACCATCATCACGATCACCGATCGTCAAGGCAATGCACTTGCTTGGGCAACGTCGGGTGGTCAGGGCTTCAAGGGTTCGCGTAAATCGACCCCGTTTGCAGCCCAGGTGGCAGCCGAATCGGCTGGCCGCGTGGCGATGGAATACGGCGTGAAGAACCTCGAAGTGCGTATCAAGGGCCCCGGTCCTGGCCGCGAATCGGCGGTGCGCGCGTTGCATGGTCTTGGCATCAAGATCACCGCGATCTCCGACGTGACCCCGGTCCCGCACAACGGCTGCCGTCCGCCGAAGCGTCGTCGTATCTAAGACGCTGTTTTCGCTAGCGCCTGTTGCCGCCGGTGTTCAAGCCGGCGACCACAGGCTGCTTGCGCTATTGAATTGACTAAGCCCACCGTTCGACCCAAAGGGTTCGGACTAGCGCGAGTGCATGCATTCGTGTGATCAATCATAGAAGGAATCAACGTGGCACGTTATATCGGCCCTAAGGCCAAGCTGTCCCGCCGTGAAGGCACTGACCTCTTCCTGAAGAGCGCCCGTCGTTCGCTCGCTGACAAGTGCAAGCTTGACAGCAAGCCTGGCCAACACGGCCGCACGTCGGGTGCACGTACGTCCGACTACGGCACGCAGCTGCGCGAAAAGCAAAAAGTGAAGCGCATCTACGGCGTCCTCGAGCGTCAATTCCGCCGTTACTTCGCTGAAGCTGACCGCCTGAAGGGCAACACGGGTGAAAACCTGCTGCAATTGCTCGAATCGCGTCTCGATAACGTCGTGTATCGCATGGGTTTCGGCTCGACGCGCGCTGAAGCGCGTCAGCTCGTGAGCCACAAGGCGATCACGGTGAATGGCGTGGTGTCGAACATCCCGTCGATGCAAGTGAAGGCAGGCGACGTCGTCGCAGTGCGCGAACAAAAGAAGAAGCAGGCGCGTATTCTCGAAGCGCTGTCGCTGGCCGAGCAAGGCGGTCTGCCGAGCTGGGTCGCTGTCGATTCGAAGAAATTCGAAGGTACGTTCAAGCAGAAGCCGGAACGCAGCGACATCGCTGGCGATATCAACGAAAGCCTGATCGTCGAATTGTATTCGCGGTAATCGGATTAACGGCCGGGGCACCCCGATTGCGTTGCGCAAGGGGGCGTCTCGGCTGTTTATTTTCAGGTTGTTACCGGTCAGCCTTATCGGTGTAACGAGCCGAGGGTATTGAAAAGGAAAACCTATGCAAACCAGTTTGTTGAAGCCCAAGATCATCGCTGTTGAATCGCTTGGTGAGAGCCACGCGAAAGTGGTCATGGAACCGTTTGAACGCGGTTACGGCCACACCTTGGGTAACGCGCTTCGGCGCGTGCTGCTGTCGTCAATGATCGGCTACGCGCCGACCGAAGTGACGATCGCAGGCGTCGTACATGAGTATTCGACGCTCGACGGTGTGCAAGAGGATGTGGTCAACCTGTTGTTGAACCTGAAGGGCGTGGTGTTCAAGCTGCATAACCGTGACGAAGTGACGGTTACGCTGCGCAAGGAAGGTGAAGGCGTTGTCACCGCTGGCGACATCGAACTCGCGCACGATTGCGAAGTGATCAACCCGGATCACGTGATTGCGCATCTGTCGAAGGGCGGTAAGCTCGACGTGCAGATCAAGGTCGAAAAGGGCCGTGGTTATGTGCCGGGCAATGTGCGTCGTTACGGCGAAGAGTCAGCCAAGATCATCGGCCGTATCGTGCTGGACGCGTCGTTCTCGCCGGTTCGCCGCGTGAGCTACGCCGTTGAAAGCGCGCGCGTCGAACAGCGCACCGACCTCGACAAGCTCGTGATGAACATCGAAACCAACGGTGTGATCTCGCCGGAAGAAGCGATCCGTCAATCGGCGCGTATTCTGGTTGATCAACTGTCGGTGTTCGCTGCACTGGAAGGCACCGAAGCAACGGCGGAAGCGCCGTCGCGTGCACCGCAGATCGATCCGATCCTGCTGCGCCCGGTTGATGATCTCGAACTGACGGTTCGTTCCGCGAACTGCCTGAAGGCCGAGAACATTTACTACATCGGCGACCTGATCCAGCGCACGGAAAACGAGTTGCTCAAGACCCCGAATCTGGGTCGCAAGTCGTTGAACGAAATCAAGGAAGTACTGGCGTCGCGTGGTTTGACGCTCGGCATGAAACTCGAAAACTGGCCGCCGGCAGGTTTGGACAAATAAGTCGAGTAGTAGTCTCGGGATAAGACCCGCCGCTGCACTGGCAAAGACGCGGATTTTCCTTTAAAATCCGCGTCTTGTCTTTTTTCACTACCGGCCCGTGCCCTCGCAAACCCTCCGGTTTCGCCGAGCGCGATAGAAGAGCTGGACCAAAACTTTGAATCAAAGGAATTAACATGCGTCACCGTCATGGTTTGCGGAAACTGAACCGCACGAGCAGCCACCGTCTGGCAATGCTCCGTAACATGTCCAACTCGTTGATCGAGCACGAAGTCATCAAGACGACGCTGCCGAAGGCGAAAGAACTCCGTAAAGTCGTCGAGCCGCTGATCACGCTCGGCAAGAAGCCGTCGCTGGCAAATCGTCGTCTGGCGTTCAACCGCCTGCGCGATCGTGACTCGGTCACGAAGCTGTTCGAAGTTCTCGGCCCGCGTTACGCTACCCGTCCGGGCGGCTACCTGCGCGTCCTGAAGTTCGGCTTCCGCGTCGGCGACAACGCACCGATGGCACTGGTCGAATTGCTGGACCGTCCGGAAGTCGAAGAAGTTGAAGTGCAAGAAGCTGAGTAAGCTTTTTAGCATCGAAGAAAAAGCCAGGCGCGAAGCCTGGCTTTTTTGTTTGCCCTCGGCGAATTTCACATGTGGCATGTCGATCGCGGCGGCCAAATGCCGCATGCTTGCCGTGCGGGCGTCTGCGGCACCGCAAGGCTAGGTGATACGATATTGGCACTTGAATCGTGCCTGTCCGGAGCCCTTGTGAGCGTGAGCTTGAATGTGACCTTGATTCTGACCACGGTACCGGACGCCGCCGTTGCTCAGAAGCTCGCCGCGGATGCACTGGCCTCGCGGCTATGCGCCTGCGTCACGCAATTGGGCACTGTGCAGTCCAGCTATCACTGGCAGGGCGCGATCGAATCGGCGCAGGAAATCCAATTGCTGTTCAAGACAAGCACGGCCCGCGCGCTTGAGCTCGAGCAGTACATTCAGGCGCACCATCCCTACGACACGCCGGAAATCCTCTCGTGGCAAGCCACGGCATCGGCCGCGTACGGCCAGTGGATCACTGCTGAAACCCAACGTCCTCTCCATGTTTAACGGTCTCGATCGACGTGCGCGCCATGCGTTGCGCGCAGTCTTCTTCCTGCTTGGCTGCCTGATCTTCGCGCAGTTCAGCACGCTTGCCCACGCTGCGGACGATTTCCTCGATCCCGCCGTCGCCTTCAAATTCAGCGCGACCGAGAAGCCGGGCGAAGTCGACGTCACCTACAAAATCGCGGACGGTTACTACATGTACCGCGAGCGCTTCGCGTTCGCGACCCGCAACGGCACGACGACGATTGGCGAGCCCCAATTGCCGGCCGGTCACGTCAAGTTCGATCAGACCTTCAACAAGAACGTCGAGACGTATCGCAATGAGCTGACGATCCGCATCCCGGTGAAACAGGCCCAAGGGCCGTTCGACCTGGCTGTCACATCTCAAGGCTGCGCCGACGCCGGCATCTGTTATCCGCCCATGGAGCGCGTGTACCACGTGACTGGCGAGGCGTTGCAGCCAGCCGGTAGCGGGGCGACTGCCGCGGCCACGCAGCAATCCGCTGCAGCCGGCGCGCCGTGGTACGAGCGCGCCACCAGCGCCGACTATGCGCAGTCGCTGCTGCAAGGTGGCGGCTTCTTTGCGATCATCGGGCTCTATTTCGTAGCCGGCGCCGTGCTCAGCCTGCTGCCGTGCTCGTATCCGATGATCCCAATCCTGTCGGCGATCATCATCGGCGAAGGTGCGCGGGTGACGCGTGCCCGCGGCTTTGCGTTGTCGCTGGCGTACGTGATTGGTATGGCGCTCGTGTACACGGCGCTTGGCATTGCGGCAGCGCTCGTCGGACAAAGCCTCGGCGCATGGCTGCAGAATCCGTGGGTGCTGGGTACGTTCGGCGTACTTCTGACAGTTTTCGCGCTGACACTGATCGCGGGTTTCGACATCGCGTTGCCGCAGCGCTGGCAGGACGGCGTGTCGCGTGCGTCGGCCGGACGTTCCGGCGGCAAGTTTGCCGCCGTGGCTGTGATGGGCGCTTTGTCCGCGCTGGTAGTCGGGGCCTGCATGACTGCGCCGCTTTTTGCGGTACTAGCATTCATTGCGCATACGGGAGACGCGTTGCTCGGCGGCGCGGCGCTGTTCTCGATGGGACTCGGGCTCGGCGTGCCGCTCCTGATCATCGGTCTTGGCGCCGGTACTTTGCTGCCACGCGCCGGCGCATGGATGGACGGCGTCAAAGTGTTTTTCGGCGTAGTGCTGCTCGCTGCGGCCCTGTGGATCGTCTGGCCGGTGCTCGGTGCGACCGCAACAATGTTGTTGAGCGCGCTGTGGTTGCTGATCGCCGCCGCCGGACTTGGTCTTTTCTCGGCGCCAGCGGCGGGCGCTTCGGTGTGGCGCCGGCTTGGCCGTGGTCTCGGGGCGGCATTGGCAATCTGGGCGGCGGTGCTGCTGGTCGGTCTGGCGGCGGGTTCGTCCGATCCTCTGCGTCCGCTAGCGGTCCTTGCCGCACGTGGCGGTGAGGACGCCAGTGGAGCCGTTGCCTCCAATAAGCCGAATACAGCGTCACAGAGCGATCTGACGTTCGCTTCGGTCCGTTCCTCGACCGAACTCGACGAGGCCGTCAAAACGGCTGCGCAGCCCGCTATGCTCGACTTTTACGCAGACTGGTGCGTGAGCTGCAAAGAGATGGAGAAGTTCACGTTCAGCGATCCGCGCGTTCAGGCGAAGTTGAAGCAGATGAACCTGCTGCGCGCCGACGTCACCGCGAATAACGCCGACGATCAGATGCTGCTCAAACGCTTCAGCCTGTTCGGGCCGCCCGGCATCATCTTCTTCGATCAAGGTGGCAAGGAAGTGCTGCGCGTTGTCGGTTACGAGTCCGCGGACAAGTTTTTGCGTACTCTCGATCGCGCGAGCGCGCCCGGGGCGTAACGCAGCGCAGTCATCTGTCCGGGCCCGCAAAGAAACCCGAACTGATGCGCTGGTAAAAGGCGCACGCCAGAAACGCGCATAAAAAACGGAGGCACGACTTAAAGTCGTGCCTCCGTTTTTTTGGGGCGAAGTCTTTCAGAAGACCAGCGTCACCGGCGAAGCGACCCGTCAAATCATTTCTGTGAGCGCAAAATCCGCGCGGCATCCAGCGCGAAGTAGGTCAGCACGCCGTCTGCACCTGCCCGCTTGAACGCCAGCAGCGATTCCATCATCGTCTTGTCGTGATCGAGCCAGCCATTTTGCGAGGCCGCCTTCAGCATCGCGTATTCGCCACTCACCTGGTACACGTAGGTCGGGAACTTGAACTCGTCCTTCACACGACGCACGATGTCCAGGTAAGGCATGCCCGGTTTGACCATCACCATGTCCGCGCCTTCCTCGATGTCCGCTTGCACTTCGCGCAGCGCTTCATCCGAATTGGCCGGGTCCATCTGGTAGGTCATCTTGTTGCCCTTGCCGAGGTTCGTCGCGGAACCGACGGCATCGCGGAACGGGCCGTAAAACGCCGACGCGAACTTGGCCGCGTAAGCCATGATGCGCGTATGGATATGGCCCTCGCTCTCGAGCATTTCGCGGATCGCGCCGATACGGCCGTCCATCATGTCCGAGGGGGCAACGATATCGACGCCCGCTTCAGCTTGCACACGCGCCTGTTCCACGAGGATCTCTACGGTCTCGTCATTGATCACGTAGCCCGCTTCATCGAGCACGCCATCCTGACCGTGGCTCGTATACGGATCGAGCGCGACGTCGGTCAGCACGCCGAGGTCGGGGAAATTCTTTTTCAGTTCACGAACGGCACGCGGAATCAGGCCGGCCGGGTTGGTCGCCTCGCGGCCATCAGGCGTCTTCAAGGCAGGGTCGATGGCCGGAAAGAGCGCGAGTACCGGCACGCCCAGCTCGACGCATTGCTCAGCCACGCCCATCAGCAGATCCACCGACACGCGCTCGACGCCCGGCATCGACGGTACGGCTTGCCGCACGTTGATGCCTTCGACGATAAACACGGGATAAATCAGATCGTAGGTAGTGAGGATGTTTTCTCGCATCAGGCGGCGCGAGAAGTCGTCACGGCGCATGCGGCGCGGACGGTAGTGCGGAAAGAAGCTCATAACCGAATCGAAGAAACGTGGATGTGTGGAGTGGGCAAGTAACGCCTGCCTCCGCTCCCGGAAACTTTTCGAGACAATGGTATATCATACCGATCGAGCAAGGCGCCCTGCGCTGACCTCCCCGCTTCTCCTCCCTGAGCGGGTGCCTGTCGTTTTTTCGATTAGGCTGTTTGACCCGCCGTTAAAGCGGCGGGTTTTTTTATGGGCGGCCGGAATGGCGTTTTTCGCCTGGGCTCGTACTCGCCGTGCGGTTACTGCGGCGCGTCTGCTTCGCCCTTCGCAGCGGGGATCAGCCAGCTTTCGATCAGTTCGTGCGCTTCGTCGATCCCGACGCGCTTGAGCGCCGAGAACAGCTGCGCAGTCAGTTCGCCCTGGTAGCCCGCGGTCCGATATTCCGCCAAACCTTTCTGCGTTGCGCGCAACGCGTTGATGCTTTCCTGGCGCGTCAATTTGTCGCACTTCGTCAGCAGCGTGTGGATCGGCTTGCCGGTCGGCGCGAACCACTCGATCATGCGCCGGTCCAGATCCGTCAGCGGACGGCGCGAGTCCATCATCAGGATCATGCCGCGCAGCTGCGAGCGCGACTGCAGGTAGGTGGAGAGCAGCGCTTCCCAGTGGGCCTTGGCTGCGCCCGGCACTTCCGCATAACCGTAGCCCGGCAGGTCGACCAGATGCGCAGTCGGCTCGTCTTCCTTGCCCACCGAGAAATAATTGATGTGCTGGGTGCGGCCAGGCGTCTTACTGGCGAACGCCAGACGCTTCTGATTGCACAGAATATTGATGGCCGTGGACTTGCCCGCATTCGAGCGTCCCGCAAAGCAGATCTCGGGTTGCGCGGTGGCCGGCAAGTCACGCAGGTGATTGACGGTTGTGAAAAAGCGGGATTGGTGGAGCAGGAAGGACATGATCAGGCCGGTATTCGAGACGCCGGGGAACCCGGAGTGGGGACGGGTCAAGCCCGACTGGCGTCTTAGCGATTAGCGAGTTATTGTACAATACGATGGTTTACTGAAAACCTGAGGGGGCCAGCCCGCGTGCCTTGGCGGCTCTTTGTGGTCACTCAGTCGCTGTCGTATCTTGCAAAACCTCTAAAATCCCACAAGACGAGACAGGGTGTGCGAATGAATCGACTGTGCAAGACTCTGATGGTGCTTCATGTAGCGGCAGGTCTTTCAGGTTTGGCAATTCAGGCACGAGCAGCAGATCCGGCAAAGCCGGACGTCAATCGGGGGCAGGCAATCGCGGTGCAGGTTTGCGCGTCATGTCACGGTGCAGACGGCAACAGTGCTGGCGGTGCGTATCCGAAGCTGGCGGGGCAACATCCCGAGTATCTCGTCAAGCAACTGATGGATTTCAAAACGCAGCCGGGCGCCAAGCAGCCCGCGCGCAACAATGCGATCATGGCGGGCATGGCCGCGGCGCTGTCCGATCAGGACGTAGTCAACGTGGCGGCGTATTTTTCGACGCAGACCCCGAAGCCAGGCTACGCGCATAACAAGGACACCGTCCCGCTCGGTCAGAAGATTTATCGCGGCGGCATTGCGGACAAAGGCGTCCCGGCATGCGCAAGCTGCCACGGGCCGACCGGTCAGGGGATTCCGTCGCAGTATCCGCGTCTGTCAGGGCAGTGGGCCGAATACACGGTGGCGCAGTTGACCGCGTTCACGCAGGGCCCGGGCGCACGTAACAACAATGAGGCGATGCACGCTATTGCATCGCGTCTGTCGGACAGCGAGATCAAGGCTGTAGCCGATTACATCGCGGGCTTGCATTAAGATAGACCGCCCCCAGACCTGTCGCTTTGCGTCAGGCCCCCCGAGGGGGGTGAAAAACTTGGGGCGGCCCTTCGTTTTTCACGAGTCCGCACGCAAGCAACCGGCCCGGCGAGGCCGGTACAAAACAAGAAAAGGGTGAGGGTGTCGTATCTACGACAGCCCTTCACCCTTTTTTGCTGTTCAGTCGGAGTATGAATGAGCGTCACCACGTCGGGTTTGCAGTCGAAGTCAGGCAATCGCATCACGCGCAGCATCATCGAAGTACTGAGTTCGATGCGCTTTGCGATCTCGTTGCTCGTGATCCTGTCGATCGCCAGCATCATCGGCACCGTCCTTACGCAGGACGATCCGTATCCCAACTACGTCAATCAGTTCGGCCCCTTCTGGGCGGACATCTTCCGCTCGCTGAGCCTGTACACGGTGTACAGCTCATGGTGGTTCATGCTGATTCTCGGCTTCCTGATGGTGTCGGTGTCGCTGTGCGTGATCCGCAACGCGCCGAAAATGCTCGCCGACGCGAAGAGCTGGAAGGACAAGGTCCGCGAAGGCAGCCTGCGCGCGTTCCATCATAAGGGTGAGTTCGCGGTGCACGGTACGCGCGCGCAAACCTCGGCGGTGCTCGCCAGACTCTCGGCCAAGCTCGGCTACAAGTTCGTCACACGCGAGTCGGACGGTGCAACGCTGATCGCCGCCAAGCGCGGTGCACTGACCAAGTTCGGCTACATCTCCGCGCACATTGCGATTGTAGTGATCTGTCTGGGCGGGCTGCTCGACAGCAATCTGCCGATCAAGCTGCAAATGTGGTTGTTCGACAAGTCGCCGATCCGCGCCAATACGGTGATCAACGACATTCCTCCCGAACATCGCCTGTCGCAATCGAACCCGACTTTCCGCGGCTATGCGTGGGTGCCGGAAGGGCAGCATGTGTCGACGGCGATTCTGAACCAGCCGGACGGCTCGCTGATCCAGGATCTGCCATTCTCGATCGAGCTGAACAAGTTCATCGTCGACTATTACTCGACCGGCATGCCGAAGCTGTTCGCGAGCGACATCGTCGTGATCGACCATAAGACGGGCGCGCGCGTGCCGGCTCGCGTCGAAGTGAACAAGCCATTCACCTACGACGGCGTGTCGATCTATCAGTCGAGCTTCCAGGACGGCGGCTCGCAGATGCAGATGACGGCGTACCCGATGTCCGGCGCGAGCGCGAAGACCGCGCCGTTCGGCGGCACGATCGGCGGCAATGCGCCGTTGAGCACGGCCACGCCGCTGGCTGACGGCCAGACGGTCGAATTCACCGATTTCCGCGCGATCAACGTCGAAAACGTCTCCAATGGCAGCGGCCAGAACGACGCGCGTGGCGTCGCCGCGCATCGGTCGCTGAAGGAAGCGTTCGACGAGCGTCTCGGCTCCGGCGCCAAGAGCTCGAAACCACTCGATCTGCATAACGTCGGTCCGTCCGTGCAGTACAAGGTGCGCGACAAGGACGGCCAGGCGCGTGAGTACAACAACTACATGCTGCCGGTTGACGTCGCGGGCGAAAAGATGTTCCTCGCCGGCATGCGCCTGAATCCGGACGATCCGTTCCGTTACCTGCGTATTCCCGCCGACACCGGCGGTACGGTCAAGGAATGGATGAATCTGCGCGCCACGCTCGAAGATCCGGCCATGCGCGCGGCGGCCGCTCACCGTTTCGCGCTGCGCTCGGTGCCGGGTTCGAATACCGAACTGCAGCAGCACCTGGAAGAAAGCGCATTACGTGTCCTGACCCTGTTTGCCGGTGCGGACAACAGTATCAAGATGCCGAACGGCCAGACGGTCGGCGGCTTCCAGGCGATTGCCGGTTTCATCGACCACTCGGTGCCGAAGGGCGAGCAGGAAAAGGCTGCGGGTCTGCTGCTGCGCATGCTGGAGGGCGCGACGTGGGATCTGTGGCAACTGTCGCGCGAACAGCTGGGTGAGCCGGATGCACAAGCCAATGCGGACGCCAGCCGCTTTATCCAGAGCTCGATCAATGCGATATCCGACAGCTTTTTGTATGGATCGCCGGTCTATTTACAGCTTGACTCATTCAAGCAGGTGCAAGCTTCGGTATTTCAGTTGACGCGCGCGCCGGGCAAAAAAGTCGTGTATCTTGGCAGCCTGCTCCTCGTGTTAGGCATCTTTTCGATGTTCTACGTCCGCGAACGGCGCCTCTGGTTCTGGCTTAAAGATACCGATCACGGCACGAATGTCGTGATGGCGATGTCGAGCGCACGCAAAACGCTCGATTTCGAAAAGGAGTTCGTTCAAACGCGCGACGCTGTCGGCGCCGCGTTGGGCGCCAAACTCACTGAAGCATCCGACGACGCCGGCGCTTCCGACAAACCCGGCCAAGCCGGCGCGCCGTCCGCACGCTCACAAGATTCGACCCGGTAAGAACATGGACTTGACTCAGGTTTCCTCATCCTCCTCTTCACCCTCGCGGCCGCAGAAGTCGTTCGCGAACGAGGCACTCAACGTCGCACAGTATGACGAGCGACCGTTTCTGAAACGGCTCGGTATCGTCGACTGGCTGTTCGCCATCGTGATGGTCGCGGGCGCGGGGTTTGCGCTGTCGCGCTATCACCCGTTCATGAATTACTACGACAAACTGGTGCTGTGTCTGGCCGTGCCGGTGTTCGTCGTGCTGGGCTGGCGCTGGAAGCCGGTGCGCCCGCTGATGGTGGGTATCGCCGCGCTGTCGCTGCTGGCAATCCAGATCTATCACGGCGATCTGACGCGCGCAGATAACGCGTTCTTCCTCAAATATTTCCTGTCGAGCCAGTCCGCGATTCTGTGGATGAGCGCGCTCTTCGTCTTTGCCACCGTTTTCTACTGGATCGGCCTGCTGTCGCGTTCGCCGACCGGTGCTGCAATTGGCTCGAAAATGACGTGGGCCGCGGTGGTGATGGGCTTCGTCGGTCTGATGGTGCGCTGGTACGAGTCGTACCTGATCGGCGCGGACGTCGGTCATATTCCAATCTCGAACCTGTACGAAGTGTTCGTGCTGTTCAGCCTGATTACCGCGCTGTTCTATCTGTACTACGAGCAGCACTACAACACGCGTGCGCTCGGCGCATTCGTGTTGCTGGTGATCAGCGCGGCGGTCGGCTTTCTGATGTGGTACTCGGTCGCGCGTGACGCGCAGCAGATCCAGCCGCTCGTGCCGGCGCTGCAGAGCTGGTGGATGAAGATCCACGTGCCGGCTAACTTCATCGGTTATGGCAGTTTTGCGCTGTCGGCAATGGTTGCGGTCGCGTATCTGGCGAAGGAGCGCGGCGTGCTGGCGGACCGCCTGCCGCCGCTCGATGTGCTCGACGACCTGATGTACAAGTCGATCGCCGTCGGTTTCGCATTCTTCACGATCGCGACGATCCTCGGCGCGCTGTGGGCCGCTGAAGCGTGGGGCGGTTACTGGAGCTGGGACCCGAAGGAAACGTGGGCGCTGATCGTGTGGCTGAACTATGCGGCGTGGTTGCATATGCGGCTGATGAAGGGCCTGCGCGGCGCGGTGGCGGCATGGTGGGCGCTGACCGGTCTGCTGGTGACGACCTTCGCGTTCCTCGGCGTCAATATGTTCCTGTCGGGGCTGCATAGCTACGGCAAGCTGTAAGCTCTGCCGTTCTGACCCGACCAAGAACCGCCGCGTGCTTCGCACCGGCGGTTTTTTTACGTCTGGCGGAATATTCGCTGCATCCAGGGTGTTCGTTACAGGAGTACCTAAGGATGGCTGGACGAATGGCTAAACGAGCCGATCACCAAGATGGCCCCGTAAGATAGACAACCCGATGGGCCGGCAAGGAGCAGCACGATGTGGATCAAGCGAAGCGACAGAACTCAACTCATCGGCGATGACATTGCGCGCAGCGAAATCACGCCGCAGCGTGTTTTCGAGAACCGGCGGCGCGTGTTGCGGGCCGCAGGCGCGTTGGCGCTCGGCAGTCTGGTCGGCGTGAATGGCGAAGCGCTGGCCGCGTATTCGTCGCCGGATCCGAAAGCGCAGAAGCTCGCGGCGAAGACCAACGCGAAGTTCGTCGCGCTCGACAAGATCACGCCGTATAAGGACATCACCACGTACAACAACTACTACGAGTTCGGCACCGACAAGGCAGATCCGGCGCATAACGCCGGTACGTTGCGCCCGCATCCGTGGAAGGTGAGCGTCGAGGGCGAAATCAAGAATCCGAAGGTCTACGACATCGACGAATTGCTGAAACTCGCGCCGCTCGAGGAGCGCGTGTACCGGTTGCGATGTGTCGAAGGCTGGTCGATGGTGATTCCGTGGATCGGCGTGCCGCTCGCGGAGTTGATCAAGCGCGTGCAGCCGACCGGCAACGCCAAATACGTGCAGTTCATCACGCTCGCCGATCCGTCGCAAATGCCAGGCCTGTCGACGCCGGTACTCGACTGGCCATACACCGAAGGCCTGCGGATGGACGAAGCGATGAATCCGCTGACGTTCCTGACCATGGGCCTGTATGGCCAGGTATTGCCGAATCAGAACGGTGCACCGATTCGTGTGGTGGTGCCCTGGAAATACGGCTTCAAGAGCGCGAAGTCGCTGGTGAAAATCCGTTTCCTCGACAAGCAGCCGCCGACCAGCTGGAATACGTACGCATCAAACGAATACGGTTTTTATTCGAACGTGAATCCGAATGTCGATCACCCGCGCTGGAGCCAGGCCACCGAGCGGCGTATCGGCGAAGATGGTTTCTTCACGCCCAAGCGCAAGACCTTGATGTTCAACGGCTATGGCGATCAGGTCGCGTCGCTGTATCAGGGCATGGATCTGAAGAAGAATTTTTGAGCAGCGTAATCATGGCTTCCCCCGACACGCAACCTGTGACCGAAACCCCACGCACAACGCCGCGCCCTACGGCGCCGATGTCGGCGTCGAGCAAACGCCCCGCAAGCGGCGCGCGCTGGATCGCGCCGGCCAAAGTTCTGGTGTTTATCGCGGCATGGTATCCGCTCGCGCGCATTGTGCTGTTCGGCATGACGGATCGGCTGGGCGCGAATCCGATCGAGTTCATCACGCGCTCGACGGGTCTGTGGACGCTTGTCTTTCTTTGCATCACGTTGGCAGTGACGCCGTTGCGTCGGCTGACCGGCGTGACTGCATTGGCCAGGTTTCGCCGGATGCTGGGTCTCTATACCTTCTTCTACGCGACGCTTCACTTCACCACGTACCTGTGGTTCGACAAGTGGTTCGATGTTGCCGCGATTCTCAAGGACATCGGCAAGCGGCCGTTCATCACTGTGGGCTTCGCGGCGTTCGTGCTGCTGATCGCGCTGGCCGCTACGTCGCCGCGCGCGATGGTGCGCAAACTTGGACGCCGCTGGCAGACGCTGCATCGCGCGATCTATGCGATCGGCGCGCTCGCGATCCTGCACTTCTGGTGGATGAGGGCGGGCAAGCACAATCTGCTTTTGCCGAAGATCTACGGCGCAATCATGGTCGCGTTGCTGGGGTGGCGTTTGCTCGTATGGCTGCGTGAGCGGAGGGTGAAGACGCACTGACCACCCGGTACAGCGCGCAAATGAAAAAGGCGATGCCGCTACGGCATCGCCTTTTTCATTGGAGAACCCAGCCTCTGACGTTTACGCCGGCAAGATCGTTTCGCCCGCGAATAGTTGCGTTACCTCTTCACGCGCACGAACCACATGCACTTGTGTACCATCAACCATCACCTCGGCCGCACGCGGACGGGTGTTGTAGTTCGAGCTCATCACAAAGCCGTACGCGCCAGCCGAGCGGATCGCCAGCAGATCGCGCGGTTCGACCGCCAGCAGGCGCTCACGGCCCAGCCAGTCGCCGCTTTCGCAAACCGGGCCGACCACGTCATACACATGAGCGGGCACGTCGCGCTGAACGACAGCCTCGATTGCGTGATACGCCTCGTACATTGCCGGGCGTGCGAGATCGGTCATCGCGGCATCGACGATAGCGAAGTTCTTTTCCGCGCCTGGCTTCAGAAACTCGACGCGCGTCAGCAGCACACCTGCATTGCCGACCAGCGAACGACCCGGCTCGAAATACACTTCGCGATGCCCATGACCGCGCGCTTCAATGCGATCCAGCACCGTGCGTACGAAGTCGCCGATTTCCGGTGGCGTTTCGTCGTCATACGTGATGCCGAGACCGCCACCTACGTCGATGTGGCGAATCTTTACGCCGTCCTGCTCGATCTGTTCGACCAGTTCGAGAACCTTGTCGACCGCATCCAGATACGGCGCGACTTCAGTGATTTGCGAGCCGATATGGCAGTCGATGCCGACGACGTCGAGATGCGTCATTGCCGCGGCGGCGCGATACGTAGCGCGTGCCTCTTCGAACGCGACGCCGAATTTGTTCGACTTCAAGCCGGTGGAAATATACGGATGCGTTTTCGCGTCGACGTCCGGATTCACGCGCAGCGAGACGGGCGCCTTCTTGCCCATTTCCGCCGCCACCGCATTCAGGCGATCGAGCTCGGGAATCGATTCGACGTTGAAGCATTTCACGCCGGCCACGAGTGCCTGACGCATCTCGTCCGCATGCTTGCCGACGCCGGAAAACACGGTGTTTTCCGCTTTGCCGCCGGCAGCCAGCACGCGCGCCAGTTCGCCGCCCGACACGATGTCGAAGCCCGCGCCAAGGCGCGCGAACACGTTCAGCACGGCGAGATTGCTATTGGCCTTGACGGCGACGTGCACGGTCGCGCGGCGGCCGGCGCAAGCGCCCGCATAGGCATTCCACGCTGCGGTGAGCGCGGCGCGCGAATAGACGTACAGCGGCGTGCCGAACTGTTCGGCGAGTGAGACGGCGGACACGCCCTCGGCGTGCAACACGCCGTCGACGTAGTCAAATGCGGATCGAGTCATGCGAAAGTCTTATTGAGCGGGAGTGACGGCGGAGGCAGGCTGCGGAGCCGTAGCAGCAGATGCGGCAGAAGTGGGCGGCGCGGCGAGTTCGCTTTCCGGCGACAGAGACAACGGCGCGCCGGAAGTATCCGGCACCTCACCCATCGTGGAGGGGGTTTCTGCGCCCGATTTCACTTCATCTGGCGACGGCGGCTGCGTGCGATCGATCGGCTGGGCCGGTAGCGGCGGCACGGTGGGCAAATAGAGCGAACCGCGTTGCCCGCAGCCGGCCAGTGCACAACCTGCGAGAATGGCTAAACCCGCTACAATCGCGCGGCCGGGCGCCGCTGCGCGCATCCGAGATACGACTCGCATGACTGTCCCTGAATAAATAATCGATGGAGTTTAGCATGTCCGATAGTGATTACCTGACCCGCGCGGAAGCCGCGCTAGCCGCCATCGAACGCGCGCTCGACGACACGGAAGCCGACATCGAACTCGAGCGCAGCGGCAATGTCCTGACCCTCGAATTCGAGAACCGTACGAAGATCATCGTCAACTTGCAGCCGCCGATGAGCGAGATCTGGATCGCCGCGAAAGCGGGTGGTTTCCACTTCCGTTTCGTCGACGGTGAATGGCGCGATACGCGCAGCGGCACGGAGTTTTTCGCTGCGCTGTCGGAGTATGCGACGCAGCAGGCCGGCGAGCCGGTTCACTTCAAAGCGTAAAGCCCGCGGCTGAAGCGGGCTTTGGCAGAGCCACCCGCATTACTACGGAGGTCACGGCAGAGGTGAGCACCACGCCGACGCCTTCGGACCGCCAAAGCCGTGGCTAAAGCGGACCACCAGATCGTCAGCCGAAGCCGCAATCCAAACGAAACCGCCGCGCGTTCAGCGCGGCGGTTTTGCTTTGGGACGGATTTGGAGCCTCTTGCGAGGGCCTCTTCTAGTGCCCGCGGAACAGATTCATGATGTCCTGCTTTTCCTGTTCGCCGACTTGCTCGGGCGCCACCGCAGACGCACCGCTCGCCTCGGCGTCCAGCGCCGCCTGGCTGATACCGACCGTCGCAACGAAACCCTGGCCCGGCCTGAAGTCGTCGAAATACAGTTCTGAGCCGATCTCGGTCACGCCGTCTGGCATCGGCATCTTGTAGTCCGGCACGCCTTTGAGCGCGCGCGCCATGTATTCGATCCACACCGGCAATGCGAGGCCGCCGCCGGTTTCCTTATCGCCGAGGCTGCGCGGGTTGTCGTAGCCGATCCATGCGATGGCCGTGAGCGTGTGCTGATAGCCGGCGAACCATGCGTCGCGCGAGTCGTTGGTCGTGCCGGTCTTGCCGCCGAGGTCGGTACGCTTCAGTACGTTGGTCTTCGCGCCCGTGCCGCGTTGCGCGACGCTTTGCAGCAGGCTGTTCATCACATAGGCATTGCGTGGTTCGATCGCGTGCGGCGCACTCTGCTCGGCAACCAGCGGTTGCGCATGCGCCACGACGATGCCGCGCTGATCGGTGACTTCCGCGATCAGATACGGATTGATGCGATAGCCGCCGTTAGCAAACACCGAGAACGCGCCGGCCATCTGCAAGGGCGTGACGAGACCCGCGCCCAGCGCCATCGGCAGATAAGCCGGGTGACGATCCGCGTCGAAGCCGAAACGCGTGATGTATTGCTGCGCGTACTTGGTGCCGATCTGGTTCAGGATGCGAATCGAGACGAGGTTCTTCGACTTCTGCAACGCGGTGCGCATGGTCATCGGGCCGTCGAAACCGCCGCCGTAGTTCTTCGGTTCCCACGCCTGGCCGCCCGTCTCCGCAGCGCTGAAAAAGAGCGGTGCGTCATTGATCACCGTGGCTGGTCCGAGCCCCTTTTCGAGCGAGGCCGAATAGATGAACGGCTTGAAGCTCGAACCCGGCTGGCGCCATGCCTGAGTCACATGGTTGAACTTGTTCTTGTTGAAGTCGAACCCGCCGACCAGCGCACGAATCGCGCCATCCTGAGGCACCACCGAAACGAATGCGCCTTCCACTTGCGGCAACTGCGTGATCGCCCAGTTGCCCTCGTCATCCTTCACGACACGAATGATCGCGCCAGGCCGCACGCGCTGGTTCGGCTGCGCACGTGTGCCGAGCGCGAACTGCGCGAAGCGCAGGCCGTCGCCCTGAATGGTTGCGACATTGCCGTCGATGAAGGCGGCCTGGACCTGCTTCGGGCTCGCTGCCGTCACCACGGCGGCGATGATTTCACCGTTGTCGGGATGCTCGAGCAACGCGTCGTCGATGGCCTGTTCGCGGTCGTCCGCATCGGACGGCAAATCGATGAACGCTTCCGGGCCGCGATAGCCGTGGCGCCGTTCGTAGTCCATCAGACCTTTGCGCAGCGCCCGGTAAGCGACGTCCTGATCGGCAGAGTCGATGGTGGTCACGACGTTCAGGCCGCGCGTGTACGCTTCTTCGCGATACTGCGCGTACATCATCTGCCGCACCATTTCCGCGACGTACTCCGCGTGTACGCTGAACTCCTTGCCTGCGCCCTTGACGACCAGCGGCTGCCTGCTTGCCTCGTCGTATTGTTCCTGAGTGATGTAGTGCAATTCGTACATGCGCTGCAGGATGTACTCCTGGCGGATTTTCGCGCGCTTCGGGTTGACCACCGGGTTATACGCGGATGGCGCCTTCGGCAAACCGGCCAACATGGCGGATTCCGCCAGGGTCAGGTCCTTCAGATCTTTCCCGAAGTACACCCGTGCGGCGCTTGCGAAGCCATAGGCGCGCTGACCGAGATAGATCTGATTCATGTACACCTCGAGAATCTGATCTTTCGTCAGCTTCGACTCGATCTTGTACGCGAGCAGCATCTCGTAGATCTTGCGCGTGTAGGTCTTCTCACTCGACAGGAAGAAGTTGCGCGCCACCTGCATGGTGATCGTGCTAGCGCCTTGCGTGGCGTGGCCGTTGGTCAGTGCGACGATGCCGGCGCGCGCGATTCCGGTGAGGTCGACGCCGCCGTGATCGTAGAAGCGCGCGTCTTCGATCGCCAGCACGGCTTTCTTCAGGCTGTCCGGCACGTCCTGGATATGAACGATGTCGCGCCGCTCCTCACCGAATTCGCCGATCAGCACGTGGTCGGCCGTATAGATGCGCAATGGCACCTTCGGCCGGTAATCGGTCAGTGCATCGAGCGACGGCAGGTTCGGCGTTGCTACCACCAGCGCATAACCGAGCACCAGGAACACGCACAGGATGCCTGCGACGATCAGACCCACAAAGCCGATGATGAGCTTGAGCCACAACGGGCGCTTGCGCTTCTGCGGCGCGGGTGGTGGAGACGTAGGAGACGTGGATTGCATATGGGCACCAAAAAACAGTCCCGCGATTATAGCCGCCTCGCTTTTCAGCTTTCGGCATGCTTACTGACAGTTTTTGACAAGTCCGCATTCCGCGCGGGGATGACTTCACTGTAGACGCTTTGATGGCGGCCAGGGCACGCGTCGCGCAACGTTAGCCATTCGGCTGAGTGTCGCGCAGCGCCGCGGCTACGCACAATTCTTCCTCGTTACTCGCGTTCGAATGGTTCGTCGCGTGAGTCTGAGGGAGGGCGTGATGACGTTAAAAAATTCGTGGCTTCAAGGTGTGCAACTCGGTACGCAGCGTTTTGCTGCGGGAATCGACGTGGGTTCGCAGGCGGTGCGGCTGGTGGTGGTCAGTCAGCATTCGCGCGCACGCGCCGCGCTGCATATCGAACATGCGAGCACCGTGCCGCTCGGCGCCGGTGCGATGGCCGGCACGGAGATCGCCGATCGGCATGCGGTGGCGCGCGCGTTGCGCGACGCATTCGCGGGGCTGCCGCGTGCGTGTGCGACGCACGCATTGCGATGCGCGATGGCGCTACCCGCCTCTGCCACGTTGACCACCACTGTGCCGCTCACACGGCTTGCCGCGCTCGCGGGTTGTGCGGGAGACGGCGGGCATGAACTCGCCGAACTCGAGCCGGCGGTGATGAACGAAGTCGAGCGCATCGCAGGCTTGGAGCGGCATGCATTGGCGGTCGACTGGTTCGTCGACGAAACGCGATCGCCAATTCGTTCGGTGACGATCGCTGCAACCGCGCGCCAGCATCTTGAAGCACGTATCGAATGCGCGGCGACGGCCGGCATCTCGCTCACGGCGATTGATGGCGAGCCGCATGCGGCGTTGCGCGCCATGCGCTACGCGGCGAGTCACGAACTCGATCCGCACGAGCCTTATGCCGCGCTCTGGATCGGCACGGACGGTGTGTATGGCTGGCGCATCGTCGACGACTGCCTGGTCGGCGAAATGCGCTACCCGGCGCCCGAACATGCCGATCTTGCCGACGCGTTACGTGATCTCGTTCATGGCCCGGTACTCGATTGTGCGTTGTTGAGCGGCGAGGTCGATCTGCTCGACGGCGTGGGTTTCTCGATTGCAGATATCGCAGACGTGTTGGGCTGCACTGTGCTGCCGTTCGAGTGCGCAGCGTTGGGTGAACTCGCACGTCAACTACACGATCCGCTGTTGCACGAGCCTGCCGCCGCAGTTGCATTCGGACTTGCTTTGCGTGGGGTACTCGAATGATGCGCGGTCTGCAGCCCCGTCTGGATTCGGCGGGCTCGAACGTACGGGCTTCTACGCGTGGCGAACGCGTCGCACCGCCGTGGCTCGGCGGCTTCAATCTGTTGCCGTACAGGCAACGCAACGCGCGGCTCGCGCGCCGGCAGCGTCTGCTCGAATGGACTGCTGGCGCGCTCGCCGGTTTGGCGGCGGTGGTTGCGTTAGCCGGGTGGCAAGTATTCGAAAAGACGCGGTTCGATGCGCGGCGCGTGTCGATCGAACAATCGCTCGCGCAACTGGCCGGGCCGCTCGCGGAGCACGCCGGCTTGCTACGGGTGCAGGACGAACAACGCAAAGGCGTGGCGCGTGCGATGAATCTATCCGAGCCACTTGTGCATTTGCGCGATCTACTGGACGCACTGAGTTTCGAACCCGGTGACGGCGTGGTGTTGCAGCAGTTGCGGCAGCGTGAGCATGAGACGGAGTTGCTCGCGACTTCGCGCGGACATATCGCGTCGGCCGAGTGGCTCAAGCGCTTGAGCGCCATCCGCGGCGTGAAGGGCGCGGAGGTGAGCGACCTGCATCGTTCGACGCCTCGCAGCAGTGCGGTGGCGGAGGCCGGCGTGACTGGCCCGATCGAATTCGGAGCGCATCTGCGCTGGGACTACCTGCCGCAGAAAACGGCCCCTACGTCCGGCTCTGCCGCGCAACGTCTCATGAAGTCTGAACAATCAGGAGGTACGAAATGAGTACAACGTTTGCCGGGTTCGGCGGCGCGGCAAGCGCGCGGCCCGCTTTTTTCCCGTGGATGAACCGTGTGCGCGTGCCGCTCGCGGCCTGGAGCCGCCGGCGCCGCTGGGTGGTTGCATTGCTGATCGCCGCAGTGGTGTTCGGACTTGGCGCGCATGGCTGGGTGGTGGCCGATCTTGGCGGGGTCGAGGCGAGCCGTGCGGCGTTGGAGGCGGCCACGCGGCATCTCGCGGATGCGCACCGCGCACTGACGCGATTGCCCGCGCTGCGCCGGGAGGTTGCCGCCATGCCAGGTGCGCAGTTGTCTGCGTCATGGAGCTCCGCAGACGACGTGCGCATCGTGTCCGAACTCGCGGCGCAGAATAGCGTTTCGTTGCTTTCGGTGGAGCCAGGCGCTGCCAGCGGCGCGGGCGCCGAAAGCATGCGTCCGGTCCAGCTCACCGCGCGCACCGATTTCGTCCACCTGATGGCATTTCTGCGCGGCCTGGCGGATCTGCCGGTGCTGATCGTGCCCGTCGATGTGGCGGTCAAGCGCGATACCGATTCGCTAGGGGTGAGGGCGACGCTGCACGTATTCAGCGCGCTGAGGCCGATGCCCTTAACTGCGAGTGCAGACACAATTGTCGACGAAAGCCTCGATTCGGACGACGAAGAAGACATCGTGTTCTTCGACCCGTTCTTGCTTCCGCAGATGCTCGCATCCGGCGACGGCGAGCAGCAGCCCGACGCTTCTCAATTGCGTCTGGTCGGCTTGCTGCACGATCGCACGCGCGGACTTGCCTTGCTCGATACACCGGATGGCGCGACCACGGTCGTGTCCGGGCAGCAACTCGGTACCGAACGCGTCACGCGGCTCGACGCGCTCAGCATCACGCTGGCCAATGGTGGCGCGACACGCACGCTGGCACTGACGGAGGCGTCCTGATGAAGTTGATGAAGGCGTTTCGTGTCGCTGCCTCGTGTATCGGCATTCGTGTGTGTTCGGGTTTTGGCGTATGTCGTGGCTTGCCTGGAAGCAAGCGTGAGGTCCCGGTTCGCTATGCGCTTCGCAGCCTGTCTCGCAACCCGCGTCGTAGCTCGGCTTGCAAGCCGATCCGTAACCCGCTTCCTGATCTGTCTCGCAACCCGATTTGCAGCCTGGTTCGCAACCCGATTCGTAGCCTGGCTTGCAACTCGATTCGCAATCCGTTTCCCGATCTGCCTTGCAGCTCGATTCGCGGCCTGGTCGCAGGCATGGCGATAAGTGTAGGCATCGCGCATGCGTCGACCCCATCGCTGCCGCCGCTGCCCGCATACATGCCGCTCGACGATGCCATTGCGGCGCCCGATGCTCGATACGACGTACCGCCATTACCACACGGCACACGTGCCATCGCTGCCGAAGTGCCCAACCCGTTCCGCGACAACTCCGTGGACAACTCCGCCGACTCTGGCGCATCGCGAGCAGTGGCAACGGCCGACATCGGGCGTGCCGACGATCCGGCAGACGACGCTGACGGTTCAGTGCCGCTGCGGAGGCCATCCTCAGCGGCTGCGCGCGACGATGTCGCCGCGACTTCGGCGCTCGAAGGACCGCCGGTGCCGCTCCCCCCGCTTGCGCGCCTGAGCGACGCACCGAAAACGCCGTCAGACGCCAAACTCGCCGCCGACGACAAACCGATCTCGCTTAACTTCCAACGCGCGGAACTCGGCGCGGTACTCAACGCGTTCGCCCAGTTCACCGGCCTGAACATCGTCGCGAGCGAGAGAGTGCGCGGCGCCGTCTCACTACGACTCGACAAGGTGCCGTGGCGCACCGCGTTCGATACCTTGCTCGATGTCAACGGGCTGGCGATGGAGCGCCACGGCAACGTGATCTGGGTCGCGTCGATTGCGGATCTGGCCGCGCGTGAGCGGCAACGTTTCGAAGCACACGCCAAGGCTGCCGATCTCGAGCCGCTCGCAAGCCGCACGTTCGAACTGCACTATGCGCGTGCCGAAGACGTGCGGCGACTGTTGACCGGCGCCGGAAACCAGCGGGTGCTGTCCAAACGCGGTGCCGCGACGGCTGATCCTCGCACCAATCTGCTGTTTGTCACCGATCTCGAAGGACGCCTCGCGCAAATCACGGCGCTGCTTGCCTCCGTCGACCGGCCGACCCGTCAGGTACTGATCGAAGCGCGTATCGTCGAAGGTGAGCATGGTTTTTCGCGCAATCTCGGCGTGCGGCTTTCCATGGCGGCCGCCAACGCCGACGGCACCGCCCGAGGCCTGACGGGCGGCGCGGACGGTACCGTGTACGATCTGTCGGCGCGGCCGATTTCCGGTTTCGACGCCGCCACCGCCGGGCTGACCTTGTTCGCCGCCGGCGCGACGCGGCTTCTGAACATCGAGTTGAGCGCGCTGGAGGCCGAAGGGCGCGGTGAAATCGTCTCAAGCCCCCGGGTTGTGACGGCGGACCGGATGAAAGCGGTCGTCGAGCAGGGCACCGAGCTGCCCTATCAGGCCAAAGTGGGGCAGGGCGTCTCGGGCGTGCAGTTTCGCCGGGCCACGCTCAAACTGGAGGTCGAGCCGCAAATCATGCCGGACGGCAGGGTGGTGCTGGACCTCGACGTCGCGAAAGACAGCGTCGGCGAGCAGACCGACGCCGGCCCCGCGATCAACACCAAACACGTGCAAACGCGCGTCGAAGTCGAAGATGGTGGTACGGTGTCGATCGGCGGAATTTACGCGACCGACGACCGGGACGATGTGACGCGAGTGCCAGTCCTGGGCAAAATACCGGTTTTAGGCGCGCTTTTCCGCCATCGGGCCCATCGGGACCAGCGCAGTGAACTGGCAGTTTTCATCACGCCGCGCGTCGTTCAGACAAATTAGGGGCACGCTGCCGTCGCCATCCAGCGGCGGCCTGCAGGCTCGACAAGGCAGCCGCTTTGCCAGTAAGCTGCGGCACGAACCATACCGGATTAGCCAGAGGGACACCGTTGCAAGCGCGGGACGCACACGCCAATGTATTTTTTGTAGGGCTCATGGGGGCAGGCAAAACCACCGTGGGCCGGGCCATTGCACGCCGTCTCGATCGCCCGTTCTTCGATTCCGACCATGAAATCGAGGCGCGTACGGGCGCGCGCATTCCGGTGATCTTCGAGCTGGAAGGTGAAGCGGGCTTTCGCGAGCGCGAGGCGCACGTGATTTCCGACCTGACCGGGCGCGACAATATCGTGCTGGCCACAGGCGGCGGCGCGGTGCTGCGGCCGGAAAACCGCGAAGCGCTGCAAAATCGGGGCGTCGTGATCTATTTGCGCGCCAATCCGCACGATCTGTGGCTGCGCACCCGGCGCGACAAGAATCGCCCGCTTTTGCAGACTGAAGACCCTAAAGCGCGCCTCGAGGCGCTCTACGAAGTACGCGATCCGCTATACCGGGAATGCGCGCACTTCGTGATCGAAACTGGCCGGCCTTCGGTCAACGGACTCGTCAACATGGTTCTGATGCAGCTCGAGATGGCCGGCGTCGCCAAACATCCTGCGTCATAATGGACCGTATGATTACCGTCAATGTCGAACTGGGCGAGCGCGCCTACCCCATCCATATCGGTGCCGATCTGATCGGCCAGACCGCGTTGTTCGCGCCGCATATTGTCGGCAGTTCGGTCACGATCGTCACGAACACCACAGTCGACCCGCTGTACGGCGACAAGCTGCGCGCCGCGCTGGCGCCGCTCGGCAAGCAGGTCTCCACGGTCGTTTTGCCGGACGGCGAAGCGTATAAGAACCTCGAAACGCTGAACCTGATTTTCGACGCGCTGCTGGGCTCGCGCGCCGACCGCAAGACCACGCTGATCGCCTTGGGTGGTGGCGTGATCGGCGACATGACGGGGTTTGCCGCGGCCTGCTACATGCGCGGCGTGCCGTTCATTCAGGTGCCGACTACCTTGCTGTCGCAGGTGGATTCGTCGGTGGGCGGCAAGACGGGCATCAATCACCCGCTCGGCAAGAACATGATCGGCGCGTTCTACCAGCCGCAGGCCGTGATCGCCGACATTGGCGCGCTGCGCACGCTGCCGGCGCGCGAACTGGCAGCAGGCGTCGCTGAAGTGATCAAGACCGGCGCGATTGCCGACGCCGGTTTCTTCAGCTGGATCGAAGCGAACGTCGAGGCGCTCAATCGCTGCGAGCCCGCAGCGCTGGCCGAGGCGGTCAAGCGTTCGTGCGAGATCAAGGCGTCGGTCGTGGCGCAGGACGAGCGCGAAGGCGGCCTGCGCGCGATCCTCAATTTCGGCCACACCTTCGGCCATGCGATCGAAGCCGGTCTTGGCTACGGCGAATGGCTGCACGGCGAGGCGGTCGGCTGCGGGATGGTGATGGCGGCGGACCTGTCCGTGCGCATGGGTTATCTCGACGAAGCGGCGCGCAAGCGTCTGGTCGACGTGATCGTTGCCGCGCATCTGCCTACCCGGGCGCCTGCGCTCGGCGAATCGCGATATGTCGAACTCATGCGGGTCGACAAGAAGGCCGAAGCCGGCGCGATCAAATTCATTCTGCTGAAGCGTTTCGGTGAGACGCTGATCACCCAGGCGCCCGACGCCGAGGTGCACGCCACGCTGGCCGCCGCCGTCTGAATCGACCCGGCAAGCCTTCGCAGCAAAGCATCACGCACCAGCGTCACGAGGCGCCGCCCATGTTTCGGAGAATCCGGTGACTGACAGGCGCAGCGACGATGTAAAGCATGACCCGGCAGGCACGCCCGTGAGCGGCGTGCCGTCGCAGGAAGCACTCGAAGCGCATCTCGCGCCATATGCGGCCCATTCCGCTCAATCGCGTGGCCGCCGCTATCCCGAAGCCGCGCCTAGCGCGCGCACCGAATTTCAGCGCGATCGCGACCGCATTGTCCATTCGACGGCGTTCCGCAGGCTCGAATACAAAACTCAGGTATTCGTGAATCACGAGGGCGATCTGTTTCGCACGCGACTCACGCATAGCCTGGAAGTCGCGCAGATCGCCCGTTCGGTGGCCCGCAATCTGCGCGTCAATGAAGATCTCGTCGAAGCCATTTCGCTTGCGCACGATCTCGGTCACACGCCGTTCGGCCATGCCGGCCAGGATGCATTGAACGAATGTATGCGGGAGCATGGCGGCTTCGAGCACAATCTGCAAAGCCTCGCGGTGGTCGATGATCTGGAGGAGCATTACGGCGCGTTCAATGGCCTGAATCTCTGTTTCGAAACGCGGGAAGGCATTCTCAAGCATTGCTCGCGCGAGAATGCGCGGCGGCTTGGCGCGCTCGGCGAGCGGTTTCTGGAGGGGCGGCAGCCTTCCATCGAAGCGCAGATCGCCAATGTCGCCGATGAGATCGCGTACAACAATCACGACGTCGACGACGGCTTGCGCTCAGGCTTGCTCACGGTGGAGCAGCTTGCCGAAGTGGAGTTGTGGCAGACGCACTACGTGGCGGCGCGCGGCGACTTCCCGCAGATCGAAGGGCGCCGGCTGATTCACGAGACGGTGCGCCGCATCATCAACACGCTGATCGTCGACCTGATCGATACGACTTCGCTCAATCTTGCAAGGCATGCGCCAGTTTCACTGGACGCAGTACGCGCCGCACCGCCGCTGGTCGCCCATAGCGAAGCCATTGCCGCGCAGGCGGCGGCGCTCAAGCGGTTTCTGTTCAAGAACCTGTACCGCCACTATCGCGTGATGCGCATGGCCAACAAGGCGCGTCGCGTGGTGGCCGGTCTGTTCGGTGCATTCACCGAAGATCCGCGGCTGTTGCCGCCCAGCTATCAAGCTACGGACGCGTCGCAGCAACCACGCCTGATCGCCCATTACATCGCGGGCATGACGGATCGATACGCCGTGAAGGAGTATCAGCGGCTGTTCGTGATCGACGACAACTGAATGGGCTAGGGTCGGCGGGTGTGCGCGCAAAGATTCCGCCAGCAGCTAACCGCTACTGGTGAACTTTGGCCCACAAATCAGAGCCGTTGAACGTAGCCGCCCGCGAAAACCCAGGCGACATCTACGCGCAGACATCGGCGCCACAATCCGACGCCAGAGCAATTGCATCTCTGCAATCAAAGCCGCCCAGGTGGCGGCCCCGTCTCGCGGCCTATTGCAACACCCGCAACACCCGCAACACCCAGCCTAACGTAGCCGCGACGCGAACAGCGCGCCCGCGATCAGCGCAACGCCGCCGACAATCGCAATCGTCTGCCAGGGATTTTCATGCACGTAGTCGTCGGCGTCGGCGATCGCCACTTCCGCGCGTTCGCGCATCGCTTCACGGGTGTCGTTCAGGCGCTCGCGCGCGGCATCGAGCTGTTTGCGCAGTTTGCTGCGCAACGCTACCGCGTCGGCCTGGGTGCCGTCCGCCAGGGTGGATTCGAGTTCCGACATCAGTGTGCGCAGTTCGCCTGCGATATCTTCGGCCGCATGGCGGCTGTGGCGAGCGATACGCCGCGCACGGCGGCTCGTGGTGGTCCAGGATTCGCCGAGGGCGTCTCGCGTGTTTGGAAGTGTTGTCATGGTCGCTCCGTCGATGAGGGTGAAAAGGTCCGCGCAGACACATGTTGCCACGCGGGAAACACCACGAGATTGCAACTTCAGTGCCAAACCCGCAGCCCCTACGCGTCGTAGCGCGGGGCTCGCATTCCTCAGCAGATATTGCACGACCGGACCCGGTTGCTGGTCAAATTTACAAACGCTCACGCCTGCCCGCCAAGTGGACTCTCCATACCGCAAACGGCCCCCGACGCGCACAAAATGAAAAACGCCGTCATTGGATAGATGACAGCGTTGTCCAAGCCACGAAAATTCGACTACCCTAACTAAACGGCCCCAATTTCGTTGCGCGTTAGAAACGGTAACCGATGTTGACGTAGGAAACGATCGGGTTCAGCTTGATCTTGGTTTGCGATTGCACATTCAGCGTGCCGACCGGTGTGTTTGCAGCGGTGTTCAACTTGGCGGTCGTGCTGAGCGGCAGGTACGAAATCGAGACGCCGGCGAACCAGTGCTGGTTGAACGCATAGGTGAAACCCGCATTAAATACCGGCTCCCACGAACTATCCGTACTGACGCTGGTCGGACCATGCAGAACGTTTGCTTCAAATACGCCATTGGTGATCTTTGCGTCGGTGAACCAGATGCGGCTCACACCAATGCCGAGATACGGGCGGAACGTAGCAGTCGGAGCGTTGAAGTAGTACTTGAACAGCAGAGTCGGGCTCCACTGTTTTGCCTGACCCAGCTTGCCGAATTGGGCGAGGCTGCCCGAGCCTTCCAGGTCGAACGAAGGCGGGACGCCAATCACGAACTCGGTTGCGATGTGATCTGTGACGAAGTAGCCAGCAGTGAAACCGAGCGTATCGGCTGAACTGAGTGATGCGCCGGTATTGGCTTCGGTGATGTTGGTCGGGCTGCCGCCTATGCTTGTCACCTTCAACGGGTCGCTGCTCGATTGAGGTGCAAGATGGAACCAGCCTGTCGTGACGAAAAAGCTTCCGGCCGATTGCGCGTGCGCTGCTGTTGTCATGCAGGCTAGTGCGGCGATCCCCGTTACGGCCTGTTTTAATTTCATATGTGCTCCTCCAAAAAGGCCCGCTCATTATGACTACAACGTTTGAAACAAACCATACGCGGCGGTTAGAGCTTTCTCCCTAGGCTCCGCGCGGTTTCTGGCTTAGCCGCGCTGCGCCGAACCTTGAGCGCAGGCGGTTCTTCGGACCTTCGGGTATGTACCAACGCGACTATTGGATACTCCAGCATGGCACGGCTTGCACGTCTCTATGTCCCTGACCAGCCGCAGCACGTCATCCTCCGCGGACTCGATCAGCAGCCCGCTTTCGTCGATGACCAGGACTACGAGCTTTTCATCGACTGCCTGAAAGCGGCTTCACGCGACCATCACTTGTCCATCCACGCGTATGCGTTGATGCCGGGCTCAGTCCAACTGCTCGTCACGCCCACTGAGGAGTCGAGCCTGCCGAAGGCAATGCAGGCGGTGGGGCGCCGCTACGTTGCGCATTTCAACCGGCGCTATGCGCGCCGCGGCACGCTGTGGGAGGGCCGCTACCGTGCCACGGTGATCGAAGGCGAGCGCTATTTCCTGCTGGCGAGCCGCGTTGTCGAGATGTCGCCGGTGCGCGGCGGGCTGGTGAGCGCGCCGGAGGACTACCGCTGGTCGAGCTACCGGCACCACATCGGTCTGACGCTAGACAGCCTGATTACCGACCACCCGCTGTACTGGTCGCTCGGCAACACGCCGTTCGAACGGCAGCGCGCTTATCGGGAATTGTGCGAGCAGCCGCTCGATGAACGCGAAGCCAGCCAGCTTCAGCAGGCCACCTTGAAAGGCTGGGTTTTGGGTAGCGACACGTACCGCGAATGGGCGGCACGGGCCGCCAACCGGCGCGTTTCCCCGCTGCCGCGCGGGCGGCCACGTAAAGTGCGCGAAACGCCGCAGACGCAATAAAGCGTTTCAGATCAAAGGGCTGCACCGGAACGGCATCTTCGCATGCCGTTTTCTTTTGCACCTTTTTGATGTGGCACCAATAAAAAATGACCGCAATGCACCAAACTGATAATTGGGGTTCAATGATTACGTTTTATTTGCTATTCCATTGATTCGTCGCGTATATTCCGAATTCCGGCACTTTTTGGCACGCGTAGCATTCAAGCGTACTGAGTCGCCGACGCGGTTGCGGTGCGAACTGCGGCAATAGAAAAATGGTTTTAACGGCCTGTCCGGCCCCTCACAGACGGTGTCCCCATGAACGACCACCAGCAACCGACTCACCCGGTTCCCGCCGCGCAAGGTCTGTACGACCCGCAAAACGAACATGACGCCTGCGGCGTCGGCTTCGTCGCTCATATCAAGGGCAAGAAAAGCCACGAGATCATCGAGCAAGGCCTGAAGATTCTCGAGAACCTCGACCACCGGGGCGCCGTCGGCGCCGATCCGCTGATGGGCGACGGCGCGGGCATCCTGATCCAGATTCCGGACGGTTTCTACCGTGAGGAAATGGCCAGGCAGGGCGTCGTGCTGCCGCCGAGCGGCGAGTACGGCGTGGGCATGGTCTTCCTGCCGAAGGAACATGCGTCGCGTCTCGCCTGCGAACAGGAACTGGAACGCACGGTGAAGGCCGAAGGCCAGGTTGTGCTGGGCTGGCGCGACGTGCCGGTCGACCACACCATGCCGATTTCGCCCACCGTCAAGGCGAGCGAGCCGCTGATCCGCCAGATCTTCATTGGCCGCGGCAAGGACATCATGGTGACCGACGCGCTCGAGCGGAAGCTGTACGTGATCCGCAAGACCGCGAGCCACCGCATCCAGGCGCTCAAGCTCAAGCACGGCAAGGAATACTTCGTGCCGTCGTGCTCGGCGCGCACGGTGGTCTACAAGGGCCTGCTGCTGGCCGGCCAGGTCGGCGTGTACTACCGCGACCTGCAGGACGAGCGCACGGTGTCGGCATTGGCGCTGGTGCACCAACGTTTCTCGACCAACACGTTCCCGGCGTGGGAACTGGCTCACCCGTACCGCATGATCGCCCACAACGGCGAAATCAACACGGTGAAGGGCAACGTCAACTGGCTGAACGCCCGTACCGGCGCGATCGCCTCGCACGTGCTCGGCGACGATCTGCCGAAGCTGTGGCCGCTCATCTACCCGGGTCAATCCGACACGGCATCGTTCGACAACTGTCTCGAACTGCTGGTAATGGCCGGCTATCCGCTCGTCCACGCCGTGATGATGATGATCCCGGAAGCGTGGGAACAGCACACGCTGATGGACGACAACCGCCGCGCGTTCTACGAATATCACGCCGCGATGATGGAGCCGTGGGACGGCCCCGCCGCGATCGCCTTCACCGACGGCCGTCAGATCGGCGCCACGCTCGACCGTAACGGTCTGCGTCCGGCGCGCTACATCGTCACGGACGACGACCTGGTCATCATGGCGTCGGAAGCCGGCACGCTGCCTATCCCCGAGTCGAAGATCGTCAAGAAGTGGCGTCTGCAGCCGGGCAAGATGTTCCTGATCGACATGGAGCACGGCCGTATCATCGACGACAAGGAACTGAAGGACAACCTCGCCAACGCCAAGCCGTACAAGAGCTGGATCGACGCGGTGCGCATCAAGCTCGACGAAATCGAGCCGAAGGCCGAAGACGTCGTCACGGAACGGCGCGAGCCCGCTGCCTTGCTGGATCGCCAGCAGGCGTTCGGCTACACGCAGGAAGACCTCAAGTTCCTGATGGCGCCGATGGCGCAAGCCGGTGAAGAAGCCGTCGGTTCAATGGGCAACGACTCGCCGCTGGCCGTCATGTCCAACAAGAACAAGACGCTCTATCACTACTTCAAGCAGTTGTTCGCGCAAGTCACGAACCCGCCGATCGACCCGATCCGTGAAAACATGGTGATGTCGCTGGTGTCGTTCGTCGGCCCGAAGCCGAACCTGCTGGACACGAACAACATCAACCCGCCGATGCGTCTCGAAGTGTCGCAGCCGGTGCTCGACTTCAAGGACATCGCGAAGATCCGCGCGATCGATCAGTACACGGGCGGCAAATTCAGTTCGTATGAACTGAACATCTGCTATCCGGTGGCCTGGGGCAAGGAAGGTATCGAAGCGCGTCTGGCGTCGCTGTGCGCGGAAGCCGTCGATGCGGTCAGGTCCGGCTACAACATGCTGATCGTGTCGGACCGCAAGACCGACCGCGACAACGTCGCGATTCCGGCGCTGCTGGCTACGGCCGCAATCCACACGCACCTCGTGCAACACGGTCTGCGCACGAGCGCGGGCCTCGTCGTGGAAACCGGCTCGGCGCGCGAAACGCACCACTTCGCGTTGCTCGCGGGTTACGGCGCGGAAGCCGTGCACCCGTACCTCGCAATGGAAACGCTCGGCCAGCTCGCGGCGGGCCTGAAGGGTGACCTGTCGGCGGAAAAGGCGGTCTACAACTTCACCAAGGCAGTCGGCAAGGGCCTGATGAAGGTCATGTCGAAGATGGGCATCTCGACCTACATGTCGTACACCGGCGCGCAGATTTTTGAAGCGGTGGGTCTGGCTGAAGGCCTGGTGTCGAAGTACTTCAATGGCACTTCGTCGAAGGTCGGCGGGATCGGCCTGTTCGACGTCGCGGAAGAAGCGATCCGTCTGCATCGTGACGCATTCGGCGACAACCCGGTGCTCGCGAACATGCTCGACGCGGGCGGCGAGTACGCCTACCGCGTGCGCGGCGAAGAACACATGTGGACGCCGGATGCGATCGCGAAGCTGCAGCACTCGGCGCGCAGCAACTCGTATCAGACGTACAAGGAATACGCGCATCTGATCAACGACCAGACCAAGCGCCACATGACGTTCCGCGGCCTATTCGAATTCAAGTTCGATCCGACCAAGGCGATTCCGCTCGACGAAGTGGAATCGGCGAAAGATATCGTCAAGCGTTTCGCCACCGGCGCCATGTCGCTGGGCTCGATCTCGACCGAAGCCCACGCCACGCTGGCTGTCGCGATGAACCGCATCGGCGGCAAGTCGAACACCGGTGAAGGCGGCGAGGACGTGAACCGTTACCGCAACGAACTGCGCGGCATTCCGATCAAGAATGGCGACACGATGAAGTCCGTGATCGGCGATGAAGTGATCGTCGACATTCCGCTGAAGGAAGGCGATTCGCTGCGCTCGAAGATCAAGCAGGTGGCGTCGGGCCGTTTCGGCGTGACGGCGGAGTATCTCGCGTCGGCCGATCAGATCCAGATCAAGATGGCGCAAGGCGCGAAGCCGGGCGAAGGTGGTCAGTTGCCGGGTCACAAGGTGTCGGAGTACATCGGCAAGCTGCGTTACTCCGTGCCGGGCGTCGGCCTGATTTCGCCGCCGCCGCACCATGACATCTACTCGATCGAAGATCTGGCGCAGCTGATTCACGACCTGAAGAACGCCAACTCGGCGGCCAGCGTGTCGGTGAAGCTGGTGTCGGAGTCGGGCGTCGGGACGGTTGCCGCGGGTGTCGCCAAGGCGAAGGCCGATCACGTCGTGATCGCCGGGCATGACGGCGGCACGGGTGCATCGCCGCTGTCGTCGGTGAAGCATGCCGGCACGCCGTGGGAACTGGGTCTGGCGGAAACGCAACAGACGCTGGTGCTCAACCAGTTGCGCGGCCGTATCCGCGTGCAGGCCGACGGTCAGATGAAGACCGGCCGCGACGTCGTGATCGGCGCGCTGCTCGGCGCGGACGAATTCGGTTTCGCGACGGCGCCGCTCGTCGTCGAAGGCTGCATCATGATGCGCAAGTGCCACCTGAACACCTGCCCGGTCGGCGTCGCGACGCAAGATCCGGTGCTGCGTGCGAAGTTCCAGGGTCAGCCGGAACACGTCGTCAACTTCTTCTTCTTCGTTGCGGAAGAAGCGCGCGAAATCATGGCGCAACTGGGCATCCGCAAGTTCGAGGACCTGATTGGCCACGCCGAATTGCTCGATATGAAGAAGGGCGTCGAACACTGGAAGGCGAAGGGTCTCGACTTCTCGCGCGTGTTCTATCAGCCGCAGGTGTCGGCTGACGTCGCACGCAAGCACGTCGACGTGCAGGACCACGGTCTCGACCGCGCACTGGATCACGTGCTGATCGAGAAGGCGAAGGCCGCCATCGAGAAGGGCGAGCATGTCTCGTTCATCCAGCCGGTGCGCAACGTCAACCGTACGGTCGGCGCGATGCTGTCCGGCACGATCGCGAAGAAGTACGGTCACGACGGCCTGCCTGACGACACGATTCACATCCAGTTGAAGGGCACCGCGGGCCAGAGTTTCGGCGCGTTCCTCGCGCGAGGCGTGACGCTGGATCTGGTCGGCGACGGTAACGACTATGTCGGCAAGGGCCTCTCGGGCGGCCGCATCATCATCCGTCCGACCAACGATTTCCGCGGCAAGTCGGAAGAAAACATCATCTGCGGCAACACGGTGATGTACGGCGCAATCGAAGGCGAAGCATTCTTCCGCGGCGTCGCCGGCGAGCGTTTCTGCGTGCGTAACTCCGGCGCGACGGCGGTTGTCGAAGGCACGGGCGACCACGGTTGCGAATACATGACGGGCGGCACGGTGATCGTGCTCGGCGAAACGGGCCGTAACTTCGCGGCGGGCATGTCGGGCGGTATCGCTTACGTGTACGACCCGGACAGCACGTTCGCGGGCAAGTGCAACAAGTCGATGGTCGCGCTCGATCCGGTTCTGCAACAGGCAGAGCAGGAACGTACGGTCGACAAGGGCCTGTGGCACAGCGGCACAACCGACGAAGCCCTGCTCAAGGGTCTCATCGAACGTCACTTCCAGTTCACGGGTTCGCCGCGTGCAAAGGCGCTGCTCGAAAACTGGGACGCGTCGCGCCGTCAGTTCGTGAAGGTGTTCCCGACCGAATACAAGCGCGCACTGGGCGAGATGGCAGCGAAGAAGGCGAACAAGGAAGTCCTCGCCGCTTAACTGACTGACCCGCCAGCGGCTCGACCCGCAGACGTCACACTTAGCCGTACCCGCCGCTCGACTATCGGATTTTCGACGCGGCGGGTGTAGATCACCTCACCTGATACAGATAGAGAAGAGAACCACATGGGCAAGGCAACCGGTTTTCTCGAGTTCGAGCGCCGCCACGAGGCGTACGAAGCTCCGCTCACGCGTGTGAAGCACTACAAGGAATTCGTTGCGGCACTGACCGACGACGAAGCGAAGATTCAAGGCGCACGTTGCATGGACTGCGGCATTCCGTTCTGCAACAACGGCTGCCCGGTGAACAACATCATCCCGGACTTCAACGACCTGGTGTTCCATCAGGACTGGAAGACCGCGATCGAAGTGCTGCACTCCACGAACAACTTCCCCGAGTTCACGGGCCGCATCTGCCCGGCGCCGTGCGAAGCAGCCTGTACGCTCGGCATCAACGACGACGCGGTCGGCATCAAGTCGATCGAACACGCGATCATCGACAAAGCGTGGGCCGAAGGTTGGGTCGCGCCGTTGCCGCCGAAGCACAAGACCGGCAAGAAGGTCGCCGTGGTCGGATCCGGCCCTGCCGGTTTGGCCGTCGCGCAGCAACTCGCGCGCGCGGGGCACGATGTCACCGTGTTCGAAAAGAACGACCGGATCGGCGGCTTGCTGCGTTACGGCATCCCTGACTTCAAGCTGGAAAAGTGGCTGATCGACCGCCGCATGCGCCAGATGGAAGCCGAAGGCGTGACGTTCCGCGCCAACGTGTTCGTCGGCCGTGCGGATTCGCTGCCGGAATACATTGGCAACACCGCGAAGGAAACCATCACGCCGGCCGAACTGAAAGAACAGTTCGACGCGGTCGTGATCGCCGGCGGTTCGGAAACGCCGCGCGATCTGCCGGTGCCGGGCCGTGAGCTGGAAGGCATCCATTACGCGATGGAATTCCTGCCGCAGCAGAACAAGGTCAATGCCGGCGACAAGATCGCGAACCAGCTGCTCGCCAAGGGCAAGCATGTGGTCGTGATCGGCGGCGGCGATACGGGTTCGGACTGCGTCGGTACGTCGAACCGTCATGGCGCAAAGAGCGTCACGCAATTCGAACTGCTGCCGCAACCGCCGGAAGAAGAGAACAAGCCGCTCGTGTGGCCGTACTGGCCGATCAAGTTGCGCACGTCGTCGTCGCATGACGAAGGCTGCTCGCGTGATTGGGCGGTTGCCACCAAGCGTCTGGAAGGCAAGAACGGCAAGGTCGAGAAGCTGATCGCCGCGCGCGTCGAATGGAAGGACGGCAAGATGCAGGAAGTGCCGAACTCGGAATTCGAAATGAAGGCCGATCTGGTGCTGCTGGCCATGGGCTTCACGCAACCGGTCTCGCCGGTCCTCGAAGCGTTCGGCGTCGACAAGGACAATCGCGGCAACGTGCGTGCTTCGACCGAAGGCGACAAAGCGTATTACACGTCGGTGGACAAGGTCTTCACCGCGGGCGACATGCGTCGTGGCCAGTCGCTGGTGGTGTGGGCGATCCGCGAAGGCCGTCAGTGTGCACGGTCGGTCGACGCGTTCCTGATGGGTCATTCGGAGCTGCCGCGCTAACGTAACGTCTCCAGCCGGTTTCCGCTTGATAGCGGGGAAGCCGGCCAATGCTTGCAGGACTAGGTGGAGACGACAAAGCGGTACATAAACCGTACCCCATAGCGGTAAAAAACAAAGCCGGGCACCTGAGAGGGTGACCCGGCTTTTCTTTTTTGCGCCGCCCGGCGCGTCGCCTGGCGTTCGTTGAAGCGTCCCGCTTGCGCGTCCGGGCGCGCGGTTATTTCCGATAGCGGCTCAACGTCAGCCCGTCGAGGTCGATCTCCGGCTTATGCTGCGTAATCAGATCCGCGACCACTCGGCCCGATCCCATCGACATCGCCCAGCCCGTCGAGCCGTGCCCGAGATTCAGCCAGAGATTGTCCACGCCGGATGGGCCGAGCAACGGCGCGCCATCGGGCGTCATCGGCCGGCGGCCCACCCAGAAATGCGCGGAGGTCGGATTGGCCGCGTGCGGAAACCAGTCGCTGAGCACTTTCATCAGCGTCTGCAAGGCCTGCTCACGCAAGGTCGTCTGGCGATTGCCGAGTTCCGCAGTGCCGGCCACGCGCAGGTTGTTGCCGAAGCGCGTGATCGCCGTCTTCAGCGACTCGTCCATCAGTGCTGCATGCGGGGCCTTTTCGTCGTCCGTGACGGGCAGCGTCGCCGAATAGCCTTTGACCGGGTAGAGCGGCACTTTCACACCGAGCGGTGCGAGCAGCGCCGCACTGTCGACACCCAACGCCACCACGACCGCATCCGCCTGCAACGTCTCGCTGCCGCGCTCGCTCTCCACATGCGCCGCGCGAACCGTACCGCCTCGCACGTCGAGCGCGCTCACCCGCGTATCGAAGCAGAAGTGCACGCCGTTGCGCTCGCAGATCGCACGCAATTCGCGGGTGAAGCGTGCGCAATCGCCGGCTTCGTCGTCGGGGAGATAGAGACCCGCAAGCGGCGTCTGACGCGCCCAGCGCAAACCCGGTTCGATCTCGACGCACTGCGCCGCGCTGACTTCACGATGCGCTATGCCCGCGTCGCGCAGGACCGCCAGCGCCGGTTGTGCAAGTTCCACGTCATACTCGCTGCGGAACAATTGCAGATAGCCTTGGCTACGGCCATAGTCGAACGGATGACGGCCGCGGAATTCGTGCAGGCACTCGCGGCTGTAATAAGCGATGCGTTGCATGCGCTGCTTGTTGACGCGAAAGCGTTCGAGATCGCATTCACGCAGCCAGCGCGCGATCCAGCGCCATTGAGCCGGATCGAAGGTGGGCCGGAAGATCAGCGGCGAAGCCGGCTTGAACAGATATTTGAGGATCTTCGCCGGCATGCCGGGCGCGGCCCACGGCGTGACATAGCCGGGGGCGATCACACCGGCGTTGCCGAAGCTGGTGGAGAGCGCGACATCCGGCTCGCGCTCGATCACGATGACGTCACAGCCTCGCTGGCGCAGATAAAACGCGGTGGCGACGCCAATGACGCCGCCGCCCAGAACGATCGTTTTCATGGTTGTGTGCAGCGATTTCAGGCGGTAGGGCGGGTTGCGCCGAGCACTTTGCCCTTGGTTTCCGGCAGACACACGGCGGCGACGATCACCAGCAGATAGCCCGAACCGGCGACGATACCCATCGCCTTAACAAGCGTCATGGTTTGCGACAGTGTACCCACCAGGATCGGAAAGAACGAGCCGAGACCGCGACCCAGGTTGTAGCAGAAGCCCTGCCCCGAGCCACGGATCGCATTCGGATAGAGCTCCGACAGATACGCACCGACGCCCGCGAAAATCCCTTGCACGACAATGCCGAGCGGGAAGCCGAGCGCGAGCATCATGCCGTCGGTGATCGGCAGCATGGTGTAGACCATGCCGAGCACGAACGAGCCGATCGCGAACAGCACGAACGACGCGCGCCGGCCGATCTTGTCGCACAGAATCGCGCCGACGATATAACCGGTGAACGAGCCGACGATCAGCACGATCAGATAGCCGCTGGTGTTGAACACCGACAGATGGCGCACGGTTTTCAGATAGGTCGGCAGCCAGGTGGTGATCGCGTAATAGCCGCCCAGCATGCCGGTGCAGAGCACGCTGCCTAACAGGGTCGTTTTGAGGTGGGGGAAGGAGAAGATCTGCAGGAAGTGCGAGGTATCGAAACCGCTTTCGCGGGCGCGCCGGGTTTCGAGAAAAATGTCCGGATCACTGACATTGCGGCGGATGTAGAAGATCCAAAGCGCGGGCAGCAGGCCGATCCAGAAACAGGCGCGCCATGCGACCTGTTCCGGCAACAACGCGAAGAACGCCCAATAGATGATTGCCGCCGCGGCCCAGCCGAACGACCAGCTGCTCTGTACGGTCCCGACGGCTTTTGCGCGATGCTGAGGTGAACGGATGGTCTCGGCCATCATGATCGTCACGACCGACCATTCACCGCCGAAGCCGATGCCTTGCAGCGTGCGGGTGGTGAGCAGTTGCCAGAACGAATGGGTGAAGCCAGACAGGCAGGTGAAAATCGCGAAGGTGGCGATGGTCCACTGAAGAACACGCACGCGTCCGTATCGGTCGGCGAGAATGCCGGCCAGCCAGCCGCCGATCGCCGACGAAATCAGCGAACTGGTCGCGATCATGCCGGCTTCGCTTTTGGTCATGCCCCACGTCGCGATCAGCGTCGGGATCAGGAACGAGTAGATCATGAAGTCGAAGGCATCGACTGCATAGCCGCCGAAGCCAGCGTAGAGGGTGCGGCGTTCGCGCTGGGTCAGTTCGGTGAACCATTGGAGAGAGGGCATGTGTTTTTGTGGTCTCCAGGCGGTTTTTGCCTTCAGGCGGCTTGATCGGGGGTTTTTTGTATTCTAAGGGGGCGAGGTGTTGTGCGGCCAGTTGTGGTCAAAAATGGCGATGCGGTCAGCAACGCCATTCCGGATCCTTACCAACTACTACCCTGTAACCCAAAAATTATTTCCCGCCGTTAAACTGCGCCGGCAGCACTCAAGCTGCGACGGTCTTCCTCACGCCCGCGCCCCTTAATGCACGCAACCGCAAAAATCTGCTCGCTATCCCGCCGCTCCGCGAGCACGCCTTTGCGGGCCGATCAATCGCGCCGCGCGTTCCTGAAATCTTCAGCGAGCGTATTGCTGCTCGCCGGCATGAGCAGTTCGCTGCTGTCGGCTTGTGGGGGCGGAAATCTGAACGCCGATCTGCCGGAAACGCCGCGATTGGCCTCCGTGAGTAACTTCCGCGACGTGGCGGGCGCCGCGGCCGGCTATCCCACTGTCGACGGCAAGCAGATGCGCCGTGGCGCCTTCTATCGCGCAAACACGCTGACCCTCAGCGCAGCCGACGCGGCCGCCCTCGACAAACTTGGCATCGCCTCGGTCTACGATCTGCGCACGCCCGGCGAAATCACGCGCACCGCGGATATCCTGCCGGCCGGCGCGACATCGCAAGCCCTTGATGTGCTGGGTATCAGCGATTTCGTCACGCCCACATTCGATACGGCAGGCGCGGCCGTCGCGTTCATGGAAGCCCAGGCGCGCGCCTATGTCACCGGCGCAGCCCAGCGCGTCGGCTACGGCGAACTCCTCACGCGGCTTGCCAATGGCGCCGGTGCGCAACTGTTTCATTCCAACGCGGGTAAGGATCGCGCCGGTTGGGTCGCGGCGCTCCTGCTCAGCATCGCCAACGTGCCGCTCGACGTCATCATGCAGGACTATCTGCTGAGCAACGACTATCTGGCCCAGTCGATTGCGGCGCGGACCGCCACGTTGCGTGCGCAGGAGGGCGACGCGGTCGCCACGATCGAGTCGCCCTTGTTCAGCGTTCAGGAGAATTATCTGCAAGCAGGATTCGATCAGGTGCAGGCGAGCTACGGCACGATGGCGAGCTATTTGACGCAGGGCCTCGGCGTGTCTCAAGCGACGATCGATACGTTGCACGACCGCCTGGTCACGTGATCCGCGCTCGCCGTGCACGGTGTTGCGCACAACACGCCGCTTTACTCTTCTCTCTAATCCTCACGCGTGCGCCGATCCAACCGGCAATTCGATCCGTACTTCCAGCCCGCCTTGCGCGTGATTGCGCACATGACAGCGCCCGCCGCGATCGTGCGCGAGACGCGCGACAATCGCGAGGCCCAGGCCGCAATGACCTTCGCCGCCACGTGCGGCGTCGAGCCGGACGAACGGTTTCATCGCCGCGGCGATGCAGTCGTCGGGAATGCCTGGCCCGTGGTCGCGCACGCTGATCACCCAATGCCGGTCATCGCGTTCCGTGACGATATCCACCGGCGGCGAGCCGTGCTCGAGCGCGTTGTCGACGAGGTTCGTGACCAACCGGTCGAGCAATGTGCGCGGCAGCGTAAATGACGAACCTGCGCGCAGATCGAGTGTGAACAGCGGCGTCTCGGTGCTGTCGCTGGCGGAAAACTGTTCCTGCAGGAACTCATCGACCTCGACCGGCGGCCCTGCGTCGGCGGACTGGCCGGCAAATTCCAGAAACTGCTGGACGATGTTGGTCAGCGAGTCGACGTCGCGAATCAGCCCGGCCCGCTCGTTTTCCGCCACCAGCACGCTCGCGCGCAACTTGAGCCGCGTGAGCGGCGCTTTCAGATCGTGCGCGACGCCGGCCAGCATCACCGCCTGGTCGTCACCGGCCTCGTTCAGGCGCCGCATCATGTCGTTGAAGGAGCCGATCAGATCGCGCAGTTCACGCGGGCCTTGCACAGTCACGGGTTCCGGCCGGCCGCCCGAGCCGAACGCGCGGGCGGCGTCGGCCACGCGTGAGAGCGGCCGCTGCATCTGCCAGACCGCGAACAGCGACAGGATCAGTGCAGCCAGCAGCATCGAGATGGATTCGATGAGAAAGCGCGGGCGCGGCGGCACGTCGACCGGCACGACGACCCAGTTCGACTTGCCGGGAAACAGCACCCATAGCTGCGGCGGGCGCAGGTCGTCGACGGCGATCTGGGTGCCCGGCGGCAGGTTCTCGCGCAGATGCCGGCTCAACTCGACCAACGGATGCATGGTCGGCGCGTGCAGATGAACGCTCGACGGCATATTCCAGGTGGGCACGAGATGCACGCGCATGGCGGGGGCGAGCGCGGCGCCTTTCATCGGCTCGCCGTTGACGGCCTGCAGCACCAGCAGAATGCCGCGCGCGAAGCCGTCGATTTCGTGGCGCGGCGGCTGCATCACCACCAGCACGAACCACCCGGCCTGAATCGCGAACAACACCGCCGTCGACAGCAACGCCATTCTGCCGAACAGCGTGTTCAGCGGGTTTTTCATGCGCTGGAGGCGGCCTCGTCAGCGAACGGCGTGCCGTCGGCGTCGGGCACGAACACGTAGCCTTTACCGCGCACCGTCTGCACGTAGCAGGGATTGGACGGGTCGTCTTCGATCACGCGGCGCAGGCGCCAGATCGGCACGTCGAGGCTGCGGTCGCGGAAAGCGAGGTTGTCGCGATGCACGAGATCGTGGATCAGCACACGCGACAGCACCTTGTACGGATTGTTGACGAAGATCTTGAGTAGCGCGAACTCGCTGTCGCGCAGTGGCAGCTTCGAATCGTCGCGCGACAGCGAGCGCGTCGCGAAGTCGAGTTCGAATGGGCCGAAGCGATACGGCTTGCGGGCTTCCGGCGCGCTCGTGGTGGACGGCCCACGGCGGCGCAGCACGGTATGGATGCGTGCGAGCAGTTCGCGCGGGTCGAACGGTTTGGTCAGGTAATCATCCGCGCCGAGCGAAAGCCCGACGATGCGGTCGGCCACCGTCCCGCGCGCCGTCACGAAGATCACCGGAATGTCGTCGCCGGCGGCGCGCAGCGCAGTGAGCGCGCGTAGGCCGTCGGTGTTCGGCATCATGATGTCGAGCACGACGACCGACGGCCGTTCACGTTCGAGCCGGCGTTGCAGATGGGTGCCGTCGTGCAGCACCGAAGCGTCGAAGCCGTTCGTCTGCAGAAACTTGCAAAGCAGATCGCGTACGACCGGGTCGTCGTCGACGATAAGGACCTGTGGATTCATGGCGAAATTCTAGACTGGCACGCGCGGCGCGCGACCGACTGTTTTCTTACCAATGCTTACTCAAACCCGCGCCGTGTCCGCCGGTTTGGGCGTCAGGCACGTCACCAGAGGCTCACGGCATATTTCACGGCGCCCTATTCGGCGATGCATGCGTAATGCGCTGACCCATGTTGCCGACGTGCAGCGCGGCGTGGACGTCATTTTGCGCCGGTCAAATTCCTCCGATGAAAGAATCTGTGTGCGATTGCTACTGATGGCAACGGGTCGAAACGCGTCGTAAGAACCGTCGAAAAGCGTGCGTTGCTTCGTGCATCGGCGTCGCGTGTCCGGCGAGATGATTCGTCGTGCAGTACGTTGCGCCGCATGTCGAAATCAGCCTAACGCCTTGGGCCCACGACAGGTGGCGTGAAATCGAAACCTAGCGTCACGCGAGGCTCATCATGACCGTTCATAGCAATCTCAGTTCAACCCGCTTTTCTTCGCTCGCGCCGATGCGGCCGGCGGGAAAACCCGCAACACCCACCAACTCTTCGGCGATGCCGCAGACGCAGGAGCCTGCCAACGAGGCGGTTCCGTCGCTGCCGTCGGGGCTTGTCGGGCATAACGTCAACACGACTGCCTGACGCACCGGGGCTCATGTGTCGACCTCAAGCATTCCTGCACGTTTCATCCGAGTCGCTGCGGGGTTGACGCTCGGCGCGGCGCTGCTGCCCCTCGGCGGCTGTGCCGTCGCCGCGCTGCCGTGCCGGCTGACGGCGGCCACGCTGAAAATCGTCCCGGTCGTCGGCCATGCCGCGGCTACTCCGTTCGACATGTGTTCATCCGCCATCGACTGAATCATGACACTCCAACGGATTGCCTGCGCCTTGGTGCTGCTGGGCGGCATGGTCTCGATGCTCGCTGACGCGCAGCCTGTTGCGCGCGGAGCGAATGCGGCCAGCGCCGCGTCGAGGAGCGCTTCCGCTGACGCACGCCGGCGCTCGCAGGACACGCCGTTTGCGTTTCGCGGCATAGCGCTCGGTATCACGCTCGACGAATTCCGCGCGGGTTCGACCGTACGCGCGACGCCGTTGGGCAGCGTGCCGGTCTGCGAGACGGATGTGCAGGCGGGCGCGCTCGGCATGCGGCTGAAATCGCACGAGAGTCTGACGGTGGCTTGCCGCTGGGCACATCGTGCGGACGACGGCTGGGCGGTGTCGCAAGCCGTCGTCGACGGCGCACCGGCACTGGAGCATGTGTTGCGCTTTGCGCGTGTCGACGGACAGAGCGCGTTGCGTCTATACGAGATTTCTTTTGTGATCGACGAAATCACCGCGGAAGATTTGCGTGACGCGCTCGCGGACCGTTATGGCACGCCGCGGCTGGTGACGCAAAGCGTGTCGGCGTCGAGCGCGATGCCGGTCTACGAGTGGGAAAACGCGATGAGTTCGATCACGTTGTGTTTTTTGCCAGGCACCCGCAACGGCACGCTCACCTATCTGCTGAAAGGCTCGGACGCATGGGTGAAATCGGTCGTGCGGCAATGGCAGGCAAGCGGTGCCGAGGCAGGGTGATGCGCTGCCTCGGCCATCGTTCTGTTTGCGGGCTCATATACGGCTTCGCTCGCGTCGCAGAGCAAAGCGTCCGCAACGCGCCCGCTGAGTCCGTTTTCTATCCGGCCGATCCGGCCAGGGAGCATGCATGACTGCGCTACGTTTCACTGTCGCGCTCGGCGCGGCGGCCTGTCTCGCGGCGTGCGGGAGCGGCCAGCAGCCATCAATCGTGGAAACGCCGATGTCGCCGCCGCTCGCGTCGGCGCCGCTGAACGTCAACACGCAGGGGGCGATCTATCAGGCCGGCGCGCCTCTGCTGCTCTACGAAACGCCGCGTGCGCAGCATATCGGCGACGTGCTCACGATCCGCTTGTCGGAGTCGTACAGCGGCAACACCAGCGCGACCGCCGCCGCGAATCGTTCGAGCAGCATCACCGCGACCGCCGCCGATCAGTCGACCAACGCCGCCGCGCGGCTTGCGAGACTGTTCAACGTCGGCTCGGCCAGTACCGATTACAAAGGGCAGGGCAGTCTCTCCGATATCAGCGGCATGACCGGCACGCTGGCCGTGACCGTGATCGGGACGATGTCGACCGGCAATCTGGTGGTGTCGGGCGAAAAATTGATCGCGATGAGCGGCAACCGCGACCGCTTGCGCCTGTCGGGCATCGTCAATCCGAAGGATATCGAGGCCGGCAATTATGTGGCGTCGAGCAAGGTCGCGAATGCGCGCATCGAGCAGGCCGGCGTGGGGATGGTGTCCGACTCCACGACGATGGGCTGGCTGCAGAGAATGTTTCTGAGCGTGCTGACGTTCTGAAGTCGATGCGGCGCGCGAGAGATACGCAACACGCGACATGCGGCGAAGGTTTTCTTAAGTCCGCGGCCCGGCTTTGTTTGCGATCTCGTCAGGTAAGCATTACGCAAGCGGCGGTGCGCTGCGTTCCGCTGCGCCGATTTCACCGTCCGGTACGAACACGTAGCCACGTCCCCAGACGGTTTGCACATAGCGGGGCTCCGACGGATCCACTTCGATCAGCCGCCGCAAACGCCAGATGGAGACGTCAAGGCTGCGATTGCGATGCACCTCGCTATTGCCGTGCAGTTTTTCCAGCAACTGCGCGCGTGTGAGGACGCTCATCGCGTGCGTGACGAACACCTTGAGGATCGCGAATTCGCTCGAACGTAGCGGAATCCGCTCACCGTCGCGGCGCAATTCGCGCGCCGGAAAATTCACCTCGAAACGACCGAAACGATAGGGCGCACGATGCTCCGGCGCGCTCGGCGCAATCGAGCCGCGGCGGCGCAACACGGTGCGAATCCGCGCGACCAGTTCGCTGGGTTCGAATGGCTTGCCGAGATAGTCGTCGGCGCCGAGTTCGAGGCCGATCACGCGGTCGATCGGATCGGCACGCGCGGTAAGCAGGATCACCGGAATGTCGTCGCCGGCCACGCGCAAGGCGCGCAGCGCGCTGATGCCGTCGAGCTCCGGCATCATGATGTCGAGCACGATCAGCGCGGGACGCTCGTCCTGCAAGGCGCGTTGCAGCGCCATGCCGTGTTCGAGCGTGGACACCTTGAAGCCGCGCCCCAGCAGATATTCGCTGACGAGCTCACGTACGACGGGGTCGTCGTCGACGACCAGAATGGATGGGTTCATCCAGGTCATCTTAGTGATCCCCGCGGGCGGCGCAAAGCGCGAAACGCTTTCGAATCCTTTCCCGTGTAAGAGAACGCAAGCAGACGATGAACCTAGTTTGCCAGCGACGTCTGCATGGTTTGCATCGGCTGCCTGGCGAGATCAGTTTGATTGACCACCATCTTGTCGATCAAACCATTGAGCTTGGTCGAGGCGGTGGAGAAGCGGTCAGTGTTGAGGCCACCCGTCTGGTAACGCGCGGTGACGAGAATGTGCCCGTGCTGGATCAGCGTCAGATCGATGATCGACAGATACTGGATCGTTTCGTCGCTGAACGAACGGCGGCCGTAATCGATCGCGGCGTTGTAGACGAGGCGCGCCTCGCATCCGGCGGGCGAGGTGCCCGGATTGTAGACGTCCGAACGAATGCCGCGCCGGTCGAGCGCAAGTTGCAGCGCCGGCACGAAGTCGCCGACCGACACGGTCTGATTCACTTCGATGCAGACGTTATGCACGTCCGCTGGACGGCCGTTGACGAAGGTTGGCGATGAGTAGTTCGCCGCGATTGCGTAGCCTGCCTGAATCACGGAGCCGGTGGCGTCGGCTGCCGAGATCAGTGTCCACGCGCAGCCGTTCAGACCGAGTGCGAGCGTGGCCGAGGCGGCGAGCCATGTACAAGGCCGCCGCAACATGACCCACGCGGCCATGGGGGCCCGCGTGAAAGCGTAAGCGCGCAAGCTCGGCGTAGAGGTCATGATGCGGTGCCTGGTGGCGGTGAGGAAGTGCGGCGAATGGCAACGGGTCCCGGCGGATTGCAGCGGATCGTGGCAAGAACGGCCCACGCTCAGCGCGTGACGCGCAGGCGCAATTCGTTCTGCCCTTGAATGCTGGCCGTCACGTTCACTCGGCGATCTTCGGTAGTCACTATGAAATGCTGACGCGTCGGCGTGTTGACGTCGTGTACGACGTTCGGAAAGCAGGCAGCGATATCGGCGCCGAATTCTTCGAGCGGATCGCTGACGACGCCGTCGGCTTGCCAGTGCGCGCGCCAGTGGCAATCGTAAGTATGCGTGTTGGCGCGGCAGTCGTCCGCAGTTGATACACCCGGCAGTTGCGCGGAAGGTTGCGCGTGCAGTTGCTTGAAGTCGGGGGCATCGACGATGTGTTTGAGCGCGGGGCAGACGTCCGCCGGCTCATTGGGCTGGGTGGCTTCTGCGGCGTACGCGGTGCTCGTGAGCAGCAGGGCTGCGCCGAGAGCAAGCGCTGCGCGCCGGGTCAAAGGATGGGAGCGGCGATCGAATGACATGTGCGGAGAGTCCAGTAGCAGTGAGTGGCAGGGCGGGCTGCGCATGGTACGGCCCGCACGACTATCGTCGCTGCTGCAGGGGATTTTCAAAGCACGGAACAGCTTGCCCGCTTCGCAAATGCTTTCGAACTCTTCTCGCGTGTTTCCGGATGTTGCGGCGGGTGAGCCGGTCGCGCGGGGGAATGGAACTGTGTTGCGTGTCTACGGGCGGCGCGCGGAACGTTGCGCGAATGTGTGCGCGTTGCCTCGCCGTGCGGAAGATTCCACTGACGGGCGGTATGTCGCCTAGCCGAGCGTGAGGCCGCCGTCGATATGAATCACCTGGCCGGTGATGTGACGCGCTTCGTCAGAGAGCAGAAACGCGATCAGCGCGGCGATATCCGCGGGCTCGGCGACGTGACCGAGCGGCGTCGCTTCGGCGGCGCGAGTCCACACCGATGCATTATCGGCACTTGGCCCGCGATCTTTACGGGTATAGCCGGGCGCCACACAATTGACCGTCACGCCGTGCGGCGCAAGTTCAGCGGCTGCGGTTTTAGCCAGCGATTCGAGTGCCGCTTTCGCCGCAGCAGTCGCGGCGAACGGTGCATCCGCGCGATAGCGATGCGCGACGAACGAACTGAGTGCAACCACGCGGCCCCGCTTCGAGGTTTCCAGGGCTGGCGTCGCACGCTTGACGAGTGCGGCGAACGCGGCCGGCATGGCGGCGAAGGCGGCGCTGAACGCATCGGCGTCGAGTGCGTTCAGCGTTTGCCGTTGCGCGTGACCGGCATTCGCGACCAGTTGATCAAGCGCGCCGAAGCTTGCGAGCGTTTGATGAACGACGTGTTCGGCGGCGCCGCGTTCGGCCAGATCGCCGAACACTGTCGCGCAGCGTGCGCCGTTCGTACTGCAATCGGCTGCGACTTGCGCAAGACGCTGGCGCGCTTCGTCGTCGGCGCCGCGTGCGTGCAGCATCAACGCGGTACGCGGCGCGGCGATGCGTCGGGCCAGCGCCGCGCCGATGCCGGAGCCCGCGCCGGTGATCAGGACGACCCGATCGAGCTCGGCACCGCTCATGCCAGTCGTGCTGCTCGCGGCGCCGGTGCTGTTCATGTCGCTCATGCCGCTCACGTTGCTCATGCTGTTCACGCGGCGATCGGTTCGCCCGAGCGCTCGACGTCGAGCGTGTCGCCATGGAACGCCGCCAGCGATTCGCGATGCGCGACGCTGACGATCGCCGCCTTCGGCAGCCGCTCGGTGAACAGGCGATAGAGGCGTGCTTCGTTTTCCGCATCGAGCGCGCTGGTCGCTTCGTCGAGGAACAGGTAGTCGGGCTTGTGCAGCAGCACGCGGGCGCCGGCGAGACGCTGTTGTTCGCCCGGCGAGAGAATGCGCGTCCAGTGTCCCGATTCCTGCAGGCGATCGGCGTACTCCGACAGATGGCAGGTGACGAGCGCTTCGCGGCATTCTTCGTCGGTGTAGGTGTCCGCGGAGGATGGATAGCTGAGCGCGGCTTTCAGCGTGCCGATCGGCATGTAGCTGACCTGCGGGATGAACATCATGCGCGCGTTGACCGGTGCGTCGATCGAGCCGTCGCCGAACGGCCACAAGCCGGCGAGCGCGCGCATCAGCGTGCTCTTGCCGGAACCGGACGGACCCCGCACCAGCCAGCGCGAACCCGGCTTGATCGCGATATCGCGGATGCGCGACAACGGGTTGCCGTTCGGCAGCGCAAGCTGGAGGCCTGCGGTGGAGAGCTTGTCTTCGTCGACGAAATGCAGATTGATGCCGCCATGCGCGGTAGCGGGCGACACCGATTCCTTCAGGCGCGGCGCATGCACGATGCGCTTGAATTCACGCAACCGGTTCACGGTGGCGCGCCATTCGACCAGCGTGCCGTAACTGTTGATGAACCACGAAAACGAATCGCTGACGGTGCCGAACGCGCTTGAGATCTGCATCAGCACGCCGAACGAGAAAGCGCCCGCGAAGTAGCGCGGCGCGGCGACAACGATCGGAAAGATGATCGCGATCTGACCGTAGAAGCTCAGCACGAAGGTGAGCCGCTTGGTGTACTTCATCACCTGCCACCAGTTGTCGCGGATGCGGCCGAACAGGGTGTGCGCGTTCGTCTTCTCCGTTTCCATGCCGTTGTAGAAGGCGATCTGTTCGGCGTTTTCACGCAGCCGGATCAGGCCGAAACGGAAATCCGCCTCGACCTTCTGTGCCTGGTAGTTGATCGGCACGAGCGGGTGGCCGACCTTCTGGATGACTAGCGAGCCGACCACTGCATAGAGCGCCGCGGCCCACACCATGTAGCCCGGAATCTGTATCGGCATGCCGCCGAGCGAAATGGTCAGCGCGCCGGCCAGCGACCACAGGATCGTGATGAACGAGACCAGCGTGACGACTGTGGAAAGCAGATCGAGCGTCAGCGAGAGCGTGGTGGTGGCGAACGATTGCAGGTCGTCGCTGATCCGCTGGTCGGGGTTGTCTGCGAGCCGGTCACGCTCGATCCGGTAGAAGGCGCTGTCGCGCAGCCATTCGTTGAGATAACGCGTGGTCAGCCACTGCCGCCAGCGGAACCCGAGCATCTGGCGCAGATAGCGGCCGTACACCGCAAGGATGATGTAGCCGAACGCGAGGCCGGAAAACACCATCAGCAGATGGGGGAAGTCATGAATGTTCTTGGTTTGCAGCGCGTTGTAGAAGTCGGCGCTCCAGCGGTTCAGGCGCACGTTGATCCACACGACGAGCAGATTCATCACGATGATCGCGATGAGCAGCCCCCAGGCCGTTTTTCGTTCTTCGGACACCCAGTAAGGTTTGATCAGGCTCCAGGCGGAGACTTTTTCGTCCGGTGGCAGCGCGGGGCTGGAAGCGGTATTCGGTGTCATGAGCATCCTGATGAAGTGCTGGCCCCTCTGGGCTGGCCCATGTCGGGCCGGCCCCACGGCGGGTTTGCGGTGCGTGCCCCGGGCGTCGTGCTCGACGAACGCAGGTCCGGCTGAGCGTCCGATTCTGGCGCGAAGCCCTTAAGCGAAAATTAATTTCCGCTCGGAGGTCCCGCCTCGATGCTGCCGGTGCGTGGGTGGCCAGACCTGTCACCTGCGCGCCAACGGCATCCGGTCCTGGCATTGTGCCAGAGCGCCGCAGTCGGCCGTATTGATGAATCGAAAGAGGGTGCCGGATCAGCGGCGCGCGACGGCGTGGCCCGCTGGTTTGCGGCCGCCGCGCCTTTTATGGTCTAATGACCTTCGACGAAACAGGGGTGCTTTGCCCACAGGCTGCATGATTTTCATGCAGCGGCGGCGAGGCTGAGAGAGACCCTTTGCACCCGATCCGGGTAATACCGGCGCGGGAAGTTTCCGGAAGCAGCCAGTCTTCCATTCCCCGCCGGGCGGCGTCCGTCATTGGACGCGCGTATTGCCCGGCCGGCCTCACCCGCCGGTTTCGTCCTGGGTACGTGCGTTTTTTGCCGTACGGAAAGGACTCGATGACCGCCTATTCTTCAGACATGTGTTTTGCTCTTCGCCACGCTTTCGCCGGTTATGCCGGCATGCCGTGCGGCTTTGGCCTTGCTTGCCCTTGTGACCCGGAGTGCGCGCGATGAATCGTTCTGTCCAACCCGATTTCGCCGTGCTCGGCGGTGGGCTGTGCGGGCGCCTCGTCGCGTGGCGCCTGGCCGGTGAAGGGCATCGCGTCGCGCTCTATGAGCGCGGCGATGCCGCGGGTACGCAAGCCGCGGCCTGGGTCGCCGCCGCGATGCTGGCGCCGCTGGCCGAAGCCGCCAGCGCTGAACTGCTGATCACACGTCTCGGCGCGAGTTCGCTCGACACCTGGCCGCGAGTGCTGGCCGAATTGCCCGAACCGGTGTTCTTCCAGCGCAACGGCACGCTGGTCGTTTGGCATCACGCCGACCGCACCGAAGCGCCGTTGTTCGAACGCCGGGTGCGCTCGAACGCGCCTGCTGAACTGCTCGACGGCGGTTTCGTGACGCTGGCGGGCGCTCAGGTCGGCGCCGCCGAGCCCGCGTTGGCAGGCCGCTTCAACCAAGGGTGGCTGTTGCCGCGCGAAGGCCAGCTGGATAACCGCCAGGTGTTGACCGCGCTCGCCGCAGGGCTCGCCCAGCGCGGCGTCGAAACGCACTGGAACACGCCGGTCGACGATCACGCGTTGCCGCCTGCCCGCGTCACGATCGACTGCCGGGGGCTGGGCGCGAAACCCGTGCTGCCCACGCTGCGTGGTATCCGCGGCGAAGTTGCCCGCGTGCATGCGCCGGGTATCAAGCTGACGCGGCCGGTGCGTCTGCTGCATCCGCGTTACCCGCTCTATATCGCGCCGAAGCCGGACGATCTCTACGTGATCGGCGCAACTGAGGTGGAAGGCGAGGACATGTCGCCGGTTAGCGTGCGCTCGGCGCTCGAACTGCTGAGCGCGGCGTTTTCCGTGCATCCCGGCTTCGGCGAGGCACGCATCCTCGAACTGAATTCGCAGTGCCGCCCGACTTTGCCGGACCACCGTCCGGCCTTGCTGTGGGATGGCGCGCAGACGCTGCGCGTGAACGGCCTGTACCGGCACGGCTACATGATCGTGCCCGAAGTCGCCGACGAAGCCGTGCGCTTCGCCGCGGCGTTGCTCGACGGCCGCATCGGCGACGCCGATGCTTTCGCCGACTGGCAAAGTGCCGCGCGCTGGAGCGAGCTGTTTCAACTGGACGCCACGCGGGAGCCGGCATGAGCGTTGCGCGCGTGCTGGCGAAATAACCGCGAGCAAAACAAAAACGCGCGCTGCGCCGCTGCCCCACTCGACTGAACCGTATTCGAACACCATGGACATTCATATCAATCAGAAGCCGTTGTCGTTGCCCGAAGGCGCGACTGTCGCCGATGCGCTCGCCGCGTTCGGCGCGCGTCCGCCCTTCGCGGTCGCGCTGAACGGCGATTTCGTCGCACGTACCCAGCACGCGGCGCGCGCGCTGCAGCCGGGCGACAAGCTCGATGTCGTGCAACCCGTGGCCGGCGGCTAAGCCCGCGCCGCGTATTGCCGGAGACCAGGACTATGCAAATGACTTCCCTCCACACCGCCGACGCGCTCACGCTCTACGGCGAAACCTTCGCGAGCCGCGTGCTGCTCGGCACCTCGCGCTATCCGTCGCTGCAATCGCTGTCTGATTCGATCGATGCGGCAAAGCCTGGCATGGTGACCGTCGCGCTGCGCCGGCAGATGAACGAAGGCGGCGCCGAAGCCGGTTTCTTCGATCTGCTCAAGAGCCATGGCGTGCCGCTGTTGCCGAACACGGCCGGTTGCCTGACCGTCGGCGAAGCGGTGACGACCGCCCATATGGCGCGCGAAATCTTCGAAACCGAATGGATCAAGCTCGAACTGATCGGCGACGACTACACGCTGCAGCCTGATCCCGTCGGCTTGATCGAAGCGGCTGCGCAACTGATCAAGGACGGCTTCAAAGTGCTGCCGTATTGCACGGAAGATCTGGTGATCGGACGCCGTCTGCTCGACGCGGGCTGCGAAGCGCTGATGCCGTGGGGCGCGCCGATCGGCACCGGCAAGGGCGTGATCAATCCGTACGGCCTGCGTGTATTGCGCGAACGCCTGCCGGATGTGCCGCTGATCGTCGACGCGGGCCTCGGCGTGCCGTCGCATGCGGCGCAAGTGATGGAGTGGGGCTTCGACGGCGTGCTGCTGAACACCGCCGTGTCGCAGGCGACCCACCCCGACGCAATGGCGCGCGCCTTCGCGCTGGGCGTCGAAGCCGGCCGCCAGGCTTTTCTGGCGGGGCCGATGGCCGAGCGCGAAAGCGCGCACGCGAGCACGCCGGTGGTCGGCATGCCGTTCTGGCATCAAGACGGGAGCGCCGCATGACGCAAACTTTGCCTTTGACTGGCCGCGACCTCTTCTGGCCGCCTGCCGACGAACTCACCGAAGCCGCCGAGCGGATCCGCGTCCGCCTGGGCGAGTGGCCGCCTACGCACGCGCCGTGGCGCATCTGCCTGACCGCGCCGGACGAGCCGAACGGCGGGGATCTGATCATCGTCGCCGACGCGCAGCAGCATGGCGAGCAGGTGGCGCGCTGGCAGGTAGCGGGCGCCGGCGTGATCGTCGCCGCCGAGAATGCGGCGACGCTCCATCTGGGAGGCGAGAAATACAGTCTGGAAGGTCATCTGGCGGAAGACTGGATTCCCGCGCTGGCGGCGTTCCTGGACTGCGGCTTCGATCCGCACGACGCGCTGGTGCTGGCGTTGGCCTGGCGCGACGGCGACGAAACCCGCGCGGACGACGCTTTTCCGGCAGATATCGAGCACTTCCCCCGCCTCGCCGGCCTGCCGGCCGCGCCGGCGCAAGCGTTCGCGCGTTGCCCCGACCGGCTCGGTCTGTACCCCGTGCTGCCGACGGCGGAGTGGGTTGAACGCGTGGTGGGTTTGGGCGTGAAAACGGTCCAGCTACGCCGCAAATCGGCCGAACCCGCCGACGAGCTGAAGCGCGAAATCGCCCGCTGTGTCGCCGCGGGCCGTGAGCACGACGCTCAGGTTTTCATCAACGATCACTGGCAGGCCGCGCTGGAAGCGGGCGCTTACGGCGTTCACCTCGGCCAGGAAGACGTGCATACCGCCGATCTGCCGGCGCTTGCCGCCGCCGGCATCCGCCTTGGTCTGTCAACGCACGGTTTCTACGAGATTCTGAAGGCACTGCACTTCCGGCCAAGCTACATTGCGTTGGGCGCGGTGTTCCCGACCACCACCAAGGTCATGCCGACCGCGCCGCAGGGCCTCAAGCGTCTCGCACGCTATGTTCGCCTGCTCGACGGCGTCGTGCCGCTGGTGGCGATCGGCGGGATCGATCTGCAGGTGCTGCCCGACGTGCTGGCCACCGGCGTGGGCTGCGCGGCCGTGGTGCGCGCCGTGACCGAGGCCGCCGATCCGGCTGTCGCGGTTTCTGCGCTGCAACATGCGTTTACGCAATAATCGTCAAGTTCAGTAAAGGGACAGGGCGCCTCACGGCAGCATTTCCATGATGGCCCTATAATTCGGCCTTCCGTGTAAAAGGACTGTCAGTTTCGTGTCTTCCTCCCCCGAGCCCTTACTCGAGCTGCGCGACGTCGACTTCGGTTATGGCGACCGGCTCGTCCTGTCGAACCTGAATCTGCGCTTCAAGCGCGGCCAGGTCGTCGCGGTCATGGGCGGCTCGGGTTGCGGCAAAACCACAGTGCTGCGTCTGATTGGCGGTCTGGTGCGCGCGCAGCGCGGCCAGATCCTGTTTCAGGGCCAGGACATCGGCGCGCAAACGCGCGACGGCCTCTACGCGCTGCGCCGCAAGATGGGCATGCTGTTCCAGTTCGGCGCGCTGTTCACCGACATGTCGGTGTTCGAAAACGTTGCTTTCGCCCTGCGCGAGCACACCGATCTTCCCGAAGAACTGATCCGCGACCTCGTGTTGATGAAGCTCAACGCGGTTGGGTTGCGCGGCGCGCGAGACCTGGCGCCGTCGGAGATTTCGGGCGGCATGGCGCGGCGTGTGGCGCTGGCCCGGGCGATTGCGCTCGACCCCGAGCTGATGATGTACGACGAGCCGTTCGCCGGTCTCGATCCGATCTCGCTCGGCATCACCGCGAACCTGATTCGCGCGCTGAATCAGGCACTTGGCGCAACGTCGATCCTGGTCACGCACGACGTGCCGGAATCGTTCGCGATTGCCGACTACGTCTATTTCCTTGCCAACGGCGGGGTGCATGCCGAAGGCACGCCGGCCGAGCTGCGCGCGTCGACCGATCCGACGGTGCGCCAGTTCATCGACGGCGCGCCTGATGGTCCGTTCAAATTCCACTATCCCAGCCAGACACCGCTCGCGGCGGACTTCGGCATCGGCGGAGGTCAGTCATGATCAGTGCGCTTGGTCGCTCGGTGATCGGCGGGCTGGGCACGGCCGGTTACGCCACACGATTCTTCTTCCGGTTGCTGCTCGAGTTTTTCCCGCTGTTGCGGCGGCCGCGGCTTGTCACGAAGCAGATCCACTTCGTAGGTAACTATTCGCTGGTGATCATCGCCGTGTCGGGGCTGTTCGTCGGCTTCGTGCTCGGCTTGCAGGGTTATTACACGCTGAACCGTTACGGTTCCGAACAGGCGTTGGGGTTGCTGGTCGCCCTTTCGCTGGTGCGCGAACTCGGGCCGGTGGTCACGGCCCTGCTGTTCGCGGGGCGCGCCGGCACCTCGCTGACGGCCGAGATCGGCTTGATGAAGGCGGGTGAACAATTGACCGCAATGGAAATGATGGCGGTGGACCCGGTCAAGGTCGTGGTCGCGCCGCGCCTGTGGGCGGGCATCATTTCCATGCCGATCCTGGCTGCGATTTTCAGTGCGGTCGGCGTGTTCGGCGGTTATGTCGTGGGTGTGCTGCTGATCGGCGTCGATTCGGGCGCGTTCTGGTCGCAGATGCAAGGCGGCGTCGATGTCTGGCGCGATGTCGGCGCCGGGGTCATCAAGAGCGTGGTGTTCGGCCTCGCGGTGACCTTTGTGGCGCTGTTTCAGGGCTACGAAGCCAAGCCGACGCCGGAAGGCGTGTCGCGTGCCACGACCAAGACGGTCGTGTACGCATCGCTTGCGGTGCTCGGCCTCGATTTTCTGCTGACTGCACTGATGTTCAGCTAACACTGCGCTGCACGTTTCCGCTTCGCGGGCGCGCCTCGGGTTGCGCGTGCCGGGAGCGGGAGCAGCGTGGCGGATTCACTTTGGGATGACGATGAAAAAGACTGCTCTCGACTTCTGGGTCGGCCTGTTCGTGGTGTTGGGTTTCGTGGCGTTGCTGTTTCTCGCGCTGAAGGCCGGCAACATGAGCTCGTTGTCGTTTCAGGCAACGTACCCAGTCAAGCTCAAATTCGACAATATCGGCGGACTGAAGGCGCGCGCACCGGTGAAGAGCGCGGGCGTGACGGTCGGCCGGGTCGATTCGATCGGCTTTGACAGCAATGCGTATCAGGCTGTCGTCACGATCGATATCGACAAGCAATACCCGTTTCCGAAAGACACGTCGGCCAAGATTCTGACCTCGGGTCTGCTCGGCGAGCAATACATCGGGCTCGAACCCGGTGGCGACAGCGAGATGCTTAAAGCGGGTGACACGATCTCGATGACACAATCGGCGATCGTGCTGGAAAACCTGATCGGACAATTCCTGTATAGCAAGGCCGCGGACTCGGGCGCATCCAAGCCGGGCTCGGGCTCGGCGGCGCCTGCGGCCGCTCCCGCCACGGCACCTGCGGCGCCGACTTTGCCCGCCTCCGGCGCGGCCGGTCAATAAGGAGAATAAAAATGCAGACCCTACGCAAACGGGGCGTGCGCACCGTCCAGACGGCGGCGTTCGCGCTGGCGGCCGTTACGCTCGCCGGCTGCACGACCGTGCAAACGCCGACCAAGGGCGATCCGCTCGAAGGCTTGAACCGCACGATCTTCACTGTCAATGACAAGCTCGACCAATACGCGCTGAAGCCGGTCGCGAAGGGCTATGTCTGGGCGACGCCGCAGCCGGTGCGCGACAGCGTCACCAACTTCTTCTCGAACATCGGCGACGTCTACATCGCGGCGAACAATCTGCTGCAGTTGAAGATCACCGATGGCGTCGAAGACATCATGCGGATTGTGATCAACACCACGTTCGGCGTCGGCGGTCTGTTCGACGTGGCGACGCTCGCCAAACTGCCCAAGCATGACAACGACCTCGGCCTCACGCTCGGTCACTACGGCGTGCCGGCGGGTCCGTACCTCGTGCTGCCGCTGTTCGGGCCGAGCACGGTGCGCGACGCGGTCGGCTCGATCGGTAATTACTATGTGAATCCGCTCAGCTACATTCATCCGGATGGTCTGAGCTGGGCGCTGTACGGCCTGAACGTGGTCAACACGCGTGCGAATCTGCTGAACGCGAGCGACGTGCTGGAAGGCGCCGCACTGGATAAGTATTCGTTCGTGCGTAACGCGTATCTGCAGCGCCGCCAGTATTTGCTGTCGGACGGTAAGCAGTCGGAGGCGTTGCCGAACTACGGCGATGAAGCGCCGCTGCCGAAGTACGACGACGTCGATGACGGCGCCGCTGGCGCTGCGGGCACGCAAGGTGCTGCCGCGAAGGCGGCGACCCCGCCGCAAGCAGCTTCGGCAACTGGCGCAACCACGGGCGCAACCGGCACGGCTGCCGCACCTGAGGCCGCCTCCGGCAGTGCTGAATCGCCACCGCTCGATCTGAACGGCGGTCCGGAAACGACACAGATTCCGGCCGGCCAACTGGTTCCGCCGTCGCGTTTCAACTTCCCGTCATTCAAATTGCGTTGATCGTGCGGCCGTAACACCTCGATACGACTCTCGCAGTTTGCGCATGGATTGCTGCTGAACTCGCGTGCTAATGTCGGCTCAAACGGTTGCACTATTTTTAAGGCAAGCAAGGTTCGATATGAAAAAACTATTCCTGATTCCGTTGTTCGCTGCGCTGTTCTCTTTTGCCAGCGCCGGTGCATCGGCGCAAACGGTGGACTCCAATTCGCCGGACGGCCTGATCAAGACGGTCACCCAGCAGGTGATCGACGCCGTGCGCGCCGACAAGTCGATTCAGCAGGGCGATATTTCGCACATCACCCAGCTCGTCAACGAAAAGATCCTGCCGTACACCGATTTCCGCCGCACCACACAACTGGCGATGGGCCGCAACTGGCGCACCGCGACGCCGGAGCAGCAAAGCGCCGTGGTCGAGCAGTTCAAGATGCTGCTGATCCGTACGTATTCGGGCGCGTTGGCGCAAGTGCGCGACCAGCAGATCCAGTACAAGCCGTTCCGCATGAACCCGGACGACACCGACACGGTGGTGCGTTCGGTGGTGATGAACAACGGCTCGCCGATCGAACTCGACTACCGTCTGTACAAGACGGCGAACGGCTGGCGCGTCTATGACATCAACGTGCTCGGCGCGTGGCTGATTCAGGCGTATCAGCAACAGTTCAACGAGCAGATCCAGCAGAAGGGTGTGGACGGACTGATCCAGTTCCTCACGCAGCGCAACCAGCAACTGGCCGCGGGCAAGCAGTCGTGAGCGAGGTGCTGAACGCCGTCGCAAGCCGCTTCGAAAGTGGCGCGACACTGACCCACGAAAGCGCGAAAGCCGTGCTCGAGGCGGGTTTGCAGCGCATCGCTGCCGGCGCGAACGGCGTGGATTGCGCGCCGCTCGCGCAATTCGACTCGTCCGCGCTTGCCGTCCTGCTCGCGTGGGAGCGTGCCGCCCAGGCACGTGGCATCGCGTTCGAGATCGTCAACCTGCCGGCTGGTCTCGCCAGTCTTGCGCAAGCCTACGGCGTCGATACACTCCTGTGTCGGCCGGAGTTAGCGCTTTAGCGCTTACGCCGGCCCCATGCTGCTTGCAGCGCGCGCGACATTGACGCTCCTATAGCGTCACTTCCAATCGCCCCGGCCGAGCCGGGGCAGCTGATTTTTGCCCTATAATCAAACGTTTTTTGGGGCATATAACCGGCCCCAATTTCGTCCCTTCCAGCATTTTTGCGCCCCCTCAGGGCTCCTTTAGGCGCCGCGACGCACGCGGCCCACAGTCATGTCAGCCATAGAAATTCGTAACGTCAAGAAGCGCTACAAGGATTTGCAGGCGCTCAAGGGCGTCAGCCTCACGGTGGAAGAAGGCGAGTTCTTCGGACTGCTCGGTCCGAACGGCGCGGGCAAGACAACGCTCATCAGCATACTCGCCGGCCTCGCGCGCGCCGATGAAGGCAGCATCGCGGTCCGCGGCCATGACGTGGTCAGCGATTTCCGCGACGCACGCCGCGCGCTCGGCGTGGTGCCGCAAGAACTCGTGTTCGATCCGTTCTTTACCGTGCGCGAAACCTTGCGCATCCAGTCCGGCTACTACGGGCTGCGCAATAACGACGCGTGGATCGACGAGATCATGGCCAATCTCGACCTTACCGATAAAGCCGACGCCAACATGCGCGCGCTCTCGGGCGGCATGAAGCGCCGTGTGCTCGTGGCGCAGGCGCTGGTGCACCGGCCGCCGGTGATCGTGCTGGATGAACCGACTGCTGGCGTCGACGTCGAGTTGCGGCAAACCTTGTGGAAATTCATCTCGCGCCTGAATCGCGAAGGGCACACGATCGTACTGACCACGCACTATCTGGAAGAAGCCGAATCGCTGTGCGACCGCATCGCGATGCTGCGGCGCGGTGAGGTCGTCGCGCTCGAGCGCACCAGCACCCTGCTGCAGCGCTTCGCCGGCATGCAGTTGTTCCTGCGCTTCGCACAAGGCGTGCTGCCGGCGGAGTTGCGTCCTCTCGAAGTGGACAGCGGCACGGGCAACGGCAATGGCCGCCAGCATCTGCTGCGTCTCGCGAGCTATGACGACGTCGAGCGGATTCTCGCGCAGTGCCGCGCAGCGGGTTGTACATTCGAAGAAATCGAGGTTCGCAAAGCCGACCTCGAAGATGTGTTCGTTCAGGTAATGAACGGTCCGGAAGTGATCGAGGGGCTTGCATGAGCGGCTACAGTGGTTTCAGCACGCTGTTTTACAAGGAAATCCTGCGGTTCTGGAAGGTGGCGTTCCAGACCGTGCTGGCACCGGTCATCACCGCGCTACTGTATCTGACGATTTTTGGCCACGCGTTGCGCGGTCACGTTCAGGTGTACCCGGGCGTCGAATACACGAGTTTCCTGATTCCCGGCCTCGTGATGATGAGCGTGTTGCAGAACGCCTTCGCGAATAGCTCGTCCTCGCTGATCCAGTCGAAGATCACCGGCAACCTGGTGTTCGTGCTGCTGCCGCCGCTCTCGCACTACGAGATGTTCGGCGCGTATGTGCTCGCGGCCGTGGCCCGTGGTCTGGCGGTCGGCTTCGGCGTGTTTATCGTGACGATCTGGTTCGTGCCGGTCAGCTTCAGCGCGCCGCTTTATATCATCGCATTCGCGATTTTCGGTGCGGCGATTCTTGGCACGCTGGGTTTGATCGCCGGTATCTGGGCCGAAAAGTTCGATCAGCTTGCCGCGTTTCAAAACTTTCTGATTATGCCGCTCACGTTCCTCTCGGGCGTGTTCTACTCGACGCACACGCTGCCACCGGTGTGGCGCGAAGTGTCGCGGCTCAATCCCTTTTTCTACATGATCGACGGCTTTCGCTACGGTTTCTTCGGGATGTCGGATATCAATCCGCTCGCGAGCCTTGCGATCGTTGCCGGTTTCTTCGTGGTGCTGGCCGTGGTGGCGATGCGCATGCTCGCCTCCGGCTACAAACTGCGCCACTGATCAGGAGCATCTCTCATGTTGCCGACTCCCGAACAGGTCAAGCAATACATCGCGGCTGGGCTCGCTTGCCAGCATCTCGAAGTCGAAGGCGACGGTCAGCATTTCTTTGCGACCATCGTTGCCGAGAGCTTTGAAGGCAAGCGTCTGATCCAGCGCCATCAACTCGTGTACGCGGCGCTCGGCGACCGCATGCGCGAAGAAATCCACGCGCTCAGCATGAAAACGCTGACGCCCGCCGAATGGCAGAACGCGTAATCTGGAAATTTAGTGCGAATTACTCAAGAAGGGCGCGACGCCGGTAGCGGCGCGTCGAACACAGTCAAAGCAAGCCCGGCTGAAGTCCGGGTCGATCAGGAACTGACAGGCATGGATAAACTCGTCATTGAAGGTGGCTACCCGCTGTCGGGCGAAGTCGTCGTCTCAGGTGCCAAGAACGCGGCGTTGCCGATCCTGTGCGCGAGTCTGCTCAGCGCGGAACCGGTGCATCTGGAGAACGTGCCCGACTTGCAGGACGTGCGCACAATGCTCAAGCTGCTCGGCCAGATGGGCGTGCAGATCGAGAGCGGCGCGGGGCGTGTGTCGCTGGACGCGTCGAAGGTCGATAACCTCGTCGCGCCGTATGAGCTGGTGAAGACCATGCGTGCGTCGATCCTCGTGCTCGGCCCGCTGGTCGCGCGCTTCGGTCACGCTCGCGTGTCGCTGCCGGGCGGCTGCGCCATCGGCGCGCGTCCGGTGGATCAGCACATCAAGGGTCTGCAGGCCATGGGCGCCGAGATCACGATCGAGCACGGCTTTATCGAAGCGCGTGCGAAGCGTCTGAAGGGCGCGCGCATCGTGACTGACATGATCACCGTGACGGGCACCGAAAACCTGCTGATGGCCGCGGTGCTGGCCGAAGGCGAGACGGTTATCGAGAACGCCGCGCGTGAGCCGGAAGTCGGCGACCTCGCGCATCTGCTGGTCTCGATGGGCGCAAAGATCGAAGGCATCGGCACGGATCGTCTGGTGATCCAGGGCGTCGACACGCTGCATGGCGCAAAGCACACGGTGATTCCGGATCGTATCGAAGCCGGTACGTTCCTGTGTGCGGTCGCGGCCGCAGGCGGCGATGTGACGCTGCGCAAGGTCCGTCCGCTGATTCTCGAAGCCGTCACCGAAAAGCTGCGCGAAGCCGGCGTCACAATCGAAGAAGGCGACGACTGGATGCGCGTGCGCATGGACAAGCGTCCGAGCGCGGTGAGCTTCCGCACGTCCGAATATCCGGCGTTCCCGACCGACATGCAGGCGCAGTTCATGGCGCTCAACACGCTCGCGGACGGTACTTCGCAGGTTGTCGAGACGATTTTCGAGAACCGCTACATGCACGTGCAGGAATTGAACCGCCTCGGCGCGAACATCACGATCGACGGCAACACCGCGCTCGTGACCGGCGTCGAGAAGCTGTCCGGCGCGAAGGTGATGGCGACCGACCTGCGGGCGTCGGCGAGCCTCGTGATCGCCGCGCTGCGTGCTGAAGGCGAAACGCTGATCGACCGCATCTATCACCTGGATCGGGGTTACGACCGGATGGAGGCCAAGCTCAACGCCATCGGCGCCAAGGTGCGCCGCATCGCCGGGAGCCAGGCATGAGTTCGATGCCGCAAACGTCGTCTTCGCCGGCTGTGAGCGCGCCGCTCACGCTGGCCTTGTCGAAAGGGCGTATCTTTGAAGAGACGCTGCCGCTGCTCGCCGCAGCCGGCATTGAAGTCGCCGAAGATCCGGAAACCTCGCGCAAGCTGATCCTGCCCACGACCGACGCGAACCTGCGTGTGATCATCGTGCGCGCCACGGACGTGCCGACCTACGTCGAATACGGCGCGGCCGACTTCGGCGTGGCCGGCAAGGACGTGCTGCTCGAACACGGCGGCAGCGGGCTGTACCAGCCGGTCGACCTGGATATCGCGCGTTGCCGCATGTCGGTCGCGGTGGCGGCCGGTTTCGACTACGCGAACGCGGTGCGCCAGGGCGCACGCCTGCGCGTGGCGACCAAGTATGTGGAAACCGCGCGTGAGCATTTTGCCGCCAAGGGCGTGCACGTCGACCTGATCAAGCTGTACGGTTCGATGGAACTGGCGCCGCTGGTCGGTCTCGCCGATGCGATCGTCGATCTGGTGAGCTCGGGCAATACCTTGCGCGCCAACAATCTTGTCGAGGTGGAAGAGATCATGCAGATTTCGTCGCGCCTCGTTGTGAACCAGGCGGCGCTGAAGCTCAAACGCGCCGCGCTGCGGCCGATCCTCGACGCATTCGAACGCGCGTCGAAAGCCGGCACTGCGGCAGCCTGAACAGTTTGACCACGCGCGTGGTCGAACTTTTAACGCGCGCCTTACCGAAACGGATACCCGTATGTCTATCAAGATTCGCAAACTCGATTCCAGCGCGCCCGATTTTCAGAAATCGCTGCGCGCGGTGCTCGCGTTCGAGGCGAGCGAAGACGAAGCAATCGAGCGCTCGGTCGCGCAGATTCTGAACGATGTGAAGGCACGTGGCGACGCTGCGGTGCTCGAGTACACGAACCGCTTCGACCGTGTCGAGGCGAAGAGCGTCGCGGCGCTCGAATTGCCGATGTCCGAACTGGAAGCGGCGCTTGAAGGTCTCGAGCCGAAGCGCCGCGCGGCGCTCGAAGCGGCGGCGGCGCGCGTGCGCGGCTACCACGAGAAGCAGAAGATCGAATGCGGCAGCCATAGCTGGCAGTACACAGAAGCCGACGGCACCGTGCTCGGCCAGAAGGTCACGCCGCTCGACCGCGCGGGTATCTATGTGCCGGGCGGCAAGGCGGCGTATCCGTCGTCGGTGCTGATGAACGCGATTCCGGCGCGCGTGGCCGGCGTGCGCGAGATCGTCATGGTCGTGCCCACGCCGGACGGCGTGAAGAATCCGCTGGTGCTGGCGGCTGCATTGCTGGGCGGCGTGGATCGCGTGTTCACGATCGGCGGCGCGCAGGCGGTGGGCGCATTGGCCTACGGCACGGAAACGGTGCCCGCGGTCGACAAGATCTGCGGCCCGGGCAACGCGTATGTCGCGTCGGCCAAGCGCCGCGTGTTCGGCACCGTGGGGATCGACATGATCGCCGGGCCGTCGGAAATTCTGGTGCTGTGCGACGGCACGACGGACCCGCGCTGGATCGCAATGGACCTGTTCTCGCAGGCCGAGCACGACGAACTCGCGCAATCCATCCTGCTGTGTCCGGACGATGCATTCATCGCCCGCGTGCGCGACGCGATCAATGAATTGCTGCCGACCATGCCGCGCCAGGACGTGATCCGTGCGTCGCTCGAAGGCCGCGGGGCGCTGATCAAAGTGCGCGATATGGCCGAAGCCTGCGCGATCGCCAACGACATCGCGCCGGAACACCTCGAAATCTCCGCGCTGGAGCCGCATCAATGGGGCCAACTGATCCGCCATGCCGGTGCGATCTTCCTCGGCCGCTACACCAGCGAAAGCCTCGGCGACTACTGCGCGGGGCCGAACCACGTGCTGCCTACGTCTCGTACCGCACGGTTCTCGTCACCTTTGGGCGTCTATGATTTCTTCAAGCGTTCGAGCGTGATCGAAGTCAGCGCGGAAGGCGCGCAGACGCTCGGTGAGATCGCCGCCGAACTCGCCTACGGCGAAGGCCTGCAGGCGCATGCCCGCAGCGCCGAATACCGGATGCGTCAGAACGGCTGAAGGTGGGGCACAAGCGCCTGAATGCGGCAAATCCGGTGGTGGCGCAAGCGGGCGCGAACTGATGCCCGCGGACTTCATCGACGGATTTCACGCGGTTCCCCGTTAAGTAACCACAATACAGACCAACCTGGAGCGGCCGCCGTGCCGCCGATGCCAGGCCGGATTCTTCCTTGCGGCCCGGTCCGCTGACTTATGACGACACCTCAAGACATCATCCGCCGCGACGTGCTCGCGATGACGAGCTATCCGGTTCCGGACGCCACGGGCTATATCAAGCTCGACGCGATGGAAAATCCGTTTCCGTTGCCGCCGGTGCTCGCCGCGCATCTGGGCGAGCATCTGGCCGGCGTCGCGCTCAACCGTTACCCCGCGCCGCGCCCGGAAGCGCTGATCGAAAAGATCAAGCGCGTGATGGGCGTACCCGCCGGTTGCGACGTGCTGCTCGGCAACGGTTCGGATGAAATCATCAGCATGGTGTCGGTGGCGTGCGCGAAGCCGGGCGCCAAAGTGCTCGCGCCGATGCCGGGTTTCGTCATGTATCAGATGTCGGCGAAGCTCGCGAATCTGGACTTCATCGGCGTGCCACTGAAGTCCGATTTCACGCTCGACACCGAAGCCATGCTGGCGGCGATCGCCGAGCATGAACCGGCGATCGTCTATCTGGCCTATCCGAACAACCCGACCGGCACGCTGTACGACGACGCGGACATGGAGCGCATCATCGCCGCGGCGAACAAAAGCCTGGTGGTGATCGACGAGGCGTATCAGCCGTTTGCGCAGCAAAGCTGGCTGCCGCGCGCCGACGCGTTCGACAACGTCGTCGTGATGCGTACCGTGTCCAAGCTTGGTCTGGCCGGCATCCGCCTGGGTTATCTGGTCGGCAAGCCCGCGTGGCTCACCGAATTCGACAAGGTGCGGCCGCCCTACAACACCAACGTGCTGACGCAAGCCGCCGCTGATTTCCTGCTCGACCACGTCGACGTACTCGACACTCAGGCCGCGCAATTGCGCGAAGAACGCACGAAACTCGCGCATGCCGTGGCCCAATTGCCGGGCGCCGAAGTGTTCCCGAGCGCCGGCAACTTCCTGCTGGTGCGGGTGCCGGATGCATCCGTTATGTTCGAAACGCTGCTGGCAGCACGGGTTTTGATCAAAAACGTGAGTAAAATGCACCCATTGCTGGCCAATTGTGTGCGTTTGACGGTCGGATCGCCCGAAGAAAACGCCCAGTTGATTGCCGGACTGAAACTCGTGCTGCACTGAACGGCGTGCCGAATGGCCGCATGAGCGCTTTTCCCTCCGGCGAAAAGCGCGCGCGGCCCGCCGTGTTCCCATCCCACACTACTAATGCTTTCTAGCTAGATTCGAGGAATTACCATGCGCCTTGCGGAAGTCGTTCGCAACACCAGCGAAACGCAGATCCGTGTGAAGATCAATCTGGACGGCACCGGTCAGCAGAAGCTGGCCACCGGCGTGCCGTTTCTTGATCACATGCTCGACCAGATCGCACGGCACGGATTGTTCGATCTCGACATCGAAGCGCATGGCGACCTCGAAATCGACGATCACCACACGGTTGAAGACGTCGGCATCACGCTCGGCCAGGCCGTCGCGAAGGCAATCGGCGACCGCAAGGGCATCCGCCGCTATGGTCATTCTTACGTGCCGCTCGACGAAGCGCTGTCGCGCGTCGTGATCGATTTTTCCGGCCGTCCGGGCCTCGAATTCCATGTGCCGTTCACGCGCGCGCGCATCGGCACGTTCGACGTCGATCTCTCCATCGAATTTTTCCGCGGTTTCGTGAATCACGCCGGCGTCACGCTGCATATCGACAACCTGCGCGGCCTGAACGCCCATCATCAGATGGAAACGGTGTTCAAGGCGTTCGGGCGTGCCTTGCGCATGGCCGTCGAGATGGACGAACGCGCGGCGGGGCAGATTCCGTCGACCAAGGGCAGCCTTTAAGCGCCTATTTATCCGCTCGCTGAGTGGCTCATTGACTGCGACTGTCGGGCTCATTGGGCGGTTGGTGGATTTAGAACCTGGACCGGCGCGCTTGCGCGTGCCCGGTGTGCGATGGACATTCTGAAGTCGTTTATTTCACTGCTGGCGCTGATCAATCCGGTTGGCGCCATCCCGTTTTTCATGAGCCTGACGGCAAATCAGAGCGACGTGGAGCGGCGCAGAACTATCCGGATCGCGGCGATTTCGGTGTTTTGCGTGATCGCGGTGACGACGCTGCTCGGCCAGCAGATCATCAGTTTCTTCGGTATTTCGGTCGGATCGCTCGAAGTGGGCGGCGGGATCATCATGCTGCTGATGGCGATCAACATGCTGAACGCGCAGATCGGTAACAGCCGTTCGACGCCCGAAGAGCGCCATGAAGCCGAGCAGAAGGACAACATTGCGGTCGTGCCGCTGGCGATCCCGCTGCTGACCGGCCCGGGCGCGATCAGCACCACGATCATTTACGCGGCCGGCTCGACGCATTGGTACGACCGGTTGAGCCTCGTGGCGATCGGCGCGGTGTTGGCGGCGATCTGCTTTTTTTCGCTGCGTCTCGCCGCACCGATTGCCCGTTGGGTAGGTCGCACGGGTATCAACATCGGCACGCGGCTCATGGGTTTGATGTTATCGGCGCTGGCGGTGGAATTCATCGTCGATGGATTGAAGGCATTGCTGCCTAATTTGAAATGAAAACTTCGATAGCGATTGTGGATTACGGAATGGGTAACCTGCGTTCGGTTGCCCAGGCGCTGCGCAAAGCAGCACCGGAAGCGGACGTGGCGATCGTCGACCAGCCCGAAGCAATCCGTTCGGCCGACCGCGTGGTGCTGCCCGGCCAGGGTGCCATGCCCGACTGCATGCGCAGTCTGGCCGAATCCGGCCTGCAGGAAGCGGTCATCGAGGCCTCGCGCACCAAGCCGCTGATGGGCGTGTGCGTCGGCGAGCAGATGCTGTTCGACTGGAGCGCCGAGGGCGATACGCCGGGCTTGGGCCTGTTGCCCGGCAAGGTGCTGCGCTTCGACCTGGAAGGTCAGGTGCAGGACGATGGATCGCGCTTCAAGGTCCCGCAAATGGGCTGGAACCGCGTGCGCCAGGCGCAACCGCATCCGCTGTGGGACGGCGTGGCGGATAACGCGTTCTTCTACTTCGTGCACAGCTATTACGTCGTGCCGGACAACGCGGCCCATACCGCGGGCGAAACGGTGTACGGTGTGCCCTTTACCTCGGCGGTGGCGCGGGATAACATCTTCGCGACCCAATTCCACCCGGAAAAGAGCGCCGAAGCGGGGCTGCGCGTGTATCGCAACTTCGTGCACTGGAACCCGTGAGCGCCTTTCTTCATCCTGTTGTCCTACGCCGTTCCGCCATAAGCGGGGCGTCGGCTGTGCGCCACAACCGCAGCAAGACGATCTCGCTCTGTGCGTTCCAATATGGCGCTCCGCAAGGGCGTCGAAAGAGTTGTACTAAACTAGCGAAACGGCGTGATGGCGGGCTGGCTTGTCAGCCGCTGCCGCCGACCTTCAACCACCTCCCAGACAACACCCGATTGCTATGCTGCTGATTCCCGCCATCGACCTGAAAGATGGTCAGTGTGTACGCCTCAAACAGGGCGATATGGACCAGGCGACGATATTTTCCGAGGAACCGGCGGCGATGGCCCGGCATTGGGTCGATCGCGGCGCCCGCCGTCTGCACCTCGTCGACCTGAATGGCGCGTTCGCCGGCAAGCCGAAAAACGAAGACGCGATCCGCGCGATCATCGAAGAAGTGGGTGGCCAGATTCCCGTCCAGCTGGGCGGCGGCATCCGCGACCTGAACACGATCGAGCGTTATCTGGACGACGGTTTGTCGTACGTCATCATCGGCACGGCCGCGGTGAAGAATCCGGGCTTCCTGCAGGATGCGTGCACGGCTTTCGGCGGCCATATCATCGTCGGTCTGGATGCGAAAGACGGCAAGGTCGCAACCGACGGCTGGAGCAAGCTGACCGGTCATGAAGTGGCCGATCTGGCGCGCAAGTTCGAGGATTACGGCTGCGAGTCGATCATCTACACCGACATTGGCCGCGACGGCATGCTGCAAGGCATCAACATCGAAGCGACGGTGCGTCTCGCGCGCGCGGTGAAGATTCCGGTGATCGCGAGCGGCGGCTTGTCGAACCTCGCCGATATCGAATCGCTGTGCGAAGTCGAGGACGAGGGCATCGAGGGCGTGATTTGTGGCCGGGCGATCTACTCGGGCGATCTGGACTTCGCGGCTGCGCAGACCCTCGCCGACCGGCTGCGCGAATCGGACGACGCTTAAGATTTAAAGCTTGGGCGTCGCTCGCGATTGATTCGGAAACGACGCTTCAACGGAATCAAAGGCGGACGCAACGGCGTGCTCTGAAAGCGCGTCGAGCCGCAGGTGTCGCCGTTCTACACCTCGTGGCCTGACGCGGCGAGCCGCGCCGGCACTGTGCCGCTCGTTCAAGCTTGACGCGAGCGGCCTCATCAGCGGTATTGGCAGAATTGCAAGATCATGGCTCTAGCTAAACGCATCATCCCCTGTCTCGACGTCACGGCTGGCCGCGTGGTCAAGGGCGTCAACTTCGTCGAACTGCGCGACGCGGGCGATCCCGTCGAAATCGCGCGCCGCTACGATGATCAGGGCGCCGACGAACTGACCTTCCTCGACATCACCGCCACCTCCGACCAGCGCGATCTGATCCTGCCGATCATCGAAGCGGTCGCATCGCAAGTGTTCATTCCGCTGACGGTCGGCGGCGGCGTGCGCGCGGTCGAAGACGTGCGGCGTCTGCTCAACGCGGGCGCGGACAAGATCAGCATGAACTCCTCGGCGGTCGCGAATCCGCAACTCGTGCGCGACGCGACGGACAAATACGGCTCGCAATGCATCGTCGTCGCGATTGACGCGAAGCGCGTCTCCGCGGACGGCGAAGCGCCGCGCTGGGAAGTTTTCACGCATGGCGGACGCAAGGCCACCGGCCTCGAAGCCGTCGAATGGGCGCGCAAGATGGCCGAACTGGGCGCGGGCGAAATCCTGCTGACCAGTATGGACCGCGACGGCACCAAGAGCGGCTTCGATCTCGCGCTCACGCGCGCCGTGTCGGATGCCGTGTCGGTTCCGGTGATCGCCTCGGGTGGCGTCGGCTCGCTGCAGCATCTGGCCGACGGCATCAAGGACGGCCACGCGGATGCCGTGCTGGCAGCCAGCATCTTCCACTACGGCGAACACACGGTGGGCGAGGCCAAGCGCTTCATGGCCGATCAAGGCATTTCGGTGAGGTTGTAACGTGGTGAATTCCTCGGCAATAGAGTGGCTCGACAAGGTCAGATGGGACGCGAACGGCCTCGTGCCGGTGATCGCGCAGGAAGCCTCGACCAACGACGTGCTGATGTTCGCGTGGATGAACCGCGAAGCCCTGGCGAAAACCATTGAGTTGGGCCGCGCGGTGTATTTCTCGCGCTCGCGTCAGCGTCTGTGGTTCAAGGGCGAAGAGTCTGGTCACGTGCAGCATGTGCATGAAGTGCGGCTCGATTGCGATGAAGACGTTGTGCTGCTGAAGGTCGAGCAGGTGTCGGGCATCGCATGCCACACCGGCCGGCACTCGTGCTTTTTCCAGAAATTCGAAGGCACGGTTGAAGATGGCGACTGGATCGCCGTCGATCCCGTGTTGAAAGACCCCGAACACATCTACAAATGACGCAATCCACGCACTCCACGGAACCCGCTTCGTCCACCAAGGACACGCTGCTGCGCCTCGCGGCGATTATCGACAGCCGCAAGGGCGGGGACCCCGACGTCTCGTACGTGTCGCGCCTGTTTCACAAGGGCGATGACGCGATTCTGAAGAAGATCGGCGAAGAGGCCACCGAAGTCGTGCTGGCCGCCAAAGACACGCGACACGGCGGCGCACCGAAAGCGCTGGTCGGCGAAGTGGCGGACCTGTGGTTTCACTGTCTCGTGATGCTGTCGCACTTCGACCTGAGCCCGGCTGACGTGCTTGCCGAACTTGAGCGCCGTGAAGGCCTGTCGGGCATCGAGGAAAAGGCGCTGCGCAAGAGCCGCGAGCGCGAGCAGAACGGCGACTGATTGTCGCTGCCTTGTCGTTACCTTGTCAGCCGCGGCTTGAAGTGGCGAACGTCGGCACCCACATTGCACTGAACGCATCGGATCGCATCCTCGGGAGGACGCAAGCATGGAACAGTCGCAGGGAAATTATCCGCCACCGGTCTACCGCAACGCGATCGAGCCAGAGCGCGAACGCAGTCTGCGCACACTCACGCACGTGCTGTACGCGCTGTATGCAGTTCATTGGCTGACGGGTGGTCTGACGATTCTGATCGCGATCATCATCAACTACGTGAAGCGGCCCGATGTGGTGGGCACGCCTTACGAAGCGCACTTCGAATGGCAGATCCGGTCGTTCTGGATGGCCTTGCTGGGTTATGCGATCGGCGGCGTGCTGCTGTTCGTGGTGATCGGCATTCCGGTTCTGTGGGCCGTCAGTATCTGGATGTTGTACCGTATTATCAAAGGCTGGCTGTATCTGTACGATAACAAGCCGCTCGCGAATCCGCGTGGCTGGTTTTGAGTCGAGTCCGGTTGCGGCCGGGCGAGACATGAACTGTGCCGTACTTCGCTTCGCGCTCTAGCCATACTGTGTCAGGAATACGATGAGCCACGACCCGAACTGTCTTTTCTGCAAGATCGCCGCCGGCGAGATTCCGTCGACCAAAGTCCATGACGACGAGGAGTTTGTTGCCTTCCGCGACATCCGTCCGGCCGCTGAAACGCACGTGCTGGTGATTCCCCGCAAACACATCGCCACGCTGTCGAATTGCACCGAAAGCGACGCACCGCTGCTTGGTAGAATGCTTGTTCTGGTGGCGCGGCTGGCCGATCAGTTGGGTGTGGCGTACACCGGTGGCGAGACGGGTTTTCGCACCGTAATCAATACGGGGCCGGGTGGCGGGCAAGAGGTGTATCACCTGCATGCCCACATTCTCGCGGGGCCGCGTCCGTGGCAGCGAATGGGCTGATTGAGCAGGCTGACTGAGCGGGCTGACTGAAGAGACTGACAGCGCGGGCCGACTGAGCAGGCTCACAAAAAATCACGGGCCGTGGGCGTGCGGTGAGTTTTGGCCGTCGACAATAGCGCGGCCGTTGTTTTTTACTGCACTGTAATGACGCCGACGCGATCGTCGGGTCAGAATGCCACACCGTGTCGCGGGTTGAACCTGAACAGCTCGCGGCAACGTATAGATGGAGCGTACGCGCTTCGATTCACGCCGTAAGGCGCACGAGTTTTGCCGCATCGAGATGCGGTGTCGGGGTTAAGGAGAGTAGTCATGGGTTCGTTGAGCATTTGGCATTGGCTGATCGTGTTGCTGATCGTGGCACTCGTATTTGGCACGAAGAAGCTGCGCAATATCGGTACCGATCTGGGCGGCGCGGTGAAGGGCTTCAAGGAAGGCATGAAGGAAGCCGAAACGCCCGCAGGTGAAGCGCAACAGCGCGAACTGCCGCGCAACGGCACCGTGGATGTGGATGCGAAGGAAAAGACGCCGCGTTCCGGCGATTACCGCTAAGCCGCGGCCCAACCGCGTTACTGACGGACATTTCACTTCATGCTGGACCTCGGTCTAACCAAGATGGCGCTGATCGGCGTCGTCGCGCTGGTCGTACTCGGGCCTGAACGCCTGCCACGCGTCGCCCGTACGGCCGGCGCGTTGTTCGGTCGCGCGCAGCGGTATATCAACGACGTGAAGGCTGAAGTTACCCGCGAAATCGAACTCGACGAATTGCGTCGCATGAAGACCGAGTTCGAAGCGGCGGCGAGCAACGTCGAAACCAGCGTTCAGGACAATCTGCGCAAGCACGAAACCGAACTGAACGACGCGTGGAATAGCGGCACGTCGGTGTCGCCGAGCATTGCCGGCGGCGCGCTCGAAGATGCCGGCAATCCGCCGTGGCAGACCAGCACGCCACCGTCAGGCCCCAAACGCAAGAACTGGCGCGTCAAGCAGACGGCGATGCCCACCTGGTACAAGCGCGCCACCACGCGCCGCACGCGCGTGCAGTCGGGCGCTGCGCGCGTGGCGCGGCATACGCCGGCCACCATGCGTCGTCCGACGCGGTTCTTCTGATGATCAGAACGACAATCTCTAACCGAGGGCCGGTGTGAGCGACCCCCAGCAAACCCAGGACGAAGGCACTGAAGAGACCTTCATTTCCCACCTCGTTGAATTGCGCGACCGTATCATTCGCGCCGGCCTGGCCGTCATCGTGGTGTTTGTCGGACTCGTGTATTGGGCGCCGGATATCTTCCGGCTGCTGGCGCGGCCCTTGATGCAGAATCTGCCGAAGGACGGCAAGATGATCGTCACGGACGTGACCGGCTCGTTCTTCGTGCCGATGAAGGTGACCATGCTGGTCGCCTTCGTGATCGCGCTGCCGATCGTGCTGTACCAGATCTGGGCGTTCGTTGCGCCAGGTTTGTATCAGCATGAGAAGAAGCTGGTCGGGCCGCTGGTGGGCAGCAGCTACACGCTGTTCCTGTGCGGCATGGCGTTCGCGTACTTCGTGGTGTTTCCGACCATCTTCCGCGTGATGGCGCACTACAACGCGCCGCTCGGCGCGGAGATGACCACCGACATCGACAACTACCTCAGCTTCGTGCTGACCATGTTCCTCGCGTTCGGGGTGACGTTCGAGGTGCCGATTGTCGTGGTGCTGCTGGTTCGCATGAACGTGCTGACCATCAAGAAGCTCAAGGAAATCCGTCCGTATGTGATCGTGGGCGCATTTGTGATTTCGGCGGTGGTGACGCCGCCGGATGTGTTCTCGCAGCTGATTCTGGCGATTCCGCTGATCGTGCTGTACGAGGCGGGCATCATTGCGGCGCGGTTGATTGTCGGCAAGCAGAAACCGGTGGTTGCGGACGACAGTCCACCTGCGGGTTGAACGCCGCAGGGGCAAAAAAAGGGCAGTCCATTACGGATTGCCCTTTTTGTTTGTGCGGTGCCGCCAGCGGCTGTTATCTATCTCTTCTCAACCGCCGTCGTCGTCCTGCTGATCGCCGCCGCCGTTGTCTTCAACCGGTTGCTTCGGCGGAGGTGGCCGCTTGCCGATGGTCACGTCCAGATCCATCTCGCGGCTCTTGCGCACCAGATGGACCTTCGTCGCCGTGCCCGGCTTGATCTGCGCGATCACGTTCAGGAGGCGCGTGGTGTCGGTGATTTCCTGGCCGTTCACGCTGACCAGGATGTCGCCCGGCTTGATGCCTGCACGGTCGGCCGGTCCATTCTTCAGCACGCCCGCGACGATCGCGCCCGACTTCTGCTCGAGCCCGAACGATTCGGCGATTTCCGGCGTTACATCCTGCGGTTCCACGCCGATCCAGCCGCGCGTAACCGAGCCCGTTGTGATGATGCTTTCCAGCACGCTGCGCGCGGTCGAGACAGGAATCGCAAAGCCGATGCCGAGCGAGCCGCCCGAGCGCGAATAGATGGCGGTATTGATGCCGAGCAGATTGCCGTTCACATCGACCAGCGCACCGCCCGAATTACCCGGGTTGATGGGCGCGTCAGTCTGAATGAAGTTTTCGAACGTGTTGATGCCGAGGTGATTGCGCCCGAGTGCGCTGACAATCCCCATGGTCACCGTCTGGCCGACGCCGAATGGATTGCCGATCGCCAGCACCACGTCGCCCACGCGCGTCTGGTCCATGCGGCCGAGCGTGATGGTGGGCAGGTTGGTCATATTGACCTTCAGCACGGCCAGATCGGTCTCAGGATCGACGCCGATCACCTTCGCATTGGTGGTGCGGCCATCGGCGAGTGCGATTTCGATCTGATCGGCGCCGTCCACGACGTGCTGGTTCGTTAGAATGTAACCTTCCGAACTCACTATCACCCCTGAGCCGAGATTCGACGCGGGTTGTTCCTGCTGCTTGCCTTTGTTCTTGTCGCCGAAGAAGTAACGGAACAGCGGATCTTTGGCGCGCGGATCGGGCGGCAGTGAGCCATCCTTACTGGAGAATACGTTGACGACCGCGGGCATGGCTTTTTGCGCGGCGTCTGCGTAGGACGCCTGTGCCGGGCCGGTACCGATGCCTGGCGCCACTTCCCGAAGAGCGACGATCGGTTCGGCGAGTTGCTTGCCGAATTGCCCTTGACGCTGGAGCCACTGCGGTTTGAGGGTCGCAATGATGAACATCAGCGCCAACAGCACGGTCACCGCTTGGGCAAAGAACAGCCAAAAGCGTCTAAGCATCTGAAGACTAGAGGTTTATATGGATCGGATCGAACTTGAATTGTACTTGAACAATCTTCTTGAAACCGCGCGCTTCAAGGACTATTGCCCCAATGGATTGCAGGTGGAGGGGCGCCGCCGCGTCAACAAACTCGCGACGGGCGTGACGGCTTCCGTGGCCTTTCTCGAGGCTGCGCTCGACTGGGGCGCGGACGCGGTGCTGGTCCATCACGGCTACTTCTGGCGCAACGAGGCGCCGCAGATCACCGGGCGCAAACATGCGCGGCTCAAGCTGCTGATCGCCAACGACCTGAACCTGTTCGCCTACCACCTGCCGCTCGACGACCATCCCGAGTTCGGCAACAACGCGCAAATCGGCGCGAAGATGGGCTGGATCAGCGACGCGCGCTTCGGCGAGAACGATCTCGGCTGGCTCGCCACGTTTCCGATGCCGATCACGCTCGCGCACTTCACCGCGCAAGTCGAGCAGACGCTCGGGCGCACGCCGCTCGTATTCGGCGACCCGGATCGCGAACTGCGCCGCGTGGGCTGGTGCACGGGCGCCGCGCAAGGCATGTTCGACGCCGCGATCAATGCCGGCGCCGACGTCTACCTGACCGGCGAAGTGTCGGAGTCGGTGATGCATACCTCGGCGGAAAGCGGCGTGGCGTTCCTCGCGGCCGGCCATCACGCCACCGAGCGCTTCGGCGTGCAGGCGGTGGGCAAGCATCTCTCCGAGCAGTTCGATATCGAACACGTATTTATCGATATCCCCAATCCCGTCTGAATTGAAATTCGGCATTAGAGAAGAAAAAGGCACGAATAACGCAGAGGGCACTTAAAAGGAGGTGCGAAAAAGTTTGCGATCCGTACGGAGAAACCCTGAGTTATCAAGGGCTTCGCACGGTTTTTGGCAATGGGGCCTTGTAAATGCCGACTCCATTCGCGCAAACTAGCGGCGGTAGAAGCGACGTGAAGGAAAAATCCAACTCAGAAGTGGGGCGTGTAATGCGAGACAAGGAAGATGAACGCGTCGACGGCGGCCGCCGTACCTGGCTGATAGCGACGACCGTAGCAGGTGGCATAGGAGGCGTTGCCACTGTCGTACCCTTTGTTAGTTCGTTTGCACCATCTGAAAAGGCCAAGGCGGCAGGCGCCCCGGTCGAAGTCGATATCAGTGATCTCAAGCCCGGCGACATGAAAACCGTTGCCTGGCGCGGTAAGCCGGTGTGGATCATCAACCGCACCGACAGGATGCTCGCCGATGTCCAGAAAGCCGATAACGAAGTAGCGGATCCTCACACCAAGAATCCTTTTTCGATGCCGTTGCCGGAGTACTGCAACAACGAATTCCGTTCACGCACCGATCACAAGAATCTTTTCGTCGCCGTCGCCGTGTGCACCCATCTGGGCTGTACGCCGACGCCGCGCTTCCAGGAGGGCGCGCAGCCCAATCTTCCAGACGACTGGCCAGGCGGCTTCCTGTGCCCGTGCCACGGCTCGACCTATGACATGGCCGGCCGCGTCTTCAAGAACAAACCTGCGCCGCAGAACCTCGACATCCCGCCCTACATGTTCACGTCGGCCACCGGCCTCGTGATCGGCAAGGACGAGAAAGGAGAAGCGTAATGGCGATCGAACACGAAGTAGAGACGACCGGGCTGGTCGGCTGGATCGACCGCCGCTTTCCGCTGACGTCCACGTGGAAGAAGCACGTTTCCGAGTATTACGCGCCGAAGAACTTCAACTTCTGGTACTTCTTCGGTTCGCTCGCGCTGCTGGTGCTGGTCAATCAGATCGTCACCGGCATCTTCCTCACGATGAACTACAAACCCGACGCGACGCTCGCGTTCTCGTCGGTCGAGTACATCATGCGCGAGGTGCCGTGGGGCTGGCTGATCCGCTATATGCACTCCACGGGTGCGTCGATGTTCTTCGTCGTCGTGTATCTGCACATGTTCCGCGGACTGATGTACGGCTCGTATCGCAAGCCGCGGGAGCTGGTGTGGATTTTCGGCTGCGCGATCTTTCTGTGCCTGATGGCCGAGGCGTTCTTCGGCTACCTGCTGCCGTGGGGCCAGATGTCGTTCTGGGGCGCGCAGGTGATCGTGAACCTGTTCTCGGCGATTCCGTTCATCGGACCGGATCTGTCGCTGTGGATTCGCGGCGATTACGTCGTCTCGGACGTCACGCTGAACCGCTTCTTCGCATTCCATGTGATCGCGATTCCGCTGGTGCTGATCGGCCTCGTGGTCGCGCACCTGGTGGCGCTGCATGAAGTGGGTTCGAACAACCCCGACGGCATCGAGATCAAGGCGAAGAAGGACCCGGACGGCATTCCGCTCGACGGCATTCCGTTCCATCCGTACTACTCCGTGCATGACTTCATGGGCGTGACGGTGTTCCTGATCATTTTCGCGGCGATCATTTTCTTCGCGCCGGAGATGGGCGGGTATTTCCTTGAAGCGAATAACTTCATTCCCGCCAATCCGCTGCAAACGCCGCAGGAAATTGCGCCGGTGTGGTACTTCACGGCGTTCTATGCGATGCTGCGCGCCACCACTGATCCATTCAAGATCGTGCTGATGATTATCATCGCGCTGCTCGGCCTGTTCGCGCTGGTGCGTGCTCGCGGCAAGTGGAAGCTCGGTTTGCCGGTGCTCGCCGTGCTGGTGGTTCTGGCCATGGCCTTCACCGAATCGAAGTTCTGGGGCGTGGTGGTGATGGGCGGCGCGGTGATTTCGCTGTTCTTCCTGCCGTGGCTCGATCGCTCGCCGGTGAAGTCGATTCGCTACCGGCCGTTTTTTCACAAGGTGTTCTACGGGATCTTCGTGCTCGCTTTCCTGACGTTGGGCTTCCTCGGCACTAAACCGCCGTCGCCCGCCTCGACGTTGATTGCCCAGATCTGCGCGCTGATCTACTTCGCGTTTTTCCTCGGTATGCCTGTCTGGACGCGGCTTGGCACGTTCAAGCAGCCGCCCGAGCGGGTGCGGTTCAAGCCCCACTAATCGCGAGCCCGGAGAACACGAAATGAAAAAACTGCTTTCGACGTGCGCGCTGATCGGCGCGACACTGCTCGCGGTGCTGGCTGGACCGGCGCACGCGGACGAGAATTTCCCTCTCGACCGCGCGCCTGATAACGCGGAGAATTTTGCTTCGTTGCAGCACGGCGCCCAATTGTTTGTAAACTATTGTCTGAATTGCCATAGCGCGAATCTGATGCGCTACAGCAGGCTGACCGATCTGGGCATTACGCCAGCCGAAATCCAGTCGAATCTGCTGTTCACCACGGATAAAGTCGGCAACACCATGACCGTGGCAATGCGCCCGGACGACGCGAAAGCGTGGTTCGGCGCGAGCCCGCCGGATTTGTCGGTGGAAGCGCGGGCGCGTGGCAAGGACTGGCTGTACACGTATCTGCGCAGCTTTTATCGCGACAATACGCGGCCAACCGGCTGGAACAATCTGGTGTATGAAAATGTGAGCATGCCTCACGTGCTGTGGCAGCTTCAGGGGCAACGTACCGCGAAATTCGGTGATGCCGTCGACGAAAAAACAGGCGAAACGGTGCACAAATTTGTCGGCTTCCAACAGGTCACGCCGGGGACGATGTCGCCGGTAGATTATGATTCTGCTGTGGCCGACCTCGTGTCGTACCTGTCATGGATGTCCGAACCGACGCAGAAAACCCGCAAACAGCTTGGCGTGTGGGTGCTGCTGTTCCTCGGCATTCTGAGCTTTTTCGCCTGGCGACTGAACGCCGCGTACTGGAAACATATCAAATAATCACGCCGTTACCCGGCGTGGGGCCGGCGCCAGGAAAAACCTGCTGAACGGTTTTTCCGCGCGCTGGCCTTTCAGCTTTTTGAGGAAACGTAAACATGATGGTTCTGTATTCCGGCACTACTTGCCCGTTCTCCCAGCGTTGCCGGCTGGTGTTGTTCGAAAAGGGCATGGACTTCGAGATCCGCGACGTCGACCTGTTTAACAAGCCGGAAGACATCGCCGTGATGAATCCGTATGGTCAGGTGCCGATTCTCGTCGAACGGGACCTGATTCTGTACGAATCGAACATCATCAACGAATACATCGACGAGCGCTTCCCGCACCCGCAACTGATGCCGGCCGATCCGGTTCAGCGCGCCCGCGCCCGTCTGTTCCTGCTGAACTTCGAAAAGGAACTGTTCGTTCACGTCGGCACGCTCGAAAACGAAAAGGGCAAGGCCGCTGAGAAGAATCACGAGAAGGCACGTCTCGCGATCCGCGATCGCCTGACGCAGCTCGCACCGATCTTCCTGAAGAACAAGTACATGCTCGGCGAAGAGTTCTCGATGCTGGACGTCGCGATCGCGCCATTGCTGTGGCGTCTGGATCACTATGGCATCGAACTGTCGAAGAATGCTGCACCGCTGATGAAGTACGCCGAGCGTATTTTCAGCCGCCCGGCTTATATCGAAGCGCTGACACCGTCGGAAAAGGTGATGCGTCGTTGAGTTTGGCTTTGGGGTGAGGGCGCCGCGTCTCGATTGTTTTCCGTGTGCGCCCCAACCCGGTAAGAGGACTGTTGATGCAAGAGATTTCCACTAAGCCTTATCTGCTGCGCGCGTTGTACGAGTGGTGCACGGATAACGGCTACACGCCGCATATTGCGGTCCGCGTCGACAATCAGACGCGCGTGCCGCGCCAGTTCGTGCGCGATAACGAGATCGTGTTGAACATCAGCTTCGAGGCGACCAGCCAGTTGCAGATGGGCAATGAATGGATCGAGTTCAGCGCGCGTTTTTCGGGCAAGTCGCACAAGATCGAAGTGCCGATCGCCAATATTCTCGCGATCTATGCGCGCGAAAATGGCCAGGGCATGGCGTTTCCGGTCGAGTCGGCGGGCGGCGAAGCACAGGATTCCGGCGCCGATGCGGAATCGGCGGACGAAGCCGCGTCGCCGGCCGCGCCCGTCAGCGTAGCGCCGCGCGCGGTCGAAGCGTCGCCTTCCGCTGCAGATGCTGCGAAAGCGGAAAGCGCGACGGAGGGTCCGCAGCCTGACGATGACGGATCAAAAGGTGGCGGAAGGGCTCGCCTCAAGATCGTGAAATGAAGTAGAATCACGGCCTCATGCCGGCTTAGCTCATCAGGTAGAGCGCTTGACTTGTAATCATGAGGTGGCGGGTTCGAGTCCTGCAGCCGGCACCAGTTGTACGAAAACGGGTTTCTGAAGAATTTCAGAAACCCGTTTTTTTATTGGGGGCGGGAATCAGAGGAACCGGATGGGCGTGCGTTCGGGAACCCTTGCCGCGCGGGGCAGAAGGCGTGAAGGCATGCTGCTCCGGGATGTTGGGTGAGACCGGAAAAGGGCTCATTTTCACCATATCTCATTCACCTTGTCGATTGTGGACATTTCAGTCTACGATGGGCTTCTGATTGGCTCTTAGGCCACGCCAGACGGGCGTGGCAGCATCCTCTTCCCGGTGATCATCGACAGATACCGTCCCGCGAACCCGATCGGGAGAGGTACTATTCGGGCGTCAGTCGGCATCACGATCAGTCACTCCGGCGGGCAATGCCCCCGAGACGCGAGGTTTCACCGCGTCACTCCCGCAACACAGACCCCACCTTCATCATGACCAGCCCCGCAATCCTCACCTGGCCCGAAGCCGACGGCCCCCGCAGTGCGCGTTGGCGCTCCGAAGCCGCGGTGCCGCCGCCCAAGCGCGTTGTCGTCGCCGATGACCGCACCACTGCCGACTCCGCCTACCGCCTCGCATGCGAAGGCACCGCGCTGCTCTGGAACGGCGACTTTCAGAACGCCCGCCAGTTGCTGCAGGCGGTCACGCGCCGACTGGAACGCAAACCGCGCAAGCAGGGCGAAACGCCGATCGACGCGTTCAACCTGCATCGTCAGGCCCAGTCGCAACGTGCCCGTACGCTCGGCATGATTCTGATCCCGCTCGACGCCGCCTACGCCATTCCGCTGCGTCGCGCGCCGGAAGTGCAGCAGGCCTGTATCGAAACCTATGGGCCGTCTACCGACGAGCCCTCGGTCGTGTCGCTACGCGAATTGCTCGGTCTGATCGGCGCGCACGAGTGGCGCAAGAAGGGCGTGGAAATTCCCGCGCTGGGTGAGCGTATTCATCCACACTACGGCGTGTTTTCGCCAGTGCGCGGTGAATATGTGGATCTGGTCGCGCGCACACCGTTGCCGTCGTTGAACAAGGCGTTCGATATCGGTACGGGTACAGGCGTGTTGGCTGCGCTGCTCGCCAAACGCGGCGTGAAGAAAATCGTCGCGACCGACCAGGACCCGCGAGCGCTGGCTTGCGCGCGCGAAAACCTGACGCGTCTCGGTTACGACCAGCAAGTGGAGGTCGTGCAAGCCGATCTGTTTCCGGAAGGCCGGGCGCCGCTGGTGGTTTGCAATCCGCCGTGGGTGCCGGCGCGACCGGCCTCGCCGATCGAATACGCGATCTACGATTCCGAAAGCCGCATGTTGCTCGGCTTCCTGAACGGCTTGGTGGAGCATTTGTCGCCGGGCGGGGAAGGCTGGCTGATCATGTCGGACTTCGCCGAGCACCTCGGATTGCGTACGCGCGAGTGGTTGCTTGCCGCTATTGAAAAGGCGGGGCTGACCGTGGCGGGACGCGAGGATATTCGCCCGCGGCACCCGAAGTCGACCGATGAAACCGACGCGCTGCATACGGCACGCATGGCCGAAGTGACGTCGCTCTGGCGACTGAAAGCGCGTTAAACGGTGACGCGCGGGGAGCGCAACGACGCGTAATGAGGCGCCCCTGACGCGCGGCGTGTCAGACCTGGACGCCGCGCGCCTCAAGATACGCTAATGCGCCGCGTCCAGCCGCCAGGCCGCTGGCGAAGCAGGCGGTGAGCAGATAACCGCCGGTCGGCGCTTCCCAGTCGAGCATTTCGCCCGCGCAGAACGCGCCGGGCAGGTGCTTGATCATCAGATGCTGATTGAGCGCTTCGAAGGGGATGCCGCCCGCCGTGCTGATCGCTTCCGCGATAGGCCGGGCGCGCGTGAGCCGCACTGGCAGCGCCTTGATTGCGTGCGCGAGGCCTTTCTCATCGGTGAAGGCTTCCTTCGACAGAATCTCATGCAATAAGGCCAGTTTTACGCCACCAAGGCCGACTCTGCCCTGCAGGTGAGTCGACATGGAACGCGATCCACGCGGTCGCGTGACTTCGGCTACGACACGCTCCAACGTCAAGCCTGGCGCCAGGTCCAGCGTGATCGTGACGTCGCCGTCGGCGAGAATCCGCTCCCGGATGGCTGCCGACAACGCGTAAATCAGGCTCCCTTCGAGGCCCGTTTCGGTCAGAAGTATTTCACCTTGTCGATTGTGGACTTTATTGTCTATGTCGGTGAGTGTGATGGCTACCGATTTCACCGGCTGACCGGCGAAACGCTCGCGCAGATAGGGGCTCCAGTCCGCATCGAAGCCGCAGTTCGCGGGCCGCAACGGCGTTACCGGCACCTCGCGTGCGCTCAGCAGCGGCACCCAGGCGGCGTCCGATCCGAGCCTCGGCCAGCTTGCGCCGCCGAGTGCGAAGACCACGGCGTCGCAGCTCACGCGCTGTTCGCCGTCGGGCGTTTCGAAGCGCAACGTGTGCGTTGCGGTGTCGCCATCTTCGTTGTCCCAACCGGTCCACTTGTGACGCATGTGAAAGCGCACGCCGGCTTCCCTCAACCGATGCAACCACGCCCGCAGCATCGGCGCCGCTTTCATATCGGTCGGAAAAACGCGCCCTGAACTGCCGACGAAGGTTTCGACACCAAGCGCATGCAGCCATGCCCGCAAGGCGTCGGGACCGAACAGCTCGAGTAACGGCGCGATCTGTTCGCGGCGCGCGCCGTAACGGCCAAGAAACGGCTCGAGCGGTTCCGAATGCGTGATGTTCATGCCGCCTTTGCCCGCCATCAGAAACTTGCGGCCAACCGACGGCATCGCGTCGTAGACGTCGACCTGCAAGCCGTGCTGGGCGAGCGCCTCGGCGGCCATCAAGCCGGCGGGGCCGCCGCCGATCACGGCGACGCGGGCGGAGTTGAAGGAGGATGGCATGCGGTCCTGCGGATGAGCGGAGGGGAGTGCGTTGGCCTGATCTGACGAACTGTAGATCGGGCAGCGCGAAGGGCGCTATTTTCACACCGCGAACACCGCAGGGCAAACCGGCGCCCGCACCGTCCCGACAACCGGCTGAAAAACGCTGGGTTCGGGCGCTTTTGCATCGGCTGGATTGGCGCTCGCTGCTTTGCAATCTGCCTGCGCGAACTATACTTTTCAAACACCTTCCACCGGACGCCGTCCGCTTTTCCCCCGCGTCGTATTACCCCACCGCTTTCAATTCGCCCGGCGTGGCCAATACTGCCGCGTCGCGGCTGGCGACGTGGCTTGCGCGTTCGCTGTCTGTCAGGTGTTTCGACGTTTGATCAAGGAGATTGCCATGACTCGCAAATACATCGACTGTCGCGAGTTTCCGAGCGAAATGAATTGCACCGTCGCCCTATCCGCCGACAGCGAGAGCGAATTGCTCGACGCAGCCGTGCAACATGCCGTCACGGTACACAAACACACGGACTCGCCGGAATTGCGCTCGCAGCTCAAGACGCTCTTTCATGAAGGCACGCCGCCGGTGGAGGCGCCGCGCGCGTGATTCGTTGTCCTTTTTCTTGAAGATGAAGGGCGGCTAACCAGTACGAACGGCGGCGTGCCGCTCGTGCTGGTCGCGGCGTGGTCTTGTCGTCCTAGCCGGGATAGGCCTCATCCACTTTCAGTCCGGCCAGCTTGAAAATGACCCGCAGCGTTTGCGGTTTGATGTCGCGACGCGACGCGAGTGTCGTCATCACGAAGTCGAGCACTTTCGCGTACTTGAGCATGGTCAGGCATGTCTCCATGTCGACGCTGCCATCGCGCATGACTTCGGCCAGCCGCAGCATTTCGGTGGAAATGTCGCGCGCCATTTCCAGTTCGAGTTGTTGTTTTTCCGACCACGCAGGGGTGGCGGTGAGCTTCGCCAGCATTTCCTGAAACTTCTGCTCGACGTTTCCGTTGGGTACCGTGTCCATCGCTGCCTCTTCTATTATCCAGGCGCGCGTCCGTTTGAGATCGCGGCGCGCTGCTGGTTACGTAACGTTCGGTCCGTGTTCCGGGACCGTCCTCCCCACATGCATTCGGTTCGCGTGATCGAGGTCACGGCCGGCAGCTTGTTGTTATGCGCGACACGGCTTACGCCATCGAGTGAGCCGGCCCGCAAGGTGCTTTCAAGCCACGCCGGAATACGTCCCGCATCGTGCGTTTTGAGCAGGAAGTGTTCCAGGTTTGTGGCATTTCTTGCATGGTCGACGCGGCTCCTCAGGTGAGCGGCCTGCGCTTTGGGTAAACTGGCAGCAACTTTTCCTTTTTTCCGTCATCTGTCGCACGTTCGCGTTGCAATCGAGGGCGGTCTCTAACGATGTCCAGCAAAACCCACGAAATCCGTCCGAACCAGTCCGTCGAGTTGCTGAAGGAGCTTCATATCCTCACGCGCGACGGCAAGATGAACCAGGACAGCCGCCGCAAGCTGAAGCAGGTCTACCACCTGTTCCAGTTCATCGAGCCGCTGCTGAAAGACCTCAAGGACCAGCAGGGCGCCGTAACGCTCGTCGACCACGGCGCGGGCAAGTCATATCTAGGTTTTATCCTGTATGACCTTTTCTTCAAGGAGTTTCAGGATGCCGCTGGTGGGGCGTCGCACATTTACGGCATTGAAACGCGCGAGGATCTCGTGACGAAATCCGAGGAACTGGCCGGGCGGCTGGGCTTCAAGGGGATGTCGTTTCTGAATTTGTCGGTGGCGGAGTCGATTACGTCAGACCGTTTGCCGGCGCAGATCGATATCGTGACCGCGTTGCATGCCTGCAATACCGCGACCGACGACGCGCTCCGGTTTGCTCTGGAAAAGCACGCGAAGTACATCGTGGTGGTGCCGTGTTGTCAGGCCGAGGTGGCGGGGGTTTTACGGCAGAACAAGGGTAAATCGCTGGGGAATGCGTTGACGGAAATCTGGCGGCATCCGTTGCATACCCGCGAATTCGGAAGCCAGATTACCAATGTGCTGCGCTGCCTGCAGCTGGAAGCGCATGGATATCAGGTGAGTGTCACCGAGTTGGTGGGGTGGGAACATTCCATGAAGAATGAACTGATAATTGCCCAGTTCAAGGACCTGCCGAGGCGGCGGCCGACCGAGCGGCTGAATGAAGTGATGGAGACGCTTGGGATCGAGGAGCTGAAAGAGCGGTTTTTTGTTTCAGCCTGATCCGTCTTGCGGCGGTGGCTGTTTCTTGGCCACCGTGAGCACTACTTTTTCATCAATTCATTCCAGCCTTTAAGACCGATGCGCCGAAGCGTCTCCTGATTCCGCTCATAAATCGCTTCCGCATCTGGAAAAGCCTGAACCGCCCGTTCAATACTCTCTTCGCGAAGCAGATGCAAAATCGGATAGGGCGCGCGATTCGTATAGTTCTCGATATCGTCGGGTTCGCTGTCTTCGAACTGATAATGCGGATGAAAGCTGGCAATCTGAATAATGCCTTCCAGCCGAAGTTGTTTGATCATCCGCTCGGCAAAAAACAGGCAATCGTTATAGTCGAGAAAATCGCTGAGCGCGCGCGGTATCACCAGAAGCGTGGTGTCCACCGCATCAGGATGCGCCGCGACGAGCGTCTGAATCTCGGTTTCGAGATCGGCTAGCACCCCTTCCATATCCACCGCGTCGCTCACGGCATAGCGAATCTGCCCCTTCACATGCACGGCTTTGGCAAAGGGGCACAAGTTGAGCCCAATCACGGCCTTCGTCAGCCAATGACGAGTAGCGGCGATAACAGCATCATGAGATTCGGCGGGCGACGGCATGGCAAGCAGCGAAAAGGTAAAGCGCCATTCTAATGGCGCGGAACGGCACCGATCCGTGCGCTGCCGCAACAGGGCGGCAAAAACCTCAACCCGCTTGTGTCCCGCCGCACGCCGCGGCGATCAACTGCGCCGCCACCTTCGGGGCGGCAAGAATCGGCCCGCAGCCCGGGCCGTAGGTCTGGCTGGCCGCATACACGCCTTCGATCATCAAACCCAGACCGTTGGCCAGCGTCTCCGGATCGTCGGCGCCTGCCGCGGTGGCCAGTTCCAGAAGCCGCGCCATGAGCCGTTGCTTGTTGCGAAACACGAATTGCCGCGCCGGATGCGTCGTATCAGAAAACTCCACCGACACGTTCACGAACGGACAGCCGCGGTAGCCGTCGACCGATGCGCGCATGGCTAGGTCGTCGAAATATTGTTGAAGCTGCCTGGCCGGTTCGCCCGGATGTTTCGCAAAGCTCTTCTCCACGTAGCCGAAAAACTGCTCGTCTTTGCGCTCCAGATATGCGATCACCAGTTCGTCCTTCGACGAAAATTGGCGGTACAAGCTCATCTTGTTCACACCCGCGCGTTCGACCACCGCGTCGACGCCGACTGTCCGCACACCCTCGCGATAGAACAGTTCGTCCGCGGCGCGCAGCAGATGCTGCTGGGCTTCCGGGCCGGCCGTCTGCGCACCGCGCGTTCGCTTTGCTTCCGCTGGTTGGGTGAGGGGCTTACTGTTGGACATGGAATGTCACCTGAATTGAACTGACGCCTTGACATGTTACCGAGCAGTAACTAGTATCGCAACACTATTGTGACTGATCTGTCACAAGTCCTTTACCAAAATCGTAACAATACGGGCGACGCGGCCGGCGGGGCAGGCGTCGATTGGAGAACCGATGAATTGGGCAGCAAGACTGATTGGCGGACGTTTCCACTACGGCTGGTTGACCGTCGCCGTGGTGTTTCTGGTGCTGCTGGCGGCGGCCGGCACGCGCGCCACGCCGAGCGTGATGATGGTGCCGCTGGAGCATCAGTTCGGCTGGAGCCGTGCGACGATTTCGCTCGCGATCTCCGTGAACATCGCGCTCTACGGCTTGATGGGGCCGTTCGCCGCCGCGGCGATGCAGCGTTTTGGCGTGCGTCCTACGCTGCTCGTCGCGCTGGGCACGATGGCGGCGGGTGTGGCGCTGTCATCGCTGATGACGCATCCGTGGCAAATGGTTCTGATCTGGGGCGTGATGGTCGGTGGCTCGACGGGCGTGGCCGCGCTGTCATTGTCGGCGACGGTGGTGACGCGCTGGTTCACCACGCACCGTGGCCTCGTGATGGGGATTCTCACGGCTAGTTCGGCGACCGGCCAACTGGTGTTCCTGCCGATGCTGGCGGCCATCGCCGAACACTACGGCTGGCGCCAGGTGGTGTGGGTCGTCGCGGGCGCGGCTGCGATCGTCTTGCCGCTGGTCGCGTTTCTGCTGCCGGAACGGCCGGCGGACATGAAGTTGCGTCCGTTCGGCGAACCGGCCGATGCGCCGGTCTCCAACGTCGTGACGAAGCAGAATCCGTTGGCCATTGCCTTCGGCACCCTCGCGATGGCGAGCAAGACGCGTGATTTCTGGCTGCTGTTCTTCAGCTTCTTTATCTGCGGCGCAAGCACCAACGGTTACGTCGGCACGCACCTGATCGCAATGTGCGGCGACTACGGCATGAGCGAAGTGCAGGGCGCCTCCCTGCTTGCCGCAATGGGTATCTTCGATCTGTTTGGTACGACGCTGTCGGGCTGGCTGTCGGACCGCTTCAATAGCCGTGTGTTGTTGTTCTGGTATTACGGTCTGCGCGGTTTGTCGCTGATGTATCTGCCGCACGCCTTCGGTATCGACTTTTTCGGCCTGCCGTTGTTCGCGGTGTTCTACGGGCTCGACTGGATCGCCACGGTGCCGCCCACCGTGCGTCTCGCGACGGATGTCTACGGCAAGGACGCGGCGCCGGTCGTGTTCGGCTGGGTGGTCGCCGGCCACCAGCTCGGCGCGGCCTTCGCGGCGCTTGGTGCGGGCATGCTGCGCGCAAGCCTCGGCACGTACACGGTGGCATCGATGATTTCTGGTGGGCTGTGCCTCGTTGCCGCCGTGATCGTGTTGCGGATCAACCGGCCGGCCAAGGTGCCGGAGCCGCAAGCGGTGTGACACCGCGCCCGTGTGTGTGTCCGGTGAACGAAGCGAGCCTGCGCAAACGGCCTCATACGAGGCCGTTTGCCATTGCCGCCGACGTGAAACTAACCGTGCACTTGGTGAAGCGCGAGGGGCTCAGCCCGGTTATGCTATGAGACCCCGGGCAGTCGCCCGTCGATCATGAATTTCGACCGAGAGAAGCGCATGACCAACAAACCCGCCCCTACCGCAGTTGCCATTCACGAGCTGATTGCAGGTCGCTGGAGCCCGCGCGCGTATTCGAGCGAGCCGGTGAGCCGCGAGCATCTGCATTCGGTGCTCGAAGCGGCACGCTGGGCGCCGTCGTCCTATAACGCGCAACCGTGGCGTTTTCTCGTATTCGACCGTAGCGTCGATGAAGTTTCATTCAAGCAGGCCTTCGCCACCCTGGTGCCGTTCAACCAGGGCTGGAATGCGCCGGCGCCGGTGCTGATCGCGGTAACCACGCACACGCTCACCAACAAGGGCGAAGTGAACCGTTGCGCGCCGTACGACGCAGGTGCTGCGGCGATGGCGCTGGTGTTGCAGGCGCATGCGCTCGGCCTCGCCGCGCATCAGATGAGCGGCTTCGATCCGCACGCGTTCCGCACGGCGTTCAAGCTGCCGACCGACGTCGATGTGATCGCCATCATTTCGCTCGGCCATTACGGTGACGTCGACAAACTCGATCCGGTGCTGCGCGAGCGGGAGAAGTCGGTGCGTCAGCGTTTGCCGCTCGCCGAGATCGCTTATGGTGGCGGGTGGAAGAAGGCATTCTGAGTCCGTTGCGACTTTGATGGTGACAAAAACGCGCGGCGCTGATCGCGCGTTTTTTATTTCGGGTTGTCCGTGACGCTTTAAGGCGCGTGGTTTATTCCCAGTCGGTCACGTCGCTCAAAGCGCATGGTTCAATCCACACTGTCCGTGACACTCGAAAGCGGCGTGGCAACATTTTCAAGCGACTTGCGCTCCGCATCCACGCCCCAGATCGCGGCGATCACCGCAGCGGCGAGCATCAGCCCCGAGCCGACCAGATAGCCTGAAAATACTTCGCTGCGCTGATGCGTATCGATCAGCCGGCCAAAGAACGCCGGACCGATGATGCCGCCCAGCGCGGTGCCGAACGCGTAGAACACGGCGATCGCGAGCGCGCGGATTTCCAGCGGAAATGATTCGCTGACCGTCAGATACGCCGAACTCGCGGCCGCCGACGCGAAGAAAAAGACCACCATCCACGCGATCGTCTGCGTCACGACGGTGAGCATCTGCTGCTCGAACAGGTAGCCGCTCAGCGTCAGCAGGATGCCGGACAACGCGTAAGTCGTGGCGATCATCTTGCGTCGCCCGATGACGTCGAAGAGCCGGCCGAGCACCAGCGGTCCCAGGAAGTTGCCGAGCGCGAACGGCAACAGATACCAGCCGATGTGGTCGCCTGGCACCTGATAGAAATCGGTTAGCACCAGCGCGTAGGTGAAAAAGATCGCGTTGTAGAAGAACGCCTGCGCGGTCATCAACGATAGGCCAACCAGCGCGCGCCGTCGGTGCACGTTGAACAGCGTGTGAAATACCTCGCGTAGCGGCGTATGTCCGCGTGTCCGCAGCCTTAAACGCGTGAGGCTGTCGTCGGAGAGGGCATGGCCTTCGGTGCGAAAGCGCGTTTCGATACCGTCGACGATCGAGCGCGCCTCGTGTTCGCCGCCGTGCGTCAGCAGCCAGCGCGGACTTTCGGGCACCCAGATGCGCATCGGCAGAATTCCCAGCGCCAGTACCGCGCCGATGAAGAAGCAGGCCCGCCAGCCCCAATCTCCCGGCAACAGATTCGGATCGAGCAGGATCAACGAACCCGCTGCCCCGAGCCCCGCGCCGACCCAGAACGTGCCGTTGATGCCGAGATCGGTCCAGCCGCGCACCCGCGCGGGCGTGAACTCCTGGATCGTCGAATTGATCGCCGTGTATTCGCCACCGATGCCCGCGCCGGTAAGAAAGCGAAACAGCAGAAAACTGGCGAGATTCCACGAAAAAGCGGTCGCCGCGGTTGCAGCCAGATATAACGCGAGCGTGATGAAGAACAGCTTGCGACGGCCGAGCCGGTCGGTCAACCAGCCGAAGCCGAGCGCGCCGAGCACGGCGCCGGCAATATAAGCGCTGCCGGCGAGGCCAACGTCGGCGTTGGTAAAGTGCAACGATGGGCTAGACTTCAACGCACTTGCGACAGCGCCTGCGAGCGTCACTTCCAGTCCGTCGAGCAGCCACGTCACGCCCAGCGCGACGACGATCAGCGAGTGAAAGCGTCCCCACGGCAAACGATCTAGCCGTGAGGGCAGGTCGGTTTCAATGACAGGGGCGTTTTTCTCATGGACAGCGGCGGTAGGCGGCGCGCTCATTGCTGCAAGTCTCCTGATTGCCGAAATTTGGTAGCGTATCCTGTCGAATTCAGCAATTTTTGTTCCGTCGAGCGGACCTGGGTGATGATTGCGGGTGTCCCGGAAAGCGTCAGTTGATGCTGATTGGGCTTTCGTGATACAAAGCCGCTCCCCTTTCTGTCCGCGCCAGCCGTGAGCGGCGATTCCTGCCATGAACTATTGCGCGATTGACTTCGGTACTTCCAATTCGGCCGTGGCCGTCCCAGATGGCGCTGCGCTTAGGCTTGCGCCGGTCGAGGGCGCCTATACCACGCTGCCGACCGCCGTCTTTTTCAACACCGACGAGAACACTCGCGAGTTCGGGCGCTCGGCGCTGGCGGCGTACATCGACGGTTTCGACGGCCGTCTGATGCGTTCGATGAAAAGTATTCTCGGTTCACCGCTCGCCGAGAATTCGACCGATCTCGGCGACGGTTCGGCGATCAAGTACACGGACATCATCGCGATTTTCGTCGATCATCTGAAGCGGTCGGCTGAGAAGAGCGCCGGTGGCCCGATCAGCCGCGCCGTGCTGGGCCGCCCGGTGTTCTTCGTCGACGACGATCCGCGTGCCGACCAGATGGCGCAGCAGCAGCTCGAAGCCGCGGCGCGTTCCGTCGGGTTGCGGGAGATTCACTTTCAGTATGAGCCGATCGCGGCCGCGTTCGACTACGAATCGCACCTGACGGAAGAAGGGCTCGTGCTGGTGGCCGACATCGGCGGCGGCACGTCGGACTTTTCGCTGGTGCGGGTGGGGCCGGAGCGCATGACGCGCGTCGAGCGTAAAGACGACGTGCTCGCCCACCACGGTGTGCACGTTGCCGGGACGGATTTCGATCGTCGCGTCGAACTGGTGACGATTCTGCGCGAACTCGGCTATCAGACACTCGACCCCGAAGGCCGTGAGATTCCGAACCGCATCTATTTCGACCTGGCGACCTGGCACCTGATCAACACGGTCTACGCACCGAAGCGCGTCAGCGAACTCGCGCTCATGCGGCATCTGTTCATCCAGACCAAACATCACGACCGCCTGATGCGCGTCGTGGAACGCCGTCTGGGCCATGCATTGGCCGCTCATGCGGAAGAGGCGAAGATCGGCGTGGCGGCGGGCGGCGAGACCGTGATCGACCTCGACGAGGTGGAGGACGACCTGCGTCTGGCATTCGACGAAGCGCAGCTCATCAAGGCCGGTCAGGACGAGACGCAGCGCATCGTGCAGGCCGCGCGCGATACGGTTCAGGCGGCCGGTGTGGCCCCGCGCGACGTCAATGCGATTTACTTCACGGGTGGCTCGACCGGATTAGCGTTTCTATCTGGCGCGTTGGCTGCAGCGTTTCCGGATGCCAAAGCGGTATTCGGTGACCGTCTTGCCAGCGTCGCGACAGGTCTTGGTATTCACGCGCGGCGTTTGTTCGGATAACCAGATTGATCAAACGCATACTGCGGAGATAATCGCCGCATGCAGTGGCGATGAATATAAAAAAACCCCGCCGAGGCGGGGTTTTTTGCGTCCAGAAGGAAGCGTGCGTGCTTACACCGGCTTGATGTTAGCAGCTTGCTTGCCCTTCGGGCCCGTCTTCACTTCAAACGTAACCTTTTGGTTTTCTTGCAGCGTCTTGAAGCCTTCCGTGCGGATTTCCGAGAAATGCGCGAACAGATCTTCGCCACCGCCGTCCGGCGTGATGAAGCCAAAGCCCTTTGCGTCATTGAACCACTTGACGGTACCGGTTTCCATATTACTTGTTCCTAAAGATGGTAAATAAGGCCGAAGCCCAATGGGTGCGCATGAAAATCAAGGAAGGGGGTAATGGGACCAACCGGAGTACCGTTGATGGGCGAACTACGAAAGACCAATTCACTCGCCGCTTGAAATCCTGCCCGAACGTTATACGGTGATTTCGGGCGAAGGTCAACACTCTCATCCCAACTTTACAATGTTTTGGCAGCTTGGCGTAAAAGTTGCTTACAAAGCTTGCTATTCGTCGGAGAATTTTGCCAGGGAGAACCCTTAGTTTCACTGCAACGTACGGGTGCAACCGTTAAACTACGCGCCGCGCTGTCGGTTGCACCTGATTGGAATGGGCCGTCGCGTATGCATGCGCGACACCCCGTTCCCGCCGCCACAAGCGATACTACGCGGTGCCGGCATGCCCGCAACTTGCATGGGACCGGAGTGGGGCAAGGCGCTAACTCGGGTCGACTTACGGTGTATGGGACCCGAGTAAGCGCTAAAGCGCTAACTCGGGTCGACACAGGAGAAGATGTGAAAAGTTCTATACAACGGAACATCGGACCGGTCGCGCTTTTGCTGACCGGCTTGGGTTCGATCATCGGATCGGGCTGGCTATTCGGCGCGTGGAAGGCTGCAAAAATTGCCGGGCCGGCTGCCATTTGTGCATGGGTCATCGGCGCGGTGGTGATTCTCGCGATTGCGTTGACCTACGCGGAACTCGGCGCAATGTTCCCGGAGTCGGGCGGCATGGTGCGTTACGCGCGCTATTCGCACGGCGCGCTGGTTGGGTTCATCAGCGCATGGGCCAACTGGATCGCAATTGTCTCGGTGATTCCAATCGAGGCAGAAGCATCCATTCAATATATGAGCACCTGGCCATATCCATGGGCGCACGCGCTATTCGTGGATGGGTCATTAACGACCAATGGGCTGTTGCTGTCCGCGGCCCTGGTGATCATTTACTTCCTGTTGAATTACTGGGGCGTGAAGCTGTTCGCGCGCGCCAATTCGGCCATCACGGTTTTCAAGTTCCTGATTCCGGGTGCGACGATCGCGGGTCTGATGCTGACGGGCTTTCACAAGGAAAACTTCGGCGAGGTGAGCACCTTTGCGCCGTACGGCTGGTCGGCTGTGCTGACGGCGGTATCGACGAGCGGTATCGTGTTCGCCTTCAACGGTTTCCAGAGCCCGATCAACCTCGCTGGTGAAGCGCGCAATCCGGCCAAAAGCGTGCCGTTCGCGGTGATCGGCTCGATCCTGCTGGCGCTGGTGATCTACGTGCTGCTGCAGATCGCGTATATCGGCGCGGTGAGCCCGGGCGACGTGATGAAGGGCTGGAGCCACTTCAACTTCGCTTCGCCGTTTGCCGAACTGGCAATCGCGCTGAACCTGAACTGGCTGGCTATCCTGCTGTACGTCGACGCGTTCGTCAGCCCGAGCGGCACCGGCACGACCTACATGGCGACCACCACCCGGATGATCTACGCCATGGAGCGCAACAACACGATGCCGAAGATGTTCGGCAACGTGCACCCGTTCTACGGCGTGCCGCGTCAGGCGATGTGGTTCAACCTGCTGGTGTCGTTCATTTTCCTGTTCTTCTTCCGCGGCTGGAGTTCGTTGGCGGCGGTGATCTCGGTGGCGACCGTGATCTCGTACCTGACTGGCCCTATCAGCCTGATGGCGCTGCGCCGCGCGGCGACGGATCTGGAGCGCCCGCTGCACATCGCGGGCATGAAGATCATTGCACCGTTCGCTTTCGTGTGTGCGTCGCTGATCCTGTATTGGGCGAAGTGGCCGCTGACCGGCGAAATCATTCTGTTGATGGTCGTCGCGCTGCCGGTGTACTTCTACTTCCAGGCGAAGTCGGGGTTCAGCGGCTGGGGGCGTGACCTGAAGGCTGCATGGTGGCTCGTGGCGTACCTGCCGGGGATGGCGGTTCTGTCGCTGATCGGCAGCAAGGAGTTTGGCGGCCACGGCCTCCTGCCGTACGGCTGGGACATGCTGGTGGTGGCCGTGTTCTCGCTGGTGTTCTACTACTGGGGTGTGAACAGCGGCTATCGTTCGGAATACCTTGAAGAGCGTCAGACGCATGACGAAGTGCTCGAAGGCATGGGCGCACATTAACTTGCTGCGCTGAGTTTTGCGCCGGACCGCCGGACCGCCGGATCGCAGTGGTTCGGCACAATACGAAAAAAGCCCGCCTGAGTTGCTCAGGCGGGCTTTTTTGCTGGTGTTGCTTCGACCTGCATGACAGGCGTCATCCAGGCATTGAATCAAGCGGTGCCGAACACGTAATTTGTCATGGCGAGCGAGCGCTGATAGGTGCCGAGCGACTGGATCGCCAGCGAATAGTCGTCGTCTGCCGCACCCAGTGCCGCGAACACGGGCAGCAGATGCTCGTCGGTTGGATGCATCAATACCGCGTGCGGCGCCTGACGGCGGTAGTCGAGCAACGCGTCGATGTCGTGTGCGGCAAGCCGGGATTCAAACCAGTCGGTGAATTCGGTGACGCGCGGATCGGCATCTTCCGGGCGCGCGGAAAAATCCGCAGCGCGCAGATTGTGCGTGATTTGACCCGAGCCGATCACCATCACGCCGTCATCTTTCAGCGAGCGCAGCGCGCGCCCCACACGGAAGTGATGAGCAGCGTCCATGTGCGGCTGGATCGACAGTTGCGCGACCGGCACGTCGGCTTCCGGGAACATCAGCAGCATTGGCACCCACGCGCCGTGGTCGAGTCCATGCGGCTGGGCGTCGGCGAGGATGCCGTATTCGCCGAGCAGCACCGCGGCGCGGCGCGCCACATCGGGTGCGCCGGGAGCCGGGTACTGAATCTCATACAACTGACGCGGGAAACCGTAGAAATCGTGGATGGTCTCGGGCGCCGTGGACGTGCTCACTACCGGTTGCGCCGTGCCCCAGTGGGCCGACAGCATCAGCACGGCTTCAGGACGCGGCAATTGTGCCGACAGTGCGCCGAATTCGGCGGACGGCAACGACGGGTCGATCGGCAGCGTAGGCGCGCCGTGGGAAAGGAAGAGCGACGGTAAGCGAGTCATGGCAGCAACGCCGCCGCGTGAGCGCGGCGCGAAAGTGGGGTTGCTATCAATATAGGTCCGTACCGGCGTTTGATAAACGGGTGAAAACGGAATTGATTGTGTCGCAGGCGTTATTAATCACGATGGGGCAATTGTGGAGCGCCGCTCGTGAAACCGCGGCAATGTCGCGCCTGCCTCCACGCCACGCGCGGTGGCAATGCGTCGTCCCGTGAATTATTCCTACGCGCCGTGCAAACCTTGCCATGCGGGCGACATGGCCGGTCCCAATGCGAATAGATCCAGCACGCGTGCCACCGTGTGATCGACCATCTCGTCGATCGTCGTGGGCTGGTTGTAGAACGCAGGCAAAGGCGGGAAGATCACGCCGCCCATTTCGGTGACGGCCGTCATATTGCGCAGATGAGCGAGATTGAATGGCGTTTCGCGCACCAGCAACACGAGCCGGCGGCGCTCTTTGAGCGTGACATCGGCGGCGCGGGTGATCAGGTTGTCGGAAAAACCATGGGCGACGCTGGCCAGCGTCTTCATCGAGCAGGGGGCGACCACCATGCCTTCGGTGGCAAACGAGCCGGACGCGATACTCGCGCCGACATCGCGCACCGAATGGACGACATCCGCGAGCGGATGCACGTCTTCTTTGCTCAACTGGAGTTCGTGCTGGATATTGAGCCACCCGGCGCTCGAAATCAGCAGATGGCTCTCGACGCCGCCCAGCCGGCGCAACGTCTCGAGCAACCGGACGCCGTAGATGGCGCCGGTTGCGCCGGTGATCGCGACGATCAGCCGGCGCGGCGCCGCAACGCGTGTTTCCATGGCTCGCGGCGCCTTATCGGAGGACAACAAACGTTCGGACAGCGGCCGCTTAAGCCGCGGCAAACAGCTGCTGCAGTTCGCCCGATTCGTACATTTCCATCATGATGTCCGAGCCGCCGACGAATTCGCCCTTTACGTAGAGCTGCGGAATGGTCGGCCAGTTCGAGAACTGCTTGATGCCCTGGCGGACTTCGTCGTCTTCGAGCACGTTGACGGTTTTGATTTCGCCGACGCCGCATGCCTTCAGGATCTGGATGGCGCGGCCGGAAAAGCCGCACATCGGGAACTGGGCGGTGCCCTTCATGAAGAGCACGACGTTGTTTTCGTCGACGATTTGCTTGATGCGTTGTTGCGTATCCATGACTGACCTTGCGGTTCCGTTATGTGTAGGGAATAGGCTGAAATGATAGCGGATTTCGGTAAGACCGGCCGAGGGCCGCTTTGCCGCCTCGGCGATGAGGGCATCTATCGAGGTCAGCCGGTCCAGCGTCCACCGCTGATTCGCTCGATGCCGGCGAGATCCTGCTCCGAGCGGACTTCCATAAAACCCTGCGCCGTCAGCAGGCTGCGCACGGCTTCTGCCTGATCGTATCCGTGTTCAATCCACAATACGCCGTTGGTGGCCAGACGTGTAGGTGCGCCCGCGACAATCTTGCGGATCGCGCTGAGGCCGTCGGCTTCGTCGGTGAGCGCGCCGCGTGGCTCGAAGCGCAAATCGCCTTCCGACAGATGCGGATCGCCGCTCGCGATATACGGCGGATTGCTGACGACCACGTCGAAGCGCAACGCTGCGTCGAGCGAGCCGTACCAGTCGCTTTGCTGCAGGACGACGGCGCCGCCAGGGCGTTTGGCGTCCAGTAGACGCGTGGCATTGCGTGTAGCCACTGCCAGGGCCTCGGCGGATCGGTCCAGCGCCCAGACCTGCGCGTCGGGCCGCATCGACGCTATGGCCACGGCGATTGCGCCGGTGCCGGTGCCCAGATCGAGCACGCGCGGCCGCGAGATGTTTTCCATCGCAGCCAACGCCGTTTCGACCAGCAACTCCGTTTCGGGACGTGGAATCAGCACGTCCGGCGTCACCTCGAAATCAAGCCCGAAAAATTCGCGTGCGCCGACCAGTTGCGCTACAGGCTCACCGGCGACACGCCGCGCTTCCAGAGCCCGATAGCGCTCGACCACCGCGCCGTCGAGCGCTTCATCGCTGCGCGTAATCAATTGCGTGTGCCGCCAGCCGAGCACGTGCGTAAGCAGAATCCGCGCTTCGAGCAACGGCAGCGGCGAAGCGCGCAGCAGTGCGGCGGGCGTGACCGGATCCATCCGCTTAGTCCGCGTCGCCCAGCGAGGCCAGCAACTCGGCCTGATGCTCGCTGACGAGTGCCGCGATCAGTTCGTCGAGATCGCCGTCCATGATCGCGTCGAGGCGATACAGCGTCAGATTGATCCGGTGATCTGTCAGACGCCCTTGCGGGAAGTTGTAGGTGCGAATCCGCTCCGAGCGATCGCCCGAGCCGATCAGGCTTTTGCGCGTCGCCGCTTCCTTTGCCTGCTGCTCGTGCGACTGCTTGTCCTTGATGCGCGCGGCCAACACCTTCAGCGCACGATCCTTGTTCTTGTGCTGCGACCGGTCGTCCTGACATTCGACGACAATCCCGGTCGGCAAGTGTGTCACGCGCACCGCCGAGTCGGTCTTGTTGATGTGCTGGCCGCCCGCGCCGGACGCGCGGAACGTGTCGATGCGCAGATCGGCCGGATTGATTTCGACTTCGCCGATTTCGTCCGCCTCCGGCATCACCGCGACCGTGCACGCCGACGTGTGAATGCGGCCCTGCGTCTCGGTAGCCGGCACGCGCTGCACGCGATGGCCGCCCGATTCGAACTTGAGCTTGGAATAGGCCGCTTCGCCTGCGATCCGCACGATCACTTCCTTGTAGCCGCCGAGGTCCGATTCGCTCGCCGACATCATCTCGACCTGCCAGCGATTGCGTTCGGCAAAGCGCAGATACATGCGCAGCAAATCGCCCGCGAACAGCGCCGATTCGTCGCCACCTGTGCCGGCGCGGATTTCGAGGAAGATGTTGCGGTCGTCGTTCGGGTCTTTCGGCAGCAGCATTTTCTGCAATTCCGCGCCGAGTTTTTCCATCCGCTCGCGCGCGGCACGGATTTCTTCTTCCGCGAAGTCGCGCATCGACACGTCCGCCAGCAGTTCCTGCGCGGTCGCCGCGTCGTTCATCGCCTGGCGCCACAGCGCGTAATGATCGACGACCGGCCCGAGCTCGGCGTGTTCACGCGTGAGCTTGCGGTATTGGTCGAGATTCGAGGTGATGTCCTCGCGGCTCAACAGGTCGTTCAGTTCGGCCAGCCGGGTAGTGAGCTGGTCGAGCTTGCGTTGCATGCTCGTTTTCATCGGACGGGTATCGGAGCGGACTCCGGCAAGGACGACGACTAGGGGAGTGGGCGGATGCCCTGGTCAGAAGCATGTCGCGGGCCACGCAGGGTGGCACGGACGGTGCGGCGGTGGCTGCGCCGCTAACGCTCCGTAGAACCGGAGTGTTTGTAGAAGCCGCTCATCAATTCGATGAGCGTGTCACGGTTCTCGCTGCTCGCGCGATTGAGTGCGTGCGTGGGGCCGTGGATCAGTTTATTGGTGAGCGATTGCGACAGCGCCTCGAGCACCGCAGCCGGATCGTCGCCGCGGGCGAGCATTTTCTGCGCGCGTTCGACTTCGGCGCGACGTAGCACGTCGGCCTGCGTATGCATGTGGCGGATCACCGGCACGATGCTGCGCGCGTCGAGCCATTGCATGAAGTTCTGCACCCGCGTTTCGATGATCGCTTCGGCTTGCGCGACGGCGGCTTGCCGCGACGCATTGCCCTCGCGCACGATCGCGCCGAGGTCGTCGACGGTGTACAGGAACACGTCTTCGAGCTTGCCGACTTCGGGTTCGATATCGCGCGGCACGGCCAGATCGACCATGAAAATCGGCCGGTGACGGCGCGCTTTCACGGCCCGCTCAACTGCGCCCAGACCAATGATCGGCAAGGTGGAAGCCGTACACGACACGATGATGTCGAACTCGTGCATGCGTGTGGGCAGGTCGGAGAGCGGAATGGCCCGGCCGTTGAAGCGTTCGGCGAGGCGGGTGCCGCGTTCGGCGGTGCGATTGGCGACGACGAGTTCGCGGGGCTGCTGCGCCGCGAAGTGCGTAGCGCACAACTCGATCATTTCGCCCGCGCCGATGAACAGCACGCGCTGGTTCGAAACCTTGTCGAAAATCCGTTGTGCGAGCCGCACGGCGGCTGCCGCCATGGAAACCGACTGCGCGCCGATTTCGGTCGTGCTGCGCACTTCCTTCGCCACGGCGAAGGTGCGCTGGAACAACTGGTTCAGATAGGTGCCGAGCGCGCCGGCTTCAGACGCCGTGCGCACCGCATCCTTCATTTGTCCGACGATTTGCGTTTCGCCCAGCACCATCGAATCCAGCCCCGAGGCGACGCGGAACGCGTGGCGCACGGCTTCCGACTGCGGCAGCGCGTAGACGTGCGGCGCGAGTTCGTCGATGGGCAGGTTGTGGTACTTCGAGAACCACTGGATCGCGGCTTCACGCGCGGCGTGGTCGTCGGTCGCGCAGTAGAGTTCGGTGCGGTTACAGGTGGACAGAATGGCCGCTTCCGGCGCCGTGCGGGCGGTGCGGCCGAGCCAGACGCTCTTGAAGGTGTCCAGTGCAGGCTTGATCTGTTCGAGCGGAAACGCCACGCGTTCGCGCAAGGCGACAGGCGCAGTGTGGTGATTGATTCCGATCGTTAGAAGCTGCATATGGGGAGCTATGGTTTAGCCCAATATTATAGCGTTTCCACGATTCTTTCATTCTGCGCCCGTCATCCGGCCTCCACAATGGCTTCCGGCGGGATCGCGTCGAGTTGATAGCCATAGCCGTAGAGCGGTGTCAGGCAATACCCGAGTTCCGGGCGCAACTGCAATTTGGTCCGAACCCGTGACGCATGGGTGTCGACGGTACGCGACTTTACGTCGCGGCGGCGTGTCCAGACGGTTTCGAGAATATGCGCGCGCGACACCGGCCGCGACAGATTGGTAAACAGCAATAGCGCAAAGCGGAATTCCTTCGGCGTCAGGGTGACTGTCTGGTTGCGGAAGGTGACGGCGAACTGCGCCGTGTCGAACGCATAGCCGCCGATCGTGTCGCGCCGCCGGTTGGACGGTCGCCGCAGGCCCGCGCGTCGCAGCAGCGCGTCCACGCGGGCCAGCATTTCCGGGCCGCGGACCGGTTTGCTCAGGCAGTCGTCGGCACCGGCGTGCAGTGCGGCAACAATCTGGCTCTCGCGTGGTTCCGACAGCAGCACGATCACCGGCAAGTTCGGCAGGATGGAGCGGGCGCGCGGAATCAGGTCTTCGGCGGAATGGTCGCCGGCCCAGTTTTCCGTGATGAGAAGATCGAAGCATTCGTCGGCGGCGCGGTGCAGAAACGGTGCACTCGCGGTGAAGTGCTGGCACGCATGGCCGCCGGCAAAGATCAACCGGCCGACCAAGGTGGCATGCCGTAAGTCCGGCTCGATAAGGGCGATTCGCATGGCACGCTTTCAGCTTGGCAATACCCGGGACCAGGCTTATTCGTAAGGCGTATAACTTGCCTAACATCACCCCGACCCCTAAACTCAACCGCTATGCGGAAAGCGCCGTGCTGAACCTCTATAGTTAACGAGATAAAAATGCTAGCTGTCCTGGCTCCTTGCGCCCATGAGACAAATCTGAAACTGCGCGAGACCTGCCGCTAATGGGGTGGCCCGGAATCCTGGTGCTGGGCGCGGTGATCGGCCTGGCGGGCTGGTGGCTGCATCCGCTGCGCCGTTCGAGCCGTGCCCCGTGGTGGGCGGCGCTAGGGGCAGGGGTGCTGGGCGCGGGTGTCGCGCGCATGGCCGGCAACGTGGTTGGTCTCTTTCATGATGGCGGTACGCTCGAATGGCCGGTCTGTACCGGCGTCGCGTTGATCGCCGTTGCCGTGACGGTCGGCTTGCTTTCCCGTCGATGAATATTTGCAGGTGACTCCGATGAATGCCCGACTTCCCGAAACCTCCTCCATCCCCGAACGGCTCGCGACCTTGCGCAATGCAATGGCGCGCGAAGGTGTAGCCGCCTATCTGGTGCCGTCCTCGGACCCGCATCTGTCCGAATATCTACCCGGGCGCTGGCAAGGCCGGCAATGGTTGTCGGGTTTCACCGGCTCGGCCGGCACGCTGGTCGTGACCGCCGATTTCGCCGGCGTATGGACCGATAGCCGCTATTGGGAACAAGCCAGCGCGCAACTGGCCGGCACCGGCGTTCAGTTGATGAAGATGACCGGCGGCCAGCAGACCGCGCCGCATTTCGAATGGCTCGCACAGAACGTCGCGGCTGGCGGCACAGTCGGCGTGGATGGCGCCGTGCTGGGCGTATCGGCGGCGCGTGCCTTGAGCCCGGCGCTTAGCGCGCGCGGCGTGAAGTTGCGCACAGACGTCGATCTGTTCGACGCGATCTGGCCGCAGCGTCCGTCGCTGCCCGCCGCAGCCGTCTTTGAACATGCCGCGCCGCATGCGAGCGTCGCCCGAGCGGAAAAGCTCGCGCAAATTCGCCGCGTGATGGCGGAGAAGGGCGCGCAGTGGCACTTCATTTCCACGCTCGACGACCTTGCATGGCTTCTGAATCTGCGCGGCGCCGACGTCAGCTACAACCCGGTATTCGTGGCGCACGCGTTGATCGGTCCGGCAAGCGCGTCCCTCTTTGTTGCCGACGGCAAGGTGCCGCAAGCGCTGGCCGACGCGCTCGCGCGTGACGGCATCAGCGTCGAACCGTATGCCAAAGCGGCAGACGCGCTGGCCGCACTGCCGGCCGGCAGCACGTTGCTGATCGACCCGCGCCGCATTACTTATGGCTCACTGCAGTCGGTGCCGTCTACGGTGGCGGTCGTCGAGGCGGTCAATCCGTCCACGTTCTTCAAGTCGCGCAAAACCGAGGCGGAAGCGGAGCATGTGCGCGAGACGATGGAGCAGGACGGCGCGGCGCTCGCTGAATTCTTCGCGTGGTTCGAAAGCGCGCTGGGCCGCGAAACGATTACCGAACTGACGATCGACGAGCGCCTGACGGCAGCCCGTGCGCGCCGTCCGGGCTTCGTGTCGCTGAGCTTTGCGACGATCGCCGGCTTCAACGCGAACGGCGCGATGCCGCACTACCGCGCGACCCATGAATCGCATTCGGTGATCGAGGGCAATGGCCTGTTGCTGATCGACTCGGGCGCGCAGTACCTGAGCGGCACGACCGACATCACCCGCGTCGTGCCGATCGGCACCATCAGCGAGGCGCAGCGGCGCGATTTCACGATCGTGCTGAAAGGCACCATGGCGCTGTCGCGCGCGAAATTCCCGCGCGGCATCCGTTCGCCGATGCTCGACGCGATCGCCCGCGCGCCGATCTGGGAAGCCGGCGCCGATTACGGTCATGGCACCGGTCACGGTGTGGGCTATTTCCTGAACGTGCACGAAGGCCCGCAAGTGATTTCACACTACGCGCCGGCCGAACCGTGGACCGCGATGGAAGAGGGCATGATCACCTCGGTCGAACCGGGCATCTACCGGCCGGGCCAATGGGGCGTCCGGATCGAAAACCTGGTGCTGAACGTGCCGGCGGAGAAGACCGAGTTCGGCGACTTCCTCAAGTTCGAAACGCTCACGCTGTGCCCGATCGACACGCGCTGCCTCGATCTGTCGCTGTTGCGTGACGACGAGCGCGCATGGCTCAACACGTATCACGAGACGGTGCGCATGCGCCTGTCGCCGCATGTCTCGGGCGAGGCGAAGGCGTGGCTCGAATTGCGTACGCAAGCTATCTGATCTCGTCGCCACGACCTTATTGACGGAGCGTGCATGGCCATCAAGGCAGTCGTGTTCGATTTCGGCGGCGTGCTGATCGACTGGAGCCCCGAGTATTTGTATCGGCAGTTGATTCCGGACGAAACGGAGCGCCGCTGGTTTCTGACGCATGTCTGTTCGATGGACTGGGTGATCCGTCAGGACGGCGGGCAGCCGATCGTCGAGGGAACAAACGAGTTGATCGCGAAGTTTCCCGATCACGCACCACTGATTCGCGCGTTTTACGAGCGCTGGCACGAGATGGTGCCCGGCGTGCTGGAAGCGGGCGTGGCGCTCATGGAAAAGCTTGAGGCGGCCAACGTGCCGCTTTTCGGGCTGACGAACTGGTCGGCGGAGACGTTTCCGTATGCGTGGGAGCATTTCCCCGTGCTGCGTCGCTTTCGCGACATTGTCGTGTCGGGGCGGGTGAAGCTGGTGAAGCCCGATCCGGCAATCTTCGCGGAAATGCGTCAGCGAATCGACGCACAGCTGCCGGGTATCCAGCCGGGCGAACTCGTCTTCATCGACGACAATCTGAAAAACGCCGAGGCCGCGACGGCGCTCGGCTGGCACGGCGTGCATCACACGGGCGTCGCAAAAACCGAAGCACGACTGCGCGAATTGGGCTTGCCAATCTAAACGGTTCGGCCGCGCGCGTTGCTGCGCGGTTCACCGGTGAACGGGGAGGCGGGGCGCGTCTGCGTTAGCCGGCGTTATCTGCCTTTGGCGACCTCTGTCCGGCTTGCGGCCCCTATCGGGCTACTGACCAAGCAAATTCTTCAACGCGTTACCCAAGCCTTTCACGGTCTCCCCGGCGCCCTTCGCCACGCCTTCGACGCTCACACCCATCGTTTTCGCAAAGCCGGTGCCAAGGCGCGCCATCAGACTTTCCTGTACCGAGAACTTCGGGTCTCGCAAATTCCCATCCAGCACGAAATGAAGCGTGATGTCGCCGTTGTGCGTCTTGAGCGCGGCGATGGCGGCTTTGGTCGGAATCGACATGAAGGTGTCGAGCGGGTTGTCGCTGTCGGCGAGTTGCAGATGATGGATCGTCACCGTGCCGGGTGCGTGCAACTGATAGTTGCGCACCGTCGAGTCGACCGTCAGGTCGACCGTGCCGCCCGTCACTTGCGCCTTCGCGCCGGTTTTTTTCAGCAGGTACGGATCCAGCATCACGACATCGACGCCGCGCAGGGTGCTGGTCGTCTGCGAATCCTTGCTGGCAATCTTGATCCATCCGCCGAACGAAACGGTGCCCGTATGCGTCGGACCCTTGATTGAGCCGGTGACGCTGACGTTGGTCGGCTCGGTGAGCGCGGGCAGATGCAGGTGATCGACAGTCGCGTTGGCGTTGCTGACAGTGACTTTGAAGGCCGGCGGCCCAACCGTCATGTCGTAGAAATGGAAGTTGCCTTGCTCGAAGCCAATGTGGTCGATCAGCTTTTCGCGGGATTCGGGGTTTGCCGTGCCGCTGGCTTCGCCGCCGTTGGAGCCGTTGATCGATTGCCGCAGATTCGGCAGTAGACGGAGCGAGCCGTCCTTTGTTCGCAGCACGGCCATGTCGAAGCCGCGCACGACCACGCTGCGGATATGCATGCGCCGCGCAAGCAGATCGCGGATATCGGGCGTAATGGTGATTTCGTCGGCGCGCAGCGGATCGCCGGCGGGCCAGCCGGGCGGCGCCTTGAGCAGAACGTTGGTGAGATGGACCGACGTGACGCCGACCCGGACGCTTTCGGCGCTGCCTAATGGCCCGAGCGCTGCAATGACGCGTTCTTTGACTTCGCGCTGCGCGAACTGCAGCGCGCCGACCGCGACGACAATCAGCACCAGCAGCACGCCACCTACGGCAAGGGCCCAGCGCTTGCCCTTCGACATCGCCATGTTTGCCTCCTCGTCGCCGCGCTGGGCGCGGTGTGGATGTGATCGGCCGGTGTGCGCGCCCGTTGGACGCACAGCTATTGGTGGATATACGGCGGAGTTTCTATATCCCGCCGGGACGACGTGTACCACGCATAGGCTATGCAAAGCGTGTGCCCTACCGCCGGTCCGTCCGGCAAACACAAGGCAATGCCCGCGTGTGGCGGTGAGCAGAATGGTCGGGCGGACGGTCGGCCAAACGCGCCGATCAGGCGGTCAGCAAAGCATCAGCAAAAAACCGACCAGTCAAACAACCCGCTCGTCACGGGCAACGAGCGGGCTGCCAGCCTAGCGATTTATCGCGCGATCGGCTTGTAACGCAGACGCTTCGGACGTGCCGCTTCTTCACCGAGGCGTGCGCGTTTGTCCGCTTCGTATTCCTGGTAGTTGCCGTCGAAGAACGTGATTTGCGAATCGCCTTCGAAGGCCAGGATGTGCGTCGCGATCCGGTCGAGGAACCAGCGATCGTGCGAGATCACCATGACGGAGCCGGCGAACTCGAGCAACGCGTCTTCGAGTGCGCGCAGCGTTTCGACGTCCAGGTCGTTCGACGGTTCGTCCAGCAACAGCACGTTGCCGCCCGCGATCAATGTCTTCGCCAGATGCAGCCGGCCGCGCTCACCGCCCGACAGATTGCCGACGGTCTTCTGCTGATCGCCACCCTTGAAGTTGAAGCGGCCGATATACGCACGCGAAGGCGTTTCGTACTTGCCGACCGTCAGCACATCCGCACCGCCGGAGATTTCTTCGAACACGGTCTTCGAGCCGTCCAGCGCGTCGCGGCTTTGATCCACGTACGCGAGCTTGACCGTCGGGCCTTGCACGATCTCGCCCGAATCCGGTTGTTCGCGGCCGGTCAGCATACGGAACAGCGTCGACTTACCGGCGCCGTTCGGTCCGATGATGCCGACGATCGCGCCCGCCGGAATCTTGAAGCTGACGTCGTCGAGCAGCAGACGGTCGCCGTACGACTTGCTGACGTTCTTGAATTCGATGACTTCATTACCCAGGCGGTCGCCGACCGGGATAAAGATTTCCGAGGTTTCGTTGCGCTTCTGGTAGTCCTGGCTGTTCAGTTCCTCGAAGCGGGCAATCCGCGCCTTCGACTTCGCCTGACGGCCCTTCGGGTTCTGGCGCACCCACTCCAGTTCTTTCTTGATCGCCTTCTGACGCGCCGATTCCGACGATTCCTCCTGCTTCAGGCGCTCTTCCTTCTGGTCGAGCCAGCTGCTGTAGTTGCCCTTCCACGGAATGCCGTGACCGCGGTCGAGTTCGAGAATCCACTCGGCGGCGTTATCGAGGAAGTAACGATCGTGGGTGACGGCGACGACCGTACCCGGGAAGCGTGTCAGGAACTGTTCGAGCCAGTCGACCGATTCCGCGTCCAGGTGGTTGGTCGGTTCGTCGAGCAGCAGCATGTCCGGCTTTTCGAGCAGCAGCTTGCACAGTGCCACGCGGCGCTTTTCGCCGCCCGACAGGTGTTCGATCTTCGCGTCCCATGCCGGCAGGCGCAGCGCGTCGGCGGCGATTTCGATCTGCTGTTCGGCGCTGCCGTCGGTGGTGGCCAGAATCGCTTCGTACTTCGCCTGCTCGGCGGCGAGCGCGTCGAAGTCGGCGTCCGGTTCTGCGTAGGCGGCGTAGATTTCGTCGAGCTTCTTTTGCGCGCCGAAGACGTCGCCGAGACCTTCTTCGACCGCTTCACGGACCGTCTTGTTCGGATCGAGCTGCGGTTCCTGCGGCAGATAGCCGATGTTCAGGTTCGGCATCGGCGTGGCTTCGCCTTCGATGTCCTTGTCCACACCGGCCATGATGCGGATCAGCGTCGATTTGCCCGAGCCGTTCAGGCCGAGCAGACCGATCTTCGCGCCGGGGAAAAACGACAGCGAGATGTCTTTCAGGATTTGACGCTTGGGCGGCACGATTTTGCCGACCCGGTTCATGGTGAAGACGTATTGGGCCATTTGCTTGCAATAGACGTTGACGACGCCGGCCGCGTGGGGGCGGGCGGTCGTGGGTGGATGGGTAATCGGTGTTGTGGCCGGGCAGTGTGCCCGGCGCCGGCCGGCGCGGCGTCGAGCGCGGCTTCGAACCCCGCGACGCCCCGCGCGCGGGCGGGTTGTGCAGATGGCATTGTACTTCGGGGCGGGGGTGGGGCGGCAGAGGGCGTTCGTGGGGACGCTAGGGCACGCATCTCCCCGCGAGGTTTAAAGCCAATCCGCTACGCCACCGTGCCTTGAACAGGTGCCGCTGCGATGCCGGCTGAAACTGTAGGAGCCGTCGCGGCAGCGCGCGGTCGCGCCTTCGGGCGCCTTGCCTGATAGGGAGCGCGCCGGCGCATGCACCGTGTTGCCGTCGCGATTGGTATAGGTGTTGTGATTGCTGAGGTTCGCTTCGTCGGGTGACGTTCCGGGCGCGACGTAGGCGAACGCCGAGGTCGCGGTGAAGAGAAGCGCAGCCGTGAACGCTGCTGTGCGGCGTAAGCAGTGGAGGGCAATGCCTTGCATGGTTCTAAAGTCTTTATTATTTTGTTGGGTGCGTTGAGTTCGACCTAAGAAGGGCATCAGTTCGCGCGCCGTCCGCTTGCCGGATCGAAGAAATGCAGATGGTGAGCGGGCAACGCGACTTGCAGTGTTTCACCTGCTGCGGGCCGATGGGTATGCGGCAAGCGGACGGTTACATCGTGCTTGCCCCAGCGGCCGTGCGCGAGGTTGTCCGCGCCGAGCAGTTCGCAGGAGTCGACGGTCAACGTGGCATTGGAGGCATCCGTTTGACCCGGCGTCATATGCTCCGGGCGAATGCCGAGCGTACATTCGCGGCCCTTGGCGACTTCCCGGCCGATCGACGTCACGCCTTCCAGCGGCAGCTTCGGCCCGTTGCCAGCCACTTCAAATGTCAAACCGTCATCCGACACGCGGCCTTCCAGCAGGTTCATCCCCGGCGAGCCGATGAAGCTCGCGACAAACACCGTCGCCGGCCGCTCGTAGACCTCGGTCGGCGCGCCGATCTGCTCCGCGTGACCCTTGTTCATCACGATCACGCGTTGCGCCAGCGTCATTGCTTCGATCTGATCATGCGTGACGTAGAGACTGGTGGTAGCGAGTCGCGCATGCAGGCGCTGGATTTCGAGGCGCATCTGCACGCGCAAGCGCGCATCCAGATTCGATAGCGGTTCGTCGAACAAAAACACCGCCGGCTCGCGGACGATCGCGCGGCCCATCGCGACGCGTTGCCGTTGTCCACCGGACAACTCACGCGGCTTGCGTGCGAGCAGCGGTCCAAGCTCGAGAATCTGCGCCGCAGCGTCCACGCGTTTCGCGATCTGCGCGCGCTCGACGCCCGCGATCTTCAGCGCATAGCCCATGTTCTCGGCGACGCTCATATGCGGATACAGCGCGTAGTTCTGGAACACCATCGCGATATTGCGATCCTTCGGCTCCAGTTTATTGACCACCTTGCCGGCGATCGAGACGGTGCCGTCGGAAATGCCTTCGAGCCCGGCCACCATCCGCAGCAAGGTCGATTTGCCGCAACCCGACGGACCGACCATCACGACGAATTCGCCGTCCGCGACGTCCACGTCGATACCGTGCAGCACGAACTGTTTGCCGTCGTAGGTCTTTTTAACGCCTTGCAGAGTGAGTGCAGCCATGCCGTTTTAGCCTTTTCGTTGCTTGCCGCGCGTGCCACGCTGTGCGCGGCGTTCTTTATTCCATGTCCAACGCCGAAGCTCGCCCAAGCTGCGTTCGTCACTTCTCCGCGTCCACCAGTCCGCGCACGAACCAGCGCTGCATCGTCAGCACGACGGCGAGCGGCGGCAGCATGGCGAGCAGCGTCGCGGTCATCACGAGATGCCATTCGGTTGCGGTGTCGCCGGAAGCGATCATGCTTTTGATGCCGACCACGGCCGTGGTCAGCGATTGCTGGCTCGTGATCAGGATCGGCCACAGATACTGATTCCAGCCGTAAATGAACGTAATGACGAACAGCGCTGCCATGTTGGTTTTCGACAGCGGCAGCACCACGTCCCAGAAGAAACGCATCGCGCCCGCGCCGTCGATGCGCGCCGCTTCCATCAGCTCATCGGGCAGCGTCATGAAGAACTGGCGGAACAGAAAGGTGGCGGTGGCCGATGCGATCAGCGGCAAGGTCAAACCGCTATACGTATTGCTCAGATGCATCGATGACACGACCTGCACGGTCGGAAAGATACGCACTTCGACCGGCAGCATCAGCGTGATGAAGATCAGCCAGAACGACAGATTGCGAAACGGAAAGCGGAAAAACACGATCGCATATGCGGAGATCATCGAAATGGCGATCTTGCCGATCGCAATCACCAGCGCCATCACGAGGCTGTTGAACAGCATGCGGCCGAACGGCGCCGCCGCATTGCCGCTGCCGTGCGACCAGACCGTCGCGACGTTCTCGAACAGATGCGTACTCGGCACCAGCGACAGCGGCACGCTGAACACCTCATGCTCGCTCATCGTCGCCGCGCAAAACGCGACGTACACCGGAAAGACCACCAGCACGACGCCGAGAATCAGCACCGCATGGCAGAAGAGGTCGAAACCGCGGCGGTTCTCGATCATGAGTATTGAACCCTGCGTTCGATGAAGCGGAATTGCACGACCGTCAATGCGACCACGATCACCATCAGAATGACCGACTGCGCACCGGAGCTGCCGATGTCCAGCCCCTGAAAGCCTTCGGCGAAGATCTTGTAGATCAGCGTGCGGGTGGATTGCGCCGGGCCACCGCCGGTGGCGGCGTCGATCACCGGGAAAGTATCGAAGAACGCGTAGGTGATGTTGATCACCAGCAGGAAGAAGCTGGTCGGCGAGAGCAGCGGCAGGGCGATGCCGAAGAAGCGCCGCACCGGGCCGGCGCCGTCGATGGCCGCCGCTTCGATCAGCGAACGCGGAATCGCCTGCAAGCCGGCATAAAAGAACAGAAAGTTATAGCTGACCTGTTTCCACACCGAAGCCAGCACGACCAGAAACATCGCCTGGCCCGCGTTCAATGCGTGATTCCACACAATGCCGTACTTGGCGAGTGCATAGGTCACGAGGCCGATGCTCGGGTTGAACAGGAACGACCACAAGACGGCGGCAATCGCGGGCGCGACCGCGTACGGCCAGATCAACAGCGTCTGATAAGTCTTGGCGCCGCGTGTCACGCGATCCGCGCAGACGGCCAGCAAAAGCGAAATCACCAAACCGAACACGGTGACGAGCGCACAGAAAATCAGCGTCGTATTGAAGGACGACAGATAAAGCGGATCGGCGAATAACTGCTTGAAATTGGCCAGCCCGACAAACTCGCTCGACGTGCCGAACGCGTCCTGGCTTTGCGTGGATTGCCACAGCGCTTCGCCCGCCGGCCACAGAAAGAACAGCAGCGTGATCGCGAGTTGCGGTGCAACCAGCAGATAGGGCAGCACGCTGGTGCCGAAGCTGGAGCGCTTTTCCATTGAGAAATCCCAAGGTTCTTCTGCAACAACGGGTTTCGGTGCGAGCGCACCGAAACCTTGCCGGCTAGTGCCTAGTTACCGGCCTTCTCGAAGCGGCGCAGCAATTCGTTGCCACGCGACACCGACGAATCGAGCGCCTGTTGCGGCGTCTTCTTCTCCGCCCAGACCTGTTCGAGTTCTTCGTCGATCACGGTGCGGATCTGCGGCATGTTGCCCAGACGCAGGCCCTTCGTGTACGGCAGGGGTGGCTTGTTGAGCATCTGCTTGATCGCGGTATCGCTGCCCGGATTCTTCTCGTAGAAGCCTTGTTGTTGCGTCAACTGGTACGCGGCGGTCGTGACCGGCAGATAGCCCGTGTCCTGATGCCACTTGGCGGCAACCGGCGCGGACGACAGATAGGACAGGAACTTCGCCACGCCCTTGTACACCGCCGGATCTTTACCCGAGAGCACCCACAGGCTGGCGCCACCGATGATCGCATTCTGCGGGGCACCCTTCACGCTCGCGTCGTACGGCATCATGCCGGTGCCGAAGTTGAACTTCGCGTACTTCTTGATCGTGGCGAGCGAGCCCGACGAGTTCGTGATGATCCCGCAGTCGCCGCTATAGAACTTCGACACCGGTTCGTCCTTGCGGCCAACGTAGGTGAAGGTGCCTTCCTTCTGCATGTTCTGCAGGAACTGGATGTGCGCGACCTGCAAGGGCTTGTTGAATTCGAGCTGAGCGTCGGCGCCGTCGAAACCATTGTTCTTCGACGCGAACGGCGCGCCATGCCAGGCGCTATAGTTTTCGAGTTGAATCCAGCTCTGCCAACCCGACGAATAACCGCACGCCATGCCCGACGCCTTCAGCTTCTGCGCATCCACCTGCAATTCGGCCCAGGTTTTCGGCGGTTGATTCGGATCGAGCCCGGCTTTCTTGAACGCGTCCTTGTTGTAGTACAACACCGGTGTCGAACTGTTGAACGGCATCGAGATCAGTTCGCCGGATTTGGCGTCGCTGTAGTAGCTGGCGATGGTCGGCACGAAGGCCTTTTCGTCGAGCGGCACGCCCGCTTGCCTGAACACTTCCGAAACCGGGATCACGGCTTTCTTCGCCTGCATCATGGTCGCGGTGCCGACCTCGTAGACCTGCAGAATCGCTGGCGCGTTGCCGCTACGATAAGCCGCGATGCCGGCCGCGAGGGTCTGGTCGTAGGTGCCTTTGAACACCGGGACGATCTTGTAGTCGCTTTGCGACGCGTTGAACGCGTTGGCGATATCGTTCAGACGCTCGCCGAGGGCGGCTTCCATGCCGTGCCAGAACTGGATTTCAGTGGCGGCTTGCGCGGCCTGGCTGATGCCGACACTCAATACGGCGGCAACGGAAAGTGAACGGAACAGCGGCTTGAAACTCATCGATTTGTCTCCTGTGTCGACCGGCGTTAACGTGTCGACCCGAGTTGGCGCCTGAGCGCTGACTCATGGTCCCGTGCTGACGCCGGTCCCATGCCACATGGTTGCTGACGGAACGGGCGCGAATGCGAATCGCGCGATTCTAGTTGTGTTCGATGACAGTCCGGCGTCGGTTGCCAGGCGTCGGCCCGCTTTTGACTGGCGCCGAATGCCGCAATTTAACATCGGCTGTCATGAAACGGAAACAATGCACGTCTGAAAGCGATGGTTTGCGCGAGGTCAAGGCAAAATGTCGACCGGCGAACATCGCTGTGAGCGCGTGGTCATCATGAACATCGAGAGGAGAAGACGGGTGCCGGGGCGATATTCGAATCCGGCGCGCACTATCACGATGTTCGTTAATCAGGATTCCCTATGCTTCGATCAATGCGATTTGCACTGGGTGGCGCTGTGATGGGCCTTGTGCTGGCCGGTTGCCCCTTGACACGTGTGGCGGCAGATAGCGGTGCGCTGCCGGTTGCCACGCTGCCGAAGATCGTCGCCCATCGCGGCGGCACCGGCGATGCGCCCGAGAACACGCTTGAAGCGATTCGCCAGTCGATCGCGCATCGCGCCGATGCCATGTGGCTCTCCGTTCAGTTGAGCAAGGACGGCGTGCCTGTCCTGTACCGTCCCGCCGACCTGTCGGCGTTGACTGATGCGACGGGCCCGGTTGCCGCGCACACCGCAGCGGAACTCGCGCGCGTGAATGCTGGCTGGACCTTCCGTCGTGGCGACACGTACCCGTATCGCGCGCAACCGGTGGGCATTCCAACCCTGCGTGACGCGCTTCGTGCGATCCCACCGGGCATGCCGGTCGTGCTGGATATGAAGGCAATGCCTGCGCAGCCGCAAACTCAGGCCGTAGCCCAGGTGCTAAGTGAGGAGAATGCGTGGTCGCGCGTCACGATCTATTCGACCGACGTGCAGTACCAGCAGAGCTTCGGCATTTATACGCAGGCACAGCTTTACGAGTCGCGCGACGCAACCCGTCAACGCTTGTTGAGCGTGCTGCTCAACCAGGGCTGCGTGGATGCTCCGGCGCAACACACATCGACGGCGTTCGAGATGCACCGGGCAGTCACGGTGGTCGAGCAGTTCACGTTGGGTGAGGGCCGTTCGGAAGTGACGGCGACCCTGTGGACGCCTGCTACCGTTGCCTGCTTCAGGCGGAACCCAGACGTGCGGATTCTCGCCCTCGGGGTGAATAGTGCAGCCGATTATCTGGCGGCGGCGTGCATGGGGATCGATTCGGTGCTGGCGGATTCTCCGCTGCAGATGGCCGCGATCAAGTACGGTACGGTCATGCCGTTGCGATGTGCCGCCCAAAACGCAACCGGGGCGTCGCAATAAAACAAAAAGCCCGCAGCGAGCGGGCTAATTGTTCTATCGAGATTCAGCGGCGGCTTTCAGCGCGTGGCCAATTACCGGCTCGCGCCGAGGCGAAGCCTCAAACGTTGAACAGGAAGTTCATCACGTCGCCATCGTGCACGACGTATTCCTTGCCTTCCGCGCGCATCTTGCCGGCTTCTTTCGCGCCCTGCTCACCCTTGTAAGTGATGAAGTCGTTGAAGGCGATCGTCTGCGCGCGAATGAAACCGCGCTCGAAGTCGGTGTGGATCGCACCGGCTGCCTGCGGCGCGGTATCGCCGATATGGATTGTCCATGCGCGCACTTCCTTCACGCCGGCGGTGAAGTAGGTTTGCAGACCCAGCAACTTGAAGCCTGCGCGAATCACGCGGTTCAGGCCCGGTTCTTCCATACCCATGTCGGCGAGGAACACTTCCATGTCCGCTTCTTCGAGGTCGGCGATCTCCGCTTCGATCGCCGCGCACACGGCGACGACCGGCGCGCCTTCGGCCGCCGCGAACTTCGTGACTGCGTCGAGGTGCGGGTTGTTCTCGAAACCGTCGTCCTTCACATTGGCGACGTACATGGTCGGCTTGGCGGTGATCAGGCAGAACGGCTTGAGCGTGGCCTTTTCCTCATCCGACAGGTCGAGCGCACGGACCGGCTTGGCCTGGTCGAGCTGCGCGCGCACTTTTTCCAGTACAGCGGCGTTCTTGATCGCTTCTTTGTCGTTACCGGACTTGGCGGCCTTCGAGTAGCGCGACAGCGCTTTTTCGACGGTCGCGAGGTCGGCCAGCGCCAACTCGGTGTTGATCACTTCGATATCCGACAGCGGATCGACCTTGTTCGCGACGTGGATCACGTTTTCGTCTTCGAAGCAGCGCACCACGTGCGTGATCGCGTCGGTTTCGCGGATGTTCGCGAGGAACTGGTTGCCGAGACCTTCGCCTTTGCTTGCACCGGCCACGAGGCCGGCGATGTCGACGAATTCCACCACGGCCGGCAGAATGCGCTCCGGCTTGACGATTTCGGCGAGCGCCTTCAGACGCGTATCCGGCACTTCGACGATGCCGACGTTCGGCTCGATCGTGCAGAACGGATAGTTTTCGGCGGCGATGCCCGCCTTGGTCAGCGCGTTGAACAGGGTGGACTTGCCGACGTTAGGCAGGCCGACGATGCCGCATTTGAGGCTCATGGAAATCCTTCAGTGAATCAGTAAGTTGCGTGATGCGCTCGACGCTGTGTGCAGGATTCGGAAAGCCTTCGCGTTGGGCGTGGCGAAGCGAGTGCAGCGGAGCGGGACAAGACACCAGATCGGGGCGTTGCCTCGACGATTCTGGGCGAGTTTTGTCACGGAAAGCGCAATTGTAACCCGTTCGGATGGGGTTCTTGATCTGCCTGCGGTAAAGCGGGGCGTACGATCCGTCCCCCGCAACCCCCGCGGCTATAATGCGCGGATGAACGCACACCACCAGACCTTTGATGCCGCCGTGATCGGTGGCGGGCTCGTCGGCAAGACCGCGGCGCTGGCGCTGACGCAAGGCGGACTGCGCGTGGCGCTGCTCGCGCAACCCTGCGCGGCCTTGGCGCCGGGCGCGATCTTCGACTCGCGGGTCTACGCACTGTCGTCGAGTTCGCAGGCTCTGCTGGAGCGCTTGCGGGTCTGGCAGGCGCTCGATCTGTCCAGGCTTGGGCCGGTCTACGACATGCGCGTCTATGGCGATGCGCATGCCGAACTCCATTTTTCGGCGTTTCAGGCGTCCGTGCCGCAACTGGCGTGGATCGTCGAGTCGTCGGTGATCGAGCGCGCGCTGGATGCCGCGCTGCGGTTCCAGCCGAATCTCACCTGGATCGACACGCGCGCGCAGGCGCTGGACTTCAGCGCCGACGGCGCGAGCGTCGGGCTTGCCAACGGCAACGTGCTCGAGGCCGATCTGGTGGTCGGCGCGGACGGGGCGCATTCGTGGGTGCGCGCGCAGATCGGCTCGAAGATGATCCGCCGCGACTATAAGCAAACCGGCGTGGTCGCGAATTTCAAGGCCGAGAAGCCGCATAGCGAGACCGCTTACCAATGGTTCAGGGACGGCGAAATCATCGCGTTGCTGCCGATGCCGGAGGGCCACGTGTCGCTGGTCTGGTCGGCGCGCACCGAGCACGCCGAGCAGCTGCTGGCGCTCGATCCGGCGCAACTCGCGGCTGAAGTCGAGCGCGTGACGGGTGAGCAGTTCGGCGCGCTGGAATGCGTAACGCCCGCACAAGGTTTCCCGCTCGCGCTGCAAACCGTCGACAAACTCGTGGCGCCGCACGTCGCGCTGGTCGGCGATGCCGCGCATCTGATTCACCCGTTGGCGGGCCAGGGCATGAACCTCGGTTTGCGCGATGTCGCGGCGCTTGCCGAGACGGTTGCCGGCAAGGAAGCATTCCGCGATCTCGGCGACATGGTGCTGCTGCGCCGTTACGAGCGTGCTCGCCGCGAAGATATCCGCGCGCTGATGATCGCCACCGACGGCCTGCAGAAGCTTTTCTCGGCGCCCGGTCCATTTGCCAAGGTGCTGCGCAATACCGGCATGGCGTTTGTCGGCGCGCAGCCGTTCATCAAGCGCTGGCTGGTGTCGGCCGCGCTGGGATAATGCGCTCGAGCCAGCATCCCTAGTCGGCGAGACGGGTATCATGAACGGATGGACGCCACGCTGGTCAGACCAGAAAAGTCCCCAAAACGCGCCATGCGCGCGATTGAACTCCAGGAATTCAGCATGAAAAAATCCTTCCGCATCGCGGCCGCTGCGCTCGCGATCGCTGCCGTGGCAATCGGCTGCTCCGCGCAGGCCGATCAAGCCACCGACAAGCTCAAAGCCACCCTGCAAACGCGCCTGACGGACGTGACGATCAAGAGCGTGACGAAGTCGCCGATTGCCGGCCTCTACGAAGTGAATCTCGGCACGCAGATCATCTATAGCGATGCGAACGGCGATTACCTCATGCTCGGCGATCTGGTCGACGCGAAGACCCGCAAGAATCTGACGGAAGCGCGTCTGGCGGAAACCAACCGCATCGACTTCGCGAGCCTGCCGTTCGCGAACGCCGTGAAGGTCGTGAAGGGCAACGGCGCGCGCAAGATCGCCGTGTTCTCCGATCCGAACTGCCCGTATTGCAAGCAGCTCGAGACCTCGCTCAAGTCGATCGATAACGTCACGGTCTATACCTTCCTGTACCCGGTGCTGTCGCCGGATTCGACCGCCAAGTCGAAGTCGATCTGGTGCTCGACCGACCGCGCGAAGGCGTGGGAATCGTGGATGCAGGATCATCAGGCACCCACGGCGGCCGGCACCTGCGATACCGCCGCGATCGACAAGAATCTGGCGCTCGGCCACGCGATGAACGTCGATGGCACGCCGACCGTGTTCCTCGCCGACGGCCGCCGCCTGCCCGGCGCCGTGCCGGCAGACCGGCTGGACAAGGAAATGTCCGCCGTGCACTGAGCACGCAGCATCCGTCGAAGAAAGGAGGCGCGCAGTGCGCCTCCTTTCACATCCAGCCCGACCATTCCCGCCAGAGAATTTCTAATCGCCGCCGATGAAGCCGATCCGCTACACCATCGTTCCGAAGCAACCCGCCGCCCACCTGTTCGAAGTCACCGTCACCGTTGCCGATCCCGATCCGGCCGGCCAGCGTTTCATGCTGCCGGTGTGGATTCCGGGCAGCTATATGGTGCGCGAATTCGCGCGCAATATCGTCACCTTGCGGGCCACCAATGACGCGGGCCGCAAGGTGCGCGTCGAAAAGACCGACAAGCACACGTGGCAGGCCGCGCCGGTCAAAGGCCCATTGACGCTGCGCTACGAGGTGTATGCATGGGATCTGTCGGTGCGCGCCGCGCATCTCGACGATACGACGGGCTTTTTCAACGGCACCAGCGTATTTCTGTCGCCGCTCGGTCACGAGGACGCGCAGTGCGTGGTCGATATCCAGAAGCCGGAAGGCGCGGCGTATCGCGACTGGCGTGTCGCTACCGCATTGCCGGAAGCGCGCGGCACGAAGCGCTACGGTTTCGGCGAGTATCGCGCGCAGAACTATGATGAGCTGATCGATCATCCGGTGACGTTGGGAGAGTTCGCGCTGGCGACGTTCAAGGCGCACGGCGTGCCGCACGACATCGTGATCGCGGGGCGCGTGATCGGGCTCGATATGGCGCGTCTGTCCGCCGACCTGAAGCGTATCTGCGAAGCGCAGATCGCGTTGTTCGAGCCGAAGTCGAAGAAAGCGCCCATGGATCGCTACGTGTTCATGACGCAGGCTGTCACTGATGGTTATGGCGGGCTGGAGCATCGCGCCTCGACGGCGCTGATCTGCAACCGCGGTGATCTGCCGGTGGAAGGCCGCGACGCGCTTACCGAAGGCTATCGAACCTACCTCGGCCTGTGCAGCCACGAATACTTCCACACCTGGAATGTGAAGCGCATCAAGCCGGCCGCGTTTGCGCCGTATGACCTGAGTGTCGAAAACTACACGTCGCTGCTGTGGCTGTTCGAAGGCTTCACGTCTTACTACGACGATCTGATCCTCGTGCGCAGCGGTCTGATCTCGCAAGACGACTATTTTGGCCTGCTCGGCAAGGTCGTCGGTGGCGTGCTGCGCGGCAGTGGCCGCCTGAGGCAGACGGTGGCCGAAAGCTCGTTCGACAGCTGGGTCAAATACTATCGGCAGGATGAAAACGCGCCGAACGCGATCGTCAGCTATTACACCAAGGGCTCGCTCGTCGCGCTTGCATTCGATCTGACGATTCGTACGCAGACGAACAACCGCAAATCGCTCGACGACGTGATGCGTCTGCTGTGGCAGCGCTTCGGGCGCGACTTCTATCGCGGCAAGCCCGTCGGTGTCGAGGAAGGCGAGATCGAGGCGATTTTTGCCGAAGCGACTGGCTTGCAGTTGGGTGAGTTGTTCGCCGAGGCCGTTCACGGTACGCGCGATCTGCCGCTCGACACGCTGCTCGCGCCGTTTGGCGTCACGCTTGCCGCCGATCTTGAGAAACACGGCAAGCCGTCGCTCGGTGCGCGCGTGCGCGGCGGCGCGGATTGCACGCTGGCGGCCGTTCACGACGGCAGCGCGGCGCAAAAAGCCGGCCTCTCGGCGGGCGACGTGCTGATCGCGCTCGACGGTCTGCGTGTAACCGGCTCGAATCTTGATTCGCTGCTGTCGCGCTATCTGCCGGGCGCCAAGGTGGAAGTCCACGCTTTCCGCCGTGACGAGCTGCGTACCACGCAAGTCAAGCTGGACGGCCCTGAGGCGGCGCGCTACAAGCTGACCGTCAGCGATAAACGGCCCGCCGCGCGCAAGGCGCGGGAGCGTTGGCTGGCAAGCTGATCGTAATCCGGACCGTTATTAATCGGCGGTTCAGAGCGGGGGATTGTTCTACCAGTGCAACAATCCTTCGCTGCCGGATGGCTTTTTCCCGGGCCGGTAAAAAATCACAATGGCTCCACTCGCGCAAAACTGCGCGCCCCAACTGGAGTCAACCATGACCACGATCCTGCAAATCAACTCGGCAGCCCGCTCGCAAGGCGCGAACTCGACGCTTCTCGTCAACGAACTGACCGCAAAGCTGCAACAATCGAATCCGGGCGCGCAAGTCGTCGTCCGTAACCTGCAAGCTGAACCGCTGCCGCATCTGGACGACGCCGTCCTCGGCGCGTTCTTTACGCCCGCTGACCAGCGTACGCCGGAACAAGCCGCGATCTCCGCACGCAGTGAAGCGTTGATCGCTGAACTGCAAGCCGCCGACATCGTCGTGATCGGCGCACCGATGTACAACTTCGGCATCTCGTCGCAACTGAAGACGTATTTCGACTTCATCGCACGCGCCGGTATCACGTTCCAGTACACGGCGAACGGTCCCGAAGGTCTCGTGAAGGGTAAGAAGGTGTTCGTGGTGTCGGCTCGCGGCGGCAAGTATCTGGGCACGCCGAACGACAGCCAAACGCCGTATCTGAAGAGCTTCCTCGGCTTCCTCGGCATGACCGATGTGAATTTCATCTACGCCGAAGGCCTGAACATGGGCCCGGAGGCTGCTACCGCCGCATTGGCCGGCGCGCGTGAAGCGATCGCTGCGGCTTAAGGTATGAGGTTTGTCTCGCGCGGCATGATTGCGGCGCGGGCGAATGAAAAAACGCCACGGGGTGTGATTCCGTGGCGTTTTTGTTTTTGCGGCTGAGATCTTTGCGCTCTGTGCTCGGCCTCGGGGCTCCAGCCTTTGCCAGGTGTCGGTGCATGTTGCGCGATGGGCGTTACGCCAGCATCTGCGCTTCGTCAGGCAAGCGCCAGTCGATCGGTTCGCGGCCGTGCTTCACGAGATACTCGTTCGCCGCCACAAAGTGCCCGCAGCCGAGAAAGCCGCGATGCGCCGACAGCGGCGACGGATGCGGCGCCTCCAGCACGTAATGCGACTTGCCGCCGAGTAGCGCGCGCTTGGCTTGCGCATGCGCGCCCCACAGCATGAACACGAGGCCGTCATGGCGCATGGCCAGCTCATGGATCAGCGTGTCGGTGCATTTCTCCCAGCCGCGTTTCGCGTGACTCGCGGCCGAATCGCGCTCGACGGTCAGCACGGTGTTCAACAGCAGCACGCCTTGCCTGGCCCATGTGTCGAGGCAGCCATGACGCGGCGGCTCGTGGCCGAGGCTGGCGGCGATTTCCTTGAAGATGTTGCGCAGCGACGGCGGCGTACGCACGTTCGGCGCGACTGAAAACGCCAGTCCGTGCGCTTGTGGCGTGCCGCGGTCCTCGCCGTGATACGGGTCCTGGCCGAGGATCACGACTTTGACTTCGTCGGGACTGGTGAGGCGCAGCGCCCTGAAGACGTCGGCGGGATAGACGGTTTTGCCGGCCGCGCGCTCGCCGTCGACGAAACGGCACAAGGGCGCGTAGGCGTCGCTTTCGATGAATGGTTTGAGGTGTGTGCGCCAAGCCGGGGGCAGGGCTGCGAATTGGGCTTCGAGCGTCGGCGGCGCGTCAGCGGTTTGCGCTTGCGGCGGCGTGGCCGCGGTGCTGGCCGGTGCGGCGGTGGCGTCGCCGAACAACGAGGCTTGCGACGAATTGGAGCGGGTGCGGGAAGCTGAGGTCATGGCGGGGAAGTGTCGCAGCAAATGTGGGCTGGCTCAAGGTGTGATTGCCGTGTGTGGGCAGTGTGTACCTTGCCGGCAGGCGAGCTCTTAAGCCGCCCGCAATTGATAGCCGCGCCGCGCCTTGCTGATGTTGTCCGGCGCAAGACCGGCGACCTGTTTGCCGAGTTCTTTCGCCAGCGCATGGAGCGCCGCTTCGTCGCCGGATTTCAGTTCGAGTTCGACTTCGGAAATCGGCGCGCGGCGCGTTTCGCCGTTTACCTCGGCGATAACGTCGCCTTGGTCGATCGCGGCTTCGACTGTCGAACCGTCCAGCGAGACATTCCACAGCGTGCGCGTGAAATTCGTGCGAAACAGTTCGATCAGTTCGGGTGCTGCCTGGCGCAGGGCTTCGGCGGCTGTCGGTTCGTCACATTCACGCAACAGCGCGTCGATTTCGAGTTTCTCGCCCGCCACCGGCATTTCCCATTCATGCCGGCTGTGCAGACCATCTTTGGCATTGCCCACCGTCTTGAACGTTTGCAGCCAGCCGTCCGGTGTATGCCGCAGCCGCAGCGCGCTTTTCGAGCTAGCTAGTGTCAGCGCTGGCGTGTCGAAGTAGATATTCGCCAGCTTGATCGGGCGGCCTTCGTCGCCGGTGCGCGCGACGAACCACTGCGTCGTCGCCGTCACCTGGCTCGCCGGGAGTGCCAGCTTGATTTCACGTTCCATGGCCATCGTGTGCTCCGCTGCGTCTGCTGAATGTTGGACCCGCGCTTAAAAAAACATCCGCGCAAGTTCCACGCCCGGCTCTTCCGCGCGCATGAACGCCTCGCCGACGAGGAACGTATGCACGTCCATCGCCCGCAGACGTTCGACATCGACGCGCGACAGAATGCCCGACTCCGTGACGACGATACGATCGTCAGGGATCGATTCGAGCATGCCAATGGTCGTGTCGATCGACGTTTCGAAGGTGCGCAGATTGCGGTTGTTGATGCCGATCAGCGGCGTTTTCAGCGTGAGCGCTTCCATCAGCTCATTGCTGTCATGCACTTCGACCAGCACCGCGAGGCCCAGTGAATGTGCGAGCGCTTCGAGATCCTGCATCTGTGAAGTTTCCAGCGCGGCGGCGATCAGCAGGATCGCGTCCGCCCCCATCGCGCGGGCTTCGACGATCTGGTACGGATCGACGATGAAGTCTTTGCGCAGCACCGGCAAACTGCAGGCGGCGCGCGCCTCTTCGAGATACGCAACGCTGCCTTGAAAAAATTGCACGTCGGTGAGCACGGACAGGCACGCCGCGCCGTGTTTTTCATACGAACGTGCAATGTCGGCAGGGACGAAGTTTTCGCGCAACACGCCTTTCGACGGACTCGCTTTCTTCACTTCGGAAATGACAGCGGCCAGACCGGCCGCATGTTTCGCGCGCAATGCGCCGACGAAATCACGGATGTCGCGCGACGAGGCTTCGAGGCGCAGTTCTTCGAGCGGCGCGCTCTGTTCGGCCGCGCGGACTTCTTCGCGTTTGACCGCGATGATGCGGTCGAGGATGTCGCTCATGAGTGTCTCGCTACGTAGTTACTGCTTGAATTGCTGGGTGAAGCGGATCAGGTCGTCGACCTTCGCCCGTGCCTTGCCGCTTGCGATCGCTTCGCGCGCCAACTGGATGCCGTCCGCAATCGACGCCGCCACGTTCGCCGAATAGAGGGCGGTGCCCGCGTTCAGCGTGACGATTTCACGCGCGACGCCCGGCTTGTTGTCGAGCGCTTCGAGCAGCATCACTTTGGACTCGGCCGCGTCGGCCACTTTTAGCGTACGGTTCGACACCATCTGCATGCCGAAGTCTTCCGGGTGGATTTCGTACTCGTGGATCTGGCCGTCGCGCAGCTCGCCGACTTGTGTGGCCGCGCCGAGCGAGACTTCGTCCATGCCATCCATACCGTACACCACCAGCACGTGCTTCGCGCCGAGGCGTTGCATCACGCGCACCTGAATGCCGACGAGGTCGGCGTGGAATACGCCCATCAGTTGGTTCGGCGCGCCGGCCGGATTGGTTAGTGGCCCGAGAATATTGAAGATGGTTCGCACGCCGAGTTCGCGGCGCACCGGCGCGATGTTTTTCATCGCCGGATGATGATTCGGCGCGAACATGAAGCCCATGCCGGTTTCCGCGATCGACGCCGCCACCTGATCCGGCTGCAGGTCGATATTCACGCCGAGTGCTTCGAGCACGTCCGCGCTGCCCGACTTGCTCGACACGCCGCGATTGCCGTGCTTCGCGACCTTGGCGCCGGCCGCGGCGGTAACGAACATCGTCGCCGTGGAAATATTGAAGGTGTGCGAGCCGTCGCCGCCGGTGCCGACGATATCGACGAAGTTCGAGTTGTCCTGCACCTCGACGTGCCGGGCAAATTCACGCATCACCGTGGCGGCGGCAGTGATTTCGCCGATGGTCTCTTTTTTGACGCGCAAGCCGGTGATGATCGCCGCCGACATTACGGGCGACAGTTCGCCGCGCATGATGAGGCGCATCAGGTGCAGCATTTCGTCGTGGAAAATTTCGCGGTGCTCGATCGTGCGTTGCAGCGCTTCCTGGGGCGTAATCGACATGATTTCGTCTCTCTTTATCAAGCGCTGCGGTGAGCGGTCTTAGACTGCTTCACGAAGTTTTCGAGCAAGGCGTGGCCGTGTTCGGACAGGATCGATTCCGGATGGAACTGCACGCCTTCAACGGCCAGTTCCTTGTGACGCACGCCCATGATTTCGCCGTCTTCGGTCCATGCGGACACTTCAAGGCAATCCGGCAGCGATTCGCGTTCGATCGCGAGCGAGTGGTAGCGCGTGACGACGAAATGCTTCGGCAGATCGGCGAATACGCCTTTGCAGTCCGTTTCGATCGTGCTCACCTTGCCGTGCATGATGGTTTGCGCGCGCACCACGCGGCCGCCGAAGGCTTCGCCGATCGCCTGATGGCCGAGGCAGACGCCCAGAATCGGCGTCTTGCCGGCGAATTCGCGCAGCACGTCGAGGGTGATGCCGGCGTGTTGCGGGTTGCTCGGGCCGGGCGAGAGGCAAATGCGCTCCGGGTTGAGCTTCGCAATTTCGTCCAGCGTGATTTCGTCGTTCCGATAGGTGCGCACGTCTTCGCCGAGTTCGCCGAAGTACTGCACCAGGTTGTAGGTGAACGAGTCGTAGTTGTCGATCATTAGCAGCATGGTGTGTCTCCGGTCAGAAGTCGCTATCGAGGCCGTCTTGAACCTGCTCGGCGGCGCGCAACACAGCGCGCGCCTTGTTCTCGGTCTCTTGCCATTCGGATTCCGGCACCGAATCCGCGACTACACCCGCTGCCGCCTGCACATACAGATTGCCGTTTGCGATCACGCCGGTACGGATCGTGATGGCCAGATCCATTTCGCCGGTGAACGACAGATAGCCGACGGCGCCGCCGTACAAGCCGCGTTTCACCGGTTCCAGTTCGTCGATCAGCTCCATCGCGCGAACCTTCGGCGCGCCGGACAGTGTGCCGGCCGGGAAAGTGGCGCGCAGCACGTCGAAATTGGTGGTGCCGGGTTTCAGCTTGCCTTCGACCGAACTCACGATGTGCTGCACATGCGAGTACTTTTCGATCACCATCTTGTCGGTGACGACCACCGAGCCGATTTGGGCGATGCGGCCCACGTCGTTACGCGCGAGGTCGATCAGCATGACGTGTTCGGCGATTTCCTTCGGGTCGTTCAGGAGTTCGGTGGCGAGCTCGGCGTCGCGTTCCGGTGTGTTGCCGCGCGGACGCGTGCCGGCGAGCGGTCGGATCGTCACGATCCGGTCCTCACCGCGCTTTTCCTGGCGCACCAGAATTTCCGGCGACGCACCGACCACGTGAAAGTCGCCGAAGTTGTAGTAGTACATATACGGCGACGGATTCAGCGAGCGCAGCGCGCGATACAGCGACAGCGGATTGTCGCGGTAAGGCTTGGTCAGACGCTGGCCGACCTGCACCTGCATCAGTTCGCCGGCGGCGATATATTCCTTCGCCTTGCGCACGGCGGCGAGGTAATCGTCTTTCGCGAATTCGCGGTAGGTCTCGGTGCGCACGCTGGCCGACGTGACCGGGGGCTGTACGGTCGAGCGCAAACGCTGGCGCAATTCACGCAGACGCTGCTTGGCTTTCGTGTATGCCTCAGGCTGCGTCGGGTCCGAGTACACCACGAGGTAGAGCTTGCCCGCGAGGTTATCGATCACCGCGACTTCTTCGGTCAGCAGCAATTGGATGTCCGGCAGGTTCAGGTCGTCTGGCGGCGCGGTGTGCGCGAGTTTTTTCTCGATGTAGCGCACCGCGTCATAGCCGAAATACCCAGCGAGACCGCCCGCGAAACGCGGCAAACCGGGGCGCTGCGCCACTTTGTAGCGCCCCTGGAATTGCTGGATGAACTCGAGCGGATCGCCCTCGTGCGTTTCGACGACTTTGCCGTCCCGCACCACTTCCGACACGCCGTTGCGGGTGCGCAGCAGCGTGCGCGCCGGCAGGCCGATGAACGAATAGCGGCCAAAACGCTCACCGCCCACCACCGATTCCAGCAGGAACGAGTTGGCGCCGTTGCGTTCGCTCTGCGCAAGCTTCAGGTACAGCGAGAGCGGCGTTTCGAGGTCGGCGAGCGCTTCGGCGATCAGCGGAATGCGGTTGAAACCCTCGTTGGCGAGGGACTGGAATTCGAGTTCGGTCATGTTCCGATCCTGTACGTACGTCAGACGGCACTATGCGTCAGACAAAGCGGGGGGCGGCGCGCCCGGTCGGGCGTTCGTTCGACGTTTCGATACGATGATACCGACCGGCGCGAGTTTCCCATCGACGCATGCAAGGGATTTCAGCGAACAGCGGTACTTTGTGGGTACACGAAGGCCGAATCAACCGATGCAGCGAAACAAGGTGATGGAAAAAACGCGTGAGCGCAGCGAAGTAAAAAACGGTTGCCGAAGACGAGCTTCAGCGTACCTCAGGTGAGGTTAGCGCGACCAGCGACGCCAGGGCCAGGCTCCCCGGTCGATGCTAATCAGACTCCGTTTTTTATTCAGAAACATGAGGATGAAGGACTTTTAAGTCGTGGAATGGTGCGCTGCGATCGCCTTGGCGGCATCGAGCAGCGAGGCAACTATACCATCGGATTTTATTTCTTGTATAGCTCGGCCGTGGTTGTAGCCGTACGGTAGAGTCAGCGTTGCCATGCCCGCCGCGCGGCCTGCCAGCGCATCGTTTTCCGAATCGCCGATGGCGACCGTGGCTTCCGGCGCGACGCCAAGCTGCGCGGCGGCGGTGAGCATCGGCAGCGGATCCGGTTTCTTTTTCGGCAGACTATCGCCGCCGAGCACGACGCTGAAATACTGGCTGAGCCCGTACTGCTTCAGCAATTCGACCGCGAAACGGTGCGGTTTGTTGGTGACGCAGGCGAGTTTGAGGCCGGCATCGCGCATGGCGCTGAGGCCGGCTTCGACCTCGGGGTACAACCGCGTATGCACGCCGTTGATCTTGGCGTATTCCGCCTGATAGATCGCGAGCGCTTCGTCGAAACGGTCCTGAGCGTGGTCCGTTTCGAAACGCTGCGCCAGCACACGGCGAATCAGATTTTCCGAGCCCTTGCCGATATAGCCGACCACTTCCTCCCGCGAGGTTTCCGCCGCGTCGAGTTGCGCAAGCATGCCGTTCAGGCCGGCGGTGAAATCGTCGGCGGTATCGATCATCGTGCCGTCCAGGTCGATGATCGCGGCTTGCAGGCGCGGGCCGGTGAAGGTCGGGGCAGGGAATGGAGTCGTCATCTTTAGTGCGTGCGGGATCCCGGGGATCGATCGGTGTCGGCGTCCGGTCAGTGCTCGATGTTGGCGAGCGCGGCGCGCATCTTGTCGATCACCACCTTGTGATCCGGCGCGCCGAAAATCGCCGAACCGGCCACGAATGTGTCTGCACCAGCCGCTGCGATTTCCGCGATGTTGTCGACCTTCACGCCGCCGTCTACTTCGAGATGAATCTCACGGCCGGTCTTTTCCTTGTAGGCGTCGATCCGCTTACGTGCTTCGCGCAACTTGACGAGCGCCTCGGGAATGAACGATTGGCCGCCGAAGCCCGGATTCACCGACATGATCAACACCAGATCGACCTTGTCCATCACGTAATCCAGATGATTCAGCGACGTGGCCGGATTGAACACGAGGCCGGCCTTGCAACCATGGTCGCGAATCAGCGACAGCGTGCGGTCGATATGGTCCGAGCCTTCCGGATGAAAACTGATCAGGTTCGCGCCGGCCTTGGCGAAGTCCGGCACGATGCGGTCGACCGGGCGCACCATCAGGTGCACGTCGATCGGCACGTTCACGTGCGGGCGGATCGCTTCGCACACGAGCGGGCCGATCGTCAGGTTCGGCACGTAGTGGTTGTCCATCACGTCGAAGTGAATCCAGTCGGCGCCGGCGGCGACAACGTTGCGGACTTCTTCGCCGAGGCGGGCGAAATCGGCGGACAGAATGCTGGGAGCGATGCGGAATTGCGTCATGGCGGGGGCGGATGCAAGCGGGAAAACGCTATTTTACCGTTTTGTGCGCTTCTGAACCGGTTTGCGGGTGGATTGAGGCCGATTTGAGGCCGGTTTGGGCGCGGCTCGGTAGAAGTGACAAAACGTCTTAGCTGCCCTTGGCCAGAGGGATTTGTCCGGTTGCGGGCGTGCCGCGCATCAAGCAGAATGCCAAACCATATGCACCGCTTCGCCAATTCGCCCGCAAACCTTTGGCGTTCGGGGCTTCCCGCGATTTTTCACACGCCGCTTCACCAGACCGGAATCAGGATGAGCCAGTACGAATTCAGCGTCTCGGCGCAGGTGCAGTTTTTGCCCGAAGAGTCGGACCCGGAGCGCCGCCAGTATGCGTTTGCATACACGCTGACCATCCGTAACAGCGGTCAGGTGCCCGCGCAGTTGATTGCGCGTCACTGGGTGATCACCGACAGCGAAAACAATGTGCAGGAAGTGAAAGGCCTGGGCGTAGTGGGGCATCAGCCGCTGCTCAAACCGGGCGAGCACTTCGAATATACGAGTTGGGCCGTCATCGCGACGCCCGTCGGCACCATGCGCGGCGACTATTTCTGCGTGGCGGAGGACGGCGAGCGTTTCGATGCACCCGTGCCCGAGTTCATTCTGCGGATGCCGCGTACTTTGCATTGAACCGAGTGCGTGACGCGAGGTCTTTAAAAGCGCTACGACGCAGCTTTACTGGGACTTTTTCTGCTTTTGCTGTTCATGGGTGGCGGCGCGCGCGGCCTTTTTCTTGCCGGACGACGTCCAGACAACAATAAAGACGAGCAGGAAGAGCGCGAGGAGCGATTCCAGCGCGAAGATGAGCATCGGGTATTCGTCGAACAGATCAGACATGGCGGTTTCCATCAAGAACGAACATTGTATGCGTTTTGTCCGCACGGCCGGAGCATGGCTCGGCGCGCTTTCGGTTGCGGTGATGCTGGCTTCCTGCGGAGGCGGCGGTGCAGTCCGGCCTTCGGTTTCGCCGCCCACGGGTGCGGCGATCATACCTGGGCAGATCGCCGCAACACGGCTCACCGCCGTAGCCTGGCAGCAGGTGCCAGGGTGGCAGGACGATTCGCTGATCGGCGCAACGGCCGCGTTGCGGCAAAACTGCCTGAGGCTTGCCCGTCAACCGAATTGGGCCCGCGCATGCGCGGCGGCTTCGCAGATCGACGATCTGGATGTCATCAGTGCGCGGGCATTTTTCGAGGCGTATTTCACGCCGTTCCAGCTAGCCAATAACGACGGCACGCTCGACGGCCTTGTCACCGGCTACTACGAGCCGTTGCTGCGGGGCTCGCGTACGCGGCATGGCGTATATCAGACGGCGCTGTACCGCTGGCCATCCGGCTATCGCGCGGGTGCACCGCTGCCCGCGCGTGCGCAACTCGAGCGAGCAGGCGTGCTCAATGGTAATGAACTCGTGTGGGTCGACGATCCGATCGAAGCGTTCTTCCTGCAAGTGCAGGGCTCCGGGCGCGTCGTGATGGAAGACGGCAGCGTGATGCGGGTGGGATTCGGCGGCACCAACAATCAACCGTACAAGTCGATTGGGCGTTGGCTGCTCGATCGCGGTGAATTGACGCCGGCGCAGGCGACCATGCAAGGCATCAAGGCATGGGCACGCGCGAACCCGGCGCGGGTCGACGCGTTGCTCGATACGAATCCACGCTTCGTGTTCTTCCGCGAGATGCCGTCCGGTGAGAGTGTGCCGAGCGGCGGGGCGGATGGTCCGATTGGTGCGCTAGGCGTGCCGTTGACACCGGAGCGATCGATTGCGGTGGATCCGGCTTCGATTCCGCTGGGTACGCCGGTGTTCTTGCAGACCACACGTCCGTTGACGAACTCGCCGATGAATCGTCTCGTCTTTGCGCAGGACACGGGTTCCGCAATCAAGGGCGGCGTGCGCGCGGACTACTTCTGGGGTCTCGGCGACGATGCCGGCGATCTGGCCGGCAAGATGAAGCAGGGTGGCCGGATGTGGTTGCTGTTGCCGAATTCGTGAGGGTTTGGCGGGGCGGTGGCGGTTTTTTCTGAGCCCTGAGCCCTGATTCCTGGTTTGATAACGGCGCTGACACCGATCAGTGCCGTTATCAGGCATCAACATTTGGCGCTTCGCTCAAAGCCCCGACTTCCGCTTGTCCACCACTCGCCGTGCTTTGCCTACCGAACGCTCGATGCCGTTCACGCCCAGCACGTTCACGATTGCGCTGACGCCAATCAGCGCCTTGATGTCGTACGTCAGTGCCTGTTTTGCCGTGGTCAGCGCGGCAGCATCCGGCGCTGATTCCGGGCAGGGCTCGACGTTCAACGTCAATACATCGAGCGGTCCTTCCTTCGTCAGCACGATTTGATAGTGTGGCGCGAGGGCGCGTTGCTTGAGCAGCAATTCTTCGATCTGCGTTGGGAACACGTTGACGCCGCGCACGATCATCATGTCGTCTGAACGGCCTGTGATTTTTTCCATCCGGCGCATGGTGCGTGCGCTGCCTGGCAGGAGGCGCGTCAGATCGCGCGTTCGGTATCGGACGATCGGCAATGCTTCCTTGGTCAACGAGGTGAATACCAGCTCGCCGAGCTCGCCATCCGGCAGTACTTCGCCGGTTTCGGGGTCGATGATCTCGGGGTAGAAATGGTCCTCCCAGATGGTTGGGCCGTCTTTAGTCTCGACGCATTCCGAGGCGACACCGGGTCCCATCACTTCAGACAGACCGTAGATATCCACAGCGTCAATACCCATGCGCTTTTCGATCGCCTGGCGCATGTCGTTGGTCCAGGGTTCCGCACCGAAGATGCCGATACGCAGCGAGCAATTCGCCGGATCGACGCCTTGCCGTTCGAGTTCGTCGGCGATGGACAACATATAGCTCGGCGTCACCATGATGATGTCGGGCCGGAAGTCCTGAATCAGTTGCACCTGCTTTTCTGTCTGACCACCGCCGAACGGGATCACCGTCAGCCCTGCGCGCTCGGCGCCGTAGTGTGCGCCGAGGCCGCCTGTGAATAAACCGTAGCCGTAGCTCACGTGAACCTTGTCACCGCGTTTCGCGCCAGCGGCACGGACCGAACGTGCGACGAGATTCGCCCACGTATCGATATCGCGCGCCGTGTAGCCAACCACCGTCGGTTTGCCCGTGGTCCCGGACGACGCGTGGATCCGCGAGATCTGTTCCTGCGGCACCGCGAACATACCGAACGGGTAGCTGTCGCGCAGATCCTTCTTGGTGGTGAACGGGAAGCGCGCCAGGTCCGCGAGGGTCTTCACTTCGCTCGGGTGGACGCCGGCCTCATCGAATTTTTTCCGATAGACGGGTGAATTCTCGTAAGCGTGGTTCAGCGACCATTTGAGCCGTTCGAGTTGGAGCGCGGCGAGCTCGTCGCGGCTGGCTGTCTCGATGGGATCGAGCGGAAGGGCGGTGGTCATCGAATGTCTCCTTGCTGCCTCAATGCTTGGGTCTGGGGTGCGGTGCGCTTTCGCGCAAAAACCGGGGACTCGCTGCTATCTACTATCTATTCAGGTGCTGCCAATGTGCCGCGAACAGGTCGCGGCTCCGCTGTTCAATCTACTGTTCGATCACCGGTAGGAATCAGGTTGCCTTTGATCTGGGCAGATTTGCCGCGAAACATCGCGACGGTTTCCTCTGCGCGATTCGTGACGCGAATATCGTAAATGCCGGTGCGGCCGCTCAGCGTTTGTTCGACTGCTTCAGCCGTCAACACGTCGCCGCCTCGTACGGGCCGCAGGAACTCGATCGAGCAGCCCGCTGCAACCGTGTTGATGTTGTACGTGTTGCAGGCAAAAGCGAATGTCGAATCAGCGAGCGTGAAAATCAGGCCGCCGTGGCAAATCTGATGGCCGTTCAGGAAGTCGTCGCGCACAGCCATGCGCAGGCGCGCGTACCCTGGGCGTACTTCTACGATTTCGAGGCCGAGCGCCCGGCTGCACGCGTCGTTCTCGTACATGGCGGCCGCGGTTGCGCGAGCGAGTTCGTCAGGTGTCATTTGGGCGGGGTGATTTGGTTGCGTGGACATATCAGCGACCCTCGAAGCGCGGCGCGCGTTTTTCCACGAACGCTTGCACACCTTCCGCGTAATCGTGCGAAGCACCGAGTTCGCGTTGCAGATCGCGTTCGAGATCGAGCTGCTGATCCAGCGTTTGTGTCGCACCAGTGCGCATTGCCTGCTTGATCGCGGCGATGGCGCGCGTGGGTTGATGCGCGAGTTGTGCCGCAAGTTTGTTTGCTGTGGCGGCCAGTTCGGTGTCATCGACCGCTTGCCAGATCAGCCCCCAGCTTTCGGCTTTTTCCGCACCCAGTTTGTCGCCGGTGATGGCGAGGCCCAGGGCGCGGGCCATGCCGACGCGTTGCGGCAGGAACCACGTGCCACCCGAGTCCGGCACGAGGCCGATCTTGACGAATGCCTGAATGAAATTAGCCGAACGTGCGGCCAGCACGAGATCGCAAGCCAGCGCGAGATTGGCGCCGGCGCCGGCGGCCGTGCCGTTGACCGCGGCAATCACGGGCAACGGTAATGCTTGCAGGCGGCGAATCAGCGGATTGAAATATGCGTCGATCAGTTCGCCCAGATCGGTCATTGCGCCCGGCGTGAAGTCGAGATCGGCGAGATCCTGTCCCGCGCAGAAGCCGCGGCCAGCACCGGTCAGCACGAGGGCGCGGACGCCGGATGCTTCGACCTGGTCGAGTGCGGTGCTCAATTCCTGGTGCATCGCGCGCGTAAAGCTGTTGAGCTTGTCCGGGCGGCTCAATGTGATGGTCGCGACGCGGCTCGATGTATCGATGTCGACGCGAATCGCTTCATATGACATTGGGTGTCTCCTCAAAGTCTTTTTGACCGGTGGGGCGGCCTATGCGGCGTTAGTGTCAGAGCCGTTCGATCACCAATGCGATGCCTTGGCCCACGCCAATACACATCGTGCACAGCGCGAAGCGGCCATTGATTCGTTCAAGCTGATAAAGCGCTGTGGTAACCAAACGCGCGCCCGAAGCGCCGAGCGGGTGACCGAGCGCAATCGCTCCGCCATTCGGATTGACGCGTGGATCGTCGTCGCGCAGACCGAGCGTGCGCAAAACCGCCAGCCCCTGCGATGCAAAGGCTTCGTTCAACTCGATCACGTCGAACTGATCGAGTGTCATGTTCAGTTGCTTCAACAGCTTTTGCGTGGCCGGCGCCGGGCCGATGCCCATGATGCGCGGCTCCACGCCCGCCGTCGCCATGCCCACCACTCGTGCGCGGCGACGCAAACCGTATTGTTCGATGGCATCCTGATTTGCGAGCAGCAGTGCGCATGCACCGTCGTTCACGCCCGATGCATTGCCGGCGGTCACGCTGCCGTCGGGGCGGACCACGCCTTTGAGCTTGGCCAGGCTTTCGAGCGACGTTTCGCGCGGATGCTCGTCGAGCGTCACGCGGATGGGATCGCCTTTCTTCTGCGCGATTTCAACGCCGACAATTTCCTGAGCAAGCGTGCCGTCGCGCTGCGCGCGAGCTGCCTTTTGCTGGCTCGCCAGAGCGAAGGCGTCCTGATCCGCACGACTAATGCCAAACTCGACGGCCACGTTTTCCGCGGTCTCCGGCATCGAATCGACACCGTATTGACGCTTCATCAACGGATTGATGAAACGCCAGCCGATGGTCGTGTCATAAATATCGGCTTGCCGTGAAAATGCGCTGGTGGCCTTGCCCATCACGAACGGCGCACGCGTCATGCTTTCGACGCCGCCTGCAATCATCAGCCGCGCTTCGCCGGCCTTGATGGCGCGCGCCGCGGTGCCGACCGCGTCCATACCCGAGCCGCACAGACGGTTGAGGGTCGTACCGGACGCGTTCGTAGGCAAGCCGGCCAGCAAAGCAGCCATGCGGGCCACGTTGCGGTTGTCGTCACCGGCCTGATTGGCGCAGCCATAGATCACATCGTCGAGGGCCTGCCAGTCGACACTGGCATTGCGTTCGATCAACGCCTTGATCGGTACCGCACCGAGGTCGTCGGCACGGACATCCTTCAGGGCGCCGCCGTAGCGGCCGATTGGGGTGCGAATCGCGTCGCAAATGAAGGCGTCGTTCATGTGGGTTCCTGCTGGGAGGGACCGGCGGGACATACCGATCCGATGTCTCATGTTAGTTGCGGCGCACGGCTCGGTCCATTCGGCCAAACGGCATAGGACGAAAGCCGTGCTTTTGTCTTATGCCATTCAGCCAGCTACCGCCGGTGCTGCTTTCGGTTCAACATGAACGCGACTTTGAACAACGCGGAAGCGGTTCGCGACAAAAGCTGCGTCGGCCAGCGCGGCATTTGCCGCCGGGTTTGCGCCCGTGCCGTGGAAGTCGGAGAAGGCCGCCGATTGATTGACGAATACGCCGCCCGTCAAATTGATCGAGAGGGCTACGCCGCCGCGGATCGATGTTTCGTGCGCCTCTTCGAGCACGGCTTCATTCGTGCTGTAAACCGACAGCGTCAGCGCGCCATGTTCGGCGGCGATTGCGCCAGCAAGGTCGAGCGACTGCGCTGTCGAGTCCGTTGCGATCACGAATGAGATCGGACCGAACCATTCTTTGGTGAACTGTGCGTGGTCGGTAGCGGCATCCAGTTGGAGAACGAGCGGCGTGCGTACGCGGGCACCGGCAAAAGCGGGATGTTCCAGCGTTTGGCTTTCTACTAGAACGCGGCCGAGCTTGCTGGCTTCCTCAATGCGTTGAGCGACACCTTCGTTCTGGATCGCGCCAAGCAGTTCAACGGCGCGAGCCGGGTCTGCGACCAGTTTTTGCACGGCGCCGGCGATGGTCTGAGCGACTTCGTCGAAGCCGAGCGTGCCGTCAGCGGTGCGGATACCGTCGCGCGGCACATAGATGTTTTGCGGCGCGGTACACATTTGTCCCGAGTACAGCGCGAGCGAGAAGGCGATATTGCGAGCGGCGGCTTTGATGTCGTCGACCGAGTCAATCACGATCTGGTTGACACCGGCTTTTTCGGTGTAGACCTGAGCCTGGTGTGCATTGCGTTCGAGCCAGGTGCCGTTCTGCGTGCTGCCCGTGAAATCGATCAATTTGATTTCAGGGCGCAGAGCCAGGTCCTGAACCAGCGCGCCGTCGTTCGGTTCAGTGGCCAACAGCGTAACAACGTTCGGATCGAATCCGGCTTCGCGCAGCACTTCGCGCGCGATGCGCACGGTCAGCGCGAGCGGCAGAATTGCACCCGGATGCGGCTTCACGATAACAGTGTTGCCGGTGGCCAGATCGGCGAAGAGGCCCGGATAGCCGTTCCACGTCGGGAAGGTGCAGCAGCCGAGCACGAGGCCGGTGCCGCGCGGCACAACAATGTAGCGCTTGTGCATCGCGAGCGGCGGATTTTTGCCTTGTGGTTTTTCCCAGTGAGCGTCGGCGGGAATGCGGCGGAGCTGGTCCCATGCGTACACAACCGCCTCGAGCGCACGGTCTTGCGCGTGCGGGCCGCCGGCCTGGAAGGCCATCATGAACGCCTGACCGGTCGTGTGCATCACGCTGTAGCCGATCTCGAAACTGGCGCGATTCACGCGCGCGAGGATTTCGAGGCACACACCGATCCACGCTTGCGGGCCGGCTGCGCGCCAGTCGCGCTGTGCAACTGCTGCGGCGGAGATCAGCGCGTCGGGATTGGCCTTCGGATAGCGTACGCCGAGCGGAAACCCGAACGGCGAGATTTCGGCGCCGACCGTTTCTCCAGTTGACGGCTGGTCCAGTTCGAACGCCTTGTTCAGATGCGCCTTGAATGCGGCTTCGCCGTCGGCATTAGCTGTTTCCCCGTACACTTTCGGACTGGGCATCTCGACGAACGGACTCCAGTAGCCGCGCGTTTCAACCGCGGTAAGTGCCTTTTGCAGCGTGTCTTCGTGCTTGGTGAATAGCGGATGTGTCATGGCAGAGGGGCTTGGCTGTACGTTGGGAAAAGCCTGTCGAATAATTGACCGACCGGTTGGTTGGTGAATGGTAGCATTACTGAGACAGCCGCGCGAAGCGTTTTTTGCGCGCCACTAACTATTAGGAGGCAACATGGCTTACGAAAACATTCTGGTTGAGACGCGCGGACGGGTCGGGTTGGTCACGTTAAATCGCCCGAAGGCGTTGAACGCACTGAACGACGCGTTGATGGACGAACTGGGTACAGCGCTACGTGAATTCGATGCCGACGACGCGATTGGTGCGATCGTGGTGACAGGCAGCGAGAAAGCGTTCGCCGCTGGAGCCGACATCGGCATGATGGCGACCTACACCTATATGGACGTCTACAAAGGCGATTACATCACTCGCAACTGGGAAGCGGTGCGCTCCATCCGCAAGCCGATTATTGCTGCAGTGGCGGGATTTGCGCTTGGGGGCGGCTGCGAACTGGCAATGATGTGCGACATTATTCTCGCCGCCGATACAGCGAAATTCGGCCAGCCGGAAATCAAGCTCGGTGTCATGCCGGGCGCCGGTGGCACACAACGGCTCCCGCGCGCAGTCTCCAAGGCGAAAGCGATGGACCTCTGTCTGACCGCCCGCTTCATGGACGCTGCGGAGGCCGAACGCGCGGGATTGGTCTCGCGGGTGATTCCCGCTGCTTCCCTGCTTGATGAGGCGGTGGCTGCGGCCGCGACCATCGCTGAATTCCCGTTACCGGCGGTGATGATGATCAAGGAGTCGGTTAACCGTGCATACGAAACGACGCTCGCGGAGGGTGTGCATTTCGAACGCCGCCTCTTCCATTCGCTCTTCGCTACTGAGGATCAGAAGGAGGGGATGGCTGCGTTCGTTGAGAAGCGCAAACCGGTTTTCAAGCATCGGTAATACGCTTGTCAAAATAACGCTTGCAAGGGTGAGTGT
>NZ_JAQQCQ010000019.1:0-166253 GCF_046030355.1 Paraburkholderia caffeinilytica
AACCGCTAATGCTAAGCGGGAACCGTGGTTTACAAGCGGTAGTGGTGCATCTGGAATCCGTGCCCTCGCGCATTCGGCGCAAGTGACAAAGGAGTCATACTTCCGGCGACGCTGCGCGCGCCGAAACGTACTTCATAAAACCCACACAGTGTTTTGGCGCTCCCGTCTCGCCGCTTGAACCATGCCTCGTCATTGCATCGCCGCTGCAACTGCAACTGCAACTGCAACTGCAACTGCAACTGCAACTGCAACTGCAACTGCAACAATGGCTGTGGCTGTGGCTGTGGCTGTGGCTGTGGCTGTGGCTGTGGCTGTGACCGTGACCGTGACCGTGACCGTGACCGTGACCGTGACCGTGACCGTGACCGTGACAGGAACAGGAACAGGAACAGGAACAGGAACAGGAACAGGAACAGGAACAGGAACAGGGGCCAAGGCCGGGACCATAATCGTGACTGGGTTTTGGCTTGAGATGGTGGTTGGAGTCCACCGGCCTATCGTTTGAAGTGGGGTGTTTGGGGGAATGCAGAGGTGCGTTGCCGAGGCGAAGCCGACGGCCTCCGCAGACTGAACCGAAGCCTCTGGTTTCCGTGGCAGACCCGTCCGCGACGCACGTAGTGCGGAGTGGGAGTTGAAGAATCCTTTGTCACTGGTGCCGAATGTGCGAGGGCACGGATTCCAGATGCACCACTACCGCTTGTAAACCACGGAACCCACTTAGCATTAGCGGTTTGAGCCGCTTTCTTTGCTTATCTTTCTTTGCGGCGGCAAAGAAAGTAAGTGCCGCCCCGCATAGGGGCAACGCTAATAGACCACTAACATAATAAATACAAAAAACAAATAAATGCAGAAGCAGAATAAACAAAACCAGATATAAAACCAAAAAAACAAACCAAATTAAACAGAATAAAAAATAAAAACAAAACCCCTGAAAACCCAAGCCCCGCAGGCCCCAATCACATTCCTCCACACAACGCCAAAAAACCCCAAACCCCAACCCCCCTGCATGGAATGCAAAAAACAACACATTTCCCCACTTAACAACAACATCAGAAAACCCAAATATCACCCACACACCGAATAAAAACGATTTCAGCTATAGTCGCCATTTTCCAGCCGCCAGCCGGGCAAAAAAAGAGCACCGAAAGAGCCCCAATAAGCCCGCCACCAGGAGTAAAGAAAATGAACGCCCGCGAACCTGCTTTCGTCTCCGCTTCCCGCAGCGCGCGTCTGCGCCAGATGCTCGTCAGCAACGAACTCGAATTCATGATGGAGGCCCACAACGGTCTCTCCGCCCGCATCGTCCGCGAAGCCGGCTTCAAGGCGATCTGGGGTTCGGGCCTCGCGATCTCCGCCCAATTCGGCGTGCGCGACAACAACGAAGCCAGCTGGACGCAAGTCGTCGATACCCTCGAATTCATGGCCGATGCCAGTGATCTGCCCATCCTCCTCGACGGCGATACCGGCTACGGTAATTTCAACAACGTGCGACGTCTCGTGCGCAAGCTCGAACAACGCGGCATCGCCGGCGTCTGCATCGAAGACAAGCAATTCCCGAAAACGAATAGCTTCATCAACGGCGAAGCGCAGCCGCTCGCCGATATGGATGAGTTCTGCGGCAAGATCAAAGCCGGCAAAGACTCGCAGTCCGATGAAAACTTCTCGATCGTTGCGCGCGTCGAAGCGCTGATCGCCGGCTGGGGCATGGACGAAGCACTGCGTCGCGCCGAAGCCTATCGGCAAGCCGGCGCCGACGCGATCCTGATTCACAGCAAGCTCTCGCGTCCCGATGAAATTCTCGAGTTCGCGCGCGAATGGGCCGGCCGCGCGCCGCTCGTCATCGTGCCGACCAAGTACTACAGCACGCCGACGGAAGTATTCCGCGAAGCCGGCATCAGCACGGTCATCTGGGCGAATCATCTGATCCGCGCCGCGACCTCGGCCATGCAGGCCGTCGCCAAGGAAATTCATTCGAGCGAAACGCTCGTCAACGTCGAAGACAGCATCGCCGCCGTCAACGAGATTTTCCGTTTGCAAGACGCCGACGAATACTCGGAAGCCGAAGACCGCTATCTGTCGAGCGGCCGCTCGGCGGGCTCCGCTATCGTGCTCGCAGCAAGCCGCGGCAAGGGGCTCGAAGCCGTCACCGAAGATCGTCCGAAAGTCATGCTGCCGATCGCCGGCAAGCCGCTGTTGCGCTGGCTTATCGATGCGTTCAAGAAGCAAAGCGTCAACGACATCACCGTGGTCGGCGGCTATCGCGCCGATGCGATCGACACGGCCGGTATCAAGCTGGTCGTCAACGAACGTCACGCGCAAACCGGCGAACTGGCGTCGCTCGCCTGCGCGGTCGATAAGCTTGCGGGCGACACGGTCATCTCCTACGGCGATCTGCTGTTCCGCAGCTACATCTTGCGCGATCTGGTCGAAAGCGAAGCCGCGTTTAGCGTGGTGGTCGATTCGTCGCTGACCGATGCGGAAAACGCCAGCGTGCGCGACTTCGCATGGTGCTCGGCAGCGGACGATCGCGGGCTGTTCGGCAACAAGGTTACGCTGCGTCATGTGTCGAGCGGGCAGGAGGCAAGCTCGGCCATCGCTTCGCAAACGCCGCATGGCCGCTGGGTCGGTCTGCTGAATGTGCGCGGCGAGGGGCGTGAGCGTTTGCAAGCGGTGCTCGGCAAACTGCAGGCGCGCCCGGATTTCGATTTGCTCGATATGCCTGCGCTGCTGAACGCGCTGATCGAAGCAGGTGAATCGATCGAAGTGCAATACGTGCACGGTCATTGGCGCGGTGTGAACGATCTGGAAGACTTCCGCCGCGCCGGCGATTTCGCGCATGCACAGGCGCCGTTCGCGGCAACGGTCGGCAACCAGACGGACGCTGCCAGCGGAGCCGCGCAATGATCGAGGCAGCACAGTTCGTCGAGGCGGCGCGTGAACGCGGCTTCGACTGGTATGCAGGTGTACCGTGCTCGTATCTGACGCCGTTCATCAACTACGTGTTGCAGGACGAATCGCTGCACTACGTCTCGGCGGCCAATGAAGGCGATGCGGTCGCGTTGATCGCGGGCGTCACGCTTGGCGCGCAGAACGGCCGGCGCGGCATCACGATGATGCAGAACTCGGGCCTCGGCAATGCCGTGAGCCCGCTGACCTCGCTCACGTGGACCTTCCGTCTGCCGCAATTGCTGATCGTGACGTGGCGTGGGCAACCCGGCGTCGCGGACGAACCGCAGCACGCGCTGATGGGCCCGGTCACGCCGGCGATGCTCGATACGATGGAAATTCCGTGGGAAACCTTCCCGACCGAAGCCGACGCGATCGGCCCGGCGCTGGATCGCGCGATCGCTCACATGGATGAAACCGGCCGTCCGTACGCGCTCGTGATGCAAAAGGGCAGTGTGGCGCCGTACGAGTTGAAAGAAGGCGCCGCAAGTGCCCGCCGCGTGCCGGTAGCGCCGCGTTCGCCATTCAGGAACGTCGCGACGAATGAATTGGCCTCGCGTCACGACGCGCTGCAGAAAGTCATCGCGCACACGCCGCTCGAATCGACGGTGGTGCTTGCGTCGACCGGTTTTTGCGGCCGCGAACTCTATGCCATCGACGACCGTCCCAACCAGTTGTACATGGTCGGCTCGATGGGTTGCGTGACGCCGTTCGCGCTGGGTCTCGCGCTTGCGCGTCCGGATCTGCACGTCGTGGCGCTCGACGGCGACGGCGCCGCCCTGATGCGCATGGGTGCATTCGCAACGCTCGGCGCGTACGGTCCGTCGAATCTCACGCACGTGCTGCTGGATAACGGCGCGCACGACTCGACAGGCGGTCAGGCCACGGTGTCGTCGCAAGTCTCGTTTGCGGGTGTCGCCGCGGCGTGCGGTTACGCGTCGGCGGTCGAAAGCGACGACGTCAACGTGATCGATGAACTGTTCGAAACCGCACCATCGCCCCATGGCCCGCGTTTCGCGCGACTGGCGATTCGCCGCGGCACGCCCGATGGCCTGCCGCGTCCCACTATCACCCCGCCCGATGTGAAGACGCGCCTGATGCGCCACATCGGCGCCGCTTAAGGAGTGCGTTTATGTTGCTGCTCAATCCCGGTCCGGTGACGCTCACCGAACGCGTCCGCAACAGCCTGTTGCAAACGGATCTGTGCCACCGTGAAAGCGAGTTTTTCGACTTGCAGGAAGAAGCGCGCACGCGTCTGGTCGATCTGTATGGCCTCGACGCCGGCGAATGGCAAGCGGTACTGATGACCGGTTCCGGCACGGCGGCTGTCGAAAGCATGACCGCCGCGCTGGTGCCGCAGAACGGCAAGCTGCTGGTGGTGGAAAACGGCGTGTACGGCGAACGTATTTCGCAGATCGCCATGCAATACGGCATCGCGCACGAGTCGCTGACGCACGACTGGATGCAGGCGCCGGATCTCGCGAAGATCACCGAACGCCTCGACGCGGATAAAGCGTTCACGCACGTCGCGGTGATCCATCACGAAACGACCACCGGCCGCCTGAACGATCTGCAGGCGCTCGGCGCGCTGTGCCGCGAACGTGGTCTGCGCCTGCTGGTGGACGGCGTCAGCAGCTTCGGCGCGGAAGCGATTGATTTCGCCGACGCCAGTCTCGACGCCGTCGCGGCGACCGCGAACAAGTGCCTGCATGGCGTGCCGGGCGCGTCGTTCGTGCTGGTGCGGCGCGCGGCGCTCGCGCAGGCGGCGAGCCGCACGTATTACCTGGACCTCGGCCGCCTTGCGCGTTTGCAGGACCAGCGCAATACGCCGTTCACGCCGTCGGTCCATGCGTATTACGCGCTGGTCGAAGCGCTGCGCGAACTCGCCGACGAAGGTGGCTGGAAGGCACGCCACGCGCGTTACGCAGCCCTCGCCGAGCAGGCTCGCGCGGGCCTGGCTGAGCGGGGCATCGGCAGTGTGTTGCCGCCGGCGCAATCGTCGGTGGTGCTGCGTGCGTATCGCTTGCCGGACGGCGTGGCGTATCCGCAACTGCACGACGCGCTGAAGGCGCGCGGCTTCGTCATTTATGCGGGCCAGGGCGGACTGTCGGCCGAACTGTTCCGCATCTCGACGATGGGCAACATCCACGCCGCCGACATCGACCGTCTCTTGCAAGGCTTTACCGAGCTGACACGCTAAGGCACGGGTCCACACGCGTCCGGTAGCAACCGCACGGGCGTCACACCGGGTCTTTATCCGGCGGCCCATCGGGCCGCTGCGGCTCCTCAGTGTGATGACCGGGCGACGGCGGCACTAGCGGATCGGCTTCCGGGTCCCGGTTCGGATCGGCATTGGGATCGGGAATCGGGCTGGTATGCATGTCGTAGCTCATTGCAACACCTGTGAGTTGAGAGGCGGGCTGAAAAGAAGACAGCCGGAAAACGCGCAGAGGATCGGGTCGAGACGCTGGCGGTAACGCGGGCGGCACGGCCCACGATAGCGCCCGGATGTCGCTGCCTGCACGCACTCCGGTTATTCCCTTCAAGCGTAGACGATCCAGCGCGCGGTGCGGCCCTCACTTTTTCACGCGGCGGCCCACGCTCAATTGCCAGTAACGTTCGGCGGCGAAAACATCGTCGTAATCGCCCGCGCCGAACGCCCGCAGCTGGCTTTCGTAGGCGTTGACCGCTTCGCGTTTGAGTTGCGTGCGGCGCGCAAGATCAATTGTATGACCCGCACTCGGATAAGCCGGCGTCGCGACGATGCCACGTTGCGCGAGGTCCGCGAGCCGCGCTTGCACGACACCCGGCGTGCGGCGGTGAATCGCTTCCTCATAGGCGAACCACGTGAGATGCGACAGGCGTGGCAGGATTTCGCAGCAGGCCTCGAACACGCGTACGTGATCTTCGTGATGCAGCCCGAGCGGCATCAGCAGCGTGTTCGCGGTCGTGCGGTAGATGGTCTCCTCGAGTTCCGCCGCCAATTTGCTGATCGATGGCGAGTCCCTGTATTGGTCGTCGCGAAACGGCATGCGTAGCGGAATCGCATCGAGCACCTCTAGCGCGAGGTTGTCTTCGCGCGTGCGGGCGTGGATGGCCTCATGGGCGCTCGCGAAACCCGACCTTCGATCCCATTCGGTATGCATTTCCTGCTCGGGCGGCGCGGCAAACACCGTGCAGACCGCGGCGTCAGGATGGGCGGCGAGGAGTGCGCCGCAACTGAAGACGGCGTCGTCGAAATGGGGCGAGACGATGAAAAGGCGTGGGCTGGTTTCGCTCATGGGAGGTAGGGTGAGGTTGAAACGCTCGGGGCCACATTCGAAGCTCAATATTGCGCGAAACAATCTTGCTGGATTGGCGGCGTCACATCAGCTTAGGCGGAATTGGCGCGGCTTGTGTTACCGCTGCGCTCGACGCAAACCGTATGCCTGGCCGGGCCGATTCTGCCGCGGTCTCCCGCAGAGGCTCACCGTTACGCAGCGAGCATGCCCCGAACTTGCTCACCTTTGGGCGTTGTTTTTGCCGCGGGCTACGTACCACCGGCCGCCAGCGCCGCTGCGCGTCCGAATGCCGCCGCAATGGTTGCCACGATGTCGTCGCGCAACCTGGCGTCGACCGTTCTCAGCGCATACGACGGATGCCAGGCCGGCACGATCAGGCGCCCCTCGTGGGCGATGGTTTGACCGAGGTATTCGGACAGATTGACGTGCGCGCCGGTCAGCGCTTTCAGCGCAGTCGCTCCCAGTGTGACGACCACGCGTGGCGCAATCCGCGTCAGTTCTTTTTCCAGCCAGTACTGGCAAGCCTCGACTTCGCGCCACGCGGGCGTGCGGTGGACGCGCTGGTGATCGAGCGTTTCCCATTTGTAATGCTTGACGGTGTAAGTCAGATACAGTGCCTCCCGCTTCAGACCGGCGCGTGCCAGCACGACGTCCAGCAGTTGGCCGGCCGGGCCGGTAAAGGGCTCGCCGTGCTGGTTCTCGTGCTCGCCGGGTTGTTCGCCGACCACCATGATCGCCGCGGTGGCAGGTCCGGCGCCCGCCACCGCCTGTTTCGCATTGCGCCATAACGCGCAGCGCCGGCAGGTGGCGAGTGGGCCAGTGGGCTCAATCAACGGCGGCGTCACCGCCGAATACTCGACGGGTGGCGCATGGGGAACGGTGACGGTGGCGTTTTGCGCGCCGAGACGGCTGCGCTCGCGTGCAAGGCGTGCCGGCAACGGCGGACCCGCGGGCGGCATTCTCCAGTAGCGCAACGGCACGGGTAACGGCGCGCCATTGAAGGCGCTGGCGTAATACGCGAGCCAGAGTGCTTCGGTGGGCGTGCTGGTGATGGCTTCGCCGGTCATGGCGCTTGCCGGCAGCGCCTCTGCGGCCTGCTCGGGTTCCTCCATCGCCGGCTGGTCGATGCGCAGCAGCATGCCGTTCCAGAACACCGCGCCGTGCGGCGTGGCGAGCATCCACGTGGAATCGCCCATGCGAGCAGCGAAGCGCACGGCGGCGCGTTCCAGCAGATCGTGACGCGGCTCGTACCAGCCGACGAATTCGGGCAGCCCCATCGTCGATGGATCACGCCGTCTGAACCGCGTGAGTGTTAGTAAATCCTCGGTTTCGTGCTCGATAGCCCGAATGCGTTGATCCAGCAGTGAGCCGTCAGGGTCGCCGAGATCGAGGACGGTGCGCTCGCCGCGCGTCCAGCGCCATAGGACGCGATACAGCAGCGACCAGCGGTCTGGCGCGCGAAAGCATGCAGCCGTTTTCAGCCAGGAAAGCAGTTCGCGGGGGATGGCGGGCGCGGCGTAGGTACCTGTGTCGCCGCTGCCCGCAGCAGTGCAGGTGGGTTCGGCGTTTGACCCAGACTCAACCCATTCGATCTGCGACGGCTCGACACCTTGCCGCAGCAGCGCCCGCGCGGCGCGCCGCCATGCGGCGAAAGACGGTTCGATCAGAAGGCGTTTCATGCTGACGCGCCGTGGATGCACGCAGCGTTATGCCGTCATGCGCCAATCCCGGCCTTAAAAATACTGTATGGATATACAGTATCCGCCTAAACGCCGGGCGGGAGCAAGCCCGGTGATCATTCCGGTACGCTTGATTCGTCTAATTGCCCACCGGTAGACAGTGGCTGGGCACGCGTTAAAGCTAAACGTTGCGCAGATCTTCCGGCGTATCCACGTCGCGCAGAATCCCGGGGTCATCGACGTCCAGCCGCATCACACGCTGCGACATCAGCAGCGCGCGCGCGCCAGTGTCGCCGTCGAGTGTCATCAGGGCGTCTCGATGCTCGATGCCGAAGCCGACCGGATGGCCGCGCTGCCCCTGGTAAAACGGCGCGACGATGGAAGCGCCGCCGTCGAGCGCACGCGCCACCGCTTCGATCGTCGTCGTGGCGATGCGCGGCATGTCGGCGAGCGCGACGATCCAGCCTTCGGCGTCTTCGCTGGCTTCGATGCCGGCGGCGAGGCTCGCGCCCATGCCGCGTTCGGCGGCCGGGGCGAACATGACTTCACAACCAGCCTCGTTCAGAAGGCGGGCAAGGGCGTCCGACCCAGGCCGCACCACGGCCAGCACATGCGAGACGACCCGCAGCAGCCGGTGCGCGGCTTCGTGCGCGACCGGCGTGCCGTCGGGCATGCGCGCGAGCAGTTTGTTGTGCAGGCCGTCCGGGTCGAAGCGGGAGCCGAAGCCGGCGGCGAGCAACACGCCGGTGGCGAGCGAAGCGTAGGCCATGGGCGGGCACCGGTAGAAAGGATGAGACCGATTGTGCGATGCAACGCATCAGCAGGCAAGCGGCAATGCGTAAGCCGCCCCTGCGGCGCTGCGTTCGTGTGTCCCATGCAGCGGCCTGCATACCTCACATCAAAAGAGCGTCCTCGCCGCTCTGACCCGCCGTGCCTCACACCTGCATTGTCCCGATCACCTTGTCGAGCGTCACTGGCAGATCGCGCACGCGCACGCCGGTGGCGTGATACACCGCATTCGCGATCGCCGCCGGCACGCCGGTGATGCCGATCTCACCGATGCCGCGCACGCCGAGCGAGTTGATGTAGGGATCAGGCCGATCGATGAACGTGATGTCGAGCGAACCGATGTCGGCATTCACCGGCACGTGGTACTCGGCGAGATTCGCGTTGGTGAAGCGCCCATAGCGCGTATCGAGCGAGGTCTCTTCCTGCAGCGCCGCCCCCACGCCCCAAACGATGCCGCCCATCAACTGGCTGCGCGCGGTTTTCTCATTCAGCACGCGCCCCACGTCATACACACCGACCACGCGGGGCACGCGAATCGTGCCGAGGTCGGCATCGACATGGACTTCGACGAATACCGCGCCGAACGAGTGGAGCGAGTACTTCTGCTTTTCGTCGCCCGGCTTGACCGTGGCGGTGGCTTCGATCGGCTTGCCGCCCGAGCGCGCGATGATCGCCGCCGCCGGATCGCGCTTCGCCGGTTGCGAGCGGCTCGTGACCCAACCGTTCTCGACCGTGATGTCGTCGAGCGCGATGCCGTGCACGGGCGAGGCTTCGTCGGCGAGGGCCAGGGCGATCAACTGGCTGCGCACCTGGGCTGCCGCATCGTGTACGGCCGGCGAAACACTTGCCGCCGATTGTGAGCCGCCCGACCCCGGCGCCCTCGGCAACGACGAATCGCCGAGCGCGAAGTGGATATTTTCCGGCGCGAAACCGAGTGCATCTGCGGCAACCTGGGTCATCACCGTATAGGTGCCGGTGCCAAGATCCTGGGTGCCCGAGGCGACCATTGCGCTGCCGTCCGGCAGAATCCGCGCGATGGCGGACGTTTCGCTCCGATTGGCCGGATAGGTGGCGGTGGCCATGCCCATGCCGATCAGCGTGTTGCCGTTACGCATGGAACGCGGCGCGCTCGACCTTCGCGACCAGCCGAACTTCTCCGCGCCGATCTGGTAGCACTCGCGCAAGGATTTGCCGGACCACGGCTTGTTTTCCTGCGGATCGGCGTCGGCATAATTCTTCAGGCGCAGCGCGAGCGGGTCCATCTTCAACGCCACCGCGAGTTCGTCCATGGCCGATTCGAGTGCGAACGAGCCGGTTGTCTCGCCGGGCGCGCGCATGAAGGTCGGCGTGCCGAGATTCATCGGCACGATGCGGTGCGTGGTTACCTGATTGGGCACCGCGTACAACATGCGCGTGACCATGCAGCAGGTCTCGGTCCAGTCTTCGATCGTCGACGTGCTGGAAGTACTGTCGTGGCGCATCGCGGTCAGCGTGCCGTCGTGCCGCGCGGCAAGCGTGAAATGCTGCTCGGTATGCGGGCGCGCGCCGACGGGCCCGAACATCTGCGGCCGTTCGAGTACGAGGCGCACCGGACGCCCGGTCTGTTTCGCCGCCATCGCGCACAAGGACACATGCGACCACGACGATCCCTTGCAACCGAAGCCACCGCCGATAAACGGCGAAATCACGCGCACGTCGCCGGGCGCCATGCCGAACGTTTTGGCGACGGCCTGCGCCGCACCGCTCACGCCCTGCGTCGAGTCGTAGAGCGTGAGTTGCGGGCCGTCCCAGTGCGCCATCGTGGCGTGCGGCTCCATCGGGTTGTGATGCTCGATGGGCGTCGTGTAAACGGCGTCGACGTGGACCGTGCCGCTGCGCATACCGTCCTCGAAGTCGCCGCGTTGCGTATCCGTGGTGCGGCCTTGCGGTTTGTCGGGCGCGTGTCCGTTCGGCTTCGCTTGGGTGAAATCGAGTATCGCGGCGCTGCTCTGATACGCGATGTGCAACTGACGCGCGGCATCCGTGGCATGTTCGAGCGTATCGGCGACGACCACCGCAACCGGCTCGTTGTTGTAGTGAATCTGGTTGTCCTGCAGCAGCGAGAGGCGCCTGCCGGCCGGCGGCGCCAACGTGGGCCGGCCGCCGTTCGGCAGGCGCGGCGCGTTCTGGTACGTCATTACCAGCAGCACGCCGGGCAACGCCTGCGCGCGGCTCGCGTCGATCGACGCAATCGTGCCGCGCGCAATCGTGCTGGTGACGAGCACCGCATGCGCGAGCCGTGCCTCAGGGAACTCGGCGGCGTAGCGCGCTTCGCCGGTAACTTTTAGCAGACCGTCGATGCGGTCCAACGGTTGGCCGATCAGATTCATGCGACACCTCCGGCGCGGCCCGCGGCCTGGTTCACTGCGCGCACGATCGCGCGCTGCGCGAGCTGTACCTTGAAACGATTGTCATGTTGCGGCCTGGCATCGCGTAGCGCCGCGGCAGCGGCGTTATGCAACGTGGCCTGCGTGAGCGGCTGGCCATTGAGCATCTGCTCGGCGGCGCTCGCGCGCCATGGTTTGTGCGCGACGCCGCCTAACGCGATACGTGCGGTTTTCACGCGGTCGCCATCCATCTGCAATGCGGCGGCCACCGAGATCAGCGCAAAGGCGTAACTGGCCCGGTCACGCACTTTCAGATAGTGAGCGTTCGCGCTGAATAAAGGTGGCGGCAAATCGACGGCGGTAATCAGCTCGCCCGCCTGCAAAGTCGTATCGACGTCGGGCCGGTCACCGGGAAGCCGGTGAAAATCCGCAAACGGAATCGTCCGCTCGCCTGCGGGACCGCTGACAAGCACCACGGCGTCGAGCGCGGCGAGCGCCACGCTCATATCCGACGGGTTCACCGCAATGCATTGCGGACTCGCACCGAGAATCGCGTGCGTGCGATTGTGGCCGTCGAGCGCCGCGCAGCCGCTGCCGGGCATACGTTTATTGCACTGGGTGAAGGCGGTGTCGTAAAAGTAGCCGCAGCGCGTGCGCTGCAACAGATTGCCGCCCACGGTCGCCATATTGCGCAGTTGTGACGACGCACCCGCCAGAAATGCTTGCGACAGCAACGGGTATTGCTCGCGCACCAGCGCGTGATTGGCTGCATCGCTGTTGCGCACTAGGGCGCCAATGCGGATGCCGCCGTCGGCCCGCGTGGTGACCGTATCCAGTCCGCTGATATGCGTGATATCGATGAGCCGTATCGGCCGCGCCACGCCGCCCTTCATCAAGTCGAGCAGATTTGTTCCGCCGCCGATGAATACCGCACCCGGTTGCTGCGCCGCGCGCACGGCGCCGGCGACGTCGCCGGCGCGTTCGTAAGAGATCGCATCCATGCTGGTCGCTCCGTCAGGCGTCGTGGCGGTTATTACTGCCGCTGCTGCCGTTTTGAATAGCCGTGCCGGCACTGCTGGCATTACCGATGCCGCCTGCACTGTTCTGCCCGCCACCTTCATGCACGGCGCGCACCGCCGCGACGATATTCGCGTACGCGCCGCAGCGGCAAATGTTGCCGCTCATGCGTTCGCGGATTTCGTCGTCGGAAAGTTGCGGCGGACGGCTGCGGACATCGGCGGTCACGGTGCTGGCCGTGCCGTTGCGGAATTCGTTCAGCAGGGCAGTCGCGGAACACAACTGCCCGGGCGTACAGTAGCCGCACTGGAACGCATCGTGTTCGATGAAAGCCCGTTGCATCGGACTCAGCACGCCGTTGCTGGCGAGTCTTTCAACCGTCGTGATGTTTTCGCCTTCGTGCATCACGGCGAGCGTCAGGCAGGAATTGATGCGGCGGCCGTCGGCGATCACCGTGCATGCGCCACATTGCCCGCGGTCGCAGCCTTTCTTCGTCCCCATCAAGCCCGCATACTCGCGCAGCGCATCGAGCAAGGTCACGCGTGGTTCGAGTTGCAGCGTGTAAGCGCGGCCGTTGACGGTCAGTGTGACCGGGCGGCCCGGAACGGGTGCATGGATTTCGGCGGGCGGTGGCGCGGGCGGTGTTTGTGTTTGCGCACGCAGATGCGGCGCCGCGCCGACGGTGGCGGCCGCAGCGGCCGATTGCAGAAAGCGGCGGCGCGAAGGTTGGGGTAGCGTGGCGGCGGCCTCGTCGCCCGAATCCTGACGTTCGTTTTTCGTGGACATGACGATCTGCTGGCTCCATTGAAAGGTCAATGCAGGCTGGCGACGTGTGAGTCTTCGGCATTCACGCACTCGACATGCGGGTAACCGACATGCGGGTCCCCGATGCGCTGGCATCCGAAGCGTCGCGGTCTAGCTCATCACACTCAGCAATTTCGGTGCCGTTGCGAATGCAGCAGTCCGTCGACGCGGCGCAACGGGATTCACCGTGACCCGGCAGCGAGTCACGGTGAATCGGATCGAATCGTGGACAGTGCAACGGGAAATCCCGCAGCATGCGTCAACCACGGACGTTGCGCTTAACGAACAGGAAAGTAAATACGGGGAGGCGCCTTCTTTCTGCGTGCCGAAAGAAAGACTGTTTTGCGTGGGACGAGGAGTCCGTCCGATCAGGCGTCGGCCCAGCGGCGCAGCAGATTGTGATAAATGCCGGTGAGACTGACCACGGTTGCATCGTTCGAACCTTTTTCGGCCGCCAGACGTTGCACGTCGTTGTCGAGTTGAAACAGCATGGCGCGTTCGCCGTCGTCGCGCACCATGCTCTGAATCCAGAAAAACGACGCGACCCGCACGCCACGCGTGACCGGAGTCACGTGATGCAGGCTCGAAGCGGGGTAGAGCACCATGTCGCCGGCCGGCAGTTTCGAGCGATGCACGCCGTAGGTGTCTTCAACGCAGAGTTCGCCGCCGTCGTAGGTGTCCGGCTCGGTCAGAAAGAGCGTGGCTGACAGATCGCTGCGGATGCGGAAGTCGGTGCCGCGCAACTGGCGGATCGCGTTATCGACATGCGTGCGGAAACCGTCGCCGCCTGCGTAGCGGTTAAAGAGCGGCGGAAAGACTTTCAGCGGCAATGCCGCCGAAAAGAAACGCGGGTTGCGGCCGAGCGCGTCCTGAATCGCATCGCCCACCGCGCGCGCGGCGGCCGAGCCTTCGGGCAATTGCTGGTTGCGCTTGGCCTGTGCCGACTGGGCGCCGGAAGTCGCATTGCCGTCGATCCATTGCGCGGCATCGAGGATTTCGCGGCATTGCGCGACCTGTTGTTTGCTGAGTATGCCTTGCAGATGCAGCATCATGCGCGCGACTCCTGAGCATGGGACATCATCGTGCCTGCCGCCGTGCCTGTGTTCCTGCTTGCGTTCGTGCCCGGAGCCATGCCCGGATTCGCGCTCATCGTCGTCGCTACGTGTGCACGTATGTCTGTATTCAGGTGGTCAGCCATCGCACGAAATGCGCCAACCGGCGAAGCGGCAAGCCACGCCTGCATCTTTGCGACGAACGCTGGTGTTGCCGAATTCGGCACACGTTGCAGCCACTCGAGCGCGGCGTCGATCTCGCCGCGTTGGGCCAGTAGCCGCGCATAGTTGAACTGGCCGCGAAAATCCCCGCCCACCGCGGCGCGCCGGTAATGGTCGAGCGCGATGCTTGCGTCTGCATCGACTTCCCAGCCGTCTTCGTAAAAGCTGCCGATAAAGTTGATCGACTTCACGTGACCCATGTCGGCGGCGCGCCGGAACCACTGCAGGGCCTGCGCGCGATCGCGCGCCACACCATTGCCGAGCGCCAACGCCGACGCATAGTTATACATGCCCCAGTCGAGCCCCGCCTGTGCCGCGAGCCGGTACCAGTAAACCGCCACCGGCGCGCACGCAGGGGTGCCCCAGCCGTGTTCGTAGCAACGGCCCAGCATGTTCATCGCCATCGGATGATCTTGCCGGGCCGCGTGCTTGAACCAGGTCAGCGCCTCGTCGGCGTTGCGTTCGACACCGTGACCGTCGAGCAGATACTGCCCGTACACGGCCTGCGCTTCGACGATGCCGTTATGCGCGGCCGCCGCGACCCACGCGGCGGCTTTGGCCGGCGGCCCGGCGAGAATCGCGGTGAGTTCGTCATGCGACACGCTCGCCAGCGCCTTCAGCGTCACCTGTTCCATCATGCCGGGATCAGTAATGCGCGTTGAGCGTCAGGAAGGCCGAACGGCCGGCTGCGATCGACGCGTAGTGCGCCGGATACGCCTGGTCGTAATACGTCCGGTTGAAGATGTTCTGCACGTTCAGTTGCAGATCGACCTTCTTGTTGATCCGGTACGTCGCCATACCGTCGAAGCGCCAGTACGAGGGCACTGCACGCAGATTCGCCGTGTCGCCGTACACCTGTGACATGTAGAACGCGCCGCCGCCGATCGTGAACTTGGGCAGCACGTCGTAGCTGGTCCACAGGCTGATGCTGTTCTTCGGCGTGTTCGGGAACTGGTGGCCGTTATCCGAGGTGGTCTTGCCGTTGTCGCGCAACTGGCTCTTCATGTACGTGTAGCCGCCGAACACCTGCCACTGGTTCGTCAACTGACCGGCCACGCCGAATTCGAAACCTTGTACGCGCTTGTTGCCGACCATCGCGTATTCGTTGTTCGGCAACGTGACGCGGGCGTTGGTCGTGTCGATCTGGAACAGCGCACCCGTCAGCGAGAGGCGGTTGTTCAGCACATTCCACTTGGTGCCGAGTTCGACGCTGCGATTCTTTTCCGGCGCGAGTTGGTCCGCGTTCGCGCCGACCCCGCCGCGGCCCGGCGTCAGCGATTGCGTTTCGCTGCCCTGGCCGAGCAGGGCGCCGGCCGGCGTCGACGAGGTGGCGATCGACGCATACACGCTGCCGTTGGAAGCCGGTTTGAAGACGAGGCCAAACTGATAGTTGAACAGCGTGTCGTCGCGCGAGGTGCGCTTGCCGCCGTTGGCAACGGTATTGCGGAAATCGGTCGAGTAATCGTCGACGCGCAAGCCGACATTGGCCTGCCAGCGTTTGGTGAGTTCGATCGTATCGAACGCATACAGCGATCGGGTGGTGGTGCGCTGCTCGTTCGGATCGTTTGCCTGCTTGACCGAACCGGCCCACGGATCGTTCGGATTCGGCGACCACAGGCTCGTGCAGTTGTAACCCGACGCCTCGCCGATCCCCTTGGTCTTGCAGATTGCGCCGGTCGCCGTTGCTACGGCATACGAATCGTTCACGCTCGTTTCGCGTGACAGTTCGAGGCCGGTCGTGAAGCTGTGCTTCAGGAAGCCGGTCTTGAATTCGCCGAACAGTTCGGTCTGGTTCGCGAGACTGTAGACGTCGCTCGCACGCGTATTCGCGCGGCGCCACACCATGCCGTTGACGACGTTGCCCTGGCTGTCGTCCGGCTGCGTCCAGATGTAGTCCTGGGTGGACTTTGTATAACGCGTGGTGTTGCGGATCGTCAGATCGCTGTTGATGTCGTGTTCGATGCGCACCGTGCCGACGTCCGAGGTCGTCTTGCGGAAATCGCGGTCGATCAGGCCGTAAAAGTTGTGGCGGTCCACGTTGGCCGGATAGATCGTGTCGACGTTGGCCGGCTTGTTGGTGGTCGTGTAGAAGTACGGAATGCCGCTGTCGGGCAGGTCGTCGGTCGTGAGGTGGTAGTAGCTCGCCGTGACGCGGGTGGGTGTGCCGAGGCCGTACGTGAACGACGGCGCGATGCCCCAGCGCTCGTTGTTGACCGCGTCACGGCCGGCCACGTCGTTGTTGTGGCTCATCACGTTCAGGCGGAAGGCCGCGTGATCGGCCATTTGCCAGTTGCCGTCGGCGGTGAAGCGGCGGTAGCGGTCGGTGCCGAGGCCTGCGCTGCCGTCGGCCGAATTGCCCAGATGCGGGGTCTTGGTGATCAGGTTGATGCTGCCGCCCGCGCCGCCGCGGCCGCCGTAGGCGCCGTCCGAACCCTTGGTCACCTCCACGCTTTCGACGTTGAACACTTCGCGAGTCGTCGCGCCGATGTCGCGCATGCCGTCGACGAAGGTGCTGCCCTGCGCGTCGTAGCCGCGAATGAACGGGCGGTCGCCGAGCGGATTGCCGCCTTCGCCCGCGCCGAAGGTGATGCCCGGCACGGTGCGCAGCGCTTCGGTCAGCGTCGAGGCGCCGGTGCTTTTGATCAATTCCTGCGGAATCACGGTCACCGATTTCGGCGTATCGACCAACGGCGCGGTGAATTTGACCGACGCCGAGCGGTCGGTCTTGAAGCCGTCGTCCGTCTGGCCTTGTACGGCGATCGGCGCGAGCTGGCGCTCCTTGTCAGGCGGCGCCGTGCCGGCCGTACCCTGCGCGAGCGCGGGACCTGCCGCCAACATGCTGCACAGCGTCGTGCTGATTTTGCCGAGCTTCGGTTCGTCGGACCGCAACTTCATTTTTATCCCCGTCGTGAGTGCTGGCGGCCGGGTAGGCAACATCATTTTCCTTACCCCGGCATTCCATGTTTATTACAAAATGTTTGCGGCGTGCATTCTATGCAATCAAACTGTAATTGAGAAGCGTTCTCACCATAAATTATTCGGGTACAAACTTGCGTGCGCGCGCTAATTCGTGGAGTTGGATGGGTAATCGGAGAGGATGGGCGAGGAAGGGGTAATTTTTACGGTTTCGGCAGGGCGTGGCTGCGGCTGGTTATTCCCCCTTCCTGCAAGCGGTTTTTGCCTCGCGTGATGCCCGTTTTCTGATCAAGCGGCAGATCGGTCCGCCCGATTTCCTACCGTGCCGCCAATTCGGCTAGCGTCTCCCGCAGCCACACGATGGCCGGATCGGCCTGGTTGCGCGGATGCCAGCCCGCGTACAACGTGAAGCCGCGCGCCTCGAACGGCAGCGCAAAGATATCGAGCTGGTCGGCATAACGTGCCGCGAAGCGCGACGGCAGTGTCGAAACGTAGTTGGTTTTCGACAGCAGCTCCGGCACCAGCGCGAAGTGCTGGACCGACAGCGCGACGCGCCGCTCACGGCCGAGTTCGTCGAGATGCTCGTCCATGAAGCCATGAAAACTGCCGCCGCTGGTCGACACCAGCACGTGATCGAGCGCGCAGTAGGTATCGAGATCGAGTGGCGCGTCGCCGCGCGGGTGGCCCTTGCGCTGCACGAACACGAAATGCTCGTCGTAGAGTTTGCGGACCTTCATCGACGGCGGAATCATCCGGTCGGAACCGAGCAGCAGATCGATTTCGCCGCTTTCGAGGCGCGATGCGGCGGTGGGCTGATCACCGATCACGAACGCCACGCGCACACCGGGCCCTGCCGCCGTCGGCAAGCGCTCCATCAGGCGCATGCCGAGTACCGTGGTGGCGTTGTCGTGCGCGGCAATCACGAAGCGCCGCGTGTCGGTATGGGGATCGAAGGCGGGTTGGTGGCGCACCACCGCTTCGAGATTCTTCAACGCTGCATGAAGCGGCGCCATCAATTCCAGCGCCCTGGCCGTGCGCGTCATGCCGCGGCCGGTTTCGGCGGGCAGCAGCAGGGGATCGCCGAAGATTTGCCGCAAGCGCGCGAGTTGCGTGGAGACGGCCGGTTGCGTCAGGTGCAGCCGCTCGGCCGCACGCGTGACGTTCGACTCGGCGAGCAACGCGTCGAGCGAAACCAGCAGATTCAGATCGATACCGCGCAGATCAATCATGTTGATAGGTCGCATATCAGTAATTGATTTCAAGAATACGTACCGCGCTACTACAGTTCAAGCACCGAAACGAACTGAAGGAAGCTCAACATGAAAGCCTGGATGCTCGACGAACCCGGCAAGCCGCTGGCCTTGCGCGACGTGGCCCAGCCGCAACCGCGCCGTAACGCCGTGCTGGTAAGAATGGAGGCAGTGCCGCTACTCAGTTACACGCGCGACTATGTCGAAGGGAAGTTGCCGTACGCCTATCCGCCGACGCCGTTTTCGCCCGGCACCAACGGGGTCGGCCGGATCGTCGCGGCCGGCGAGGGTGTGGTGGCGTTTCGCGCCGGTCAACGGGTCGCCGTGAATCCGTACTGGATTGCCGACGAAACGGTGCGCGAACCGGCGCAAGCGCTGCTGGGGCTCACGGCCATCAGCGCCGACAGCGGCGCGCTGCTGGCTGAGTTTCCGCACGGCACATTGCGCGAAGTGGCCGAATTCCCGGCCTCGACGCTGATCGCGCTGGATGGTCTCGATGAGGTCGACGCAGCCCGTCTCGCGGTGCTGGGCAAATTCGCGGTGCCCTTCGGCGGTTTGCGACGCGGCCGTTTGTCGGCGGGCGAGACGGTGGTGGTCAACGGCGCAAGCGGGTACTTCGGCTCCGCGGCGGTGCTCGCCGCGTTGGCGCTGGGCGCGAGCAAGGTCGTCGCGCTTGGCAGGCGCCTGGCGCCGCTGCGGGCCTTGGTCGAGCAAGGCCGTGGGCGCGTGGTGCCCGTTGTGCTGACGGGCGATGCCCTACAGGACACGGCGGCGATTCGCGCCGCCAGTGGGGGTGGCGCGGACCTCGCGTTCGACATGGTCGGGCAGGCCGCCGACGCCAACGCGACCCTTGCCACGTTGCGCAGCCTGCGCCGTGGCGGGCGGCTCGTGCTGATGGGCAGCATGCAAGCGGATTTGCCGGTTACGTACAGCGAGATGCTGCTGAACAACTGGGAATTGATCGGCCACTTCATGTACACGCGCGCTGACTATCTCGCGCTGGTTGCGCTCGTCACGTCCGGGCAGATTCCGCTCGATGCGGTCGAGTTGACGTCCTATCCGTTTGCCGAACTGGAGGCGGCCATCGACGCTGCCGGCCGCATGTCGGGGCTGCAATGCACGGTGGTGGGCGGCACGTCCCGCGAGGCGTGGGGTTAAGCACGACGCACGACGCACGACGCTATAAGTCGGGCGCCCGCTCCGGATGACGAAGACGCGAATGACTGCGACCGTAGACTCCGTAGATGATGAGCCCGATCACGAGCCACACGAAGAGCCGTAACCACGTGACGAGCGGCAGTCCGGCCATCAACAGCAGGCAAAACAGAATCCCGAGGATCGGGATCACCGGTACGCCCGGCGCGCGGAACGGCCTCGAGGCGCCCGCGTCGCTGCGGCGCAGATAGATCACCGCGCCGCAGACGAGAATGAACGCGAACAGGGTGCCGATGCTGACCATTTCGCCTAACACGTTGATCGGCGTGAACGCAGCCACAATCGCGACGATGGCGCCGATCATCATCTGACTCAGATGCGGTGTTTGCAGACGCGGGTGGACGCGCGCGAACAGGTGCGGCAGCAGGCCATCTTGCGACATCGTGAAGAAGATGCGGCTTTGGCCATACAGCAGCACGAGTATCACAGTCGTCAATCCGGTCAGCGCGCCGATCTTGATGAGCACGGAAAACCAGGTGACGCCGATTACATCGACACCTTTCGCGATGGGATCCGGGACGTTGAGCTGGGCATACGGAACGAGTCCGGTCAGCACGCCGGCGACCGCAATATAGAGCACCGTGCAGATCACCAGCGAGCCCAGAATGCCGATCGGCATGTCGATCTGCGGCTTGCGCGCTTCCTGGGCCGCGGTGGACACCGCGTCGAAGCCAATGAAAGCGAAGAACACGACGGCCGATCCACGCAGAATGCCGCTCGCGCCGAAATTGCCGAATTCACCGGTATTCTGCGGAATGAACGGATGCCAGTTGTCCGGATGCACGAAGAAGGCGCCGATGACGATGAACGCCAGCACCACGGTCAGTTTGATCGCCACCATGATGTTGTTGAGCCGCGCCGACTCCTTGGTGCCGAGCACGAGCATGAGGGTCAGCACGGCGATAATGAAGACGGCCGGCAAGTTGACGACGCCGGCCACCGTGCTGCCGTCGGCGAGCGTCACCGTGGTGCCGGGTGCAGCCGCCATGGTGGGCGGAATATTGATCCCGACGTTGTGCAAGAGGCTCACGATGTAGCCTGACCAGCCCACCGCGACGGTCGCCGCGCCCATCGCATACTCGAGGATCAAATCCCAGCCGATGACCCACGCGAATAATTCGCCGAGCGTGGCATAGGTATAGGTATAACTGCTGCCGCAAACCGGCAGCATGGCAGCCAGTTCGGAGTAGCAGAGTCCGACAAAGGCGCAGGCAATCCCGCCGAGGATAAAAGAAAGAATGATGCTCGGCCCCGCATAATGCGCCGCGGCCGTGCCGGTCAGAACAAAGATGCCGGCGCCGATGATCGCGCCGATGCCCATCGCCGTAATGCTGAGTGGACCTAGCGACTTCGACAGATGGTGTTCGCCGCCTTCCGCGCTTGCAACAATATCCGCGACGGATTTACGCGCCATATAACCTGTATCAGCCATGATGAGTCGTCCCGTTCGTATGTAGGTGAATCCGGAATCGAATCGATTCGTGACGCACTGCAATAAGCGACTGCTTTTAAGGCGACTGACATTGTTGATAGTGCGATTGAAAAGAGAACTAACGAATTCAGTCTAGTCCGGATTTAATCGCGTGGGTACTGGGGATCGGTGCTGCCCATGCTAAAACGGCCTTGCGGGTGAGCCGCAAGGCCGTCTTTCAACTCATTCATGGAATCCTGATCAATCGATGCCGTGAAACACCGCATCGTCCGGACCGAGATACGCGGGCGGGCGCCATGCGGCGTCGCGCATCGAATGCTGGACCAGCTTTTCGACCCCCAGCAGCACCGCGAAGATCGCCATCCGCACCGGGATGCCGTTGTCGGTTTGCCGGAAAATCGCGAGGCGCGAATCGTGATTCAGGTCGACGCTCAGATCGTTCGCACCGGGCCGGCTATCGCGCGGCAGCGGGTGCATGATCAGCGTGTCGGGGCCGCACACGCTGTCCATCAGCGCCTGATTGATCTGGAAATCCGGCGTATAGCCTTCGAAGGATTCGTCGGTGAAGCGCTCTTTCTGGATGCGTGTGGCATACACCACGTCGGCGCCGCGCAGGCCGCCAGGCAGATCGTGAGTCTGCTCGATCACGTGACCGTTGCGCGAAATCTGCTCGACGATGTAGCTCGGCATTTCGAGCATGGGCGGCGAGATCAGCGTGAACTTGATGCCGCGATACAGCGCCAGCAGCTTGACCAGCGAATGCACCGTGCGGCCATATTTCAGGTCACCGACCAGCGCGATATGCGCACCGTCGACAATCTTGCCCAGCCGCGAGAACTCGCGCTGGATCGTGTACAGGTCGAGCAGCGCCTGGCTCGGATGCTCGCCCGGGCCGTCGCCGCCGTTGATCACCGGCACATTGGTGGCGCGCGCGAATTCGGCCACCGAGCCTTGCTCCGGATGGCGGATCACCAGCGCATCCACATAGCCGCTCATCACGCGGCTGGTGTCGTAGATCGACTCGCCCTTGGCCATCGACGAAAACGTGAAACCGGTGGTGTCGCACACCGAACCGCCGAGCCGGCAGAAGGCCGCGCCGAAGCTCACGCGCGTCCGCGTACTGGCTTCGAAAAACAGATTGCCGAGCACCGCGCCTTCGAGCACGCGGGAAATTTTCCGGCGCCGGGCGATCGGCTGCATGATGTCGGCGACGCGAAACAGCGCCTCGACCGAGTCGCGCGAGAACTGATCGACCGAGAGCAACTGTGGTTTGCCCTCGAACAGCATCTGGCTTGCCAGAGATTGTGCGTCTACGCTTTGCGTATAGTTTTCGCCCGGCTCGCCATGCACCACGATTTCCGACACGAAACGCTCCACGATCTCCGGCATGGCCCGCGATTCCTGCGAGTCGTCCGGCAGCAGCCATGTGTCGAGTGCCCGGCGCGATACGCCGATGCGGCTTGCGAACGTGTCGCGGGTCATATTCAGGCGACGCATCGCATCGCGTAGGAAGGCTTGTTGCGGGACGCTCATGCGGGCACCTGTGGGGAATGGGTTGCGTACTGGATATGTACGCGGTGCGTATATTAGTTTCCCTGCCACAGAAGTCAAGCAATTTTGCGAGTTTGGGCAACTATCGGGAAACTGGCGTGACTCGCCGCCTTTGCCAAGTCGAGCCGGGCGCGGTTACACTGCGTGTCATGCATTCTGGCCAAACGCTCCGACTCCGCCCGTCAACCCTCGCACGTCTCGCTTTTGCGAGCGTCGTGGCCGCACGCGCGGGTTTCCCGAGCGTTAGCGCCAACGCCAAAAAACAGCCGCTCATCTGACCGGAGCCGCTGTTCCGTCAGATGTTGCGACGGAACAGCCGGTCAACGCCCTCCGCGGCATCCCCTGTTTTTCCTCCTCGCACCGCTGATCGGAATCGATACGGTCGTCATCGAGGTAAAGACATGTCTATTTTTTCGGGTATCTGGGTTCCGCTCATCACACCGTTCGCCGATGGCGAGGTGGATCACGCCGCGTTGCGCGCGCTGGTGCGCCGCTATGCCGATGCGGGCATTGCCGGTCTGGTCGCGCTCGGCACGACCGGCGAGCCGGCTGCGCTCGACGCCGCCGAACAGGACGCCGTGCTGGCGACGATTCTCGACGAAGTCCAAGCGCACGGCGCCGCCCGCGGCGTGGATGCACAAGCACAAGCGCTGCCGGTGCTGGTCGGCGTGTCGGGCAATCATACGGCGAGCATGAAGGAGCGCATCGAGCAGCTGAACGCGTTGCCGATCGCTGGTGTGCTGATTGCCGCGCCGTACTACATCCGGCCTTCGCAAGCGGGCATCGTCGGGCATTTCATGGCGCTGGCCGATGCGAGCGACAAGCCCGTCGTGCTGTACGACATTCCTTATCGAACCGGTGTGCGGCTCGAACTCGAGACGCTGCTCACGCTCGCCGCGCATCGGCGGATTCAGGCAGTGAAGGATTGCGCCGGTTCGCTCGACACCACGCTCGCGTTGATTCGGGACGGCCGCTTGCAGGTGCTGACCGGCGAGGACATCACGATGTTCAACACCTTGTGTCTGGGTGGGAGCGGGGCGATCGCGGCCTCGGCGCATCTGCGGCCGGAACGGTTCGTCGCGCTGTATCACGCGTTGTCAGCCGGACGGCTCGACGAAGGACGGCGTGTTTTTCATGAGCTCGCGCCGCTGATCCAGGCGCTGTTCGTCGAACCGAATCCGGCGCCGGTGAAGGCCCTGCTCGCCGCGCAAGGCCTGATACGCGACGAGTTGCGCATGCCGATGACGCGTGCCGGCGACGCGCTGGTCGCGCGGCTCAGGGCGCTGGAAGGGCTGGATCGGAGCGGGGCGCACGCGGTGGCATCGTCGGTTTGAGTGCGCGTGTTGGTGCGAGTGCGGATGCGAGTGCAGGTGGGATGCAGGTGCACGTGCGGTTGAGCTTGCCGTGCGCGTCGATGCGCAACGCGCACGGCAAGTTCGCTGCGTCTGGAAACCGCGTCCGCATACTATGTGACATCGTGACATCTCGTATTGCCGTCTGTATTTGAGATGATGGTTCGTGATGCCAGGCGATAATCGGCGCCCTTTGTTCATTATCGCCACCGGTATTTTGTCCGGTCGATGCCGCATGCAGTTAGCCTTGTCCACCAATCTCCTGTCCCGCTTCAGTATATCTGGCACGTCCAGCAAGCTCAGCAAGCTCAGCAAGCCGGACGCGTCCAACACCCCGACCGTGAGTCATGCGGCCCGTACGCGACCCTGCACGGGCCGCATGGCGCGCGCCTGGAGTCGCTGATGTCCTCCATGTTTCGCGCCGGCCGTCAGCTTTCCAGCGGCTCGCTCAGTTTCGTTACGCGCCGCACCGCGCTGACCATCGCGGTGGTCGCGGCGTTCGGCACCGCTGCGCTGGCGCTCGCCGCCGGCATCGCGATCGGCATGCATTGGCCGGCGCACGGCGGCTCCGGCGATCAGGCGGCGAAGCGCGTCGAGCACGACTATGCAATCGATCAACTCGGCAAGCTCAACGCGTCCATGGCGCAGATCGAACCGCGCATCGCGCGCCTGACGATGCAGGTCGGCGCATTGCACGATTTCGAAGCACGCCTGAATACACCACGGCCGGCGCCGCGCGCCTCGGCCACGTCAGCCATGCCAGCCACCCCGGGCTCTGCCTCCGAGCCCGACGCTACCGACAGCGAAGGCGAGGGCGGCCCTTCATTACCGCCGCGTCGCTGTACAGACGTCATGCCGCAACCGGAGGCCCATGCCGATGCGGCACGCACCCGGCAACAACTGGAGTGCATCGCCACGACGTTGTCGGCGCTCGAGCAGCAAACCGCCGACCACGCGATCGCGTACGCCGCTTTTCCCGGCCGCATGCCTGCCGATGGCGCGCGCTTCGGCTCGCCGTTCGGCAACCGCACCGACCCGTTTACGCATCGTTTGAGTTTTCATCCGGGCATCGACCTGGTCGCCAAAACCGGTACGCCGATTCTTGCGGCAGCGGGCGGCCGGGTGATCTTCGCCGGCGAGAAATCGGGCTATGGCAATGCCGTCGAAATCGATCACGGCAATGGCCTCGTGACCCGCTATGGCCACGCGTCGCGCATTGTCGTGCATGTCGGCGATCTGGTGCTGCCGAGGCAGTATGTCGCCGATGTCGGCTCGACCGGCCGCTCCACCGGTCCGCATCTGCATTTCGAAGTGCTGGTCAATGGCGCGCCGGTCGACCCGGCTGCCTACCTCGCGCTATTCGCGCCTACGCCCCATGGTTGAACGACGTTTTTCCCGCGCGGGCAGTCTGACTCAGCGCGTTTATACGTTGCAACCGACGCGGCCGCTCGTCCTGCGCATCACCCTGTGGGCGCTAGTGTGCGCGCTCGGCGCGGCAGGCGGCGCGGCGGCTGTTGCGGCGTGGCACGCGCAGCGCGGCGGCGCACCGGCCAATCAATGCAACGCGGCGCCCGTCGACGCAGGCCGCGAACAAACGGAACTCGCCCGCACGCGGCTTGCGCTGGCGCAGGAATCGGCGGCGCGCGCCGCAGTGCAAAAAACCGCGGACGGCGCGGCTGCTGACGTCGCGCGATTGAACGCCGAAGTGCAGTTCCTGCGCGGCCAGAGCAAAACGAAGCCGCCGGCGCAAGCGGGGGCGCCACGCCGCTAACCGCGGATGAACGGCCCCGTGAGCGACCTTGCGCCGAACCATAGCCAATGCCGTACCTAGCCGACACAGGCAGCCTCACAACGCGGCAAGCGCCGCAATTGATCGACCGACTGAGCAACCCACTCCCGGCTCGTCGCCCGGACAGCATCACGCGACGAACATTTTCATTTCCAGGATTACTTATGTTCAGCAAGAAAAAAACCGCGGGCATCCGGCAGACCAAGCTCGCTACCCTCATTGCACACGACGTGCGGATCACGGGCGACCTCGTATTCAGCGACGGTCTGCGCATGGACGGCCACGTGAAGGGCAACGTCAGTGGCGAGTCAGGCACCCAGACGCTGCTGGTATTGAGCGATCGCGGTTCGATCGAGGGCAACGTGCACGGCTATGACGTGGTGGTCAACGGCCGGATCGTCGGCGACGTGATTGCCGATCACTTCGTCGAGTTGCAGAGCAACGCGCACGTGACCGGCAACATCTACTACCAGCAGTTGCGGATGGATTGCGGCGCGTCGGTGGATGGCAAGCTCACGAGGCGTGAAGCCACGCAGGCTGCGCCGGCTTTCGAGTCGATGGCCGATTCCGCACGCGAGACGCGCAAAGCCGATTAAAGGGCCAAGCAGCCAATCAGCTAGACAGCCGCGCGCCGCATCAAACCGGCCCCGGCAGCGACTGGCGTTGCGTGGACGTGTCGTGGCCCAGCGCGTCGCTGCGCGGCGCGCGCGATTCGTGTAGTCCGCGCATTTCCCGTGACACGGCGAGACGCTCCAGCGCGCCGCGATCGAGCGTGGCGAGTAGGTCGCGTTCGACAATCAGATGGTGCAAGGCCAGCACGATCAGGCCGATGGTCAACAGCAGATCGCCGGCAAACACGACGGCGTAAAGCGCCGAGGTGGCGCGAGGGTCGCCGTAAAGCAGCGTCATGTTGGAGCGGTCGAGCGCCACGAGCACGAGCGGCACGATGGCATTGAGCGTCGCGATACCGCTGCCCACGGCCACCAGAATCCGTGCCGGCCCGAGCTGCGGACGCCGCCGCCGGTACACTTCATATAGCGTCGCCGCGCGGCACGGCGCAAAAAACAGCGCCAGCAGGCCGGCGCGGACCACGAGCGGTGCATTCCATGCGAGCACGCTTCCATACAGCACGCAGAATACGGCAGTAACGACGAGGCCCGCGCGCCACGGCGCCGATGCGCCGAACAGATCGCGCGTGCCGGACCAGATCAGAATGCGGCTCTGCAATGCCAGCGTCGCGGTGGCCAGCAACAGCAGATCGTTGTGCCAGATCTTGTGCAACGCGAAGCATGCCGTGGCGGCGGCAAGCAGATAAAAGCCGACGGCCCAGAAACGGAAGGCGCTGACCTGCGCAAACATACGTGAAAGCGCTGTCGTGATGAAGGCGCTGCACAGAAACGTGATCAGCCACACCGTTTGGAACGTCGCTACGTCAATTTTCATGAAGTCTCCAGCAACCAATCTGTCTTTCCTGCTTATAGGTAAAACGAGGCGACGCAGCGAGCGCGCCATGATAGGCGAACTGAGTCGCCAAGGTCCATACGTTTCAAACAGATCAGGATGCTTATGCCTCCACCATTCTTGCCCGCAGCAACTCGCCGAAGTCGTCTGCAGTGAGCGGCTTGCCTAACAGGAAGCCTTGCATCTCGTCGCACATCATCGACTTGAGCTTGTCGAGCTGCGATTCGGTTTCGACGCCTTCAGCCACCACGTCCATTTCCAGCGAGTGCGCGAGCGCAATGATCGCAGAAACGATCGCGCTGCCTTCCGGTCCGTGCTCGTCGAGTCCGTTGGTGAAGAAGCGGTCGATCTTCAATTGTTTGACGCGAAAGCGTTGCAGATAAGCGAGGCTGGAATAGCCGGTGCCGAAATCGTCGATGGCGATTTCAAAGCCGCTCGCCTGGAACGCGCGGATCATTTCGATGGTTTTTGGCGCGTCCTGCATCGCGACGGTTTCGGTGATTTCGAACATGATCTGCGCGCAATGCACGCCTTCGGTTTGCACGATCTCGAGCATCGTCGCGACGAGGTTCGGTTGCGCCAACTGGCGCGGCGACAGATTGATCGCCACTTTCATCGCCGGCAGGCCTTGCTCGACCCAGCGGCGAATCTGCCGGCACGTCTCGCGCAGGACCCAGTTGCCAATCTGGACGATCTGGCCCGAGCGCTCGGCAATCGGAATGAACTCGAGCGGCGTCAGCATGCCGAGCTGTGGATGATTCAGGCGGATCAGCGCTTCGGCGCCCGCCAGCGAGTTGCCGCTGCCGTGGAATTTCGGCTGGAAGTGCAGCGAGAAATGGCCGGTGGTGAGCGCTTCGTGTAGCGCACTTTGAATTTGCAGCGTGCGCGTCGCGGCTTCGTTCATGCTCTGTTCGAAGAAGCGATAAGTGCTGCGGCCCGCGCGCTTGGCTTCGTACATGGCCGCGTCGGCATGTTTGAGCAAGGTGTCGACGGTCTCGCCGTCGTAGGGAAAGAGCGCGATACCGATGCTCGGCATCACCTGCAGCGGCTGCGAGTCGGTCCATCCGCCCTGGCGCATCCGGTCGAGCACGTCTTCGGCCATCGTGCCGGCGTCTTCGCGTGACGCCAGGTTCTCGGACAGCACGACGAATTCGTCGCCGCCGAGACGCGCGACGGTGTCGCTCGTCCGCACGCACAGCAGAAGGCGCTGGGCGAACGCGGACAGGACTGCGTCGCCAGCCGAATGGCCGAGTGAATCGTTGATGGTCTTGAAGCCGTCGAGATCCATGAACAGGATGGCGAACAGCGAGCGCTGCTGGCGCGCGCGATGGATTGCGCGCTCGATGCGTTCGGTCAGCGTGTTGCGGTTGGGCAGTCCCGTCAGCGCGTCGAGCGTGGCGAGCCGCACGATCTGGCCGTTCAGTGTCGACACCGCGCCGGCCAGAAAACTGGTGCGCGCATCGAAACGCGACAGGATCAGCGTGACGATCAGAATCGCGAACGTGAACAGGATCACCGACGTCGCGAGCCAGTTGGCGTTCACGCCCTTGGCTGCGCCGCATACGGCGCCGGCCGGAAACTCGGCGGCCGCCATGCCGGCGTAGTGCATGCCGCTGATCGCGATGCCCATCACCAGCGCCGCGATGAAACGTTTGCGCAAGACGTGGCGTTCGTCGTCCTTACTGAGTGCACGCGCCATCCACAGCGCGGCGGTCGACGCGCCGATCGCGAGCGCGAGCGAGCCTGTGAACCAGGCCGGTTGATAGCGGATGCCCGGCTCCATTTGCATCGCTGCCATGCCGGTGTAATGCATGCCGGCAATGCCGGCGCCCATCAGCACACCGCCGCCCACGAGCCGAAGCGGCGTAAGCCGCGCCTGGGTCGTCACGACCAGCGCCAGATACGACACGCCGATCGCGAGTCCAAGCGAACCAGCGGTGGTCGCGAAATCGTAGCCGAGCGGAATCGGCAGCGAGAAGGCCAGCATGGCGATGAAGTGCATCGACCAGATGCCGACACCGAGCGCCGCGGCGCCGCCGAGACGCCACGCGTGCCGCAGACCGGACGATACCAGCAGGAAGATCCGGCCCGTCAAATCGAGCGCGGTGTACGACGCCAGCGCCGCCACGACGAACGAGATGGCAACCAGCCAAAAATTGTATGAGCTCTGCATGTTAAGTCCAACCGCGAGAGGGACGCGGCTGAACTTGTTATCGACCGTTGGCGGCGTTTATTTAATTGATTTTCAATATGTTAGTCGTGGGTGTTGAGCATTTCGGCGCGGGCGGTGGCGCTGGCGGTGGCGTGTGCCAGTGCCCCGGACACGTCCGGGCAATCGGTTTCGAATTGCAGCGATACCTGGAAGTGGGCTAGGGGGGTGACGGCATTGTCGGCGGTGAGGGGGAGGCGGCTTGGCGACGGTTCCGCCAGGTCGTTGAGCGATCTTCTGGCGAAGCATTAATCGGGCGTGCAGGTGTCATCGCTTTGACTCGGAAACATGACTCCGAGTCAGATTGAGAGAGTCATTTAATGCATTATGAATATCATCAAGACTAATCCAAGTATTAACACAGTCGTGCTTTTCCATGATTCACGCATCGTCTGTACGCATCGCCTGTATTTACGCAGCCCTGAAAATATGCGTTTTGTCGCTATCGGTGTCGAATAAAAAATAACATCTATCTCCGTGGGAACCTGCATTCTGCGAATATTTCATTGTTAACCCGCGTGCGTTTCGTTGTTCATTCCAATGTTCGCCTTTACTGCGCAGGTACTTTGCGGGGACTTCTGCTTCGGTAATTCGGGTAATCCCTTGCTATTTCTTCTGATTTATCGATTGCGCGGCTAAAGGCAACCCGCTACGATCCGTTCGCATATTCGTCTCATTAATGCCTTATTAGCTTTCATGAGCCCTACACAACCCGCGCGGAGCAAAATCCCGGCGGCGGACGGCGACGCCCTATGCCTGTGTGCGGCCACGCCTGCCGACCGCGTGTTTCTGCGTGAGGTATTCATCAGCACGCGCGAGGCGGAGTTCGTCGGCTCTGGTTTGAGCGAGCAGCAAATCAACGCGTTGCTCGCGGAACAGTTCGAACTCCAGGACGGCTATTACCGGCGGCATTATCCGGCGGCTCGTTTCGATGTCGTGATGAAGGGGGATATCCCGGTAGGGCGCCTTTATCACTATTGGGGCGGCGGCGAATTGCGCATTATCGATATTGCGTTATTGCAGGACTATCGCGGCGCGCGGATCGGCACACAGATCGTGCACGCGTTGATTACCCGAGCGGCGCAACGCGGATTGCCGGCGACGCTTTATGTCGAAGCGGTGAATCCGGTGAAATCGCTTTACCAGCGGTTGGGTTTCAGAAAGCGAGGCGAAAACGGCATATACGAGCAGTTCCACCGCGAGCCGGCGCCGTTCGATGGCGCGCCGGTAACACTAGCGGGTTTGTGAGTGCTGTTTAGTCGATGTGACATTAAAAAGTAAATAGAGGCGGGGTGGGGATCCCACTCCGTCAGGCCATAAAGGAATCGCTCAAATACGGTTCGGCGAACGTCGTTAACCGCAGCATCGAGAAAATCGGATGTAGTCGCCGGCCGGCACGGCACATGTCGCGTCGGTATTTCACGGTGCGCTTTGCGCTTACTGCCGGGGGGCGGGGTGTCAGCAATACCGAGTCATGCCGAGTTGACCAACGCGGTCGGCCGCACCTTCACGCTCGCGAGCGCGCAGATTGGCGCCGTTGAAGCACGGCTTACTGCTGCGCCCACCGAAACGCCAATGGACGAGGGCTTCCTCTGCTATTCGGCGTTCTTCGAGTTACCGGCCGGCATCCGGCTTCCTCAAGACATGTATCGCGTGAGTGCGCCGGACGGCGCCGCCTGGGATCTGCTTGCCACGCCGACGCGTCCGGCAGCCAACGGTGCCGGCACGATGTGCATCGTGATCCATTGCGCGAAACCGCACGAGAACACCCGCCCCAACACCCGGAACCCAGGCGCGGCATGAGGCCGACAGCGGGCAGTCACGACTTTTCCCTTCGATACAACAGCTGTCTCTTGAGGAGAATCACATGAGCGATCCGTTTGTAGGCGAAATCCGTATGGTGGCTTTCACCTTTGCGCCGAACGGCTGGGCGTTGTGTCAGGGGCAAACCGTGCCGATTTCGCAAAATCAGGCATTGTTCGCGCTGCTAGGAACGACCTACGGCGGCGACGGCGTGCAGACGTTCAACCTGCCCAACCTGGCTGGCCGCTCGCCGGTGGGCACGGGCACGGGCTTGAATCTGACGCCGGTCGAACTTGGCCAGGTGGACGGGCTGGAGAACTTCACGTTGACGAACGCGCAGTTGCCGGCGCATACGCACGCGGCGACCACCAGCGCGGCGACGCTGACCGCATCGGTCAGCATTCCGGCGACGACGACGGCCACCGGCAGCGTGGTCGCGCCAGCCGCCAACACGGTGCTCGGGCCGGCAGCGGCGTCGGGGCATCCTGCGACGCTGTACAACACCAGCACCGCCAACACGAACCTTGCGCCATTCAACGTCAACGTGAGCGCGCCTGCGGCGCCGGTGGCGGTGTCGATGACGGGTTCAGGTTTGCCGCTGCCGTTGCGTAATCCGTACCTCGGCATGAATTTCGCCATCGCCCTGGTGGGCGTTTTCCCGTCGCGCGGTTAGGTGGCAAATAACCGGCCGTCACGGGAGAAGTCGTAAGCGTGGCCGCTTCGATGTCCTGGCAGAGATCGTCGCGGCAGCTGCAATAGCAGTCGATTAACAGCAGGGCGAAATGGTGGCCCGGTGGAGCGCGTGTCATGAAGATCATCCAGCAATTCCTCAACCGTTTCGGCGACGCGCGCGATACGCCTATCGACGTGCGAAAGAGCGGCGCACGCGCGGCCGTGACGCCGGCGCCGTTGCTGATGGCGCTCGAGCCGCGGGTGGTCTACGACGCGTCGGTGGCCGCGATCGCGCCGCATGCGCATGCACACGGCGCGGAGGCCGACACGCATGCCGGCGTGGCTGCAGCGACCAATGCGACCCCGCACGCGGCGCCGAAGACCGTGGCCGAACACGACGTCCGCCACGTCAAGCCGCTCAACGACAATGAAGCGCAAAACACCGATACGCAGAAAGCGGTGCAGTCGGGAGCCCCCGCCGCTGCCGATGCCGCGCCGCATGCGGTGGTGTTCATCGACCCGAGCGTGCCGGACTACCAGGCGCTGATCGCGGGCCTGCCGGCCGGCACGCAATACGTGGTGCTCAACGCGACCACCGACGGTTTCGCGCAGATCGCCGGCTATCTGCAAACGCACAAGGGCGTCGACTCGATCCACCTGATCTCGCATGGCGCCGACGGTGAAATCCAGGCGGGCTCCACGTGGCTCAATGCGGGTGATCTGTCCGCGTACAGCGGCGAACTCGCGCAGATCGGCGCGGCGATAAAGCCGGGCGGGGACTTCCTGATCTATGGTTGCGACGTCGCGCAGAACGCCGATGGCCAGATGCTGGTGCAGCAGGTCGCGGCGCTGACGCATCTGAACCTCGCGGCATCGACCGACGCAACCGGTGCGACGGCGCTCGGCGGTAACTGGACGCTCGAATACCAGGTCGGCGCGGTGCATACGCCGGTGATCGAATCGGCGGCAGCGCGGCAGCAGTTCGATGCGTTGCTGGGCGTGACGGTGGAAACCTACGATGCACAGGCCGCGGGCGGCTATCAGAACACGTCGGCGACCTTCACGCTCGACGGCATCACCTATGTGACCGACGCAACCGGTCCGATCGAAAACGACATCTATACGGCGGCGAACGATCCGTTCGGCGCGCCGGATCTGTCGTCCGGCGCGGGCGACGGCACATTGATGCTGAATTTCAACGGCAATCAGATGAGCCGGGTCACGATCGAGCTGGCGAACGGCGCGCATTTTTCGCTGTCGAGCTTCGACCTCGATGCTGTATCGGACGGCAAGATCTATCTGATTCCGAACGGCGACACCAGCAAGGAAGTGTTGATTTTCACGGGCCCGGGCGACGGAAATGGCGGTACGTATACCGGCACGGTCAATCTGAGCGGCAATCCTGATTTCGCCAATCTGACCTCCGTCACGATCGCCGATGTCGGTGATGACCCGGGTGCGAACTTCGTACCGTCGCTCGACAATCTGGCGTACACGGTCCTTGCGCCGACGCTGACGCCGAGTTCCGGCAGCGCCGCGTTCACGGCGGGCGACAACGTCACGTCGACCCCCGTGCAGGTCGACAGCGGCCTGACGTTCACCGACTCGAACGCAACCACCGCGCAATCGGCCACCGTGACGATCGGCAACGTGAAAGCCGGCGACGTGCTCGCCTACACGAACAATCCGGCCACGATGGGCAACATCACGGGCACCTACAACTCGGGCACCGGCGTGCTGTCGTTGAGCTCTTCCGGCGGCAGCGCGACGCTCGCGCAGTGGCAGGCCGCGCTCGATTCAGTCACGTTCACCAATTCGCAGATCACACCGGACGCCACCACTCGCACGATCAATTTCTCGATTACGGATAGCGGCGGCGCGACCGGCACGGCGACGCGCACTCTGACCGTGACCGACACCGATCAAACGCCGATCGTGACCACCACCGGCGGCAGCACCAGCTACGTGGCCGGCGCGGGCGCGACGACGATCGATAGCGGCGTGACCGTCAGCGACCGCGACAACACGACGCTGACGAGTGCGACGGTCGCGATCAGCGGCGGCGCCGGCAGCGGCGACATACTGCTGTTTACAAATGACGGCTCGACGATGGGCAACATCACCGGGTCGTATGACGTGAGTGGCCACGTGCTGACACTGACGTCGTCGGGCGGCACGGCGACCGACGCGCAATGGCAGTCCGCGCTCGACCACATCCAGTTCTCGTCCGCCGCGGGGACGGCGGGCGGCGCGCGCACCGTCACATTCGCGGTCAACGACGGCGTGAAGAACAGCGTGGCGATGACCAAAACCGTCGACGTGACGGCGGTGCCGGTGGTGACGCTGGATTCGGGTTCGGCATCGTTCGTGTCGGCGGACAACACGACGTCGACGCCGGTCGCGGTGGACTCCGGGTTGACCGTCGCTGACTCGGGCCATACGACGCTGACCTCGGCGACCGTGCAGATCAGCGGCAACTTCCAGCCCGGCGAAGACATGCTGCTGTTCGTCAACAATCCGGGCACGATGGGCAACATCTCCGGCTCGTACACCTCCGCCACCGGCGTTCTCAGCCTGAGCTCGGCGGGCGGCACCGCGACGCTTGCGCAGTGGCAGGCCGCGTTGCGCTCGATCACGTACACCGACAGCGCCGTATCGCCGGCCACGCCGACCCGCACGGTCAGCTTCACCGTCAACGACGGCGCCAACAACAGCGCGACGGTGACCCGCAACATCACGGTCACCGCGACCGACCAGACGCCGATTGTCACGCTGTCGGGCAGCAATACCGCCTATGTCGCGGGGTCCGCCGCGACGGTGATCGACGGCGGCATCAACGTCACGGATCGCGACACCAATCCGACGCTGGTGTCGGCGACGGTATCGATCACGGCCGGCTTCCACGCGGGCGACACACTGTTGTTCGTCAACGACGGCTTCGTAACCGGTTCGTATAACAGCGCCACGGGTGTCTTGACGCTGATCGCGAACGGCACCGTCAGCGACGCGCAATGGCAGACTGAGCTCGACAACGTCAAGTTTTCCAGTTTGGCTAGCGCCGCAAGCGGCGTGCGCACGGTGTCGTACACGGTGAACGACGGCACGAAAACCAGCGCTGCGGTATCGCGTACGGTCACGGTGGGCGCAGTGCCGGTCGTGACAACCGATTCCGGTTCGGCCGCGTTCGTTGCGGGCGACAACACGACGTCGTCGCCAGTCGCCGTCGACAGCGGCGTGACCGTGGCGGAAACCGGTGGATCGACCCTTGCCTCGGCGACGGTGGCGATCACCGGAAACTTCCATGCGGGCGAAGACAGTCTGCTGTTCTCGAACAACCCGGCCACGATGGGCGACATTGCGGGCACCTACGACGCGTCGTCCGGCATTCTTTCGCTGACATCGGCAAGCGGCACGGCGACGCTCGCGCAATGGCAGGCCGCGCTGCGCTCGGTCACCTACACCGATTCGGCGATTACGCCGAATAACGCGACCCGTACGATCAGCTTCACGGTCAATGACGGCACGCAGACGAGCCAGACGGCGACTCGCACCGTGACCGTGGTGGATACCGACCAGACACCCTTGCTCACCACGTCGGGCGGTTCGAGTGCATTTGTCGAGGGTGACAACGTCGCGTCGACCCCAGTCGCGGTCGATGCGGGTGTCACGGTGTCGGATCGAGACAATGCGACGCTGTCGTCGGCGAGCGTGTCGATCACCGGCAATTTCCAGGCCGGCGAAGACGTGCTTGCGTTCAACAACACCAGCGCGAGCCTCTTCGGCAATATCAGCGCAGCGTATGACCTGGCTACCGGCGTATTGACGATGACGTCGGCGGGGGGCTCAGCGACACTCGCGCAATGGCAGGCCGCGTTGCGCGCGGTGACTTACACCGATTCGGCGATCACGCCGGACACGGCGACCCGCACGATCAGCTTCACTGTCAACGACGGCACGAAAAATAGCGCGCTCGGCACGAAGACTGTGACGGTCGCGGGCACCGATCAGAGCCCGGTGCTGACCGCGTCGACCAGCGGCTTCGACTACCTGCCGGGCGCCGCGCCGCACGATATCGACAGCGGCCTCACGTTGATCGATAGGGACAACACGACGCTCGCCTCGGTGACGATCCAGTTCTCCGCTGGTTTTCACAACGGCGACCAGCTGAGCCTGAACTACAACGCGGCGACGATGGGAACCGCCTTCACGACGACCTACGACGCCGGCACAGGGACCTTCACGATCAACCGCACAGGTGGCGCGCTGACGCTGGCGAACTGGCAGGCGATCGTCGACGGCGTGCAGTTTTCGGCAGCGGCGGGCTCGCCGCTCGGCACGCGGACCGTGTCGGTGACCGCGTCGGACGGCGTGAAGAACAGCGCGACCTTGTCCTACGATATCGACGTGATCAGTTCCGCGCCGACGTTGTCGACCACCAGCACCGGCAGCGCCGCATTCACCGCGGGCGACAACACCGTCAGCACGCCGGTCGCGGTGGACAGCGGCATTAGCGTCGCGGATCCGCTCGGCAATCCGATCGTCAGCGCGACGGTGACGATCGGCAGTAACCTCCATGCGGGTGAAGACGTGCTGTCGTACATCAACAACGGCACGACGATGGGTGACATCACCGGCAGCTTCAACGCGTTGACCGGTGTGCTGACGCTAACCTCGGCCGGCGGCGCGACCGACGCGCAATGGGACGCGGCGTTGCGCGCGGTGACCTACACCGATACCGCGGTGACGCCGAATACCGCGACGCGCCAGATCGACTTCACGATCAGCGACGGCGTGCAATCGAGCACGGCGTTGAGCCGCAACGTGACGGTGGCCGGCGTCGATCAGACGCCGATCCTGACCACGTCGGGCGGCGATGCGGCGTTCATCGAGGGCGACAACGTCACGTCGACGCCGGTGGCGATCGACACAGGTCTTACCGTTTCGGACCTCGACAACACCACGCTCGCGTCGGCCGTGGTGTCGATCACGAGCGGCTTCCATGCGGGCGAAGACCAACTGGCGTTCGCAAATACCAATGCGTCCACATTTGGCAATATCGCTGGATCGTACGATGCGAGCACCGGCGTGATGACGCTGACGTCAGCCGGCAACACGGCGACGCTCGCGCAATGGCAGGCCGCGTTGCGCTCGGTCACCTACACGGACACGGCGATCACGCCCGATACGACGCAACGCGTGATCAGCTTTACCGTCAACGACGGCAGTAAAGATAGCGCGGCCGGCGCGAAGGCGGTTGACCTGACAGCCACCGAACAGGCGCCGGTGATCACGACGACGGCCGGCGACGGCAGCTTCGTATCCGGCGACAACGTCACCTCCACACCTGTTCCGATCGATAGTGGCCTGACCGTTTCGGACCTCGACAACACCACGCTCGCGTCGGCCACCGTGTCGATCACGAGCGGCTTCCATGCGGGCGAGGACGTGCTCGCGTTTGCCAACAACAACGCGTCGAGTTTCGGCAATATCACGGGATCGTACGACGCATCGACCGGCGTGATGACGCTCACCTCGGCGGGCGGCACGGCGACCGTCGCGCAATGGACCGCGGCTCTTAAGGCAATGACCTACACCGACACGGCTATCGTGCCGGACGGCGCGTCGCGCACCATCAGCTTCACGGTCAACGACGGCACCAAGGACAGCGTCACCGCGACCCGCGTGATCGATCTGACGGCGACCACGCAGACGCCGGGCCTTGTCGCCGGAACGGGCGGCACTCCGACGTTTACGGCAAGCGGCGCGGGTGCGGCGCCGGTTACGATCGACAGCGGCATCGCGATTGCCGACCGCGATCCCAACGCGCATCTGGGCTCCGCGCTCGTGTCGATCAGCGGCAATTTTCAGGCGGACAGGGACGTGCTTGCCTTCAAGGGCAGCGCCGCGACCGGCAACATCAGCGCGAGCTACGATCCGAACACGGGCGTGCTGACGTTGACGTCGGCGGGTTCGAGCGCGACGCTCGCGCAGTGGCAGGCCGCGCTGGCGGCGGTGACGTATGCGGACACGTCCGCTGAAACCTCGGGCGGCAGCCGTACGATCAGCTTCGCCGTCAACGTCGCTGGCAAGAGTAGTGCGGCGCTCACGCGTACGGTAAATCTCGCCGCGGGACCGGTGACGCCCCCACCGGCCGAGCCTCCGCCTCCGCCGCCGGTTGCCGGTCCGCAGCCGACTCCGCCGACGCTGATTACCTTGCCGCCGCATTCACCGTTCATCGGCGGCGGTCCTGCGCCGTCAACGACCACCCCGGCGCCGGCAGCGCCTGCGCCGGACACTATCCCGATCTTTCCTCCGAATCTCAGCGACAGCATTTCGAATCCGCTCATCGTGCTCGACGCGTTCGCCGATGCGCCGGAAATCGGCGCGATCCCGGTCATCCATACCGCGACTTTTTCGACCGGCGATTTCGGCGAACTCGGCACGAGCAACGGCTCGGGTTCGGGCGGCGGCACGCATTGGCACGGCTCGCTGAGCGAGACCTCGGTGGAGTCGATGCCATCGATTCCGACGCCGGATGCGACCCCGGTGTCGATCGATTTGCCGGGCGAGACGCTGGAGGTTCACGCCGCGGCCAATCAGTCGTTCACGCTCACGCTGCCGGTGATGATCGGCGCCGAAGGCTTGCCGGTCAGCGCCGACGCGCACGTCGAACTGCGTCTCGCCGATGGCCGGCCGCTGCCGGGCTGGCTGCATTACGACCCGGTGCGCGGCACGCTGAGCGGCAAGGTGCCGGCCAACCAGCGCGCTCTGAATGTCGCGATCATTGCGCATGACGCGGCAGGCCACCAGACGCGCCGCGAGGTGGCGATCGATTTCGGCGGACACCCGGCACATGCCGAACACCCGGCCGCGCCAGCGGTTCACGCACCACAAGCACCCCACGCCGCCGCGCCGCTTGCCAAGCCCTCGCTTGCCGAACAGTTTGCCCGCGCGCACGCGACGTTGCATGTCGCGCGCCCGACGGCAGCGCCCACCGTCGCGCTGGCTGCGCCGGCTGCCGTCGGCGCAGAAGGAGGGCGCGCATGAATCCCCGCATCACGCCACGCTATTTCACTACGCCAATAACTTTGCGAAAGAGAGCCGCCGAAGTGAACATCTCGACCGTTGCGGTGCGTACACCGCGTCCCGCGCTGCTGGCGCTATCGCTTGCCGTGATCTGGCTGTCGGGCTGCGCGATCAAACCCACGCCCTTTACCGATCAGGAACGCGCGCAGACGGCGCAGGCCGACCGTACGTCGATGTTCGCGCAGCAGCAGCCGGTAAGCGGCCCGATTACGCTCGACGAGGCGATGGCACGCGCGATCCGCTACAACCTCGATCATCGGCTGAAGATGATGGAAGAGGCGCTCGCGCAAAAGCAACTCGATCTGTCGAATTTCGATCTGCTGCCCAAGCTCACCGCGCAGGCGGGTTACACGACGCGCAATCATCCGTTGGCGTCGTCGTCGACCAACGTGTTTACCAACGAGCAGTCACTCGCGCCGTCGTATTCGACCGACAAGAACGACCGCACCGCGGATCTGTCGTTCTCGTGGAACCTGCTCGATTTCGGCGTCAGTTACTACGAAGCGAAAGAGCAGGCCGATCATGTGCTGGTGCTCGAACAGCGCCGCCGCAAGGTCGTGCAGTTGATGATGCAGCAGGTGCGCGAAGCATACTGGCAGGCGACGGGCGCGCAACGTCTGCGCGAGCGTATCGCGCCGCTGCTCGAACAGGCGCGCTCGGCGTTGAACGATTCGCGTCAGGCGCAGCACGAGAACCTGCGCGCGCCGCTCGATACGCTGAACTATCAGCATGCGCTGCTCGATCTGATGCGCCAGCTCGAAGAGATTCGCGATCAGCTCGAAGAAGCCAAACCGCGTCTTGCGTCGCTGATGAATCTGGAGCCGGGCCAGGATTACACCCTGGCGCCACCGGAAGGCTTCGCCGCGCCAAGCTTCGATATGCCGATGGAGCAGATGGAAGAGACCGCGCTCGAACGCCGTCCTGAGCTCGTCGAGGCGAGCTATAACGAGCGGATCAGCGTCAACGAAACCCATAAGGCAATGGCGAAGATGCTGCCGGGTATCGAGTTCAGTCTTGGCACCCATTACGACAGCAACAGTTTCCTCGTTTACAACGCGTGGCGCGCCGCCGGTATCAGCGTGAGCTGGAACCTGCTGAATCTGCTCAACGTCAAGAACATTCGCGGCATGGCGAATGCGCAGCTCGAAGTCGCGAAGACGCAGCGTCTTGCGCTGAGCATGGCGGTGCTCACGCAGGTGCATGTGGCGCGCACCGAACTGAGCGCGAGGCAGCGTCAGTTCGATCTGCTCAAGCAGATGAACGAGGTCGATCAGCAGATTCTCGAACATACGCACAACGCGACTCAGGCGAACGCGCAAGGCAAGCTTGAAGAAATTCGCGCGGCGACCGGCGCGATGATGTCCGAGCTGCGCCTGTATCAGAGCTACGGGGAACTGGAAAACGCATATGGTCAGTTGCTCGCTACGCTGGGTCTCGATCCGGTGCCCGATACCGTGAAGGGTCACGATCTGGCATCGCTGCAGCAATCGATCGACGCGGAACAGCAGCGTTGGGCCGCATTGGGCCGACCGAATGGCGCAGCGGCGGTGGGTGACGTGGCCGGCGTCCATGCCGCTACCGGAGTGAAGACGCAATGAAGTGGTCGCAGTTTGCAGTGCGGTTGGCAGGACCGGTTGGGATTGCAGCGATGGTGTTGTCCGCACAGGCCGCATTCGGCGCGCCGGCCGCTGTTCCGCCCGCCGCACCGGCTATGACACCGATGGTGGCCTCCGCACAAACGGATCCAGCGGGGGATGCGGGGCGGATCCGCATTCAACTGGTCTCGCGCGACCAGGTCGATCTGTCGAGCGAGATTGCCGCGAAAATCGCCACGCTGCCGTTTCGCGACGGCGATGCGTTTCGCGCCGGTCAAACACTGGTGTCGCTCGATTGCTCGCTGTATGCCGCGCAATTGCATAAGGCGCAGGCCGAAGCCGGGGCCGCCAGCGATCTGCTGAATGTCGACCAGCGTCTTGCGCAGTTGCATTCGGTCGGCGAACTCGAGGTGCAGCAGGCGGCCGCCAAGCTCAAGGCGAGCAATGCCGAAGTCGCCTACATGCAGGCGACGGTGCGTAAATGCGTGATTACCGCGCCGTTCGATGGCCGCGTGTCGAAGCGCTCGGCCGCGCCGCAACAGTTCGCCGAAGCCGGCAAGCCCTTGTTGACGATCGTCGACACCAGCCATCTCGAACTGAAGATGATCGTGCCGTCGAAATGGTTGATGTGGCTGAAACCGGGGCACGCGCTGAACGTGCAAGTGGATGAAGTCGGCAAGACCTATCCGGCCAAAGTCGCACGCATCGGCGCGCGAGTCGACCCGGTCACACAAACGGTCGACGTAACCGCCGTGCTGACCGGCAGCGTGCCGGACCTGTTGCCCGGCATGAGCGGCTGGGCTACCTTCGCGACACGGTGAGCGGCATGACGCCCACTTCCGGCCCGTCTGCCGCGGAGGAATCCGCCGCAATACCGCGCAACGGCACGCACGACAACATCCATATCGACGCGCAGCAGCTTGCGTTGCTCTGGCAACTCGCGTCGCGCGCGCGTAGCGCGGCGAGCGAAGCGACGCTCGGCTTCACGGTGGTCAACGAAACACTGTCGCTGATTCCGTACCGGCAGGCCGCATGGTGGCGCGGCACGGCGCCGGGCTCCGTGGCCGCGGTATCCGGCTTGCCGCAGAGCGACCCGAACGCGCCATACGTGCAGTGGCTCGGTGATCTGTGTCGCGCCTTGTCGCGCGGCACGGCCGCCGGCGCGGACGTGCCGCCGGTCTCGCAGCCGCACGCCTTCACTGCCGCGGACCTGCGCGGCGATGCCCCGCATATCGCCGACGAATGGGATGCATGGTGGCCCGCGCATGGGCTGTGGCTGCCGCTGACCGAACGCAACGGGCGCCCGCTCGGCGGCCTTGTGTTCGCGCGCGACATCGCCTGGAGCGCGACCGACTACGCGCTGCTCGCCGAACTCGCGCAAGTCTGGGCGCATGCCTTCGCGGCGTTCGGGCCGCGTCCTTCATGGCTCGAACGTGCGCGCGCCGTACTGCGTCCCGGCAAGCTGCAGCGTCGCGCGCTGATCGCACTGGCCGTGCTGTGCGTGATACCCGTGCGTCTGACCGTGCTGGCGCCCGCCGAAGTCACGCCGAAAGATCCGTTTGTAGTGCGGGCGCCGCTGGATGGTGTCATCGACCGGTTGTACGTGCAGCCGAATCAGCCGGTGAAAAGCGGCACGCCGCTGCTCGGCCTCGATCCGACCACGCTGCAGTCACGTTATGCGCTGGCGCGCAAAGACTTCGACGCCGCGCAGGAAGAGTATCGTCAAACCGCGCAGCTCGCCGTGACCGACGACCGCAACCGCCTCGACATGGCCGAGCGCAAAGGCAAGCTCGATCAGAGCGCCGTTCAGCTCGACTACACCGCCGCGCAGCTCGCGCGCGTGCGCGTGAGCGCGACGCGCCCGGGCGTCGCCGTGTTCGCCGATCCGAACGAGTGGACCGGCAAGGCTGTCGCGGTCGGCGAAAAGATCCTGCTACTGGCCGATCCGGCGCATGTGGAACTGACGGCCTATGTGCCGGTGGCCGACAACGTCGATGTGAAACCGGGGCAGACGATCACGCTCTATCCGAAGAGCTCGCCGCTCGCCACTTACGACGCGCATATCGATTCGGTCGCGTATCGCGCCGAGCCGACGCCGGACGGCGTGCTCGCGTATCGCGTAAAAGCCACGTTTAGCGATGCCGGCGCGAACGCACGGCCGCCGCTCGGCGCGATGGGCACGGCGCGGATTCACGGCCGCTGGGTGCCGCTCTGTTACTACGTGCTGCGCCGGCCATTGACGCTTGCGCGCCAATGGCTCGGCTGGTAGGCCGGCGCTTCGCGATTCGCACGCAAAATCCATCATGGCCCGACTCCCGCAACTTCGCCAGGAACTGACGCTGACCGCCGGCGCGCCCTCGCCCGAAGGCGCGCCGACGTGGATGCTGCACGATCCGGCGGCGAACCGTTTCTTCCAGCTTGGCTGGCCCGCGTTCGAACTGCTGTCGCGCTGGCCGCTCGACGACGCCGCGGCGATCGTCGCGAGCGTGAATCGCGACACCACGCTCACCGTGTCGCACGACGATGTCGACGCATTGTTGCGGATGTTGCGGCAGCAGAACCTGCTGATCTCGCAAACCTCGGCCGATACCGCGCGCCTGAACGCACATGCCGAAGCAGGGCGTGAAGGGCAGGCAATGTGGCTGCTCAAGCATTACCTGATGATCCGGATTCCGCTGTGGCATCCCATGCCGTTTCTGCGACGCGCCGCCCGCTTTGCTTCGTTCGCGTACCGGCCGGCCTTCTGGGTGATCGTCGCGAGTTGCGCGGTGGCGGGCCTGTTCCTCGTGTCGCGCCGCTGGGACGAATTCGTGCATACGTTCCATGGCTATGCCGATCTGCAAGGTGTCGTCGCGGTTGGCATCGCGCTCGGCTTCGCGAAGGTCCTGCACGAATTCGCGCATGCGTTCACCGCGCAACGTTACGGCTGCCGTGTGCCGACCATGGGCGTGGCGTTTCTCGTCATGCTGCCGGTGCTGTACACGGATACGACCGAAGCGTGGAAAGTGCCGGGCCGCGCGCAGCGCTTGCATATCGGCGCGGCCGGCATGCTGAGCGAAATCGCGTTGGCCGCGTTCGCGACGCTCGCATGGAGCCTGTTGCCTGACGGATCGCTCAAGGCGGGTGCCTTTCTGCTTGCGACCACCACATGGATCGGCACGCTCGCGATCAATGCCAGCCCGTTCATGCGCTTTGACGGCTATTTTCTGCTGTCCGACTGGCTCGATACGCCGAACCTGCACGACCGCGCGTTCGCGCTCGGCCGCTGGTGGCTGCGCGAATGGCTGTTCGGTTTCGGCGATCCGCAACCCGAACCGTGCGCGCCGTCGCGGCGGCGCTTTCTGATCGGCTTTTCATTTGCGACGTGGCTGTACCGGCTGGTGGTGTTTTTCTCGATCGCGCTGGTCGTTTATCACGCGTTTTTCAAGGTACTGGGGCTCGTGCTGTTTTGTATCGAGTTCGGCTGGTTCATCGTGCGGCCTGTGATGCGCGAGGCGTCCGCGTGCTGGAAACGCCGCGTCGAACTGCATTGGCGCAAAGAGACCAAACGCTCGGCGTGGCTCGGTGCGGCGCTGCTCGGCCTCGTCTTCCTGCCGTGGCATGCGGGCGTGAGCGCACCGGCAGTGTTCGGACCACAGCAGGCGCAAGGACTGTATGCGGTCGCCGCCGGTTATCTGGCAGCCGCGCCGCAGCCGGCGCATGACGGTCAGCAGGTCCATGCAGGCGAGGTGCTCGGCGTGATGGTGTCGCCGGAACTCGACTACCGGCTCAAAAGTGCGCAAGCCGACGAGACACTGCTGCGCTGGCAAGTCGAGCAACAGGCATTCGACGATCGCCTGCGACAGCAGGGCGTCGCCCTGACCAAACACTGGGACGCGGCGCGGCAGACCGTCGCCGGGTTGCAGGCCGAGATCGCCCAGTTGACGATCCGTGCGCCGTTTGCGGGCACGCTCGATATTCCCGGCGACGCGCTTGCGCCCGGTACCTGGTTACCGCGCGGCGAGCATCTGTTCGATGTGATCGGGCCGGCGGGCGTCAAGGGCGATGCGTTCGTCGACGAGAACGATGTGACGCGTATCGCGGCAGGCGATCGTGCGACTTTCGTCGCGTCGCTGAGCGAAATGCGGCCGGTACAGTGCAAGGTCATGGCGCTCGACAAGGTCAACATGAGTACACTCGACGAACCCTCGGTGGCAAGCGTTTATGGTGGTCCGATTCCCGCGGAGCAGGACGCAAAAACGCATCAGATCGTGCCGTTGCAGGCAACGTGGCGCGTGCGGATCGGCGATTGCGAAGGCGAGCGCGCGTTGAGCCGCGAACTGACCGGGACGGTCACCTTGGGAACGGGGCGCGAGAGTTACGCAGGCCGCGGCATTCGCACGCTGATGGCGATCGTGCAGCGGGAAGCCGGCTTCTAAAGCGACGTTTCAGTTTCCTCAGCATCTCGAACCAACCCGCGCGCACAGGCAAAAGATGCGCGCGCGATAGTTGTCAATGCATTGGCCATAACCGGCTGAAATTCTCTCTCTTTCAAATAGGAATGCGGCTTTCCTTACTCGTCGAACCGGACGCTGAGTGAAACGATTTTCTTTTGATAATAATATCGTTTCCAATTGATCTGATCATTGAATTTCCTCGTGCCGTCAACCATACTGATTTGCACAACAGCACGTTGAACGCAACCAGGCTATCGGCCGCTCATGATGCCGAAGCTGTGTAGGAGGCCACTGAGTACCGGGGTTATCAGGCCCATAGGATGGGGATTCCCGTTCGTCCACGACGGCGCAGTCAGCGCCTTCGCATTTCAAAATCATGCAATCCGCTTCCCTTCGCCGGCGTGTGGGAGGCATTTGGCGTTTTGCATTTTTATCTGGCATAAGCTTTAAACTTTTTTAAATAAAAGAGCGAATAGTTTTATTTCTGTTTATTACGGAAAGGGGCTTCTGTTTTTATTCGAAATGGCTGGTTTAGCCAAGGCGCATAAATCGCCATGGCGGGGACTGGCTTTGTCCGCGCGTATTCCAATTCGGGAGAAATATCATGCCGTTGCAGATTCAGAGTGCCCAGATCAAACCCGGCGCCACCAACACCTTCAATTTCTCCGACCAGATCACTCAGCGCATGGTCGGCATCTCGTCTTTTTCCTTGAGCTATGGCAATACGGACCATCACGTCCAGACGATCTCGGTCTCGCTGAGCGTCAATCAGTCGGGGTCGTCACTGTCTATCACGGCGCATGCGACGATGGTCGATGCCAACGGCCATAACCTCGATCCGGCTTCGTCCTACGTCAATGTGGTCGCGCTCGCGTGGGTCGGCGTCGACGATTCCAATCTGAAGCTCGGCAACGTCGCCGGCATCGGCAACGGGGGGACGAGTTCGCCGATCACGATTCCCGGCACCGATCCGAACGTACTGCAGGCCGCGCTGGCGGGTTTTTACCTGTCGTATGGCGGCACCGATCATCATATGGAGACCGCATGCGCGGCGGTCGGCACGACCTTGAGCGCTAACGCCGCATCGATCAACGGCACCGTCTATATGTACGACGACACCGGCCACGGAAGCGTATCGGGCACTGTGGATGCGGGACTCGTGGCGAACTGCGACCCGTCGCTCGGTAACTTCGTGTACGGCACCAACACCTTGCAGAACAACACGCAGAAGATCACCTTCAGCAAGCCGTTCGGCACGTACACGCCGTTTCTGAGCAGCTACAAGGTGCAGTACCGCGACGACTCGGACCATCACGTGAAAACGTTCTCGGTAAGCCTGTCGGTGGTGAGCTCGAGCGGCAACGAAGTCTCGGTTACCGGTGCGGCGAAACTGGTCGACAACTCCGGCCATGTTCAGGACGACGGCGTGAGCAACGTCAGCGGCTTTATCGTCGGCATCTGAGTCCGCCGGCAACCGCATCTGCAACATGCCCAGGCGCACACCCGTGCGCTCCCTCTTACCGGCACGTTCATGCCGCCCGTCCTCGTAGCGGGCGGCGGGCGTGCGCCTCTCTTCCGGAGCCGGCCGTCATGTCTGATTCCTCGATCCCCAGCATTCGTACTTTCCAGATGGACGCCAGCACGGTGGGCGTGCTCAAGAGCAGCGTCAACCTGTTTCGCGGCGATGTGAACCTCACGCAGGCCCTGTTCTCGATGCCGGGACGCAATGGCAACGACGGCCTGCAGATCGATCTGTCGATCCAGTACGAGAGCAACATCCACCAGCAGGCGATGACATGGAACCGCGACCGGCCAACCGGCGTGCTCGGCATGGGCTGGCAGTTGCCGGTGTCGGCGATCACGCTCGACACCGGCGGCGCGCCTACACCGGGCGCCGCCACCTATTCGATCAGCATGGCGGGCGTGTCGAGCCAACTGGTCCGCGAGCCCGTCAATCCGTCGTTGTTCGGAATGGACGGCGCGCTGGCGGGCTCGCTGGCCGATGGGCAACCGGTGCCGGCCGCCGTGCGCAGCGAGTTCGTGCAGCGCGGTTTGCCGCTCTCGGCGAGCGCGACGGTCGCGGGCAGCGCCAGTCCCTGGCGGATCGACGACGACGCACTACAGCAGCAATTCGTTCTGCAACTGGATCAGCAAACGCTCGACGCCAGCGACGGCGGCGAGTCGTACCAGCTGGTCAATTACAAGTTCTGGAAGGTGCTGTACTACCCGCGTTACGAGCGTTGGACCGTGACCAACGAAACGGGGCAGGCGATGTCGTTCGGCGGCGGCGTCGCGCAAACCGCACAGGGCTACAACGTCAGTGCCGGCAACAGCATCGAATGGGCTGTGCAATGGGTCGACGACAACGGCTTCGCGCTGTGGCAGGGCAATAGCGCGGTGACCGGCAAGCAGCAGCAATATGCGCGCGCATGGCATTTGCAGCGCGCCTATAGCCGCTTCGGCGAATACGTCTCGTACGGCTACAACGGTTTCGCCCGCGACGGCAACGGCCTGCTTACGCAGGGTGCCGAACAGCAAGTCGGCGCGGGCGGCAAGCCGTACACGAAAGCCTGCTATCTGACGAGTATCACCGACGTGTTCGGTCGCACCGCGACCTTCACCTATCAGCCGAAACTCTGGAGCGATGCAACACCGGAGAGTCCGCGCGAATATGCCGATCCGCACAAGGCGGTGCCGGACATCACGCCGAACGGCTTCCAGGACCGTTACGAGACTCAATTTCTGAGCGGGATCACGGTCACGCATGTCGACGGATCGACGCTGTTTTCGCTGGCGTTCGTCTACGACCCGAGCCCGTCGAATCCGGGCGCGCAGGCGGTTGCCAATGTGGCCGGCACATCGGGCGACACCTGCAAGCGGCTGCTCACCGGCTTCGCGCTGTTCAATCCAGCCGAAGAGAATTTGCCGGGCTATCGCTATGACTACAACCTCGATATCGGCGAGCCCACCAACCTCGGTGCGCTGCGTCGCATCGTCTATCCGACCGGCGGCAGTGCGAGCTACGCCTATGACCAGGTCGAACTGCCGATCTGCGAGCGCGCGTTGACGCTCGCCGCGCCGGCGCCCATGCCGCAGCAGTCGATGCCGCGCGTGTGGTTCGGCCCCGACTACGCGGTCGCGTTGTGGAACAACAGCGCGACGCAGCAGTTGTCGTTGCAGATCCTTACCTGGAACGGACAGTGGAACAGCTGGCAGGCGGACCCCTCCAACCCGCTGCTGGTGGACGGCAACGGCGGCACGGATCTGTCGACGGTCGCCGTGCTGGCCGCCGAAGACTTCGTCGCGATTACGTACAACACCAGCAGCAACACCAACCTGCATCTGTTTCGCAAGGACCCGGCGCGCCGGGCCCAGTGGGTCGCGGCGTCGATTACCGGCGGCGGCAGCGGCGGGTGCAACAGCCCGACGTGGCAGTGGCCGATTGCGAACGGACACGTTTCGACCCTGGCCGGACAGAACTTCGTGCTCGTGCCGCAGATGAACACGTCGAACAATCAGGGCGCCTATGACCTGTTCACCTGGAGCTGGCCGACCCAAAGCTGGCTGCATACGACGCAGCAGATGCCCTCCTATACGTGGTTCGCGGCCGGTCGCGAGTACTTCACCACGCTGGATATGAACTCGCAGGTCACGCTGTCCTATCTGAGTCCGACGGGCACGTGGCAGCAGGGCGGTAGCGTGACGCTCGGTTTTTCGCTGAACAATACGACGACGGTTGCGTTGAGTTCGGACGTCTCGCTGCTTGCGGTCTCGCATCTGACCTCGGGCGGTGCGTCGAGCGGTCAGCAGGGCTACGACGTATTCGCGCTGCAATGGAACAGCGCCTACAGCTTCGCAGCGCCGGCGAAGTTCTCGTTCATCGACAAATTCGACAACGCGTATCCGACCAGTTGGGCGCCCGCGAGCATCGGCAATGCAATGATTGCGGTGGGTGGCAACCTGATCCGCTTCGACGGCGACGCGTGGCTTGCGAATAGCAACCTGAAGCCGCAAGGCGGCGTGATCGTCGGCGAGCAGCGTTACGCCTATGGACCCGACTACGGCACGCTGATTCTCGTCGGCAATGGTTCGCCGAAAGCACAACTGGTTGGCTACGACGCGAACAGTACGAGCTCCAGCTGGACCGACACGGCGACTCCGATCACCGGTTTGCGCGTCCCGCCGAGCAACCAGAGCACGGCGAACTGGGCGAGCGGCGGCAACCCGGACTATCTGAGCGTTGGCACGCAGCTGTTTTTCCGCGGCGTGGCGACCAACTGGTCGCTCGCGGTGACGCAGAGCATCGGCGATATCCAGACGCTGATCAACGAGGCCGCCGGAACCAGCAACCGCTATCAGTTGAACGCGGCGTCGGTGATCAACGAAGGCCCGGCATTTATCGCCTGTGCCGCGTATGACACACAGAATCCGAGCGGTCATGCAACCGCTTCGTCGGCGCTCGTGTTGCGCAATGGCAGCGTGGCGGGTTCTGCCCAACTGCTCGACGGCCAGCAGATGTGGACGGCGCAGGAGCACGATTTGCCCGGGCAGGGCATGTATCCGGGCGGCGCTTCGGCGTTCTTCACATACCCGGACACCGCGAGTGATCTCGACAGCGCTACCAGCGTCGAGCTGCACCGCTATGCGGGCGACGCGATAGCGGGGCCGATCGAAGACTGGCCGGTCGTCAGCATCACGATCGACGACGGCCTGTCGGAAAGCGCGACCACCTGCTATGCGCAGGACACCGCGAATGCCGCGTGCGATGCGAGCGGGGAGGTCGTCAAATATTTCGAGAGTACTGTGTACCCGGGCGGCAGCAGCGCGAACCCGGTGAACGGTTCGGTAACGAGCTACTACCTGAACGGTAACCAACTGGTCGCGCCCGACGATTACTACAACATGCTCGACGGCTTGCTGCACAGCGTCGTGACGTGCGATGCATCAGGCGCGACCTTGACCAGCGTCGAGAACGAGTGGGACGCGTATGTGATGCGCGCGGGCGACCCGACCGATACGCATGCCGCGCCGCTTCAGCTTTACGGCGCGTACGTTCTGCAGACCGCCCAGAACTCGGTGACCGATGGGGTCGCGTCGGGACAGACGACCCAGTATGCGCCGCAGGGTTTGCCGTACACCTACACGGGCCAGCCGGCGAGCGTCACGCGTACGACGATGAACGGCGCGGGCGAACTCGAAACCGACGTGCAGACCAACGTGTACGCATGCGAAGTCAACGCGGCAAGCCGCGTGCTGGGCGACGTCAGCAGCCTGGTGGCGCAAACCTCGACCAACGCCGGCGTCACGACGTCGTCGGCCGTCACTGCGCTGAGCAACTGGCCGACGCTATGGGGCGACGACGTACTGACGCCGGCCGAAGAAGCCGACTTCAGCTGGACCGGTGGCCCCGCCGCGTTCCCATTTTCCACCTACGCGCCGGGTGAAACGCCCGCCGACTGGCAATGCACGACGCGCAACCAGGTACGCGCGGCCAACGGCGTCGTATTGCAGCAGGCCGACGGCGCCGGCACGCTATGCGCAACGTTGTTCGGCACCTCGCTCGGCCTGCCGGTGGCGACGTTCAAGGCCGCGGCGCTCGCCGAATGCGCATGGAACGGTTTCCAGTCCTACGAGGACGCGAGCGGTTGGACGCTGACGGGCACCACGTTCGACACGGCCAACGCATGGCTCGGCACCCGCAGCCTGAGCGTGCCCAAAGGTGCGAGCGCAAGTGTGACGGTGGCGCCCGCCGCCGGACGTACGGCGTATCTGCTGGCGGTGCGTTATCAGACTCCCGCGGGCTATGACGCGGACGGCTCGGGCATCGACATCGACTGCGGAGCGCAGCCGGGCCATGTCGCGTTCGTCGACACGCAGGGGCAATGGCAGTACCTGAGCACATCGGTCACTCTGGCTGGCGGGGCCAGCAGCATCGCGTTGCGTCTTGCCAATGTCGGCAGCGGCAATGTGCTGGTGGACAGCGTGCTGTTCACGCCGTTCGGCACCGACGTCACGATTCAAAGCTGGCACGCGGACACGCGCCTGCTGCGCGCGACGATGAACGCCGGCGGCAACGTCAGCTTCACGCTCTATGACGCGTATAACCGGCCGCTAGGCGCGGTCGGCGGCGACGGCCAGTTGCAGGAACTGGACGTGCGCTTCCTGTCGCGCCAGGGCGCGTCCGACGGTGCCTTCGACGACGCCAGTCCGAATGCCGAACTGACCTTGCACATGACCGACGGCGGCCACGCGGAAACCTTCCTCGACGGCGCGCAGTGGCGCAGCCGCTGGCAGCCCGGCGATCCGGGACTTTGGAGCACCGCGGACGGTGTCCTGAGCAAAGCCGGCAACACGGCCGACTCGCTCGTCTGGCAAGGCGCCGCGAACGCGACACCGGCCGTCGCGTTTTTCATCGAGATGGTGCCGCCGGTTACGCTGGGCAGCGGCACGATAGCGTTCCAGTTTGGCGCCGATGAGCAGATCGGCTGGACGCCGGGATCCGGCTGGCAATGGAGCGGTGCGGGCGGTACGCCGGTACAGGCTCCCCTCGCGAACCCGCCGCATCTGGCGACCCAGTGGCTGCTCGCCATGGTGCCGGGCGCCGTGCTGTTCTTCGGCAACGGCCAGTTGCTGTTCAGTCATGCGAGCACGGCGACCCCGTCGCAAGGGCTCACGTTTTCCACCGGACCGAACGCGTTGCAGATCGTCAATCTGATGGCGGGCGCCAATCCGCGTATCGGCCAGTCTTATACCGACGGCGCCGCGCGCCAGCGCCAGGTGCATCAATTGCAGGGCACGGACAGCCGCGTGATGGAAGTCGTCTATGACGCACTCGACCGGCAACTCGCACTGACGCGCATTGCACCCGGCACGTTCGGCGGCGGTGCGGCGTTCGCGCCGATGCAATATCGCTCGACCTTCGTCGACGTCCCGGCCTTTCTCGCCGCCCTGCAGAACACCTGCGAGATGGATGGCGACGTCGCGGCGTATTACGCCGGGCAACAGGACGGTCCGGTCAAGCGCTCGAACGATCAGAACTATCCGTACAACGGATTGCGCTACGGCGGCTCAGCGCTTGGCCGTATCGTGGAAAGCGGCAAGCCGGGCCTGCAACTGTCGATTCACGACGTCAATACGACGAGCCCGGCCGAGCGCGAAACGACGCGCACCGTCTATACGGCGAGCGCCGCGAACGACCCGGTGCAGGCCGGCCAGTACTTCGCGACGCTGACCACCACGCCCGGCGGTTACGAGGGACGGCAGTTCGTCGATACGGCCAATCGCGCGGTGGCGACGGTGCAGCTTGCCACCGACGGCAGCAACGTCGGGCAAACCACGGTGAGCCCGAGCTATGACGCGGCGGTGGGCACGGCCGGGATCCTCGGCACGATGAAATTGCCGAACGCGTTCACGAACGGGCCGCAGTCCGATCCCGCCGCATTCGTGCGTACCACCCTGCAGAATCCGTTGGGCCAGCCGAGCGCCTATAGCGATCCGGATACCGGCAACACGTCGTATCTGTTCGACGGGAAGGGTCAGTCGCGCTTCGTTCAGGTACCGCTCGACGGCACCGAGCAGTACTTTCTCTATACACGTTACGACGCGCTGGGGCGCATTGTGGAAGAGGGCGTCGTAGCCGGCGCCTGGGACGCCGAAAAACTCACCGCCGAGGTGGACAACCTCGCGTGGCCGACTGCGAGCGATGGCGCCACTGCGGCGCGCGTCTATAGCTATGACGGCGACGGCTCGGATCCGAACGCGCTCGGCAAGCTCACGCGTGCGGTGACGTACAACCCGGCACCGGTGGCCGCCGGCGATCTCGGCGACTGCACCGTTGACGAACAATGGACCTACGACGCATTGGGCCGTGTCGTGACGACGCGTCTCGAGGTTTCCGGGGCCGCGCAATTGTCGGCCAGCGCGACGTATCACTACAACGCGCTGAACGAGATCACGCAGATCGATCTGCCGGCCGAAAGCCCGTTGCCGAGCATCGTCTACGCGTACGACGATCAGGGGCAAATCACGTCGATCGGCGTGCCCGGCACACCGGACGCGATCGCCAGCTATACGTGGACCGCCGACGGCCAGTTGCAAACCGCGACACGCGGCGCACTTGCCGACGCATGGGGCTACGACTCGCCGGGCAGCATCCTGACGCATCAGGTGAGCGTCGGCACGAAGACGGTGTTCAGCCAGAACTACACCTATACGCCCGACTCGCAGATCGCCGGCCGCGACACCGCGTTCAATTTCAGCGCGCTCGCCGACACGCGTTCGGTCGCCTACACCTACGACGGGCAGCAGCGCCTCAGCGCGGCGGTGGTGGCCAACGGCGGAGCCGGCAATCAGGCGGTGACCGAGTACGACGCGAACGGCAACATCTGGCAGGCCACGCAGGACGGCGCAAGCTTCTCGGCCAGTTTCAGCGCCGGCACCGACCGACTCGACAGCGCCACGCTCGCGAACGGCGATAACGTCACGTTCCACTATCGCAACGACGGCAAACCCGATCAGTGGCGCGGCATGAGCATGGAATACGATGCGGCGCTCGGCACGGTCGCCGCCGTGACGAACGGCTCGAACGTGGTTCGCTACGCGCGCGGCCTGAACAATCAGCGCGTGCTGCGTCAACAGGGCAACGCGTTGCAGATCAGTTTCCAGGGCGCCGGCAATACGCCGCTCGTGATCTGGAACGACGGCGCGCCGCAGGTCTGCATATGGGGCGCCAATGCCCTCGCCGCCGTGCACGACGGCGCGCTGAAGTATCCGGTCACCGATCATCAGAATACGGTATGGGCCGTGACCGACACGTCCGGCGAACTGGTGGCGAGCTTCGACTATCTGCCGTTCGGCGGCTTGCTGAGCGAGGCGGGCAGCGGCGCGGCGAACTGGCTGTTCCAGTACGCGGGCAAGTCCTGGGATTCGACGCTCGGTCTGTATGACTTCGGCGCACGGCTCTATGACCCCGCGCTGCTGCGTTTCGTCACGCCCGATCCGGCCCGGCAGTTTGCGAGCCCCTATGTTTTTGCGAGCAATAACCCGCTGAACATGGTGGATCCGAGCGGCAATATTTCTCTGTGGGCGCAGATCGGTATCGGCGCGGCGATGGTCGCGGTGATCGCCGCCGGCATCGCACTGAGCTTCGTGACCTTCGGCGCCGCTGCACCGGCGGCCGCGGCGGCGGATGGCGCACTGGCCGGCGCGGCACTGGGCGGTGAGGCCGCGGCGGGCGCGGTGGCCGTGGGCGGCGAGGCAGCCGGCGCCGCGGCGGGCGCCGCAGCCGGCGAAGTGGCGGTAGAAGGCGCCGCCGCCGGGGCGGGCGAGGTGGCCGCCGGCGCCAGCGCCAGTGTCGAGGCGGCCGCACCGCTTACGACTGCGCAGGTGGTCGCGCAGAACGCCACGTCGGTGCTGTGGAGCGCGACGACCAGCGCGATCAGCGGCGCCGGTACCAATGGCCTGCAATACGACATCCAGCACGGTCGGGATTTCACGGCCAAAGGCTTTTTCGAGGCCATGGGCACAGGCGCGCTGACCGGCTTTGCGAGCGGCGGTATCGGCGGATTGGCCACCATGCCGGCCACGGTGGGGTTGTCGCAGGGGATGAGCGCCACGGCCAGTGTCGCGTTCCGGGCCTTGACGAAGGCGACGGCCGGCATGATCGGCAAGGACGTCTCGACCTTGCTCACCGATGCCGTCACGGGTCAGAAGATAACGGTCGGCCAGTTGCTGCTGAGTTCGGCGCAGGGCTTCGGCACGGGCGCGCTCTCCGGGGCGTTCAGCGGCGTAAAAGCGGCTAGCGCTGCGCCGGCGTCGACTGCGGTCAGCGCCTCGGACAAGGCGATCGTGCGGGTCTCGAGCGTGATCAACGGCGCGATCGATACGCTCAAGCAGCAGGCGACCTCGCAGGCGGCGATCGCCTCGTATATCGCGGGCGGTTATTTCCTCGTCACCGGATATACGGTGTGGGGCGTGTACGGCGCATCCTCGAAGAATCAGAGTGCGTGAGCGTGACGACCGGTGGAAATTGAACGACGTGATTGAACGCGGCGCGTGATTGCGCCGCCTGAAAGTGATCCCGCTCTCTCAAGGAGATGCTATGTCAGAACGATCGATGACGATTAATCTTACGAACTGGGCTTCCGGACTTACGCTCGAGTTCGGCAGCGCAGCAGCCAGCGACGGACCTGTGCCGCAAGCACAGCCTGGCGCGATCAGTTGTGGACAAAAGATGGTGGCCAGCGCGGTCAACCGCTCGGGTGGATGCACCGGCCGCTTCAGTCTGACTGCCAGCAATGTGAATTTCGGCGTCTCGTACACGCACCCGTCTGGCGCAGGCTCGACCACGGTGAGTGTGGATGCGTCGACGGGGTATATCTCGGGCGCCAATGCAACAACGTTTCCAGGCCACGATTCGGTGGCTTATCTGAATCTGTACCAGGCCGTCAACGCCAACAATCGCGCGTGGGTCGTGCCGCTGGGTCTGCTTGATACACCGGCGCGCAATAACAGCCAGGATTTCGTCAACAGCATGTTTGGCGAAGGCACACGCGATGCGGCCGTCGTCACTACGGCCTACGGCAATAATGCGCCGAACGGCTATATCGAGCCGGCGGATTTCACCGGTGGCCAGATGGCGGGCTTCGCTGCGCAATGGGCTCAGCAGTGGCTCGAGGGTGGCAGCAATCCGGCTTGCCCGCAGCCGGACGCGGCGTTGATCGAATTGCTCGCGCGTTATATGAGCGGTGCAGCGAGCAACGGGCCGCTGACGATGTGGGTGCCGCAGATCACCTGGCAGGCGGGAACCAATCCGTCGGTGTTCGCACTCAGCGGCTATCGCGCGTTTCCGTTCAGCGACGGCACGAACTGGAACGTCGCGAGCGTGACGGCGTTCACCAGTTTGCTGGCAGCGGGTGCGCATTTCGTGGCTGTCAGCGCGAACGACGATTTGCCGACGGGCGTGAGCATGGCCGCGTTCGATCAGTTCTTCACGTCGGCTAGCCTTCCGACCCGGCATGATATGGGCAACTCGCACTATGCAAGCGTGACCAACATCACCGGCACGTATTATCTGGATGTCAGTGACAATTTTGCGCCGGAGAATTGCGCGCTGATTCTGGCGTTTCTCGCCGGTCGCACCGTCAACGATCCCTACGCCGGCGCCGGCACCTACAACACGTTTATCCAGCTCGAAGGATGGCAAGCCGGCTCGCAGCGCCATAACATCGACTACGACACGTACAAGCAGACGCTTTGGAATATTTCGACATTCGGCTCATGTCCGTACAGCGAGAAACGCGCGACGACTATTTTTCTGGCACCTGAGGGATGGACGCCGCAGGTCTATCAGACAACGCGGATGATGCCTTACGTCGGTGCCTATGCGGTTTCGCAAGGAACGCCACAGGGATGGTTGAATACCGGTGTTGTACGGATTCCTGACGATGCACCGGCACTTCCATTGCGTTATGTGAGCGGTTGAGAAAAGGGGTTAAGGGCGGACTCCACTGGGGGTTTTGTTCGACAAACGTGATGACACGATGACGGGGTTCTATAACCAGGCGCTGTATACCAGTCACAACCTGGACGCGCGGATTCTTGAGGTCGACTTTTGTGGGCGAGCGCGGCGACAAGTTTGGGCACGGAGAACGGCGTGGCGTGATGTTACTGGAATCTGTCAATTGCGCCACTGGTCGATCGTGTATGAGAACGGGACAATGCGTTTCAACGATTTACCTACAAGGATCTTTATATGTCCCCGGTCTCAGCTATTCCGGCTGCCGATAGCGCTGTGGCGCTCGCCCACTTCAGTACGTTGTTGTCGTTCGAAACAGATTGCGCCGACGTTCATGCGGCACTTGAAGAAAGGGCCGATCCGGTTTCCGTCGATTTTGTATTGCTCGACGTGCGTAGCCCCGCACTTTTCGCCCGCGGCCATGTGCCTGGCGCCGTGAATCTTCTGCACGGGAAGATCGTGGCGTCGAAGCTTGTCGAATATCCGGCAAATACGCTGTTTGTCACCTATTGCGCGGGCCCCCACTGCAACGGTGCAACGCGTGCCGCAATAAAACTCGCACAGCTTGGCCGCCCGGTTAAGGTAATGATCGGCGGAATTACAGGCTGGCTCGACGAGGGTTTCCAGCTAGCTATTGCCAGTGAGGCGTGACTTGCGACGCTAGTCGCCGGCTCCGGGTCTCTTGCATTTTTTCTTGCTTCTTTTGTGCAGGGACATAGGGGCTTCATTGTCGCGATCCCGCGCGTGCCGGATAAGTGGCGCAATCGTCAATCTCCGGTAACATCACGCCATGCACAATCACCTTGTCGTTGCGCTGGCTTACGACCGGCTCTGTACCTTCGAATTCGGCTGCGTGACCGAACTGTTCGCGCTCGAACGTCCTGAGCTCGGCGTGGACTGGTATCGCTTTGCGGTGTGCGCGAGCGAACCCGGTCCGATTCGCGCCGCTGGCGGCATCACGGTCGCCGCGCCGTACACGCTCAAGCTGCTCGACCGTGCTGACACGATCGTGATTCCCGGCTGGCGCGATGCCGACGAATTGCCGCCCGAGCCGCTGCTGAAAAAGATTCGCGCCGCCTACGAGCGCGGTGCGCGCCTGTGTTCGATCTGCTCCGGCGTGTTCGTGCTGGCCGCGTCGGGTGTGCTCGACGGCAAGACTGTCACGACGCACTGGCGCTATGCCAGCAAATTGCAGCAGCGTTACCCGCAATTGCGCGTGCAGCCGGATGCCTTATATGTCGATGAAGGGCAGATCATCACCTCGGCGGGATCGGCGGCAGGCCTCGACATGCTGCTGCATCTGGTGCGGCGCGATCACGGCAGCGCAATCGCCAACCGGGTCGCACAGCGGCTCGTGGTGCCGCCGCATCGCGAGGGCGGTCAGGCGCAATTCGTGCCTCGGCCTATGCCGCAAGACGAAGGCGGGCGCCTCGCGAAGCTGATGGACTGGGTGCGCCGCCATCCCGCGTTGCCGCACACCTTGCGCTCGCTGGCCGAACGGGCGGCGATGAGTCCGCGCACGCTGCAGCGGCAGTTCCACGACGCCACCGGCATGGCACCTTATGAATGGCTGGTGCGTGAACGCGTGGCGATCGCGCGAGAACTGCTTGAAGCGCGGGGCCCGTTGCCGATGGCGCGCGTTGCGGAACTGGCGGGGTTCGGTTCCGAGGAATCGCTGCGGCGGCACTTCCGGCGTATCGCATTGACGAGCCCAGGGGCGTATCGTAAGAAGTTCGGGGTGCAGGCCGGAGTGCAAGCACCCGGATAGCGGCGCGCCGCTTTTCGTCCTGCTGTTCCCACATACAGGAACAGTTTCCGACGAACGCCTGCCGAGGCGCAAAATCATAAGGGTTCGCGCAATCGCCGGTTTTCTGTCAGCATCCGTGGCAACCCACGTCAAACGTGTGGCGCATACGGCCAGTTGAAGCACGTGTTCGAAACGCTTCGTCGCCACCGTCTTCTCTTGCTCATGAACGTCAAAACCGTCGCTGCTGCCGTTGTCGTCTCTGCCGCCATTGCGGCACTCATGCCCGTGCTCGTTGCGGCGCAAGCGCAAGCGGCCGATTCGCGCGCTGAACTCTATCGCCGCAACCTGCTGGCGGGTAAAGACGTGCCGTGCCGCACGAACGCGTCATGCGCGGCGCTGGGTGTGGCCGCGCTCGAAGCGGGGCGTCTCAAGGACGCGCAAACACTGGTCGCGATGGAAGCCGAGCTCGCCGAGGCCACCGCCATGCAGGCCGGCGAGGAGAACTCGCCGAAAGCAACCAGTTCGGCGCGCGCTCGGGTGGCGATGGCGCTGGTCCATCAGGGCGACGTGCAACTGAAGCTGGGCGCGCTGCCGGACGCTCGCGCGTACTACCGGACCGCGGTGAGCCGCGGCAACGACTATCCCAACGACGCGCTGCTCGGCCGCGCGGTAGCGGCGGCGCGTCAGCGTCTCGAGGCGATTGCGGACAAAGCGGTGGTGACCGGTGTGCCGCCGAACGGTGCGCGTTTTGCCAGCTACATGTTTTTCGGCGCGTGGAACAGCATTGAGGTGAAGCCGGTGAAAGGGCGGCGCGGCGTCTACCGGATCGATGGTGACTTCGTGTATCCGACTGTGGGCGCCGACGGTCAACCGAGCGCGAACATGGGCAGCCTGTCGGCCTACGTGCGCTTCTACGACGGCGTGGCGCGCGTGCCGGTGACCGAGGGTACCGGCGGTGCGCCGCTCGACGCCACCGCGAGAATCACCAACCTCGCGCCTTATGACCAACACACGGACCAACACACGGACAAACGCGCGGAAAAATGCCTGATCGAGTTCAAGCTCTCCGCACCGGAGACGCTCGATGTCACGACACACGGTTCGCTGACGGAGTGTGGTTTCGGCTTCAACGTCAGCGCGGACGGACGTTACTATCTGATGACCGGCTCCTGATTCCATGCACTCGCGGATTCGATCCGCCCGCATTGAGCCCCTACTGAATCCGCATTGAGCCGCATGAAGGAGAAACACATGGCTGATATTGCCCAGATCATCGCCAGCTTCAATACGGGCCGGGATCCTGAACGGCTTGCGATGAAATACAAGCTGATGCGCGGCTCGCCGTTCGTGTTTCTGCGTGGCACCTGCCATCTGTTTTACGCGCGCCTGCCGCACGACAAGGTGCTCGACGAAGCGCCGCCGGTGTGGATTTGCGGCGATATGCACGTGGAAAATTTCGGCAGCTACAAGGGCGACAATCGCCTCGTCTATTTCGACAACAACGATTTCGACGAAGCCTGCCTCGCACCGAGTCTTTACGAACTGGTGCGGCTCCTCTCGAGCGTGCTGGTCGGTGCGAGCGACCTCAAGCTGAGCCGCGCGCAGGCACTCGCGCTCTGCCACACCGCGGTCGATGCCTATAGCGCGGCGCTCGCCTTTGGCAAATCGCGCTGGATCGAAGCGGAGACATCCACCGGTCTGGTGCGTGAGCTGTTCGACGCATTGGCGAGCCGTACGCGCGCCGCGCATCTGGACCGGCGCACCACGCTCAAGGGCAAGACCCGCGTGCTCAAAGTGGACGGCAAGAAAGCGCTGCCGGTTAGCGACAAGATGCGCGCCACCGTCACCGAATTCATGCACAAGTTCGCAGCCGGGCAGCCCAATCCCGACTTCTATCGCATCGTCGACGTGGCGCGGCGGATTGCCGGCACCGGCAGCCTGGGCGTGGATCGCTATGCGATTCTCGTCGAAGGCAAGGGTTCACCGGACGGCAACTATCTGCTCGATCTGAAAGAGGCGCTGCCTTCATCGGTGACGCCGCATGTGCGCACGCCGCAGCCGAAGTGGCAGAGCGAGGCGCAGCGTGTGGTTGAAATTCAGCGGCGTAATCAGGCGGTTTCGCAGGCGTTCCTGCACGCGGTCGACTTCAATCAGTGCTCGTATGTGCTACGCAGCTTGCAGCCTTCGGAAGACCGCGTGGCGTTGAGCGACTGGGACGGCGACTTGCCGCGGCTCGAAGAAGTGGTCAACAGCATGGCCCAATTGAGTGCGTGGGCGCAACTGCGCAGCAGCGGCCGGCAGAAGTCGTCGATTGCGGACGAACTGATCGCGTTCGGCAATCGCAAGGACTGGCAATTGCCGTTGATCGAACTCGCGACGCAATGCGAGGCGCAGGTGAACGCCGACTGGAAAGCGTATTGCGAGGCTTATGACGGCGGCGCGTTCGAGCTGCCGGCGAAGAAGCCTTGACGGTGCGGCGCGTTGGGTAAATCGTTGGACGGCGTCTGGTTTTCCTGGACTGCGGGCGCCGGTTTCTTCTAGCCTGTATTGGACTACGCCAGTTAGAACACGGCCATTGCCGTTTGTCGGGCAGACCACTGCTGCATCGGCTTGGCAGAATGTATTTAGATCAAGGGTTTGGGGTGGTTATGGTGGTGTTATCCACAGCGTTGCCAACAAATTATGTGGACAACTAGAGGCTAGCGCGTCGCGCTTGCGCGCCCCTATCACCCGCGCATTTGCAACAACCTTCAGGGCGACTCCGGTCGCCCTTTTGTTTGCAAGTCACTTGTTCCGCTATCCCGTTGCCTATGCCCATGTTCGCTGGTCCTGACTCTTAGCTGCGCACTTTCCTGCGCGCGTTGTCAGAGGCTGGGGATATTGCTTTGTCCCGACGGAGGGCGATTGCATGAAGCTCAGAACCCTAGCAGGCGTGCGCGATATTCTTCGACAAGAAATCCGGCAAAGTACTCATTATTGCACTCCGGGATTCGGCGTACCGGGCGATCCAGTTTAGCAGCACAGGATTTACGGCCAACCCCTATTACGACGCGCGTGGGCAACTGGTTGGTTTTCAGTATTTTGAAGACGCGAGTCCGCTCAATGGAAACGTTAAAAATGCGCTGAAGGTCAGCTACACCTACGCGGCGGATGGAACACTGATGTCCCGGGCGGGTACGGTGTCGACGAACCTTGGCCCTGACCTGTCTATCAGCGATGCAGAGATTGATAAGTGGCTTGAGAATTTCGAATCTGGAATTATGCCCGCAGGTCCATCGCTTAACCTGCTCGGTATGGTTAGGGGGTTGCAGTTCGCGCAGGAGGCGGCACTGGGGCCGGTGTGTCCCGAATGCGCAATTGCTGCGGGTGCACGATTTGCCTGGCTCGTATTCCAGCTTGCAAAAGACCCGATGTGGGCCAGCAAGCAAGGCATCCAGCAGGGGCCACGGAAGCAAAGCAGTGCAAGCCGACAGGCGCTAGCGATGCCGCAGACATTGCCTTCAAAAGCGATCATTATGTAAAGCGAGCAGTACGGGATGGACTTGATCTCGATCGCGCCGAGCCGCAAGTGGCTGATGAGATCAACGCAATGAGGTCAGATATGCTTCCCAATACGAATACGATTCAACAGATCACCGTGGACGGACTACCTGTCGAGTTCAGGGCATACACGCACGCGGACGGACACGTAACTGTTGGAACAATTTTTGTGATCAAATAATGACTCGTGAACTGACTGAACATGAGAGGGATTTTGTTCGCGGTATCGCGTCCCGACTTACTGTGGAAGACAGGGACAGACTCCTGTCAGATCTGGAAAAAGCTCGTGCGGAGCCGACCCTTGAGGATGGGTCGCTAGTTCTTTTTCATATTGAAGGTTACCAACGTCCCAATCATATTGGGCAACATACTTTCCCATTTGAAGGGCGGGTGGACGATGCTGACGGCGCAGAAGTTTGTGTTCTGTTATTCGCTGACCCGGGTAATCGGCTATTGGAACTTGAATTCTTGCGGTGGGGCGATGGAGGTCTTCAGGGTCCCAACTGGACAACACTGAAGATAGTCCCCAAACCTTTGCCGATTCAGAAACGCTGAGGCAGTGCTTTAAAGGGGCGCGCAGTCGGGCCTCTTTGCGGATGCACGTGACGCCATAAACGTGATCAGGTCGTGCTCGTCCTCTTTGACAGAGGCACCTTGAATCGAGCATTACGGGCGCCCGTCCTGCACATCGAACGGTGCGGCGCGCTGACCTGTGGCTGGGGATGCAGCTTGACCATGACCTGTGCCACGCGCGAAAGCATGCGCCGAAGGCGATCATGCTGGTACCGGCAGAAGCGGCAGCGCGACCCGCAAAAATCATGGGGTGTGATTTATGACGATGAGTTTCCATCCAGGCATGTGCGCCTGCGCCTTTATCACGGATGGGCTTTACCGGTATTTGAAAGAGCATCGGGGCGAGGAACCTGTTGAGCTGGTTCTTCATCCCGAGCACAAGCGCATGTTATGCGATGAACTGCGTATGCGGCATGCTGGCGTCGCATACGACGGGTGCTCGTTCAATAACATTCCGGTGCTTGAAGACCCGTGCTGTCGTGCGCCCTGGCCTGTCACAGAAGACGGAGAGCGCCGGGAGTTGTAGCCCGATCATCACGCATCGTGGGGAATGTTCCTCGCGTTCCCCATCGTGTGTGCACCGCAGCGTGCACAACCAACCCGTCAGCTTTCTGCCTCAACAAGTGACTTGTAGAGGCGGCACCTGAATCGCCGTTAGCTTGAGTGCTTTACAAAACACATGCCTAATATGTCAGCCCTTTCCCGTTGAGGGGAAAAGCAGTTTCCCCGCACCGCAGTGTGTGGGGAAACGTGGGGGAACGATGTTTGGCGGCGTGTGCGGAGCGCTCAATTTCCACCCACATTGCCCGCAAAGCCTTATGGCACGGGGTTAAGCGCTGCGGGGAGAGATTTATCCACCGCCTTGCCAACAAATTCTGTGGACAACTAGAGGCCAGAATGTCGCGCTTGCGGTGGCGGCCTTGCAGTTAAGTTTTGTGCGCGCCCCTATCACCCGCGCATTTGCAACAACCTTCAGGGCGACTCCGGTCGCCCTTTTGTTTGCAGGTCACTTGTTCCACTGTCCCGTTGCCTATGTCCATGTCCGTTGGTCCTGACTCTGGGCTGCGCACTTTCCTACGCGCGTTGTCAGAGGCTGGGCACATTGCTTTGTCCCAACACAAGACTCCATAAATTTAGGATTTGTCGGATGGGCGGGAGTGCCAATTTCTTTAAGAGTGGTCGCGCCTTCAAAGGCAAAACCAACAATTAAAGGAGAACCATGAAAGCGTGGAAACACCACAGCATCGTGCGGCGCCTCGTCCACCTGTCCGCCGCATTCTCCCTGCTGCTGAGCGCTGCTCACGTCAATGCAGCGGATTACACCCAATGCATGCAGACGTATCAGAAGTCCCTTGGGATTCCCGGGACCCGCACCTGCGCTATCCAGGTGGCTGGCACGTCACCCATGTCCAGAGGTCCGGGCGACCCGTTCAGCAGCATGAATTACTACAACTGTCCGAATGCCCAGGACTGGATACAGGATTATTGCGCCGGTGCACCAGTCCCGCCTTCGCCAGAAGATACCTGTCCGGTATCGGATCCGGTATTGCCGGCAGAGGGCATTGTCACGCTCTCCGAGACCGACTTTGCGAGTGGCGATACGCTCCCGCTTACTTTTGGACGGACCTATCTGTCGAGGCGTTATGACACCACGCAGACGGCGATGGGGAGCAACTGGGTCAACAACTGGCAACGCAGGATTGATGTGACGGCGCTCAACGCGAGCACGCCGCAGATCGTCATCTATCGGGGTAACCAGCGACCGCTGACATTCAGGTGGAACGGCAATGCGTGGACCATGCTGGGAAATCGCGGCTTCTCGCTGACCAATGGCAACGACGGTTACTACTACCTGAAGGATGAACTCCTGGGTACGACGGAAGCCTACTCGACCAAGTTCGGCTTGTACTCTGAAACGACCCGTACGGGCACGCTGCGCAAGTTCCTGTTTGATTCCAGGGGGCGGATGTCGTCGATTCTCGAGTTTGCTGTCGATAACGTCGGGCCGGACTCTCTGAGGATCAATCTTCAGTATGACGACAGCGACCGCATCGTTGCGATGGTGGATCCATCCGGCAATGTCACACGGTATGCGTACGACGGCAAGGGGAATCTTGCTTCTGTAACCCATCCCGACGGCACCATCCGTCAGTATCTGTACGAGGACGCCCGCTTTCCCAATGCACTGACGGGCGTAAAGGACGAATCCGGATCGAAGACAGCAACCTGGACCTACGACGCGAACGCACGGGTGATGTCGGTCAGTTATCCCGACACGACGCGTAATGCCTCATTCAGCTACGACGTGTCGGGAAAGACGACGCTCAGCGATATGTACGGCACAAGTACATATAGCTTCAGTTTTCCTGACGCGTGGCGCCCGGGTTCAGTCGCCACGCCGGATGGAACGGTATCCCGTGCGTGGGATGCCGCAGGAAATCTGACGCAGAAAACAACGCCTGACGGGGGCACGAAGTACACGTGGGACAGCGCCAACCGGCCAACAAAGGCGGTTGCGACCGCCGCAGGAAAAACGACGGTAACGACGATTGAGTACAGCGATGCCAGTTCGCTGCGCCCGCATCTGGTCGTTACGCCAGGTAAGGTGCGTGCATTTGTTTACGACTCGCAAGGCAATGTTACCGGCTATGCCGAACAGGGGACGACCGACCTGACTGGCGAGCAGGGGCTTCAGGCGACGGGAACCGGCGACCAGATGACGGTCGGCGCACAGTACGACGGTGTGGGCCGTCTTATGGCCGCGACGGTCATCCGGAATGGTGCGAAGACCGAAGACTGGACCTACACGTACGACGCAAGAGGCAATATTGCAACGACACGGGATGCCGTGTCGGGCTGGGCCATGCGAACGCTCAGTCGGGATGCCGCGAATCGTGCAACGGTTATAGCGGGCAACAGCGGTCAGGCCACTGTCAGTTACGACGTGCGCGGACGCGTGTCTGTTTTCAGGTACGAAGAGAAAGCAGGGGCGGTGAACGGCGGACTCGCACGCACGCTGGTGGTGCGTTACGACTACGCTGCAAGTGGCCCGGTATCGACGCGTACAGCGACAGTATCAACGAATGGTGGTGCTCCGCAGTCAATCAGCGATGCCGAACTCGGGGTGTGGCTGAGCAACTGGGAACTCGGTAACGATCCTGTTGCGCCGTCTGCGAATCTCACAGGGCTCAAGTCCGATGCTGACGCTTTCGTTCCAAAAATCTGCGTTGAATGCTACATGGCGTGGAAGGCGAAGCCGACAGGTAAGCTATTCGGAGACGAACTGGGCGAAACACTGCCGACGTGGAGTGAGTCCACGGAACTGATGCTGGGCGATCAGGCGCAGGTCCCGTATCCTGTGCTTGTACCGGATCTGACCAGTTCTGCGAAGAGAGCGACGCTTTATAGCACGCTTTTTGGAACCGGAAGCGGAGACGGTGGAATGGTAAAGTGCGGCGGTCGAGAAGATCACGAAAGTAAGTGCCACGACCAATTCGAATACGATCAGGACGTGTGCACTACGCTTGCCGGTCCGAGGAATAAGCGTTTTCTCGCTTTGTGCAGAGCAAAAGCGTTCGAAAGATATCAAGAGTGCAGAGGGTATTGATGGCTAAACATCCGCCGTATTCCGTGGTTTTGACCTACGACGAAAATCTACAGCAACTAATCGTGTACACCGTTGATCCAAACGATCTTGCCCCGCTCGTCGCCGGGAGAATGGGCGTCGTGATGGCCGATGAACAAGATTTCAAGCTGGACGATGAATTCGCGCGACAGCTTGGAGTTGGATTACTGAACACGATCGCGCTAGGTCAGCCAGACATCAAGCAATACATGACTTTTACGGAGGCGCCAACCGATAGACCGTCAGAAGAGTAAGTGGTCAGAGGTTTGATGACTTGACCGAATGATGTTCGGTCAAGTCACAACGATATGTTTAGATGTGTGAATCGCACACATCAATCTTCCCAACACCATAAGCAGACAAAATCCAACCTCCCCACCGCCTACGCGCTCCTCCCCCTAAGCGCCCAATTGAACACGCTCCGCGTTCTGGCAACCGGCTGTGTCAGCCGATCGAACAACTGGGCGACGGCGTCGTCGAGTTGAGCGAGCGCCGGCACCTTTTCCGGATCGATACCAACGGCGGCACTCACCGGCGCACGGTCGTCCAACCCGTCACGTGCAGACTCCACCACATCACCGCTATACCGGGCGATCAACGAATCCAGCCGCGCAACGATTGCTTCCACATGCGCAGCGCCCACATCCGCCGCATTCAGCGCCACATCTTGCGATGACGCGCCGCGTCGCGAAGGATCACTCATCAATACCCGTGCCCAGTGCAAACAACACAGCAGCGAACCGGTGGCCAGTTCGATATCGGGATTCCACACTACCACGCGCTGTGTTTGCAGCGGTTTCAGCGCGATCCGCAGATCATGCCAGGTGCGATCGAGCTGGCGCATAACCGGCGCCGTCCCGGATGTTTGAGCTTGAGCAGTAGAGCCTGCCAGCCTCACCACTTCGCGCAGTGCGCCAAGCACAGCGCCAAGCCTCGTCTCGACGTGCCGGGTCGCCGCAAGCGGCATCATCAGAATCGCAACCGCAAACGACACGAGGCAACCCACTAGCACTTCCTCGATCCGCAACTCGACCAGCGGTCCCATTGCGAAACCCAGCTCGCCGTACACGAGCCCGACGAGCACGGTAATGAAAAACACCCCCGGCGCATACGCACTCAGGATGTAGTATGCCCAGCCGAACACGCACAGCACCATGGCAGCCACGAGCAACACGGGCGAGTCGTGCAACGGCGCGACCAGCACCATGCTGACCACCGCACCTCCCAGCGTCCCCGCGAGACGCTGAGCGCCGCGATAAACCGTGTCAGCGCGTGAGCGCGTGCCGAGAAACACCACGAACGTCGTGATGACCGCCCAGAACCAGCGCTCGGGAGACAGCGAGTGGCCAATCAGCATCGCGAGAAAGGCAGCCGTTGTGGCGCGCGTAGCGGGCAACCAGCAGAGCCTGGTGCGCAAGTCGGCAAACCATCGAACCGCGGACTGAGCGCTCGCCGCGCTAACCGGCAAAGGCGATGCACCGCGCACACCACTCCGATGCGCCATCGCCTTGAGCCGCACAATCGCGCGACGCAGCACGTCGGCACTTGCATGAGCGCCGCCATATGCCGTTGCCGAAGCAAACGCGAGTTGTCCCGCTGCGACTTCAACTTCGACGATCCGCTCACGAATCGTTGCGGCATCGGGCGGATTCAGCAGCGCCAGTTGTTCTTCAAGCGAGAGCGCGGCTTCGTTCAGTGCCGACAGATGCGTCGCGCCCGGTGCGGCGAGTACTCGCGAGGCGCGCAACGTCACGGTGTGAATGGCGAGCCGAAAGCTGGCGGCCGCGCGCATCGGCACGATTGCACGGCCGGCCAGCACGACCATCAGCGGGCCGAACACAGACAGCAAGATCGATTGCCCAAGATGCAAGGACGAAGGATGCAGGTACAGCCCAAGGTAGAAGCACACCACGCCCAGCATCGCGCAACCCAGCGCGCGCGGACCGCACGCCTGGACCAGCATGCCGACGAACATCACGGCCAGAAAACCGGCATCCCCGGCGAGCGGATAGCGGCTCAGCACGCTCGCTGCGGCAAAGCACGCGCCGGCGCAGAGATAAAGACAGAACAGTGTGCCGAACCACGCAGGCCGCTGTGCATCGCGCACGAACAAGGGCGCCACCATCGCGAAGAGGATGCCGGGCGCGGCGAGGGTAATCGGCTGGTGATGAAAGACGGTCCACGCGATGCTGGCGATGCCGGTTAGCAGACAGGCCAGCGCAACGCGCAAAGCGGTATGGAGACGCACGAGTCCCGGGTCCGCAACCAGCAGGCGGTCGGCGACGCGCGAAAACGCGACAGCAATCATGATCGATGATATCCAGGCTAAATGGCCGCCATCGGCTTTTGGCCGATTGCGACAGGGCGGGCGTGCGAGCCCGCCACCTTCGTATCGCCGAATGGGGCTGCCGTGCCGGGATCACCGGCTGAAAGCCCCGTCCGACGACGGGCGATAACCCACGAACAGGCACGCCGCACGCGCTGCAAAGGGTGGCGCAGCGCATGCGGCGGATTCGGGTTTTCCCGGATGATACCGGGTCAAAATTGCGCTTGTCGAATTTTTGCGGCGGCGCAGCAGTGTCGGCGCGGTGGGGCTGGGACTGCACGGCGCCTGATAACCCTGCCGGTAAGGATCGCGGGTCGGGTACGGCTGCGTCGAGGAAGCCGGTCGGTTACCTCGTCGGGTGGACCGAGGGACTTCCTCTCAGCCGAAGGTGAGGGCAAGACGGAACTGTCCGTGGCCTGGCGGCGTGTCCCGTCCCGTTGAGATGGACGGATACTGTGCGGACCGCGCAATCAGGTCGCGTCGTGGAAAATCACCCCGAGCGTGTGCCGGTGGCCCGACCTCAGGCGACTCACGCCGTGCCGCAAATTCACCCGATATACGCCGCGCGTGCCCTGCACCGGCCGGTGATGAACCGCAAACACCACGGCGTCGCCCTTGCGGAGCGGCACGACTTCCGTGCGCGACTGCATGCGCGGACGCTGTTCCGTCATGACAAATTCGCCTCCCGTGAAGTCCTCGCCCGGCTCGGAGAGCAGAATCGCGACCTGAAGCGGAAACACGTGCTCGCCGTATAGATCCTGATGCAGGCAGTTGTAGTCGTCCCTGGCGTATTGAAGAATCAGGGGCGTGGGACGCAACTGACCGGCGGCATGACAGCGTTCGATAAATTCGCCGTGCGCGGTGGGATGGCGGACGTCGATATTCATCACTTCGTTCCAGCGATTCGCGATCGGCGCGAGGTGCGGATAGAGTTCGGCGCGCAACTCCGCCACCAATTGCGGCAGCGGATACGCGAAGTACTTGTACTCACCGCGACCAAAACCGTGCCGCGCCATCACGACGCGGCTGCGATACAGATCGTCGCGCGGATAAAGCGCGGTCAGCGCATCGCATTCTTGCGCACCGAGCAGATTGCGCAGCATCGCGCAGCCGTAGCCATTCAGTTCTTCCTCGACATCGAACCAGTCGATCGCGTCGATGCGCTGCGTAAGCGAGCCGGTGATGGTGCTGGAGCCTGCCTCGCGTGCGCCGGCGTGTTTCAGTCTGGGTTCGAAACCCGGCTCCAGTTCCAGCGTCAGGGACTGCAGATCCTTCGCGACCGTATTCATGAGCATTTTCCGTAAGGCGATTCATCGAACGATGACTCAGTGTAAGGACGCGCCGACGGTCCCGCACTCCGACTCTTGCTCTCCAATTCCCGTATCGTTATGGCGCGCGCCGCGCCGGGCCGCTCCAATCCGCCACGTGGGCGCGCGGGGCATCTTAAGTAAAAGCGAAGGCCTGGTTCGAAAATGCAAACTTCGCGAAACCTGCCGCGAGGTTCATAGTAAAACCCTACTTGTCCAATCAATGTGCCTGGAGACTGTGCCCATGTCTGCTTCGCTGGAGAAACTCGACGACTGGCTGAACAAGGAGGCGGTGACCGAAGACGACATCACCGTTTTTCCGCTGCAGGCAATGGCTGCCACCCTCGACCGGGAAGAACGTGGCGATACGGTGCCGCCGCTCTGGCACTGGCTGTACTTTCTGCCGATCGCGCCACTGTCCGAGGTCGGTCCGGACGGTCATCCGAAACGCGGCGACTTTCTGCCGCCGGTGCCGTTGCCGCGCCGCATGTGGGCCGGTGGCCGCCTGACGTTCCATGCGCCGCTCAAAATCGGCGAGCATGCGAAACGCATGTCGACCATCGCCAATATCGAAGACAAGACTGGCCGCTCGGGTCGTCTCATGTTCGTGACGGTGCAGCACGCGATCGAGGTCGACGGCGAACTGAGGCTCGAAGAAGAGCACGACATTGTCTATCGCGATGCGCCACAGGAGGGCGCCCGACCACCGCAAGCGGCGCTCGCCCCCGAGGGCGAAACGTGGAGCCGCACGATCGATGCGGACGCCGTGATGTTGTTCCGCTACTCCGCGCTGACCTTCAACAGCCATCGCATTCACTACGACTACCCGTACGTGACCGAGGTGGAAGGCTACCCGGGACTGATCGTGCACGGGCCGCTGATCGCGACGCTTCTGGTCGATCTGGTGCGTCGTGAGCAACCGGATGCGACGCTGCAAAGTTTCGCGTTCAAGGCGGTGAGGCCGACCTTTGCGGGTCAGCCTTTCGCGGTATGCGGCAAACCGTCCGCCGACGGCAAGACCATCGACCTTTGGGCCAAGGACCATGAAGGTTATCTGACGATGCGGGCAACAGCGGCGCTTGCTTGAGCGTTTGGTTCGAAACGCGAAACTCGAAACTCGAGGCCGGACCGAATAATTTCCAATAAGAAACGATCGGGCAGGCCGCGCCGCGTTGCCCGGACGTCGGCGACGGCGACCCGCGGCACGCCCAGACGCCGCGCCATCCCCGCGACGTATCAAGCTCACAAGCCCCTCCAGCCCGGTCAGTCAGGCAGTCCGGGCAAATCCCCTTGCCGCCATAAAATCCCGCGTGTATAGTTTCCGAACTTACTCTTGTTTCGCATCGGAAATTAAAGGGATTCTCATGGACGCTTCCACCATCCTCGCCGACCTCGGCATCGCCCACGCGGCGCAGGCCGGCGACATCGCGGTTCATTCGCCGATTACCGGCGAACTCATCGGCCGTGTGGCCAGCAACACGGTGGCGGAAGTCGACGCGGCCCTCGCCAATGCGAAAGAGGCCTACACGGCCTGGCGCAACGTCCCGGCGCCGCGCCGCGGCGAACTGGTGCGACTGCTCGGCAATCGTCTGCGTGAAAAGAAGCAGGCGCTTGGCAGCATCATCACGCTCGAAACCGGCAAGATCCTGCAGGAAGGGCTGGGCGAAGTGCAGGAAATGATCGACATTTGCGACTTCGCGGTCGGCCTGTCGCGCCAGTTGTACGGTCTGACGATCGCCTCGGAACGCCCGGGCCATCGCATGGCTGAAACCTGGCATCCCATGGGCACGTGCGTCGTGATTTCGGCATTCAATTTCCCGGCGGCGGTGTGGTCGTGGAATGCGGCGCTGGCGCTGGTGTGCGGCAATGCGGTGATCTGGAAGCCGTCGGAGAAGACGCCGTTGACCGCGCTTGCCGTCAACCAGATTCTCAGCGATGCCTTGAAGGAATTCGGCGATGCACCGGCCGGCCTGACCGCATTGATCAACGGTGGCCGCGATGTCGGCGCGAAACTGGTGGCCGACCCGCGTGCGTCGATCGTCAGCGCAACGGGCAGCACGGAAATGGGCCGCACGGTCGGCGTTGAAGTGGCGAAGCGCTTTGGCCGCTCGCTCCTCGAGCTCGGCGGCAACAACGCGGGGATCGTCGCGCAAACGGCGGATCACGAACTCGCGATGCGCGGCATCCTGTTCTCGGCAGTCGGTACGGCGGGGCAGCGTTGCACGTCGCTGCGGCGTCTGTTCGTGCACGAGAGCGTGTACGACAAGACCATCGAACGTCTGAAGCAGCTGTACAGCAAGGTGCCGATCGGCAATCCGCTCGAAAAGGGCACGCTGATGGGACCGCTGATCGACAAGCAATCGTACGCTCGCATGCAGGAAGCGCTGCAGCAGGCTACGGCCGAGGGCGGCAAGGTGTTCGGCGGCGAGCGCGTCGAGGTGAAGGGCCATGAAGGCGGTTATTACGTGCGCCCGGCCATCGTCGAAATGCCGTCGCAAACGGCCGTGGTGCTGAAGGAAACCTTCGCGCCGATTCTGTACGTGTTGCGCTATTCGGATTTCGCGGACGCGGTCGAAGCGAACAACGCGGCGGTGCACGGTTTGTCGTCGTGCGTGTTCACGACGGATCTGCGCGAAGCTGAACGCTTCCTGTCCGACTCGGGCAGCGACTGCGGCATCGCCAACGTGAACATCGGGCCGAGCGGTGCGGAAATCGGCGGCGCGTTCGGTGGCGAGAAGGAAACCGGCGGCGGTCGTGAGTCGGGTTCGGATGCGTGGAAGGCCTACATGCGCCGCGCAACCAACACGGTCAACTACTCGTCGGCGTTGCCGCTCGCGCAGGGTATCGACTTCAATATCGGCTGATCCGGCCAGCGGCCGTACGGCAAAAAAGCAATTGAGCGGTAGAGCATTCAGCAGAAAGCAGCGGCGCATTCACGCGCCGCTGTTCACACCTTCTTCCAGCATTCCAATTGCGCCGCCAGCCGTTGCAGAGCGGCCACGCTACTCGTGGAGTAAGACGTGAGTTCCAAAGTCGTGATCGTCGGCGGTGGGGTGATCGGCAGCTCGATTGCGTATTTTTTGCGGCTTACTGATCCGTCGGTCAACGTCACGGTGATCGAACGCGATCCGACGTATGCGCGTTCGTCGTCGGCGTTATCGGCGGCATCCATTCGCCAACAATTCTCTACGCCGCTTTCCATTCAGATGTCGCTGTTCGGCATCGAGTTTCTACGCGCGATCGGCGAGCGGCTCGAAATCGACGGCGCGAAACCGTCGATCGATCTGCACGAAGGCGGCTATCTGTTTCTCGCTACGCCCGCCGGTGAGGCGACGCTGCGTGAGAATCACGCGCTACAAAAGCGTCTTGGCGCCGATATCAGTTTGCTCGACAAAGACGCGTTGCAAGCGCGCTTGCCCTGGCTTAATACCGAAGACCTCATTGCCGGCGCTTATGGTGAAAGCGGGGAGGGCTGGTTCGACGGTTACGGCCTCGTGCAGGCGCTGCGCAAGAAAGCACAGGCGCTCGGCGCGCGCTACATTGCCGCCGACGTCACCGCGCTGCATCGTGACGGCAAACACGTGACGCAAGTGCAAACCGCGAATGGCGAACGCTACGCCTGCGACGTGGTGGTGAACGCGGCGGGCGCCTGGTCGCGCAACGTCGCGCAGATGGCCGGCATCGATCTTCCGGTATTTGCACGGCGCCGAAGCATCTTCAATGTCACATCGCCTGCACGGCTCGAGCAGTGTCCTTTGCTGATCGATCCGAGCGGTGTGTATTTCCGGCCTGAGGGCAACGCGTTCATCTGCGGTACGTCACCCTCAGCGGATAACGATCCCGACGATTTACCGCTCGACCAAGTCGATCACGCACTATTCGACGACGTGATCTGGCCGACGCTCGCGCATCGCGTGCCGCAATTCGAGGCGCTGCGCGTGCAGAACTGCTGGTCCGGCTACTACGAATACAACGTGCTCGATCAGAACGCGATCATCGGCTACCACCCGGACGTCGATAACTGCATTTTTGCCAACGGTTTTAGCGGGCACGGTTTGCAACAGGGCCCGGCAACCGGCCGCGGCATCAGCGAATTGATTCTGCATGGCCGCTACACGACGCTTGATCTCGGCTCGCTAGGCTTCACTCGCGTACTCGAAAACCGGCCGATCGTGGAGAAGAACGTGGTTTAGCCCACACGTTCGAGGTGATGCGGAAAACGCAATACGTGGTGCGTAGATATCGTTTGCCGCCCACCCGGACGACGGCCACAATCGACGCGGTTCTTCCATCGACAAGATAAACGGCCCGTCATCATGTTCACGTTCAATCCCGCATTCGAAGCGCCGACCGGTTCGCCGATCCGCGAGCTGTTCAGGTATCTGGCGCAACCCGGCATGATTTCGTTTGCCGGCGGCTACCCGGCGAGCGATCTGTTCGATCGCGAAGGTCTGGATGCGGCGGCAGCGCGTGCGTCGCAGCAGACCACGCTCTGTCTGCAATATGGCCCGACAGACGGTCTCGCCGTCCTCAAGGAACAACTCGCGCATTTGATGACACGGCGCGGCACGCCTTGCACGGCGCCGGAATTGCTCGTGACGACCGGATCGCAGCAGGGCTTCGATCTGCTGCTGCGCGTGATGGTCGCGCCCGGCGACGTGGTGCTGGTCGAGCAGCCCGCCTATCCGGCGACCTTGCAGGCGTTGAAGCTGCAGGAGGCCGAGGTGGTGACCGTGCCGGTCGATCAGGACGGACTCGATGTCGCCGCGCTCGCCGCGTTGCTCGAAACGGGCGCCGAAGCAGGCAGATTGGCGCGGCCGCCAAAGTTGCTCTACACCGTGCCGACCTTTGCCAATCCGACTGGCGCGACCTTGTCGCTCGAACGCCGCATGGCGTTGCTGAAGCTGGCGGCGCGTCACCATTTTCTGATCGTCGAAGACGACCCCTATGGCGATCTGCGTTTCAGCGGCGCGACGTTGCCATCGCTGCTGGCGTTAAGCGATCAGGTGCCCGGTTCACGCGACTGGGTCGTGCATTTTTCGAGTCTGTCGAAGATCGTTGCGCCGGGTTTGCGGGTCGGCTGGATGGTCGCGCATGCGGAAATTCTGCGCCGTTGTGTGGTTGCCAAGCAGACCGTCGACCTGTGCAGTTCGCCATGGACTCAGGCGATCGCCGCCGAATACCTCGCGAGCGGCGCGCTGGAGCGTCATCTGCCGCGGATCATCGACGCCTACGCCGTGAAATGCCGCACGCTGTGCGACGCGCTCGATGCGCATTTGAGTGACGCCATTGCGTTTCATCGTCCTGACGGCGGCATGTTCGTGTGGGCGCAATTGAAGGGTGGCCAGAATGCATCCGATACACTGCGTGCCTGTATTGAACGCAACGTCATGTTCGTGCCTGGCGTCGCATTCTATAAAGATAATATCGATCTGACGGCACTGCGCCTGTCATTCGCAGCGCCCGGCGTAGCCGAAATCGAAACCGGCGTCCAGAGAATGAAGCAGGCGCTCGCACGCTTTTGATCACGCTAACGTGGCATTGGCGGTAAAGCGGTAAGAGCAATGCCTGAAATAACCCGGTGAGCACATAGTGCGTAGCCGGGTTTTTTATGCAGACGCTAAATCGCGGGCATTTAGCATAACCATCCCGATCCGGTAAAGCAGCGTAAGCCCGCACACGGCCGAACTGGACTATGACTATGCTCACAGGCTCTTCCTTGTTCTGCACCTGTTCAGGGCGGCAGCAGTCGCATGCGCCGCCTTGTATGCTGCTGCTCCTTCGCCTGCTTAAGGTTTAATTTCAATCCGCTACCTCAAGTGGATGGGCGTTCTAATGATTTAATCCCACTCGTCCAATATTTCGGTCAAACTCCTGAAACATGGCTGAATGTTAAATGGGGAGTGCCGCTGGCTTTGGGCTAAAAATATCGGTTATGATCGCTGGCTTCGGCGAATGATTTCGATGAGTTAATTCATCGGCCGTCCACGTTAATACCGTCGCATCGAACCAGAAAAAATCAGATGAAGATGTCGCGAAAAAAGATTGCAATCCTGGTGGTCGGTCTTCTGGTCGTGGCCGGCATCGTCATTCAGGCGGTGTGGCGTCCATTTGCGCATCGCAAAGCCGCCGGGACCAGCGAAATCGTGCTCGATATTCATCACCCGGATGCGGTGATCGACAGCGAAGCGGTCTCGCGTCTGCCGCGCGACATCCTGCGTGTGCCGCTGTTGCACGACGTGCTGACTCAGGACTTCGTTGACTATTACGAATCGAGCGATACGCGGCTGTCCACGGAAGGCGCGCTGCGTCGTCTCGCGTTCGAACATCAACTCGACTGGCGTGACGAACTGATCCGCCGCGTATTCGACGAACCCGCGCACGTGCTGCTGTGGCGCTCGCCGGATGGCCGCCTCGGTTACTGGGTGATGTCGATTCACCGTAACGGTCTGGCGAAGCTGCTGCAAGGCTTCGGCAACGTCGCCGCGAGCGACGCGCAGTTGAGCCAGGTCGCCAAACTCTCCGGCGACGTGCCGGTCTATGCGTTGAAGCTGGCGGTTGGCCGCACGATTTTGTTCGCAACGAAAGACGACCGCCTTGTCGTGATGTCCGCTCCGGGCGTGCTGCTCGACGCGAAAGGCAGCTTGCTGGGCGAGCGGGCCGATGCCGTGTCAGAGATGCTTTCTTCCGGCCGTGACGACGCGGCGCGTGCCTATCAGCTGGATCAGCTGGACGCGCCGGGCGATGCGCCGAAGGGACACCGGCTGGTGGTGTCGGCCAATTATTTGTCGTTCGGCTATCAGGCATTTTTCTCCGGTATCGACGCACTGCGATTCGATTTTTCGCCGAACGGCGGCGCTGCGGCGAACTGGCAGACCTCCGCTTTGATCGAGCCGGGCAAGTTACCGCGGGCGTGGAATAGCGCCGACTTGTGGCGCGCGTTGCCGGCTAATCCGGCGGCGTGCACGAGCTTGCCGGCAGACTGGAAAGAAGCGTCGGGTTTGTTGGGCAAGGTGGCCGATGTGGGCGCGGATGGCGCGGCTGCAATCGGCGATCAACTCACCGGCCCCGCGGCCGTCTGCTGGTATGCGAAGTCCACACTGGTCGCGCCGGTGTTCGTCGCGCGCGTGAAGGCGGAGGACGCGGCGAGCATTGCAGCGCTTAAGACCGCGCTCGGCAAGACCTTCGGCGAGGTGATCGGCGCGTATGAGGCGAAGGCCGCCCAATCCGGTGACACCGATTCGGGCTATCGCCGCTTGCCGGTCACGAAGCATGACCAGGGCACGGGCATTACCGTGTGGCAACGGCCGGTCAGTGCGTTGTCCGGTACTGCGTTGTCCAGTAAAGCGTCGTTCGCATCGCAGTTGTCGGCAGAGCGCTATTTCCCGGTCACGCTCGCACTGGCGCATGGTTATCTGATTTTCTCTCCTGATTCACGTCTGGTCGACGACACGCTCGCCGTGCTCGACAAGCGCTATCCGGCGCTTGCCGATACGCTCGCGCCGCAGCGTCTGCCGCGCACGATTCTCACGCTGACGCCTTCGTCCGCGGCTGCGTTGATCGAACGCGAAGCGGGCGCGGCGTTGCCCGCCGATCAGGAAGCGGTGTTTCGCAATGCGTCGCGCACCCATCTCGTGCCGAAGCTGCACGCGCTCGCACACTACCCGCCGGTTTCGTTGACGCTGCCGCAGAACCTGCCGGCTTCGACGGGTTGGGTACCGGTGGAGTGGTGGTTCGATCGCGCGAAGGCGGGTGCCAGTGGCGGTGCGGACGCCGGTGTGGCAGATGCACCGGCGGATCAGCCCGGCACCGAGGGCGACTAAGTGCGCAGCCTTGGCGTTCCCGACGTGGCATTCACGGCGAATGCGTGCAGGCAGGCGCAGGCACGTGAGGATATGTCCGAGCCCGCGCCCGGTGTGCATGGGGTCGTGGACGCCTTCGAGACGCCCGCCACGGGCGCTACGTCGCGTAGGGTCGATACGGCCCGCACGTCGCGCCGCACGTGGCTCGCGCGCGCCGCGTCCGCGCTCGTGATGGCCAGCCTCGCGCCGTACGCGAACGCGCTCACCAGCACCGCCGCATCGCCCGACCCGGACGCGCTCTCGCCGCAGCAATCCGCTGCATTTCGCGCGTGGTTCGTGCGTATCGTCGACCAGCAAATGCGCCGCGGCCCGACGCCGCGCTGGACTCAGCGCGACTGCGCGGGCCTCGTGCGCTTCGCCGTCGGCGAGACGCTCAAGCCGCATGACACCAGATGGCTGCGCGCGAACGGCATGACCAGTCTCGCGGACACCAGCAGCATGCCGCCCGAGTTGCAGTTGTCCGCATCGCAACGCGGAATCGCGAATCGCTGGACCCGGCTCGACGGTTCCACCGGCGCGTACGCATCGGCGATCGCACTGATTCAACGCAATAGCCGTTTTATTTCGAAAGACGTGAACCAGGCGCTGCCCGGCGATCTGTTGTTCTTCGACCAGGGCGACGACCAGCATCTGATGATCTGGCTGGATCGCTACATCGCTTATCACACAGGCACCGTTACGCCGACCGATACCGGTCTGCGCGCCGTGGCCGTCTCCGATCTGATGCAATGGAAAGATTCCCGCTGGCAGCCGCTCGACGGCAATCCGAATTTCGTTGGCGTGTTTCGTTTGGACTTTCTGACACCATGACCCGAATGAATTCCGTCACTGCGTCGCGCGCCTGGCTCGGCAACCTGAAACGTCGCGCGGGCCTCACCGTAGTCGCGCTCTTCGCGGCCATGGCGCTCGCCATCGCACCAACGGCCTATGCCGACGACGCCGCTTCGAGCAGTGCCGCCGACGCCAACATTGCCGCGAATCCGACGCTGCAAACGGCGCCATCGAGTAACTACGCGTCGCAGAAGGTCGACGGCCAGCCGTTCTTCCTGCTCTCGGATGCGAGCTTCGGCAGCGATCAGTTGGCGCAGGTGCGGCTCGAAGCGCCCGGCCGCGAGTTCAAGGACGCGCTGCAAGCGTACGGCGGGGCGGATATCGTCGTGTATCGCGTGCCCAAGCCGTTGGACTTTTTGAAGGCGCAGAAGAATCTGCATCGCCTGAACGTCGCGCCGAATTATCAGGGCGAGGGCCTCGCGAATACGCTGGCTTATCTGTGGGACCGCTGGTTCACCGAAGCACGCCGCGCCTGGCAGCGTGTGTTGTCGTTCGCGACGCGCAGCAAGGCGACCGAAGCCGCGCCGCAATTCAAGCTCGGCGAGCAGACCGGCAAGCAGACGCAATTCCAGCAGAACTCGCAGTTCGCGCCGCTGAAAGGCTATGACATGGTCGCGCGCTTTCGCTATCCGATCTGGGACGCGAAGGTGATCGAGCCGCCGAAGGGCGTGAATCTCGAAGGCAGCAGCAGTAACTTTATCGAAGCGAGTTCGGGCAACGTGATGATTCCGGTGGGCAAGCTGCCGCCGGGGCTGTATATCGTCGAAGCGGTGATCGGCAACTATCGCGCGCATACGTTGCTGTTCGTGTCGGACACGGTCGCGGTCGTGAAAGCGGCATCGAGCGGCATGCTGGTGTGGACCACGCGGCGCGATAACGGCAAACCGGTGGCGAATACCGACGTGAACTGGACCGACGGCGTAGGCGTGCTGCAAAGCGGCGCCACCGGCAGCGACGGCGCGCTGGTGTTGCAACACGTGAGCCCTGAGCGCAGCTATGTGCTCGGCACCGATCCGCAAGGCGGCGTGTTCGTTTCGGAGAATTTCTACTACGACAGCGAGATCTACAACACCAAGATCTACGCGGTGACCGATCGTCCGATGTACCGGCCCGGCGACGCGGTGCATGTGAAGTTCATCGGCCGCACGTTCCAGAACGCGACGCAATCCACCGCGCCTGCAGAAGCCGATATCAAGCTCGACGTGCTCGACCCGAACGGCGCACCGGTGGCGACCAGCAAGGTGCATTTTGCTTCCGACACGGGCGCGGATGCGTCTTTCACGCTGCCCGCCGATGCCACCGCCGGCGGCTATACGCTGCGCTTCGATTACAACGGCGATGTATACGGCAGCGCATTTCGCGTCGCCGAATATGTGAAGCCGCATTTCGACGTCAACCTGTCGATGGATAAAGCGGACTATGCGACGGGTGAGCAGTTGAAGGGCAAGATCCAGTTGCGCTATCCGGATGGCAAACCGGTGCGCGACAGCAAGATTTCGGTCACGCTGCGCGCACAGAAAGTGACAATCGTCGACGGTGAATTGCGCTATGCAGGGTTGTTTCCGGTCAAGCTGGAACAGCAGGAACTCACGACCGATAGCGACGGCAACGCAAACCTCACGTTGCCCGCCGCGAAAGAACCGAGCCGCTATGCGTTGACGCTGTTCGCGCAGGACGGTGCGGCCTACAAGGTGCGTGTGACGCGCGAGGTATTGATCGCGCGCGGCGCGACACCTTATCGTCTGTCAACGGCCAAGTCGTTTTCGCAACCGAAGGAAGTGGTCAATTTCGACCTGCAAGCGCTCGGTACGATCGATCCGTCTTCGCATGCGCCGGTCAAGTGGGAGTGGACACGTCTTGAATCGCAGACTCATGGCGAAGGCACAATCAAAGACGCAACGGCGGGCGGCAAGCTGTCGTTCCCGGTGCAACTCGACGAACCGGGTTCGTACACGCTGTCGGTCAAGGACGACACGGGCAATCTGCTCGCTGCCACGAGCCATTGGGTGGCGGGTGACGGTCTGAAGGCAATTCCGGGCAGCGTCGAGATCGTGTTCGATCGCGACCGGTACAGGATCGGCGATACCGCCGAGGCGCTGATTACTTTCCCGATGCCGGTCGACGACGCGCTCCTGACGCTGGAGCGCGACAACGTCGAGCATCGCGCGTTGCTGACGGCCGGCGGCGACTGGCTGCAACTGCAACGCGTGGCGCCTTCGCAATGGAAGGCGCGCATCAAGGTCAGCGAAGCATTCGCGCCGAACATGACGTTCTCGGTGCTGTACGTGCACGCCGGCGAATACGTGTTCCAGAACGCGGGCATCGTGGTCGCGCAGCCGCAGATCGAACTGAACGTGAAGAGCGACAAACCGGTGTACGGTCCGGGCGATACGGTCACGCTCAACTTCGACAGCACGCTGAACGGCAAGCCGGAAGCGGCGAATCTGACGGTGAGCGTGGTCGATGAAATGGTCTACGTGCTGCAGCCGGAAATCGCGCCGAACATCGTCGACTTTTTCTATCATCCGCGTCGCAACAATGTGCGGACCTCGTCGAGTCTCTCGTTCATTACGTACGACCTCGCGCGCTCGCCGTTGAAGGGCGCACCGGGCGGCCCGCAACGCGCCAACTACAACGAGCGCGGCGTGAAGGTGCTCGAACGGCCGCGTCGCGATGATCAGGACACGGCTGCGTGGGAAGGCACGCTGAAGACCGACGCGAACGGTCACGCCACCATGACCTTCAGGATGCCGGACTCGCTGGCCCGCTGGCGCGTCACCGTGCGCGCGGCGGCGCCGGACGGCATGGTCGGTCAACGTACCGCGTATGTGCGTTCGGACAAGGCGCTGTATCTCAAGTGGAGCGGGCCTTCGCATTTCCGCGTCAACGATCAGCCGGCCATTGACATGATCGCGTTCAATCAGACCGATGCGGATATGGACGCGGAGTGGGTGGTCGATGGCGGCGGTCTCTCGTTGAACCAGAAGGTCACGCTCAAGCGCGGCGCGAACTACCTTCGTCTGCCGACCGGCGCGTTGAAGGCGGGGGTGATCAACGCGAGCTTGCGCCGGGCGGGCAAGGAGGTGGATCGCTTGCAGACCACCATTCAGCTCGATGCGAGCGGCTGGCTCGATCTGCATCAAAACACCGTAGCGCTCGACGGCTCGAACAAGCCACTCAATCTGCCGCCAGATGCGCAGGACGTCAGCGTGCGTTTCATCGGCAGCGCCGCGAGCCAATTCGCGCGTGTCGCCGACGATCTGATCAACTATCCGTACGGTTGCGCCGAGCAGACCTCGAGCCGCCTGATTCCTTTGGCGCTCGCTCACGACGCCATCGGCCGCGGCGACAATGCGAGTGCGACACAGGGACTCGAAGCGCTGTTGCGTAATCAGCGGCAACGTCTGGCGATGCTGGCGGGCGTCGGCGGCACGTTCGGCTGGTGGGGCGATACGACCGGCGGCAGTTCGCTGATTACCGCCTACGCGTACTACGCGGACTGGCTCGCGAGCCGCAGCCTCGGCATTGCGCTGCCCGCCGACAACTGGCAGCATGCGATGGACGTCTATCGCGATGCCGGCGCGAAAGAACCGCTGCTGCATCGCGCGTTGGCGCTGTGGCTGATGCAGCAGATGGGCCTGCCGGTCGCGACGCCGGTGTCGGGTGTCGCGGCGGATTTGCAGAGTGATGCGGCGGCTGCGGGCAATCCTTCAGGCAACGCTGGGGCCCCTGCGCGCAACGGCACGTATGGCGCGTCGGACAGCATCGTGTTCGCGCAAGCCGATTCGCCGCGTGGCAAGCAGATGGCAACGCTGCTGGTCGCCAACATGGCGCGCAGTGCGAGTGCTCAACTGCCGGACGGCTTCGATGCCGCGGCGAGTGCTGCGCGCACGGCATTGGCTAACGATCCCGCACCGCTTGTGCAAAGTCTGCTTTATATGACGGGCGCTAATGGCGATAATGGCGGCGCGGCGATCGATGCTTCCGCGTTGCTCGCGAAGAGCAGCGCCGACTACCCCACGCTCGATCGTGCGTTGACGTTGCTGTGGCTGCGCAAAGCGCTCGGTGGCGACACGGCGCCGGCCTCGCTGCCGTCGTTGCAAGGTGCGGGCTGGACACGCACCGTGACGCCAACCGGCACGCCGCTGTGGAAGTGGACCGGTGCTGCGCGTTCCGAAGGAAGTCCTCTTGCGGGATTGCCAACCACGCTCGATGCAGGCGCCGCGCGCACCGACGTGAACGCGCTGGTTTCGTTCCGCAGTCATACGAGCGAGGACAGCCGGCTGAATATCACCGTCGAACGTCGTTTCTATAAGCTGGAACCGCTCGAAGTGAAGGTCGATCCGAAGAAGGCGGGCGACGCCGAGAGCCAACTGGGTCGCTCGGCATTTACCGCGCGCCTCGTCAAACAGGGCGATGCAATCGACGGCAATGCGCTGTATGTCGACGAAGTCACGCTCACGCCGCGCTCCGGCAACGCTTACCACTATGGCCTGCTCGACGTGCCGCTGCCGCCGGGCGGCGATGTCGAGGCGACCAGCTGGGGTGTGTCGATTGACGGGCTGCCGGGCGGCAAGGAAGGGACCAGCGGTCCGCAGCCGTTCGTGCGTGCCGCGTCGTACGAGATGGGTGAGCTGGCCTATCACCAGCCGGTGCCGTTGCTCGATCGTCCGGTGACGCTGCGGCAACTGGTGCGCTTTGCATTGCCGGGCACGTTCGCGTTGCCGCCCGCACGCTACTTCCGCATGTATCAGCCGGACGCCAAGGCGTTCGAAGGCGGCAAGAGCGATCGCGTGACGACCTTGCGTATCCAGTAAGCGAGATGGTTATGCTCTCCGCTCTTCGACCCTCGCGCGACTCCCTGGCAGCTATGCTGCGGGTTGCGCTCGCCGTGGGAGCCGGATGTGTTTTGAGTGGTGCGGGTGCGGTGATGGCAGCGTCGACTGCGTCACTGGCTGCGGGGGCAACGTCGTTGCCGATCGCGTCGTCAAAGTTGGCGGCGGGTTCATCGCTAAATGCGTCGACCCCAGCGCCAACCTCGTCGTCTGCTGCATCCTCAGCGTCAATACTGCGCTTCGCCTGGTTGCGTGACGGTCAATCGCAGCTTTGGCAGTTTAACGCCGGCGGCGTCGCGCAAGGGCTTTCACCGCAGTCTGCGCGCCCCTTGCCGGCGACGTTCGAGACGCCGCTCGGCAGCGTGTGGAAGCTGTTCGTCTACGGTTATCTGGTCGATCGCCATATCGCCACGCCGGATTACGCCTGCCGTGGCGGCGATCCTGAAGAGGTGTATTGCTGCATGACGGGCGGTCGCATCGACCGCGAACATGCGCTGGTGCAATCGTGCGGACGCTTTTTCGAACCCGCGCGCCTGCAACTCGATTCAGCCGACTGGCGCAAGTATTGGACCGCCGCGCATGCACCTGCGTGGCTGCGCGACCTTCATGCGATGACGCCGGCGCGCCGCGTGCCGGTGACCGATTTGCTCGCGGCCTTGCAGGCGATGCCGGCACGGCCGCGCGAAGCGGCGGCGAGTACGCTGGTGTCGGTGCTGACGAGCGGGCGCGGCGAAGGCACCGTGTCGCTATATGGCAGTCTGCTGCGCGCCAAGACCTGGACGATGCCGGATCCCGCGCGGCCGGGTGCCTCGATCGGCGGCGCGGCAGGCTGGCTCGCGGACGGCACGCCGGTGTGGCTCGGCGGCCCCGGCGGCAGCGCACGCGTGCTGGCCGCCGCCGCGCCGCGCATCGCACCGTTGCTCACCCAGGTCGCCGTGCCGGACGACAACGCGTGCGTGCTGGTCGATTTCTTCAGCCGTTATCCGATTCGCGAGGTGCTGGGCGACAAGGGCGCGGCCGAGGTGCCGGAGGGTCCGCTGCGTGGTGAGTTCCGGATCGGCTTCGTCAACGGCAATTGGGCGCGTGTGGAAAGCCATGGCGAACTGCGGCTCGATCGCGACGCTGCCGGTGCGCCGCAAGTGGTCGGCCGTTTCGGCATGAACGACTACGTCGCGCGGGTGGTCGAGCGGGAAGGCGACACGAGCCAGCCGGAAGCGGCCAAGGCGTTGGCGGTGGCGGCGCGCTCCTACGTCGTGCAGCATGGCAATCACGATCACGGCTGCTTTCGTATCGACGACAGCAGCAGCACGCAGCGCGTCCTGCCGCGCATGCCGACCGCCGCCGCGCGTCGTGCCGCGGATCTGACCGACGCGCTGGTGCTCACCGGCGTGCCGGTTCAGTATCACCATGACAAGGCCGCGCCCGGTCAGATGAGCTGGCTCGCCGCGAAAGCGTCCGCGCAAACCGGCCTCACTTTCGACACCATTTTGTCGCGCACCTGGCCGCAAGCAACCTTGACGTCGTTCGAAAGCCCGTTGTCCGGCGATTGCGTCCAGGTGGCCGGCGCCCAGCAATGGCTGCAACACAACGCGCCGTTGTGGGCGCGGCGCATGGACGGCGCGGCGGGCTACGAGACGCCCGATCTGCCGGCCGTGTGCGCGGTGCGTGAAGGGCGGCCGTATGCCGATGCGCAGCGCAATCGCGTGTACGTGTACCGCTTGCAGAGCGAAGAGGACCGTATCGCGCTGGCGCATGAATATATTCACCTCGCGTTCCAGCACCATCCGCGTGGCCTCGATGAAGAATTCGTCGAACGTACGGCGCGCACGCTGATCCGTACCGACAATCCGATCCAATGAACAGGAGCAGTGACGATGAAGGTCAAGACGACGGGGTGGGTGAGGGCGGGCTGGATGATGCTCGCCGTCGCCTGCCTGCAGGCCGCGGCCGTGGCGCACGCGAGCGATATCGACGTCGGCGCGCCGTTGAACGGCTGGCGCAACACCAGCGGCGATAGCGAACGTTATACGCAGGACGTGCACTACCCGGCGGTGTCGGTATCGACGCCGGAAGGACAGTCGAAGTTTGCGCTGATCGAAGGGCAGATTCGCAACACGCCGAAGAAGAAGGGCACTACGGTGGGCACGCTGGTGGTCGACGGCACGCCGTTGCCGCAGCGGGTGGAGGAAGACGGCAAGTTTTCGCGGCCTTACGCGTTTCCGTCCGGCAGCAACAGCGTGGAACTGCGGGCGCCGGACGGCTCGCGCAAGCGCGTGCAGTTTTACGACGCCTATAGCGGCAAGACGCAACCCAGGTTGCGCGTGCTGCTCGCATGGGATACCGACGGCACCGATCTGGACTTGCACGTGGTGTCGCCGGACGGCGTGCATACCTGGTATGGCGACCGTGTCGCGCCGAACGGCGGCGCGCTCGACGTGGATGTGACGACCGGCTATGGGCCTGAGATTTACTCGTCGGCGGCGCCTTTGAAGGGCACGTATCTGGTCTATGTGAATTACTACGGTAACGGGAATAGCGGCAGCGATATGACCGTCGCGCAGGTGACGATCATCACGAACGAGAACACGCCGAACGAGAAGAGCGAAACCATTCGGGTGCCGATGCGTAAGCCGGGCGAACTGACGCTCGTGAAAACATTTGTGATGCCATAAAGTCAGTGCTTCTATCTGTTGCCGGTGAGGCGCCATGTCATCGGCAATACGACGCCTGGCATGCAGCTGCGTTTCGACAGCGGTTCAGACACTACCTCGATGCACGGCGCATCCCAGTGCCGTGCATGCCAGTTCCCTCTCCAGACAAACCCTGATTGCTGCGTTCAATCGGCCACTGCTATCGTTCGCTGGTCCTTGTGGAAGCGCTTCCACTCAAGCTGCCAGGTGACTTCCGGGCAGCTTCCACATCGAGTTTTGCCGTACCCGGTTCAACGACCTCAGCGCAGGAGAGAATCCGTGGCAAACGACGCATCCGCTGTATCCGACGCACTATCCGGCGACTTCGCCGCCCGCGCCGATCCCTTCACGCCGCCCGCGGACTCTTCGCTGTGGCACAAAAACTTTCTCCTTGGCGCGGCCACGGCTTCGTATCAGATCGAAGGCGCGGTGAATGAAGACGGCCGTCTGCCATCGATCTGGGACATCTTCTCGGCGAAACCCGGCAAGGTGCTGGCCGGCGACACCGGCGCCGTTGCCTGCGATCACTATCATCGCTGGGAAGCGGACATCGATATGCTGGCCTCGCTCGGCCTCGAAGGCTATCGGCTTTCGATCGCATGGCCGCGCGTGATGGACGCGGCCGGCGTGCCGAACCGAAAAGGGCTCGACTTCTACAAGCGTCTCCTGAACCGCCTGAAGGAGAAGGGCATCACGACCTTCGTGACGCTCTATCACTGGGACCTGCCGCAGCATCTGGAAGATCGCGGCGGCTGGCTCAACCGCGACACCGCTTACCGTTTCGCCGACTACGCCGACCTGATGAGCCGCGAACTGGCCGGCACGGTCGATGCATGGGCGACGCTCAACGAGCCATGGTGCTCGGCCTATCTCGGCTACGGCAACGGCCACCATGCCCCGGGCCTCGCCAACGGCCGTTTTGCGACGCAGGCGATGCATCATCTGCTGCTCGCACACGGCCTCGCGATTCCGGTATTGCGCGCCAACGATCCGGCCTCGCAGAAAGGGATTGTCGCCAACATCGGCCGCGGGACGGCCAATAGCGACAGCGACGCGGACCAGCGTGCCGCGCATCTGTTCGAAGTCCAGCACAATGCGTGGATTCTCGATCCGCTCCTCAAGGGCACGTATCCGCAGGACCTGTTCGAGTTGTGGCCGGGCACCGAGCCATTGGTGCTCGACGGCGACATGCAGACCATGTCCGCGCCGCTCGATTTTCTCGGCATCAACTATTATTTCCGCACCAATGTTGCGAGCGACGGCGCGCATGGATTCCGGGACGTGCCGCTCGAAGGCGTCGAGCGCACGCAGATGGGTTGGGAGGTGTATCCCGACGGCTTGCGCGATCTGCTGACGGGTTTCAACAGCACGTATCCGAACCTGCCGCCGATCTACATCACCGAGAACGGCATGGCCTCGGACGATCAGGTGATCGACGGGCAGGTTGACGATACGCAGCGCATTGCATTCCTCAAGCGCCATCTCGCGGCGGTTGATCAGGCGATCAAGGCTGGTGTGGATATTCGCGGTTACTTTCTATGGTCGCTGATGGACAACTTTGAGTGGGCGTTTGGGTATGAGCGTCGCTTTGGTGTCGTACATGTCGACTACAGTACGCAGAAACGCACGGTTAAACGCAGCGCGGAGCTGGTGGCGAAATTTTTGAAGGAGCGTAAGGCACGGGTTTGACGGCGGTGAAGCTGGTTTGTATGTCGACTTGAAACACGGGCGCAAAGTCTGGCGCAGCTATGTTGCAGGGGATTGGAGTAAGCGCTGAAGCGCCAACTCTGATCGACCGTTTTGCATGGGACCGGAGTAAGCGCTGAAGCGCTAACTCCGGTCGACACAGGAGACGGAATGAACAGCAGAAAAATGGTCACGGCGAGCGTGGTTGCGGCACTGGCGTTGTACGGCGTCGTCGCGCATGCGGAGCCGCTGAAAGCCAACGTGATTCATTGGTGGACCTCGGGCGGCGAGTCGGCTGCGATCCGCCAGTTCGCCGATGCGTATAACAAGGCCGGTGGCCAGTGGGTCGACAACGCGGTCGCCGGCGCCGATCAGGCGCGCTCCACCGCGATCAACCGGATCGTCGGCGGCGATCCACCCACCGCCGCGCAGTTCAATACCTCCAAACAGTTTCACGACCTGATCGATCAGGGCCTGCTGAACAACGTCGATGACGTCGCCGCGAAAGAAAACTGGAACGGCGTGTTCCCGCAATCGATTCTCGACAGCATCAGGGTGAAGGGACATTACTACGCCGCGCCAGTCGATATTCACATGCCGGCCTGGTTCTTCTACTCGAAGCCCGTGTTCCAGAAGGCCGGCATTGCCGCCGAGCCGAAGAGCTACGATGAATTCCTCGCCGATCTCGGCAAGCTGAAAGCCGCGGGCGTGATCCCGCTCGCGCTCGGTGGTCAGCCGTGGCAGGAAAAGATCACGTTCGACGCCGTATTCGCCGACGTCGGCGGTCCCGATCTCTATCTGAAGGTGTACCGCGATCGCGACCAGAACGCGGTCAAGTCGGATGCGTTCAAGAAGGTGCTCGCGCAGTTCAAGCGCTTGCATGATTTCGTCGATGCAGGCTCGCCTGGCCGCAACTGGAACGACGCCACCGCACTGGTGATCTCCGGCAAGGCCGGTGTGCAGATCATGGGCGACTGGGCCAAGGGCGAATTCTCCGCGGCCAATCAGACTGCCGGCAAAGACTTCGGCTGCTTCCCGGGTTTCGGTCCGCACTCGCCGTATCTGGTCGCGGGCGACGTATTCGTCTTCCCGAAAACCGACAATGCCAACGCAATCAAGGCGCAGAATCTGCTTGCCACGGTGATGACCTCGCCGGCCGCGCAAGTTGCATTCAGCGCGAAGAAGGGCTCGATTCCGATTCGCCCCGATGTGGATGTGAGCAGTCTCGACATCTGCGCGAAGGAGGGCATGGCGATCATGAAGGACAAGTCGCGTCAGTTGCCGAACCCGGAGATGCTGCTATCGCCTGACACGCAGGGCGCGTTGATCGACGTCATCACGAACTTCTGGAACAAGAACCAGTCGGTCGACGACGCGCAGAAGGCGTTTGCCAGTGCGTTGAAGAGCTAGGCGCTCGCCATGCACGCGCTCAAGCTGCAGGCTGCCGGTTCCAAACCACGCAAGAAGCCGCTGAAAAAGCCGCTAAAAAAGCGTTGGCCAATAGCGGCATGGCTGGCCTTGCTGCCGATGGTCCTGACCGTCGTGTTCGCGTATCTCGGCACGATGGTCTGGACCGCGCGCGTGTCCCTCAGCAACTCGCGCACGTTTCCTTCCGGCGACTTCGCGGGTCTCACGCAGTACGCGCGGCTCTTCAATAACGACCGCTGGCTGCTGTCGCTGCAAAACATCGTGATCTACGGCGCGTGCTTCATTGTGGCGTGCATGGTGATCGGCCTGCTGCTGGCGATTTTCATCGATCAGCGCGTGGTGGCCGAAGGCGCGTTGCGCACGGTGTTTCTCTATCCGTATGCGATGTCCTTCGTCGCTACGGGTCTGGTCTGGCAGTGGATTCTGAATCCTGAGCTGGGTGCGCAAGCCGTGTTGCACAAGCTCGGTTTCGCGCATGCGCGCTTCGACTGGATCGTCGATCAGGACTGGGTGATCTACACCATCGTCATCGCGACGGTGTGGCAGGCATCCGGTCTCGTGATGGCGCTGCTGCTGGCCGGCCTGCGCGGTATCGACGACGAACTGTGGAAAGCCGCGCGTATCGACGGGATTCCGCGTTGGCGCGTGTATGCGAGCATTGTCGTGCCGATGCTCGGACCGTCCATGTCCACCGCTTTCGTGCTGCTCTTCGTGATGGTCGTGAAGCTTTACGACGCCGTGGTCGCGATGACGCAAGGCGGCCCCGGCACCGCGAGCGAAGTGCCGGCGAAGTTCATCATGGACTACCTGTTTGGCCGCGCGAACATCGGCCTCGCGTCGGCCGCGTCGATCGTGCTGCTCGCCACGGTGCTGGCGATTCTCGCGCCGTTCTTCTATGCCCGCAGCCGCGCTGCGTTGCGCAAGGAGGTGTGATGAACACGCTCAGTCCGCCACTGAAAGGCGGCTCGCCGAGCCGTAGCCGCCGGCGCCGCCGTGCGCGCCGTACGTTTACGCCTGCACGTCTGGGCGTTTACGCGTTTCTGCTCACCGCCGCGTTGTTCTTTCTGTTGCCGTTGTACGTGATGCTCGTCACGTCGGTGAAACCGATGAGCGAGATTCGCCTCGGCAATCTGCTCGCATTCCCTGCGCATTTCACCCTCGACGCATGGAGCGCCGCGTGGCAATCCGCCTGCACGGGGCTCGATTGCAACGGCATCCGGGTCGGTTTCTGGAATTCGGTGCGTATCGTCGTGCCGAGCACGGTGTTGTCGATCATGATCGGCGCGGTGAACGGCTACGCGCTGTCGTTCTGGCGGCCGCGCGGCGCCGGGCTGCTATTCGGTGTGCTGTTGATGGGCGCCTTCATTCCGGTGCAGGTGATGGTCTATCCGCTCGTGCGCGTGCTAGCGAGCGTGCATCTGTTCAGTTCGCTGCCGGGTATTGTGGTGATTCACACGATCTTCGGCATGCCGGTGATGACGCTGCTGTTTCGCAACTATTACGCGTCGATTCCGCAGGAGCTGTTCAAGGCGGCGCGCATCGACGGCGGCGGTTTCTGGCGCATCTTTTTGCAACTGATGCTGCCGATGTCCACGCCGATCATCGTCGTCGCGGTCATCATGCAGGTGACGGGCATCTGGAACGACTTCATTCTCGGCCTCGTGTTCGCCGGCACAAAAAACCTGCCGATGACGGTGCAATTGAACAACATCATCAATACGACGACTGGCGAGAAGCTCTATAACGTCAATATGGCGGCGACCATTCTGACCTCGATGGTGCCGCTTGCGGTCTACTTCATTTCGGGCCGCTGGTTTGTGCGCGGCATTGCGTCCGGCGCCGTCAAGGGATAGGGCGATAGGGCATGACAAATCGGGTGAACGTGGAAAACGCGATGGCAAATACGCTGGAAAACTCGGCAGACGTGACTAACCCGGCAGATGCGGCGAACCTCGGCCACGTGGCGGATGCAGCGGGTCTGTCGAATCCGGCCAATGTATCGGTGCGCAACCTGAAGATCCAGCTGGGCGCGAATACGGTGATCGAGAATCTCGATCTCGACGTGCGCGCGGGTGAGTTCGTGGTGCTGCTCGGCCCCTCGGGCTGCGGCAAATCCACCTTGCTGCACAGCATCGCGGGCCTGATCGACGTGACCGACGGCAGCATCGAGATTGCGGGCGTTGACATGACCTGGGCCGATCCGAAAGATCGCCGTATCGCGCTGGTGTTCCAGTCTTATGCGTTGTATCCGACCATGAGCGTCGAGCGCAATCTGTCGTTTGCGTTGCGTATCAACGGCACGCCGAAGGCGGAAATCGAGCGGCGTGTGGCGCGGGCCTCCGAGATGCTGCAACTCGGCCCGCTGCTCAAGCGCAAACCCGCGCAACTCTCCGGTGGCCAACGGCAGCGCGTGGCGATCGGCCGTGCGATCGTGCGCGAGGCCGACGTATTCCTGTTCGACGAACCGCTCTCGAATCTCGACGCCAAATTGCGCACCGAATTGCGTCGCGAGCTCAAGCAACTGCACCAGCGTCTGGGCGCGACGATGATCTATGTGACGCACGATCAGGTCGAAGCCATGACGCTCGCCACGCGCATGGCGGTCATGCGCGGTGGCGTGATCCAGCAGTTCGGCACGCCGGCCGAAGTCTATGCGCGGCCGAACAATCTGTTTGTCGCGACGTTTCTGGGCTCGCCCGCGATGAATGTGCTCAAAGGCACGCTTGAGCCGCGCGACGGCGCGCTACACTTTTGCACGGCGCATTTGCAGCTCGATGTGTCGCACTATCCTTTCAAAAAGCTGCCGGCGGATCGTCTGTCTTGCATACTCGGCGTACGGGCCGAAGACGTGCATGTGGGCGACGGTTTGCGTACGGAAATGAGCGAACGCGCGAACATTTCACTGATCGAGCCGATGGGCAACCACCGTGTCATCTGGCTCGACTATCATGGAGTGCAAATCGCGTCGATCGACCAGACGAAGACACCGGTGGCGATAGGCGATGCCGCGACGTTCTCGTTCGATAGGGCGCATATTTCTCTGTTCGAGGAAGACGGCGGCGCGCGTCTGTAGTGACAGGATGCAGCGTCGTTGAATACAACAGGCTTGACGGAGAACCGCGTGGCAACACTCAAGGATGTCGCGGCACTGGCCGGCGTCGGCATGTCGACTGCCTCACGAGCCATTTCCGGTAAGGGACCCATTTCAGCCGATGCCGCCGCGCGTGTGAAGGCCGCGATCGAAACGCTGAATTTCCGACCGTCGTCCATCGGCCGCGCGATGGCGACGCAATCGCTCGGCATCATCGGCATTTTCGTGCCGACCTTTTTTGGCTCCTACTACGGCACGATTCTCAAGCAGACCGATACCGAACTGCGCGCGGTGCGCCGTCATGTGGTGGTGGCGACCGGTTGCGGAGAAGTGTCGCCGCGCGAGCAGGCTATCGAGGCGGTGCGTTTTCTGATCGGCCGCGATTGCGATGGCGTGGTGGTGATCAGCCACGATCTGCACGACGAGGATCTGGACATGCTGCATCGCATGCATCCGAAGATGGTGTTTCTGAATCGCGCGTTCGATCAGTTGCCGGAGGCGTCGTTCTGCGCGGATCATCGGCGCGGCGGTGAACTGGCGGCACGCACGCTGCTCGATCATGGGCATCGGGATATCGCGGTGATTTCCGGGCCGTTCAGCGCCTCGGACAATCAGATCCGGCTCGAAGGCTTCTTTGCTGAATTGGCGCGCGAGGGCATTGCACGCGAGAACGTCACGCTGATCGAATCGGATTTCTCGCCGGAAGGCGGCTACGTTGCCGCGCAGAAGCTGCTCGATTCGAAGCGGCGCTTCACCGGCCTCTTTTGCGCGAACGACACGATGGCGGTGAGTGCGCTGGCGCGCTTCCATCAGGCGGGCATTGCCGTACCGCATGAAGTCTCGGTGATCGGCTACGACGACGATTATTCGGCCGCTTATGCCGCGCCTGGACTCACCTCGGTGCATATCCCGACGGCGGAGTTGACGCAGAACGCGGTGCGCTGGCTGGTCAATCAGTGCTACCGGACTTCGTGGGAGATCATCCGCGAATTTCCGGTGAGCGTGACGATGCGGGAATCGGTGGGGCCGGCGCCGGGTACGGCTTCGTCGGCCAGGATCAAGGCGGCCGGTTGCCGCGTTGCTTCGTAGCTTGTTTGCGAAGCGGCGCGCAGGTGCGCCGGGGCGCGCTTATCGACCGTTTGTGCATTGCGTGGTCGCTGCTTCGGCCCAGCTTAGGGGCCCGTCAGGCGTTCGCTAAGCGGCCGCTTACGTCCCGCTGCGCAGCGACTGTTCGTAGCGCAGACGCGCTTCTTCGTCGAGGCGCGTGTCTTCGAGTTCCTGTAGCACGCCTTCGAGATCGATCGGCGTGGTGTCGAGTTCGACACGGCCGGTCAATTTGCTATCCACGTGCAAGGCGCCCGCTTCGTACAGCGACCAGATTTCCTTGCCGTAGTGCGTATCGAGCAACGCGGGCGCGAAACGGCCGAAATACGTGGCGAGGTTGTTCACGTCGCGCTCCAGCATGGCCGGCGCTTCCAGGTTGCCGGCGGCATTCACGGCTTGCGGCAGGTCGATGATCACCGGGCCGTCCGTTGCGAGCAGGATGTTGTATTCGGACAGGTCGCCGTGAATCATGCCGGCGCACAGCATGCGCACCACCTGGTTGAGCAGCAGCGCGTGCAGTTCGAGCGCGCGTGCTTCGGTCATCTCGACATCGTTCAGACGCGGCGCGACGTTGCCGTCCGCATCGGTCACCAATTCCATCAGCAACACGCCGTCGGTGCAGATAAAGGGCTGCGGCACGCGCACGCCGGCGTTGGCGAGCTGGAACAGCGCATCGACTTCCGCGTTCTGCCACGCCTGTTCCTGCACTTCGCGGCCGTAGCGGCTGCCTTTTTCCATGGCGCGCTGCTGGCGGCTGTTCTTGACCTTGCGGCCCTGCTGATAGGACGCGGCCTGGCGGAAACTGCGCTGTTTGGCGTCCTTATAGACTTTCGCGCAGCGCGTGGATTCGCCGCTGCGGACCACGTAGACGGTGGCTTCCTTGCCGCTCATCAACTGCGAGATGACTTCGTCGATCAGGCCCTCTTCTACGAGCGGGAGCAGACGTTTAGGTGTTTTCATGCGACCACCGGAGCGCGGTGGAGGGCTGATCGGCCGTATGCGGCCGATTGCGAGGGGAGGTGGTGCGGGATTCGGATCATGCCGGATTATAAAGGGTGTGGCGACAAGTGCCCGAACGCAAGCGTTCAGGTGCCGGATGCGACTGGCACGCCTTGGACCTGTGGCGGCTACGCGAAGCCCTCACGCCTGAAATACAGACTCCATTCGCTGTATTTCGGGGCGCGGTAGATTCAGCGCGGCGGCTTCTTCCCGCCACGTGTTGACGGCGTCTTGAACTTCCGCAGTGATGCGGCGCGCTTCTGCGTCGTCGAGCCGATAAAACTCAGCGGTGTCGATCGCGGTTTCAAGATCCGGCAGGGCGCTGATACCGTCCAGGGTGAGCGCGTGTTCCCGCTTGCCCGGGTTGGGATTCATATCGAACGCTGGCGAGAGCCGCCAGCCCGAGGCCGCGCGAATGAAGCCGTGATTGCGTAGGTGATCGTCCCGGTTTCCCACGAGTACGTTGAAGACGACTCTTCTGAAGAGTTGGGCGAGATCTTCGTCGATATGACCTTGTGCGCCGTTGTCGGCGAGGTACTCGGCAATGTCCAGGTAGCTGGCTCCCGATTCGCCATCCTGACGTTCGAGCAGGGTCATGGCTGAGGTGTACATGCGCCGGCTGCCTTCGCGGCGATCGAATCGTTCGACGCAGAACGTGCCATAACGTGTGCCGACATACTTGAGTTCGGACCGCGGCACCCAGATGCCGGCGTTCCTCGCCAGCCGGTGAGCGATGTATTCCCACGCGCCGATGTCATAACGGTCGTCTTTCGCGGGGAACTTGGCGATCCAGAGATCATTGCCGAGGCTGGTGAAGTTGGCTTTCGGGCGCGCGCCGCCGAGCGAGGTGCCAGGTGCGATCAGCATCGCAAGCCACTGCTCGTACTCGGGCAGTTTTTCGATATCCGCCTCTTCAATGCGCAGGCTGATATACGCCAGGGTCGCGAGATCGGTGACCGGCGGTGCGGCGTCGGCGCTGTTGTCGAGAAAATGTCCGTCCACGTCCTGAAACCGCAGCGCGCCGACGCGTGTCAGGTCGTGCACGCCAAGTAGAAAATCGATCTCCTGCAGACTACGCATGGGCCGGTCTTCTCGATCTGCCGCTGCGGCCTCGCGGCGCTCCATCAGCACGCGCCCCCAGCGGTCCGGCGCCGAGTCCATGAATACGCCGAATGCGGCAGACTTCGCCGGCGGATATTGCTCGTCGGTCCATAACTCGAGGCGCGGGTCGAGCATGAATGCGTTACGCCCTTCTACCCAGCTCTTCGCATAGGCAAACGATGCCGGCAAGTCGGTGCGCGCAGTCTGGCGATACAAGGTGCCGACCTGTTGCAGGTCGCTCAGTTCGGTTGCGTCGAGAAATACCTTGAACGCATCTCGAGGTTTATTGCTGACCATCTGATTTCTTTGGGTGTTTTTTTGTTGGTTGCCCGGTTTTGAGAGGCGCGGCGCCGCGCGTGTTCGTGCGCGGTTTTCGCTGGCCCGGCAACTTGAGATCCTGCAACTTGCGGCCGAGTTCGTCGTCGCGAGCGACGCCGTCCATGTCTTTGTCCAGGCCCAGCACGCGAAGCGCCCGCATATAGGTGCCGAGCGCAATATTCGGATCGCCTTTTTCGAGGCGGCTCAGCGTGTCGCGCGAAATGCCCAACCTTTCGGCGAACAGAACGGTTGGGAGTTCACGCCGCAGACGGGCGAGTTTTAGCCGTTCGCCGAGCGCACGCATCTGCTTCTCGACCGACGGAAAGGGGCGTTGAAAGGTACGAGGCATGTCCGATAGATTAGGCAAATATCCAGAATATGTCAAAAGTATCGGACAAACATCCTGAATCAGGAACCTCTGAAGTATAGGGTTGGCGCAAAAATCTCTGCGATTTGTACGATACTTAAGGCAATTTTATTCATTTAGCCTAAAGTATCGTACAAAATAAGATGGTCAATGATCGGCGCAACGTCTCAAAACTCGCACCCTACGCCACCGGCCTCTTCAACAACGGCCCGATCGCCTGCTCGATGCAGTGGACGAAATACTCCGCCGGCCGCGTCAGCTGCGATTCCTGCGGCGACAGCAGATACAACTGCAACGGCGGCGGCGCGACGGGCAGCGCGAGGCGCACGAAGCTCTGCCCGAGCGAGGTCTCCGCGAGCGAATGCGTGGTCCATGCGAAGATCGCGTCGGTGCTGACCGTCAGGCTGTAAAACAGCGCGTACGACGTGCAGCGCGTGATTCGCTGGGGTGGCGTGAGTCCAGCGCATTCGAACATCGCGCGGAGAAAACCCGGGTAGGTGTCCGTCACGTCAGTGTGAATCCACTCGGCTTCCTGCACGGCCTCGAGCGACGCCGCGTCCGCGTAAGGACTCTGCGCGCGCGTCACGAATACGGTCTCGAACGAGACCATCCGCTTCACACTGCCCAGATCGCTCACGGGCCGCGCGAATGCGGCGAATGCCAGATCCAGCGTGCGATTGCGGAGTTGTTCGTGCAACTGGTTGAAACCCAGTTCGCGGAATTCCACCGTCACCTTCGGCCAGCGTTTGCGAAATTCGACGAAGGCTTCGGTGAGCCCCGTCGTGCCGGCAATCGGCGTGATGCCGATCACCAGGTTGCCGTCGCGCAACCCTTTCAGGTGCGCCATATCTTCCTCGGCGCGCTCCATCTCGCGTACCACGGTGCGCGCCCGGCTGACCAGCGCCGCGCCTTCGGCCGTCGGCACCACGCCCCACTGGTTGCGCTCCAGCAGGCGCACGCCGAACTCGGTCTCCAGTTCCCGCACCGCCTTCGTGATGGCCGGTTGCGTCACATACAACGCTTTTGCCGCGCCGTTGATGCTGCCGGTCGAAGCAATAGCCACCAGCGCTCGCAGATGATGAATTTTCATGATGCGGAATATAGCACTGGTGGTTATGCGCATCAAAATTTGTGCTTTTTTGTTTTCGGGCCCGATCTTTACGCTGTGCTTCGACGGTTGCGAAACGACAGCCGGCTTACTCATCGGAGCACAACGAATGGCGCAGTCTTTTCCCCAGCTTCTCGCCGAACTGCGCGAGACCGAGCACGAATTCATTTCGATTCGCCACGACATCCACGCCCATCCCGAACTCGGCTTCGCTGAAACGCGCACCGCCGAACTGGTCGCGCGCAAGCTCGCCGAATGGGGCTATGACGTGACGACGGGTGTGGGCGGCACAGGTGTGGTCGGCCAATTGCGGCGCGGCGCGTCGAGCCGCACGATCGGCCTGCGCGCCGATATGGACGCACTGCCGATCCAGGAAGCCACCGGCCTGCCGTACGCGAGCACCGTCGCGCAGACCATGCATGCGTGCGGCCACGACGGTCACACCGCGATCCTGCTGGCCGCCGCGCACCGCCTCGCGACCCGGGGCGAATTCGACGGCACGCTGAACGTGATCTTCCAGCCCGCGGAAGAGGGACTGGGCGGCGCCTCGAAGATGATCGCGGACGGTCTCTTCACGCGCTTTCCCTGCGACCAGGTGTTCGCGTTGCACAACGCGCCCGGCCTGCCGGTCGGTCATTTCGCGCTGCGTCACGGCTGCATGATGGCCTCGTCCGATTCGGTGACGATCACCGTGACGGGCAAGGGCACGCATGGCGCGATGCCGCAGTTGGGCTGCGATCCGATCGTTGCGGCGGCCAACATCGTGCTGGCCTTGCAATCGATCGTCGCGCGCAACATCGAGCCGACTCACGCGGCCGTGGTGACGGTCGGGACGATCCACGCCGGCACCGCCCCCAACGTGATCCCCGAAACCGCGACGCTGAAGCTCTCGGTGCGCGCGCTCGATTCGGACACGCGCGACAAGGTCGAAGCGCGGATCCGCAGCATCGCCCAATTGCAGGCGCAAAGCTACGGCGCTACGGCCGTTGTCGACTACCGGCAGATCTCGCGCCCGCTCGTCAATCATCGCGGCGCGGCCGACCTCGCGATCGAAACCATCGAAGCCCTCGCGGGCCCGCAGGGCTACACGCTGATGCCCGATGCAGTGATGGGCAGCGAAGACTTCTCGTGGATGACGGAAGTAGTGCCGGGCTGCTACGTGGTGCTCGGCAACGGCGTCGATTCGACAGGCGGGTGCGCGGTCCACAACCCGGAATACGACTTCAACGACGCGGCGATCAGCTGGGGGGCCGCTTATTTCGTCGGACTCACCGAGCGTTATCTGAGCGCGGCCTGATTGGCCTGATCGGTCTGCGAGGTTTCGATCCGGCGGCCGCGGCGCCGGGTCCGTTGGCAGTTCCTTTTTGCACTTTCATTTCCAGACATCAATTCATCAAACGCACGCGAGGAGTAGGGAGACCCATGAAGAAATGCATCGCGATGAGCGCGGCACTGCTGGCGCTCGGGACTGGCACGGCGCACGCCGAACCGTATCAGGCGACCTTGCTGGCCGCGCTGCCGGAGTTCAACGGCAGCCTGCGCGAAGGCGTGGCGCTGTACGGGTCGGTCGATATGGGTATCAACTATCAGACCGTGGGCGGCAAGTCACTGGTGCAGACGCAGAGCGGCGGCGAATGGACCTCGAAATTGGGTTTCTTCGGACGGGAAGATCTGGGCGGTGGTCTGCGCGCCGAGTTCAACCTGGAAAGCGGCTTTCTCGCCAATAACGGCGCCATGCAGGACAGCACGTCGTTCTTCAATCGCGAAGCGTGGGTGGGACTGAACTCGTCGACGTATGGACGCGTGCGCTTCGGCAAGCAGATCGGCACGGGCTTGCCGCTTTTTGTCGACGTGTTCGGCACGGTGGGCACCAATTCGGCTTATACGTGGCTCGGCACCGCTGTCGTGCAGACGCCGAAGGGCGTCGGCTACAACAGCGACCTTGGCGCGGGCGCGACGCAACTGGCCGCGCGGGTGAACAACGCGATCACGTATCTGTCGCCGAGCTTTGCGGGTTTCAGCACGGAACTGATGTACGCGCCGAGCAACGTGGCCGGGCAGTCGCCGACCGCGGCAGCGCAGGGTGCGCTGTTGCAGTGGTATGACGGCACGACCTATTTGACCGGCACCTACAACCAGGTGTGGGGAGCGAACGGTACGAGCACCGTGCGCAACGACCTGTACGGCCTGGGCGTGGTGGTCGACACCGGCAGGATCGTATTGTCCGGTGCGTTCGACCAGTACGCACCGAAGCTCGCCAACGACGGCATCGCGCGCGTCTATACGCTCGGCACGATCTGGCCGGTTGGGCGCAATGCGTTCCGCGCTTCTGTCGTGTATCGCGATACGTCCGGCGTGCACGACTCGGCGAAGAATCCCGCGAAAGATTCGGCATTCGGCGTGATGCTCGGCTACGACTACACCCTCTCCAAACGCACGGGACTCTATGCGCGCGCTGGTTTCATCCGCAACTTCGGCATCTCCACCGTACTGCTGAACAATAATCCGCTGCCGACGCAGACCGGCAGTACCGCACCGGAACTCGGCACGACGCCGGTCACGGTGTCGCTGGGCATGTATCACAACTTCTAGGCGCGATTCCCCTATGAATGCAATCCAACACAACGCTGGCGCCGTAGCGGCAGACGCGACCGGCGCGACCCACGCGATAGAGCCGCGCACGTTGCGCCGGACCATCTTCGCCGCGGCGCTCGGCAACGGTCTGGAGTTTTTCGACTTCACGGTGTATAGCTTTTTCGCCGCGCTGATCGGCAAGCTGTTCTTTCCGGTCGGCAGCGAGCTCGGTGCGCTGATGATGTCGCTTGCGACTTTCGGCGTCGGCTTCGTGGTGCGGCCGCTCGGCAGTATCGTGATCGGCGCGTATGCCGACCGCGCGGGCCGCAAGCAGGCCCTCGTGCTCACCGTGTCGCTGATGGCGCTCGGCACCGGCATGATCGGCCTCGCGCCGACTTACGCGACGATCGGTCTGGCGGCGCCGGCGATCATCGTGCTGGGCCGTTTGCTGCAGGGTTTTTCGGCGGGCGGCGAAGTGGGCGCGGCGACCACCTTGCTCATGGAGTCGGGCAGCGCGGGGCGGCGCGGTTCGCTGGTGAGCTGGCAGATGGCCTCGCAGGGCGGCGCGGCGCTGATCGGCGCGCTGGTGGCGGCGACGCTTTCGCGCAGCCTGTCGCACGAGGCATTGCTTGCATGGGGATGGCGCGTGCCGTTTCTGATTGGGCTCCTGATCGGTCCGCTCGGTTTCTATCTGCGCAAACATCTGGACGAGACCTTGCCTGCCGCGCATGCAGCGAAAACGGTCTCACCTGATGCGGCCCGGCCGAAGGCTCGCATCGAATGGCGGCAGATCGTGGCAGGCACCATGCTGGTGATCGGCGGCACGTCGTCGATGTACGTGATCGTGTTTTTCCTGCCATCGTTCCTGACGCTGACGACCGGCATGCCCGCTGCGGTGTCGTTGCTGGCTGGTTGCACGGCGGGCCTCGTGCTGCTGATCGGCTCGCCGTTCGCCGGCCGTCTCGCAGACCACATGCCGCGTCGCAAGACGTTGCTGTATGCGGCGTCGGTCGTGTCGCTGATCGTGTTGCTGCCGGCGTTTCACGCGATCAAAACCTGGCCGTCGATCTACACGGTGGTGCTGGTCGTGTTCGTGCTGATCGGCTTGATGACGCTCTCGAGTCCAGCCGCCTTCGTGTTGATTCTCGAAGCGTTCAAACCCGAAGTACGGGCGACTTCGCTCGGCATCATCTACGCGTTGGGTGTGACGATTTTCGGCGGTTTCGCGCAGTTGATCGTCAGCGCGTTATGGCGTATCTCCGGTAGTTTTTACGCACCGGCGTGGTACGTGCGGGCGTGCGGGCTGGTGAGTTTCGCCGGCGTGGTGCTGTTCAAGGAGGCGAAATAGAGCCGTACTTTCATGGTGCGGACGATGTGACTCGAGCAGCCAGTCCGTCTTGTACCGGATGGGCCGCTGCGGGATGCGCAAAACCTGCATCGCCGTAAGTACGCAGCACCTCGGAGATGATCACCTGATAGCCATCGAGCCAGTTTGCCTGCTCCGCTTTCGCTTCCAGATGCGCGGGGTGCTGCATCAACGCCTGCAATGCGTCGAGCGACGCCCAGTAGTACACATTCGACGTCAGTCCAGTCGACGCGTTTTCCCACGTCTCTTCGCCGAGATAGCCGGGAATGGCCTTGGCAGCAGTGGCGATGGTCTCGTCGAGCCGGTAGAACCGTTCGTCTAATTGCCGTGTCGCGAAGATGAAAGTGGAGATGTACATGGCATGACCGATTTATAGATGCGCGAACGTTTGCGCATCATGGCGCGTGGCGTTCGACGCGTATTTTTTCACATTATGTGCCGTGTTTTCAGGTGCATTTTCACGACCCGTTCGGCCCGCGGCAGTAATGACGTTGTAATAGTCCGCAACAGTGTATTGCGTTTTCCCTCATTCATTTCGCACGGCAATCGCTTAAACTTGGCGGTAACAATTTGTTACGGGGTGCGAGATGTTGGCAGCGTTCATCATCGCCTGTCCGATTTGCATCGCCGCGCTGTTCGGTTTCGCGCGGCACGTGGATCCGCTGACAGGGCAATTCAGGCGGTAGACCCAAGAAGGGCCGGTTTCGGCGATAGTGTTCGAGCCATTGCTGGTTTTAACCATTTTCTCCAGCCGATTAAAGCCTCAACCCTTGCTTTGACAGGCCGAGTCACGGCACGATGCGCGATAACCTAAGATTGGGGCACTATCGCGCATGCGAGATTTTCTGGCAAACATCACTGCACGCCTTGGCGTATTGAAAGGCGTGCTTCCTTTGAGCCGTGCCGCGGCGGCGCGCGATGCACTAGCCGGCGTGCAGCTTGCGTCGATGGATATTCCGCAAGTGCTCGGCTATGCGCGCATTGCCGGTATGCCGGCCGTTACCGGTCTTTACACCGTCTTTCTGCCGCTTATCGCGTTTGCGTTCTTCGGCGCCTCGCGGCACCTCGTCGTGGCTGCCGACTCCGCCACGGCCACCATTTTCGCGAGCCGCCTCTCGACCATGGCGCCGGCTTCGAGCGCGGAATATGCGGCGCTCGCGGGGATGGTCGCTTTGCTGACGGCTGCGCTTCTGCTCATCGCGCGGATCTTCAAGCTCGGTTTTCTCGCTGACTTTCTCTCGCGTACGGTGCTGGTCGGTTTTCTCGCCGGCGTCGGCGTGCAGGTTGGCATCGCTATGCTGGGCGACATGTTCGGCGTTCCGGGACATGCCGCGAGCAGCGTCGACCAACTCGCGCTCGTGGTGCGCGAATCGGCGCAGATCAATCTGCCTACGCTCGTCATTTCTGCGCTGGTCGTGGTCTCCATTCTGGTCTGCAAGCGCTTTTTGCCAGGCGTGCCGGTGCCGTTGATCGCGGTGGTGGCGGGTATTGCCGCAAGCGATATTTACGGTTTCGCGGCCCACGGCATTTCAATATTGGGGCCGGTGGCGGGCGGGCTGCCGCCGCTGCGCATGCCGTCGGTCACGTGGCCGCAGATGCTCGATCTGCTGCCGGTCGCCGCCTCGTGCTTTGTGATGATCGTCGCGCAAAGCGCCGCCGCGAGTCGCGTATTCGCCGAGCGATATCACGAAGCCGTCGATACCAATGCCGACTTGCTGGGTATTGCTGCTGCCAATGCCGCCGCGGCGTTTTCCGGCGCCTTCGTGGTGAACGGCAGTCCGACGCAAACCGCCATGGCCGATCGCGCCGGTACGCGCAGCCAGTTCGCGCAGATCGTATTCGCAGCGGTGGTCGTGGTAGTGCTGCTGTTTTTCAGCCGATTTTTGCAGTACCTGCCGCACTGCATTCTGGCCAGCATCGTGTTTACGATTGCCATCGGCCTGATCAATCTGAAGACGCTGTTTTCGATTCGTCGCGAAAGTCCCGGCGAATTCACGCTGGCTGTGTTCACCGCGGCGGCCGTGGTGTTGATCGGTGTCGAGCACGGCATTCTGGTGGCGGTGGCGTTATCGCTGCTGCGGCATGTGCGGCACAGTTATCGGCCGCACACCATGATTCTCGCTCCCGGTGACGACAGCATCTGGGTGCCGGTGCCGGCCGCGCCCGGACTTCAGACCTCGCCGGGGCTGATCGTTTATCGCTTTGGCGCCGATCTGTTCTATGCGAACGACCACTTTTTCGTCGAAGACATTCGCCGCCTGATCGACCGCGCGCCGAGCGCGGTGCGCTGGTTGGTGATCGACGCGAGCGCGATCACCGACCTCGATTATTCGGCGGCGCGATCGGTGGGCGAGTTGTGCGAGTCGCTAAAGCGCAGTGGCATCGACGTGATTTTCGCGCGCGTGAACCAGTATTTGCGCTCTGATATGGACCGGCATGGAATCACGCCGATCGTCGAAACGCGGCGTATCTTCAGCACGCTGCATGAAGCGCTAAGCACCGCGGGCGTGGAGCAGCCTGGCAAACATGTGAAAGAAGCAACGTAGGGCTGTTTGAGCGGATGCGACGAGTTGCTTCAGACCTGCGACTCTTCGTCGGCAAAGAAGTAGCCTATAAAAAAGCAGGCGCCCGCGAGCAGGGCGCCAAGCGCGGCCACCGTATAGGCGAGCGCGGTACCGTGCCAAAGACCATCGAACCACTGATGAAGCTGCGCCATCACCACCGCCGCGTTGCCGCCGATACGCTGCAATTCGATCTGATAGCGTGGGTCTGCGATGCTGTACATGGAGACGGCGCTGTCTGGCGCCGGCGCCATGGCATAGATGATCGCCGCGGCGACCAGGCCGGCGAGCAACACGACGGCGCCCGCCAGATAAAGCCGTTTTTGCATGGGCAAGCGCTTCGCTGCCGGATTCAGGTTATTGCCACCGCTCATCGTGTTCGTGTGCCCGCTCGGGTTATCAGGGTGACAGTATCGCAGAGCGGGCGCACCCAGCAGGTGTGGCTAGCTTTTCGACGTCAGCAGCTTGATCCCCGCAATGCCGAACATGATCGCGAGCGACCCGTCCAGCCAGCGACGGATCGCGACGTAAACGCGCCGTGCGGAGGCGGTTGAAAACAGCACTGCGTAGCTGCTGAACACGGATACGCCAATCACCATGCAGCCGAGCACCACCGGTGCGGTGTGCGACGCGCCGTTTGCCGGCGACATAGCCAGCGAAACGATCGAGAGCCACACCAGAATTGCTTTCGGATTGGTGAGATGCAGCAGCAGGCCACGCAGATAGAGCCGTTTGAGCGGTTCGCCTTCGCGTGCGGTAGTCGTGGGCAGTTGCTCCGCGCTGAATGCCGAACGCGCGGATTTGAAGCCGAGCCACAGCAGATAAAGTCCGCCGGCAATCCTGATCGCCACCAGACATTCCGAGTAAGTGGCGAGCACCGCCGACAAACCTAGCGACGCCAGCAACGCCCAGAAGAAGGAACCGGACACCACGCCGAGCGCGAAGGTCAGCGCGGATTTTCTGCCGGCGCTCATGGCGAGCGACATGATCGCGAGATTACTCGGCCCCGGACTCGCCGTGCCGACAAAGTAGGCGCTATAGGCGAACAGGATATCGGCGGTGAGGAGGGAGCTGGCGGTCATGGGCGTGTAAATCTCGGCGGCGGGCAAACTGCGCCGCTCGCTGCGGCACAGACGAATCGCGTGGATCGATGCGCGAACAACGATTCTGCTCGTCCGTGTGCGAATCTCACAGATACAGTTGATGGCCTGTGCGGCGGCACAATCGCGCGTTTAACGAGGCGCTCAGGCAACGCAGGGCAACTCAGGCCGGGCACTCAGCCAACTCAGCCAACTCAGCCAACTCAGCCAACTCAGCCAACTCAGCCAACTCAGCCAACTCAGCCAACTCAGCCAACTCAGCCAACTCAGCCAACTCAGCGCCCCGCGGCTATTCCGATGCAATCCGCCAGCGCTCCCGCCACCGCCTGCCGGCTATGCCGCGGACGCTGCACGAGTCCGATTTCACGGTGAAACGTCGCGTCACCGAGTTCGAGCGCGGCGACGTTAGCGGGCCACTTGCCGAGTCCCGCCGTATTCGGAATCAGCGCCACGCCGATACCGCGCGCGACCAGTTGCGCGATAGCCTGCAACTCGTCCAGCTCGATCACGTCATGCACATTCAGCCGCGCGCGCCGCAGGAAACGGTCCACCAGTCGGCCGCCGAACGATGTGCGGTCGTAGCGGATGAACGGTTCGCTCCTGAGCAGCTCGCGCCAGGGCCGTTTGCCACGCGCAAGCGCCTTGGGCACCAGCAGCACGAACGGTTCGGTGACGAGCGTGCGCCATTCGAGTTCAGACGGCAGTGCAAACGGCGGTTTGATAATGACGGCGAGATCGAGCTCGCCCGAGTCGACCTGCCCGAGCAGCCCCAGCGACACGCCGGGCACGACGCGAATCCGCCAGCCGGGGCGGTCGTCGCGAAAGCGGGCCAGCGCATCGGCGAGAAACGACACCTGCGCGGACGCAATTGCGCCCACCCTCAGCATGCCGCTTTCGGCCGCGCCCGCGCCGCGTTCCGAGAGCCGTGCATAGAGCATCATCATTTCTTCGGCGAGCGCGAGCGTTTCGCGGCCGGCGTCGTTGAGGGTGGCGGACCGGCCAGTACGATCGAACAGCGGGAAACCGAGTTCCTCTTCGAGCCGCTGCATTTGCGCGCTGACGGCGGATTGCGTCAGGCCGATGCGCGCGCCTGCGCCGGAAAACGTGCCGTACTGACTGACGGCGATAAACGTTCTGAGTTCGTTGAGCACAATCGATTGATCGAATTTGGTGTTGGTCAGGTCAAATATATATCGTTTCTCACCATTTTTAGTCATGGTTAAAATTTGCCCCACGCGTGAACCTTCATGGAGCGCTTCATTGATCGTGTCATGAGGCCGGTACACGAACCCACTTTCCTTTCTGCGAGTTTTTCCATCATGAGCGTTGCCGATACCGTTTTGCCGCCGTTCCATCTGGCGTTCCCCGTGCATAGTCTTGCCGCTGCCCGCGAGTTCTATGGCGAGCTGCTCGGCTGTCCCGAAGGGCGCAGTTCCCCGGACTGGGTCGACTTCAACTTCTACGGCCATCAGATCGTCGCGCACCTCGCGCCAGAGGAAATCGGCCACCGGCAAACCAGCAAGGTCGACGGCGACGCGGTGCCGGTGCGCCACTTCGGCGCGGTGCTTTCGATGGAACAATGGCAGGCCGCCGCGGACAAGCTGCAAAAGGCCGGTATCGATTTCATCATCGAACCGCATGTGCGCTTCAAGGGCGAGGTCGGCGAACAGGCGACGATGTTCTTTCTCGATCCGTCGGGTAACGCGCTGGAATTCAAGGCGTTTGCGGATATGTCGTCGTTGTTTGCGAAGTGATGTTGGCGCACTAGCCGTGCAAGGTATCCGCGCGAAGCAAATCCGCGTGTAAGGTATTAGCATTGCGCAATAAAATCTAAAGGCATGTCTCGCCTGAGTCCGGCGAGACATGCCTTTAATCACCCCCTTAAAATCGCCTATCTCCACCTCATCAAACGTTTGCTCCGCGTGATGTTGCGTGCGTCCGAAGCGCCGTCTATCCTTACATTAGCCTTCCTGACAATTTAGCCATTTTGGCGCCATGCAGGCGTTGGCGCTATCGATCTAGCATAGGCCCGATTCTCCAATTCCTTATCAGCATTCTCTCGGGCGCGTTTCATGTGGATCGTCAACGTAGCGCTTAAGCGGCCATACACGTTCATCGTGATGGCCATTCTGATCTTGCTGGCGACACCATTCGTGCTGTTCACCACGCCGGTCGACGTGCTGCCGGAAATCAACATTCCGGTGGTCAGCATCATCTGGACTTACACGGGTTTGTCGGCCGAAGATATGGCCAACCGCATCACGTCCGTCAACGAGCGCAGTCTGACCACCACGGTCAATGACATCGAGCACATCGAATCGCAATCGCTGGCGGGCATCACGATTCTCAAGGTGTTCCTGCAGCCGAGCGCGAACATCCAGACTGCGATCGCGCAAACCGTGGCGGTCGAACAGGCACAGCTCAAACAGATGCCGCCGGGCGCGACGCCGCCATTGGTGATCAGCTATTCCGCCTCCAGCATTCCGGTGATCCAGCTCGGCTTGTCGAGCCCGAAGCTCTCCGAGCAGGCGCTCAACGACACGGCGCTGAATTTCCTGCGCCCGCAGCTGGTGACGATTCCGGGGGCGGCTGTGCCGTATCCGTACGGCGGCAAATCGCGGCTGATCTCGGTCGACCTCGATACGCGCGCATTGCTCGCCAAAGGGCTGACGCCTTCGGATGTCGTTAGCGCGTTCAATGCGCAAAACCTGATTCTGCCGACCGGCACGGCCAAGATCGGGCCGAAGGAATACACGATCAATATGAATGGCTCGCCCGCCACGGTGGAAGGGCTCAACGACATTCCGGTGCGCACGCTCAATGGCGCGACGACTTATCTGCGCGAAGTGGCGCACGTGCGCGACGGCTTCTCGCCGCAGACCAATATCGTGCGGCAGGACGGACACCGCGGCGTGCTGATGTCGGTGCTGAAGAACGGCAGTGCGTCGACACTTTCGATCGTCAATACGCTGCAAGGTCTGCTGCCTTCCGCGCGCGCCGCGTTGCCGCCGGACCTGCACATCACAGCGCTGTTCGACCAGTCGGTATTCGTGAAAGCGGCAGTGCAGGGCGTGGTGCGTGAGGCACTCGTTGCCGCCGCGCTGACTGCGGCGATGATTCTGCTGTTCCTCGGCAACTGGCGCAGCACCTGCATCATCGCGATTTCGATTCCGCTGTCGATTCTGTCCTCGCTGATCGCCCTGCACGCGCTCGGGCAAACCATCAACATCATGACGCTGGGCGGCCTTGCGCTGGCAGTCGGGATTCTGGTCGACGATGCAACGGTGACGATCGAGAACATCGAACGGCATCTGCATATGGGCACGAATCTGCACGATGCGATTCTCGACGGCGCCGGCGAAATCGCGATACCCGCGCTCGTCTCGACGCTGTGTATCTGTATCGTGTTCGTGCCGATGTTCTTCCTGACCGGTGTCGCGCGTTATCTGTTCGTGCCGCTTGCCGAAGCGGTGGTGTTCGCGATGCTTGCCTCGTACATTCTGTCGCGTACGCTGGTGCCGACGCTGGCGATGCTGCTGATGGGCCACGCGCACAAACCGAAGCCCAATGCCAGGCCGGGTCTGTTCCGGCGCGTCTATCTGCGTTTCGATAGCGGCTTCGAGCGCATGCGGTCCACCTACATCATGATTCTGAGCAGCGTGCTGGTGCGTCGCGGCATGTTCGGCAGCCTGTTTCTCGGTTTCTGCGTGCTGTCGATGAGTCTGGTTTTCGTGCTCGGCGAAGACTTCTTTCCGAGCGTCGACGCAGGCGACATTCGTCTTCACATGCGTGCGCCGACCGGCACGCGCATCGAGGAAACCGCACGTCTCGCGGACGAAGTCGAGAAGGTGATTCGCGAGGTCGTGCCACCCGAGGAACTCGGCACGATTCTCGACAACCTCGGTTTGCCGTATAGCGGTATCAATCTTTCGTATAGCAACGCGGGCACGATCGGCACGCTCGACGGCGAAATTCAGGTGGCTCTTAATGAAGACCATCACCCGACGCAAATCTACATGGACAAACTGCGCGCGATCCTGCCGCAGCGCTTTCCGGGCGTCGAGTTCTTCTTTCAACCGGCCGACATCGTCACGCAGATTCTCAACTTCGGCCTGCCCGCCGCCGTGGACGTGCAGATTTCCGGTGCGGATCAGCAGGGTAACTTCGACGTCGCGCGCAAGCTGCTGAAGCAGGTGCGGATGATTCCCGGCACCGTCGACACCCACATCCAGCAGAAACTGGACGAACCGGCGATCAATCTTCAGATGGATCGCACGCGCCTGCAACAACTCAACCTGAGCGCGAGCAATGTGGCGCAAAATGTGCTCATTTCCCTATCGGGCAGTTCGCAGACTTCGCCGGGTTTCTGGTTCAACAACAAGAACGGCGTTGAATACAACGTCGCGGTGCAAACGCCGCAGTATCAGATCTCCTCGATCGATGAACTGTTGCGCACGCCGGTCTCGGGTTCCGCCAACGGGCCGACGCAACTGCTCGGCAACCTCGTGCGGGTCTCGCCACAGACCCAGTTCGCGGAGGTCACGCACTACAATATCAGGCCGGTGATCGACCTGTATGTGAGCGTCGAAAAGCGCGACCTGGGCAGCGTGGCCACTCAGGTCGACAAACTGGTGAACAACGTGCGGGCCTCACTGCCGCGCGGCAGTCAGATCACTTTGCGCGGGCAGGTGCAGACCATGCGCAGTTCGTTCTTCGGTCTCGGGCTCGGCGTGGCGATGGCTATCGTGCTGGTGTACCTGCTGATCGTGGTGAATTTCCAGTCGTGGGTCGATCCGCTGATCATTATCAGCGCGTTGCCCGCGGCACTGGCGGGCATCGTATGGATGCTGTTCCTGACCGGCACGCACCTGAGCGTGCCGGCATTGACGGGCGCGATCATGACAATGGGCGTCGCCACCGCCAACAGTATTCTGATGGTGTCGTTCGCGCGTCAGCGGCTTTCCGGCGGTGCGCCGCCGCTCACCGCCGCGCTCGAAGCGGGTGCGAGCCGGATCAGGCCAGTGCTGATGACGGCATTCGCGATGATCATCGGCATGATTCCGATGGCGCTCGGACTCGGTGAAGGCGCCGAGCAGAACGCGCCACTCGGCCGCGCGGTGATCGGTGGATTGCTGTTCGCCACCGTGTCCACGCTGTTTTTCGTGCCGCTGGTGTTCGCAGGCATTCATACCCGCCTCGCGCGGCGCCACCGCGACGATGACGACACGAATACCACGGGCGGCCACGGCAACGACGGCCACGCGCCGGACCATGGCGGCGAAGGCAAGCCCGCGTAACGTTAATTGACGGCCGACATTTACGGCTGACTGAGATGGCTGACTGAGATGACCGAAAAAACCCATGCATCGCTGGCGATTCCCGCGCGAGAGACCGAAGGCGGCCACGTCTTGCCGCCGCGCCATCGCGAATGGAAGCGCGCCAAAATCGCTATCTGGATCGTGCTGGCGCTGCTCGCCGTGGGCGCGTTGCGCACGGTGATCGCGAATGTGCTGCAAAACCGCTCGGTCGCCGAGACGACCCGGCAGAACGCCACGCAGTATGTGAACGTGGTGAGCCCGACGCAAGCGGAAGGAGGTGGCAACACCCTGTTGCCAGGCACCTTGCGCGGCTTTGTCGAATCGCCGATCTACGCGCGCTCCACTGGTTATCTGCTGCACTGGTACGCCGATATCGGCACGCGCGTGAAGCAGGGGCAGTTGCTCGCCGATCTGGATACGCCTGAGATCGATCAGGAACTCGCGCAGGCGTTGGCCCAGCGCGAGCAAACCAGTTCGAGCCTGGGCCTTGCGAAAAGCTCGATGGAACGCTGGCAGCAATTGCGGCAACGCGATGCGGTCTCGCAGCAGGAACTCGACGAGCGGCGCAGCACCTACACACAGGATGTCGCCAATCTCGCCGCCGCCGACGCCAACGTGAAACGCCTGCAGCAACTCGAATCGTTCAAGCGTATCGTCGCGCCGTTTGCGGGCGTGGTCACGCAGCGCAATGTCGACGTCGGCGATCTGATCGACGCGGGCAGCGGCACGAGCCGTGCGTTGTTCGCGCTGGCGCAGTCGGATCCGTTGCGGGTCTATGTACAACTGCCGCAGGCCTACGCGCAAAACGTGTCGGTCGGGCAGAAGGTGGTGGTCACGCAAGCTGAATTGCCGGGTCAGCAGTTCCACGGCACGATCACGCACATCTCCGGCGCGATCGACGTGCCGACGCGCTCGCTGCAAGTCGAAGTGACCCTGCCGAATCCCGACGACAAGCTGCGGCCTGGTGCGTACGTGCAGGTGTCGGTGCCGGCGGTGGCCCATGCGCAATTGATGGTGCCGGGCAATGCGTTGCTGTTCCGCGCCGAAGGTCCGCGAGTCGCGGTGGTCGATGCGAACGGCACTGTGGCGCTGCGCAAGATCGTGATCGCGCAGGACCTGGGGCAGTCGCTGGAAATCGAAAGCGGGATCGAAGCGAACGACAAGGTCATCATCAACCCTAGCGATTCGATCGCGGACGGCGATCACGTGCAGATCACGCAGCCGCAGAAAAACGGCAAGGGGGCGTCGTGATCGCGAAGCAGGCGGGCGCTTATCGGGCACGAACAACGCTAACGTCCCTTGTGACGCTGGCGGCCACCGCGAGTGCGGCGTTGCTGGGCGCGTGTACGGTCGGTCCGGATTATCAGCGGCCGCAAGCCGAGGTGCCGCCGACGTGGCAAACTGATTCGTACTGGCGCGTCGCGGCGCCTTCACACGCGCCGATTTCGCTGGACTGGTGGAGCGCCTTCGGCGATCCGACGCTCGGTACGCTGGAAACGCAGGCGCTCGCGCAGAATCAGACACTGGCTGCGGCGAGCGCGCACTATGCGCAGGCCAAAGCGACGCTGGCGAACACCAGCGCGCAGCAGATTCCTGAAGTCGATCTGGGCGCGTCCGGGTCGCGCTTCAGGATTTCACATGATCGCCCGCTGACCAACTACGGCACGCCGACCACGTCGACGGTACAGAACAACGTGCAACTCGGTCCGACGATCAACTACGACACCGATCTATTCGGCCGGATACGTCGTGAAGTGGAAGGCGCCGCGGCCTCCGCGCAGCAATCGGCTGACGATCTCGCCAACGCACGGCTCGTCCTCACCACCGATCTCGCCACCGACTATTTCTCACTGCGTGAACTCGACGCCGAGATCGACGTGCTGAATCAGTCGGTGAAACTGCAGCAAAAGGCGCTCGATTACGTCACGACCGAGCACGATCTCGGCTCGGTGTCCGGGCTCGACGTGTTGCAGCAGAAATCGCTTCTCGATTCGACGCGCGTGCAGGCGCAACTCCTGTTGAATCAGCGCGCGCAGTTTGAACATGCGATTGCCGCGCTGGTTGGTGTGCCCGCGCCGCAGTTCACCATCGAATCCAAGGTGCTTGCCGTGCAGGTGCCGTCGATTCCGCTGGGTTTGCCGAGCGACGTATTGCAACGCCGTCCGGATATCGCCTCGGCGGAGCGCGCGATGGCCGCGGCCAATGCGCAGATCGGCGTCGCCAAGGCGGCGTTCTTCCCCAGCCTGACGCTGACGCCGAGCATCGGTTGGGAAAGCACGCAGTTCGCAAGCTTGTTGAGCGCGCCGACCCTGATGTGGACGCTCGGCGCGGCAGTCGGGCAGGTGTTGTTCGACGGCGGCCGCCGGGCGGCGAATGTGCAGTTCGCAAGCGAAGGCTACAAGGCCACCGAGGCGACCTACCGGCAGACCGTGCTCAACGCGTTCCAGCAGGTGCAGGACGGCATCACAGGGCTGTCGGTACTGGACGGCGCGTCGAAGCAGTCGCACGAGGCGGTGACCGATGCGCAGCATTTGCTGGCGCTTGCCAACGACCGTTATTCGGGCGGCCTCGTCGCCTACCTCGACGTCATCACCGCGCAGCAGTCGCTGCTCACCAGCGAGCGTCAGGACGTGCAGATCCACGGCCAGCAGATGACCCTCTCGGTTTCCCTGGTGAAGGCGCTGGGCGGCGGCTGGGATGCCGGCACGGACGTAGCGGGCGCGCAGCCGTCCGTCAATGCCTCGAATACAGCGGACACGAAGGAGGCGATGGCTCCCGCGAAGTGAGCCGCCCGACAATGACACGGCCAGACAGGAAAAAGGAAAACGAGGCGTTTCGTATAATGCAGATACAAGGGGACGCGCATGAAATTGCTGATCGTTGAAGACGAGCACAAGGTGGTGGACTACCTGCGCTCCGGCTTGACAGAGCAGGGCTGGGTTGTCGACGTTGCGCTCGACGGCGAGGAAGGCATGCATCTGGCCACTGAATTCGATTACGACGTCATCGTCCTCGACGTCATGCTGCCCAAACGCGACGGCTTCAGCGTGCTGAAGGCGTTGCGCATGCGCAAGTCGACGCCGGTCATCATGCTGACCGCCCGCGACCACGTGAACGACCGCGTGCGCGGTCTGCGCGAAGGCGCCGACGACTACCTCACCAAACCCTTTTCCTTTCTCGAACTGGTCGAGCGGCTGCACGCGCTGGCGCGCCGCACGCGTTCGCAGGAGTCGACGCTGATTTCCGTCGGCGATCTGTTCGTCGATCTGATCGGCCGGCGCGCCACCCGCGACGGCGTGCGCCTCGATCTGACCGCCAAGGAATTCCAGTTGCTGAGCGTGCTGGCGCGCCGGCAAGGGGATATCCTGTCGAAGACCGCCATTACCGAACTCGTGTGGGACGTCAACTTCGACAGCCATACGAACGTGGTGGAAACCGCGATCAAACGGCTGCGCGCCAAGCTCGACGGCCCGTTTTCCTCGAAGCTGCTGCACACCGTGCGCGGAATGGGCTACGTGCTCGAAGTGCGTGAAGAGGCAGAGCAATCATGAACCGTTCAATCGCGCGCCGCCTTGCGTTGATGTTCGCATTCGTGGCGCTATTGGTGTTCACGCTGGTCGGCACCGGCCTGTTTCTGGTGTTGCGCACGCAACTCGAACACCATTTGCGTGAGTCGCTCGACGACCGCACCGAGATCGCGCGCATCATCGTCTATCATGCGGTGACGCCGGAGAAGTGGCGCATGGCCCGCGAAAAACTCACCGACATGATGCCGCACGACGGCAGCACCGTGTATGCGGTGTCGAGCACCGATCCGTATTTCCAATATGGCAAGCCCATCGAAGGGCCCGTGGTGTCGAGCTGGCCCGGCGGCTACACGAGGGTTTCGCCGGTCGGCGGCGGCGCGGACATGCTGACCATCGCGGTCACGATACCGGCTTACGGGGCCCGCCCACCCGTGCAATTGCAGGTCGCCGCCAGCTGTTCGCCGAACACCCGCACCATGCGCGTATTCGGCGCGGCGCTCGCCGCGCTGTCCGCGTTGGGCAGTCTTGCCGTGCTGCTGCTGAGTTACTCGGTGACGCGGCTCGGCCTCGCGCCGTTGACGCGCCTGACGCGAGATGCGTCCGCGGTGAGTCCGAATAACCGCTCGCAGCGGCTGAACACGGCCTCGCTGCCACCCGAGTTGAACGATCTGGCCAACTCGTTCAACGGTGCGCTCGAACGTCTGGACGGTGCATACGGCCGCCTCGAATCGTTCAACGCGGACGTCGCCCATGAACTGCGTACGCCGGTGACGATTCTGATCGGCCAGACCGAAGTGGCGCTGACACGTAACCGTTCGGTCGACGATCTGCGCCATACGCTGCAATCGAATCTCGAAGAGTTCGAACGGATGCGCGCGATCATCAACGACATGCTGTTCCTCGCTCGCGCCGATCAGGGTGAGCGCGCAACGGGCCTCGTCGAAGTGTCGCTCGCCGCGGAAGTCGCGCATACGCTGGAGTTTCTGGAGATTCCGCTGGAAGAAGCGCGGGTGCATGCGCAATTGCGCGGCGATGCGGTGGCGCGGGTGAACCGCTCGCTGTTCGGCCGCGCCTGCACGAATCTGCTGATGAACGCGATCCAGCACTGCGCGCCTGGCGCGGCGATTACGGTGACGATCTCGGAGGTGGCCAATCAGTTGCGCGTAGCGGTGGCCAACCCGGGCGAGCCGATCGAGCCGGCCGTGCTCGAACACCTGTTCGACCGCTTCTATCGCGCGGAAGCGTCTCGCACCAATAGCCGCGAAAACCACGGATTGGGTCTCGCGATCGTGAAGGCAATTGCCGAGATGCATCGCGGCACGGTGTCGGTGGAAAGCGCGAACGGGATCAATACGTTTGCGTTTTCGATCGCGGCGTCGAGTGTGGAAACTATCCTGCCGCCGGTGCGTGCGAATGCCGGTGTTCCTGCGGAAGCAGCGGGTTAATCGTCGCCGGTAAACGGCAAGTCGGCCTGAACCGGTATGCGCTGCTTTGCCGGTTGCGCGTTGGCCGGCGTCAAGGCGCTCACGCGCACGCCTAGCAGCCGCAGCTTGCGGTTCAATTCCACCCGTCTTAGACACTCGGTTGCGGCGCGCCGGATTTCGGTGGCGTCGGCGGTCGGTTCGTCGAGCGTCAGGTCGCGCGTGACCGTGCGGAAGTCGTCGTAGCGCAGCTTGATGCCCACGGTGCGGCCCACATAGCCCTTGCGCACCAGATCTTCCGCGACCCGCACGCACAAGCCGGTAAACGAACTGGACAGCGCCGGGCGGTCATGACGTGGATGCAGATCGCGTTCGAAGGTCGTCTCACGGCTCATCGACTTGGGCTCCGATTCGACCACCACCGGCCGCTCGTCGTAGCCTTGCGCGACTTGCATGAGCCACGCCGAGTAACTGCGCCCGAAGTGGTCCTGCAGCAGACCCGCGTCCGCCGCCGCCAGATCGCCGACCGTGGCGAGGCCGAGCGCGGTGAGCTTTTCCGCGGCCTTCGGCCCGATTCCATTGACCTTGCGCACCGGCAACGGCCAGACGCGCAACGGCACGTCCGCAGGTGTGAGGATCGTGAGGCCGTTGGGTTTGTCGAGTTCGGAGCCGATCTTCGCCAGCAGCTTGTTGGGCGCCACGCAGATGGAGCAGGTGAGACCGGTCGCCTGATTGACGGCCTGCTTGATGCGCGCGGCGATCTCGCGCGGCTCGCCCGGCAAGTCGGTGAGATCGATATAGATTTCGTCGATGCCGCGGTCTTCGATCCGGTCCGTGAAGGTGGCGACCGCCGCCTTGAACAGGCGCGAGTAGTGGCGATACGACTCGAAATCCGTGGGCAGCAGAATCGCGTCCGGCGCGAGCATGGCGGCTTTCATCATGCCCATCGCCGAGAAGACGCCGAGCGCGCGGGCTTCGTAGGTGGAGGTGGTCACCACGCCGCGGCCCGCATAGTCGCGCAGCTTCGCAAAGCGGCGGCTGCCGTCTTCAAGCGTTTGTGGCACACCGTTGCGTCCGCCGCCGATCACCACCGCCTTGCCGCGTAGTTCGGGATAGCGCAAGAGCTCAACGGACGCGTAGAACGCGTCCATGTCCAGGTGCGCGATGTGGTGGCTTGCAGAACTCATGGATGGCGGAAACGGGTGACGGCGCGGGCAGCGAGCATAACAGTCGACGCGCATGGCCGTTGCCCTGTCGTAGGGCGGCTTGCTGCGCCGGGCGTCCGCATTCGCGCAACCGGTGCGCGGCACGGCGGACGTCAAACCGTAATAGTACCTTGCTCCGCTGGGCAAGGTGCTGCGGTGGAGGGGCTCACAACGAGGTCACAAGTAGCTATGTTCATCCGGGCGCTGGAAGGGCGCCCGGATCATTCATGCGTGGCGTTACTCACAAGCATTGCCCGCAAGCCACAAGCATTACCTGCGGGCATTACCTACAACCGCCTCCCACAAGCTTTACCCACAAGCCGGCTTGGCCTTCTTGCATGCATCCGCTAGCTGGGGCGGCGGGTCCTTCTTGAACACCGTCTTATAAGACTCGAGCACGTTCGACTGAACCACCGGCAGAGACTGCACGCCGATCCACGCTGGCGGTGTTTGTCCAATCAGCGCCTTCATCATCGCCATGGCTTCGGCCACGCCTTGATCGTACGGGCGTTGCGAGCCGGTTGCCTTGAGCGGTCCGCCCTTGGCAATTTCGATCGCGGACTGAAGGCCCAGATCGACCGTGGTGACAGGAATGTTCACACCTTGCGCACGCATCGACGTCAGCGTGTCGAGCGCCGGTTGATCCCACACGGCGAACAGCCCCTTCACGTCCGGATTCCCGGTGAGGAAATCGCCCGCGATCTGGCCGACTTTCGATGGGTCCGTAAACGCGACCTGTTTGACCTTGATGTCCGGACGATTCTTCTTGATCCAGTCGTTGACGGCCTTGGTGCGTTCCGTTGTGCTGAAGTAATCCACGCCGAAATTCACGAGCCCGATCGTGGCGCCCTGCGGGACGCACGAGGCAAGCACTTTCGCCGCGATCTGGCCATTGCCTTCGCTGTCGGCGGAAATCATCGCCGCGTATTGTTCAGGATGCTTGAGGCCGGTCGGCACGTTGTCCATGAACACGAGTTTGATGCCGGCCTCGGATACTTTCTTGTAGGTGGCGGCCGTTGCCGTGCCGTCGACCGGAATGGAGATGATGCCGTCCGGATGGCGCTGGATGGTGTTCTCGATATCCGCGATCTGCTTGTCGACCTGGTATTCCGCCGAAGCCGTGCCGATCACTTCCACGCCGTATTTTTTGAGCGTGTCCGTAATGCCTTGCACCTGCAATTGCGACCAGTCGAGATTCATGGTCTGCATCGAAATACCGACCTTGAATTTGCCGGCCTTGATTTTGGCGATGTCGGCGTCGCTCAGCTTCACGGCATCCACCGAAGCGGCTTTCTCGCCGTTCGGCCCTTGCCCGACGATCGTCTTCGGTCCGATCGAACCGGCCGGCAGGCTGGTCACGCATTGCGCGTAGGCGCCTGACGACGCCAGCGCCACGACGGCGGCCGCCGCCATGAGAGTGGGTAGAACACTTGCTGAGCCACGACGATGTTTCATGATTCTTCTCCATTGGTCTTCATGTTTGTGTTACGTCTCCTGCCATTCACGAACAACGCGGGCACGTGAGATTGCGCGTGACCGATGTGCTTTCAGTGCTTTTTGGTGTGCTTTTTTGGCGTACTTCCTGGCGTACTTCTTCGTTACTTCCTGGTAAAGGCCACTGCCGCGACGATGATGGCGCCCTTGATCACTAACTGCAGCGATGAACTGACGCCGAGCAGAACCAGCCCGTTATTGAGCGTGCCGATGATGAGACTGCCGAGCAGCGTGCCGAGCACGAAGCCGCGGCCGCCGAACAGGCTGCAGCCGCCGAGCGTCACGGAAGCAATCACATCGAGTTCGAGTCCTTGCACGACGTCGGGCCGCGCGGCATGCGAGCGCGCGGCGAGCACGAGCGCCGCGAGCCCGGCCAGCGCGCCGGTGAGAATGAACGCGAGCGTGGTTACGCGCCGCGTGTTGATGCCGGAGTAGAGCGCGGCAGTCGGATTGCCGCCGGCCGCATAGATCTGCCTGCCGAACACGCTGTAGTGCAGCAGCAGGATGCCGGCAATCACGGTCAGCGCGGTCCAGATGATCGGCACCGGCACCCCGGCAATATCGCCTTCGCCGAAGATCGCGATGAACGAGTCGTTGGTGATGATTTCGGGCCGGGTTGTCGTCACCATCAGGGCGAGTCCGCGGGCTGCGCTCAACGTGCCGAGCGTCACCAGGAACGAGGGAATGTTCAGCCGCGTGGTCACGACCCCGTTGATCGCGCCGACGATGGCGCCGGTGCCGATGCCGGCCATCGCGCCGATAATCCAGTTGTCGCCGATGTGCGACATGGCGAGCGCCGCGGACATCCCCGACAGCGCCAGGGTCGACCCCACCGACAGATCGATCTGCCGCGCAATGATCACGAAGGTCATGCCGATGGCGACGATCGACACGAGGGCGGTTTGCCGGCCGATATTCAGGAAATTGTCGATGGACAGAAACCACGGCGAAGCGAAGCTGAACACCACCAGCAGGATCGCGAACGCGCCGTAGAGCGCGTAGGGCCGGTCGCCTTGCAGAAGGAGTTGCGCGAGGCGCCGCATACGGCTTTTCTGCGGTGGCGATGCCTGCCGTTTAGCCGTCAGCGGCGAGACAGAGTCGTTCATATTGCGTGCGCTCCGGCGGACGTCCCTTCGAGGGACTCAATGGAAGAACGGGACAGTTGGATCAGGTGATGCAGCGCTTCGGCGTTGGCCAGTTCGGCGCGCTCGACGGTCTTGACGATGGAGCCGTCCGCGACGATCGAAACCCGGCCGCACAGGCGCAACAATTCATCGAGATCCGATGACACGACGAGCACGGCGGTGCCCGCTCGCGCGGCGTCATGGACCACGCCGTAAATCTCCTCGCGTGCGCCGACGTCGACGCCGACAGTCGGTTCGTCGAGTAAAAGCAGCGTGGGGCGCGGATGATTCCACTTTGCAAAGACCACCTTCTGCTGGTTGCCGCCGGATAAAAACTTGACCGCGGTCGACGAACTGGGTGCCTTGACGGCGAGTTCTTTCATCGAACGCTTCGCCTGGTTGACGGCTGCCTGACTGCGCAGCCATCCCCAGCGAGAAAATTGCGGCAGCCGCGGCAAGGTCAGGTTGCGTTCGATCGAATGATCGAGGACGAGCCCTTCGAGATGACGATCCTCCGGCACTAGCGCTACGCCGAACTGGATGGCTTCTGCAGGCGTGATACGCGAACGGGACTGACCACCGATCTCGATGGCGCCCGCCTCGATTTTGCGAATGCCAAAGATGGTTTGCAGAATTTCCGTGCGCCCGCTGCCGATCAATCCCGCGAGCCCGTGGATCTCGCCAGGACGAACCGTGAGGTCGACGTCATGAAGCCTGTCGTTGCTCACATGCGACAACTTGAGAATAGGGACGGCTGCGGCATTCGTTGCGGCCGTCGCTGAGCGCCCAGTAACAGTCTCATCACCGCTACCGCCGACAGCCGTCCTCTCCCGCGCCTGCAACGCGGCATGGCCGGGACCGACGATCGCCGCGACCAGTTGTTTCATATCGGTTTTAGCCGTCGAGAACGTGCCGGCATTGGCGCCATCGCGGAACACGGTGACGCGCTGCGAAATCCGGAACACCTCGTTCAAGCGATGCGTCACGTAGATCACGCCCACGCCACGGTTCGTGACCGCGCGAATCGCGTCGAACAGAATCTGCTCTTCGCCGCCTGTCAGCGCCGAGGTGGGTTCGTCGAGGATCAGAACCCGCACGTCGCCCATCAGCGCCTTGCAGATTTCAGTCATTTGCCGGTACGCGAACGGCAACGCGCCAACGGCGGTGCGCGGGTCGAGCGGGATGCCGTGCGAGTGGAGAAATTCACGGACCGTTGCCATGAGCTGGCGGTTCTTCACAAAGCCGAGCCGCGTGCGAGGCTCGCGCCCCAGCATCAGATTGGCGCCGACCGACAGCGATTCGACAAGGCTCAGATCCTGGTAGACCACGGCAACGCCCGCTTCACGCGATCGCGCCGGCGATTCGAACGCCACTTTCCGGCCATCGATCTCGACGACGCCGTCGTCATAGGTGTGAACGCCGCTGAGGATCTTGATCAGCGTGGATTTGCCGGCGCCGTTTTCGCCGAGCAAGGCGTGCACTTCGCCGGGCAACACGTCGAGGCTGACGCCGCGCAGCGCCTGCACGCCGCCAAATCGCTTGGTGACGCCCGCAACACGGATCAATGGAACCTGAGGCGATGACGCGGCCGCGACCGCAACCGGCTCACTCATCTGGCATGTCTCCTTCGTCGATACGACGAGATTCTTGTCTTTGTATGGTGCTATCGGCCAACGCTGCGTTGTGATCTTCGCATCATGAATATGGTGCGTCAATAACATCGGCGGCTCAGACAGGGTTAGAAGCCCTGTTTATGTGATGATTGAATCGTAATGCTTGTTATGATTCTATCAATCGTTGTAGCATAAGTGGGAACAAATTGTCGGCGGCTGTTGTGCGTCGCATCAAATTTTCGGATGCCTTATGCCTGAAGCCCCTGTGCTTTCTTCTTCGGTCGTCGCGCTGCGCGGCGGCCCGCTCATTCACCCGGTGCGCAATCCGGGCATGCCGTTCGACGCGTCCTGGCTGGACGGCTTGCGCGTCAACCAGTCGGCGGTCGAACGGCGCACGGCGACGCTCGCCACGCGCCGTACCGTCAAGAAAGACGCGCAGGCAGCCTGGCTGCTGAAGGCCGTCACCTGCATCGACCTCACCACGCTCAACGGCGACGACACCGAAGGCCGCGTGCGCCGTCTGTGCGCGAAGGCGCGTCAACCGGTGCGGGCCGATCTGCTCGAAGCGCTCGGCATCGCGCCGCAAGGCATCACGACGGGGGCGGTCTGCGTTTATCACCGTTTCGTTGCGGCGGCGGTGGATGCGCTGCAGGGCAGCGGCATTCCGGTCGCGGCGGTGTCGACGGGATTTCCCGCCGGGCTGATCCCTCATCCGCTGAAGCTGAAAGAGATCGAGGCTTCGGTGGCGGACGGCGCGCAGGAAATCGATATTGTCGTCACGCGGGAATATGTGCTGACCGGCAACTGGCAGGCGCTCTACGACGAAGTGCGCGACTTCCGCGCAGCCTGCGGCCCGGCGCATCTGAAAGCGATTCTGGCGACCGGCGATATCCGCACGCTCTCCAATGTGGCGCGCGCCTCGATGGTCTGCATGATGGCCGGCGCCGACTTCATCAAGACGTCGACCGGCAAGGAAGGCGTCAACGCGACGCTCGACGTCTCGCTGGTGATGGTGCGCATGATTCGCGAGTACCAGGAGCGCACCGGCGTGCCGATCGGCTTCAAACCGGCGGGCGGCGTGTCGAGCGCGAAGTCGGTGCTGTCCTATCAGATTCTCATGAAGGAAGAGCTCGGCCGCCCGTGGCTCGAGCCGGAGCTGTTCCGTATCGGCGCATCGAGCCTGCTGGCCGATATCGAACGCCAGCTCGAACATCACGTGAGCGGCCGTTACTCCGCTTTCAACCGTCACCCCGTAGCCTGAACAGAAGACCGATCCCATGAGCGTAGCCGAGTATTTTTCATCGATGGAGTACGGTCCCGCACCCGAGGACGATCAGCCCGCGCGCGCCTGGCTCGCGCAACATGAGGCGAGCTTCGGGCATTTCATCGGCGGGGCGTGGCATGCGCCGGCCGCCGGTGAGCACTTCGTTTCGCACGCGCCTGCCACGGGCGACCGGCTCGCCGAGATCGCCCAGGGCGATGCGGCCGACGTCGACGCGGCAGTCGCGGCCGCGCGCGCCGCGCAGCCGGGCTGGCTCGCGCTCGGCGGCGCCGGACGGGCGCGACATCTGTATGCGCTCGCGCGCATGGTGCAGCGTCATAGCCGTCTCTTTGCCGTGCTCGAAGCGCTCGACAACGGCAAGCCGATCCGCGAGACACGCGATATCGACGTGCCGCTGGTCGCGCGTCATTTCCTGCATCACGCGGGTTGGGCGCAATTGCAGGAGAGCGAATTCGCCGATTACACGCCACTCGGTGTCGTTGGGCAGATCGTGCCGTGGAATTTTCCGCTGCTGATGCTCGCGTGGAAGATCGCACCGGCGATCGCCACGGGCAACTGCGTCGTGTTGAAGCCGGCCGAATACACGCCGCTCACGGCCTTGCTGTTCGCCGAACTCGCGCATCGGGCCGGCTTGCCGGTCGGCGTGCTGAACGTTGTGACCGGTGACGGCCGTACCGGTGCCGCGCTTGTCGAGCATCCGCAGGTGGACAAGATCGCGTTCACCGGCTCGACCGAAGTGGGGCGTTTGATTCGCGCGGCCACGGCGGGCTCGGGCAAATCGCTGACGCTCGAACTTGGCGGCAAGTCGCCCTTCATCGTGTTCGACGACGCGGATCTCGATGGCGCCGTCGAAGGTGTGGTCGACGCGATCTGGTTCAACCAGGGGCAGGTTTGCTGTGCGGGTTCACGCCTGCTCGTGCAGGAGGGCGTCGAAGCGCGCTTCATCGCGAAGCTGAAGCGCCGCATGGAAACGCTGCGCGTCGGCACCTCGCTCGATAAAAGTATCGATATCGGCGCGATCGTCGATCCGGTGCAGCTCGAACGCATCCAGTCGCTGGTGGAAACCGGCCGGCGTGAAGGCTGTGCGGTGTGGCAGTCGCCCGATACGACGATGCCCGCCGGCGGCTGTTTCTATCCGCCCACGCTCGTCACCGGCGTGGCGCCGGCTTCCACTTTGGCGCAGGAAGAAATCTTCGGACCGGTGCTGGTCACGATGAGTTTTCGCACGCAGGATGAGGCGATTGCGCTTGCCAACAATTCTCGCTACGGACTCGCCGCGAGCGTGTGGAGCGAGACTATTGGCCGTGCGCTCGATATCGCGCCGCGCCTCGCATGCGGCGTCGTGTGGATCAACGCGACCAATCTGTTCGATGCGGCGGTCGGCTTCGGCGGTTATCGCGAGTCGGGCTATGGCCGCGAAGGCGGCCGTGAGGGCATCTACGAATATCTGAAACCGCGTGCGTGGCTCAATCTTGCGGTCCGTCAGGCCGTGCGTGCTGAACCGGCAGACGGCGCTGGCGAGCATGATCCGTTATCGAATGTCACGCTGATCGATCGCACCGCGAAGCTCTTCATCGGCGGCAAGCAGGTGCGGCCGGACAGCGGTTATTCGTTGCCGGTTCATGCGCCGGATGGGACGTTGCTCGGTGAAGTCGGCGAGGGTAACCGCAAGGACATTCGCAACGCGGTCGAAGCGGCGCGCGCGGCGCAGAAATGGTCGCAGGCGAGTACGCATAACCGTGCCCAGGTGCTGTTCTATCTGGCCGAGAATCTGGCCATTCGCGCGGACGAGTTCGCGCGGCAACTCGTGATCAGAACCGGCGTGACGGACGCGGCGGCGCACGCGGAGGTCGAGGCCGCGATCGCGCGTCTCTTCACCTACGCGGCGTGGGCCGACAAGTTCGACGGCGCCGTGCATACGCCGCCGTTGCGCGGCGTCGCGCTGGCCATGCACGAGCCGCTCGGCGTGATCGGCATCGCCTGTCCGGACGAAGCACCGTTGCTTGGCTTCGTGTCGCTGGCGGCGCCCGCGCTGGCCATGGGCAATCGTGTCGTGGTGTTGCCGAGCGAGGCGTGTCCGCTCACGGTGACCGATTTTTATCAGGTTGCCGAAACGTCGGATGTGCCGGCCGGCGTGCTGAATATCGTCACGGGTGAACGCGGTGCGTTGCTTCCCGCGCTCGCCAAACACGACGACGTCGACGCCGTCTGGTGTTTCGGCAACGCGGCGGATTCGACGCTGGTCGAGCGTGAGTCGATCGGCAATCTGAAGCGTACGTTCGTCGATCACGGCCGCCAGTTCGACTGGTTCGACCGTTCGAGCGAAGGCCGGCCGTTTCTGCGTCAGGCTGTCCAGGTCAAGAACATCTGGATACCGTACGGAGACTGACCGGGCGCCGGCGCTCACACCTGAACATCTTGCACGCCAACCAGAAAATGGAGGAGACAACGTGCTGAAGCATCTGGATCTGCAATTGAATACGGCGGGGCTGCGCGCAACGTGTGCCCCGCACGCAGGCTTCCCGACGAACGCGCTTCGAGGGGAACGCGAATGAACACGTCTTTGCAACGAAACGGGCGTGTCGTCATTCTCGGCATCTATGTCACCGACCTGACGTTTCGTGCCGGGCGTATGCCGCTGATCGGCGAGACGATTGCGGGCACGGCGTTCGCGATGGGGCCGGGCGGCAAGGGCTCGAATCAGGCCGTGGCGGCGGCGCGCGCCGGCGCCGAGGTGGTGTTCTGCACCCGCATCGGCCGCGACGCGTTCGGCGAGATTGCACGCGCCACATGGGCTGCTGAGGGCATCACGGCGCGTGCTTCGGTGGTCGAAGGCGTATCCACGGGCGCCGCGCATATCTTCGTCGACGACAACACGGGCATGAACGCGATCATCGTCGCCTCCGGTGCGGCCGGCACGATGGAGGCAGCCGACGTCGACGCAATCGAGGCCGATATCGCCGCTGCGCGCGTCTTCGTCACGCAACTCGAACAGCCGCTTGCTGCCGCGCGCCGCGGGCTCGAAGTGGCGCGCCGGCACGGTGTCATCACCGTGTTCAACCCGGCGCCCGCCTTGCCGCTCGACGACGACATCTTTCCGTTGTGCGACTACCTCACCCCGAACGAAACCGAAGCCACCGCGCTCACCGGCGTGCCGATCGCGAGCGCCGACGACGCTCGCCGCGCCGCTGATGTGCTGCTCGCCAAAGGTGTCGGCGCGGTCATCGTCACGTTGGGAGAGGGCGGCGCGCTGCTGCACTCGGCAAGCCAATCGGTGCTCGTACCGGCCTATCACTGCGGCCGCGTGGTGGAGACCGCCGGCGCCGGCGACGGCTTCACGGGCGGTTTCGCCGCAGCGCTCGCCCGCGGCGACGACCCCGTCTCGGCGCTGCGTTTCGGCTGCGCGCTCGCGGGCATTTCCGTGACGCGTCCGGGCACGGCGCCTTCCATGCCGACACTCGACGAAGTGAATCGCGTGTTGAACCAGCCGGCCGAGGCCTCCTCGCCATTGTCCTGACTGTTAGCGAAGGCTGAAGGAGATCGTGCCTACCATGAAGTCCTCGTTCACCGCTGGAAAGATGTTCGGCGACCGGCAACTGAATTTTCTGCTGATCGTCAACGTCCTCGTCGTGCTGGTCGCGACGTGGCTCTCGCATGGGCAATTCGTCGATATCGACAACCTGCAATCGATGGGCGGACAGTTGCCCGAACTCGGTCTGCTCGCGCTTGGCATCATGCTGTCGATGGTGTCGGGCAACGGCGGGATCGACCTGTCCGGCGTCGGGCTCGCGAACCTGTCCGGGATGGTCGCGGCGCTCGTCGTGCCGCGCTTTGTCAACGGCGACGATTCGCCCGCGCTCTATACCTCGCTCTTCTGCGCGATCGTAGTGGTGATGGGGCTGCTCGGCGGCCTTCTGAACGGCGTGGTGATCGCGCGTCTGCGCCTCACGCCGATTCTCTGCACGCTCGGCACACAATTGCTGTTCACGGGTTTTGCCGTGGTGCTGAGCAACGGCGCCTCGGTGCATGTCGACTATGTCGACCCGTTGTCGAATATCGGCAACGGTACGGTGTTTCAGGTGCCGATCGCGTTCTGCATCTTTATCGCGGCCGTGATCGTGCTGGGCTGGTTGCTCAAACGCAGCCCGTTCGGCCTGCGTCTCTATCTGATGGGCACCAACCCCAAGGCTGCCTTCTATGCCGGCATTCCGCGCGCGCGGATGCTGATCACGACGTATGCCATGTGCGGCGTGCTTGCATCGCTGGCCGGGCTGATCAGCGCGACGCATACCTCCAGTGCGAAATGGGATTACGGCAACTCCTATCTGCTGATCGCCATTCTGATCGCGGTGATGGGCGGCGTGAATCCCGCCGGCGGGCATGGCCGCATCATCTGCGTCTTCTTTGCCGCAACCGTGCTGCAGTTTCTCTCGAGTCTGTTCAATCTGCTGGGCGTGTCGCAGTTTTTCGGCGATTGCGCGTGGGGTTTTCTGTTGCTGTTGTCGCTCGCGTTCGCGGGCGGCGAGCGGGTGCGCGCGATCTTTGGTTTTAGCGGCGGTGGTGGTGGCGGGCAGGCAGCGAGTTCCGGCACGGCGCCGAAACGTTAGCGCGACGCTCAGACTTAAAAGACGCAACCCAGGTTTCAGTACGCGGCGGACAACGGGCCCTGACTGTCCGTGATGGTGAAGTGGGGCGACATCGAACTACATCGAACTACATCGAACGAAAAGGAGACATCGCATGAAATTGACTCGACTGGGTGCCGCGCTCGCAGCAGGCGCGCTGACGGTGGGCGTGATCGCCGCTGCACAAGCTGCAACCAACGAGACGATCGTCACGGTCGTCAAAGTGACCGGCATCAACTGGTTCAACCGGATGGACGACGGCGTCAAGCAATTCGCGAAGGACAACCCGGGCGTGACCGCGTATCAGACCGGTCCGGGCCGCGCGGACGCGGCGCAGCAACTGAAGATCATCGAAGACCTGATTGCGAAAAAGGTCACCGCGATCGCCGTGGTGCCCTACGATCCGCCGACGCTCGAACCGGCATTGAAGAAGGCCATGGATCGCGGCATCAAGGTGGTGACCCATGAGGCCGACAACGCGAAGAACACGATGGTCGATATCGAAGCATTCGACAACACGGCCTATGGCGCCGGCCTGAACGAGCGTCTCGCCTCGTGCATGCACGGCGACGGCAAGTGGGTGGCGCTGGTCGGTTCGCTGGGCAGCCGCTCGCAGGTGCAATGGGCCGACGGCGGGATCGGCAACGCCAAGGCCAAATATCCGAAGATGGATCTGGTCGAACCGAAACTCGAAACCAATAACGACGGCGAGCGCGCCTATGAAGTCGCCAAGGAAGTGCTGCGCAAGCATCCTGACCTGAAGGGCTTCCAGGGCTCGTCCTCGCTCGACGTGATCGGCATTGGCCGTGCGGTCGAAGAAGCCGGCATGCAGGGCAAGATCTGCGTCTACGGCACGGGCTTGCCGACGGAAGCCGGCAAGTTCCTCGAGAGCGGCGCGATCAACGGCATTGCGTTCTGGGATCCGAAGCTCGCGGGTATCGCCATGAATAAGATTGCGCAGATGCTGATCGACGGCAAGACGGTCGAGAACGGCGCGGATCTTGGCATTCCGGGTTACACGAAAGTGACTGTCGCGAAAGGGCCGGGTAAAGGGATCATCGTGCGCGGCCAGGGCTGGGTGAACGTCGACAAGTCGAACTACAAGCAGTATCCGTTCTGATCGGGTTTTTTGCTTCAGGTGTCACGGCGTCCCTCCCGGGGGACTTCCTTCAAGGCGTGCCCGTGTGGGCACGCCTTAACTTGCGACTCGCCATCATGAATCAAGACGTATCGTCTCCGCAGCCTCAGTCCGGCGCCTCGCAACCGTTCCTGCAAGTGGTCGGCGTGCATAAGCGTTTCACCGGCGTCCATGCATTGCGCGGGGTGAGCCTGTCGTTCGAACGTGGACAGATCTATCACCTGCTCGGCGAAAACGGCTGCGGCAAGAGCACGCTGATCAAGATCATCTCCGGCGCGCAACCGCCCGACGAGGGCGAGCTCGTGATCGAAGGCGTTCGGCATGCACGGCTGTCCGCACTGGAATCGCTGGCGGCAGGAATCGAAACCGTCTATCAGGATCTCTCGTTGCTGCCAAACATGAACGTGGCGGAAAACGTCGCGCTTACCGCCGAACTGGCCACGCACGAAGGCCGGCTAGCGCGTACGTTCGACCGGCGCGCGCTCGCACGCACGGCAGCGCGCGCGCTGGAATCGGTCGGCCTGCCAGGCGACGCCGAATTTCAGGCGACCCTCATCGAGCAATTGCCGCTCGCGACGCGTCAGCTCGTTGCCATTGCGCGCGCGATTGCCAGCGAGGCAAAGTTCGTCATCATGGACGAGCCCACCACGTCGCTCACGCAGAAAGAAGTCGACAACTTGATCGCCGTGCTCGCCAATCTGCGCGCACAAGGCGTGACGGTGCTGTTCGTCAGCCACAAGCTCGACGAGTGTTACGCGATCGGCGGCGAAGTCATCGTGCTGCGCGACGGCCAGAAGATGGCGCAAGGACCGATTGCACAATTCACCAAAGCGCAGATCAGCGAATTGATGACGGGACGCCATCTGTCGAACGAGCGCTATCGTGAAGGTGCGTTTGACCAGCAAGTCGTGCTCGACGTGCGGGGCTTCACGCGCGCGGGCCAGTTCAGCGACGTGTCGTTCATGCTGCATCGAGGCGAAATTCTCGGCGTCACCGGCTTGCTCGATTCGGGGCGCAACGAACTCGCGCGCGCGCTCGCGGGCGTTGCGGCGGCGCAAGCGGGGCAGGTCTTGCTCGACGGCAAGGCGATTTCGTTGCGTACACCGTCGGACGCGAAACATCATCGTATCGGCTACGTGCCCGAAGATCGCCTCAACGAAGGGCTGTTTCTCGACAAGTCGATCCGCGACAACGTGATCACCGCGATGATCTCCAGCCTGCGGGATCGCTTCGGCCAGATCGATCGCACGCGCGCGCAGGCGCTCGCGGAACAGACGGTAAAAGATTTGCAGATCGCGACGCCCGGCGTGGACAAACCCGTGCAGTCGCTCTCGGGCGGCAATCAACAGCGCGTGCTGATCGGCCGCTGGCTCGCTATCGATCCGCGCGTGCTGATTCTGCATGGACCGACGGTCGGCGTCGACGTCGGATCGAAGGACATCATCTACCGCATCATGCAGCGCCTGTCGCAACGCGGCATCGGCATCATTCTGATCAGCGACGACCTGCCCGAGCTGTTGCAGAACTGCGACCGCATCCTGATGATGAAGAAGGGGCGTGTGGCCAGCGAATATCAGGCCGACACGTTGAGCGAAGCCGATCTGTATCACGCGCTGCTTTCGGAAGCCGCATAAAGGACGCCGATACCCATGAACTCGCGGATCCCTTCGCGCATGAACCAGACCATGACTACCCCGACCGTTGTCGAAGTCGCACCCGAGGTTAAGCCGCCCACCTTGCGGGCCAGGCTCTCGCGCAACCCCGAATGGTTCACCGTCGCGTTGATCGCGGCGACGTGCCTGATTGTTGGTGCGATCAATCCGCGCTTCTTTCAACTCGCGACGCTATTCGATCTGCTGCATTCGGCCACCACGATGTCGCTTTTCGCGCTGGGCACGCTCGTCGTGCTGGCCTCCGGCGGCATCGACGTCTCGTTCACGGCCATCGCCGCGCTGACGATGTACGGCATCACGAAGGCAGTGTTCGCCTGGTGGCCGGACGCGCCATTCGCGCTGATCCTGATCACCGGCGCGCTGGGCGGTGTACTGCTTGGGCTTATCAACGGCCTGCTGGTGCATCGGTTGAAAGCGCCTTCGCTGATCGTCACGATCGGCACGCAGTATCTGTATCGCGGCCTGTTGCTGACGTTCATCGGCACCACGTTCTTCATGAACATTCCGCACAGCATGGATCACTTCGGCCGGATTCCGCTGTTTTTCTATCACACCAACGACGGTCTGCGCGCGGTGCTGCCTGTTTCGGTGCTGGCGCTGGTAGCGGCCGCCGGTGTCACGTGGTGGCTGTTGAACCGGACCATGATGGGGCGCGGCGTCTATGCGATGGGCGGCAGCCTCGCCATTGCCGAGCGGCTCGGCTACAACCTGCGCGCGATCCATCTGTTCGTGTTCGGCTATACCGGCATGCTCGCCGGCATAGCGGGCATCCTGCATGTATCGAACAACCGGCTCGCGAATCCGTTCGATCTCGTGGGCTCGGAACTCGACGTGATCGCCGCGGTGATTCTGGGCGGCGCGCGCATTACAGGGGGGACGGGTACGGTGGCCGGCACCTTGCTCGGCGTGGCGCTGGTTACGCTGATCAACAGCGTGCTGATTCTGGTCGGCGTGCCGAGCACCTGGCAGAAGGTGATCATCGGCGCATTTATTCTGATTGCCGGGACGCTGTTCGCATTGCAACGCAAAAGCTGAAGACTGAACGCGAACCGCGCTTGTGGCGCATGGCCGCGCCACGGCGCACCGTGCGCCGCTAGCGCATTCATTTGCGCTTGCGGTGCTCCTGGCCTTTCTCGGTGATGATGGAATCGAAATCGTCGATTTGCGAGAAACGTACCGCCTTGACGACGCCGAACTTGCTCTGATCCACAACCAGATGCCGTTCGACGGCACTTGCCATGGCCGCCTGCTTGAGCGCGACTTCGTGAAAGTTCCAGCACGTGACGCCGCGCGCGCTATCCACACCGCCCGCGGAAATGAACGCCTTGTTGATGCCCATGCGGCGCAGCATCTCCAGACTCTCTTCACCCGCAAACGAGTCTGAAGAAGGCACGTAGACGCCGCCCAGCAGAATCATCCGTACATTCGGCTTGCGCCGCAGAATCTCCGCCACATTCAGCGAATAGCAAACCACGGTGACGTGACGGTCGAGCGGAATCAGGCGCGCAAGCGTGGTGAGCGTCGTACCGCAGTCAATGAAGATCGTTTCGTGGTCGACGACGAGTTTTGCCGCAAGCGCGGAGGCTTCCGCCTTGGCCTGCGCGAAGTGATCCTTCTCTTCTTCGAGTGAATAGCCGGCGTTGTTGGGCACGTCGGTCGCGCTGACGATGTAGCCGCCGAGATACGTGAATCGTTCCGGACTGCCTGCGATATCGCGCCGGACGGTCATCTCCGACACGTCCAGCAGGCTGGCGGCGTCGCGCAGGCGCATCACGTTCTGCTTGGCCAGCGCATCGGCGAGGGCGCGGAGGCGGTCGGGTTTCAGCATGGAGGTCCTGTCGCGCAGTGTGGAGCGCAGTGTAGAGGCGCGTTATGTTTTGTTCGCGTTGATGAGAGAATTATAACAAGAGGTCGTCTGCGCGGCGAGCCTGTTTAAGTCTTTGAACTCGCATCGGCAATACGAAAAAGCCTTTAACCCAAAGGGCTAAAGGCTCGTTGCAGAGAAATCAGGAAAAGTGCCGGTTAGAAGCGATGGCTCACGCCGATCTGCACCACCGGATACAGCTTGTAGCGCTCGACCTGCTCGACCTTGTTGTCTGGCGCATTCGGCGCCACGCCGTGCAAATTGTTCGGATGAATCGACAGTCAGCATGGCGGTGACGTCGAATGGGCAGGCGGCGCGTTATTCCGCCACCTGCCGCAAGCCGCAGGGGACCCGCTATTATTGCTTGATACCTTCAGCCTGAATATGCAGCGTGGTCTGCATCTTGAAGCCATACGTCTTGCCGAAGTCGACGCCGAAATCGTCGCGATTGAACGTCGCGGTCGATTCGGTGCCGCACACTTCGCGCTTGAGCATCGGGTTGATGAAGCACTTGAACGACTCGATCTTCAGGTTGACCGGCTTGGTCACGCCATGCAGAGTCAGCGTGCCGATCACTTCCACCGGCTTGTCGCCGTCGAAGCGGATCTGCGTGCCCTTGTAGGTCGCGGTCGGGTACTTGGCGGCGTCGAAGAACTTGTCCGTGACCAGTTCCGCGTCGAGTTTGTCGTTACCGATATCCACCGAGCTCATATCGATCGTCACGTCCACCGTGCCGGTCTTCGCTGCGCGATCCAGCACGACCGTACCGCTGCTCTTCTTGAACTTGCCGCGCCAGATCGACAGGCCGCCGAAGTGGTCGGTTTCGAAGCTCGGGTAGGTATGCGTCGGGTCGAGTTGATACGTATCGGCGGCCATCGCGTTGAACGACATGGCTGCAGCCAGCGCGCCTGCGGCGAGCAAAAGTTGTTTCTTCAAGTGATTCTCCAGGTTTCAGAAAGTGACGCGACGCTTCGGTGTATCCAGTTATTTCTTCGAAGCGACGATGTGAAATTTGATGACGACTTCGTCGGCGACCACCGACGTGTCTTTCCATTCGCCCGTCCCGACATCGAACTGCGAACGCTTGATCGGCAGTGTGCCGTCGAAGGTTTGCGTATTGCCCTGGCTGGCGATGGTGACCGGCACCACGACGGTCTGCGATTTGCCCTTGATGGTGAGCTTGCCGGTGATCTTGTACTGATTGCCGCCGGCCGGCGCGATCGCGCTCGAGACGAACGTCGCGGCCGGATAGGTCGCGCTATCGAACCATTCCTTGCCTTGGGCCTGCTTGTTGTAGTCGTCCGCGCCGAGGTCGTAGCTGCCGGTGTCGATCGATACATTGGCGCTGCCGGCGGTCGGCTTGGCCTGATCGAAATTGAGTTGCGCCGAGAACTTCCTGAATTTGCCGTCCACCGGCACGTTCATCTGTTTCGTCGTGGCGATGACGCTGCTTTTGCTCGTGTCGACGTCGGCATGCGCGAGGCCTGAGCCGAAGAAAGAAAGGGCGGCGACGCCGGCCAGAACGGAGTGGTAAAAGTTTGATTTCATCGTGGTACGCATCCTATCGAACCCACGCGCGCTCATTGCGCACCGTTGGGAATTAGATTGCCAACAACCCGTAGCCAATCGCCTGATACGCGCTTGATACGAGTGTTATTTGAGGAACGGAATCATCCGTGCGAGTAATCCGTCACGGTCGACGAATTGATGCTTGAGCGCCGCGAGCACGTGCATCGCAACGAGTGCCAGCAACGTGTAATTGAGCAGCACGTGGACCGTGCGCAGGCTTGCCTTTAACGCCTGATCCGGACCGATGAAGGTGGGCAGCGGCACGATGCCGAGGTACACCACCTGAATGCCCGCGGCCGAACTATAGAAGTAGCCGGACAGCGGAATCGCCAGCATCAGCACGTAGAGCACGCCGTGCACGAGATGCGCTGCCGCCTTCTGCCAGGCGGGTGTCGCACTGTCGAGCGACGGCGCGCGGTGAGTGGCGCGCCACAGCACGCGCACCACGGCCAGCACGAAGACCGTCACGCCGATCCATTTGTGCCACGAGAAGTACTTCAGCTTGGTGGGCGTGAAGCCCGGGATATCGGTCATGATCCAGCCGATGTAAAAGCCGCAGATGATCAGCAATGCGATTAACCAGTGCAATGCGACGGCAGGGCCGCTGTAGTGCTCGACATCTGAAGGACGGGGATTCATTGGCTCATGCTCGCTGTTCGTGTTGCGTGCCGCTTGCCGCGTGCGGTATGTCGCGTGTGAATGCGGATAATAGGGATGCCAATGAAAACTGAATAGGCGGGCAGAAGAGAACAGATTGTTCTGGCCGTGACGCTAATGTGGATGGAATAAATCCGCGCGGTCGCTTGAATTGACAAAAAAACGTGGCGCTGCGTGGCACACAACTTGCGCTTCGACCGCCTGCAGCGCCTCGCTCATGAGTTATGCTGCGTTTCAATTCCGCGCTCGCGCACAATCAGAATCCAGGATCCACTTGGTGAATTCCGTCTTCCTGTCTTGGGGTATCGCCATAGCCGCCACGGCTGGTGTCATCACGCGCCCGTTCAAATGGCCCGAGGCCGTGTGGGCCGTTGCCGGCGCGCTGTTACTCGTGTCACTCGGCCTGCTTCCCGTCGATCTGGCCATCGAGGCAATCGGCAAAGGCACGGACGTCTATCTCTTTCTGTTCGGCATGATGCTGTTATCGGAAGTCGGGCGCCGCGAAGGTCTGTTCGATTGGGTCGCCGTCTTTGCGGTCAATCACGCCAAAGGCTCGCCGAGAAAACTCTTTCTACTGGTCTATCTGGTCGGCGTGGTCATTACCGCCTTTCTTTCCAACGACGCCACCGCGGTCGTCCTGACGCCGGCCGTCTTTGCCGCCGCCAGAAAAGCGAAGACGCCTCCGCTGCCCTTGCTCTTCGTCTGCGCGTTCATTGCGAATGCCGCGAGCTTCGTGCTGCCGATCTCGAATCCCGCCAATATCGTGCTGTACGGCAATCACACGCCCGCGCTCGGCGCCTGGCTGATGCGCTTCACCCTGCCTTCGCTGTTGTCGATCGTCGCAACTTACGTGTTGTTGCGCTGGACTCAGCGTGAAGCACTCGCCGGCACCTGCGAGGCCGACCTCGAGCCGCTCGAATTGTCGTCGAGTGGGCGCGTTGCGCTTGCGGGCATCGCAGTGACGGCCGTCGTGCTGCTGACGGTGTCCGCGTTCGATGTCCCGCTCGGCTTGCCCACCGCGATACTCGGCGCGCTGACCGCCGCCGTCGTGCTGATCCAGGAGCGCAAATCGCCGCTGCCGATGATCCAGGAAATATCGTGGAGCGTGCTGCCGCTCGTCGCCGCGTTGTTCGTGCTGGTCGAAATGCTCGATCACACTGGCGTCATCAGGACCTTTGTCAATCTGCTGCAAGGCGCGACGCAGCACAACGAAGTCACGACAGCGGGCTGGGCGGGCAGCATCATCGCGATCGGCAGCAATCTGATGAACAACCTGCCGGCGGGTCTGATCGCCAGTTCGACCGTGATGCAGGCGCATAGTCCTGAGCGCGTGATCGATGCGCTTCTGATCGGCGTCGATCTGGGGCCGAATCTGTCGATCACCGGCTCGCTCGCAACGATCCTGTGGCTGAATGCCATTCGCCGCGAAGGCGAAGACGTGAGTTTCCTGAAGTTTTTGAAAGTAGGCGTGGTGGTGATGCTGCCCGCCCTCGCGCTGGCGCTCGCCGCGCGGATCCTGATCGGTTAGGGGCAACGCATTAGGACCGGGTGCCCGTCGCTCGCATGGGCGGCGCGGTTGCCAGCGTCTGCGCGGCTCGCTCGAGCGAGCGCAGCGCGGCTTCGAGCCGCGCGAGGCGAACACGCTGGGTCGCCATCAGCGACGCCTTGGGAAACATGCTCAGCCGATTGCGCCAATACGACAGCGGAATGCGATCGTTGCTGGAAATTTTCCCGAAGACGAACTCGAGATGGGCGATTTCTTTGTCTATGTCGTAGTAGCTCATCTAACGTTCCAGAAGAAGAGGTGGATGGGCGATGAAACGGATGCGAGCGGGACGCCGGTAACGGGATCGATAGGTCCGACTAATCGGCGCGCCCGACGGTGATGGAGAATGCAGCAAGCGCCGTACCCCGCGTCCGCGATGCCGAGCTGACATCCTGCTTTCAGGTGTCGGGTATTTGCCTGATGTATCGGCGCCGCCCAATCGGGGATACCTCTGAGGAAGACCGCTTTTTCTTCTGTTTTAATCCCTGTAATACGCCGCGGAACGCAAAAAAATCGAGCCCATCCAAGGGGAATTGACCAGGTGTTCTTGCAAATCACCTTGTAACGGCAGCGCAAACTTATTTCATTTCATGTCGCGCGATAATGAGCGATGACACGGGCGTAGGGGTTGGAAGCGCTTTCTGTGCGGTGTCGGCAACGCACGTTTTCCGCGAGGCCATTGCCACGAAAAGCCATGACATAAGGCGACATGATTCTCAAATTGCCTTCAGGCCGCGCTTCCTCAAGAATTCGGCCTGTCATCGAACGGATCGCGGCGGTTTGCAGGCGACGCACGATGACCCGATCGAAGGAGTCAGTCATGAAAAAGTTGTTCGCCGTTGTGCTGCTGTGCTGCGCATCCACCGTCACGTTTGCCCAAACCACCGCGCCGCAGGGCGGCAATCCCCAGCGCATGGAACGCATGGCGCAGCAGTTGCAAACGCGCTTTGCCAATGCCAACACCACGCACGACGGCAAGCTCACCCGGGATCAGGCCGCTGCGGGCATGCCGATGGTCGCCAGGCATTTCGACGAAATCGACACGCAGAAAGCGGGGTACATCACGTTGCCGCAGATCGCGGCATTCATGCAGGAACGCGGGGCAGCGCACTGAGTTTCATCGTTCCATGTGCTGTCGTAGCGCGAGGCCGAACGGCACGCGGCGCGACATGCACCGCCCGACGCCTGAATCGAGGAGCTTTCGTATGGATCGCCCCGCCAAAATCATCGTGCTCGACGACGAAGCCGAACTGCGCAACATGCTGCAGCGGTTTCTGCGCGGACATGGCTTCGACGTCCGCGTCGCAGAAGACGGCAAGCGGCTCGACCGTTATCTGGAGCGCGAACCGTTCGACCTGCTGGTGCTCGACCTGATGATCGGCGAAGAGGATGGCCTCGCCATTTGCGCCCGGTTGCGTGCGCAAGGGCAGACGTTGCCGATCCTGATGCTGACCGCGAAGGGCGATCCGCTCGACAAGGTGGCCGGCCTCGAAACCGGCGCCGACGACTACCTCGCCAAACCCTTCCTGCCGCGTGAACTGGTGGCGCGGATCAATGCATTGCTGCGCCGCCAGAAGATCGCCTCGGGCGACGTCACCGTGACCTCGCAGAGTGTGCGTTTCGGCGATTTCAGTCTCGATGTCGGCAAGCAGCAGTTGTCGCGTGCCGGGGAACTGCTGGAGATTCATTCGGCGCAGATGCTGCTGCTGGTCGCGTTGGCTTCGTCGCCGAACCGGCCGGTGAGCCGTGACAATCTGCTGGCGCGTGCCCGCGGGCGTGACCACGATGCGCTCGATCGCAGCATCGACGTGCAGGTGCTGCGGCTGCGGCAGATCATCGAAGACGACCCGTCGAAGCCGCGTTTCATCAAGACCGTGTGGGGCGTCGGCTACATGCTGGTCGCGGACGTCGACTCATGACGCGCGCGTGGTTTCAGCGGGCGCTTCCGAAAACGCTATTGGCGCGCAATATCGCCTTGCTGATCGTGCTGGTGATGCTGAGCCAGGCATGCGCGCTTGGCGTATTGCTGCACTACGTGCAGCGGCCTCGCGTGGAACGGGCGGCCACGGTGTTCGCCACTTACGTGACGACGCTCGATAGCCTGCTTCAGGCCACGCCGCCGGGTGCGCGCGCCGAATTGACGACGCGTCTCGGCGCTCGCGCGCAACTTCCAGCCGAAGCGGCCGTCGAGCCGCCGCCCAGTCTGATGCGCGCCTATCGCACGTATCAGCGCGACGTATTTCTCGACAGCCTGCGTGCGCATCTGCCTGCCGATATGCCCGCGCGCTGGCAGTCCGAAGGCGGTCAACGGTTGTGGATTCGCATGCATGCGCCGGCCAACGCACCGGCCAATGCGCCGGAATCGCCGTACTGGATTGCGCTGCCGATTCCCGAAGACGCGCAAGGCGAGGGGCTCGACGCCGCAATTCTGTTGTCGCTCGGTTTGGGCGCACTGGCGGCGCTAACCGGCTACGTGATCCAGCGCCACCTCAACCAGCCCCTCCAGGCGTTGACGCGAGCGGCGCGCCGCGTGAGCGCCGGCGAAACGCCCGCGCCGCTGCCGACCGACGGTCCTACCGAAATCGCCGCGGTGAGCACGGCTTTCAATCAGATGACGCATGCGTTGCAGCAAGCCGAGGCGACGCGCGCGCTGATGCTGGCAGGCATCTCGCACGATATCCGCACGCCGCTCACCAAGCTCCGGCTCTCAATGGCAATGGCGATGCCGGATGGCAGCGACAGCAGCTTCGTGGTCGCCGCCGAGTCCTATCTGGATCAGATCGAGACGATCTTGCAGCAATTCATGGACTACGCGGGCAGCGGCGAGCGTGAAGCGGCGGCGCCCGGCGATCTCAATGCGCTGATCGAGCGGCTCGCCGGCGATTTCGCGGGGCTGGGCCATGAATTTGCGCTGTCGCTCGCGGTTTTGCCCGCGATTGCGTATCGGCCCATCAGCATGATGCGGCTCCTGATGAACCTCATGCAGAACGCGATCGTCTACGGCGGCACTGGTCTCGCGGTGCGGAGTTGGGCCACGGGCGAAGCCGTGTATGTCGCGATCGGCGATCGCGGCAAAGGGCTTTCGGCGGAGGAGCTGGAGCAGCTAAAAGCGCCGTTTCAGCGCGGCCGCAATGCTCGCGCGCATAGCGGCGGCACGGGGTTGGGGCTGGCGATTGTCGAACGGATCGCGCGGCTGCACGGCGGCAGCCTGCAGTTTCATGCGCGCGAGGGGGGCGGGTTGGAGGTGTGGGTGGTGCTGCCGCTCACTTCCGGTCCAGCCACGCATCCAGTCCCACCCGGAAGGCCACGCCCGCGATGACCGGCACGGTCAGCATGAGAATGATGCCGAAGTTGGGAATCTCGTCGCCGTAAGTGATCGGACCGTAGAGCACGACCGTGGCAACGATCGCGAAGACGATGACGCCGACCGCCACCATCAGAAGGTTGCGCGCCACGATGGGCAGATCCTTGCGCTTTGCCTTGCCCGGCGTGGTGCTGGCAGTGGGGACTTCGTCGTGTTGGGCAGGCATGATGGTTCTCGTGGCTGGAAAAGGTGCCGCACAACACGCGGCTGGAAATGCACTTACAAAAGCTGTGATAAAACGTGGCGATGAATCGAACGCCGGTCGGCGCGCGATTGGCATCATACCAGGGGGCGTGGGTGCCGCGCACATTGAGCTGCCCCGGCTGGTGATGCTGCTGCAGACGAACGGATCGCCAGCACCCGGGCGGCGGCAATTGCGCTGAAGCGGCAGTCGAGTCGCTGCAGGAACATCCCTAACATCAATATAAGCCGCATTATCGGCAGTGGCATAAAAAGTGCGAGGCCAACGGTCACGCTAGGTGCCGCAGCCGATATTTATCGGCAAGGGCGCGCTGATTGCCGCGCGCAGGCGAGCCCAGGCCTAGGACGCCGCCTCCGTATGATCGAGCCACTCCGCGAGCTCGCGCCGCAACTGCGAGATATCGAGCGGTTTGCCGAGCAGCCGTGCGCCCGGAATAGCATCGCCGATCTCGGCGTTCTTGCCATAGCCCGATACCAGCAGCACGCGGATGTCCGGCTGCAGACCCAGCACCGCGCGCGCCAGGTTGTCGCCGGACATGCCGGGCAACGTCAGGTCCGTGAACAGCACGTCGAAACGATGCGCGGGCACGAGCGGCAGCGCTTCTTCGGCGCTCGCGACGGCGGTGCAGTCGAGACCTAGCGCGCCGAGCAGGTCGCACAGTGCGTCGCGCGAGTCGGCATCGTCTTCGACCAGCAGGATGCGAGCCGGCGCGCCGGGTTGGCGTGACGGCTGATTTGCGAGGGCGTCGGCTGACGAATTCACCTGGGCGTTCGCGTGCGCATGTTCACTCGAACGGATGGACTCAGGCAGGCCTTCGCGTGGCCCGGACGCTTCGGATGCATAGGCCGGATCGTAGACCGTGCGTGGCACGCACGGGGCGATCTGTTCACCGTCCACGCTGGCGGCTCCGGCACGCAGTACACTGCGCAGCTTGCGCGCGAGATCGTCGCGCCGGTAAGGCTTGGACAGCAGCGTGATGCCGGCGTCGAGCTTGCCGTGATGGACGATTTCGTCGCGCGTATAGCCCGAGGTGAAGAGCGTCGGCACCGTGGGCGAGCGCGCTGCCGCACGCTGCGCCAGTTCCACGCTTTTCACCTGGCCGGGCATCACCACATCGGTAAACAACAGATCGATCGGCACGTCGCTTTCGAGGAGTTCGAGCGCCGCGTCGCCACTCGATGCAGTCAACACTTTGTAGCCGAGTTGCGCGAGCATTTCGACGGCGGTGAGACGCACATCTGCATCGTCTTCGACGACCAGAATCGTTTCGCCGCCGCCTACCGGCGCCGAGGTCTGATCGGCGGCTTCGACTGTTTCGGGCTCATAGCAGCGCGGGAAAAACAGCGAAACGGTGGTGCCGCGTCCCACTTCGCTGTCGATCACCGTATTGCCGCCGCTTTGCCTGACGAAGCCGAACACCATGCTCAGGCCCAATCCGGTGCCATGGCCGTCGGGCTTGGTCGTGAAGAACGGCTCGAACACGTGCTCCAGGATCTCGGGCTTCATGCCGGTGCCCGTGTCGGCCACCGAGAACACCACGTATTCTCCTGGCGAGAACTCCGGCTTGCCGCGGCAAAACGCAGGGTCCAGCACGCGGTTGGTCGCGCGAACGGTGAGCGTGCCGTCGGTCTGCATCGCGTCACGCGCATTGATCGCAAGATTGAGCAGCGCATTCTCGAGTTGATTGCGATCCGCCTGCACGTGCCACAGGTCGTCGCTCAACACCGTTTCGATCTTGACGGTTTCGCCGAGCGCGCGATGCAGCATTTCGCTCATGCCGGCCAGCAGGCGGCGCGGATTCAGCACGGTAGGCGAGAGCGGCTGGCGGCGCGCGAAGGCGAGCAGATGCGCGGCCAGCTTCGCGCCGCGCTTGACGGCATCCGTCGCGGCGGACAAACGCCGCAGCGCGGTCGGACTGTCGCCGGCATCGGCGGCCAGCATCTGCAGGTTGCCGTTGATCACTTGCAGTACATTGTTGAAGTCGTGTGCGACACCGCCTGTGAGGCTGCCGATCGCTTCCATCTTCTGGGCCTGACGCAACTGCTCTTCGGCGAGCGCGCGCGCCGCGACTTCATCGGCGACGCGTTGTTCGAGCGTTTCCGTCAGCTGACGTAGCGATTGTTCGGCGATCTTGCGTTCGTGGATGTCGATCAGCACGCCGGGAAAGCGGGTCGGCTCACCCTGTTCGTCGAACTCACACTGGCCGTTCGCCTGCACCCATATATAGTCGCCATCCGGGCGGCGAATCCGGTACTCGGCGCGAAACGGCTGGCCGGTGCGTATCGCTTCGACCGTCAGGCGGTCGTTGAGCGGCTGGTCGTCGGGGTGGATCACCTGCGTCGCGGCATTGCGTTCGAGCCCTTTCGTGGCTTCTTCCAGTGGAAACGAAAAGGTGCGCGCGAAGCGCTCGTCACCGGTGACGATGCCGGTGCGTACGTCGAGCACCCATGTGCCGAGCACCGCGCCGGTATTGAGCGCGAGTTGCAGCCGTTCGTTGGTTTCGCGCAGTTCCGCCTCGGCGCGTTGCCGCCAGCGCTCAGTTAGTACGCGCGCGGTGGTTTCGACGACCATCGCGAGGACGCCCGCGGGTGCGCCGCTGTCGTCGGCGACTGGGCTGTAGTAGAGGTCCATCCAGACGTCTTCGGGCTTGCCGTCGCGCAGCAGCACCAGTTCCTTGTCGCGATACGACAGGGTGCCGCCGGCAAGACAGGTCGTCATCACGTGACGGTTGAAATCGGCGACTTCCGGCCAGCCCTGTTCGACCGGACAGCCGAGCAGATACGGATGCCGTCCGCCCGCGAATATCGCGTAGGCGTCGTTGTAGATCATGTAGCCCGGTTTGCCCCATAGAAGCACGAGGGGTACGGGCGAGGCGAGCAGCATTTGAACGGTGGCGGTTAGACTGCGCTGCCAGTTTTCTATCGCGCCGAGGTCGGTCGCCGCCCAGTCGAATTCGCTGATGCGTCGCGCCATGTCCCCGCGCCAGCCGGGGCAGCCATGGTCTTGTGCCGGGAATGGCATTGCTGCGCTCCACAGAGATCACGTCAATGAGTGTGTCCCCACTCTGCCGGCGCGTATGGCGCGCGCGAATGTTCAGCAGGCGGCGGAATGAATCTTCTGCCGTGCACAGCGGGCGCGAAGCGGCCACGGGGCAGCAGTAATTGTAGGTCACAACGGGTGCCCGATGACGTAACAGAAGAGGCTGTGCGGGTTTAGCCGGGCAAGCGGCGGGATTGGCTCGCAAGTTTTACCTGCTTTGTTCAGGTCAGGGTGTGGGATCGGAAAGAAGCGCGAGTGCTGCCGGTCTTGACTGCATATCTACCGCGTTTAGTGAGTTGAAAGGTGTTGCAGGGCGACAGGAGAGTTTCAGGCGTATTTCGTGCTCTGCGCTCTTGTTCGCTTACGCCAATAGGCGCAGGGTGGAGGAAGCGCCACGCCGGATTCGGATTTCAATAAACGCGGATCACACGATGCCCAAGAAAAATATCACACGAAACAAGCTGCCCGAACCGGACGCACGGCAGGCGCTGCTCACCACTCGCCGCAACGCCAGAATGGCGCGTTCGGCGCATGCTTATGTACGCGGCAACACGAGCAAGTTCTACGAATGGCTCGACGGGATGGAGAGCCACGCATTGCCGGAAGGTCCTGCGATCTGGATTTGCGGCGATTGCCATACCGGCAATCTCGGACCGGTCGCCGATGCGCAAGGGCGCGTCGAGATCCTGATTCGCGATCTCGACCAGACGGTGATCGGCAATCCCGCGCATGACCTGATCCGTCTTGGGTTGTCACTGGCGACGGCCGCGCGCGGTTCGGATCTGCCTGGCCTGACTACGGTGCACATGATGGAAGCGTTGGCGGACGGCTACGAACGCGCGTTTGACGAGGCGGCTGGCGATGCCGACATCCGAGCCGAGAAGCCGGAGGCGGTGAGAGTGGTGATGAAGGAAGCGGTGCGCCGCTCATGGCGTCATCTGGCGGAAGAGCGGATTGAGGATCTCGAACCGAGCATTCCGCTTGGCCCACGATTCTGGCCGTTGGCGAAGAGCGAGCGGCGCGAGATTGAGGCGCTGTTCGAGAAGGGCTCGCTGACACGGCTCGCGACGGTTTTGCGCGGCGGCGACGACGACGCCGATGTCGAGGTGCTCGATGCGGCCTACTGGGTGAAGGGATGCAGTTCGCTGGGGCGGTTGCGGTATGCGGTGCTGCTGGACATCGACGGCGCCGCGGTGGAGGGCGACGATCTGTGCCTGATCGACATCAAGGAAGCCGCGCAGGCGGCCGCGCCACGCTATCCCGGCGTGCGCATGCCGCGGGATAACGCCGAGCGGGTCGTGAAGGGGGCGCGGCATTTGTCGCCGTCCTTGGGCGAGCGGATGCGGGCGGCGCGCTTGTCGGATCGCGCTGTTGTTATGCGGGAACTGCTGCCACAGGATATGAAGCTGACTATTGAGCAGTTGACTCAGGACGAAGCGATGAAAGCTGCGCGCTTCCTTGCGTTAGTGGTGGGGAAGGCGCATGCGCGGCAGATGGATGCGCTTGAGTGCAGGGCGTGGCTTGCTGAATTGCGGAGGAATCGGTCGAAGACCCTCGATGCGCCGGGGTGGCTTTGGAAAAGTATTGTGGAGCTGGTTAGTAGCCATGCGGCTGGGTATTTGGAGCATTGTCGGCGGTATGCTACTGGGGGGTAGGATAGCTAAGTGTTTTTTTTGCCTTTGCGGCCAAGCGCAGTATGGGCCGGCAGGTTGGGGAGATAGTATTTCAGCGGGTCAGCATCGCTGACGGGCTGAGTGGATCTGGATAACCCAACCACCACCCAAGTGCTCAATGCACTGCTCAAACTGCCTCTACGCGTTCATTGCTTTTCGTCTTATGCCCAGTTATCCATATTATGGTCAGGCAGACGAAGCAGTATCGCAATTGTTCTATTTGCGGCACGGTAAGACTAGGATTTTTCTTAGTCCGAGTCGGGTGCTGCATCACAATATTATTTGAATTTGCCTGCAAAGCCTTTCCAGGCAAGCCACAGCGCCAAATTGCTGATCCTAAATCCATCTCATTATTTTAAGAATCGTCCGAGCGACGTTGGCATCCGTTTTTTTTAAGATTGTGTTCATGGTGATCAGCGCTTCAGCGGTTAATAAAACGAAGCACCGGTAAAGCAGCGATCGCCCCGAGCGGCCCACGTGATGACACGAATCAACCGCTAAGTTTATTGAAGCTATTTTTTCTAATTAACTGAATTTCTGGAGTGTCCAAATGAAACGCAAGATTCCCGCACTTGTCGCTGTTGCACTGGTCTCTGTCGCCGTCATGTCGATTGATGCTCAGGCCGCGGACGGCACCATCACGCTCACCGGCACTGTGTCGGACACAACCTGCTCGATCAATGGCGTCACCTCGGGCAGCCCGGCCGACATCGCCGTGACGCTGCCAACTGTTCCGGCTGGCGCACTCGCAACCTCGGGCTCGGTTGCCGGCATCTCGGGCGCAGGCAATATCCAGATGGTCCTGAGCGGTTGTAGCGGCACGGCGACAAAGGCCATCGCCCGTTTCGAAAACGGCTCCACCGTCGATCAGGCCAACGGCTATCTGCAAAACCAGGCAACGGGCACCCCGGCGAAGTACGTCGAAGTCCGTCTTCTGAACGCTAATATGCAGCCGATCAACATCGTCGCCGGCACGAATAACGACATCAGCACCAATGCGGCGACTATTGTCGGCGGTAATGCGGTGGTGAATTACTTTGCGCAGTATTACGCGACTGGCAAGGCGCAAGCCGGTTCGGTGGCGACTTCGGTGCAATACACCATGCAATATCAATAATGGTGTGACGTGGAAGGTGTTCGTCCCGGCGAGCACCTTTCTTCAAGCAGTTTCGAGATTAATTGATTAAGCTTGGCAATAAAGGAGTGGGTGATGAAACCGATGAGTCGATGGATGGCGGTGCTGGGTCTGGCGGGTGCGTTGTTGGCCGGCGCGGCGCAAGCGAGCGTTACGGTGGGCGGAACGCGAGTGGTGTATCCGCTCGACCAGCGGGAAGTCACGGTCAAGCTCGATAACGACAGCCGCAATCCATCGCTCGTGCAAGTGTGGATGGATAACGGCAACGCGGACTCGAAGCCCGGCGCAAGCAAGGTGCCGTTCGTGATTACGCCGCCGATTTTCCGGATGGATCCACAAAAAGCACAGACGCTGCGCGTGATGTATACCGGCGAGGCGCTGCCGCAAGACCGCGAATCCGTATATTGGTTGAACGTGCTGGATATCCCGCCAAAAGCGGCCAATACGACGGACAGCAACACACTGCAGTTTGCGTTTCGCACACGTATCAAGGTGTTCGTCCGGCCGCCCAAGCTCTCTGGCCGACCGGAAGACGCACCGCGTCAACTCGACTGGAAAGTCGTTCCGGCGCCGAACGGCAAGGGTCAGGCGTTGGCAGTCACCAACCCGACTGCGTATCACGTGTCGTTCAGCGCGATCGACGTCGCGGCCAACGGCCGCACCTATAAGAACGACAGCGGCGGCATGGTGGCGCCTCGCGGTACCGGGATCATTCCGATTTCGCAGATGACCGGCGTGCAGGCTGGCGGCAAGGTCCATTACACGGCAATCAACGACTTCGGCGGCGCGATCGAAGGTGATGCAACGCTGACTCAATAAAGCAGGCCAAGCGTCTCTTATTTCAGGGCGGTAGCCTTCCGCTCGTTCCCAGTTTCTTCTCTACCTCGTTCAGCACGTATCGCATAAGCCGCGATACGCGTTTGCGCGCGCGTCCTGGTTCGCTATCCCAATATTCAGACTCGTCCTAGGTACTCCTATCTCGTAAATCCATAACATCGACTTGTGCCTCATCAAGAGCGAAACATTTCACAAGCGATGTTATCTGGATCATGAAACCCTCACGCCAAACACAGTCGGATGCATACAGCAGTACCGATGCCGTTGTCTTCGGTTTGAAGCCGGTTACGGCGCTCGTGCTGTCCGTATTCGCGATGCTGGGTTACATGACGCCGGACAATGCAAGCGCAGCGGACGCCGGCCAGACCGCCGAAGCCGTCACCTTCGATACCACCTTCCTGCAAACCGATCCGAAACAGACCGTGGACGTTGCACGCTTCGCACGCGGCAATATCGTGTCCCCGGGTGTCTATACCGTCGACGTGTGGGTCAACGATGCGCGCGTCACACGCGACAGCATCCGCTTCATCGCGACGCGCGACGGCGAAAGCGCGCGCGCCTGCTTCGACCGCAAGATGCTCGAAGGCTTCGGTGTCGACTTCGCCAAGGTCGAAGCCGAAGTCAGGCAAAGCGCGGCGACGGCCGCTATGGACGACTGCATCGACGTGGCCGCCCTGGTGCCCGAAGCAAACGTCCAGTTCGATTTCTCCGAGCAGAAGCTCGTCATCACTGTGCCGCAGAAATTCATGCGCAATTCCGCGCGCGGTTATGTGCCGCCGGAGTTGTGGGACAACGGTGTGAATGCCGGCTTCGTGAGCTACAACGCGAGCGCATATCGTTCGGATAGCGGCGGTGTGCATTCGTCGCAGGAGTATCTTGGCCTGAACGCCGGCGTGAACATCGGCGGGTGGCATTTCCGTCATCAGTCGTCGGTGACGGCATCGACGGGTCAAGCGACGCAGTTCGACAACATCGCCACCTACGTGCAACACGACGTGGCGAAGCTGCGCTCGCAGGTCACGCTCGGCGACGCGCAGACCACGGGCGACGTGTTCGACAGCGTTTCATTTCGCGGCGCGCAGATTGCCACCGACGACCGCATGCTGCCCGAATCGCTGCGTGGCTATGCGCCCGTCGTACGCGGCACGGCCGATTCGAATGCGCGCGTCACGGTGCGTCAGAACGGTCAGGTGATCTATGAAACGAGCGTGTCGCCAGGACCTTTCGAAATCAAGGACCTCTACGCAGCGGGTGTCGGCGGCAATCTCGACGTGATGATCACGGAAGCCGACGGCCGCACGAAGAGCTTCACCGTGCCGTATGCTTCGGTGGCGCAATCGCTGCGCCCGGGCACAACGCGCTTCGCTGTCACGGCCGGCCAGTTGCGCAACGATTCATTGCAGACCAAGCCTGGCTTCATGCAGGTCACCGTTCAGCGCGGCCTGACGAATCTCGTGACGATGTATGGCGGCGCGATCGCGGCTACTGGATATGTGGCGGCAAATGCCGGCGCGGCGCTGAACACGAAGTTCGGTGCGTTCGCAGCCGACATCACGACCGCGCGCACCGAAGTGCCGGGTCACGAATCGCTGCATGGCAACAGCCTGCATATCGGTTACAGCAAGTTTATCGATCCCACCGGCACTAACATTGCCGTGGGCGCTTACCGCTTTTCCGACGCCGGCTACCTTAACTTCGCCGATGCCGCCACCGTGCGTGACGCAGCGCTGCACGGCGGCGACGTCAACGCGGCGGACCGTCAGCGCGGCCGTCTGCAACTGACGGTGAACCAGAGTCTGAAGAACGGCGGCTCGGTGTTTTTGACAGCATCGTCGCAGCATTACTGGAATCGTCCGGGCAACGACGTGTTTTATCAGGCCGGCTATTCGAACAGTTACAAGTTCGGCACGTATAGCATCACGGCGGGCCGTACGCGTAGCGCGGACGGTACGCTGTCGAACGAGATCATGCTCAGCACGACGATTCCGCTCGGTCATACGCAACATGCGCCGACGTTGTCGACGAACCTGAATGCGGGTAGCGGCGCGGCGACGATGCAGGCGAGCATCAGCGGCTCGGCCGGTGACCAGAATCAGTATTCGTATAACGCGTACGGCACGGTTGGGCAGGGTTCGTCGTCGGCGGCTAATGCGAACGCCGGCGTGAGCGGCGTCTATCGCGCGCCGCATGCGCAGGTCACCGCGTCGGCGAGCGCGGGCACGAACTCGACGCAAATATCGGCGGGCGTGAGCGGCTCGATCGTCGCGCATCCGGGCGGTGTGACGTTTTCGCAGACGGTTGGCGATACATTCGGCATAGTCGAAGCACCGGGCGCGGCGGGTGCGACGATATCGAGCGCAACGGGCGTGAAGCTGGATAGCCGCGGCTATGCAGTGGTGCCATACTTGACGCCGTACAGCATGAACACCGTCGACATCGATCCTAAGGGGACGTCCAGCGACGTCGAGTTTGCCTCGACGTTAGAGCATGCGGTGCCGCGCGCCGGCTCCGTCGTGATGCTCAAGTACAAGACGGTGACAGGCCGCGCGGCGTTGATCCGCGCGCCGCAACTCGGCGGTGAGGCGCTGCCGTTCGGCGCGGACGTGCTGGATGCGAAGGGCAATCACGTTGGCGTGGTCGCGCAGGATAGCCGGATTTTCGCGCGTGGTATCGACGACAACGGTACGCTCGTGGTCAAGATCGGCGAGAAGGAAGGGGACGTGTGCCGGATTCAGTATTCGTTGCCGGTGAAGGGCGATAAGGAAGAGGCGGCTTTTGCGTCTGTTGAGGGGCATTGCGTCGAAGGCAATTAAACGGCTGTCGGCAACGCCGAAGTGCTCAGCGGACCGGTTTTCAACTGGGGTAAATAACTGGGGCAAATAAATGGCCTTTCTGAACTATTCTGAAAGCCGTTTTATCGACGCAGGACGACAGATCCTTGGACGCGTTCAAAGCGCCCCTCGAAATGTGCATCGCATAGCTAACACGGTCTTGTTGCGTCTTGCTCTCGCGTTATGCATTGGCGCGATTTCCGTTTCAGCGCATGCCAATCTGACCTGCGAGGTCGCTTCCATCAACAAAGCGTTCGTCGCCGGTGTGATCTCGGTTCCCATGAATACCGCCGTGGGTGCGACGGTTAGCACGCTTGCACCTGATGCCTTCCAACTGACCTGTAAGTTCCTCGCAGACGGTCTATCCGACACGTCGGCAACGCTTTTCTCCGACTTCACAACGACAGGAGGGTTGGCACCTGGTTTCACCGACGTCTACAAGACAGGAATACCAGGCCTCGGGGTTCGCTACATGTTCAATTCGCCGCAGTGCAATGCGAATAACCTCGTTCTTTCCCATGGAACGGTTCGGATTAGCTGTCCGTTTTCGGGACCGCTGAATGGACCCATCATGACGGCCAACGTCACAGTGACATCCAGTCTCGTCGTGACAGACACGATAGCGGCAGGGGCGTCGACTCTATCCACGGTGCCTTCCGTGACAATCATCTATTCAACTTCGGATGGCGGCAGCAGCTACTGGAACAAAGGATCGCTCTACACGGGAAGTGCAACCGGCGTTCTTACTCGAGCCACCTGCTCCGTCAATCAAACGAACGTCGCGGTGCTGATGCCGACCGCGGACACCCGCGTTTTTTCGTCAGTCGGCGCGGTCGCTGCCCCGCAGCCGTTTTCCCTGGCATTCTCCTGCGCGACGGGAGCAAAAGTCTCGATCACGTTGACGGACAACGTGAATCCTTCGAATCGAAGCACTGCACTGCAACTGTCGCCGGATTCGACCGCGCGTGGTATCGGCGTACAAATTTTGAACAGCAGCGGCACGCCGGTGTCCTTCGGTCCGGATTCGGCGGCGCCCGGCAACACGAACCAATGGCTGATCGGAAACTCGCCGAACGGCACATTGCAGGTGCCGCTCACCGCCCGCTATGTGCGCACGGGCGCTGTCTCTGCGGGTACCGTCAAGGCGCTTGCGACCTTCACGATGTCGTATCAGTGACTGCAGCGGCTGCCTACACGAAGAGGCTACCCCCGCAGACCGCAACCAATCAATTCGACAACGACAAATAAGGCGAGCTGAGAGGCGTAGGCGGGAACGGCTGCAACCCCGTCTGCTTGCTAAAGCTATACCGCACATAAACAGCCGCAAGCCACTCACGATATTCATAAGCATTGCCGAGCGAGGCAGTCGCCCCAAACGCCAGTTGCGGCGCCAGTTGATATTCCCCCACCGCGCTAAGCGAATACGACACGCCGGTCTTGCTTTGGCCCGGGTACTGCGCGCCACTATCCACACTCGAACCCTGGCTATTGAGTGTCCTGGCTTGCGCCGCCGCATTATTTTGAAGGTTATCGTCGAGCGGGAAGTAATTCGACGCATCCTGCCGATAATGCTGCACGCCGATCGACCCCTTCACGTCGTAAGTAAACTGGCCGTTGCGCCCAGTCCACTCCACCGGCAGATTCAGGATCATGTACTGCTGCGGACTGAAGTACCCGCCCTGACCATACGTGAAGTACGACAGGTTTTTGTTATAGGTCATCAGTGTCGTGTTCACACCGATGGTCAGCGTCTGATCGGCATCCTTCAACAGGCGCGTGTAGATGCCGCCGCCGCCTTTGACCGCGTTATTGTTCGCGACGTGATCGCCATGGTAGTTCTGGTACGCGGCGTTCGCATACAGGCCGCTGGTGCCGTCATCCCATGCAAGGCTGGCGAGGCCGCCGAAGGAGGTGACACCGCCCCACTCGAGGCCGGAGCCCGAGTCACGCGCGCCGGCATACGACAGCAAGCTGTCAGTCACCGCGCGACGGGCGACGGCCAACGAGTACGACACCTTGTCGGTAATGCCACCGTTATATTGCAAGCCGCCCACGATGTTCTTCTCGGGGAAACCGAGCGGCGTCACGCCGATATCACCATTAAGGCTGCGGCCTTCATAGCCGAGCGACAGCCCCACGCCACTCGCTGTCTGGCTGCCATAGTTGTTGGTACCCGCAACCGCGGCGGCCGCAGACGAGCTATTGGACAGCCCCGCACCGAATCGCGCGAGCGTCGATAGACTGCCCGATGCCGTGCCAGCATCCAGCGTAACCGGGGTCGCTGTCACGACAATGTGACCGTTGCCCGCCTTGATGCGCCCTTGAATGGGCGCTTCGATATCCGTCAACGTCGACAGGCCGTCTTCGCCCTCACGATTGCGGAACACGATCCCGCCCGACACGGTGCTCGACTGCTCGCGATTGACCTGCGCCAGTTCTTCGGCCACGCCGAGTGTTTGCGTATTAGCCACGTTCGGCTGCGGGTAGCTGCCGCCGTTGCCATTCGCGCCGGGTTGTTGCGGGTAATACGGCTGCGCATAACCGGTCGGCGGTTGCGGAATGTACGGTTGCTGTTGCTGCGCGTAATAGCCTGAACCTTGATTCGGATACGGCTGATAAGGCTGCTGACCGTAGGCCTGTTGCGGCGGAAGCGGTTGGTAAGGCTGCTGCGCGTAACCCTGTTGCAGCTGAGGATACGGTTGCTGGCCGTAATAAGGCTGTTGCTGCTGCGGATAGCCTTGCTGCTGCCCATACGGCGCCTGCGCATAGGCTTGTTGTGTGTTGCGGCTGTTCTTCGACGTGCTTTGCTTTTTGCCGGTCGAATGTTTGGTACCCGTGGTCGAACCCGCGTAACGCGGCTGTTGCATCGAACCGGCATTGGCTTGCGCTTCGCGTGCCGCGGGCGACATTGGCCAAGGCGTGGTTGCATAGCCGTCCGGCTGTTGCTGGTATTGCGCCTGTTGAGGATATCCACCTTGCTGCGGGTAACCGGCCTGCTGAGGATACCCACCTTGCTGCGGGTAGCCCGGCTGCTGCGAATACCCACCGTTGTACTGCTGTTGCGGCGCCTGCGGCATCGGCGGCATTTGCGTTTGCATCTGCGCCTGCCCTTGACCCGGATAAGGCTGCAACGGCGCGCCCGACTGACTCGACCCGCTGGTCTCCTGGCCGTAGCCACCCGGGCTGGCGCCGGGACGTGGCGCGTTATAGGGCACGGCAGTAGGCGCCGCGTTGGGCACATACTGCTGCGCAGGCGCCGTATAAGGCGCGACGTACGGCGCGGGCTGCGAGGGTGGCGGATAGTTCGGCACGGTCTGTGACGGCAAGGAGGACTGCGAGTACGGAAGCGACGCACGCGCGGCATTGGAGCCGCCGCCGGCAAACGCGGCATTGTCGGCGTCGGTTGGCGAGATCGTTGCGGTTTTGCCTTCGAAGGGATTGGTGCCCGGCAGCGGCGTCGCGCCGATCCGGCGCATCGCGACTTCCCAGCCACGCGGCACGTTACTCGGCCCATTGGCGCGCGGCGCGTTGGCCATCAGCGGCGTATTGGCGGCGACCAGCGAGCGTTGCAGATAGGTCGACGCGAGCGACAGCTTGCCTTCGGCGCGATACATGCGGCCGACCGTCGCCAGCACGCCAGGGTCGCTCGGCGCTGCGGCAAGCGCCTGATTGGCGAGCGATTCGGCGTAGCTGAACTGTTTCGCCCCGGCTGCCGCGGAGATCGTCGCTTGCAGCAGGTTCAGGTCGTCGGGTTTGCGTTGCAGCGCGACGCGGTAACTGGCGAGCGCATTGTGGTCGTCGCCGGCGCTCGAATAGAGGCGGCCAAGGGCGGCTTGCAGATCGGGATTGTCGGGCATCGCCGCGAGCCACGGCGCGATCACGTCGTAGGCGCTGGCGAGATCGCCGCGCTGACGCACCGCGTCGCATTGCTTGATGACGATCCCCAGATTCAGATTGCCAAAATCCGTGCGCTGCTGGGGCGTCAATTGCATCGACGCGAGGCGTCGCATCACCATGCCGAGTTCGGCTTCCTGCTGCGTGGCGGACAGAATGCCCGCGTATTGCAGCAGCAAATCGGTGTTGCCAGGCGCCGCGTTCATCGCGCTGCGCACGAGGCCCAACGCGCGATTCGGGTCGCCCGCCTGCTGATACGCGGCAGCGATCACGCCGATCAGTTCGGGGCTGGTGCCGGCGACGGGTTCGGCCGCGCGCAACGTAGCCTGCGCTTGCTGTGACTGGCCGTTGCGCGCCATCCGTGTTGCGAGGTCGGCCTGTTGATGCACCCACAGGCGGTGCTGCAAGGTCGTCATTGCGTCGGTGCGTTGCGCGGCCGGAATCCGCTCGAGCTGCGCGAGACCGGCGGCCCAGTCCTGTGTTTCCGCCGACAGCAACGCGCTCGCATACAACGCGTCGGTCATGTCGGGATGGGCGGCGAGCAATCCGTCCATCATGCTGCGCGCATTCGCAACCGCGCCCTGGCGCACGTAAATGCGCGCGAGGTCCAGACGCAGCCAGGGATCGTCGGGATCGTTGAGCAGCGCGTCTTCGAACAGGCTGCGCGCGCTGCCGAGATCGCCGCGCGCTTCGGCAGCGCGTGCCTGCGCCGCTTGTGCTTCGCCGCGCAGACGGTTGATGCCGCCGGCCTTCGATTGTTGTTCGCTGTTCAACTGATTGGCGAACTGCAGCGCTTCGTCGCCACGGCCTTGCGCAGCGAGCGAACCGACTAGGCCGCGAATCGCATCGGGATTGTCGGCCTGGCGGCGCAGCGCCATCCGGTAGGCCTGTTCCGCGCCGACCGGGTCGCCGTTCGAAAGCAGCATTTCACCGAGCAGCACCTGCGCGGTGACGTCGGAGGGATTCAGCGCGATCGCGCGTTCGAACAGCGACTTCGCCTTCGCGAATTCACCGTTGCTACGCGCGCCGATGGCGTCGCTGGTATAGGTCCAGTAGGTCGCGCTATCGAGCGCGGTTTTCCAGCGCGCCGGATTGCCGCTGCGCGAGGCGCGTTCCAGATAGTTACGGGCTTCGGCGAATTTTTCCTGCTTCAAGGCGGCGATACCCATGCCGCCGAGCGCGTCGGTGTCGTTCGGACTATTCGCCAGTACTGACGAAAACTTCGATCGCGCCGTGCCGAGGTCGCCGCGATCGAGCGCGGCGAAACCGTCGGCGATGGTGCGGCCGCGCGCGTCGCTGGCGGCATTTTCCTGGGCGCGATCGCGGGCCGTCTTGTCCTGCTCGACCATCGAATCGAAGCGTGCCTTGACTGCGGCGTCGTCGGGTGCGCCTTGCAGATAGGCTTCGTACGTCGCGGCATCGGAGGGCCGTGCGTCGAGCCACAACAGCGCCTGCCGCCAGCTCTTTTTCGCCGACGCGCCGACCGTGCTGTCGCCCGCGAGCTTCTGCAGCCGCGCGATGCCGTCACGGCGCGTCGTATCGCGATAGGTCAGATGCTGTGCGTAGGCGAGGGCGTAGCGCGGGTCGTCGGGGTTGTCGCGCGCGAGCTGTTCCAGCCCGCGGCGCGCCTGGTCCCAGCCTTGCGGCGTGGCGGAGAGCGCCTGGTAATACTCGAGTTGCAGTTCGGGCGTGGCGGGCTTGCCGTTCAGCGCGCGCTGATACTCCTGTACCGCGCTCGCGCTCTGACCGCTTTGCGCGAGCCGCCGCGCGTCGTTGACGGTCTGGTCGCGCAGACTCGATTCACCGAGACGCCGGCCCAGTTCATCCAGATTCGGGTAAGTCGGCGCGACCGCTTTCAGGCGCGCGAGATATTGCTGCGCGCCTGCGCCGTCCTTGCGGTCGGCGAGCACCATGCCCATGCCGTAGAGCGCATCAGGCTGCTTCGGATCGATGCGCAACACTTTTTGCCACGCCTGCTCGGCAAGGTCGCCGCGGTGATGCGATTGCCAGTACTTGCCCTGATCGATCAGCACGTTCAGCGGATCTTTGGATGCCTGCGCCAACGCGTCGGGCGAAGCCGCCGCCACGCAGCAGACGGCCGTGAGGCTCAGCGCGAACCGCAATGAAAACGCGAGGGCGCTCAATCGCATGCATTTCTCCAACTCGGCACGAGACGGCCGGCTTCGTCGAAACGATAGCGGCCGTCGATAAATCCGGTGCCGAACAGACCCAGCACACGATCGTAGTAAACAGGTTCGCGGCCCGGCACATGGGTGTCGAGCACGGCGAGATGCGTACGCGCGAGGCCGAGGCCGCGCTCGTCGTCGAGCGCCTTGAAGTACGGCGCGAGCGCACCCCAGTAGCTCAACGGTCCTTCGCCGCTCGCCGTACCGGTGGTCGACGATACCTTCTCGGGCGGAATGCCGGTCTGCGCCACCTTCGCGCGCATGCCGCCGAGCGCCGCAAGCCACGGTTTCGCGAGCGGATCGGCGGGTGAGGTCAGTCCGGCCCACAGATAGACGCGGATCGCGTCATAGCTGCCGGTGTCGCCTTCTTTCGGATCGACCACGAACTGGCCGTTCTGCCATGCCGCCCAGTCGGGTGCGAAGCCTTGCGGCGCGGTGGTCTTGATCAGCTTGTAGGCGCTGTCGGCGAGCTTGGCCCATGGGCCGTTCGGCAGGTCTTTGGCGAGCGCGCGCAGTACCGGCAAGGGCAGGTAGCTCGGATTCAGACGCGTCACGCCACCATTTTTGAAGCCCTGCGGACCGGGCAGCAGCATCGGGCCGACGCCCGGCAGCGTGGTCATTTCCTGGCGCGCGATCTGTGCGGCGAGCGCCTCGCCGAGTTGCGTATAACTCGCTTCATGCCACAGGCGGCCGGCTTGCAGCAGATCGTAGGCGATCCACAGGTCGGAGTCGGATGCGGAATTCGGATCGAGCACCCCGAACGAGCCGTCCGGCTTCTTGCCCCAGAGCCACGACGGCAGCCGCACGTTTTGCGGATCGAACTGATTGCCGGCGAGATTGGTGCGGGTCCAGTTCAGGAGCCGGTCAAAGGTTGCGCGGTCGTTCGCGACCAGCGCGAAGAACAGGCCGTATGACTGGCCTTCGGAGGTGGTCTTCAACTGCGGCGAAGAGTAGTCGATCACGCGGCCATCGGCCTGCACGAAGTGCTCGACGAAAATGCGGTACGCCGGCCAGTCCGTATTGCACGGACCCGTTTGGCCGGGCGTCGACGTGGTCTGCGCCACCTTGGTGATACTGGCAAAACTCGTGGCCGCCGCGAGGACCAGGCCAAAGCCGAGTCCGAGCGTCAGCGCCACGCGTGTCTTGTTGGTTCGATACCGCATACCCGTCCTGTCAGTCTTTTAGGCGGCGCGCGGCGATCGAGCGCAGCGTCCGGTAGAAGAGGCCCGCGATGATCAGCGCGGCAAGCACGCCGCCCAGCATCAGCAACAGCGGATGCGACGACAGCGCCCAGCGCAGATACTCCTGCGGCGACAAATGGCCGACATAGTACGCTTCGCCGTTCGACGTGATGGTGACGGTGCGGTCGTGGATCACGGCCATCGCGCCTTGAATCTCCGGCAGCACGTCGGCATCGAGCAGGGCGGCGGACAGATCGGCGTCCGACTGGCCGGCCGCGCTCACCAGCGCGACAGCGCTGCGGTTCTTCTGCAGCGGCGATTCGAAACCGGTCAGGAGTGCATCGCCGTTCGCGCTCACGAGCGTCAGGTCGGCGCGCGCCGGCGCGCGTTCGACGCCGCGCTCGCCATGCCACCAGTCCTCGAGCTTGAAGACCACGTCCGAGAGCGCGAAGGTGCGCGAATCGCCGTCGCTGGAGAACGGCATCGATTTGGCCCAGCGCTGCAGCAGCGGTTGCTTGCCCGGTGCGCCGAAAATCAGCAGGTCCTTGTTGGCATACTTGTCGACGTCGTCGGCCGTGCCGACGGTGACGCCATTCACCGGATAACCCGTCGATGCGCCCATGCGGCCCATGGTCAGCAGATACAGGCTGTAGTCGCTCGAATCGGCCTCGTTCGGCAGGATCACCGCGGTCTCGGAGAGGTCGGCCATCCGCGTGAACGGGAAGCCGCTGTTGGCGAATGCCGCCAGATCGGGCAGCGCCATGTAATGCGGGAACGACGACAGGTCGATGGTCGAATTCGGATCGATCGCGCCGACCACGTTTTCCAGCAGACGGCCGTGGCATTCACCCGTGTTCGGAATGTCGTAGAAGAAATGCAGGCGCACCTGCGCGCGCGGCGTCAGCAGCAGCGGCGGAATATGGATCGTGTGACGCGCTTCGGCGGTCTTGTCCGGCAAGACACGTGCGAAGTAATGGCTCAGTTCGAACACGGAGGCCGACTCTGCGGGAATCGGCAGTGCCTGCACGAAGCCGTCGTTGATGCTGACGTTCAGCGACGAACGGTCCCGCAGCGGACGCACCGTATAGCGGTAGCGCAGATCGATCGGGGCGCCCAAGGTGTGCCACATGAACAGATCGGGCGGCACGCGCAGATTGACGCGCACGGCGTCGGCGTCGTAGCCGGACACGGTCAGGTCGCGCGGGTCGGCGAGTTCGCCGAACCGCACCGGACGGTTGGTCGGCAGCCAGTTGGGCGCGTCGTAGGGCGCACGCGGCATGAGTTCGTTCAATTGCGTGATCGTCGCGCTCGGGCCGGTGAGCGTGTTCTGGCCGATGCCGAGTGATTTGGCGGCGGTTTTCAGTTCGGCCTCGGTGCGGCCGAGCACGAGCAGCAGCTTGCCGCGCGCCGGCGCTTCGCGATCCACCACCGCGATCGTCGGGCCGGAAATCGCCGGAATCGTCACGCCGGCGGGCCGTTGGTCGGTAGTCGCGAACACGACCGCGTTGCCCGACAGCGGCGCGTTATCCAGTTGCGCCGGAAACACCGCACCGCGATAGCCGGCGAGCGCGCCGAACCAGGACGCGACGATGCCGCCCGCTTCGAGTGTCGCGGCGCCGGGTTTTTGCGGGAACACGAACGGCAGTTCGAGACGGCGCACATCGCGGCGGTCGAAGAACGGCTGCGGCAGGGCGGCGAGATCCGGCTTGCTGGCGAGCGACGCATACGTCAGGTCGAGCGAACTCGCATTGCTGACGGTAGCCCACAGCGACGAATTCGCCGGGTCTTCGCAACTCGTCGTGTAGTGACCGATCAACTGCACGTTCAGGTGGTTGAATTCGGTGATGAAACGCGGATCGATCGAAACGTCGCGCGCCACCAGCATGCCGGCCTGTTCGTGCGGCACCGGCAGCGTCGCGGCGACTTCGCCGTTCACCAGCACCTTCAGCTGGGAAATATTCGCGAGCAGCGCGGGCGAGTAGCTATAGACCAGATGCAGGACCGCGCCGGTCACCACTTCGTCGCCGCGCACGGAGAACGCGACGCCGTTCTGGCCGTCGGTGCCGCGCAGTTGCAGCGGATCGCGCGCGCCGAGGTCGGCGAACGTGAGCGTTTGACGACGGCCGCCCGGCACCAGCGTGCCCGGTTCGGCGGTGGTCGGCGTTCTGATACCCAAGGCTTTCACCGACGACGCGGCGAGCGCCGGCGTAGGCGTGGCCAACTGCGCTTGTGCGAGCGCGTTCGGATCGTAGGGGACGGCGGCGCTCGGCGCGGGCACGCTGCCGACGCCAGTGGCGACGCGCACAGCGGGCGCACCAGCGGCGCCTGCCGCCGGTGACGCTTGCGACGCACTGGCGCCGCTCATGGCCGCCGCAGCCACTTCGGCCGCCGAGGCCAGCGGCGCCGCCAACGCGGTCTGCAACGCGAGCCAGCAGGCAATCCCGCGCATCAGCCGTTGCGAACGGGGGCGTCCCGGCAGACGCGCCTGTGCTTCCATCCCATTGCGCTCGTGATTCGAGCGTTCGATGTTTCCCTTCGCCATCCTGTTGCCCATAGATCAGTCTTTGGTTTTTAGCTTCTTGACGTCCACCGGACGGCTTTTCATCGAGCTTCGAAGGTCGGCATAAAGATGCTCGAAGAGCCCCACGATGCCGCGCGCGCCGACCGACAGCACATGCGACAGACCGCGCAACGGCGTGTCCTGCTGACGCCCTTCGGCCCAGCCGGTCCAGGCGTCGGCGCGCGCAAAGGTCGTCTTGACGAACTCGTACTCCTGTTCGCGTGTCATTGCCGAGAAGCGCAGGCCCACCCGGCCCGGCTCCGTGAAACCGACGGTGGCGGGGAAGGCGTATTCCTCGTCGCCGCGAAACAGCGACACGGTCACGCGTTCGTGCATCGGCACTTCGATCTTCGCGGGCAGCGCCACGCCGACGCCGCCTTCCGAGTAGTCGATGGTCTCGCAGGCGAGCGTGCGGCCGGTCGAGAACTTCAGCATCACCGGCATCGTCATCGCCACGCGGTGCACCGCGCGAATCTGCCGGCGCTCGCTGGCCGCGGCCACGCTCGCGCCGAGAATCAGCATGTTGTAGGTGGTCCAGCCGAGGTTCAGGATGGTCGTGTTCACCACACTGCGGATGTGCCAGTTCAGATAGATATGCACGATGCCGACCACGAAGCCGATCAGGTTCAGCAACAGCAGGAACAGATAGGGCCGCGAGATCGCCCAGTCGAAGTAGTTCTTCTCGATCTGGCCGCCCTTGGCCGTTACGTTGAACTTGCCGAGCTTAGGGTTGATCAGTGCGAGCAAGGTCGGCGCGGTAATGTACGACGCCAGCACCGATTCGTACACTTCGGCCCAGAACGAATGGCGGAACGAGCGCTGCATGCGCGAGTTGGTGATGCTCGCGTGGAACATGTGCGGCAATGCGTAGATCGCGATCGTGCTGGCCGCGGCTTCGATCACGTGCGCGCCAAAGAACAGATACGACAGCGGCGCCGTGAGAAACACCAGACGCGGGATGCCGTAGAAGAAGTGCATCATCGCGTTCAGATAACACAGCCGCTGGCCGATTTTCAGACCCTTGCCGGTCAGCGGATTGTCGATCCGGAAAATCTGCGTCATGCCGCGCGCCCAGCGAATCCGCTGGCCGATGTGGCCGGAGAGACTTTCGGTGGCGAGACCGGCCGCCTGCGGGATCGCCAGATAGGCGGTGGTGTAGCCGAGGCGGTGCAGCTTCAACGCGGTGTGCGCGTCTTCGGTCACCGTTTCCACCGCGATGCCGCCGATCTCTTCGACCATGGTCCGGCGCAGCAGCGCGCACGAGCCGCAGAAGAAGGTGGCGTTCCACAGATCGTTGCCGTCCTGCACGAGGCCGTAAAACAGCTCGCCTTCGTTCGGCACCTTGCGGAAGGTGCCCAGATTGCGTTCGAACGGATCGGCGGAGAAGAAGTGGTGCGGCGTTTGCAGCATCGACAGCAGCTTGTCGCGCAGGAACCAGCCGAGGCCGATCTGCAGGAACGAGCGGGTGGGGATGTGATCGCAGTCGAAGATCGCGAGGTACTCGCCCTGGGTGATCTTCAGGGCTTCATTGATGTTGCCGGCTTTCGCGTGGCGGTTGTGCGTGCGGATCGTCCAGTTGACGCCGACTTCCTCGCAGAACGCCTTGAACTCGGGACGGCGGCCGTCGTCGAGCACGTGGATCGCGATCTTGTCGGCCGGATAGTCGAGCGCGAGCGCGGCGTAGATGGTCGGCTTCACCACCGAGAGCGGCTCGTTGTAGGTCGGAATGAATACGTCGACGGTCGGCCACAGGTCGCGCGAGGCGGGCAACGGCATCGGCGTGCGCTTGAGCGGCCAGGCGGTCTGGAAGTAGCCGAGCATCAGCACGAGGGTCGAATAGACTTCGGCCGACACCAGCAGCAAGCCCCATATGGCGTCGAGCGGATGTTCCCAGTATGTCGTCGACGTGAGCCGCCAGTACATGTAGCGGCCCGACGTGACCACCGAGAGCATGATCATCACCATCGTCGCGTAACGGCCGGGCAGGCGGCGGAACAGCAGCGCCGTGACGAAGCAGCAGGTCGCGAACGTCAGTTGCTCGTAGAACGCGAGTGGCACCGTGAAGACGAAGTACAGCGTCATCAGCGCGAACAGCGTGACCAGACCCGTCACGATCCGGCTGTTCCAGAAGCGCGCGTCCACGAAGCGTTCGAGCCGCGACGGTTCGCCGGCCTCGATGTCCTGCGACTGAGACGTACTCATGCGACGTTCCTCGGCGAGACGGCGATCGCATCGACCGCCGCCATCAGCCAGTTGCCGCACGAGCGAAAGTCGGCGGCCGCCTGGCTGAGTGGATCGTAGTGAATCAGCGTGGTGTCGCAGGCGAGCGCTTCGCTCACGCCTTCGTCCAGATGGATCACGCCCGGGAAGAGCTTGTCGCCGAGCATCTGGCGCAAGACTTTGAGAACGTCTTTGGTCAACTGGCGTGACTGGTCGATCTGATTGACCACATAAGCTTCGCCTCCGAACTCGGGGCGCGGCGCCGCATACGTTTCAATCAGCCGTTCCATTAACGGAATGGCCGCGTATGAAGCCGCGTCGGCGAGCACCACGTTCAGCGTGAAGGTGGCCGCGCATAACGCCGCGCGTACATACACGGACGAACCCGGCGGGGTATCGACGATGACGATGTCGGACGCGTCGAGTTGCAGCGTTTGCAGCGCCTGCGCGAGCCACCTCGGATCCTGGTCGATATGCGCTTCGAAGCGGCGGCGATCCTCTTCGAGCACCGCGCCGTAGGGCAGCACGGTCACACCGTCCACGCCGTCGAACATCACCGATTGCCACGGATCGCCTGTCAAGGTCGCGCGCGACAAACCGTCGATGCTGTCCAGCGGCACGCCGAAATGCAGACGCAGCGCGTTCTGCGGATCGAGGTCGAGGGCAATCACGCGCCGGCCGCTTGCGGCCAGCACGGAAGCGAGATTGGCGGCGAGGGTGGTTTTCCCCACCCCGCCTTTGGCGGACACGACCGCAATGACTTTCATGAGCGACGCGGGCCGTTGACCAGCCACGAATTGGAAGCGGCGGCGGGCGTGGCGGCGCGCGGCGCACGGGCTGGCGCGGCGGCCGTTTGGGCGGGGGTGCCGCGCAGGCGATCGAAGACCGATTGCAGCGGGGCGGATTCGGCTGGCGAGGCGGCGGCGTGTTGTTGCGCCTGTTCGGGTTGCGGAGCGAACAGTTTGCCGAGGATCGAAGCAGGTGGCTTCGGTGCCGCGGGCGCCGTCGAGTAGGGACGGGCGGGCGCTTGCGCCCATGTCAGGGTGTGTGTCTGGGCGGGGGCTTGCGTCCATGCCGGGACAGGCGCCGGTGCTTGCATCCGCGTCGGCGCGAAGACCGGCGCCGGTACGGGCGCGCGCGGTGTGAGAGCCGGGATGTCGGCGCGCGGCGTCACCGCGACTGGCGGCATGCTCGCTGTGGGTTGCGGTACGGCGGGCGTGATTGGTGCAACGGCAGCCGCAGCCTGCGTGGCCACGATGGGTGCCGCATCGATCTGCGTCGCGACCGGCGCAGCCGGCGCGGTTGACGTGGCGTCGCTTTTTGTTTCGAGCGCGCCGAAACGCGAAGCGCCGCGCGACGAAGCCGGCTGAGCGGTGACGACGACCGGCGGAATATCCCGCCGATGCGAGCGCGTGAACAGCGGCGCCTTCGCGCGCGTGACCGAAGCGGTGTCCTTGGGCGCCGTGTCCTGACGATCGGCAGCGGGCGCCGGGTTTTGCGCCGATGTCTCGCCCGCAACCTCGCGACGTTGCCTGATCGCGGGAATCGTCGGCTGGGTCAGATCCAGTGTCACCAGGAGCGGCCAACGTGTGCGCGCCGAACGCGCTTCGTTTTCGCGGCCGATTTCCTGGTACGCGCTGGCGTCGCCGCCAAAATGCTCGAATAGTTTTTCGATGTCGCTCGATGAAGTCATAGTGCCACCGTCTTTTCTAAAGACTTGCGTTGTCCTGGCCAGTCCGCTTGCGCGGCCCGCTCATACAGGGTGCCGCCCCAGCCGGAACTCGATCGCGGTGTCTGCGCCGTACGCGCTCGTTTGCGCCACCGACAGGCCCTCTGCACCCAACGCGCTCAACCACGTCTGATAGACGCCTTCGAGAAACGCCGGGGTCCATGCGAGCGCCGCGTTGCCGAATGCCTGCAGCGGCGCGCAGTAATGAACGATGCGCAGAGACTCCGGCTCGTCGGACAGTTCGACGTAGCCCCAATCCATGTCATGCCAGCGCAGATTCAACACCTGAGCGAGCTCGGCCGTCGATCCGCACGCAGGCAATTGATGCGCCTCGGCAAACCGGCAGCCGACGCGATACATCAGTTGACGCAGTTCGTCCGGACCGATCTGCGCTTCGAACTCGGTCGCGAGTGCAGTCAGCATGCCGCGCCATTGTGGCGAGACTTGGCGTTCCAGCAGGTAATCGAGAATTGGGACCATATTTTCCGGGAAATAGCCGCTGCTTCAAACCGCGAACAAAACGGGCGCTGACGGCCGAACAATTGAAAGTGTTACGGGAAGGCGCGCATTGCACGCGTCCTAGGTTATTTTTACCGAGTTGGTCTGCTCTATCCGCCACACTTCGCAGAAGTCTACTTAAGACATTAACTTTTAGCCACTTTACATTCGTCTGCTTTATACGCGCAAACGGTTGCGGCAGATGCCTTTCGCGGCGTAATTTTTGCCGCATGAATTGGCTGCCCGCTTTTCCATCGTGGATGCCCGGCGCGAATGTGTTTTTCGATTGATTGATTAACGGCAGATGGCGCCGATGTTTTCGCTTTCCGGTTTCATGCTAAATGCAACGATTTGAGTCGGGTTACGCGGGTTGCGCCGGACATTTGCCGCAGCCGGAAGCGCTTGTTGAATCTTTCCGGCTCGCTGCGCCCCCAACTGTCATCTGGACCAGTAAGCTTATGGATTGGCGCCGCCTGGCTCTGCGCGCACCGGCCCACACGGCGCGGAACACAAGCGCGCACAGGCACACGCAGGGGCGTGATGCGCTATGACGATGCCGTTTGATTTAAAACAACAATGCTCAATCCACTCACTATCCTGGCCGTCACGATTCTGTCCGGCGCCATGGGAATCGCCGTGCTCGGCTCGCTATGGCGGGCGGCGATACCGGGTGTCGGCTACTGGATCTCGGCCAATACCATCGCGATCGTGGCGCTCCTTGCCTTTGCGTCGCAAGGACATGCGTCGCGCTGGCTGACTTTCGTGGCGGCCAACGAACTGCTGGCCATTTCGCTGCTGTTGGTCCTGGAAGGCTGCTACCGTTTTCTGGGGCGTCGCACGCGACCTTGGGCTGCCTATGCCGGTGCGCTTCTTGTGCTGATCGGTGTTATCTACTGGACCTTCATCACGCCGGACTTCAACGCGCGGGTGACGGTGACCTCGGCGTTTCATGCGGGCCTCTACGCCATGCTCGCCGTGACAATGCTGCGCGACCGCCCCTCGAACCGGCCACGCTATAGCTACTATTTTCTTGCGGTAGCGGCCGTGCTGTTATGCGCAGGACATGCCTCGCGCGGCATCATGTACGGCTTCGGCACGCTGATGCAGACCGGCTTGATGCAGGTGACGCCGAGCAATGTCGCTTTTCTCGCACTCGGTATTCTCGCGCCGCCTTCCATTTCGATCGGCGTGGTGTTGCTGGCGCACGATCGTCTCGCCGAGCGGCTCGAGCGGCTGGCCAATATCGACGACCTGACGGGCGCGTTGTCGCGCCGGGCGTTTCTCGCGGTCGGCGACGCGCTGCTGAAGGCGTCGTCGCGCACCGCCTCGCCGGTGGCGATGGCGATTATCGATATCGATTCGTTCAAGGTGGTCAACGACGGCCATGGCCATGCCGCCGGCGACCGGGTGTTGCGCCACTTCGCGGGCTTTGTCACCCGTAATCTGCGGGGCGGCGACGTATTCGGGCGGCTGGGCGGCGAAGAGTTCGGCGTGCTGTGCCCGGCAACCACCACGGCCGAAGCAGTGCGCCTGATGGAGCGTCTGCGGGTCCGGCTCGCGGCGGCTGCGCCAGCCGAGTTGCCGCGTGAACTGAAGTACACCTTCAGCGTCGGCGTGGACCAGCATCGGCAGGATGAATCGCTCGCCCAGCTGATGGCGCGGGCCGACGGCGCGTTGTACGCCGCCAAGGCCTCGGGCCGCGATCGTGTAATGGCGGCGTAATCTTTAAGAAGCGGAGCGCAATACTATTTGCGGGCAGGGCATAAATATTTATCAGACGGTTGCCGTTATCCATTGGTGGAGTAACCGGAGCCAGCCTGATAGCTATCAATATGCTTTCCACCTCAACGAAGCAACTGTCCGATCCCGGTTTGCGCGATCGTTTTCATCGACGCTCGCTGGAACATCAGCGTCCACTGTCGACGGTCACGATGGCGTTTACAGTTGTCGCGTTCCTGTGTCTGGTGGGCGCGCGCAATATGGTCAGCGGTCCGGCGACGCCGCTTGCTTACCGGCTCGCCTGTGCGCTGGTGCTTGCCCTGCTGGTGATGGCGATTCCGCGCGCCGGCTCGACCAGCACCTTCGGTGCCATCGGCGTCGCGTACTCCCTGGTGCTGGTGGCGGGCCTTGCGCTGAACGTCTCCGGCGTCGAACAACCGTTGTTGTGGATGCTGCCCGCCATGGTGGTGATCCCGGTCTGCGCCGCGCCGCTCTGGCTCACGCCGCTGCATTTCTTCGTCGGCAGTACGCTCTTCTATGGGACTGCGCTTGCCTTTCTGTTCGGCGATCTGCGCACGCATGACGTCGATGTCGTCGTGTGGATGTGGATCGTGGCGATTGGCATGCCGACCTCCGCGGTGTTTCACTTCGGCTTCTACCGGTTCCGGCGCAATCACTTTCTGCTCGAGAGCCAACTGGCGCAGCTCGCCGCGACCGATCCGCTGACCGGCTTGCAAAATCGCCGCGCGTTCGTGAAGCAGGGCGAGCGCCGCCTTGAGACGACGATGCCCGGGGCGCGGGTCAGCGCGATTTTTCTCGACATCGACAGTTTCAAATCGCTGAACGACCGCTTCGGCCATGCGATCGGCGATCATGCGCTGTACCAGGTCGCTCAGGTGCTGATGGAGGAAACCTCCGCGGACGACAGCGTGAGCCGGATCGGCGGCGAGGAGTTCGCCGTGCTGCTGCGCGACGGGCTGGCGGGTGCGCTGGCGCTGGCCGAGCGCCTGCGCGGCGCGATTGCCGCGATCGAACGGCCGGACGGCTATCTGACGGCGAGCTTCGGCGTGGCTGAACACCGGAGCGGCGAAAGCATCATGGTGCTGCTCGATCGCGCCGACGAAGCCTTGCTGCGCGCCAAACATTCAGGCAGAAACCGCGTATGCGCTGAACGCGCGCTGCCGATCGAGCCGCTGCAGATGCTCGCCGGCGACGGGTTGGCGGAAGACGGGGCGCTGGCGCGGCGGCACCGCTGGGAGGACTACTACCTGACCTCGCACTTCCAGCCGCTCTACAGTTTGTCGCATCAGAAGCAGGTGGGATTCGAGGCGTTGCTGCGCGGCGAGCAGGCCGACGGCACGCTGGTGCCGCCCGTGGTGCTGTTCGCGCCGAAGCCCTCCAGTGACGAAGGCGCGCTCGATCGCGCGAGTCATGCCGTGCATTTGTGCAATGCGCGCAAATCGCTGCCTGGCGATGCGTGGCTGTTCCTCAATATTCTGCCGGCCACGTTTATCGCCGAGGGTTACGCGGATCAGCTCGCCATGACCGTGCGGGCGGTCGGGCTCGAACCTGAGCGGGTGATTCTCGAGATTCTGGAATCGCATGGCGGCAGCGTCGACGACATGTCGCGGGCGGCGGCTTTGTACCGCGAGCATGGTTTTCTGATTGCCGTCGACGATTTCGGCGCGGGTCAATCGAACCTCGACCGGTTGCTCCGGATTCGCCCGGATCTCGTGAAACTCGACGGCGAGCTGATTCGTGCGACCAGTCATGGCACCGAGCAGCCGATCTTGCCGAAGCTGGTTTCGCTGCTGCATCAGGCGGGGATGCTGGTGGTGGTTGAAGGTGTGGAGACCACGGAGGAGCTGATTCTCGCTGTGGAATCGAATGTGGATTTTGCGCAGGGTTTTTTGCTCGGGCGGCCGGCGGCCGAGATTGCGCCGCCTGAGTCGGTGCATCGGCGGATCGATGATGCGTTTGATGTGATTGCCCAGGGGAGGGCGCATCAGTATGCGTTGTTCGAGTCGGAGGTGGAGCCTTACCGGGCTGCTTTGAGGCTGGCTGCGGATGCTTTGCTGGCCGGTGTTTCGATGGGTGAGGCGTTTGCTTTTCTGGCTACGTTTGATCGCGCTATCAGCTGTTTTATTCTCGATGATTCGGGGCGGCAGATCGGGCATGAGGTGCGGGGGCCGGCGTGGCGTGGTGATGGGGCTTCGCTGCAGCCGGTGGCGAATCCGCGGGATGCGCGGTGGGATCATCGGCCTTATTTTCGTAATGCGGTTTTGTTGCCTGGGGTGGCTGTGGCTAGTAATCCTTATCTTTCTTTGGCTAGTGGGCGGCCGTGTGTGGCGGTTACGTTGGCTGTGCAGTTTGCTGCTGAGCGGTCTGTTATTGGGGTGGAGTTGGATTGGTCGGTGGTGGGGTTGCCTTGGCCGGCGGGGGAGTGAATTTTTTTTTGTGGTTGGTTTTGGTTTTTTTTAATTGTTAGTGGGATATTTGGGGCGCAGCTTGTGTGGGCGGCTTGCGGTGTTGGCCTTTTCTTGAATTGTTCG